>DAOUKU010000029.1:0-34903 GCA_034420985.1 Anaerolineae bacterium | reverse complement strand
CCGGTGGGGGGGGGGGGGGGGGGGGGGGGGGGGGCTGTACAGGCTTTGAAGGCACTGCCCCTGCGCCCAATCCCTCGCTACAATAGACACCAGCAGCACCAGCTTGGGACTACTTGACTTGCCACAAGATCTGCATTTCTCCAGCATTCTGCGCCGTTATGGCACGTTGATTGGCTTCTTGGCCATCGTGCTCTTCTTTTGGGCGCAGCGCCCGCAGACCTTCATGACCCTGCCCAACTGGGTGAATATCACGCGGCAGATGAGCATTTTGGGCGTGGTGGCTTTCACCATGACCATTGTGATGGTCAGCGGCGATTTCGATTTGAGCGTCGGCGCCATGGCCAGTCTGGTGGGCATCGTAGCTGGCGTGAGCTTTCAACAGGGTGGCAGCGTCTCACAAGCCGTGGCGCTGGCCTTGCTGGTGGGCTTGGCCGGCGGCGCGCTGAATGGACTGCTGGTGGCGGGCGTCGGCATCTCAGCATTTGTCGCCACTCTCGGCACCTTGACGGTCTTCCGCGGGCTGGCGCTTTACACCAGTGGCGGCGCGTCCATCTACGGCAGGGTGATCCCGAGCGAGTTTTCCAGCTTTGGGCGCGGCGCAATCGCCATCGGCGACATCACGATTCCCAATTTGACCGTCGTGGCGGCGCTGGCGCTGCTGCTGGTCTTCATCATTTTGCGCTATACCATCGTCGGGCGGCGCTTGTATGCCATCGGCGGCAATATGGAAGCGGCGCGTTTTGGCGGCATACGCATCGCTAGGCTGCGCATGCTCAGCTTCGTCATCAGCGGGCTGGGGGCGGCTGTGGCTGGCTTGATGCTCTTCAGCCGCTTGTCCACCGCCCATCCGACCCAGGGCGAAGGCTTGATGCTGCAAGCCATCGCGGCCGTCTTCCTGGGCATGACCATGAACGAAGAGGCTCAGCCCAATGTGCTGGGCAGCCTGGTCGGCGTGTTGATTTTGGGCGTGCTCGCCAACGGCTTGACACAGATGCAAATTGATACCTACATCCAGCAGATTCTGACCGGCGTCATCATTATCCTGGCTGTTACGCTGAGCAGCGTATCGCAAAAGGGATTGCGGCTGCCCTTGTGGCTGCGGCGTCTGCGGGCGGGGCAGGGCGAGTCGCCATGAGCGCGTCCTGGCTGATCCTTGACATCGGCAGCGGCAGCGCCAAAGCCGCCCTGATCCGCGAAGGGCAAGTCCTGGATAGCGTCGAAGAATCCTACCCGACGCAGCATGGCGAGGGCGGCATCGTCGAGCAAGAGGCTGAGCAGTGGTGGCGGGCTGTACGCAACTGCTGTCGCGCGCTTGCGCCGGATCAGCTGGCTGGCATCGCGCTGACCGGGCAAATGCAGGATATCGTGCTGTTGGACGCGGCAGGGCAGTTCATCCGCCCCGTCATTCTCTACAGCGATACCCGCGCCCGCAGAGAAATCGAAGACATCTTCTCGCTGGTCCCTGATGCCGAGCTGACCGCGCTGACGGGCGCGCGTCAAAATGCCGGCAGCCTCCTGGCGAAGTTGCGCTGGCTGCAACTTCACGAAGCGCAGACCGTCGCTCGCGCCAGGCATCTATTGCTGGGCGGCGCTGACGCTATCGCCATGCGCATGACCGGGCAGCGCGCCTCCGACAGTACCACCGCGGCAACCACCGGTCTCTGGCAGCTGGCGGCGGGCAAATTGCTGGACGCGGACATGCTGGGGCGGCTGGAGCTGGGCTGGGTGCTGGATTTGCTGCCGCGCATCGTGCCTGGCGGCGCGCGCGTGGGGCGGCTACATGCGGAGGCGGCGCGTGACTTGCGACTGCCGGCCGCGACGCCAGTGCATCTCGGACCTGGCGATGCCGGCGCAGCCACGATCGGCGCGGGCTCTGGCGAGATAGGACCCGCCTACGCCTATATCGGCACCAGCGGTTGGGTCGGTTTTAGCGCGCGGGAGATCGGCGCTGCGGGGGATGGCGTGATGAGCCTGGCGCACCCCAAAAGCGGGCATTTCATCCAGGTCGTGCCCATGATGACGGGCGCGGGCAACCTCAGTTGGCTGCACAAGCTGTTCAGCGATGCCAGCTACGACGAAATCATCGCTGCGGCTGCCGCATGCGAGCCGGGCAAGCTGGTCTTTCTGCCCTATTTGCAAGGCGAGCGAGCACCCTTCAGCGATCCCCTGGCTCGCGGAGCCTTTGTCGGTCTCGCCTCCGACAGCGGGCGTCCGCAGCTCTACCGCGCTGTGCTGGAAGGCATGATTTTTGCCTACCGACATACGCTGTCCGCGCTGATGCCAGCGCCTCCGCCGCATTTGACGCTGATCGGGGGCGGGGCCCGCAATCTGCAACTGAATCAGCTGTTCGCGGATATTCTGGGGCTGCCCGCGCATCTGCCGCCGGACGCGGAGCACGCTGGTCTGCACGGGGCGCTGCGAGCGGCGCAGGTGGCTGCTGGCAAACACGATAGCTATGCGATCCAAGCGGCGCCGGGCACGCGCGTCCTGCAGCCCAATCCCCGGCATAAGCGACACTACGCTCGCCAGTACCAGCGCTACCTGGCTGCCTACCAGGCGCTGAAACCTCTCTTTGCGGACATGGCGGAGTAAGTACAGCGCCTGCCAACCCCAAACTCCGCCATCATGGAATGAGCCATTGTGTCGCCCGTATCTCACCCTTTGCGCCCTTTGTGGTTGGTTTTCGCATGACTAACTTGGATTTACTTCTGTAGGTAAGCGTTTGGGCTTGCTTTCCACTTGACAAGCTCGCCACTCCACCCTACACTCTGTGCAAGTGAACTTCTGCTGTGCAAATGCACAGAGGCTGTCCATGGCGGAAACCATCGTCATGCCCAAGCTCGGCAACACAGTCGAAAGCGCCATCCTGCTCGCCTGGCACGCCCAGGTCGGCGACCACATCCGCGCTGGCGATCTGCTCTGCGAGATTGAAACCGACAAAGCCACGCTGGAGGTCGAAAGTTCCGCCACCGGCACCCTGCTGGCGCAACTGGTGGCTGTCGGCGACGAAGCCCCCGTGCTAGCCGATATCGCCATCGTCGGCGTCAAAGGCGAATCCATTGACGAGCTGCTGCCCGCGTCCCAGCCAGCTGCGCCGGCCATATCGCCATTGCCACAAGCGGACCTGCCGCCCGCGCAACCTGCTGACGCCGCCCGCCAGCGCATCTCCCCCCGCGCGCGCAATCTGGCACAGCGCAAACAGCTGGATACCAGCGGTCTTCAGGGCAGCGGTCCGCAAGGGCGCATCATCGAACGCGACATTGAAGCCGCCTTGGCCGCCCGCCCCAACGTCACGCCCGTCGCCCAGAATATGCTGGCCAGCGGCGACTATCAGCTTGGCGAGTCCAGCGGTGGGCGGGTCACTAAAGCCGACCTCCTGCCGATAGCGCCTTCGCGCGGAGTCAAAGAAATCCCGCTGCGGGGGACGCGCAAACTCATCGCCCAGCGTATGCTGCATTCCCTGCAAAGCAGCGCCCAACTAACCCTCAACGCCAGTGCCGACGCTGCGGCGCTGCGGAGTTTCCGCGCCCGCCTCAAAGCTAGCGATGCGGCGCTTGGTCTTCGCGATATTGGCATCAACGAATTGCTGCTCTACGCCGTCGCGCGCACCTTGCCGAACTTCCCCGCCCTCAATGCGCATTTTGAAAACGACATCATATATCAGCACCAGGCTGTACATCTGGCCCAGGCGGTTGATACCGAACGCGGCTTGCTCGTTCCCGTGATTCGCGAAGCCCACAAACTGTCGCTGCGGGGTTTGGCGGCTCGTGCGCAGGAGCTGGCGGCAGCCTGTCGCAGCGGCAAAATCCTGCCCGACCAGCTGCAAGGCGGCACTTTCACCGTTAGCAACCTGGGCAACTATGGCATCGAGAGCTTCACGCCGGTCTTGAATCCGCCGCAAGTGACGCTGCTGGGCGTCGGCAACATCCAACTGAAAGCCGTCGAGCGCGCTGGCGAAGTGGCCTTCGTCCCGCATATCGGGCTGTCGCTGACCATCAATCACCAAGTCGTGGATGGGGCGCCGGCCGCGCGCTTCTTGGCTGCCCTTAGCAAAAATATCGCTGATATTGACCTGCTGGCGCTGGGGGACGGGTAGTGACGCGCACTCTCGCCCGCGGCGGATGCTGTAGGGGCGCCTCGCTGAGACGCCCACCGCCCCCACACAAATCCTCTGTGCCCTCTGTGGAATTGACTAGGACTCCGCAATGCCCAAATCCCTGACTATTGACCCGACCGAAGCGCGGCGCCCCGGTCTCATCTGCGCGCCGGAAATCCCCGTCAACGTCTACAGGCGCGACCCGCAGGCTGTAGCCGATTGCTATTCGCCGGCGCAGTTGCTGACGGTCTATCACGACATGCGACTCATCCGCGAGTTCGAGACGGCTTTGGACAGCATAAAAAAAGAGGGCAGCTACCGTGGCATCGCTTACGAGCATCGCGGTCCCGCCCACTTGGCCATCGGGCAGGAAGCGGCGGCTGTCGGACAATGCCTGGCGCTGCAGCCAGGGGATTTCATCCTGGGCAGCCACCGCAGCCATGGCGAAATCCTGGCCAAGGGTCTCGCCGCCATCCGCCAGCTGGAGGCGCAGCAGCTGCTGGACATCATGGCGGACAGCATGGGCGGCGCGGCGCTGCGAGTTGTAGAGTCGCTCAAGACAACCCAAAACGAAGCGGACTTGGCGGCGGATTGGCTGATCTACAGCGCTTATGCCGAGATTTTCGCGCGCGACACGGGCTTCAACCGCGGCATGGGCGGCTCCATGCACAGTTTCTTCCCGCCTTTTGGCATCATGCCCAACAATGCCATCGTCGGCGGCAGCGCGGATATCGCCCTGGGCATGGCCCTCTTCAAACGCGTCAACCGCAAAGCCGGCATCGTCATCGCCAATATCGGCGACTCCTCCGTGGCTAGCGGTCCAGTCTGGGAAGCGCTCAATTTCGCCGCCATGGATCAATATCACAATCTCTGGGATGCCGAGTTGGGTGGCGCGCCGCCGATATTGTTCAATTTTGTCAACAATTTTTATGGCATGGGCGGGCAGCCCCAGGGCGAAACGCTTGGGCATGGCATGCTGGCGCGAGTCGGCCTGGGCGTCAATGCCGATGCTATGCACAGCGAGCGCGTCGATGGCTATGACCCGCTGGCTGTCGCGGATGCCACCCGCCGCAAAAAAGAACTGCTGTTGCAGGGTCGCGGCCCCGCCCTGCTGGATGTCGTCACCTATCGCTACAGCGGGCATTCGCCCAGCGACGCCTCCTCCTACCGCGAGCGCGCCGAAATCGAACTCTGGCGCGCGCAGGATTCCATCCGCGGCTATGGCGACTATCTCTGTGAAAACGGCTACGCCGATAGCGCCCAGCTGGATGACCTCGACGCCGGCATCATTGAACAGATTGAGCGAATCATTCGCGCCGCCATTGACCTGGACCTGTCGCCGCGCCTCGACCCAGCCAATGACGCCATTGGGGCGCTGATGTTCTCCAATCAAAAAGTTGACGCGCTGGACGATCGCCAACCGGATGTCAGCTTGCCCATAGACGAGACTCGCCTCAGCGTCACCGCAAAAAAGCATCGCTATGGCTTCCTCGACGATAGTGGCGCGCCAAGCCCCAAATTGCGCACTTTGACCTATGCCGAAGCCATCTTTGAAGCCATGCTGGCGCGTTTCTATAGCGACCCGACCATGATCGCCTTTGGGGAAGAAAATCGCGATTGGGGCGGGGCATTTGGCGCTTACCGCGGCTTGACGGAAGCCATTCCCTATCACCGTCTCTTCAACAGTCCCATCTCGGAAGCGGCTATCGTTGGCGTGGCGGTCGGCTATGCGCTGGCGGGCGGACGCGCTGTGCCCGAATTGATGTACTGCGACTTCATGGGGCGGGCGGGCGACGAAATCTTCAACCAGATGGCCAAGTGGCAAGCCATGTCCGCCAAAGCCTTGCGCATGCCCCTGGTGCTGCGCGTCTCCGTGGGCATGAAATATGGCGCGCAGCACTCCCAGGATTGGAGCTCACTGGTGGCGCATATTCCGGGCTTGAAAGTCTACTTCCCCGCCACCGCTTACGATGCCAAAGGCATGCTCATCACCGCCCTGCGCGGCACAGATCCCGTCGTCTTCTTTGAAAGCCAGCGCCTCTACAGCCAGCCGGAGACGCTTTTCCCCGGCGGCGTGCCGATTGAGGATTACGAAATCCCCGAAGGCGAGCCGCACATCCACCGCCAAGGCGGCGACATCACCATCATCAGCATCGGCGCAGCGCTGTATCGGGCGCTGGAGGCGGCGCAGACCCTGCAAAGCCAACATCAGCTCAGCGCGGAAGTCATCGACGCCCGCTTCTTGAATCCGCTGAATTTGCAGCCGCTGCTGGAGTCGGCGCGCAAAACTGGACGAGTCTTGCTGGTCTCGGATGCAACCGAGCGCGGCTCCTTCTTGCACAGTCTGGCTTCCAACCTGAGTCAGCTGGCTTTCGATTATCTGGACGCGCCGATCGCCGTGCTGGGCGCGCGCAACTGGATCACGCCGCCGGCCGAGCTGGACGATTGCTTCTTCCCCAGCGTCGCCGCCATCATCGACATGATTCACCAGCGCCTGCTGCCCTTGCCCGGTCATCAGCCGACGACTCCGCAAGCCAGCAACGAGATCCTGCGCCGCAACCGGGCGGGAGTCTAGACAATGCAACTTGCCACAGAGGAAACGAGGCAATACAAAGCCCATATCTCTGCGCACTCTTCATACTCGGTGTCCTCGATGCTAAGAATTTGCATTACTTTCTTGGAGTCGCTTAGCTGATGACTATGCTGGATTCCGCGCATCACGAACTGCTGGCTAAAGTCGCCGCCATGTATTACGAGCGCGAGTTGACGCAGAGCCAAATCGCCGCCGACCTGGATCTTTCGCGCGTCAAGGTCTACCGCCTGCTGAAAGAAGCCCGCGAAACCCAAGTCGTGCGCATCCTCATCGATTATCCATTGAAACGCGCGGGCGAACTGGAATCGCGGCTGCGGGAGCGATTCGGCTTGCGGACGGCGCTGGTCTTGCAATCGGGCGCGGGGGATGCGGCGCTGCTGCTGCGTCAGACGGCGCTCTTGGCGGCACGTTATCTGGAGACTGTGCTGCAAGCCGGCGCCACCATGTCCATCTGCTTCGGCAGCAGCACTTACGAAGTCATCAGCGCCATTCGCCGCGACTTCCAGGCGGATGTCACCGTCCTGCAAGCCACCGGCAGCTTGCCGCAAGCGCTGAAAGAATACGACAGCTCAGCCTTGACGCGGCAGCTGGCGCAGAAACTGGGCGGGCAGGCGCAATATCTTTCCTCACCCCTGCTGGCGGATAATGCCGAAGCCGCCGCCGTCATCCGTCGGCAAGCTGTGGTCGGGCACACCCTGGCGCAAGTGCGGCGCGCTGATATCGCATTGGTGGGCATCGGTGATCTTGACCCCGTCACATCCGGGTTTGTGCGCGCTGGCGTGGCACACTCCGCGCAGCTGCGGGAGTATCGGCGGCGCGGCGCGGCCGGCGACATGGCTTGGCAAATCTTCGACAACTGCGGGCGGCTCTTCCCCTGCGAGCTGAACGGGCGCATCATCGGCGTGACCCTGGCGGAATTGTGCGCCGTGCCGGAGACCATCGCCGTGGCGGTCGGGCTGAACAAAGCATCTGCCATCCGCGCCGCCTTGACCAGTGGTGGCGTCGATGTGCTCTGCACGGATGAGGCGACGGCCGCCTCTGTGCTGGATGGCTGAGATGGCGAATTGTCTTGTGCGGATGAATGTAGGGGCGAGGCGGTGACTCGCCCACAGGGCTACAACGCCTTCATGTCGACGCAATCCGCGCAGATTTAACCTTCCCCCCGATGCTTCGGGGGGACCGAGGGGGGTAGACGAAGGGATTTAGGAGGGCACACATGCCAATCGGAGAAGTAAGCGCGCGCTGCAAAATCGCGGCTGGCTTGTTTTGGGCGGACTACGCCGTGCTGGGCGCGACTGTGCAAGAACTGGAAGCGGCTGGCGTCGACTGGCTGCATATTGAAGTGCGCGACGGCAAGTACATGGATTTCGCCATGCCCCGCGGCGGCTACGATATTATTGAAGCCGTCTGCCGCAGCACCAAACTGGAAGTCGAAGCGCAGCTGCAGATGATGCGCCCCAGCTTCAGTGTTTTCGACCAGCTTGCCGATCTCGGCGTCAGTTTGATCAGCCTGCCGCTGGAGACGACCAACGAGATGATCTTCCAGAACATCACCTACATCAAAGAGAAACTGGGCTTGAAAGTCGGCGTCTGGGCTTGGCAAGGACTGCCGGCTGTCGCTTTTGAGCAGTTCATCCACCCGCATGTCGACATCATTGAATACGAGAGCCGCGCGCCCTTCTGGAAAGCCACGGCCGGCAGCGCCAGCCCGCACACCATCGACCCCAGCGTAGTCGACACCCTGCGCCAGCTGCACGAGATGATCAAGGCGGCGGGCATGGGCGACTGCATCGAACTGATGGAAGATGGCGGCTTGAACGCGGGGAATGTCGCGGATTTCATCCAGGCGGGCATGACCGTCGGCGAATTCTCATCGCCGTTGCTCAAAGGACCGGCCGGCAGGCTACAGCCCGGCACCGGCGAAATCACTGCCGCCGTCCAAAAATTACGCGCCGTGATGGACGCCGCCAGCGCAGAGGAGCGAAATTGACCATGTCCAAGCTCAAAATCGGACTCATCGGCTATGGCGGCATTGGGCGCGTACATGCGGCTGCCTACCGCGCCATCCCCTTTCACTACGGCTTGCCCGCCGACAGCATAGACATCGCCGCCGTCGCCACTACGCGTGACTCCACCGCTCTCGCTGCCGCGGAGGAAATCGGCTGCCAGCACTACAGCGCCGACTATCGCGATCTGCTGGCCTTGCCCGAGATTGACGCGGTGGACATCTGCACGCCCAACAACTCGCACCACGAAATTGCCCTGGCCGCCGCCGCCGCGGGCAAGCATATCTATTGCGAGAAGCCCCTGGCCATGAACGCCGAGGAAGCCGCTCAAATGACGGCTGCCGTAGCGAAAGCCGGCCTCAAAGCGCAGCTCACCTTCAATTTCCGCTTCTTCCCAGCCCTGGCGCGCGCCAAAGAATTGATGGACGCGGGCTTTTGTGGACGCCTGTTCTCCTTTCGCGGGCGTTACCACCGCTCCAGCTACATCGACGCCGCCAAGCCCATGTCCTGGCGGCTGCAGCGCGAGGTCACCGGCGGCGGCGCGCTCTTTGACCTGGGCTCGCATATTTTGGACTTGCTTTATTACCTGCTGGGTGAGTTCAGCGCCGTCAATGCTACGCTGGATACGCTGATTCCGCAGCGTCCAGCCGCCCCCGGCGCCAGCCAGATGGCGCCTGTCGATGTCGACGATATCGCTTTGCTGCAGATGCGAACGCCCGCTGGCGCGCTGGGCAGCGTGGAAATCTCGCGCATGGGCACGGGCGCGACTAACGATGTCGTGCTGGAGATCTTCGGCGACCAAGGCGCGATCCGCTTTGACCTGAGCCAGCCAGGCTGGCTGCAAATTTATGACGCGCGCGAAAGCGAGCGGGAGCGCGGCTTCGTCAAGGTGCAGGCGGTGGGCAAATATGCCGGGCAGCGCGCGCCGGATTGGTCCATGACGCCCGGCTTCATGCGCGCCCATGCCGAATGTCAGTACCAATTCATCCGCGCCATCTGGGAGGACCGCCAGCCTGCGCCTTCCTTCGCCGACGGGCTGCATATCCAGCGCGTCATGGCGGCGGCGGAAGCATCGTCATCCCGCGGCGGCTGGGTGGATGTGGCGGGCTAGAAGAATTCACCACAGAGACACAGAGGACACAGAGAGTTGAGGTCTGTGAGTCGCCCGAACAATCCCGTCCTGTTCGAAAGCCGTAGGGGCGACACTTGTGTCGCCCGCGTTTGGCAACCGCGTGTGTGGGCGACTCATCAGGTCGCCCCTGCATTAGCATTTTCTCTGTGCCCTCTGAGCACTCTGTAGTTAGGCTTTTCTTTGGCTAATTGAGACAAGCATGAAATGAAAGACAACCTCGACTTCATCATCATTGGCACGGGCATGGGCGGCGGCGCGCTAGCTTATGGCTTGCGGGAGAGCGGAGCGCGCATCCTGCTGCTGGAACGCGGCGAAACTCTGCCCCAGGAGCCGCAGAATTGGCAGGTCGAAGCCGTCTTTGGGCAGAACCGCTATAAACCCGCCGAGCAATGGATTGACGCTCGCACAGGACAGGGCTTCAAACCGGGTGTGCACTACTTCGTCGGCGGCAATACCAAGGTCTATGGCGCCTGCCTGCCGCGTTTCCGCAGCGAAGACTTTGAAGCGCTGGAACACGAAGGCGGCACATCGCCCGCCTGGCCCCTCAGTTATGAAGAGCTCGAGCCCTACTACGAGATCGCGGAGAAGCTCTTTTTTGTGCATGGCAGCGCCGGGGAAGACCCCTGCGAGCCGCCGCGAGCCAGTCCCTATCCCTATCCCGCCCTGCCCCATGAGCCAGCGATTGCCCAGCTATGTGAAAAGCTGCGCGCGCAAGGGCTTCACCCCTACAGCTTGCCCATGGCGGTGGATTGGCATGAGGGCGGCAGTTGCATCCGCTGCATGACTTGCGACGGCTTCCCCTGCAAGCTGCATGCCAAGGGCGATGCCGAACGTTGCCTGCTTCGTCCAGCCCTGGAGTACGCCGGCATTGAGCTGTGGACGCATACGCGGGCGCTGCGCATCCTCACCGACAACAGGGGCAGGCGCGCAACCGGCGTCGAGGTTGATCGCGCTGGCGAGACCCTCACGCTATCCGCCGACCGCATCGTTGTGGCTTGCGGCGCCGTCAACTCAGCGGCGCTGCTGCTGCGCTCAGCCAATGCCATGCATCCGGACGGGCTAGCGAATTCTTCCGGCATGCTGGGGCGCAATTACATGGTTCATAACAACACGGCATTGACCGCGGTCGCCCCGCACAAGATCAACCCGACTACATTTCAGAAGACCGTGGCGGTCAACGATTACTATTTTGGCGATGAAGACTTTCCCTTTCCCATGGGCAATATCCAAGCGCTGGGCAAGCTGCAAGCCGGTATGCTTTCCGCCGCCAAACCAGGAATGCCCAAGGCGCTGCTGCGGGAGATGGCGCGGCGCAGCATTGACTGGTGGGTCATGTCCGAAGACCTGCCCGACCCAGAAAATCGCATTCTGCTGGGATCTGCCGACGAAATCCGCGTGCAATGGCAGCCCAACAACCGCGTCGCCCATCGGCAGTTGGTCAAGCGGGCTGCGCGCATGATGCGGGCGGCGGGCTATCCCCTGGTCTTCACGGAGACCCTCGGCATCGAGACCAATTCGCATCAGTGCGGCACGGCGCGCTTCGGCGATGATCCAGGCGCTTCTGTGCTGGATCCATTCTGCAAAGCGCAGGACCTGGACAATCTGTATGTGGTCGATTCGTCTTTCTTCCCGTCCTCCACCGCCATGAACCCGGCGCTGACCATCTGCGCCCAGGCGCTGCGCGTCGCCGACCACCTGCAGGGCAAGGCGCTGCTGGCATGAGCGCGGTCGTCGGCATTGACTTGGGCGGCAGCAAAATCGCCCTGGGGCTGGTGAGCGCGGACAATGCAATACTGTCGCGCCGCCGCATCGATACCAATGACCAGCAAGGCTTGCACAGCGTCATTGAGCGCATTGCCGAGCAGGTCGAATCGCTGCGCGCGGATTTGCCCCCGGGCGATAGCATCGCCGCCATCGGCATTGGCGCGCCTGGCCCGGTCGATCACATCAGCGGCGACCTGCTGACCCTGGTGAACCTGCCCGGCATCTCCAACAGTCCCTTCCGCCGCGCCCTGAGTGAGCGGCTGGGCTTGCCGGTTGCGCTGGATCACGATGCCAAAGTCGCGGCTCTGGGCGAATTCCATGTCGGCGCCGGGCAAGCGCGCGACAGCATGATCTACATCGTCATCGGCACCGGCGTTGGCGCAGCCATCATCTATCAAGGCGCGCTGATCTATGGCGAGAGCAACAGCGCCGGCGAATCCGGACACATGACCGTCGACCCTGCCGGGCATCTTTGTCATTGCGGCTCGCGCGGCTGCCTGGAGACCTACACCAGCGGACCGGCGCTGTCTCGTCATTATCTGGCGGCCACTGGCGAGCGCATTGACGGTGCGGAGGTGACCGAACGGGCGCGAAATGGCGAGGCGGCGGCGCGTCAAGTGCTGGCCGAGGCCGGACGCGCGCTTGGCATTGCCATCGCCTCCCTGGCCATGACCCTGAATATCGAGCTTTTTGTCATCGGCGGCAGCGTAGCCGGCGCTGGCGAATGGCTGCTAGCGCCAGCCCGCGAGTCCCTGCGTGACTATTCGTTTCGGGCGGTTTCGGCGCGCGTACAGGTGCGGGCTTCGCAGCTGGGCGAAGACGGCGCAATTCTGGGCGCGGCTTGGCTGGCGCGCGGGATTCAGAGCACTCAACAAAGGAGCTGATCATGTACCGTCACGCCGAGCATCTGCCGGATGGGACGATCCTGCGCGGCTTCGACCTGTGCATTGTGGGCGCGGGCGCGGCCGGCATCGCCATGGCGCAGCGGCTGGCCAACACCTCCCTGCAAGTCCTGCTGCTGGTCAGTGGCTCGCCCGGCGACAAAGGACTGCCCGATACAGCGCGTCAATCGCTCTACGGCGGCACCATGGGCGACTTTCTGCGCGGCGTCGACCCCGACTTTCTGCAACGTTCGCGCTTGAATATGTACGGTGGCACGACCAACCATTTCGGCTTCTGGGCGCGTCCGCTGGATGCCGCCGACATGCTGCCGCGCCCGGGCTACCGCGACGCCAGTTGGCTCATCGACATGGACGAGCTGGCGCCTTACTACGCGGCTGCGCATGAATTCGGGCGCTTCGGTCCTTTTAACTATGAAGACATGCCATTTTGGCGGCGCGTGTTGTACGCCCGCCCTTTTGATGCCCTGCCCGGCGATGCCTTGCAAGGCGCTATCATGCGCGCCCAGTACGAAGAAAACCTGCATGACTTCCAGGTGCAATTCCGGGGGTTGCTGCGCGACGCGCCCAATATCTGTGTGCTTTTCAACGCGCATTTGCTGCATATCGACACGGACGCCGGCCGCGGGCATGTCACCGGCTTGCAATGCGCCACCCTTGTTGACGGGCAGGCGGGCGGGCGTTTTGCAGCGCGGGCGGGGCGCTATGTGCTGGCCTGCGGCGGCATCGAAAATGTCCGCCTGCTACAGCTCTCCGGCGACCTGGGCAACAATGCGCGCGACATGCTGGGGCGCGGCTTCATGGTGCATCCGCTGCTGACCAACGCCGCCCGCGTGACCTTTGACGCGCCCGTGCCCGTGGACATCCGCAACTTCTTCCGCGAGCAGCAAATCCGCCTCAAGCCGCCCGAGAAACCTGACGGCGCGTATCAGCACATGGCAAGGCCTCTGGTGAATCCCGAACTAGTCTTCGAATACCTGATGTTCAACGCCTGGGGCGTCCTGGCGGCGCGGCATCAAACCCTGCTGGAGGAGCAAATCGGCAACTTCCGCATCATTCTGTATTTCAGCGATGATGGACGGGAGGCGATCGTCAACCTGAACTGGGAGCAGACGCCGGACGAAAGCAGCCGCATCACCTTGAATCCACAAGTGCGCGATCCCATCTTCGGGCAGCCGGTGGCGCATGTCGACTGGCGGCTCAACGACACCGACAAACGCAGCGCTGTCCGCGCGCTGGACTTGACGATGGACTACCTGCGGGCGCGGGGTGGCAGCCGCGTCGAGATGATTACGGATGTGTCCGGCGGCGCTGAGTCCTGGACTTTACCGCCGGCGCCTGGCGCGCTGGAAACCGGCGATCATCACATGGGGGCGCTGCGCATGGCTGCCTCGCCGTCCGCTGGCATCGTGGATGGTAATGCGCGCCTGCACAGCGTCGACAACCTCTACATCGCCGGCAGCGCCGTCTTCCCCACCGGCGGCTATGCCAATCCCACACTGACGATTGTGGCGCTGGCGCTGCGCCTGGCCGACCACCTGCGCGGATAACCCCCTCGATCTCGCGAGCAATGCAAAGGCTTTATACATTCACCTGATTCTGCGGCAGGATGACCAAGTCGCGGATGGTGACATGCCGCGGGCGGGACAGCATGAAGAGCAGCGCATCCGCGCAATCTTCGCTGGTCAGATGCGTGCGCTCCCCGCTCGAGACCCGCTCGATATCTGCCGCCTCATGGAAACCCCACAGCGGATTCGCCACCTGCCCCGGCGCCAGCGACATCACACGGATGCCTGCCCCCGCCAACTGCCGCCGCAGCGTATGCACGAAGGTCTGCACGGCATTCTTGCTGGCGCTGTAGATCGGCTCCCAGTGGATGTCGCTGAAACCGGCGATAGAACTGGTGACCACGATATCGCCGCTGCCTTGCGCTTGCATAGCCGGGATGACCGCGTGAGCGCAGCGCATCACCGCCTCGACATTGATGACCAGCAGCCGCGACAGCGCCTCAATATCGCCGTCGGCGAAGTCGCCAGGGATGTAGATGCCGGCATTGGCGCAGAGCAGATCCACCCTGCCGTAAGCATCGATCGTGCGCGCGACCATGTTTTCGATATCGGCGGGCTTGGTCATGTCCGCGGCGACCACCAGGGTCGGACAGTCCAGCGTTTCCGCCAAAGCCTGCATTTTGCCTTGCGAGCGCGCCGCCAGCGTCAAACGACAGCCAGCCACCGCCAGCGCCTTGGCCATTGCCTCGCCGATACCGCTGCTGGCGCCGGTGATGATGGCGACTTTGTCAGTGAGTGATTGAGTCATGCGATTTTCTTGCTCCCTGATCGATACAAGAGACGCGGTCAGACGCGGTCGATTTGCGGCAGCAGCACCATATCGCGAATGGTGACATGCCGTGGGCGCGACAGCATGTAGAGGATAGCCTCGGCGCAATCTTCGCAGGCGAGGTGCGATAGATTCACCTCGACCGCCCGGCGGATTTCCTCCGCGTCATAGAGCTTCTGCATGGGATTGGCGACTGGACCCGGCGCCAGCGACATCACGCGGATACCATCCTTCGCCACTTGTCGCCGCAGCGTGTGCACAAAGGTCTGCACGGCATTTTTGCTGGCGCTGTAGACGGGCTCGCCAACGATATCGTGATGCCCGGCGATGGAACTGGTCGCGATGATGTCGCCGCTGCCTTGCTCGCGCATGGCCGGCAGCACAGCATGGGCGCAGCGAATCACGCCATCGACATTCAGCTGGAACATGCGCGCATAGGCTTCCATGTCGCCGTCTGCGAAATTCCCGGGCATATAAACTCCCGCGTTGGCCAGCAGCACATCAATCCGCCCGAAGCGCTCCAGCGCGCTATCGACCATGCGGAGGATGTCGTCTGGCGCGGTCATGTCGGCGCGGAGGACAAGGCATTCGGTCGGCAAGTCGGCCGCCAGCGCTTTCATTACCTCGGCGGAACGGGCGGCCAGCGCCAGTTTGCAGCCTTGCGCAGCCAGCGCGCGAACGCAGGCTTTGCCAATGCCGCTGCTGGCGCCGGTGATGATGGCGACTTTGCCGGCGAGGGAAGCGGTCATGGCGTCAGCGTCACCTTCACTGACTCCGTCCCTGCCGCAACGAGATCCATCCCCGCATGGAACTGGCTCAGTGGCAGCTGATGCGTCATGATGCGCTCCATCGGCAGCAGCCCCTTGCTCAGCATGTCGATGGCGATGGGATAGGTATAGGGGCTGAGGTGCGAGCCGTGAATGTTGAGTTCCTTGGTATCGCCGATGATCGTCCAGTCGGCGGTAACTGGCTCGCGCATGACGCTGAACTCCACGAAAGTGCCCAGCTTGCGGATCATCTGCAAGCCCTGCGTCACCGCCGCGGGGTAGCCTGTCGCCTCGATATAAACATCGCAGCCGTAGCCATCGGTCAACTTCAGCACTTCGTCCACCACATCGACCTTACGCGGGTTCAGGCTCATATCTGCGCCGCATAGCTCGGCGATTTCCAGCCGCTCGTCATTCAGGTCGATGGCGATAAGCAGGCGGGGGTTCTTCAAGCGAGCCGCTGCGAACATGCCCAGCCCCAGCGGTCCGCAGCCAGCGATGACCACCACATCATCCAGCTCGATTTCACCGCGCTGCACGGCATGGATCGAACAGCCTAGCGGCTCAATGAAGGCGGCGTGATGAGCGGGCAGCGTATCTGGCACTTTGTAATTCAGCGCCCCACGCGGGAAGAGCATGTACTCAGCCATGGCGCCGATGGTGGCCTGCCGGAAGCCATAGACATCGTGCTTGTCCTGGCACATCCAGTATTGCCCGCGCTTGCAGAAACGGCAGCCCCAGCAAGGCACGATCTGCTCGCTGACGGCCATATCGCCCAGCGCCAAGCCATATTGCTCGCCAGCGCCTTCGCCCAGCGCCACCACCTCGCCCACAAATTCGTGTCCGGGGATGACGGGCGGCTGGCAATAGCCCTCGCGGCTGTCATCGCCCCAAAACAGCGGCGCTCCCTGATAGCATTTCAAATCGCTGGCGCAGATGCCGACTGATTGCACGCGAATGAGGACTTCGCCGGCGGCCGGCTGCGGCACCGTCCATTCTTCCAGACGGTAATCTTCCGCTCCATGACAGACGATGGCGGGCATGGTCTTGGGCAGGTTCTCGCGAGCAGTGCCGCTCATGGTTACTTTCCTTTGCTAGCGTGAATCGGCATACGCGTGATTGTAATGGCGATGGGGCGCGATTTCAAAATTGTGGGGGCTAGGCGCGGCGCGAACCCGTACCGACTTCGCGAGAAATGCGATTGGGATTTCGCATGGATTTTAGCCTCCCCTCGACCCGTCGGGGGACCGAGGGGGAGAGGGGTTGCAGTTAGGCTTCCGCGTCCAATGCGGCTTGCTGCTCGGCGATCATCTCGTCCGTGCATTGCAGGGCGGCCAGAATCGCCATGTCGTCCTCTTGGCGCTGCTCTTGCGGGATCACTTTGCCACGCAAGGCGATTTTGGCTAAGACCCGCGGGGACACGCGGGAAGGGCGCCCACCTTGCATCACCACATCCGCCGTTCGCAGCAATTCGCTGTCCACCTCCACATTCTGCTCAGCGGCCGAGTCCAGGTTGACGCCGATCCCGTCGCTGGTAGAGACGCTGATGGCCGTCGCCGCGATGTCGAGATCGCCATTCAGGTAAGCGGTGGCCAGCCTGCCCAGATTGATGCCGTTGTCATAGAAGAGCGAGTAGCCGGCGCCGATGGTCGCGCCACTGTAGATCGCGCCCATGCTGGGGTAGAAGACGGGTATGCCGCTGTTCCAGGACACTTCCACGATGATGGGCAAACCAGTGGTCACAAGGTGGTCAACAGGCAAAACGATGGCATCCGCGCCGGCGTCCACTAGCGCCTCGGCCGCCAAACCTACCTCGGCAAGCCTGCTCACGCCCCGGACTTCTACGCCGAAACCCGCCGCTGCGGCGCGATTGCTGATCTCTTCCATGCCATAAACGCCGCTGGCTTCCGACAGGTCGTAAATGACCCCGATGACATTTGGTTGCGGATCCTGCGTGAGCAGCACTTCAAACACCAGGTCGTAATCGGTTTCAATCTCGCTGCCAGTGACATGCGCTGGCTTGATGCAAGCGGCAGCGCCAATGCCCGCGTCGTACGGCCTGTGCACGGCGGTGAATAAGACGGCGGGCGGATCATCCAAATCCTGGGTGACATTGACCGCGGCCAGCGTCACCGGCGTGCCGATCGTCAGCAGCGCGTCAACTTCTTCATCAAGCGCCTGTTCCACCAGCAGATTCACCGACGGGAAATCAAAATTGGCATCGCCCCAGATGACAGTGATGTTCTCGCCCTGCAAATCCTGGCGTGCTTCCAGCAGGCGGTTTTCCTCGGCGGAAATGTAGCCATAGGCCTCCAGCATGTCCAGGATGCCGCCTTCCGTGATATCCAGCGAAGGCAGGGGACCGAAGCGCAATATGGCAATTGTCGGGTTGTCGTCCGCCAGCGCCGGCAAACCGAGCAAACTCGCCAGCACAAAAGCAAGGACAAGCATTCTCAGACGGTTCAGCATTTGTCGTTACCTCCTACAGTGAAAGATCAACTAAGCATACAATAGCATGAATTAGCAACTGTACATTGGCAACTGGCGCAAGTCTGCCCTGAGCCCTGGTGAGCCCCCTTTGATAATTCATGCCCGAGGCTGTCTGCGCGCCTCCGCCCCGCTTCGCAGCCCTACAGCAGTTGAGTCTTTGGCTTGATATTGCTTATAATCAAATCAGGAGGCGACCATGACCAGCTTGCAGCCCGACTCAACCGTTCGCACGACCTGCCCTTACTGCGGCGTCGGCTGCCAAATGCAGCTGCATATCGCCCAGGGGCAGATATTCCGGGTTGAAGCTCCCTTTGACGCCGCCCCCAACTACGGCAACCTCTGCGTCAAGGGCCGCTTCGGGCTGGATTTCGCCACCCACCCACGTCGCTTGAAGAAACCGTTAATCCGCGCTGGCGCGCGCGGAGAGTTCCGCGAAGCAAGCTGGGATGAAGCGCTCAATTATGTCAGCGAGAAGCTATCCGCGATTGTACGCGAGCACGGCGGCGACAGCATCGCAACTTACGCCTGCGCCAAAGCCACCAACGAAGACAATTTCGTCTTCCAAAAGTGGGTGCGGGCGCTGCTGGGCACCAACAATGTCGACCACTGCGCGCGCCTATGCCATGCCGGCAGCGTCACCGGCTTGCAGCTGGCCATCGGCTCCAGCGCCATGAGCAACAGCATCGCCGAGATGGAAAGCCTGGACACCTTCATCGTCACCGGCAGCAACACCACCGAGACGCACCCGGTCATCAGCTTGTTTATGAAGAAAGCCGTGCGGGTAAATGGCGCCAAACTCATCGTCATCGACCCGCGCCAAATTGAACTGACCGATTTCGCGACCCTGTGGCTGCGGCAGAAACCGGGCACGGATGTCGCGGTCTTCCAGGCCATGGCGCATACAATCGTCCGCGAAAACCTCTTCAATCCGGAATTCATCGAGGCGCGTACGGAAGGCTTCGAGGACTACATCGAATCGCTGGAGCATTGCACCCCGGAATGGGCGGAGGGCGTCAGTGGCGTGCCGGCCGCCGACATTCGCCAAGCCGCGCGCCTGTACGCCACTGCCGACCGCGCCGCTTTCTACTGGGGCATGGGCATCAGCCAGAGCACGCATGGTACGGATAACGCCCTGTCGCTGACCAATCTGGCGCTGATGTGCGGGCACGCTGGCAAGCCCGGCACCGGGCTCAACCCCCTGCGCGGGCAGAACAATGTCCAGGGCTGCAGCGATAGCGGCGGCTTGCCCAATGTCTTCACAGCCTATCAGTCAGTGGCGGACCCGGCTATCCGCCGCAAGTTCGAGGCCGAATGGCGCGCCAGCTTGAACCCGACCCCCGGCTTGACCGTCACCGAAATGGTCGATGGCGCGCTGCTGGGCGAAATCAAAGCCATGATCGTCATGGGCGAGAATCCCATGATGAGCGAGCCCAACCTCTCCCACGCCCAGCATGCCCTGGAAGCATTGGACTTGCTGGTCTGCATCGATATTTTCATGAACGAAACTGGCGAAATGGCTGATGTGATTTTGCCTTCCGCCAGCTTTGCCGAAAAAGAGGGCACCTTCACCAACAGCGATCGCCGCGTGCAGCGCGTGCGCCAAGCCTTGCCAGCCGTAGGGGAGTCGCTGCCGGATTGGGAAATCATCTGTCAACTGGCGCTACGCATGGAAACGCAGTTGGGCATCGAGAACAGCGCCGGCTTCGACTACCCTGATGCCGAAGCCATCTGGGAAGAGATGCGCCGCCTGACGCCCGATTTTGCCGGCATTACCTACGCGCGCCTGGATGAGGAAGGCGGCGTGCATTGGCCCTGCCCCAGTGCCGACCATCCCGGCACGCCCTACCTCTTCGAGCATGATTTCCCGCGCGGCAAAGGCAAATTCTGGGAACTGGAATACGGCACGGACAGCGAATTGCCCGATGACGAATACCCCTGGCACTTGACCACCGGGCGCGTGCTCTTCCACTGGCATGGCGGCACCATGACGCGCAGCTCGCGGCTGGAAGATGCCTTCCCCGTGCCCATCGTCGAGATGCACCCCCAGGATGCCGGCGCCTTGCAAGTGGTCTCGGGGGATTGGCTGCGTATCACTTCGCGGCGCGGCTCGGTGGAATGCCAGGTAATGGTGACCGGGCGCTCGCCAGCCGGCACGCTCTTCCTGCCTTTCCATTTTGTGGAGGCGGCGGCCAACCTGCTCACGCTGGACAAAATCGACCCGCGGGCGAAAATTCCCGATTTCAAAATGGCGGCTGTCAAGCTAGAGAAGGTGGCGCGGGCGAACGCATCGCTGGAAGGGCAAGGTGCGATCAAAGACCCCACGCGCTATGTGCATTAGCGCCGAGCGCGACTCCTTTGCGGATTCTTTCTCTGCATAGGACTCAGTGATGCCAACGAAGAAATTAAACTGCAGAGGGCGCGGAGAACTCAGAGATTCGGGAGTAGCTGTAGGGGCAGGGCGACCCATCGGGTAGTCCCTACGGACGTCCACTCTTTACTCCGCGTTCCCTGTAATTAGCTTTTTCGCATGACTAACTTGGTATTGCTCCTGTGTCCAGCAGTTGTAGCCATGTTTATGCTACAATGCGGGCAGGAGGCTTAGAGTCATGAACGAGTACTTGGCGGCGCATCTGCCCACGGAAAAGATTACTGAATACTGCGCTCGGCAGCCAATCCTGCGGCTGTCGGTCTTTGGCTCCGCCGCGCGTGAGGAGCTGCGCCCCGACAGCGACATTGATTTTCTGGTCGAATATCTCCCCGATGCGGGCGTGGGCTACTTTTCGATGGCGCGTCACTGGCGCGAACTTAGCGAAATCGTTGGCCGTCCTATTGACCTGGCAACGCCAAATTCCCTAAATCGTCATATTCGTCAGGATGTTCTAAGCAGCGCCAGGCAGATTTATTCGCAGACGACCCGAAAATGACCGATTGCGCCTGCTTGATATGCTCGAGCGGGCGCGCATTGCGAGCGACTTCGTTAATCAAACCGAAAAACACTATGTAGATAGCGACCTGATACTGCAAAACGGTTTAGCGAAACTCATACAAGATATTGGTGAAGCAGCCAACAGAGTGACAGCCGCTTTGCAAAGCGAAAACCCCGATATCCCGTGGCGAGTAATGATAGATATGAGAAATCTGTTGGTGCATGACTATATGGAGATAGACTTTGATATTCTGTGGAAAACCGCTATAGAAGATCTACCGCCGCTAATCGCGCAACTTGAAGCGCTGCTTGCGACCAAGTGCGATAATCCATGACTTGCTCAATCCGGCGCAGCGACCCCTTCACCCTCGCCATCATCGCCGGTGGACAGAGCCGGCGCATGGGCCGCGACAAAGCCTTCGTCGAACTGGCCGGCAAGCCGCTCATCCAGCACACCCTCGACCGCTGCGCCGACCTGGGACAAGCCGAAACCATCCTCATCACCAACCAGCCCGCTGCCTACGCCCATTTGAATCTGCCCATGTACGGCGACGCCATGCCCGGCACAGGCGCGCTGGGCGGCATCTACACGGCATTGCTGCGCGGGCAATGCCCAATCCTGCTGGCGCTGGCTTGCGATATGCCCTTCGTCAACAGCGCCCTGCTGCGCTTCATGCTGGCGCAACTGGACGCAAACACGGATATCGTCGTGCCGCGCGTGAACGACTACCCACAGGGCATGCACGCCATTTACCGAAAATCCTGCCTAGACGCCATTCGTCAACAGTTGCAGCGCAACCGACTCAAAATCATCGGCTTCTATCCCGCCATGCGCGTGCGCTACCTTGACGAAGCCGATTACGCCGCCTTTGACCCCCAGGCGCGCTCCTTCACCAACCTCAACACGCCCGCGGAGCTAGAGCAGGCGCGGGCGCAACTCCTGGACAGCCTGCCCGCATGAGCGGCGATATCGACGCCATTTGCGCGCGTTATCGTGGGCGCGGACGCGAGGCCCTGCTGCCGATCCTGTGGGATGTGCAGACGGCGCATGGCAGCATCAACCCCGCCCAAGTGCAGCGCATCTCGCATACGCTGCGCATCCCCGAGGCTGACATTTTCGGTGTCATCGGTTTCTATACGCTCTTTCACGATCAGCCGACCGGGCGTCGCCTCATCCGCGTCTGCACGGATCCCAGTTGCGCCCTTGCGGACGCCGACCTGGTGCTGCATGAAGTCTGCGCGCGCTTGGGCATCCACGAGGGCGAGATGACTGCGGATGGCGAGTACAGCATTGAACATTCGCCCTGCCTGGGCATGTGTGATTATGCGCCGGCCGCCTTGGTCAGCGCGCCGGGCGAGGCCGATCGCGCTTTGGCGCATGTCGACGCCGACACGCTGCTGGGCGATTGGGCCGGCGACTATTTTACGCCCGCCGGCGATGCCGACTCCGTGCTGCTGGATGGCAATCTGGGTTCCGCGCCGCAGACCCTGGCCGACTATGGCGACTACGCGGCCTTGGACATCGCACGCGGCCTGCAGCCTGACGAGGTCATCGCCCAGGTGGAAGCCTCTGGCTTGATCGGGCGGGGCGGGGCGGCTTTCCCCACCGGGCTGAAATGGAAGTTCACCCGTGCCGCCGCGGGCGCGCCAAAATACATCGTCTGCAACGCCGACGAAAGCGAACCCGGCACCTTCAAAGACCGCGTGCTGATGGAACAGCGCCCCCACCTGCTGCTGGAAGGCATCGCCCTGGCTGCCTATGCTGTCGGCTCACAGCACGCCATCATTTTCATCCGCGGCGAATACCCTAAAGGGGCGCAAATCCTGGCGGATTCCATCGCCGAGGCCGAAGCGGCGGACTTGCTCGGCGACCTGCATATCGAGATTCGGCGTGGGGCGGGCGCATACATCTGCGGCGAGGAGACGGCTCTCTTCGAAGCCATCGAAGGCAAGCGCGGCTTCCCCCGCATGAAACCGCCCTACCCAACCACCTTCGGGCTCTTTGGCAAGCCCACCGCCGTCAACAATGTCGAGACGCTCTGCGCAGTGCCGAGCATCATCACGCGAGGCGCGGACTGGTTTCGCGGCATCGGCACGGACGGCAGCGCCGGACCCAAGCTGGTTTCCGTGAGTGGGCATGTGGCGCGTCCGGGCGTCTACGAAATTGCGCCGGGCATCAGCCTGCGCGACTTCCTTGACGAGCCCTGCGGCGGCGTGACGGGGCAGCTGGCGGCGGTGCTGATGGGCGGCGCGGCGGGGACATTTCTGCTGCCGCAGGAAATCGATGTGCCATTGACTTTCGAGGACTTGCGCGAGGCGGGCAGCACCTTTGGCTCGGGCGCGATCATGGTCTTTAACAGCGAAACCGACTTGCGGGACCTGCTGCGGCGGCTGGGGCGCTTCTTCCAGCACGAAAGCTGCGGCAAGTGCTTCCCCTGCCAGCTGGGCACGCAGCGCCAGGTGGAGATCCTGGAGCGGCTGGACGCGCCCTTGCCGGGCGATGGACAGCGCCTGCACGATATCGGCATGACCATGACCGAAGCCTCCATCTGCGGCTTGGGGCACACGGCGGCCATGGCCGTCATGAGCGCGATGGAGAAGTTTCCGGGATTGTTTGACCACAGAACTAGTGCTAAGTAAGCGATGCAAAAACTTACCACCGAGGACACCGAGTCTAAAGAGGGCACAGAGAAATGGACTCCGTAGGGGCGACGCTTGTGTCGCCCGTTTCGCCACGAACTGGAATTTGGGCGAGTGGGTCGCCCCTACAAGACACGCACGCGGGAGCTTGCGGTACACTGTAGGGACGACCCTGTGAGTCGCCCACAATATCCGAAGGAAACGCCATGGCTGACGACCTAATCCAGCTAAGCATCGACGGCGAAACCATCACCGTCGCTCGCGGCGTCACCCTCCTCGACGCCGCCAAGCAAGCCAACATTGATATCCCCCTAATCTGCTATCACGAAGCCACCACGCCCAACGGGCTCTGCCGCATCTGCGTGGTCGATGTCGATGGCGGGCGCGTCTTGCAGCCAGCCTGCGTCGCCGAAACTTCGCCCGACACGACCGTCGAAACTCGCAACGAGCGCGTCATCCGCAGCCGCCGCACCATCCTGGAAATGCTCAATGCCTCCGTCAACCTGGACGAAGCGCCTGAAATCCAAACCATGCTGGGCGACTACCAAGCCGACCGCGAGCGCTTCCCGCAAGCGCAGCAACGCGACGCCGAACTCATCGACGACAACCCTTTCTATGTCCGCGATTATGCCCAGTGCCTGCTGTGTTGGCGCTGCGTGCAGGTCTGCGCCGAGGATGCGCAATTCACCTTCGCCCTGACCCTGAAAGAGCGCGGGCACGACACTTCAGTCGCCACCGCCTTCGACATCGGCTTGACCGAATCGCCCTGCGTCTTCTGTGGGCAGTGCATCGGCGTCTGCCCCACCGGCGCGCTCAAGCCCAAAATCGAATGGGGTATGCAGCAGGGACTGAGCGAAGAGGAACTGCGGCAAGCCACCCGCCGTGGACGCAAGCGAGACCGCGACCGTGCCTGATCTGGATGCCCTGCCCGGCGCCTTGGCCTGCCGCTACACGCAGATCGATGGCGCAACGGCGAAAATCGTCGCTGGCGGCGTCATCGACGAGAGCCTGCTGTCCATTTATGTCAACGGCGAGTCCCTGGCGACCATGATGTGCAGCCCGCTGCAGCTGGAAGCGCTGACCGTCGGCTATCTCTACAACGAAGGCATCATCGAGAGCGCGGGCGATATCGGGCATCTGCAGCTCAACCTGCCCGGCAGCGTGGCCGATGTCATCCTGCGACATGGCGAGGCGGCGCTGCCCCGGCGCATGATTTTGACCAGCGGCTGCGGCGGCGGCATGACCGGGCAAGAACTCTCGGAAAGCCAACCAGCGCTGGCAAGCGACTACCGCGCGCAGCCCGAACTTGTGCAACGATTGATGCGCGGCTTGCAAGGCGCGGCTCGTCTCTACCAGGCGGTGCGCGGCGTGCACACGGCGGCGCTGGGCGACCAAACGGGCATTCTGATCAGCGCGGAAGATGTCGGGCGGCACAACGCCGTCGACAAGGTGGCAGGCGCGGCGCTGCTGGCGGGGATCGACGCCCGCGACCGGGTTTTGCTCTGCAGCGGGCGCATTAGCTCGGAGATGCTGGGCAAGGCGCGGCGCATGGGCTGTCCCATCGTCGTCAGCCGCACCGCCCCAACCAGCATCAGCCTGGCGCTGGCGGAAGCCTGGCGCATCTGCGTGGTCGGCTACGCGCGTCAAAACAGCCTGCGCGTCTATGCCCACGGCTGGCGTCTGGGTTTGGAGTAAGCTGTGCTACGCTAGTTGTACGGGCGAGCCGGTGGCTCGCCCCAACGGACTCCGCTTGGAATCAGCCTCCCCCCGATGCTTCGGGGGGACCGAGGGGGGTTTCAGGCACAAAATACATCAAATGAATCGGATGGCTGACCGGCTCATCACGATACGCCACCTTCACCCGCATGCCCCGCTCCAGCGCATCCGGCTCCGCCCGCAGCAAATGTGGGAAGAGCGTGCTCGCCCCGTCCAGCAGCACATAAGCCAATACATAGGGCGTCGCCAGCGCCGCGACATCCGCATTCGTGCCGGGCGAAAAATGCAGCAGCGACCAGGTCTCCAGCCTGCCCCTGCCCGTCAGTTCGCGCCATGCCGTCGGCTGCAGACAAGCGGGGCAGAGCGGCCTCGGCGGCGCATAGACCTGCCCGCATTCTGCACAGACAGTCGCGAAGAATCGCCGATTCTCCAGCTCAATAAAAAAGCGCGATGCCTTGCCCAGGCTGTAGTTGTAGCGCTGCGTCAGCTCCAATGTGATTCGCTCGACGGTGCGGAAATCCGCCCAGATATCGCCCGCCGGCGACTCCAGCCGCGTGATGTCGATCTGGCTCGTGACTCGCTCGGACATGGCGACCTCGTCAGTCCCGCCGCTGGAAGATATTGACGACGCTGATGCTGGCGATGCCGGCATGGGTGTCGGTCAAGCCCACGCGCGCGCCATCCACCTGCCGCCGCGCATCGGCAGCGCCCCAAAGCTGCTGGGCGATTTCTATGGCTTGCAAGATGCCTGTCGCTCCCACCGGCGCGCCCCGTCCCAGCAAGCCCCCGCTGGGATTGACCGGCAGTTCGCCGTCCAGGTCAAATGCGCCGCCCGCCACAGCCGCGCCACCAGCCCCGCGCGCCACCCAGCCCAAATCTTCCACCGCCTGGATCTCTACGCCGCTGTAGCTGTCGTAAAGCTCGGCGACATCAATGTCGCGCAGCGGCTCCCGGATGCCCGCCATGCGATAAGCTGCCTGCGCAGCCACCTGCTTGGCGAGAAAATTGGTGATCTGCGGGTAGCGGTCGCCCAGGCGCATCCTGTCCGTGCCGCAGCCCGTCCCCGTGAAATAGACCGGCGGACGCCCCCGAAAGCTCGGCACATGCTCCCGCGCCCAAGCCTCGCTGGCCAGCAGCAGGCAAGCCGCGCCATCGCTGAGCAGGCTGCAATCCAGCAGTTTATAGGGCTCCGCTACCGGGCGCGAAGTCAGCACATCCTCAATGGTCAGCTGCATCGGCTTCTGCGCGATGGGGTTGAACGCTGCGTTACCGCGATTGCGTACCGCCACATGGGCAAATTGCTCTTCCCGCGTGCCGTAGGCTGCCATGTGCGCGCGCATCATCGCCGCGTAAAAGCCCGTGTATGTCCCGCCGACAGCCGTCTCCCAATCGACATCTGCCGACAGGGCGAAGAGCTGGTTGGCCGTCCGCGATGATACGCCGCGCCCGTTCTTCTCCACGCCGTAGACCAGGATAGAATCGCACAAACCGCTTTGGATATGCGCCCAGGCTGTACGCAGCGCCAGCGCCCCGGTCGCGCCGCCGCCCTCGATGCGAACGCTCGCTTTGGGCGTCATGCCAATGCTGTCCTGCAGAATAGCGCCCAGCGTCATCTGCATATTGAAGTGGTCGCTCTCGTAGCTGGCCAGCCCATGTTCGACCGCGTCCAGATTGTCCATGCCGGCGTCCGCCAGCAGGTCCAGCACAGCTTCGATCAGCAAATCGCGGGCATTGCAGTCGCGGCGCTCGCTGGCGATTTTGGTACAGCCGACCGCGGCGATGACAGGGACAGTGGACATTGGCTTGCTTCCGTCTGACACATGTGAGCAGGCGCGATTGTACCCGCGCGTGACCAACCGTGTAGGGGCGACTATCTGCGTCGCCTGCGCCGCCTTTGCCTCCCCCTAACTTGTCGGGGTTAGCTTCCCCCTCCTGCCAGCCGCCAAGCTGTGCCATAATGAAGCTCCATAGGCTAAGCAAGCGTAAGGAAAACGCGACATGAAACCCAATATCACAAGCCTAAGCTCGCCCTCCCGCCGCGACATGCTCAAAATTTTCGCCGCCGGTGCATCATCGGCAGTGGGCAGCATCGCGCTGGGTCCGCTGGGCGCTATCGCCGGCGCGCAGGACAACACGCTGCGCATGGCATTTTTGACGCCAGCCACCTTCGACCCGCGCTCTGCCTCCGGCGACAGCGAAATCGCCGTTCTCAACGCGCTTTACGACTACCTGATCGACACCGACGCCGCTGGCAATTTGATTCCGCGTCTGGCGCAAAGCTGGGACATCAGTGAGGACGGCAAATCAATCACGCTGCATATCCGCGACGACGCCGTCTTTCACGATGGCAGCCCGCTGAGCGTCGACGATGTGCTGTGGACGATCAACTGGCAGCGCGAAGCCGAAGGCACTGTGGCTGGCTTGCTGTCCGCTGCCGAATCCATTGCGGCGGCTGGCGATAAGTCCATCGCCATAGAATTGAGCGCGCCTAACCCGGACTTCCTCTACAACCTCAGCGACAACAAGTTCGTCATTTTGCAAGCTGGCGCGGAAGACATCGGCACGGTTTTCAACGGCACGGGTCCCTTCGTCTTGGACGAGATCCTGCCCGGCGACCGCGCCATCATGCATGCCAACCCGGGCTACTGGGGCGGCGCGCCCAGCATCGAACGTCTGGAATTCGTCTTCTTTGACGACCAGCAGGCTGGCATCGCGGCGGTGCAGGGCGGCAGCGCGCACGGCATCATGCGCCTGGACAACTCCAGCTTTATGGGCTTCGGCATGGACGCCAATTTCCATACCGTCGATATCCCCACCAGCGGGCATCACCTGGCGCGCATCCGCAGCGACCGCGCGCCAGGCAACGATGTCCGCGTTCGTCAAGCCTTCAAACTGGCCACCGACCGCGACCGCATCTGGGACCGCGTCATGCTGGGCTTTGGCGCTGTCGGCAAGGACTCGCCCATCGGTCCCGCCTTTGGGCAATACTTCCTGGCGGAAGCGGAAGTCCCCGCTCGCGATCCCGCCGCAGCCGCCGCTCTGCTCGCCGAAGCCGGCTACCCGGATGGCTTGGATATGACCCTGCATGTGCCCAACAGCGGCAATTGGCCCGACCTGGCGCAAGCCTTGGCCGCGCAATGGGAAGAAGCCGGCATCCGCGTGGAAATCCAGCTGGAGGACGAAAACAGCTACTGGGTCGAAGATTGGATGGAAGTCGACCTGGGCGTGACGGGCTGGGGCGCGCGACCAGTGGCGCAGCTCTTCCTCGACCTGGCTTACCATTCCGAAGCAGTCTGGAACGAATCACATTACAGCAATGCCCGCGTTGACGAGTTGATCGAGCAGGCGCGCAGCGAGACGGACAACGACGCCCGCATAGCCGCCTATAAGGAGATTCAGCAAATCCTGCTGGACGAGGGACCGGTGGTTGTGCCCTATTTCTTCGCGCAGTTCATGGTGCTGGCGGGCAATGTCTCGGGCGTGGAGTTGCATCCCTTCTCCGGGCGCACCAATTTCAATACCGCCAGCCTTGGCTAAGCGTCACAGGGATAGTAGGGGCGACCTGTTGAGTCGCCCGTTTACCCCCTCGGTCTCCCATATCAATGGGGGGCGCCAAGAATGGTTGCGGGATGGCGGAAACTTGGATCCGCATCCCGAACTCGCCTGCCTTAGCTCCCCTCCCCGATGCTTCGGGGGCGGGGAGGGGTAAACCATAGACGACGGGGTAGCAAGGAGCAGCCATGATCAGCAATGCGCCGCTCGCCGGCATCAAAGTGGTCGACCAGACCCAGGCGCTGGCCGGTCCCTACGCCGCCATGATCTTGGGCGATCTGGGCGCTGATGTCATCAAAATCGAGCGTCCCGGCGTCGGCGACAACTCGCGCCAGTGGGCGCCGCCCTTCATCGGCGACCAATCGGCCTATTACCTGGCGGTCAATCGCAACAAGCGCGGCATCGCCCTGAATATCCGCGCCGAAGCCGGGCGCGCCTTCATGCATCAACTGGTCGCCGATGCCGATGTCTTCCTGACCAATTTGGCGACCACCGCATCCCTGCAGCGCTCCGGCATCGACTACGACACCTTGAGCGCCCTCAATCCGCGGCTGATCTACGCCAGCATCAGCGGCTACGGACGCAGCGGACCGCGCGCCGGGCAGCCGGGTTACGACCTGGTCTCACAAGCCGAAAGCGGCACCATGGCGCTGACGGGCGAAGTGGACGGAGCGCCCATGCGTTTCCCCACGCCCATCGCCGATATGACCTGCGGCTTGTTCACGGTCATCGGCATCCTGGCGGCGCTGCAAGCGCGGGGACGCAGCGGCGTCGGCCAATTCATCGATATGTCCCTGCAAGAAGGCCAGATGACCTGGCTGGCAAATATCGCCGCCGAACATTTCGCCCTGGGCGTCGATCCGCCGCGGCGCGGCAACCGGCATCCGCAAGTCGTGCCTTACGAAGCGGTGCAAGCCAGCGACGGCGACTGGTTCATCCTGGGCGTCGCCTCCGACAATGTCTGGCGCGCATTCTGCAACTATGTCGGGCGGGACGAACTGGCAGCCGACTCCCGCTTCGCGACCAATGCCGAGCGCATCGCCAACTATACAGCCCTGCTGCCAATCCTGCGGGAGATCATCCGCGCCAAGCCCTGTGACGAATGGCTGCGCGAGTTGCGGGCGGCCGGCGTGCCCTGCGGACGCATCAACACGACCGCCGAGGCTTTGGGCGATCCCCACCTGCTGGAGCGCGGCATGATTGTCGAACTGGAGCATCCAGCCCTGGGCTTGGTCAAATCCTTGGCCACCCCCGTGCATTTGTCCGAAACGCCTCTGTTATACCGCCGCCATCCGCCCTGCCTGGGCGAGCACAGCGATGAGGTCGCGCATGAAATCGGCTACAGCCCGGCTGAAGTCGCCGCTCTGCGCGCGGAGGGCGTACTGGCTTGAGCCTGCCTCAGGACCTCTCGCTCAAACGAACTGTTCAGCATCAATATAGGTCGGTACGCCTTCTTCGGCGAAGATGCGGTCGATAGCGGCGTAGTCCTCCGCGCTCAAACGCCAATCCGCCGCCGCGACATTCTCCCGCAGTTCCTTTTCGTTCCGCATGCCGATCAACGCCACAGTCACGCCCGGCCGTCCCAGCAGCCAGGCGATCGCCAATTGCGCGGCAGACTTGCCGTAATCCGCCGCCAGCGCCTTCAGCTTGTCCACCACGCGCAAAGCCTTGAGAAAGGGCTCGCGCTGGAATAGCGGCAAACCGAAGGCATCGCCGCGGCTGCGCCAATCCCAATCGACAAAGCTGGTTTCAGCGGTGAAGGCGCCGCTGAGCAAGCCGAAAGCCAGCGTGCCATAAGCCATGAAGCCGATGCCCTCCGTCCGGCAATAAGGCAGGACCGCTTTCTCAACGCGCCGGTCGAAGAGGTGATAGCCGACCTGGTTGGTCGTAAGCTGTCCGTGCTGCTGGCAGGCCGCCATCATCGGCGCGGTGTAATTCGAGACGCCGTAATGGCGGATCTTGCCCGCCTCTTGCAGCGTCCGCAAGCCGGCCATAGTCTCTTCCTGCGCGGTCCGGTGGTCATGGAAATGAATCAGCAGCAAGTCGATATAATCCGTCCGGAGCCGCCGCAGGCAGCCCTCGGCATGCTCGATGATGTTGCGAGCGGAGGAATCGCGCTCATGGGTCTTCATGAAGCCCGGGTGCTCGGGGTCGTCGCGGAAGGTGAAGCCGACTTTCGTCACGATGACGACATCTTTCCGCCGCGCTCCCAGCGCATCCCCCAAGAGCGCTTCCGATGTGAAAGGACCGTAGGTCTCCGAGGTATCGAAGAGGGTGACGCCATGGTCGATGGCGCTCTGCGCCGCCCGCGCCGCATCGGCGGCATTAATATGACCATACTGGCGGACGCTCATCTCCCAGGTGCCGAAGCCGATGACAGATGAAAATAGCTCGCTATTCCCAAATCGCCGCTGTTCCATAAGTCGCCTCAGCGCCAAGTTAGTCTTGCGAATCCCGACAACGGGAACTCTCGTAGGGGCGACCCATCAGGGAGTGGTGAAATTGAGGACATGCCAACCAATTATCCTGACTCGGGAATACTAGATGTAGGGGCGATCCAAGGATCGCCCACAGTTTCAGATTCTCCGTCCCCGCCAAACATATATCCGCATAATTTGCCACTCCCGCCCAGCAGGTCCCCCGCTACTCCCGCTCATCAAACGTAACTCTCGTACCAGTTTTCCCTCGACGCCGGCCCGCGGTAGAAGTCGCTCCAGGGGCGGGCAGCGGCCGCGGCAATCGCGAGCAGTTCCCGCAAGCGCCCCCCTGCCACATCATGTAGAAAAGCAGCCCGGTCAGCCTTGGACAGTGCGACTGCTTCTTTCCAAATGGTGCGCCCGGCCAAGAAGCCGCTGGCGCCACACTCACAGGCGACCTGCGCCTGCGGTTTGAATTGCTCGAAGTCAACCCCGGCGCTTAGCAGCACCCAAGGCACAGCCGAAGCATCGCTGAGCCGCTGGCAGGCATCCCGCCATTCGCTTTCGTCTTGATTGAACTGGATGTCAAGCGGGAATTCCATCTTCAGCGCGTCAACGCCGGTGCGCGACAAGCGGCGCGCCGTTTCGATCACGACCTCAGCCCGCCCCTCGGCGAAATCGGCGCTGCCTTTGGGGGCGGCCCGGTCGAGGCTGTAGGACATCGGCTCGAGGAATACCGGCAAATCCCAGGCGTGACACTCGCGCCTAACCTGGCGGATCAGCGCCTCAAGCTCCTCAGCCAGCTCGCCGCTGCCGGGATGATAATAGACCATGAACTTGACCGCGCTGGCGCCGCTCTTACGGATTTTTTCCGGCGTCCAACTGGGGATGAGTTCAGTTCGGCGGTAGCTCGAATCGCCGCTGTAGCCGCTCTTCTCCAAGGCGAGCAGCAGCCCTGCCTTCGGGCTCATTTGCATCGCCGGTCCCAAGCCATAGACCGGGTCGGTCAGGATGGCGCTGGCTTCAGTCGAGAGCGCGCCGATGATTTCGGATTTGACCTGCACGAGCTGCTCGTAGCTGGCGGCGGCCGGCATCATTCTCCGGTAACTGCCGCGCTGGTCGAAGGCGATGATGCCGAAGACATCAGCCTCTTCAAGACTCGTCGTCTTCAATCCGCGATAGCGTCCGGGGCTGAGCGTCTTGGGCATGGTTCTGCTTCCCTTCATGAATTCAGAATCCACTTGTCGCCATACGAAAATCGCGGCGAAGCAAAGTGGTTGCTCTGGCGAGACCTATATGTGAATCAAGGCGTTACGGCTTGCCGATATTCTTGCTATCAACACTCTCTTGAATACGTAAGATTCGCTGCCGTACCTCGTTAAGGCTAGCATCGTTCTTTTCAGTTTTGGAGTATATGGTTATGAGGAATGTTTGATCCTCGCCGTAGAGCGTATAATATACGCGAAAGCCGCCGCGTTTGCCCCGTCTTGCTGCTGGATTTGGCAATCTAACTTTGAAAGTTTGGGCAAATGATTGCGGTACTCTGTCTCCAGGCAGTTCTCCGTCCAAAAGCTGCTTGACCAGACGTCGAACCTGAGTCGCTACTCCAGGATATTTGCGCTGGAGTTGCCTTACTTCTTTTTCGAATTCTGGCGTTGTGTCAACAACTCGCGACGCCATCGCCTATTCGTTTTCGAGTTCTTCGAGGAATTTGAGGGCGGGCCGTGTCTCTCCGTTAAGCATCTGCCGGAAGCCGCGTTCAAAGCTATCTAGCACGTCTTCCTTGCTCAACTCATTGTCTTCCTGAACACATTCAGGAGCATTTGACTCTGTTTCATTATCGTCAGTTTTGACGTATCGGGTCTTTGGAGTCTCCATCATGATAACTCCCAAATCAGTAATTTCGTCGGAGTTAGTATAACAGCATTTTACCAATCAACGTAATGGGCAACGGGTCTCCTAGTCTGTGCTTCGCCGCGCGGCGACGCCTGTTGATCCAGATCTCCATTCTCAAATCATCACCGCGCTCTCGCCATTCTCCACGCTGCCGACGATATGCCGCACGATGAGCTCCTCGGTCGCCTCAGCCCGCGTCATATTGGCCACCACCCGACCGCGCCGCATGATCACCATCCGGTCCGCCACCGCCATCACATCGTGCATCGTATGACTGATGAGGATGACCGGAATATTCTGCTCGCGCAAGGAACGTATCAGCGCCAGCACCTTCCTCTGCTCCGGCACGCCCAGCGCCGCCGTCGGCTCATCCATGATCACCAACTGCGCATTCCAATACATCGCCCGCGCAATCGCCACCGCCTGCCGCTGCCCGCCCGAGAGATTGACCAGCTTCTGCTTCAGCGACGGAATGTGGATGTCCAACTCGTCCAGAACCCCCGAAGCTTCCTCGCGCATGTAGTTGTCATCGGTGACCGGGATCAAACCGAAAAGACGCCGCGTCTTCTCCTTGCCCAGGAAGACGTTGGCGCCCACATCGAGGTTCTCCGCCAGGGACAAATCCTGATAGATCGTCTCAATGCCGCGGCTGCGCACATCGGCCGGCGGCTGATGCGTGATATCGACATCGTTAAAGACCACCCGACCCTGCTCCGGACGGTAAACGCCGGAGATGCACTTGATCAGCGTCGACTTGCCGGCGCCATTGTCGCCCAACAAAGCCACCACCTCGCCCGGATAAATCTCGAAGTCGACCTCGTCCACTGCCGTCAAACCGCCGAAGTGCTTGCTGACGCCTCTCGCTGTCAGAATCGGCTTGATCTCTTTTGACATTGGCTGCCAATCCCTCTCCCACTCAACGCCGCAGGTCCCAGTCTACGCCACCCATCCCTATTTGGCAGCGGAGGCCTGACGGCGCCAGATACTGCAAACCGACTCGCTCTAGCAGTTTTCCCTGCTTCGCCCAAGGTCGGTTTCCACAACTTGGCGAAACTTGTAGGGGCGATTCTGTGAATCGCCCGCCAAACAACAGATCGTCCGTGGGGAAATCCCATCCCCGCACTTGTCCGCGGCATGAGCCGTTACGATGGCGCTCAAACTCAAGCATTCGTCTGCAAACTTTCCAGCGCCGCCTTCAGCTGATTGACCAGCACGGCGATGATGATGACCACGCCGACCACGATGAACTGCCAGATAGAATCGATATTCAAAATCACCAACCCGGTCTGCAAGACGGCGATAATCAGCGAGCCCACAACCGCGCCCATGATATCCCCCTCGCCGCCGAAGAGGTTCGTCCCGCCGATGACCACCGCCGCCACCGACGAGAGCAGCGCTGCCTCGCCCGCTTGTGGCGCCCCCGCCGTGAAACGGAAGAGATGCAGCACGCCGGCGATGCCAGCGGTGAAGCCGCAGATGATATAGATGATGAGTAAGTGGCGGTCGACATTAATGCCGGAGCGCCGCGCCGCTTCTTCACTGCCGCCGATGACGTAGGTGTGGCGGCCGAATTTGGTGCGCGCCAAAATGAAGGCGAAGATGATGACGACCAGCGCCGTGATGATGACGGGGTAGGGCAAAAGCTGCGACACGACGCGCAACTGCTGCGGCG
>DAOUKU010000028.1:0-171282 GCA_034420985.1 Anaerolineae bacterium | reverse complement strand
GGGGGGGGGGGGGGGGGGGGGGGTCAATTCTTCGGCTCAAACAGGCGGAAGCCGGCGATGACAATGCCGACGCCTGCGACGAGCATCAAGGCGCAGATGGCGAAGAAGGCGCTCGCCCCCAAGTTGTCAAAAGCCCAGCCGAAGAGCGAACCGGTCAGCACCAGCGCGATGGACGGCATGGTAACTTGAATCAGCGCCTGGTTGGTCGCCACATTGCGCGGGTGGCTGATGGTGTTCACCAGCGTGAAGGATGACAGATGATAGCCGGGCCACACCAGGCCCCGCAGGATCATCAGCAGCGCCAGCATGGGCAGGCTGGATACCGACCCCAGCAATATCGTGAAGACGGCGATGCCCAACACGCTGACGATGTAGCCAATGCGGATGCGCATCCTGGGCAAAATCGCGTCCATCAAATAGAAAAAGGGCACTTCCACCCCGCCCAGTATCGCCGCCCACAAGCCGATATCCTCCCCCGCAATGCCTAGATTCTGGTTGAAATGGATGAAAATGAAGGCATAGGCGTTGTAGGTACCCATGGAGATGAAGAACTGGCTGGCCGCCAGCACATAGAAGCCGCGGTTGCGCGGACGCCGCTCGTCATTCCCCGCGCTATGTTTCACTTTGGGCTTGGCAGGGAAGACCGTCGCGAACTGGATGCTCAACAAGGCGAAAGCCGCGCCCACCCAAAACAGCAAGGTATAACCGCCCAGCGCGAAGAGCTGCCCTGCCAAGAGACTAGCCACCGCAAAGCCCAGCGACGCATAAGAGCGAATCTGCCCCAGGATGGCTTGCCCGCTACGGAGCAACTGCGCAATCGTCAGCTGCATGCCCAGAGTCAAGCTAGGGCTGACGGTGACGCGGAAGAGCAGCACGGCGCAGACGATCAGCGGCACGATGCTGGAAGTAGCGAAGACGATGCTGGCCAGGGCGAAACCGCCGAGATAGAGCATGAAGAGGCGGCGATGCAGGTTGCGGCGGTCGGCGATTTGGTTGAGCAGGGGAGTCAAGACCAGCGACAGCACCGCGCCGCCACTGCCCAGCGTGCCAATCAGCGTGCCAGAGAAGCCGATCTCGGTGAGGTAGACATTAATGTAGGGCCAGGTAACGCCAATACCCGCCAGGCTGAGAAATTGCAGCGCCATCAAACGGATGGTGCCGAAGTGGTTGCGCAAGGCGAGCAGTCGGGTCATGGAAGTGCGCCTGGAGCGACGTGCGCTTTGCAATGCCCGTTAGACGCGGCGGCGGGCGAGAATCGTACCTGGCAATACCAGTCAATGTCTGGCGTGATGATCTGGTCGCCACTTTACACTTGACAATTCGTATGACAAAATGAGGGACAAATTACAGGACAATGAAGAGGCTAAAATGGGTACACACGACTTCATCAAGTTCCCGCCTTCTTATAAGCTTGGCGCGCGTGAATGGATTCTTTTAGGCGTGATTCAGGCGCGCATCGAGCAGATCATTCGCATCCCGATACCTGCGTATGTGAGCCAGAATTTCAGGACAATCTACCTGTCAAAAGGGGTGCATAGCACGACAGCCATAGAGGGCAATTCCTTTTCGGAAGAAGAAGTCGCCAGGATTATCGCTGGTGATTTTCAGGTTCCGCCATCGCGGGACTATCAGCGACAGCAGATCACCAACATGGTCGCTGCCTTAAACCATGTCGCGCGCGAAATGGCTGCCGGCGACAGCGTAACTTACTCCTTGAGTCGCTTGAATGACTGGCACAGACTGGTGCTGGATGGTTTTGGTAACGATACCGTCAGAGTTGGCGAAATCCGTCAGCATCGCGTGACAGTCGGGCGCTATCTCGCTGCCCCTCCATCGGAACTAGAACGGCTGCTGGATCAATTCTGCGCCTGGCTGAATGACGCCGAGTTTGCTCCAGCGGGATACAAGATGGCGGCGCAGCTTCTCAAGGCGATCGCAGCCCATGTCTATTTCGCCTGGATTCATCCCTATGGCGATGGCAACGGGCGCATGGCGCGCTTAATCGAGTTTGCCATCTTGCTGGAAGCTGGCGTTCCGGATATCGCCGCACACCTACCCAGCGACTTCTACAACAAAACTCGCGACGAATACTATCGACAACTGCAAGAGTCGCATGGCGAGTACCGCGACGAACGTTACCCGGCGGATGGCAACCTGGCGGGTTTCATTCGCTATGCGCTGCAAGGACTAAAGGATGAGCTGGATGCGCAGTTAAAGGTCATCCACGACACGCTCCAGGAGACCGTCTGGCGCGACTCAATTCACGCTGTGTTCCGGGAACGCTACTCGGCGACAATGTCAACTGCGCGCCAACGTCAGAGGCGGCTGCTGCTGGCGCTGACGGACCATGGACTTGAAAAGGCAGTCCGCGCGCGCGACATCCGCAGCTTGTCATCCGAGCTATATGAGCTCTACCTGGGGAAAACGGAGCGCACAATAACGCGCGATCTCAATCAACTGGTTGACATGGGCTTGATGTTACGATTTGGCAACCGCTACCGTTCCAATTCGGACAGCCTATTCGCGTTCATGGATCCAGTGCGCTAAGGGCAGCTCCCGTCCAGCGCCCGCATATGAAAAAAAGAGCGCGCCGCTATGGACGCGCCCTTCGGTTCTTGCGGCTTGCCTCGCGCATTCAGCCTAGGCGTCGCCCATCATGCTGACAAGATTCTCGCCCATGTCGATGGCCGCCAGCGCAGCGATGCCCAGCTGGCCATTGATACGCACGGGGTCTTCCGGGATCCACTCTGACATGTATTCCGCCACGAAAGCCGCCGCCAGTAAATTCGAGGCCAACGCTTTCTCTTCGGATTCATAGACCGTCATCGCCACCACCCGATCAATGCTATCGTCCATCGAGAAGTAGCTGAAGAGACCGCCAGCTGCCTGCTGCTGCGGCACAAATATCCGCGCCACCAAGTCTACCGCTTCTTCCCGTTCTGACAGGTCGTAATTGTCATACACGCGCAGGGACGCGTAGAGCGAGGGCATGCCCTCCGCCATCATGTCCGTTTCGTCCATCAGGAAAAAGACATCCAGCGCGCCTTCGACCACAGTCGGCGGGTTGGGCAGCAGCATCGCCAGGTTCTCGACTACGAAGTCGCGTGCCGCCTCGGTGGCTGCCGCCGCCTGTTCGGCCGATTCAAACAAGCTGATCGCCGCCAGCGTGTCGCCGGCCGGCATCAAATAATAGCCGGCAAAGCCAGCGCTGCCGCGCATGATGGGCAAAAAGCCTTCCACCACCAGCCGCTGGATCTCCGGCTGGTCGGCGGGGTCAATGCCTTCGTACACGCGCACGCTGGTGAAGACCTCGCGAGCGATCAAGTTGGCGCCATCTTCTATATCGGCTAAAGCCGCGACCGCCAGGCTGCCGCTGAAGCCCGATGGGTCATTGGGCGACCATGGTGAAAGATGCTCGCGCGAGAAGGCGATCGCGCTATCGTTGGCTTGTGCCGCCGCCGCTGGCGAGTCAAATATCGATATGGCGACCACGGCGTTGCCAGTCGTGGCGACGGTGTATTGGGCGAAGAAACCATTGATGGCAAGCAGGTCGGGCACGAGCTCGCTCTTTGCCAGCTCATTCGCTTCGTCAAAATGTGCCATGTCAAAGTCGGTGTAGACGCGCAGGCTGGCATAAAGCGAACTGGGCGCCCCCTGCATCATGTCTCCGCGCACCTGCAGCGCGAGTGTGCCTTCGTGCACCGTCGGTGGGTTGGGCAGCAGAGGCGCCAGATATTCCACCACAAATTCGCGCGCAGCTTGGTTGGATGCCGCCGCCTGCTCGGGAGAATCAAACAGGCTGATCGCCGCCAGCTTGTCGCCGGCCGGCATCATAAAATAGCCGACAAAGCCCTCGCTCCCGCGCATGATCGGCAGGAAACCATCCGCCGTGCGCCGCGCGATCTGGCTTTGGTCCGCCGGGTCGATGCCGTCATACAAACGGACGCTGGCGAAGACGACATCGTCGTCCGCACTCGCCGTCAGTGGCAGCGCCAGCAGCGCCAGCAGGCACAGCAGCAGGGCGATTCTGACAGCAGCTTTGACTTTGTGCATTGTGTTACTCCCAAATTGATAGGTGTGTAGAGACGTTCGCATGTAATCATCGTAGAGAAACGATACTGGCGTGTCAAGCATGGGGCGGGCGAGCGCTAGGCCAGCGTGACCAGGCCACCGCTGCGGCTGCTTTTCAGGGCGGCATCCACGATGCGCATATTGACTATTCCCTCGGCTGCGCCCGGGTTGGGCGTCTTGTCGTCGCGGATGCAATCGATGAAATGCGCCAGCTGCCGGTCGTACATCTCCTGCGGGCAGTGCTCCTCGCGCACCGGCGGGAAGCCGGGGTCAACCGTCGCCACAGTCTCGGATTCACGGTCAGGGATTTCCAGAAGCGTGGGGAAGAGTTGCCCCCAGCCGCGCCTGCCGTAGAGTTGGGTGCTGGCTTCCGGTCCATCCGCGTGGGGCCACCACCAACCCGACTCGATGAGGCTGCTGGCGCCATTGTCCCAGTTAATCCAGATCGTGCCGCTGTCATCAACTTCGTAGGGACTGTAGTCGGTGGAGATGCGGGCATAGACGCTAAGGGGTTGCGGGTCGCCTAGCAGGTAGCGCGCCACATCAATGGCGTGGATGCCCATATCGGCCAGGGCGCCGCCACCGGCCGCTTCCGCCTCGGTGAACCAGCCGCCGGGACCCCAATTGACATGCACGCCATGCCCCTTGGTGCGCAGGATCTCGCCCAGTTTGCCGCTGTCGATCTGCGCCTTCAGCCAGTTGACTTCTTCGTCGAATCGCCAGCAGTGCGCCACCATCAGCTTGGCGCCGGAGGCTTGACTGGCGCGCTGCATGGAGCGAGCTTGCTCAGCGTCCAGAGCCATGGGCTTTTCCACCATGACATGAATGCCCGCGGCCAGGGCGGCGATGGTCTGCGGCGCGTGCAGATAATTGGGCGTGTTGACGCTTAGCGCGTCAATCTCGCCATCCGCCAGCAGGTCCTCGACCGCGCTGTACTGCCGCGCAATGTTAAATTGCGCCGCGTAATCGGCTCGTGACTCTGCGCGATGGTTGACGACAGCCGCCAATTCCACGTCGGGCAGGGATTGCGCGGCCCGTGCATGCACCCGCGAAATATGCCCCGTGCCTGTGAATGCCATGCGAATGCTCATGTGCCGCCTCTCCCCTTTTGCGCTCGCGCCTCGCGGTTCATTTTAGCACCGAATTGCCCCGCGCTTGTTTGCCATTGCCACGCTACTGGTTACAATGCAGTTCTATTCGCAATCGACGCAAAGGACGCACAATGACCGACCGCCCCGGCTTCAACACCATCTTCGGCCGCAATCTGATTGGCGAACTGAAGAACATCGTGCATCAACCTTATCTTGTTGTCACCATGGACGATCTATGGGACCTGTTCAAACATCATTTCGATGACAACCTGGCTGGTCCCTACCTGGTATCGACTATCGACGGCGACGAACTGAAGGGCGAAGTGGCGAAACTGCCGGAATGCCGCAGCATCATTGGTCTGGGTGGTGGGCAGGCCTTGGATGTCGCCAAGTATTTCGCCTGGTCGCTGCAGCTGCCGCTCTTCCAGGTCCCGACATCCATGTCCGTCAACGCCGCTTTTGGCCATCGCGCCGGACTGCGCTTCCAGGGCAATGTGCGCTATGTCTGCTGGGCAGTGCCGGAAGCGGTCTATGTCGATTTTGATGTCATCCAGAACGCGCCGCCGGTCGTCAACCGCAGCGGCATCTGCGAGATCCTCTGTTACCACACCGCCCATGCCGATTGGCGCTATGCGCAGGCAAAGGGGCTTGTCGAAAACAAGTGGCCATACGACCAGGAGATGGTGGACGAGGCCCAGGCGGTCATGGCGACCGTGATGAACGCGCTGGAGGATATCCGCGCGGTCAACGAACGGGGCATCCGCACACTGATGACCGCCAATCGCTGGGGCGGGGCGGCATTTCATAATCTGGGCTGGAATCCGCGCCCCATCGAAGGCGCAGACCACTTCCTATTTTATGCGCTGGAATACCAAACGGGCAAGAAGTTCATACATGGGCAGCCGGTTTGCCTGGGTATTTATGTCGGCTCGCTGCTGCACGATGATCGCGCCGAAGAAATGCTGGATGCCTTCGTGCGCGCTGGCGTCGATATCCGCCCGCAAGCCATGGGCATCGGCTGGGACGATGTCTCGCACGCCCTGCTGAATATGCGGGAATTCGTGCGCGATGCTGGCTTGTGGTACGGCATCTATCACGACGCCATCATCGACCAGGCCTTCTGCGACCAGGTGCGCCAAACTATCGAAGCGGCTTATGCTGGTGTTACACTCTAATCAGCGCTGTGTCGAACAAAGCGTTGGCGAGACGCATGGAGGATGGACGGGGAACGACTCCACAGGCAGCGCGCATGCATCGGACCAGGCGGCCGACTGTCTTGTGTCAAGCGCCTATTGAGTCGTCCAGTCTTCGTCAATGTTGGAATCGAACCGAATACTTCGGTGATTCACCATATACATAGTCAGGGAGGCTGACATGAAAACACGAATGTTTCTGCTACTGAGTTTGCTGCTGCTGCTTGTGCCGCTGGCGCAAGCGGAGGACTTCGACTGGATGCGTTTCGCTGGCAGCGAAATCACCATCCTGATGCCCGAACATCCCGTGCTGGATGGCATGCGCAGCGTCATGGACGACTTTGAAGCCGCCACCGGCATCAGCGTCAATGTGGAAGCGCTGGCGGAGAACCTCTACTTCGACCGCATGGAAGTGGCTCTGCGCGCCGACACGGGCGTCATGGATGTCTACATGGTGCCTATGGACTCCACCGCCTTCACCCAGTGGAGCAACGGGCTGATTCACCCGTTGAGCCCTTATATCAATGACGCCAGCATGACATCCGCCGACTACGACTTTGCTGACTTCCCGGCTGGTTTCACCCAGGCGACGCAGTACCCGCCCGGCGCTATGGACGCGCAGGATTACGCCATCCCCGTTTCCTTCGAAGCTTACACCCTCTTCTGGAATATGGATATCGTCGATGAATACCTGGACGGCGTCGTGCCCGACACCATGGGCGGCTTGATCGACGCGGCGCACAGCATCTCGGAAGCCAGTGGCGGCATGGTGGCTGGTTCGGTTATGCGCGGCATTCGCTCACATACCATCATGGACACAGTCACCGGCATGGTCTTCAACAATTGGGGCGAGGCGGAGATGACTCTGCCCACGAATGTCTGGTACGACGGCGACTGGTCAATGCCGCGGGTGGATGACGAGCGCATCACAGCGGGCTTGTCGCATTACGCGGGCTTGATGTCAGCTGGTCCCATCAATGTGCAGGCACTGGACTGGCCCGATGCCAGCTTGCTCTTCCAGCAAGGGCGCGCCGGCTTCTTCATTGACGCCAGCCTCTTCGGTCCCGGTTTCGAAGATCCGGATGCTTCCGCCGTCGCGGGCAAGACCGGCTACGCCATCATGCCGCCGGTAGAAGCCGGTGGCGACAGCTGGACGGGACACTGGATGTGGGGCATCGGCATCCCCGCCAATTCTCAGAATCCGGACGCGGCCTGGTACTTCATCCAGTGGATGACCAGCGCGGACATTGAACCCGTGATTGGCGCCTACCATGGCGGCGCGGCGCGCGTATCGACCTGGGACAAAGCTGAGTATGTCGACGCGCTGAACCCGCTCTATGTCGATACAGTGCTGGAAGCCATGCAGACCTCGCGCACGACCGTCGTTTTCCGCGAAGGCTGGAGCGAATACGCCCTGGTCATCGTGGACGCGATCCAGGACATGTATGGCGGCATGGCGCCGGCCGACGCGACCGCCAAAGCCCAGCAGCGCTTGCTGGATATGGAAGGGTAGCGGTCCATAAACTCCGCTGTAGGGGCGAGCCATTGGCTCGCCCGTCTACCCCGCCCCGGCCCCTCCCCGCATCAACGGCGAGGGGAGGTAGTTCTTGACGAATCGGAATGCCAGTATGGTGTTCCTTCACTATCAGGACACATGGCGAAACCTTCCCCCCGTTGATACGAGGGGATTGAGGGGGTAGAAAACGGGCAACACTCTCGCGCGTAGCCTCTGCGGGTTTGTCGCCCCTGCACGAAACCCTCTCTGCCCTCTGCGTCTCTGTGGTGAGTTTGCCGACTTATGCCTGCCCAACGCGCAAAGCCAAACTTCGCCTATATTCTCATCGCGCCAGCCCTGCTGATCCTGGTGGCGACTTCGCTGTATCCGGCGATATATTCCTTCGTACTCAGCTTCTTCAACTGGAATTGGGGGGTGCAGTTCGACTTCATCGGGCTGCGCAATTATACCGATCTCTTTCGGAGCGCTGAGTTCTGGCAGGTGCTCTACCAGACCTTCCTCTTCGCGATAGTGGCGACGGGGCTGGAGTTGCTGCTGGGCTTGGGGCTGGCGGTGGTGGTGGATCGGCTGGGCTTCGGCGCGGGCATCATCCGTACCCTGCTGCTGACTCCGCTGATGGTCTCGGGCATCATCGTGGCGCTGATGTCGAAGATTTTGCTCGATCCCATGCTCGGCTTCGTCAATTATTTGCTGGTATCGCTAGGTTTGCCGCCCTCGCCCTTCTTCGGCACGACAGCCACCGCCATGAGCACGATCATCATGGTTGATGCTTGGTGGCAGACGGCTTTTGTCTTCATAATCGTGCTGGCTGGCTTGCAGAGTCTGGCGCAGGAGCCCATCGAAGCAGCGCGCGTGGATGGGGCGAACAGCCCGCAAATCTTCTTCCGCGTCAAGCTGCCCATGCTGCGCGGCGTACTCTTCACCGTGCTGATCTTCCGCACCATTGATACGTTGAAGGTCTTCGACATCATCTTCGGCACGACCGGCGGCGGACCCCAGATCGCCACCGAAGTCATGCAGACCCTGGCTTATCGCAAAGCCTTCAGCTTCCTGCAAATGAGCGAGGCGATGACGGTGATGGTCATTTTCTCGACCATCGTGCTACTGATTTGCTTACTTTACATGCGCTTGGAATCCCGCCTGGAGGAGGACTAGCCGTGGTGATCACGCGGCGCGACCAGTTGGATCGGGCGCTGGCTTACCTGATCTCGCTGGCGGCGATCTTGCTGACGCTCTTCCCCATCGTCTGGCTGCTGAGCGTGTCGCTGAAATCGCAGCGGGATGCCTTCGCTGTGCCACCCAAGCTGCTCTTTGAGCCCATCGCCGATCATTTTCTGGGGCTGCTGGACAAGCCCGGTTTCGTGGACGCTTTTCGCAACTCGGTGATTGTGACCGCCCTGGGCGTGGCCATCGCCATCGTCATCGCCATATTCGCTTCCTACAGCATTCATCGCTTTCGCTTTCGCGGCAAGCAGCTTTTTGGCGTCTGGCTACTGCTGGCTTACATGCTGCCGGAGTTTCTTTTCATCATTCCGCTCTTTGTGCTGTATCAGCGCATTGGCTGGTACGACAGTCATATCGGCTTGGCGCTTGCCTACCAGGTGCATTCCCTGCCCTTCGCTGTCTGGCTGATCCGCAGCTTTTTCCGCGAAGTGCCATTGGAGCTTGACGATGCCTCGCGGATAGATGGCTGCAACCATTTGGGCACGCTGCGCCATGTCTATATCCCGATGGCTGCGCCGGGCATCGCTGCGACTGCGATATTGACCGCCATCTGGATTTGGAATGAGCTGACCATCGCGCTGAGCCTGACTTTCAGCGAGGCGCAGACGATCACAGTGGCGGTGGCTTCCTTCCGCGGCTACACCTCCATCAACTGGGGCGGCATGGCGGCGGCTTCCATCGTGGCGGTCGTGCCGATGCTGCTCTTTGCGATGGTGGCGCAGAAGTATATTGTCAAGGGGCTGACGCTCGGGAGTTTGAAGGGGTAGGCATGCGCGAGCGTCGCTGCAATGAAGCACCGTGTAGGGGCGACCCAGTGGCTCGCGCCTACAGATTTCTATGGAAAGACGATACGGAAAGAATCTACCATGCCAAAACTTGCCATTCACGGTGGCGCGACCGCCAAAACCAAAGCCTTCCCCGCTTGGCCCCAGCACGATGAACTAGAACGCAGGGCGCTGCTAGAAGTGCTGGACAGCGGCAACTGGTGGCGCAGCGAAGGCGACAAGACCGCCGCCTTTGAACGCGCCTTCGCCGATTATCACCAGGCGAAACATGGCATCGCGGTGACCAACGGCACACATGCGATTGAGGTGGCGCTGGCGGCGCTGGATCTGCGCCCCGGCGAGGAAGTCGTCGTGCCTAATGCCACCTTTGTCGCCACTGCCAGCGCTGTGCTCTTCGCCGGCGCTTTGCCCAAGCTGGTAGATGTGCGCGCGGACAACTTCTGCATCGACCCGGAATTGGCGGAAGCAGCCATCAATGAGCGCACGAAAGCCATCATCGCCGTGCATTTGGGCGGCTGCCCGGCCGATATAGACGCGCTCAAGTCCATCGCCAGCCAATATGGCATCGCTCTGCTGGAAGACGCGGCGCACGCTCACGGCAGCGAATGGCGCGGGCGCAAGGTGGGCGCCTTGGGACGGGGCGGCAGTTTCAGCTTTCAAGCCAGCAAGACCATGACGGCCGGCGAAGGCGGCATCATCCTCAGCGATGACGATGACTTTGAACGCATGGCGCGCTCGGTGCACGACTGCGGGCGTTTGCCCGGCCAATGGTTCTACAGCCACTACCACTACGGCTCGAATTACCGATTAAGCGAATGGCAGGGCGCAGTGCTGCTGGCGCAATTGACGCGCCTGGACGAACAGACCGCCCGCCGCAACGCGAATGGACGCCTGCTGGATCGCCTGTTGAGCCAGATCGAGGGCATCACCCCGCAGCGCCACGACAGCCGCGTCACCCGCAACGGGCATTACGCCTATATTTTTCACTTCGAGCCGCGCTGCTTCGCCGGCATCAGGCGCGAGCAATTGGAAGCTGCGCTGGAAGCAGAAGGCATCCCCACGCAGCCGCCCTATCCGCCGCTGAATCAGTTAGATCTATTTCAAAGCGGCGCCTACAAGAATCGGCTGAGTGGGGCGCAGGCGACAGAAGACCATGCCTTCCTGCGCCAGCCCTTCCCCAACACCGTCCGCGAATTTGAGCAGACCATCTGGATCACGCAGCGGGCTTTGCTGGGTGACGAGCAAGATATGCAGGAAATTGCCGCCGCCCTGCAGAAGATCGGCGAAAACGCCGCTGAGTTGACCTAAGTAGTGCCAAGTAAGTAATGCAAAACTTAGCACCGAGGAAAAGAGGAAACACAGAGAGCGCCGAGAGGGCTTGCCAAGGCAAGCCCCTACGGGATGCGCATCGCGGGGAAAAGCTATTGTAGGGGCGCGCCTTGGCGCGCCCGTCTTGTCGCATGACTAACTTGAACTTGCTGAGATATTGCCGTCCTTCGACCGGGATTCAACATCTCCCGCAGCAAAAAGGGCTGGAATTGCGGCTGCCGCCTGCATGTCTGTATAGATTTTCTCTGTGTTCTCTCTTCACTCGGTGTCCTCGGTGGCAAGAAGTTTTTGAAGCGATTGCCCTGGCTGACGCATCGCTTTGTCTCTGTCGCAGAACAATTTGCGGTATGATTTCTGCGTTCGCTTGCGGTAACAATTTCAGGGAGCGGCAATATGAGAATCTTGATCATGTGCGATATGGAAGGCGTCAGCGGCATTGTCACTTGGGATCAGGTCGGTGGCGGCAAAGCAGGCTACCCAGAGGGACGTAAACTTTATACCGCCGAGGTCAATGCGGCGGTGCGGGGCGCGGCTCGGGCCGGCGCGACAGAAATCATCGTCATCGACGGCCATAACGCGGGCGGGGATTGGCGCTACAATTCGCTGATTAAGGATATGCTCGACCCCGCCTGCGAATATGTGGCGCACCATACCTGGACGCACCACACCGAGCCGCTGGAACAAGGCGTGGATGCCTGCTTGATGGTCGGTTATCACGCGCGCAACAATACGCCGGATGGCGTCTTGAGCCACACTATCTCATCGGCGCAATGCCGCAATCTATGGTTCAACGACGAACTGGTCGGCGAGATTGGGGTCAACGCTGCCCTTTGCGGACATTATGGCTGCCCGGTGCTGCTGGTCACCGGCGATGTCGCCGCTTGCCGGGAAGCAACAGCCCTGCTCGGCAGCGGGCTGACGACCGTGGCGGTTAAACGCGGGCTTTCGAAATATTCGGCGCGCCAGATCGCGCCCCAGCGCGCCCGTGAAATGATCGAAGCAGGCGCTTACCAAGCGCTGCGTGATTTGAGCGCGGTCGCGCCATACAGGCCCCCGGCGCCGGTTACGATCACCGTCGAATTCGGCCACTACGACACGATGATGAATTATGTGCCGCGCGAGGATGTCGAGTTAGATCAGCCAGCGCAGAAGATGGTCAGCCGCGGAGATGACTGGAAGAGCGCCTGGGACAAGATCTGGCCCTGGTAGAAAGGCGGATTCCTCCAGCCCCGTTCGCATTCTTGAAGACATTTAGGCCGGCACCGCATCCAACTCTTGCAATGTCTCCTCATGTGCCTCGAGCCATTGAATCGCCGCCATGGCCGCCGATGTGCCCTGCCCGACCGATGTCGCCACTTGCCGCCAGATCTCGTCCTGAATCTCGCCCGCCGCGAACACCCCATCGATATTGGTGCGGTAACGCTGGTCGGTGATGATGTAGCCATTTTCGTTCAGCGCGATCTGGTCGCCAAAGACGGCGTTGTTGGGGTCGTGCCCGATGAAGATGAAGACGCCATCGGTGGGATGTAAAGTCTCGTCGCCGGTGACGCGGTTGCGCAAGCGCACGGCATTCACCCCGCCGCCATTGCCGATGATCTCATCGACCACGCTGTTCCAGGTGAAGCTGATTTTGTCGTTGTTGAAGGCGCGCTGCTGCAACTGCACACCGGCGCGCAGAGCGTCGCGGCGATGAATGATGTTGACGCTGTTGGCGAAACGCGTCAAAAAGATGCCCTCTTCCAGCGCGGAATCGCCGCCGCCGACCACCACGATATCCTTGCCGCGGAAGAAGAAGCCATCGCAGGTGCCGCAGTAGCTGACGCCCGTGCCAGTGAACTCTTCCTCGCCCGGCACGCCCAGTTTGCGCGGGTCCGCTCCAATCGTCACGATGACCGAATCGGCCAGATACTCCTCGCCCAGCGTCTTGACATGGAAAGGCGAGCCGCGGCTGAAATCGACCCTTTCGACCAGATCAAATTCGACCTTCGCGCCGAAGTTCTCGGCGTGCTGCTTCATGCGCTCGACCAACTCGGGACCGCTTAGCCCTTCCGGGAAGCCGGGATAATTCTCGATTTCATGCGTGATGGCGACCTGCCCGCCCAGCTGCGCCCCGGCAATGACGACAGGCGCCAACTGCGCGCGGGCGGTATACAGAGCGGCGGTCAAGCCGGCTGGTCCGCTGCCAATGATGACGACGCGTTCTTTCTTCATGCTGCCTTCCTCGTGTTGATTGTGATTTGCGCTGTCTAGACGGGGTGATCCAGCGTGGAAAAGTCGAAGTCGTCCAAGTCATGCTCGCGCTGCAGGACGGCCACCAGAGCTTCAAACTCTTCGCGGCAGTCGCCCCAGTAGCGCATGAACTTCTGCATCTCGGGCAGGATCTCGTCCAGTTCCGCGCCGTTGGCGACTTGTTCCGCCAGGCGGGCGATATGCTCGCAGCAATCGTTGCAGTCCATCTTGATCAGCGTTTCGTCGGCGGGCGCGTTGGCCACGAAGTCGACGAGTCGCTGCATTGGGTCGCCATTGTGCTGTTCATGCATGGCGTCGCTCCCGAGTCCACCCCTTGCAAATACTGGACGAGGGGCGGGGCGGGATTCTTACGCTGGCTTATTCGCCGAGGATGTCGCGCTGGACATAGGCTTGCAGGTTGGCTAGCGAGGTGAAGCAATGGAACTCATGCTGCGCCGCCTGCAAGGTTTCCGCATCCTCGTCGATGAGCAGCGCCACAGGTTCGCTGCGGTCGGTCTGGATGCCGCGAGGCCAAGCCAGGTCGAGGATATATTCCGCGCCAGAATATCCATCGCGCAGCAGATATCCATATTCGCCCGATGGCAGATTCTTGGATCGCATCCACTCGCTTGCTTCAACCAGTATCGCTTCTTCGTCGTCGCTGGCGATGCTTGCAGGGCGGGGCAGCGTTGCCTGGTCGTATACGAAGCTTATTGATTCATCAGCGGGCATGGTGCCGTGATACAACTCGTCAAGGAAGTCGTTGGCGGCTTTCGCAAGCAGTTCCCGGCGGGCTGCAAGGAAGTCGCGGTAATTGTCCATCTCCCAGAGTCGTTGGTCGTAAGGAATCCAGTGCGAGGCAAGGACGCCAGGGTTTTTGGCTTCGTAATCTGAGAGGTAATCTCTCGGCAGCTTCGCGCTGATTTGCAGGTTGCAATCTTTTGTGAGGAATGTGAAGTTTGCCTGCGCGTTAACTTCTTTGAAGTTGTACCATCCAAATTGATTTAGCTGATATTTTGGGAAGATATGATGCAGTTCAAGCTGATTGCCTTTGCCAAGCAGAGACTTCTTCAGTTCTATTCCCTTGCAGAAGTCTCTTGCTCCGTAGACACGTGTAAGCATGTACAAGAGCGAATAGAAACGGCCACCTTTCTTTGAAGCTGTAAGATCCCATATCTCCACGCGCAGAGGCCAGCGGTGGTCGCGCAATCTGTTGATCAAGCTGCCAACGGGATTCTCCTTGTCATCGACAGCCATGATGTCTTGCCGTATCCTAGTCTCCACAGGTCCCGAATAGCGCTGCCACAGCAAAGCGTGGACATACCAATAGCAAAGTCTGTCGAGTGTGCGTTGATCGTGATGCTTGCCGTACCTGTCAAAGAAACGCAACAGCGCGACCAGTGAGTTTGGGCTACCGAGAACATAGGAGTGATCCAGACCCAGTCGAGATGCCAGCAAGTTCAGCGTGGTGTCTATGTGTGTGGTTGCGCGCTCCAAACCGTCCTTAATCTGCTCAACATTTACTTTCTGTCGTTCCAGTTCGGCAAAATCTGCGTGGCCCGTTACTAGACCATTTATACAGCGCAGCAGCCAGTCAAGATTAAAGAAATACCCATGCTTTTCCAAAGTAGCCAGTCGACTCTGCATCTCATCGCGGGCTTGTGGCCAGTCTGCGCAGATCTTGGCAAGCGCCAAGTCACCTTTGGACAGCTTTGTGCCGCCGCTGTTTACCTGATTGAAGATATCGACAATCACATCCATTGATTTGTCTTGGTCGGTCATAGACTCGACATGAAAGTCGCGATTCTTTATGTTTGAGATTTTCTGGATGCGGTCAATATAAGTCGAGAGATTGCTGTCCTGCATAAACGGTTGAATGACTGCGCCAAGGTCATCCCGCATTACATCGGTGACGGAGATCCAACGCGGATTTTGCTGCATCTTTGTCTGACCATAAAACTCAAATTCCTCTGTCTCAACATTGAAGTATAAATTGAGAAAGGCATGGTCGTTGGCATTGGAAAAGGCTGGTCTCTTGCCACGAACAATGCCGTACAACGAAGTCAGCCGCTGTTGGCCATCCAGCAGCAACTCGTTGATTATCAGTGAATTAGGATTTGCACCCTTAATTGTCTTTGGGTCGGCTTTTGTTTTCCATACAAGCATACTGCCAATGGGATAATCTTTATAAAGCGAAACCATGAGATTGCGTACCTGTTTGCGCTTCCACACAAAACCACGTTGGAACTGCGGTAGCACCAATATCCCCTCGTCAATTTGCGCCAGAATCTCTTTGAGCTTCATATCCTATTCCTCTGCCCGTTCACCTCTGTGCGATGATATATTTTTTCGCCGTCCTTACAACCCTGCGTGCCCTCTGCGCCTCTGTGGCTATTCCCCCTTCCGCCCTCGCGCAGACGCCAGCAATTCCCGCGCGGACTGGAGACCAGCAGCGCCGGGCGCACCCAGCATCGCCGCCAGTTCCGCCACGCGCTCGCCGTCGCTGGACAGCGCTCGCACCGTCGTCGCCGCATGTTCGGCGACCATATCTTTCTGCGCTTGAAAATGCGCATCCGCATAACTCGCCAGTTGCGGCAGATGCGTCACGCAGAGCACCTGATGCGCGCCCGACAGCGACCACAGCTTCTCACCGACGACCGCGCCCAGCCGCCCGCCGATGCCCTGGTCGACCTCGTCGAAGATCAGGATGGGACTTTGGTCGGCAGCGGTCAGCACGCGCTTAAGCGCCAGCATGATGCGCGCCGCCTCGCCGCCGGAGGCCACTTTCGCCAGCGGTCGCAGCGGTTCACCGGGATTGGCGCTCAGCATGAATTCGACATCGTCCATGCCCTTGGCGTCGAACTTGTAGCGTGCCTCGCCGACGAAACAGCCGGCGGGATGCTCGGCCTGCGCCAGCAGCACATCAAAGCGCGCCCGTTCCATGCGCAGGTCGGCCAATTCGCCCACGACAGCCGCGCTCAATTGCTGGCTGGCAACCGCTCGCGCCCGGCTCAATTCTCCGCAGACCGCGCCAATCTGTCGCAGCAGTTGATCTTCGCGCAGGCGCAATGCCGCCAGCCGTTCGTCGCTCTGGTCGATTCCGTCCAGTTCCGCCTGCGCCCGCCGCGCATAAGCCAGGATCGCGGCGACCCCCTCGACGCGGTGGCGGCGTTGCAGCATTTTGATCAGTTCCAGGCGCTCTTCCAACTCGTTCAGTCTATGCGGGTCGTGTTCGGCGGCGGCGGCATAGCGGGCCAGGTCCAGCGCCAATTCTTGCGATTGCGAGGCCAGCGCCTCGGCCAGGTCGTAGGCGTCGCGCATCTGCGGGTCGATTTGCGCCAGCTTCTGCAATGCGGCAGCCACGCTCATCAAGCGATCGACGGCGCCGCCGTCATCGCCATCCAAGTGCTGCGCCGCCTCGCCAGCCAATTGCGCCAGCTGCTCACTGTTGGCCAGGCGGTTGCGCTCGGTCAGCAACTCCGCTTCTTCGTCCGGGTCCAGCTGCGCCGCCTTGATTTCATCAAGTTCATGCCGCAGCAGATCCGCCCGCCGCGCCAGGGCCTCGCTGCCCTCGGCCAGGGCGCGCATCTCGGCTTGAACCTGCGTCAGTGCAGCGACCTGCCGCGCCAGCTCGCCGCGCTTGTCCAACAAGCCCGCGTAGCGATCCAGCAGGTCGATGTGGCGGCGGGGTCGAAACAGCGACAGGTGCTGGCTCTGCCCGTGAATGTCAAAGAGTTCGCCGCCGATTTCGCCCAGCAGTTCGCTGCGCACGGGCACACCGTTAATGCGGGCGGTGGAGCGTCCCCGCTGGCGGAGCTCGCGGCGCAGCGTCAGGTAGTCGGGGTCGTCAGGGTCGAGCAGGTCTTCGCGTTCCAGGGTGGCTTGCAGCATGCTTTGAGCGCGCTCGTCCAGGCGGATGACGCCTTCGATGACGCTGCGTTGACTGCCGGCGCGCACGAAGCCCGGGTCCGCCCGCGCCCCCAGCAGCAGCTCCACTGCGTCAATCAGGATGGATTTGCCAGCGCCCGTCTCACCCGTGATGACATTGAAGCCGGCGGCAAATTGCAGCTCCAGCCGGTCAATCACCGCGAAGTTTTGGATGCGCAATTCTTCCAGCATCGTCAACCTGGCGCTATGCCTGTAATGCCAAGAAAGTAGTGCAAACTTTCACCACCGAGTACACCGAGTTAAAACGAGGCGCCGAGAAAATTTGCCCTGCTCCTGTTCTATTCGCCAGGCAAAGGGTCAGCTGTAGGGGCGTCTCGCTGAGATGCCCATCGTTCGACGGTCCGCAAATTGCCTGTGGAGGCCTCCGTGACAAGCCCCTACAACTTCTCGCGACTCTCTGTAGTTGAATCTCTTGGTTCGCACTGCCTCTGTGCACTCGTCTAACTCGGTGTACTCGGTGGTTAGCCTTTGCATCACACATTTGGCTTTACTTCAGTCAAATAGCCACGCGGAAGCGCGTATAGGCGGCCGAGCAAGCCAGCGCCAGATACAGCAGCGGGAAGAGCGCAATGCCGCCGGTCAGGGCGAAGCCCACCGCCAGTCCACCCGCCAGCAATGCGCCCGCGCAGACCAGCCCGCTTTGACGCCCGCGCCGTCTGCCCGTCACTTGCAGCGCCAGTTGCGCAGTTGCCCCGCCAATGGCCGGCGCCAGCAGAAAACCGATGATTAAAAAGCCGCCGACCAGCATCGTCGCCACAGCCGTCAATGCGCCGCCAGCCGCGCCAGTTACAGCCACCAGCGCATAGTCGACAGTGGTGCCGGCGTAGAATTTGTCTTCGTGCCCGCGCACGCATTCCCGGCAGGTATAACCGATGGGCGTCCGTACGGCGCATTCCACGCACATATAGCGCTCGCAGCGGTTGCAGCGCAAGCCCGTGTCGCGCTCGGGGTGCCGCGCGCAGTAGGTGATGTCGCTATCGGCTGTGGCGTCGGAATGCAGCTGTGCCATGCCCGCCTCCTTAGTCCGTGAAGGTCATGCGTCGCGGACCGTGTCGATTGATGCGCGGCTCCAGACGGTCCAGCAGCGAGCGATAGAAATAGTTGCGCTCGCGCAGGCGCACGAATTGACTGGCCGGCGCCGCCGACGTGATGCGGACATGCTGGTTTTCCCCCAGTTCCGCCACCACTTTGCCGTCGATGGTCAGCACGACTTCGCCGCGGTTTTCGCGCGTGGGCTCAACATCGACGACAGCGCCTCGCGCCAGCACGATGGGTCGGTCCATGCTCAAATGCGGCGCCATGGGCAGCATCAGAATATTGCGCAGCTCCGGCGGCAGGATGGGTCCGCCGGTGGCCAGGGCGTAGGCGGTGGAGCCGGTGGGCGTGGACAGGATTAAGGCATCGGCGTTGTAGGTGGTGGCCCAGTGATTGTCGATATAGGCGGCCAGCTGCACCATCCGCCCGAAGACGCTGCCGCTGATGACGACATCATTCAGGGCGTGATGCTCGTCAAGAACGCGCTGGCGGTCTTCCAGCAAGGTCGCTTGCAGCATCATGCGCCGCTCGATCCAGTATTGCCCGGCCAGTAGCTTGTCCAAGCCCGCTTCACAATCCTGCGGTTGCTGGATTTCGGTGAGGAAGCCCAGCCAGCCCATGTTGACGCCCAGCACCGGCACCTCGTGCTCGGCGCAGACTCGCCCTGCCCGCAGCATAGCGCCGTCCCCGCCAATGGCCATGACGACATCCGCCCGCGCGACATCCGCCTGGACGCTGCCAGCGTCCCAGTCGGTATGCGCCCAATTGGCAATGCCGCGCCGACACAGCAACGACGCGATCTCCCGCGCGACCGGGTGCGTGTCCGGACGGGTGGGGTGCGCCAGCACGCCAATGCGCTTGATATCGGTCAATTGCGCCTCTTTATGCACCATAATGATGACATCATTATGGTGCAGATTCGCCGACAATCCCATATCGGAAGGTAGCTGCTTCGCCGCCGGCTACGAGCTCTTTTTCGAGCAGAGCATCCGCGCGGGGCGCATTCTCGTCGGTTATTTGAACGGCGACATCGATATCGCCAACACCGCAATCTATTCCGAAACCAGCATAGGCGTCGGCGTCAATCTGGATTCCGCTGTCGAACAAGGCGTGGAAATCTCTGCCGATTTGATAGATATGGCCGGGAGATTCGTTGAAGACGGCGCGCAACTCTTGTCCCAAGCTGAAGCTATGGCCCGCATCGAGACGGCGGGTATAGCGTTCCAGCAAGAATTCCTGGCTGGCTTGGCTTCCGCGGAATAGTCAGGCGCCGCTGCCCAATCAACAACGCGATGATGGGTTTCACAGCTAAATCTGAAACATGTAGGGGCGACTTCGCCGAGTCGCCCATTTTTTCGTCAGCTTGACGGATGCCTGGGCTATCCAAAGCGCCCGGCGATGTAATCGGCGGTTTCCTGCTGCGCTGGGCTGGCGAAGATCTGCGCGGTATAGTCGTATTCCACCAGCTCGCCCCAGCGGGTTTCATGACCGTCTTCCAGCTTTTTGCGGATGTTGTAGAAGGCGGTGAAGTCCGAGGCGCGCTGTGCCTGCTGCATATTATGCGTCACGATGACAATGGTGTATTCGCTCTGCAGCTCCCGCATCAGCTCTTCAATGCGCTGCGTGGCGATGGGGTCCAGGGCGCTGCAGGGCTCGTCCATGAGGATGACATCTGGCTCAACGGCGATGGCGCGCGCGATACACAGACGCTGCTGCTGCCCGCCGGACAGCGCCAAACCCGACTTGTTCAAGTCGCCGCTGACCTCATCCCAAAGCGATGTGCCGCGCAGGCTGCGCTCGACAATTTCGTCCAGGATCGCTTTGCGTTTGACGCCCAGCAAGCGCGGACCATAGGCGACATTCTCGTAGATGCTCTTGGGGAAGGGGTTGGGCTTCTGGAAGACCATGCCGATGCGCCGCCGCACTTCCACCGGGTCGACCTCGGCTTCATAGAGATTTTTGCCGCGATAGATGATCTCACCTTCCACGCGCGCGCCCGGCGTCAAGTCCAGCATGCGGTTGATGCCGCGCAGCACGGTGCTCTTGCCGCAGCCCGAGGGACCGATGAAAGCGGTGATCTTGTTCTGGTAGACGGGCAGGCTTACATGGGAGACGGCCAGGAAACTGCCGTAGTAAAAGCTGCAATCGCGCAACTCCATGACCAGTTGCTGCTCTGAATTTCCGTTTTGCTGCTCTGCCATATCAGTACCTTATCGAATAGCGGTTACGCAGGACAATGGCCACGGCATTCAGCGACAGCATCAAAGCCAGCAGCACGATGATGGCGGCAGCGGCGATATCGGCGAATTGCCCCTGCGGGCGCGCCGTCCACTGGAAGATCTGGATGGGCATGGCTGTAAATTGTGAGAAAGGGCTGGTCGGGTCAGTCAACAGGAACGTGGCTGCGCCCACGACAATCAGCGGCGCGGTCTCCCCCACTGCGCGGGAAACCGACAATATCGTCCCCGTCATGATGCCGGGCAGGGCAGCCGGCAGCACCTGCCGCCAGATCGTCTGCCAGCGCGTCGCCCCCAGTCCATAGGAGGCTTCGCGGATGGTGTAAGGCACAGCGCGAATGGCTTCCTGCGCGTTGATAATGATGATAGGCAGAATCAGCAGCACCAGCGTCAAGCCAGCGCTGACCAGGGTGCGCCCATTCGGCGAGAAGCTGTTGATGCGGACCAGACTGGCCATCAAGCTGTCGAAGGCTTGGTCGCTAATTCCCGCGTCCGCGTCGACATCAAAGCGCCAGGTCTGCCCCCGCACTTCGATATCCTGCGGCTCGCCGGCGACTGTAGCGGTGGTATCGACAGCGATCGACAGCGCCTCGGCCAGCGAATCCGCCATATCCGCAACGGCGGAATTGCCCTGCATGGTCAAGCTGGGTGTACCATAATGCAGGAATACATCGGCAACGCGCCGGGCGGATTCATCGCTTAGCCCCACACTGCTGCTGCGGATCTGTCCATTCTCGTAGACGACAGCGCCGTCAAAGGCCGGGGCGATACGCTCAACCACGCTTTCGACTGTCGGCGCGTCAAAGTTGATGTGAAAGATCAGCCCGCTGGAAAATGGGGCTAGCGCGCGCACAAAGATTGCCAGACCCAGCATCCCGTAGATGATGGAAGGCACGCCCGCCAGGTTGCGCACATTGGTCTCGATGAGGCGGTTGACGAAGCCGTGATGCGCGTATTCTTCCAGATAGATGGCTGAGCCTACGCCAATGGGCAGCGCCACCAGGATCACTACGATCATCAAGCCGGCCGAACCGATCAGCGCCGTACGAACGCCCGCCAGCGCCGGCGTGCTGGACATGGGCGTCGTCAAAAACTCGCCATCCAGCCAACTATAGAATCGGATGACCGTGACAGTCGCCTCGTCCAGGCGCTCGCGTTTTTTGTAGCTATCGAGGATGGGTCCTTCAATCTGCGCCTTGATGGCCTCGAAGTTGAAAATTGTCTCGCTGAGGGTGAAACTGGCAATAACCTGCTGCTCGACGACTTCTTCCAGCACCAGCCGCCGCAGCGTTGCGTTCTCCGCATATTTCGCCAGCAGCGCCGCTTGCTCTTCGCGACTGATGGCTTTCAGCAATTCGCCGGCGATGACGGGGTCGACATCAGGGTCGTCGACGATTTCCGCCACGCTGACTTGGGTGAAGACTTCCTTGGGTACCTGACTGACAGTATCGCGGATGAGCACGCGCAGGCGTCGGCCCGCATACTCCAGCAGGATGTCCGCCAGCTCGTCGTTGTTTAGCCCCTCCAGCGGACGCCCATCGGTCAGCGTCGCCGGTTCGATGGTATTGACCACGCCAATCGTGCCAAAGGCTTCGTTGGCGACATTGGCGAAGAGCGCAATCAAAGCGAAGCCGGCCACCGTCACCGAGAATATATTGAAGAAGCGCCCCACTCGCCCGCGCTGATGCCGTTTCTCCAGGCGCGCGAAGAATTCTTTCTCACCGGGCATGTAATGTGCGCTTTGGGGACGCATCGCCGCATCGCCATTGTCCAGCTGCGTCTCCCGCTGTGGATCGTGATTCGCCATTAGTAAGCCTCGCGGAAGCGGCTGATGATGACGCGGCTTAAGACATTGAGCAGGAAAGTCATGACGAAGAGCGTCAGCCCAATAGCGAAGATGCTGTTGTAATCGATGCTGTCGTAGCTCAGATCGCCGCCGCTGATGCGCGCGATATGCCCGGTCATGGTCTCCGCCGAGGCAAAGGGGTTGAAGCTGAAGTTGGGTCCCGCGCCAGCCGCAATCGCCACGATCATGGTCTCGCCGATAGCGCGCGATACCGCCACGATGAAGGCTGCCAGGATGCCGCTGAGCGCCGCCGGCATGACGACCTGGATGACCGTCTCCAGCTTGGTCGCGCCCAAGCCATAGGAGGCTTCCCGCAGGGCTTGCGGCACGGCATGCAGCGCGTCCTCACTCATGGAGCTGATCAGCGGGATGATCAATATACCGACCACGATGCCCGCCGAACCTGTGTTGTAGATATTGACCACCTCGACTCCGAAAATTGTCCGCAGCAATGGCGTCATGAAAGTCAGGGCGAAGTAGCCGTAGACGACCGTGGGGATGCCCGCCAGGATTTCCAGCACCGGTTTGAGCGTGCTGCGCACCCGCGGCGACGCGTACTCACTGAGGTAGACGGCAGCGCCAATGCCCAGCGGCAGCGCCACCAGCATGGCAATCGTGCTGGTCATCAGCGTGGCGTTGATCAGCGGGATGACACCGAATTCGCCGATGGCCGGAATCCAACTGGTATTGGTGAAAAACTCAATGATGGTGGGGCGATCGTTGTATTCGATTGCCAAGCCGGCGCTGTGTGGCGAGATGGTGTATTCGCCGCGGGCGCCCCGCTGGACTTCAATGCGCGGCAAATAGCCTTGGGCGGTGAACTGCTCGGCGATGCGCTGGGTGAACGGATAGACAGTGGAGCTGCCGACGATATCCAGCGCGCCGGATACCGCGGACGGATCGATGGCTGGGGCTTGGCTGGCACCAGTCGCGCGGATCCACTGATTTCGCGCCGCGGCCAGCGCCTCCACTGATGCCTGAAAGTAACCGACATCGACGATGACCGCGTTGGCATGCGCCAGGGTATAGCTGATGAAGTCGCTGACCTGGGGCTGCGCGCGCATGATCTCGGCATCGCTGTACAAGAAGAGCGGTCGCGAAAGCGCATAGCTGCCATCTTCGACGCTGGCTGCCGCGGGCGCAACGCCATCCAAGGACAAGAGGCGCAGGTCATCGGTGTTGGCGAGGTAATACGCATAGCCGAAGAAGCCGATGGCGTAGGGATTGCGCTTTATGCTGCCGACCAGTTGGTTGTCGTTCTCCGACATGATTGGCTGGCGCGAGAGCATCGGCTCGGCATCGTGATTGAACACTTCTTCCACAAAGAAATCGAAGCTGCCGCTGTCCTGCCCGGGGATGACCAACTGGATAGGCTCGTCCGGGTAGTCCGGGCGCAGCTGCGACCAACGTACAGCCTCGCCAAATACCTGCTGCAGCTCGGCGAAGGTCAGTTCCCGCAAAAATTCATTATCGGCGCTGACGGTGATGGCCAGAGCATCCGTGCCTACGCGGAATCCAACTGGCGCGATACCGTTCTCAGCGCAGTCCGCAATCTCGGCTTGTTTGATCGGGCGGCTGGCATTGACGATTTGCGGGCGCGTCAGACCAGCCTCACCCAGAGCCGCTTCGCCGGCGCAGAAGCGGCCAAAACCGCCGCCTGTGCCCAAGACCGCTATATCGATGCGGTTGTTGTGAAACTCGACGATCTCCATCACTTCTTGCCCGATGCGGATGACGCCGCTTTCCTCAACGGCTTCCAGCGCTTCGCCGGGCTCGACGCTGACGACGCTGGCGCGCTCGTCCATGTCGTTCAATATGGCGCGGTTGGAGTTGACCCATTGATCCCGCGTGAAGAAAGAGATCGACTCGTTGCCCAGCACCAGGATGATGCCGATAGTGGTGAAGATCGACAGCAGGCCGCAGGCGAATAGTGCCAGTTGGATGGCGGCTTCATGCCATTTGAACTTGTGGCGCAAGTCGAGGGGACCGGACAGCTGCTGGACGAGATGCTCTGTCAGGCGCGCTTTATTTGGCTCGGGCATTGGGGCTCTCGTGCGGTACTGCCACTTGATACAGGCGGGGGATGCGCCGTCCGCTCAGGATACCGCATCCCCCGTATTGTGCCTATAGCCGATGACTTACTCGGAGGCTTCTTGGCTGCCTTCTTCATCCATGTCGCCAGCGTGCAAGGCTTCCATGCCGTTGGCGACGCGCCAGGCATCGATCGCGCCATTGAAGGCGGTCTCCGACGCCGGGAAGTAACCGACATCCACGACCTCATCGTTGACATAGGTCAGGTAGAAGTTGATGAAGGCGTTGACTTGCGGATTTTCCGCCATGATGCCAGCGTCGCTGTAGATGTAGAGCGGGCGCGCCAGCGGGTAGCTGCCGTCATCGGTGGTCTCGGCGTTGGCTTCAATGCCCTCGATGTTGAGGATGTTCAGGACATCTTCGTTTTCGACATAGTAGGCGTAGCCAAAGAAGCCGATGGCGTAGGGACTGCCGATGATGCCTTGCACCAGGACATTGTCGTCTTCCGATAGCTGCGGGTTGGCGGACAAGATGGGTTCTTCGTCTTTGTCGAAGACCTCTTCCACGAAGTAGTCGAAGGTGCCACTGTCGGTGCCAGGGATGAAGCGCTGGATGGCTTCGGCGGGCCATTCGGCGCGCACATCCGCCCAGGTCTCGGCGCTGCTGAAGATCATCGCCAATTCTTCCAGGGTGACATCGCTGACGAAGTCATTTTCGGCGGAAACGGTGACGGCCAGAGCATCCGTGCCGACGCGGAATTCGATGGGCTCTCGGCCGATATCGGCGCAGGACTCGACTTCGCTGTCCTTGATAGCGCGGGAGGCATTGCTGATGTCAGTCTCGCCTTCGACGCAGAAACGTTCAAAACCGGCGCCGGAGCCGATGGAAGCGATCGACGGCGCGACGCCGCCCTCATCCGTCCACAACTCGGCCATGCGTTCGCTAAGCGGGAATACAGTGGAACTGCCGGCCGTGATGATGGCGCCGTCAGCGTAGTCCAAAGGATCGACCTCGGGCAGCCCGTGATCCATCGCCAGGGCGGGGATCAGAGCCAGAACTACCAGGAGCAGGACTGAAAGCAAGCGTACAGGTTTCATGTGTAGGGCATCCTCCATTGCGTGAAACGACTGTCGAAGCGGGCGGTCCATCCACCCAGGCGGGATGCTAGCTGGCGGCCTGTTAAAAGGGGCATCGAGACTATTAAGGCGCGGCTATGAAACAGTTAAGCTGTCGTCAGCGCAGATGCTTGGGCGAAATCGCCGCTTGCGCTACAATCTGGCTACGCGCAGCCGCAGGATGAATCCGCATGATCAAGTACTTCCAGCGCCGTATCTTGCAAGCCATCCCCACCTTTTTCGGCGTGACGATTCTGTCCTATCTCATCATCCTGTCCGCGCCGGGCGACCCCGTAGCCATGATCACCTGGGGTCCCAACATGAAAAATGACATCAACGACGCCATGCGCCGCCAACTGGGCTTGGACCAGCCGCCCTTGATGCAGTATCTGTACTGGCTGATCGGCAATGACTGGACGCTGATCGACTACGATGGCGATGGGCTAGGGGAGACGCCTGGCGAGCGGCGAGGCTTGCTGCGCGGCGACTTTGGCAAGTCCATCAAGAACAAGCGCCCCGTCATGCAGCAGATTGCGCAGCGCATCCCGGCGACCTTGCGATTGGGCGTATCGGCCTTGGCGCTGGGTTACCTGGCGGGGGTGTCGCTGGGCGTGCTGGCGGCGGTCTTTCATCGTACTTGGATAGACCAGGTGATCCGAGTCATTTCGGTAGTCGGCAATGCTGTGCCCCAATTCTGGCTGGGCTTGCTGCTGATCATCATATTTGGTGTGCAGCTTGGTATCTTGCCCATCAGCGGCATGCAAAATATCACCCGGCGCGGCGCTTTTGACCTGGGCGACGCGCTGAAGCATATGATTCTACCCGTATCGGTACTCTCACTGAACACCATCGCTTTCATTTCGCGCTTCACCCGCACGCAGATCCTGGAAGTTTTGCAACAGGACTATGTGCGCACCGCCCACGCCAAGGGTTTGCAAACGCGGGTGGTCTGGCTGAAGCACGCGCTGCGCAATGGCTTGCTGCCGGTGGCGACCTTCCTGGGTCCCTCCATCGGCACGTTGCTGGCCGGCGCCGTCATCATCGAGCAGGTCTTTCAGTGGCCCGGCTTGGGCAAGCTGATCATTGACGCCGTCTTCGCGCGGGATTATCCGGTCGTCATGGGCTCGGTGGTCATCGCCTCGCTGATGTTCATCGTCGGCGTGCTGCTCTCGGATGTCATGTATGTCATCCTCGACCCACGCATTCGCCTGGAGTGAGCCGCTGATGTCCCCTAAAGCCAAAATCGCCGACATCAGCCAGGCTGTCACACGCCCGTCACGCTCTTTTTGGCGCGACGCCGCTGCTTTCATCTTGCGCGACCGCTTGACCATGTTGGCGGTCACCGTGCTGGTGATCTTCACGCTGATCTGCACGCTGGCGCCGGTAGTCTTTGAGCGCGTCCTGGACCTGGATGTCAACAGCACCAGCATCCCCAACCGTTTCAAGCAGCCGGGGCAAAGCGGCTACCTGATGGGCACGGATCAACTGGGGCGCGACCAAATGCTGCGACTGATCTATGGCGGGCGCGTTTCACTAACCATCGCCTACCTGGCCAGCACGCTGACGGTCTTCATCGGCATCACGCTGGGCTTGCTGGCGGGCTATTACGGGCGCGGCGTCGACGATTTAATCTCCTGGGCGGTCAATACGCTTAGCGCCATCCCGCCGCTGTTTCTGCTGTTGATCGCCTCCGCGGTATGGGAGCCATCGACCGAAGTACTGGTGGTCGTGCTGGCGGCGCTGGGCTGGGTGGGGACGAGCCGGCTGGTGCGCGGCGAGGTGTTTTCGCTGAAGGAGCGCGATTATGTGCTGGCGGCGCGGGCATTGGGCGCGAGCGACTTTCGCATTTTGATATCGCATATATTGCCCAATGTCTTTTCCATCGTGATGGTGACAATGACCATCATCGCTGGCAACCTGATTTTGATTGAGTCGGGCTTGAGTTATCTGGGCGTGGGCATCCAGCCGCCGACGCCAACCTGGGGAAATATGCTCACCGACTCGCGCAGCTACTTCGTCACCGGCGTACACCTGGTCTTCACGCCCGGCATTCTGATCATGATCACGGTGCTCTGCTTCTACCTGGTGGGCGATGGCCTGCGCGACGCCTTAGATCCAAGGCGGTATCAGCAGTAGCCGAGGCAAGCCCCTGGTCTACCCCCTCGGTCCCCCCGCAGCACCGGGGGAAGTTTTCGCCGAGCATTCGCACAAAACTGAATTCCCTACGGAGGCGCGATTTCGCCTGTCTTGCTCCCCTCCCTTATGCTTCGGTGCGCGTAGACACAGTCCGACGGGAGGGGCCGGGGCAGGGGTAGTAATGCGGGCGAATCCTTTTGCTTGGGCGGCTGCCGTGCAGCGCGCGGAGCTATGCCACTCCGACTGGGTTTCGACGCAAAAGAGGCGCGCAAATCAATAATGAGTCACTCTGCGCATTGCATGCCCGCGCGAGTGATCAGGCAGCGCTGATTCGCCGGCACATGCGTATATTCATGATAGACCCCGTCCAGCCAACTGACGATGACGCGACGGATTTCGCTGCTGCCCAGGCCGAAGTGCAGCGCCAGTTCCTCGCCTGCGCCCAGGCTGGAACCGCTCTTCAGTTCACGCATTTGCGACAAGCCATCCTCCGTGACCACCGCGACGCGCGTGCCGATGGCGTCGCGGTCGATGCCGCCGCCGCCCTGTAACTCAAAGGTGATCCAATTGTTCATCAGTCCGGCGACCGCCACATTCTGATACAGGCGATGCCCGCTGTCCCATATCGTCAGCGCGTAATCAATGCGCCCGTCGCGGTCGTAATCGGCGCTGGAAAAGCCCATGGTCGGCTCTTTGCCAGCGCTGAATAGCTCTTGTGGCAGGGCACGGAAGCCGCCGCCGCGCAGATTCTGCCAGAGCATATCGGGGTAGGCGTAGTGCATGCCAGCTTTGCCATAAATCGGCGAGATGCCGGTGGCCGCCAGGTACAAGTCCAACCAGCCATCGTTGTCATAATCAAAGAAGCTCGTGCCCCAGCCGACTGCCTCGCCCGTGTGGTAAGCAACTCCAGCCCGCTCGGCCGCCTCGTCAAAGCGCCCGTCGCCACGATTTTCCAGCAGCGCCATCGCCCGCACCATGTTCGAGAAATATAGATCGATATCGCCATCATTGTCGTAATCGCCGCTGGCCAAGCCCATGCCGTGCACGATGCTGTCCGCGCCGGCCGCCGCCGAGGCATCGTGAAAGCACCAGCCCGCGCAGCCTGGACCATCATTGCGCCAAAGTACATTGCCCAGCGCATTGACCGCCTTGTCATTGACCACATACAAGTCCAGGTCGCGGTCATCGTCATAATCCAGCCAGCTGACGGCGAATCCCGCGCCCAGCAGCGCTTCAAAACCCAGCAAGCCAGAGACATCGGTGAAGGTGCCATCGCCGTTGTTGTGATAGAGCGTATCACGACTGCGAGCAAAATCGCTAAGTTCGCATTCGGGCAGGCAAGCCCAGTTGGTCACATACAGGTCGAGAAGCCCGTCTTCGTCATAATCGCCCCAGGCGGCTGAGCTGGCTTTGCCGTTGTCGCCGACGCCGGCGGCCAGGGTCACATCTTCAAAGCCGCGCCCGGCCAGATTGCGAAAGAGGCGGTTGGGTCCCATATTCAGCACATACAAGTCGCGCCAGCCATCATTGTCATAATCCGCCCAAACCGCCCCGCCGCTGGGGATATTTGGCAGGCTCAGTTGTTGGCTATAGGGCGACTCGGCGAATCGGCCATCGCCAAGGTTGCGGTAGAGGGCGTTGCTGTCGAGGTTGCCCGTCACAAAGAGATCTATCCAGCCGTCGCCGTCATAATCCGCCCAAGCGCTGCCCGCAGCCAAATAGCCATCGGGGTAGGGACCTGGCGCGTTTTCGTTCCAGATGGCGCGATGCGTAGCGCTGATGCCGGCGCTTTGGCTAACATCGCTGAAAAGGATGCTGTCGCCTAGCAGAAAAAATAGCAGCAGAGCGGCGAACATGGCTTTCTTTGCTCCCAAGCCTCCTTTAATGCCGGTCGTTTAGCTGCGGGCCTGAATGCGCCCGTCGCGCAGGGTCATCACGCAGTCGGCGTATTCGCCAGCGATGGGGTCGTGGCTGGACAGCAGGATGGAGATGCCTTCCTGCCGCACGAAGGTTTGCAGCGCCGCCAGGATGTCATGCGTGGTCTCGCTGTCGAGTTCGCTGGTCGGCTCGTCCGCCAGGATGAGCTGCGGCTGCGCCACCAGGGCGCGGGCAATGGCGATGCGCTGCTGCTGCCCGCCCGACATCTCATAGGGACGGTGGTCGTAGTAATCCAGCAAGCCCACCAGCTCCAGGCAAGCCAGGATGCGCTCGCGGCGCTCCCGACGCGGCACATCGCCCAAACGCGCCATGACATCCAGATTCTCGTAAGCGGAAAAGCTGGGCAGCAAACCCATCTGCTGGAAGACGAAGCCGATGCTCTGCCGACGCCAGCGCGTACGCGCCATCTCGTCCATGTCCGCGATGTCTTCGCCGTGAATCTTGATCGTGCCGCTGCTGGGCTCGTCCAAACCGCCCACACAATTGAGCAGCGTCGTCTTGCCGCTGCCGGAGCGCCCACGCAGAGCCATGAACTGCCCGCGCTCAAGGACGAAGCTCACCTCTTGCAAGGCATGCACCGCGCCCGAGGCGCTTTGGTAAACGCGCCCGACATTCTCCACCTGGACGGCTGCCTCGTTCATGCCTGCCGCCTGCGCAGCCACCGGCGCGCTTTGTCGTCTTCGCCCGCGCGGATCTCCCGCTCCAGTTGGATTTCAACTTGCGACGAAGTCTGGTCGAGGTTCTGCGCTGGGCGGATGACGATGCCGCCGTCTTCGGTCACTTCCATCTCCACGCGGTTTTCAAAACCCAACTCCTCGCGGAATTGCTTGGGAATTTGCAAGCGCCCGCTGCTATCCATGACGATGAGCTCTTCAAAGCGTTCTTCCCAGTCATCCGTCTCGGCGTCATTGACTTGGCGCTGGTGATTGGCGCGGCGGCGGACGGTCTCGGCAGCCAGTTTGCCATCGCGGATGGCGACCACACGCCCGACATGCTGGGCGATCTGCGGGTCATGACTGACGATGCAGATGGTCAAGCCTTCTTCGCGGTTCAGCCGCCGGAAGAGCGCGTAGACCTGGTCGGATGTCGCCGAGTCCAGTTCGCCAGTCGGCTCGTCCGCCAGCAGCAGTTTGGGCTCATTGGCCAGCGCCACCGCAATCGCCACGCGCTGCTGTTCGCCGCCGGAAAGCTGCGGCGGTTTGTGATCGTAACGGTCGCTCAGCTCCACCTTGTCCATGAGTTCACGGGCGCGCCGGTCGATATCGCCGCCAGCCCTGCCCGCCAGCGTCATTGGCAGCTTGATATTGTCCAGCGCCGACAAATAGGGGATGAGGTTGCGGCTGCCCTGCTGCCAGACAAAACCGACTTCGACCTGGCGGTAGTTGGTCAGCTCGCGGGTGCTGAGTTTGAGCAGGTTCGCGCCGTCGACCAGGACAGTGCCCGCCGAGGGACGGGTCAAGCCGCCCAGCACATTCATCAGCGTGGTTTTGCCGCTGCCGCTGGCGCCGACAACGCCCACCAGCTCGCCTTCCTTGACAGTGAGGTCCAAGCCTTGCAGCGCCATGACTTCAATATCGGCGACTTTGAAGATTTTGTACAAGTCCTGGCAGATGACGAAAGCGCCATTTTCGGACATGGGCGCGCATCCTTCGCTGATCCGCAATCGGCAACGACTGCATTTAACCACAGAGACGCTGCTACTTACAAGGCTTGTCCGCTACTGCGATCTGCTTGCCGCTTCTTGGGTCTACCCCTCCCCCGGCCCCTCCCCGAAGCATCAGGGAGGGGAGCTAACTTCAGCGGACTCGGAGTTTCTGCCTGAGATTTCGTTATCGGAAGCAGATCTCGGCGAAACCTTCCCCCCATTGATATGGGGGACCGAGGGGGTAGAAAGGGCGTCTCAGTGAGACGCCCCTACGGGGTTTGATTTGGGCGGGAACGGGGACCGAGACGACTTGCGCCGCTGTTGCGCATCCCCGCGCGGATAGCTAGACTCATCGGCGCACAACATGACAGAGGCAATCCATGCAATCCATACGCGACTTCCTACGCGGGCAAGACCTGCCCGGCGGCGACCTCTACGACCTGCCCGACTCGGCGAAGCGCTTCCCCGACGGCGCGCAGTACCGCATCGAAATCCCCAGCACGGAAGGACCGCGGGCCCTGGAAGCCGTGTTGGAAGAAGCTCAGCGCCTGGGGGTGACGATTCACCGCGTCTCCCAGGGCAGCGGCATCTGGATGCTCACGGACGCGGAAATCCGCGCCATGTGCCGGCTGGGCGCGGAGGCCGGCATCGAAGTCAGTCTCTTCGTCGGTCCGCGCGCCGCCTGGGGCACCAGCGCGCAAGTGCGAGCCAGCGCCGGCAAGAATCTGGGCGCGCGGCTGCCGGGCATGGACGAAGTCGTCTACGCTACGCAGGACATCCTCCGCGGCTGCGAATTGGGCTTGCGCTCGGTGCTGGTCGCCGATGAGGGGCAGCTGTGGCTGGTCGACCAGATGAAGCGCGCCGGCGAGCTGCCAGCCGACCTGGTGGTGAAGATCTCCGTGCAGATGGGCGCCGCCAACCCCATTTCCATCCGTCTCCTGGAGCAACTGGGCGCAGGCACTTACAATGTGCCCACCGACTTGAGCCTGCCGCAGATCGCCGCCATCCGCGCCACCATCGACCTGCCGCTGGATATGTATGTGGAAGCGCCGGACGACTTCGGCGGCTTCGTGCGCCACTACGAAACGCCGCAGTTGATCCGCATCGCCGCGCCGCTCTATGTCAAGCTGGGACTGCGCAACGCGCCCAATATCTATCCCAGCGGGGCGCACCTGGAAGATACCGCCATCAAATTGTCGCGGGAGCGAGTGCATCGCGCCGCGCTGGTGATGAACATCATCGAGCGCTATGCCGGCGATGCGGCGATGAGCGAGGTCGGCGCGGCGGATTTGGGGATACCGGTGGTTTAACCCCCCTCGGTCCCCCCAAGGCATTGGGGGGAGGCTGGCTACCCTCGGTCTCCGCGACAAGTCAAGGGGAGGCTGGCTACCCTCGGTCTCCGCGACAAGTCAGGGGGAGGCCCCCTCGGTCCCCCCCAAAGCATTGGGGGGAGGCTGACCCCACTGCGGCTACCTGATTTGAAAGGCGGTGTAGTATATTGCAGTGAAGCTATAGTCGGGAGAGAGACCGTGAGTCTTCGGGCTCGTCGATCCTGACGACGGAGTTTCGACATGCAGGAGAGGCGAAACTTGTGAAGGGTGGCAAGGGCTGGGCTTCCACATATACTGACAGCGCGGTGTACGGCGATATAAAGGCGAAGGCGCGCGCCATGCGCATGCGCCCTACACGCGCGGAAATGCAACTCTGGCAGCGTCTGCGCGGCAAGCGATTGCTAGGCTTCCGATTTCGACGACAGCAGCCTATTGACCGCTTCATAGTCGATTTCTTTTGTCCACAAGCAAAGCTCGTCGTGGAAGTCGACGGCGCAAGCCACAATTCCAAAGAAGCGACCGAATACGATGATCAGCGGACGCAATTTCTCGAAGATCTAGGCTTGTCCGTGTTGCGCTTCAGCAATGAACAGGCAATCTATGAAACTGATTCAGTTCTGAATAGCATTGCGGAATACTTGTCACGCGTAAATCCATGATCTCCCGCGTCCAAGCGCAATTCTCACGCTGAGTCAGCCTCCCCCCAATGCGTTGGGGGGACCGAGGGGGGTCAGTCTCCCCTGGCTCGACGGGAGGACCGAGAGGGGTCGAAGGAGAGGTACATGAAAATCGCCAATGTCAGCACCATGGTCATGGGCACGCCCTGGCGCAATTTGCTCTTCGTCAAAGTGGAAACCGACGAGGGACTGACGGGCTGGGCGGAAGCGCGCCCTGTCGGCGGAGTGGGTCCCGTCATCGGCTATCTCAAGGAATCCGTCCCGGACTTCGCGCTGGGGCAAGATCCCTTCAACACCGAAGCCATGACCTACCGCATGCTGCGCGAGACCTACGGGCGCGCCGGCGAGATCGCCATGACCGGCATCGCCCTGCTGGAGATCGCCTGCTGGGACATCATCGGCAAGGCGCTGGGGCAGCCCGTCTATCGCCTGCTGGGCGGCGCCATGCGCGACAAAATCAAAGCCTACGCCAACGGCTGGTATCGCGTCGAGCGCAAGCCCCAAGCCTGGCACGCCGCCGCGCAAGAAGTCATCGCCAAAGGCTACCGCGCCTTGAAATTCGACCCCTTCGGCAGCGGCTTCTACGAATTCACCCGCAAGGAGAAGCTGCTCAGCATATCCCTGGTAGAAGCCGTCTACGACGCCGTAGGACCCGATGTCGAACTGCTGATCGAGATGCACGGGCGCTTCAACCCCGTCACCGCCGCCGAGATCATCCGCGAGCTGGCGCCCTTCCGCCCCGCCTGGGTGGAGGAGCCCGTCCCGCCGGAGAACCTGCGCGCCCTGCGGGATGTGCGGGAAGTGGCGCTGGCGCTGGGCATCCCCGTCGCCACCGGCGAGCGCATCCATACCCCCTACGAATACCGCGATCTCTTCGAGCTGGGCGCGGCCGACATCATCCAAACCGATATCACGCATTTTGGCGGCATCATGAATATGAAGAAGCTGGCGGGCACAGCCGAGATGTATTATGTGCTGGTCGCGCCGCACAATGTCGGCGGTCCCTGCTCGACCATGGCCTCGCTGGCGCTGGCGGCGAGCACGCCCAATTTCAAAATCCAGGAGTACTTCAACGACTTCGCCGACCCGCCCGTCAAAGCTGTCGGCATCGGCATGCCCGAGGTGGTCGATGGCTACTTCCCGCTGCCTAGCGCGCCAGGGCTGGGCGTGGACATCGACGAAGACCTCATCGCTGAGTTCCCGCAGCGCGAGACCGATTTCAACCTGTTCAGCGATGACTGGCACCGGCGTGATTTGAAATAACAGCCCCCTCAGTCCCGGGGGCAAGGGCTTACGCGCAGCCCTCCGTCGTGATCGTCACCCAGTCGCGGTGCACATAGCCTTCCTGCCCCTCGAAAGTTACCCTGTAGAACTCCTCGGTAATTTCACTGGCGATAAGCGTGGTCTCGAAGGGGATGATCGTCAGCACATCGCCCCATTCCGTGGCGCGCAGATTGACCATGTCGCGGGTGAGCAGCGTGCAGTCCTGCAGGAGGACCGGCGTTGGCGGACCGAAGGCTGGCAGGGACTCGCGCGGGGTGGGCTCCGGCGGCTCGCTCCAGGGATCGGCGCGCAGCAGGACGACGGTGCCTTCGTTTTCAATATAAGTGCAAGCCATGCCATTGATGGGCGGCGCGGCGGGCCAGGTAACCGCCTCGCGGGGCATGCCAGCCGCGTCCAGGAAAACAAAATTGCCGTTGCTGTATTCGGTATGGCAAGCGGTCACGCCCCAGCCGACTTCGCCCCAAATGTCGAGGGCGCTGATGAAGCCCAACTCAATGATATGGGCGATGCCGACGCCAGCCGCAGTCACCGTCTTGGCCAGCACCCCCTCATAATCGCTGAAGAGCATCCAGCCGTCCACGGTGGGATAGGCGGTGGGCGAGGGCGTCAATGTGGGCGGCGGGATGACATAGGGCTCGCTAGTGGCGGCGGGGGCGGCTGCGGCAGGGGCGGGGGCGGGGGGCTGCTCGGCGCGGCCATCCCAACGGGAAAAAGCGCCCAGGTCGCAGGGATTCGGCCCGTAGCCATTGCCGAGTTGATCGACGACTTCGCAATCCCAGCCCCTGTCAATGGCATCCGCATCGGGCTCCAGCCGGTAGTAAGAATCGCGGTACAGGTCGTCGTCGATGTCCGGAGTATGCCCGAGAATCTTGTAACCGTTGTCCCGCAGCGCAGTGACACAGGCGTCGTTGCTTACGGTACCGCTCCTTCTGTCGTTGATGCTGTTGTGACCCCAGTCAGGCGTTGTCTGTGCCGGGTGATCTGGCCCCGCAACCACACCACCAGCAACGCCTCCGCAGTCCGCGCCGGTGTTGTGATAAAGGATGCTGTTCTTGATGCCCTCCGCGCCGGTGATGCCGCCGCTAGTGTTGTAGGCGACGGTCACATTGCGCAGCTTGGCGCCATCGATGGCGAAGGTAGTTGACGGATCTGCCGTGTTCCTGGTAATCGTGCTGGCGCTGATGATGATAGAATTAGTCGTGCCCGCGTCGTCGTTGTCGATGACAAAGCCGTTACTGCTGCCTGTATGTCTGTTGCGGATGAAGACGCTGCGGTAGATGGTGATGCTGCTGGTGGTATCTGCTAAGACCACTGGAGCATATCCGGTTTCTGCACTGGCGGAGAAGCTGTCCTGAAAGCGGCTGTTGTACACCGTGATCCCGCCACCGCCCGAAGCGCTAATCCCGACGACGGCATTTTTAATATCCTCGTCCTCGCTCCTGGCTATGGTATTCGTGAATGTCACGCCTTCCAGGGTCGCCCTACCCCTAACATCAATGAATACATTGGCTACCGCTGCCCCAGTGACCTCCGCCCCAGGCTTTGTATTCCTGATGGTAACATTCCGGACTGTGAGTTCGCCTTCAGCGAGTACGGTAATCATATTAACGAAACTGGTTGCATGGGTGGGTTGGCCTGTGATAGTCCCACCTTGAAGAATGATTTTTCTGCCTTCCTCTACGGAGACCGCATTTTCGTTTCCGGTCACAGTTACCGAGCGCGTCAGCACAATGGTGTCGGTGACATCAGGATTCGTGTCGCCTTTTTCGCATCCGCCATAAGTTGTGGGGGTAGGTGCAGGTGGGGGTGTCGATGTCGGGTCTGGAAACATATCCTCATTCGCGGAACGAAAAGCCTGCTGCAAGCTGCAGCCGCCATCCACATAAATCGTCGCGGCCAGGGCGGCCGGCAGCGGCAGCAAGAAGAGCAGCGCCAGGACCAGGCTCACGCTCGCGGTCATCCTGAGTTGGCTCAAAAGCAACATCGCGCTTTCCTTTCGCCGCTGGCAGCAAGTGGCGCAATCCTAGCCGATAATCGGCCGTCATGCAAGCTGGGCTTGAACTTTAGGAATCCGCCAGCAGACGATCGACCGCTTCCGCCAACTGGCGCAAGCTGCGCACCAGGAAGACGCGATCGACCAGCATATTGTATTCCCACATGTCGCTGTCGCCGCTGCCCCATTGCGCGCGCGCTTCCGGGCAGAACCACAGCAAACGACGAGCTTTGCGCTGCAGATCGCGCACGATATCCAGGCGCGGGTCGTTGTAATTGTTGCGCCCGTCGCCGAAGATGATGACGCTGCTGCGGCTGTCCACCAGGTGCAGATGCGCTTGCTGGAAGCTGCGCAGGCTATTGCCCAGGTCGGTGCTGTAATAGCCGGGCGGGTTTTCCGCCAGGATTTGGGCGACGGCTTCCCGCGGGGGCAGTTGCGCCAGCGTCGTGCTGACATCGACCAGATCGTGAATGAAGATGAAGCTGTGCGTGCGCCGCACCTGGTCGTTGAGTTCGTAGACCAGGGTGAGCAGAAACTCGACGGCATAACGCATGGAAGTGCTGAGGTCGCAGATGAGGATGAGGCTGGGCTTTTTGTGGCGGACGCGGAATTGCGCTTCCATGGGCACGCCGCCATAGCGCATATTTTTGCGGATGGTCTTGCGGGGGTCGAACTGCCCGCTTTTGGCGCGTTTCTGCCGCAGGGCTGCCCGCGTCCGCAATCTCGCCGCCAGCCGCCGCACTTCATCGCGCACATCGTCGATATCGCCGCTGCTGAGCCGCTGCAGGGGCACATCCAGCAGGTCGGGTTTTTCGCGCGGTTCTTGCTGCGCCATCTGTTCAGCCAGGGACGCGCCGACATGCTGGGAGATTTGCTCGCGCAGCCCCTGCATATTCTCGCGCAGTTTCCGCTCCAGATCCTGCAGCGCCTCTTCGTCCATGCCCAGCGCCGCCAGTTCGTCCAGTAGCTCGTCCAGCATCCGTTCCAGCTGCGTCAAACCGGCCGCGCGCTGCATGCGCCGCTCGAACCAGGGACGCATGTACATGTCCTCCCCCTGGGGCAAGCCCGCCTGCTCGGCCAGCTGACGCAATTCTTCGTCGCTGAACTCCCGCCCTTCCAGCAGGCGCTGCAGCAGATCGCGCAGGGCGTCCAACTCGCTTTGCATAGCGCGCATGGCTTCTTGCAGCAGCTGCTCTTCGTCCGCGCCCAGCTGTTCGAGGATATTTTCCAGGGGCGGTTTGTTGTTTTTGAAGAAGAGCGGGAAGAAATACTCAAAGACGGGCTGATGGCGCTGGTCTTTGACGAGGGCGGATTTCAAAGTGCTTTTGAAAGTAGCGCCATTGTGCGCGCCCGCCACATCCACGCCGAACATGGCATCCTGGCTCTCGGCGAGGGAGATGCGCACGCCGGCCGCGCGCAAGGCACGGATGAATTCGACCATTCGCTGCTGCATGTGCCTGCCTCGCTGCGCTCTGTGCTTGCTATGATGGTAGCGCAAAGTCCGCGCAGCGGGCAAGAAAAGCCCCTCGGTCCCCCGCTATCTGTAGAACAGCGCAGGGGCGAGGCATTGCCTCGCCCGCATTCTTGGCGCGCGCCTGACGGGCGACCCAGTGGGTCGCCCCTGCAATAGTCCCATTCGGGGGCGAGGGGGTTATCCCGGCCTTACTTCCACGACCAGGCCATTGCTCCAGCCGTATTTGGCGTCCATAGCCGCTTTGACGCGCGCAATCAGGGCGGGGTCCTCGGCGACGCGGGCGCTGGCTTGGCGGTCTTGCTCGCCGGTCAGGCGGAAGCGCACCTTGGGCTGGGCGCGCAGATTTTGCACCCAGTGGGCGGCTTCGCGCTTCTCCGACACGATATAATAGGCGCCATCCAGCGGTACGAACCAGATTTCGATTTCGTGATGATTGCCGCTGCGATGCCCGCGCGTGCTCAAGTAGAGATAGATTTCGCTGGCAGCCATGAGCTCATTCAAGCACAAAGACAAGCGCCAGGACAGGGGCAAGGCGGGTCTCGTCATCCGCGAGGAAGCGCCGGGCGATATCCCGCCCCTGCGCGACCTGGTGACGGCTGCTTTTGGACGCGCCGACGAAGCCGATTTGCTGGACTTGCTGCGCGCGGATGGCGATCTGCTGCTTTCGCATGTGGCGCTGCTGGATGGCGCGCTGGTCGGCCAAGCGGCTTACAGCCCGATCAGCGTCCGGGACGGCAAGCGGGAATGGAGCTTTGTGGCGCTGGGACCCATCGCGGTGGCGCCAGCGCATCAAAGGCAGGGCATCGGCGGGGCGCTGCTGGGGGCGGGAATGGCGGCGCTGCGCGAGGCGGGGCACGGTCTGCTCTTCCTAGTCGGGCATGTCAGCTATTATCCGCGTTTCGGGTTTCGACCGGCGCTGCCGCTGGGTTTCAGCACGGATTATTTCGGTCCTGAGGATGCGCACGAGCCCTTCATGGTGGCGGAGTTGGCTGAGAGGCTGATCGGCTCAGCGCGCGGGCATGTGAAATTTGCGCGGGCTTTTGACGAGGTCTGAGACGCGCTCAGTCCTGTGCCAGCAGCGCTTCGATTTCTTCTTTGGCTTTCCCCGCGGCAAAGAGGCAATGCGCCAGGCTGGCGTCCTTGCCGAGCAGCAAAGCCAGGTTGAGCTCGCCAGCGCGGCAGCAGAGCAATGTGCCCGTTTGCCCTTCCAGCAGCAGCCTGTCCAGCCCGCCCTGCCCCAGCCGCTGCATGGCTGAGTCGGCTGTCCCGGCCAGGCTGGCGCTGAGCGCTCCCAGTTGCGCCGCCCTGTCGTCGCTGGGCTGCGCAGCGATGACGAAGCCTTCGCCATCCAGAATCGCGCAGGCATGGACGCCCTCCGCCACTGCGGCCAGTCGGCGCAAGCTTTCCTTGAGTGCCTGGCTGCGGTCTCCGCGCTGCATTTCGTCTCGCTATAAATTGGGCTGTTTCCGCGGGGGAGTATAGAGCATGTGGGCGCGGCGCTCAAGTCCCACCGACCATACCGCCCCGTCAAGCCGCGCTGCTATAATGACGAGCGCTCTTAGTGCTTGGGATCGCCCATTTTATGCTGCGCGCACTGCATCTCCGCCCCCTCCAGGCAGTATTTTGGCTGCTGATTTTGGCCAGCGTCGGCGTCAAGCTGGCGGCGGCTACTTTGCTGGCTTGGGAAGCGGATTATGTGCCGTTGATCGCGCGCGGGGCGGCCTGGCTGGATGGCGGCGCTTTCCCCGTGGTTGGCACGCTGTCCAGCGTCGCGGCCTACAATATGCCCTTTTTGGTATGGCTGCAGTTGCCAGCCCTGGCTTTGACGCGGCATGTGCCCAGCGTCTTCATCGGCACGCAACTGGCTTTCAACCTGCTGGCGACGCTGATGCTCTACCGGCTGGGTCGCGAGTTGATCGACGAGCGGTCCGGCCTGGCCGCCGCTACCCTCTTCACCTACAGCCAAGTGGGCATCAGCAGCGCCTACACGGCTTGGGCGCAGTTGCTGCTACCGGGTTTCTTCGTATTTTTTGCGTATGGCCTGTTTCGCTGGAAGACGACAGGGCGCGATGGCTATGCGGCGCTGACCTGGCTGGTAGCGACGGCTGCTTTCATGACGCATTTCTCGGCGGTGCTGCTGTATGGCGTCTTGCTGGCGCTGTGGCTGCTGCTGCGTTTGCCCTGGCGTCCGCGCGGGCTGGCGGCGGGTCTGCTGCTTTCGGCATTGATGTTTGCCCCCTATCTAGCTTTCGAAGTCGGGCAGGATTTCGCTGATTTGCGGGCTTTCTTCACGCGCAGTCATCGCATCGACGCGGCTACGCTTGCGGAGTACGCGCATCTGAAGCCAGGCGGCAGCGCTGGCCCCGTCGCCGACCGTCCTGCAGAAGCCGAATCTGCGCCCGTGCCCGAGACTCCGGACCAGCCAAACAGCCGCCTCGAGCGCGGCATACGCTATGCGCTGAGCTTGCCGGGGCATACGCTTAGTGCGCTGCGATTGCCCTTTGATGGCGAGTTGCGGACATTGCGCGCGCAACTGCCGGGGCTGGCGACTTTGGCGGCGCTGCTGCAACTCGCGCTGGAAGTCTGCTTTTGGCTGGGCGCGGGAATGGCAGTCTATCGCTGCGGGCGCGGCTGGCGCGGCTTCCGGGGGATTCCAGCGCTGCTGACGCAATCATTACACGGGCGCGCTACGCTGCTGCTGCTGGCGATGCTGGGCTTGATTGGCGGGCTGCTGCTGGTGCGCGCCACGCCAGAGGCCAACGCCAGCTATTACACCGGCTTGCTTCCCCTGCAATATGTGCTCTGCGCCTACGGGATGCGCTGCCTAGCGGAGAGGCGGCGCGGGTTGATGCAGTTCTGCCTGGCGCTGGCGATTCTTTGGGCGAGTTTGAACAGCCTGGATCGCGTTCTGCGCGTGAGCCTGCACGACGACAGCCTGTACAGTCCGCAGAATAGTTCGCTCTACCGCAGCATCGACACTGCGACTGACTATATCGCGACCGACTGGGGCAGTGACGCGCCACTGACCGTCAGCTACGATTTTCTGCCCGAGCTGGCGCATCACTGGTGGATTCTGCCCTGGCACACGGTCGACCCCGGTTACCGCATGGGTATGGCTTACGATTTTCTACTGAGGACCTATCACAGTTTGGACAACCTGAACCGCGATCCTCTGGGTCTTACGACGGACGCGGACTACATCGTGACTTTGGCGCCCGGGCTAAATCGCTATGACATGGATGCGCATGAGAAGGCGCAATTCGGCGCTATCTTCGTGCTGAAGCCGCTGTCATGACGCGCCTGCACAGCGATTCGCCACAGGAAACCGAGCGACTGGGGGCGCTGCTGGGCAGCTTGCTGCGCGCGGGAGATCTGCTTTGTCTGTCGGGCGAGCTAGGCGTTGGCAAGACCTGCTTCTGTCGCGGCATCGGCGCTGGTTGGGGCGCAATCGACCAGCTGAAGAGCCCCAGTTTCAACCTGGCGCACGAGCACAGACGCGGACAGGACGACATGCTTCTCTATCACCTGGATTGCTATCGTCTCAGCGGCGAATGGGATGCGAATACGCTGGGCATCGATATGATCCTGGATGGCAGCGGCGCAGCGCTGATCGAATGGGGCGAGCGCATCAAGGCGGCGCTGCCACCCGATCGTCTGCATGTTGACCTCTATGATTGCGGCAAAAATCAGCGCGAATTGCAGTTTGCAGCTTGCGGCGCGCGGCACAGAGCGCTGCTGGCGGATTTCCAACGCGCATTGGAGGCAGGCGACTGATGGCGCTGCTGGCGATCGACACCGCCACACAATATCTGGGCGTCGCGCTGCACGATGGCGAGATGCTGCTGGCCGAATGCGCCGTGCAGGTGGGGCGCGGGCACAACGAAGAACTGGCTCCGCTGGTCGAGCGGGTCATGGCACAAACGGGATTGCAGATGAGGCAACTGCGGGCGCTGGCGGTGGCGGTGGGACCGGGATCCTATACGGGTCTTCGCATCGGAGTGGCGCTGGCCAAGGGCATGGCTGCCGCGCGCGGTCTGCCGCTGGTTGGCGCGACCACGCTGGAAATGCTGGTTGCGGCTGCGCCCTGCCCCGCTGAGCAGTCGCTGGGTCTCTTCGTCACGCTGCCGGCCGGCAGGAATCGCGTCATCTACGCGACCTACGCATGGGCTGGTGTCGGCTGGCAGCAAGAGTCGCAGGCGCGAATCAGCACATGGCAGGAAGCGCTGGCGGATTGCGCCCGACCGATGCAAGTTACTGGCGAGATATCAACGGCGGGCTTGGCGCAGATCCGCGCGGCGAAGGCGGGACATGTTATCCTGCCCGCGCCCCTGCGTCTGCGGCGGACAGGATACCTGGCGGAGATCGCCTGGGGGAGGCTGCAAGAGCAAAGCGCGGAAGCCTTCCCGGCCGAGCGCGTCCTGCCAATGTATATGCAGAGTCCCTGAGCGAAGCGGACGGCATTTGTGTCGCCCGCGTCTAGTTCATTCTAATGCAGTTTGGGATAGACAAGGTGGGCGACCCAATGGGTCGCCCCTACACGGCGCGCTTTTGGCAATGGGGGCGAGTCGCCGCCTCGCCTATGGCACGATCTCTGCGCCCTCTGTAGTTCAATGCTTTTCATTGGCATACTATCCTTCCAATCACAAGTAATCGAGAGGGACACCATGAACGACATTTTGACATCTCTCGGCATAGAAGCAGTCAATGCCGGCGCCTGCAGTGGCGACGGGGCTTGGTCGGGCGCTGGCGAGCAACTGGCATCGCTGAACCCGACCACCAACTCGCCTATCGCGACTGTTGCGCAGGCGACGCCGCAGGATTACGAGCGCGTCCTTGCAGCGGCTTGCGACGCTTTCCAAAGCTGGCGCACGCTGCCTGCGCCCCATCGCGGCGAAATCATCCGCGAGCTGGGCAATGAACTGCGCCAACACAAAGACGCGCTGGGCGAGTTAGTGACGCTGGAAAACGGCAAGATCCGCAGCGAGGGCTTGGGCGAAGTCCAGGAGATGATCGACATCTGCGATTTTGCCGTCGGCTTGTCGCGCCAGCTTTATGGCTTGACCATGCACAGCGAGCGCGCCGGGCACCGCATGTACGAGCAGTGGCATCCCCTGGGCGCTATTGGCATCATCACCGCTTTCAACTTTCCGCTGGCGGTCTGGTCTTGGAATGCGGCGATTGCGGCGGTTTGCGGCGATACCATGATCTGGAAGCCATCACCGACCACGCCGCTGACAGCCATCGCCCTTCAGCATATTTGCAACCGCGTCATGGCGCGGCATGGGCTTTCCGGCGTCTTTAACCTGGTCATCGGCGACAACGAAACCATCGGCGAGCGCCTGATTGAGGACCCACGGCTGCCGCTGATCAGCTTCACTGGCTCGATCCCGGTGGGCAGGCATGTGGCGGGACGGGTCGCCGGGCGGCTGGGACGCTGCATTCTGGAATTGGGCGGCAACAACGGCATTATTGTGGGCGACGACGCCGATTTGGACTTGGCCACGCGCGCCATCGTCTTCGGCGCCGTCGGCACGGCGGGCCAGCGCTGCACGACCACGCGCCGTATAATTGCGCAGCGGAGCATCGCTGACGAGTTGTGCGAGCGGCTGGTTCGCGCTTATCAATCGGTGCGCATCGGCGATCCCATGGCTGCGGGCGTACTGATGGGTCCGCTGATCAACAGGCGGGCGGTGGATGCTATGCGGCAGGCGGTTGACCGGGCTGTGGAAGATGGCGGGCAGGTACTGACCGGCGGCGGAGGACTGCCGGAACTCGGCGAAAATTTCGTGCAGCCCACCATCATCCGCATGCCGCGCCAGACGCCTCTGGTCTGCGAAGAGACTTTCGCGCCCATCCTCTACATCATGACGGTCGACAGTCTGGATGAGGCCATCGCCATGCACAACGCCGTACCGCAGGGCTTGTCCAGCGCCATTTTCACGCGCGATTTAGCCAGTTCGGAGCGGTTCTTGTCCGCGGCTGGCTCGGATTGCGGCATCGCCAATGTCAATATCGGCACCAGCGGGGCGGAGATCGGCGGCGCATTCGGTGGCGAGAAGGAAACCGGCGGCGGTCGCGAGTCGGGCTCGGATGCCTGGAAGGGCTATATGCGGCGGCAGACCAACACCATCAATTACTCCAGCGAATTACCGCTGGCGCAGGGCGTGGAATTCGATGTCTGAGCGGAGCTAGCGGCCTCCGCCGAAGAAGGCGCGCAGAACTGCCAGCAGCAGGCGCAGCGCCACGATGACCGCTATCAGGGTGGCCAGCTGCTGGAGGGGCTGGCTGAACGGCTCGACGGGGGGTAATTCCGGCTCGTCCTGGCTGGGCTCGATGCGCACGACGGTGAACTCGTCGGCGACCTCGGTCAGCGTGTTCAAATCGGCGGCATTGGCGGAGCTCATGCGGGCGAATAGCGATTCGTAAATGAAGGAATTGCGGCTGAAGGCATAGAGGGCGCGCAGGGCTTCGGCATCGTCATCGACGCGGAAGGCTTTTGCGGCATAAATCTGCGCGCCATGCTGGATGGTCACGCGCGGGTCATTCTGCAGGTTGCGATACCAGTCGGCGTTTTCACCAGCGCTCGACACCACATAGAGCTTGCTGCCGTGTCGCCGGTATTCCAGGGCGGTATGACGCGGCTGCCCGCTCTTGCGCCCGCGCGTCGTCAGCGCCAGCAAGGGCAGCCACTCCAGGGCTGGTCCCCAGCCAAGTTGAAAGAACAGCAGTGGCGCGCGTGACAAGCTCTTGGCGAGGTCTTGCGTGGGTTCGGTTTCGTTCACTTTATTCTGCCTATGTACGCCCATCACATATCCCGCCAATTTCGAAAGCCCTAGGGGCGACCCACTGGGTCGCCTGCCTTGACCCATATATTAATGCGCGGGCGAGGCAATGCCTCGCCCCTACGACCTTCCAAATCTCTGTGCCTCTGTGGCAAATTCCTCTTTGTCCTCGGTGGTCAAACTAATTCCAATCCGAGGGGCGGCGGCGCGGTCTTTGGATGTCCACTTCCCGCCCTTGCTGCAATTGTCGGCGGGCTTTCTGCACATCGCTTTCGTGTTTCAGCAACACGGTCAGCGTCGTCTCCAGAGTCTTGGCGTCAATGTTGTCGGCATTGAGCATCACCAGCGCCTTCGCCCAGTCGATGGTCTCGGAGACGCTGGGATTCTTTTTCAGGTCGAGGCGGCGCATGCCCTGCACCACTTCGACCGTCTGCCGCGCCAGCTTGTCGTTTAGGTCGGGCACGCGCAGTTTGACGATGTTTAGTTCGGCATCGTGGCTGGGATAATCGACGAAGAGGTAGAGGCAGCGGCGCTTCAACGCCTCGGACAACTCGCGAGTGTTGTTGCTGGTCAGTACAACGCTGGGATGATGGCGCGCGCTGATGGTGCCCAGCTCCGGGATGGAGACCTGAAAGTCGGATAGGATTTCCAGCAGAAATGCTTCGAACTCGGCATCGGCGCGGTCGATTTCGTCTATGAGCAGGACGGCGGGCTCGTCGCTGGTCAAGGCAGCCAGCAGGGGACGCGCCAGCAGGAAGCGCTCGCTGAAGAAGACATCGTCCTCCTCGCCCAGGCGGTCGGCGGCTTGGCGCAGGGTCTCGGCGGCCGCCAGCAGGTCGCTGAGTTTGTCGCGCAGCAGTTGGGTGTAGAGCATCTGCTTGGCGTATTCCCATTCGTAGAGAGCTTTGCTCTCGTCCAGCCCTTCGTAGCATTGCAGGCGAATCAGCGGACGCCGGGAGGCGCCAGACCAGGCTTTGGCGAGTTCGGTTTTACCGACGCCGGCCGGACCTTCCACCAGCAGCGGCTTGCCCAGTTTGTCAGCCAGGAAAGCAACCGTGGCGATCTCGTCAGTGGCGATGTACTGCTGCTCGCGCAGCGCCAAGGAGACTTGCTGCGGGTCTTCGAACATAGTGTTGGCGTCCAATCTAATTGGCTGTGACGGCAGTCCCTCGCGTCCAGTGTAACCGACACGCTTGCGCTTTGCCAAGTGACCGCGCTAGTCTTTAGGCGCAATGTCAGATGGCGAGGCGATGAAGTGCAGATACCCGATATTGAACACGAACTCAGCGTGCCGCTTCCCCTCGAGCAGGCATTTGCAGTCTTTGTCGAGCAGATGGACACCTGGTGGCCCCGAAAAGGCGTCTTCCCCTACAGTTTCGCGCCCAAGACCACGCAGCCGCGGCATATCCGCTTCGAGCCGCACTTGGGCGGGCGCTACTACGAGACCTTCGCCGATGGGGGCGAGTTGGTCATCGGGCGCATCACCGATTGGCAGCCGCCGACTCAACTGGCTTATACCTGGCGCGACCCCACCTGGTCGGGCGAGACGGCAATACAACTCACCTTCGCTGCGGCCGACGAGGGAACGCGCGTGGTCTACCAGCAGAGCGGCTTTGATGTGGCAGGCGTGGCCTGGCTGATTCCCTATTATCGCGTGGGCTGCGCGCAGACCTTGGCCGGCTACGTGGCGCATTGCCGCGCGCTACAGGCGGTGGCGGCACTGGGGCTGAGCCTGGACTAGCGCCTATGCTCTTTCGGGATAGCTGCGCTTGACTTCGCTGATTTGCAAAGGATCGGCGAATTGCATGCGGCGGCGATATTGAGTCGGCGTCGTGCCGATGACCTGCTTGAACTGGCGGGCGAAGTAATTGCTGTCCTGAAAGCCAACCTGGTCGGCAATTTCGCCGATGGCGGCTGATGTTTCCCGCAGCAGCTCGCAAGCATGCAACATGCGCAAGCGAAGGACATAGTCCATCGGCGATGTGGCGAAGGATTGCTTGAAGAGCCGCGCAAAATGGCTGACGGACAGATTGGCATGCGCCGTCTCAATCCAACAAGCTGCCGACGCGCTGGATGATGCTGGCGCCGATACTGGCTTTGCTGCTGCGTTCGATGCGCTGCAAGCCGCCTTCCGAATCCAGCACGACGACTCGGTTGCTGTCGACCCCGAAACCGGCATCGGGCGCGGTGATGTCGTTGGCGACCAGCAAATCCAAGCCCTTGCTTTGCAGCTTGCCGCTGGCGTTTTCCAACAGATTTTCGCTTTCGGCGGCAAAGCCAACCACGATGACGGGGTAGCCGCTGCTCTGTCGCTGTGCCTTGACCGCCAACAGGATGTCGTCGGTGCGCGCGAGTTCCAGTTGTAGCGCCGCGCCGGCTTTTTTGATTTTCTGTCGGGCGACCTGCCGCGGGCGATAATCCGCCACCGCCGCCGCCATGATTAGCGCCGCAGAATCCGCCACATGTTCCAGCACGGCATCGCGCATATCCGCCGCCGAATCGACAGGCACAAACGTTGCGCCGACTGGAGCTGTCAAATGCTGCGCGGCCGAGATCAACACCACGCGCGCGCCGGCGTCGATGGCAGCCTGGGCGATGGCGTAACCCTGCTTGCCGCTGGAGCGATTGGTCAAATAGCGCACGGGATCCAGAGCCTCGCGGGTGCCGCCGGCTGTAACCACCAGCTTCTGCCCCGCCAGCTCGCCATCCAGCCCCAGCACGCGGCGGATATGCCCCAGCAGCGTCGGCGTTTCTGGCAAGCGACCGCTGCCTGTTAGCCCGCTGGCCAAGCGACCGCTCTCCGGCTGGATGATATGCGCGCCACGCTCGCGCAGAATCTCGATATTGGCTTGCGTAGCCCGATGATCCAACATGCCGCCGTCCATGGCTGGCGCAATCAGCAGTCTGCAACTGGCCGCCAGCGCCGTGACGGAAAGCAGGTCAGCCGCCAGACCGTGCGCCAGTTTCGCCAGGGTATGGGCGGTGGCCGGCGCGATGACCAGCAGGTCAGCCGCTTCCGCCAAGCCGATATGGGCGATGTGGCTGGGCAATGCGCCGGGGTCGCCGCGCCACAAATCGCTGTAAACGGGGCGTCCGCTGACAGCCTGGAAGGTCAGGGGACTGACGAACTTCTGCGCGGCGGCGGTCATCACGACATCGACTTGCGCGCGGGCCTGCGTCAGTTGGCTGGCCAGGTCGATAGCCTTGTAAATGGCGATGCTTCCGCAGACGCCCAGGATGACGCGCTTGCCCTGCAAAACTGCCATGCCTGCTTAACCCCCTCAATCCCCCCGTCCAGTCAGGGTGAAACAACCCCTCATCGCCTCCCCCATAGACATGAGAGAGGCTGACTCTATGCCTAATCTGTAGGGGCGGGCGACTCACCGTTCGCCGTTGAAAAAGCCCCCCATCCCCCGGCCCCTTACCCCAAAATGAGGGAAGAGGAGGCTACTGACCGCTTTTGAGCCGTTAAAGTCCCTCCCTCTCGGGGAGGAGTTTGGGGTGGGAGTTCTTCAACAGACTCCACCGACACGCCCCTACGATTTTCCAAATCTCTGTGTCTCTGTGTTGCCTCGTTTCTTCTGTGGTGAAGCCTTCTGTTGATCTTCGCTCCGCTCCTCTATGGTACACAAACTCGCCAAAGCTGGCGAATTCTGCTAGACTTGCCGCGCGCCAATTGCAAGGCAGAGGAGTTTTGCCATGCCGGTCGGCTTTACAGCGAGCGTGCTGCGGGCATGCCTTTCGGCATTGCTGCTGCTGGTCGCGGCTGGCTGCAATCTCAATTTCACGCGCGAGGGAGCGGCCGCGCGCTATGAAGGTCCGCCGCAGATCGTCATCGCCGCGCCCCTACCTAACCAGACCTTCCTGGCCGGCGCCACCGTCATCGTGCAAGCCCGCGTAGAAAATGCTGGCGCCGACTTGACGCGCGTAGCCGTGCTGCTGGATGAAGCGCTGCTGGGCGAGAAAATCAACCCCAACCAGACCGGCGCCGACATCTTGCCGCTGAGCATTGACTGGCCCACCAGCAATCCCGGCAACCACCAACTATCGGTGACGGCGGAACGAGCTGATGGCACATCTGCGCGGGCGGATGTCAGCATTCGTGTGATCCCGCCGGGCGATGCCGAGCTACCGCCAGCGCCAACGGAGTCCGCGTCAATGGATGAGGCAAGCGCATCCGAAACCGACGCGGACTCGCCCGCTGCGCCGGATTGGCATATCGCCGCCAGCGTCGTCCAGCCCAGCAACCTGCGCCGCGGTCCCAGCACCAGCCACGAACCCATCGGCAACCTGCCCGAGAATGCGCCTATCGTCATTGTGGCGGTGAGCCCGGGCCGCGACTGGTATCGCGTGCAGCACGAAGGAGCAGATGAAGCCTGGCTCTACAGCGAGAATGTCAGCGAAGTTGATATCACCGGCCTGCCAGCCGAGACAGGTCCGCCGCCACCCCTGCCCAACCTGATTGTCGAGGAGTTGCGTTTGCAACCAGAAGCGCCGGTTTGCGGGCAGGAACTGGCTGTCAGGGCCACCATTCGCAATATCGGCGAGCATCGCGCGCGCACCCTGGGGCTGCCGCTGGTGGAAGCGCTGCGGGCGGACAATGCAGAAGTCATCAGCTCGCAGCCGGTCACGCTAATGCAAGGGCTGGGCGCGGGCGAATCCTATGAACTGGCAGCCAATTTCACGCTGAGCCAGCCACTGGGGCAGGACTTGATCATCCGCGTGACAGTGGGCGGCATCCAGGTCGCCGAGACCGACACCAGCGACAACAGCGCCAGCAGCCAGCCTTTCACCTTGGCGCCGGGTGATTGCGGCTAGTGGCTACCATCCTGGTTACCAATGATGATGGCTACGCGGCGCCGGGCATCCTGGCGCTGGCTGAAGCCATGGCTGCGCTTGGCGATGTGCAAGTTTGCGCGCCACAGACCAATCAAAGCGCCAGCGGGCACAAAATTACGCTTTCTCAGGATATTCGCTACCAGCGTGGCTGCATTGGCGACGACATCCCAACCCTGGCGGTGGACGGTTCTCCGGCCGATTGCATCGCGCTCTCACTGCTGGGGCTGGTGGAGCAGAAGCCTGATATCGTCGTTTCCGGCATCAACCGCGGCGAAAATATGAGCCAGGACTTGACCTACAGCGGCACGGTCACTGCGGCGCTGGAGGCGGCGATCCACGGGCTGCCAGCGGTGGCTTTTTCTCTGGCCGATGCCAAAGCCCAAGACGCCGGCGATTATGCGCTGACTGCGCGGGTGGCGCGGCATGTGGTCGGGCAAGTATTGGCGCGGGGCTTGCCGCCCTTGACTATCCTGAATGTCAATGTGCCTGCCCTAGCCAGCGGGGAACACCTGCGCGGCATCCGCGTAACCCGCCAGGGTGTGCGGCAGTATCGCGACAAACTGTTGCATACAGGCGAAAACCTGGTGCGCGTCGGCGGCGAGCCGCCCACGGGCGACACCGACGAGCTGGGCACGGATCTGTGGGCGGTGCATCGCAATTATGCCAGCGTGACGCCCGTGCACCTGGACATGACGGCGCACGAAATGATGGCGGATGTGGCGGCTTGGGACCTGCGCCTGGATTGAGACGAGGGGCGAGACGATGAACTTTCTGAAGAACCTCTTCGGCGGCGGCGGGCGCGATGAAGACCGCGGCATCTACTTCTATGTGCGCCCCAAGATGTGCAAGCAGGTACTGCGCATCCGCGTCGACCCGTTGAATGATCTGTCGCAGACGGATGACGGCAAGGGCTACTGGTGCCGAAAAGTGGCCAGTGCGGCGCGCTGCCCCTTCCAGGCGGAGGTCGAGCTGCACTTCGACAAGCACAAGCGCTATCAGCACGGCGATGTGACGAATGGTGAACTGGTCAGCGAGGCGGAGTGGGCTGCGGGGCAGACGAACTAGCCATCTTCGGGCGAATTCGTGAATTTGGTCATATCGACGTCTTCGTTCCAATTTGTGCCGTCGGGAAGCCTGGTCTTAGCGTTGAATTTTGCGTTAGTTAGGTCTGCTCTGAATATCTTCGCCCGAAACAGATCCGCTCCACACAGGTCAGCATTTGTTAAATTCGCTTGTTGCAAATCCGTACGTTGCAAATCGGCGCGCCACAAGTAAGCATTCGTCAGGTTTGCGCTGGTTAGATTCGCGTTCTTCAAGTCTACCTGCAGCATATAGGCATCCGTCAGATTCGCATGCGTCAGATTCGCTTTTTCCAGGTTTGCATTAGGAAGGAATGCTTTCGCGAGGCTTGCATCCGGCATATACGCGTTCTCAAGGTCCGCATTGGACAAGTTGGCGCCTATCAAGTCGGCGTCGCCCAGGTCAACGCCCTCTGACAACAATCCAGCGGTTAAGTCCGCATTGCGGAGTTTTGTCCGCCGCATATCCGAGTTGCGCAAGTCGGCGCCCGCCAAGTCGGCCCCGTTGAAGTCAGCATTCGTCAATATAGCTTCCGACAATTTTGCCCTGCGAAAGTTAGCGAATGATAATACGGCGTCGCTCAATGTTGCAGCCTGCAAGTCTGCGCTTGTCAGATTCGCGCCCGTCAATTCTGCGCGAGACAAGTTGGCTCTAGCAATGTGCGCATCTGACAAGTCAGCATTCCGTAAATCCGCTGCGCTCAAGTCCGAATCAGTCAACTTGGCGTCTCTGAGGTCCGCGCCCTTCAAATCAGCATTTGCCAGACTCTCTCTAGTCAAGTTGGCATGCCGCAGAGTCGCGCTCGACAAGACCGCGCCAGACAAGTTTGCGTTAGACAGATTTGCGCCCAGTAGATTCGCGTTAGACAGGTTGGCTTTCGTCAAGTTCGACCCGGCCAGGTTGGCATGCCGCATATCGGCGTCCCGCAAATCCGCTCCTGCAACATCGGACTGCCGCATGTTTGCCGCGTGCAGGTTTGTGCCGCGCAGATCCGAGCCTTTCAAGGATGATCCCGACAAGTTTGAATCTGACATGTCAAGACCTGATAAGTCGTAACCCGCCATCTTGTGCGCTGATAAATCGATTCCAACCAGGTCTGCTTTCTTCAATTCTTCACTGGCCGGCGGCTCTTTGTACTCGCGCGCTGACATCTCGTCCGCAGATACCAGAGATGTATCACTGGGTTTATGATCTCTTTCGAAACGGAATCGGCGCTTGATCCAATCGCATTTCTCTGCTTGTTCTATCGCTCCGATAGCCTGCATAAGGAAGGAGGCTGTTTCTACAATGCGCAGGGTATCGTAATCGGTAAACTGGTTGTTTTCCGATTCATGCGCCAGTTTGTTGCGGGCATCGGCTAGTTCGAGCACATAGGCGGGAGCATTTTGTACATAGGTATAGGGCCTATCGGCGTGTTTGCTCAGCGCGTCCGCGAAGATATTTTCCCACCGCAAGCGCATTATCTTCAGCCAACCTGCAATATCAATCTCTTGCAAGGCGTCTTCGTCGCATTCAAACACCTTCTTTCGGTATTTTCCCTCGCTGCTGAGCAAGTCAACGAGCTTTCTCAGGTGGGCATTGCGTTTTCGCCCAAAATGCCGCCCGTATACCTGCACGACAAAAGGACCCAGTCCGTCCCTTACTTCGTTCAGAATATCGCGAACGCAATTGTAATTGTCATCGGACATCTTCATCGCTCCGCTAACCGTAGACCACGCCTCAAACACACGAGACTATTGACAGGGAAATATATGGCAAAGGCAACATCAGTCCAAATTACTGACTGGTGTTGGCGTTTATACCTGAAGTAGCCCTACCCCTCCGCCACCTCCGCTCTGGCTGGCAAGCCGAACACCCGCCGGATCTTGTCTTCGATCACATCCGACATTCGACCGTTGCTCTCCAGGTATTGCTTGGCGTTTTCCCTGCCCTGCCCCAGCAGCTCGTCGCCGTAGCGATAGAAGGCGCCGCGCTTGTCAATGATGCCCAGCTCCGTGCCGATATCGATGATCTCGCCCGACTTGCTGATGCCCTGGTTGAACATGATGTCGAATTCGCATTCTTTGAAAGGCGCGGCCACCTTGTTCTTCTTAATCTTGACGCGCGTGCGGTTGCCCACGATGTCGCCCGTGCGCTTGATCTGCTGGATGCGGCGGATGTCAATGCGCACGCTGGCATAGAACTTCAGCGCCCGCCCGCCGGGAGTCGTCTCCGGGCTGCCGAACATGACGCCGACTTTCTCCCGCAGTTGGTTGGTGAAGATCACGCAGACATTGGACTGTTTGATAGCGCCGGCCAGCTTGCGCAGCGCCTGGCTCATCAAACGCGCTTGCAAACCGACATGCGTATCGCCCATCTCGCCCTCGATTTCCGCGCGCGGGACCAGCGCTGCCACGCTGTCGACCACGATGACATCCAGCGCGCCAGAGCGCACCAGATGCTCGGTGATTTCCAGCGCTTGCTCACCAGTATCGGGCTGCGAGACATAGAGCTGCTGCGTGTCTACGCCGATTTTCTCGGCGTAAGCTGGGTCGAGCGCGTGCTCCATATCGATGAAGGCGCAGATGCCGCCGGTCTTTTGCGCCTCAGCCACCACATGCAGGCAGAGCGTGGTTTTGCCGCTGGACTCGGGTCCATAGATCTCGACAATGCGCCCGCGCGGCACCCCGCCAACGCCCAGCGATATATCAATGCCCAGCGAGCCGGTGGAAATCGCCTCGACCTGCAGGTTGCTGCCAGTGCCGAGGTTGAAGATCGTGCCGTCGCCGTAGCGTTTGGTGATATCGGTGAGAGTGGCGTCGAGCGCCTTCTGGCGGGCTTCGTGACTGCTGCCATTGAAATTCTGGACCGTCTTTACCGCTTGAGTTCGCTTTGCCATCGCTACCATCTCGTTTCTCTTGGGCTTGCCGCTAGTGTAGTGCGCTTGCCGCATCCGCGCTAATAAACCCAGTATAGCACATGGGTTCTAAACGCGCAAGGGCGACCTTTGCAGATTCGCCACTTTTCGCATTCGCCGCGCAATGCTGATATAGTCAATTTGTGGAGCAGCGCGCTGCGCCCGACGGAAAACGGTAGACAGAGGAGATCCCCATGCGAGTGCTCAAATTATTGTTCGTATTGCTGCTGGTGCTGTCAGTCGCCTTTGTGATAGCGCAGGACGCGGAAACTGTCGTCATTCGCGGCTTCGGCAACATCAGCACCTTCAACCCGGCCATGAGTAGCGACGGCGCGTCCTTCCAAGCTTTCAGCGTGCTCTGGCCTAAACCCTACGAGATCGACAGCGCCACATCCGCGCCTGTGCCTGGCTTGACCAATTGGGAAATCTCAGAAGATGGCTTGACTTACACCTTCCATATCCGTGAAGACGCCAACTGGTCGGACGGCATGCCGATTAGCGCGCATGACATGAAATTCGTCATCGACGCCATCAAGTCGGATGAAGTCGCGTCCATCCAGGAGAACGAAGTCGCGGCTGTCGCGGAAGTGCGCGTGGTGGATGACAAGACTTACGAGGTCGAGCTGAACAAGCTGGATTGCGCGGCCTTCAGCCAGTTGGGCGGCGTGCGCTTCCTGCCCTCGCACCTCTTCGCTGCCGATTTCAGCGACTTCGAGGACAACATGGTCTCGGTCGAGCCGGTTGGCATCAGCGGCGGTCCCTACATTCTGGACGAGTGGGCGCCGGATGCCTACCAGAGCTACCACGCCAACCCAGATTGGTGGGGCGGCGATGCCGGCATTCCTTACCTGATCAACCGCAACATCAAAGAGCAGGCGGTAGCGCTGCAATCCATCCAGGCGGGCGAGGTCGACTATACCTACCTGCACGGCGATCTCTTCTCGCAGATCCCGGATACCAGCAATTTGCAGTGGGAGATTTACCCGCAGATGTCGGTCAAGTTCATGTCGCTGAACTGGGTCGATCCACAGCATCCAGAGCGCGCCTATGACGAAGATGGCAACCCAGTCGAGCAAGTGCCGCATCCTATCTTCAGCGATCCGGCCGTGCGCAAGGCAGTCGCCATGGGCTACAACAAGGGCGATGTCTTGGCGACCATGGGCGGCGACCAAGGCGGCACCCGTCTCATCGGCGCAGTCAACCCGGCGATCGGCTGGGCTTACAACCACGACCTGCAGCCCTATCCCTATGACCCCGATGGCGCTATGGCGCTGCTGGAAGAGGCTGGCTGGGTCGACTCGGATGGCGACGGCTTCCGCGAGAAAGACGGCGTGCCCTTGTCCTTCCTGATCTCCTACAGCGACATCCTGCTCATGTTCGAGACACATGTCTTGGTCGCGCAGGATCAATTGAAGGACATCGGCTTCGATGTGCAGTTGGAAAAGGTCGAATGGGCAAACTACATCAGCGATATCTACCTGGGGCAGATGTATGACGCCACTTCCATGAGCAACAGCGGTGGCACCGGTGGCGCGCCCGACCCCAACGACTTTATGACGCTGCTCCATGGCAAGCAGGACATCCCTGGCAGCGGCAACAACCTGGCCTCCTATGTCAATCCGGAAATCGACGCCCTGATCGACCAGGCGCGCGCCGTGCCCGGCTGTGACACTGCGGCGCGTGGCGAGATTTACCGCGAAATCCAGCGCATCGCCCACGAAGATGTGGCTTATGACTGGTCCTTCGTGCCTAACATCTGGCAGACAGCCAACACGCGCATCAGCGGCTTCGAGCCTGCGGCCTTCTGGGTCTTCTACGGCTACACCGCCGACATTCACAAGTGGACGATCGAGGGCTAAACCATAGACCTTTCCACCCGTGAAATCGTGTAGGCGGGCGACCCAGTGGGTCGCCCGCCTACCCCATCCCCCAGCCCCTTGCCGTAGGTCTGTGTCTACGCGAATCCGAAACATTGGGGAAGGGGTGTCTTCCCACAGAGGCCCAAAATACTGAGGGCATCTGCTGTACAGGCCTATACTTCGCGAAACGAAAGAGGGGCGTCTCAGCGAGACGCTTCTATGCCTGATTCCAAGGGGTACGGAGGTCAGGTCGAGGTTGCAGAGCGAGCCACCGGCTTGCCCATACAGATTCCGCACGGTCCTGGCTTCCCCCTGACTTGAGAGAGGATCGAGAGATGTTAAGCGGCGAGGCAATGCCTCGCCCCTACAACTGATCATCTCTGTGTCCTCTGTATTCTCTGCGGTTCAATCTCTTTCATCGGGCGCCGAGGGCTTTGGGTCTTGTGCTAGAATTGCGCGCAAAACCCTGCGAGGCGCGCGCAATGTCCAAACAACCCAATGTCATCGTCTTTTTCACCGACCAGCAGCGCTGGGACAGTACCGGCGTGCACGGCAGCCCGCTGGACCTGACGCCCAATTTTGATCGGCTGGCTCGCGCGGGCACGGATGTGCATTACGCCATCACCCCGCAGCCGGTTTGCGGTCCCGCCCGCAGTTGCCTGCAGACGGGCCAGTACGCCACGACAACTGGCTGCTACCGCAATGGCATCGCGCTGCGGCAGGACAGCCGCACCCTGGCGCATTGTTTTGGCGAGGCGGGTTATGACACCGGCTACATCGGCAAGTGGCACCTGGCCGACTCCGGTCTCGGCGCTGTGCCAGTGGAGCAGCGCGGCGGCTACGACTACTGGCTGGCTTCCAACGCGCTGGAATTCACCTCGGATGCTTATGATCTGGTGATGTACGACAACGATGGCGAGGCGGTCAAGCTGCCCGGCTACCGCGTGGACGCGCAGACGGATGCCGCTATCCGTTATATTGACGAGCATCAGGACAATCCCTTTTTCCTGTTCGTCTCATATCTGGAGCCGCACCACCAGAATCAGCGCGATGATTATCCGTCGCCGCCGGGTTACGCGCAGCGTTACCGCGGGGCTTGGCTGCCGCCGGATTTGGCTGCGCTGGGCGGTTCGTCTCATCAGCAGTGGGCGGGCTACTGCGGCATGATCAAGAAGCTGGACGAGTCCCTGGGCAGGCTAATGGACGCGCTGATGAGCCTGGACATGCTGGAGGACACCATCATTCTGTTCACTTCCGATCATGGCTGCCATTTCAAAACGCGCAATGATGAATACAAACGCTCCTGCCATGACGCTTCGGTGCGCGTGCCGACCATGCTGCATGGTGGTCCCTTCACGGGCGGCGGGCGCGTATCGCAGATGGTCAGCCTGGTGGATCTGCCGCCGACCTTGCTGGAGGCCGCCGGGCTGCCGGTGCCGGATGATATGCAGGGACGCTCGATTTTGCCCTTGCTGCGCGGCGAGACAGAAGACTGGCCCGACGAAGCCTTCATCCAAATCAGCGAGTCGCATGTCGGGCGCGCCATCCGCAGCCGGCGCTGGAAATACGCCATTGCCGCGCCTCAGCGCTCCGGGCGCGACCATGCCGACAGCGACAGCTATGTCGAAGCCGCGCTCTATGACCTGCTGGCAGATCCGGAAGAGCTGGACAACCGGGCGGGCTGCCCGTCGCACCGGGCTGTGGCAGATTTGCTGCGCGGGCGACTTGTCAAGCGCATGCTGGAAGCTGGCGAAGAGGAACCCTTCATCGAGCCGGCGCCGGCCATCGACTGCATCTCGCAGTGGCGCGTGACTAGCGAAGAAGGCTGGCTCTAGCGCCAACTGCTGGTCTATTGTGCCTGTCGCCAGGCTTCCGTCAGGTTGTGCCGCGGCCGGTCTCGTACTTGCAAGCCGCTCTTTTGCGCATCTTGATAGCGTGCGAAGTAGCCCTCAAGCTCGGCTGAGAGCATTTCGACGACCGCCTGATAGGCAACCTCGCCATAGCAATTATGAGTTTCGCCAGGATCCTCTTGCAGGTCGAAAAGTTCGCCCGGCGCGTCTTGATTGAAGCGGCGCAGGAGTTTGTAACGCCTTCCGCGCGCCATCCGTAGATCGCCATATTCGCCAAATTGCAGGCTGCGCCAATCCGGCAGCGTGGCGGAATTGTCCAGCAGCGGCAAGAAACTGCGCCCGGGATACTTGCGCTTCGCATCCAGCCGGTTAGCGATGCCCGCGTACTCGGCAATGGTCTGGAAGACATCCAGGTGATCGACAAATTCCTGGCGCCGCTGGCCGGCGAAGAGGTCTCGCGGCTGATTGATTATCAGCGGCACGCGAATCGATTCTTCCAGCATATTCAGCGGCAGGGTGGCGTTGCCCTTGCCCCACAAGCCATGCTGCCCGCAGCACAACCCATGATCCGAGGTGAAGACGATCAGCGTCCGCTCGCGGAGTTTCAGCGACTCCAGCTCGTCCAGCAAGCGCCCCATCGCCTCGTCAATATGTGCGACCGCGGCGAAGTATTGCGCCAGCGCCTCGCGCGGATTCAGACGCGTGGGCAATGTTGATTCCAGCGCTTGCCTGCCAAAAGGATAAGCAGGTTGATCGAGCAGGTCCGCAAATGCCTGCCCGCGGTAGCGCGCCGCTAAACGCTCCGGCTGCCCCCGCCAGGGATTGTGCGTGCCGAAATAGCCGATGTGCAGGAAAAACGGCGCTGTAGCATCGCGCCCCCGCAAAAACTCGATCGCCTTGTCGGTGATGACCGGCGTGCGCTGACCGGGTATTGTCTGGATCTGCCCATTCAGGCTGAAGCGATGCTCGCCGCCATGTTCGGCTGGATAATCGCCCACGCCGCTGAACCAATGGCGAAAGCCGGCCTGCGGTTGATCGTCGCTGCCCAGGTGCCACTTGCCGCAATGGGCGGTCTGATAGCCAGCTTCCGACAGCAGCTGCGCCAGCGTAATCTCGTCCTTAAGCCAGGGACGCCGATGAATCGCCGGGATGGTCGATGACAGATAATCGTGAATGCCGTGCTGTGAGGCCAGCCGACCCGTCAGCAGGCAAGCGCGGGCGGGCGAACAGACGGGCGTCGGCGTGAACGCGTTTTCCATCTGTACACCAGTCGCCGCCAGATAATCCAGCGTCGGACTGTTGATTTCCCGATTGCCGTATGAGCCCAGCGCCCAAGAGGCCAAATCATCGTTGACCACCAGGATGATATTCTTCTGCTCACTCGGCGGCATCATTTACCCTCGCCCGGCGTTTGAGTAATTCCTGAAATCGTTGCTCGTCCAGCGCGCGGAACTCGTCCGAGATAGGCTGTCCGAAGTCCCTGTCGCCGGTTTTCCGCAGCCAGGCGCGCAGTTCCTCCTCCAATTCGCGGACGGTCGCCTGCCGGTCAGGCTCATTGTACAAATTCCGCAGTTCGTAGGGATCGGCTGCGAGGTCATAGAATTCGCTCTCATGGTTCTGCCAGGCGATCAGCTTGCAGGCGCCCTTGATGACTGCCCTGCCCAACTCAATCGTGCCAAAACCGTGTCCATAAGTTTCCACCATCAGGGATTGTCTTGGCTGTGCGTCGCGATCCGTCGCCAGGGGCAGCAAACTTTCGCCATCGGCCGGGCGCTCAAACTGCAAGCCCGCCGCATCCAATATGGTCGGCGCGATGTCCGTTCCGCATGCCAGCGCCTCCGAAACTTGCCCGGCGGCGATATGACCGGGGTAGCGCATTGCCAGCGGCACGCGAAGCACTTCTTCGGTGAGATAGGAACCCTTGTCAAAGCGCCCGCCATGACTGGCCAAGCCATCGCCATGATCAGCCGTCCAGATGACGAGCGTATCGTCCGCCAAGCCAAGCTCGTCCAGTTTGTCCAGGACCAGCCCGCCAGCCGCGTCAACCAGCGTGATATGGGCGTAGGCGCGGGCGAGAATCCGCTGCCACTCTCCCCAGTTCAGCCTGCTGGGGCTGGCAAAGCGCCCGGCGTCATCAGTCAGTTGGCGATGAGGGTCCTGCCAGAAAAGATCTGGCTTGCCCGCCAGCCCGTCATTGAAATTGCCGTACTCGGGGATATCTTCCGGGTCATAGAGTTCAGCGAATTCCCGCGTCGGAAAATAGGGCTGATGCGGTCCCCAGAAATCGAGCCGCAGATGAAAGGGTCGGCTGTCGGATGAAGCCGCCAGCGCCTCCAGACGCTCGCAAGCCATGTCCGCCAGGAAGAAAGCCTCGTGCGTTTCTTTCGGCGTCGTGGTGATGCCAATGGCATGTTCCCCGCACCAGTAGCGGTCGCTGCGATACTCCGCGCCGACTTTGAGCTCGGGAAACTCGCGTTCCATGACAAAGCTGTCAAAAACATACTCGATCTGATGCCGCGCCGGCTGAAGATTCCGCTTTTGCAGGTAATCGCGATATGCGGCGCTTCTATAGGGATTGCCATAATCTTCTTGCGAGAAGCCTTCGCAGTCAAAATCCAGCGCGCTGCCGGCGCCCGCATGCCATTTGCCGTAGTAGAAACAGCGGTAACCGCCGCGTGCCAGGTTGCTTAGATAGATTTCGCGGTCGTAGGGCGAGTTGGAATAATTGTAGTAATTGCGGTGGTTGTGCGGGTAGAGCCCGGTGGCCAGCGAGCGCCGCGAGGGACCGCAGAGAGGCACAGCGCAATAGGCGCGGTTGAAGCGGATGCCAGCCGCCGCCAAACAGTCGAAGCTGGGGATTTGCGGTCGCGGTCCACCGTCCCAGCCATGCCGATACCAGGCTTGATGATCGTTGACGATCAGGACAATGTTGGGCTTGTTTGTCATCGCGATATCCTTGTACGAGTCGGGCCGGCGCAAGCCGCGCTGATTCTGGCGCATTCCACCACTAATCGCAAAATGTGCAAAAGACAGCGGGATGTGTTAGGCTCGCCGCAGTGATGGCGTACGCAAACCACTATTGAGGAGATGATCATGAAACGCAAATTGGCAATCTGTCTGCTACTCGTTCTGCTGGCTCTCTCATCGCTGCCCGTCCCAATCTTCGCCCAGGATCAAGTTACGATAGACTTCTGGATACCGGGCGGTCGCGGTCGCGATGAAGGCACGGCTGCCGTCATTGAGGCTTTTGAAGCGCAGAATCCCAACATTCGCGTCGAGTTGACGGCGATTCCTTTCAACCAGTTTTTCGATTCACTTCAAGTCGCCTTCGCTGGCAACAACCCGCCGGATGCCGCTTTGATAGACGGCGTCGGCATCCAGAATCTGGCTTACAACGGCGCGCTCATGCCGATAGAGGATATGTTCAGCGAAGCGGATCTGGACGACTTCATGACGGACCTCATTGAGATGGTGTCGCTGGACGGTCACATGTTTGCCGCGCCCTGGTCAAATGCCGCCAATGCCATGTATTACAATGTGGACATGTTCGAAGCAGCGGGCGTCGAAGTGCCCCAAACCCTGGAAGATGTCTGGACATGGCAGGAATTCGTTGACAATGTCAACATAGTGCGGGCGCATCAAGCCGAACAGGGCAATGAAGTCTGGGGCATGATGGGCTTCAACAGTCCCTTGCAAGGCGCCTTCTTCACCTGGACGATTATCCGCAGCGCCAGCAGCCCGGGCGAACCGCTCTGGGAGACCATTTCGCCAGATTTGACGACCTTCGCCGGGTACATTGACACCCCGCAAGCGATGGAAGCCTATGAGTTCTACCAGAGCTTGTACACAGACGGCTTCATCCCGACGGACAACATCCCGGATGCCTTCCCCAATGGCTTGACGGCCACCTACTTCACGATTCCGCCGACTGGCTCCGTCTTGAACCGCGTCTTCCCCGATCTGAATTGGAGCGTCATGCCAGTGCCCTATATCAAGACGAAGCTGTCGCATACCGGTTCCTTCGCGCCGGGCATCGCCGCCAGAAGCGACAATCCCGATGAAGCAAAGCAATTCGTTGCCTTCTTCACCAGCAGCGAGGGTTACAAAACCTATCACGCCGTCACGCAGGTGATGCCCGGTCGCAAATCGCTTCAGCAGGAATTGCCGGAGTTTCAGGAAGGCTACTTGAAGCTGCTCTTTGATGAGATGGTGGCTTGGGGTCATTCTCGTCCCGGCGGTCCCGCGCATACGATCTTCAATCGCGTCATCGCGATTGACATGATGGTCAACATTGGCTTAGGTGGCGATATTGAAGAGGAAGTCGCCAACGCAATCCTGGAAGCGGACGCGCAGCTCATGCAGTTCAGGTAAGTCCCGCCCGCGATCGCCCAACCCTTTCCCGGTGGCTCAACGCGCCATCGGGAAAGGAGGCATCGGCATGACACAATTCTTCTCCAACAGCCGCAATGCCCAGCGCTATCGGGCCGCGTTCCTGCTTTCGCTGCCGGCGCTAGTCGGCTTGTTCCTCTTCCACTATTGGCCGATTGCCGATACCTTCCGCTTGAGCTTCACGGATTACAAGGTCTTCACCGGCGCATTTACCTTCACCGGATTGAAGAATTACGATATAGCGCTTAGCGATCCGATTTTGCTGCTGTCGCTGCGGAATACGGCACTCTTCTTTCTGATCAAGGTGCCGCTGCAAATGGCGCTGGGGCTCTGCCTGGCTTTGCTTATTGCGAAACCAGGCAGAGACTCGACCTTCCTGCGCACCTTGATACTCTTCCCGGCGGTTACTTCCATGGTGGTCGCCTCGATCGTATGGGGCATGATGTTCCATTCCGATATCGGCATCGTCAACAGCGCGCTGGAAGCCTTTGGCTTGCCGCAGCAAGGCTTTTTGAGGGACAAGCATCAGGCGCTGCCGGTCCTGGCCGCCATCACCATTTGGAAAGAAGTTGGCTTGAGCATGATCTTCTATCTGGCCGGTCTCTTGGCGATTCCGGGGTCCTATTACGAAGCGGCGCGTATTGATGGCGCCGGACGCTGGGCGCTCTTTCGTCATATCACGCTGCCGCTGCTGAACCGGACGCATGTTTTTGTCTTGGTGACGAGCACGATAGCCGCCTTCAAGATCTTCGTGCCTGTCGAAGTGTTGACCGGCGGCGGACCTTCCAACGCCACGCGCGTCATCGTGCATTACATCTTCCATCTGGCTTTTCGCTTCAATCGTTTCAGTTACGCCACCGCGCTTTCGGTAATTCTGGCGGTCATGCTCATCGCCATCAGCATCTTTCAATTGCGCCTTTCGCGGGACGACGGCGATGACTGAGGCGCATCAAACGGCGAAGCCCGATAGCGGGCGACCGTTGTCCGCGGCATCCCTGCTGCGGATAGCCGTTTATTTGATCATCGTCATCATCTTTGCCACGCCCTATCTGTGGATCGTTGGCTCGACCTTCAAGACGCGCCAGGATTTGTTTGACGACATGTATCCCGTATCGGTGCAAACTTTCGTGCCGAGCAATCCCACTTTGGACAACCTGCAGGTCTTATTCACCGAGACCAACTTCGCGCAGGCGGTGCTCAACAGCCTGGTCGTGGCGGCAATGTCCGTCACCTTCGCGGTCACGATCAATAGCATGATCGCCTTTGTGCTGGCCTGGCTGAAGTTTCCCGGTCGGCGCGTCCTTTTCATCGTGATCCTGGCAACCTTGACCATCGCTTTCGAAGCCAAGCTGATACCACTGTTTCTGACGATGCAGCAATTGCGTATCGACAACACGCTGCCGTCAATCTTCCTGCCCTGGATAACGGACGCCTTTATCATCTTCTTGCTGCGGCAGCACTTCGCCGAGCTCCCACAAGACTTGTTCGACGCAGCCATCATTGACGGCTGTTCTTATTTTCGGATGTATTGGAATGTGATGATGCCCAATATCGTCCCGGCACTGGTCAGCGCCGCATTCATCAAGTTCATCTTTTCCTGGGATTCCTTTATTTGGCCCTCGATCGTCATCACCGATGAATCTAAGACGGTTATTACGGTGGCGCTGGCGAAATTGTTCAGCGACGAAAACATCCGTTGGGAGCTGGTCTTCGCCGGTTCTTTTGTGGCGACGGTGCCTGTGGTGATCATATTCGTGTTTTTGCAGCGCTATTATGTGCAAGGCTTCGTCCATTCGGGTCTCAAGTAAAGAGGATTGCCGCAATGAATATCATCATGGTTGTGTCGGATACGCTGCGCCGAGATCACCTGCCCTGTTACGGCAATACCGAAGTCATCACGCCCAACTTGGATCGATTTGCCGAGAGCGCGCTGGTTTTCGAGGATTGCTACGCCGCGTCCTTCCCCACGGTGCCGGCGCGGGCTGACCTGATGACGGGCCGCTATACTTTTACCTATTTGCCCTGGGCGCCATTGCCGCAGACTGAAACGACGCTGGCGGAAGAGATTAGCGCGGCCGGCTACAATACCGTCGCCATTGCCGATACGCCCTTCCTTGCTCGCAGGGGTTATGGGCAAGAACGCGGTTTTCACGAATTCATCTATGTGCGCGGGCAGTTGCACGGGACGGAACGCGCCTATCGCCATCAGCAGCGTCATGTCTCGGAGATCGAAGGGTACTGCGCGCCAAAGACCTTCAAGGAAGCGGCCGATTGGCTGGAGCGCCACCACGAGCAGCCCTTCTTTCTTTATGTCGATACCTGGGACCCGCATGAACCGTGGGACGCGCCCGCCTATTATGTGAAAACCTACATGCCCGATTACCAGGGCGAGGTCATCGCGCCGACCTATTACGACTACCGGGCAGACGGTGTCTCCGAAAGCGACCTGGCTATCGCCCGCGCCTGTTACAAGGGCGAAATCTCCATGGTCGACCATTGGTTCGGCTACTTGATGGAACGCGCGCGCGTGCTGAATCTCCTGGACAACACCGCGATTTTCTTCCTGTCCGACCACGGCTTCTACTTCGGCGAGCACGGATTGTTTGGCAAACGCAGATTTCGCTGGCCCGACGGCAGCGGCTTTGACGAAGGCTTTGCCAAGGGCTTGACCGTGAATCAGCGCCAAGTGCACCGCTCACCGCTGCACAACGAGTTGATTCAAGTCCCGCTCTTGGCTTATCTGCCCGGCGTGGCGGCTGACCGGGTTTCGGGCTTGCTGTCCCTGCCGGATTTGATGCCGACGGTTCTGGACCTGTTGGACTTGCCCATCCCCGCGCGTACGCAGGCAAAATCAATCATGCCGCTGATAGCGGGCGATGCGGTGCATGATCTGGTGGTATCCAGCGCTCCCTTTGAAGAGGTCGGCGAATTATCGAAAACGGTCGATGGGCAGAATCGCGTCGTGGTGGAGATTTCGCCAAGTTCAATCACCGACGGCGAGTGGGATCTGCTTTACGCGGTCGAGGGACAGAAGGTGGAACTCTATCGTTCCAGAACGGACCCCGGGCATCAGCATGACCTGAGCGCGACCTACCCCGATGTCGTCGCGAAGCTGCACGCGCAATATGTCCAGTGGCTGATAGCCGCGGATACTCCCGAGCGATTTCTTGAGCCGCGCCGGTGTCTCTAGGGGCGGCTACTATTCTGTGTAAGCGCAAAATCCTCAACTTGGGCTTGGCTAGGCAGGAATCAACCCGTGTATAATGGGGCTATTGGAAAGCAATTTCTCGGATTCCGCGCTATGCAGATCGTCGTTATTGCGCTTCTCTTCTTGCTCGTCTTGCCCGTCCGCGCGCAGACCAACGAATCCAGCGTTGAGCTGCCTTCCGCCCACCGCATGCGCAACCTGGGCAGCGAATACCAGGGCTGGAACAACTGCGGTCCGGCCACGCTGACCAACGCGCTGAAGTACTTCGGATACGCCGAAGATCAAAACCGCGCCGCCAACTGGCTCAAGCCCAATTACGAAGACAAAAATGTCAGCCCCTGGCAGATGGCCGAGTTCGTCAACACGCAAATCCCCGAACTGCCCATTTTCGCCATCGTGCGCAGCGGCGGCGACTTGGCATTGCTGAAGAAACTGATCGTCAATGGCTTCCCGGTGGTCATCGAAAAGGGCTACGAACCCAGCGGCTACACTTGGATGGGACATTATCTGTTGCTGGCAGGGTATGACGACGCGCTGGCGGAATTCATGACTATGGACAGCTTCCGCGGACCCAACACAATTTACAGCTACGCCGATATCGAGACTTACTGGCAGCATTTCAATTACACCTACATCGTCCTCTACACAGCCAATCGCCACGACGAGTTGATGGCGCTGCTGGGGGACGATGCCGATGAATGGCAGAATACCATCAACGCGCTGGAACTGGCGCGCGCGGAAGCCATCGCCGACAACGATGACGCTTACGCCTGGTTCAACATGGGCAGCAGCTTCGTCGACCTGGTCATGTACGATGCGGCGGCGCAAGCCTACGACCGAGCCATCGCGCTGGGGCTGCCCTGGCGCATGTTCTGGTATCAGTTCGGCGCGCTGGAAGCCTATTACCACACCGGGCGCTATGACGACATGATGCGTATTGCGCGCCAGAATCAGAACGATGGCGGCGGGCAATATGTGGAGGAAACCTATTATTACCTGGGCTTGGCGCGCGAGGGACGCGGCGAACTAGACAAAGCCCTGCAGAATTACATCACCGCGCTGACCTTCAATCCAAATTTCACGCCGGCGCGGGCAGCTCGTGACCGCCTGCGGGAGGCGCAACGTGGCTGAGGTCCCCATCATGCAGCAGATTCTGCCTCGGCACGACTTCCTTGTGGTTTCACCCAGGGCAATCGCATCAAATTCCTTTTGCCACAGCGGCGCAGAGGCACAGAGTCTTTGACAATGGGTGTAGGGGCGAGGCGCTGCCTCGCCCACGAAACCACTTGTGACCGCCCGACCATTTTGCGGATTCTCGCAACTTGTGTCGCCCGCTGCACTATCCTCTGCGTACTCGCTTAACTTGATGTCCTCGGTGGTAAGAATAATTTGATGCGATTGCCCTGGTCCAATTTGCCCAATCGCTTGACAAAAATTGTAAATGGTATTTTAATCGCTGTTATGATTCATTCGACAGTATTTTCAGCCATACATATCAAAACAGCGATTTCACGAATAGCGACGAAAGCTTCCGCGGCGCGGAAGCCCCTGCCAATTAGCCCCCTAATGTCTCGCAACATACCACATCGCTTGATTTCCGCTCCAACTCCCATTCATATCCATCCTCGTCGCGCTGGTCTTCGTGTCGCTCCGGTCCCGGCGAGGACGATTACAGTCAACGCTATTTGTTCGCTAAAGGACGCGATCACAGCGGCTCATACCGACTGCCCGGCTAAGCAGCCAGGTTGAGCGCCTCTCGCTTAGAGTTATCGGTGTATCGCGCCAGCGCATTCCCTCCTGTTGATGTCCAAGTTTATTGGGCGTCTTTCGTGTCATCAAAAATCGGGTGAGATTGTACAAGAGGACAACGGAGGAAGATTATGATAATTCGATCATGTTTTTTCGGGATTTTGTTTCTAGCGGTTTTTAGTACGAGCGTGGCAAATCCGCAATACCCCGCCGATGACCCGCGCTGGACCGATGGCGACACCACCAACGACCCCAATACATGCCACGAAGCAGGCGCAAATTGTAGAACTATAGAGGACTGGCAAAGGGGCTGGCTGCAAGCGTGCCGCGTTTCGGGCAGGCAGCATTGCGGCCAGGAGTCAAGCGATAGCCCGCCGCCAGCCCTGCAGTCCGGCGACAGCAGCCAGCAGTCAAGCAACAGCAGCCAGCAGTCAAGCAACAGCCTGCCGTCGACCCAGCAGTCCGGCGCTACCAGTCAGCGGACAAGCGCCGTCCGCCAGCAGCCAAGAAATAGCCCGCCATGCCCAATTGGGCATGTATGCGTGAGTCATTGGCCATCGGGTGACTTTTATGTGTTTGAGGTGGGCATTAACTGCTGCTATCCATGGCAAGCAATATTTTCTATAGAGCATTGACCGTTAGCGGCCAGACCAGCCAGTGAGACGGTGAATCTGAAACGCCTGGCACGCTGGTTTATTCGCCGCCAAAGATTCTATTGTAGGGGCGACACTTGCCGCATGTGATCTGGCGCTTATGGGGCGAGCCACCGGCTCGCCCGTACAACTTCCGCATTCTTGGGATTCGAAACAAATCGAATCCTTTTGCTTGGGCGGCTGCCAGGCGGCACGTGCGTCTACAACCCTTCCCTATACTTCGCAATCTTTGCGCGGAAGCCAAGTCCGCAGCCCACGTTTGACCGCGCTCGGCATCATCCGCGCCAGCAGCCCTTTCAGCCGCATCCAGTTGCTGCGCCGCCACCTGGCTGGGCGATCAGCCGCCATCACCAGCGCCCTGCCCAGTTGGTAGCGCCGCGATCCCAGCAACGCTTCAATGTCGTCTCTGCGGCGGATTTCATGGGGCGAATCGGCGGCGCTGATATCGCGCCACAGCTGCCTCATTTGCGGGGGATGCTCGCCCTGATAGCGATAGAGGCAGGCGGGATACTTGGCGACAGTATGCGCGTGATAGGGACGGCGCAGCGCAAACCAGGCTTCTTCCGCCCAGCGCCGCGCGTCCGCCCGTTTTGCCCAGTCGGCATGGCTGTAGTAGTCACATTTTTCGCGCACTTGCTTGGGCAGCAGCAGCGAATAGTGATAGAGATGGATGCCGCGTTTGGCGAGTTCTTCGCCACGAATCCAGCCTTGCCCGCGCGTATCCCGCCCTTGCGCGTCCAGCACCGTCGGCGGGCGATGCGCCGCGTATTGGAAACCCGCGCCCCATTTGAAGAGACGATGGTACTCCCCCGCCCCGCGCCGGTGATTCCAGCCATCCACGATATAGTCCGGCGCGCCCCAGAAGGTCAGCGTCTGGAAAGACACGGCGCTGATGCTCGCGTCCGCCGCCAACATCTCGCAGACAGCCCGCATATCGGCAGGTTGATAAAACTCGTCGACATCGACCTGCCACAAATAGTCGCCGGTTGCCGCCGCCGCATAGGCTTGCGACATCTCATCCTTTTCGCTCCAGTAGCCATCGCGAGTGATGACCTGCAGCTTGCCTTGCGGATCTTCATTTGCCTGGAAGTCGCGCAGGGTTTGCAGCGTGCTGTCGCGGGAATGTCCATCGGCGGTGGCGATGTTCTTCGCCGCTGGCGCCGCGCCTTCCACCACGATGATCTCATGCGCAAAAGGATAAAGCGCACGCAAGTTGTAGCGCAGGAAGGGCTCGCCATTCAGCGCGATGATGCCAAAAGTGATGCGGGGCAGGGCGTTCACGCGGTCTGACCAAGGAGCGATCGATACAGGGCAACATACTGTCCAGCGATGACAGTTTCGCCATATCTGGCGGCGACTCCCTCATGCAATTTCTGCCGCGGGGGGGCTTGCGCCAGCGCCCACTGGATGCCGGCCAGCAAGTCGGCGCTGTCCTTCATCCGCGCCAAATAACCGTTGCGCCGATGTTGAATGGAGTCGCGCGTGCCCGTGCCATCAAAACTGACGCAGGGCAGACCGCAAGCCAGCGCTTCCAGCACGGTGTTGCCCAGGGCTTCCTGCAGGGACGGCATCACATAGACGTCGCAGGCGGAGTAAAGCAGGCTCAAGCTGATTTCGTCCTGCAAACTGCCAATCTGATGCGTCGGCAAGCCAAGCGCTAAGTCTTCCTTCTGTTCCGCGCCAAAGACCACTAGTTCCACATCGGCCTCCGGCTGCATGCCCTGCAATGCCTCCGCCAGATATTTGAAGCCTTTGCGCTTGTCGCTTGCCCCGCCGACCGCGCCAAACAATAGCAGTTTCTTCCCCAGCGGCAGGTCGAAGGCGCGGCGCGCCGCGGCTTTGCCCAGCGGCTTAAAAACCGCGCTGTCTATGGGATTGCCGATGACTTCAATGCGCCTGTTTTTGAAGAGGGCGCTTTGTCGCGCGCAATCCGCCAGCCAAGAACTGATGCAGACGATCGTCATGTCGACTGAGGACCACTGGCGCTGCTTGACGCTATGGACTTGGCGGCTGATATCCTTCGGCGCGGGCGAGGCCAATTGGGGACAATTCCCGCAGTTTGTTTGATACCGCTGGCAATCGCCAGCGTAATGGCAGCCGCCGCTGAATGCCCACATATCGCGCAGGGTCCAGACAATCGGCGCGCAGATTCTCGCCAAAGATGAGATGGGCAGGTAGTTCTCGCCAACCCACTGCAGATTTACAACATCGGCGCCGAAGCTGTTGATGGCATCAGCGATGGGATAGTCAAATTGATTCAGGCTCCAATAGCCGGCCTCGCTCTGCCGCGGATGTCGGGCAAGCTGCCGTCCATGCCGCCGATCAGCCAGTCGCCGCCGCGCCCGCCCCCAGCCACTCAACCGCGTTGCCAGCCTGTGCACCGTTGGGTCGCTGGTGGCTTTGCGTAGAACCAACATGTGGCTGCTGACGCCAGCACGAAGCAAAGCGCGATGCAAGCGATTCGCGCCGATGGCTGCGCCGCCAAGTCGGTCGGATGACGAAACCAGCAAGACTTTCACAGCGGCTATTCTAGCACTTGCCCGCGCCATCTGTCTCTTAGCCCGCTCCTGTCGCGTTCTCCTGCTGTACGCTGTACAATGGCAGCATGATCTCATGGCAGGCTTGGCTGCAGGCATTGCGTCCGCGCGTCTTCACGGCGACTTATGCGCCCATGGCGCTGGCGGGCATCGCGGCTTATGGCGATGGCGTTTTTCGCATCCCCGAGTTTACACTGGCATTGCTGGGCACGCTGCTGCTGCAGAGCGCCGCCAACCTGATCAACGAATATGCCGACTATCGTCGCGGCGCCGACGCCCTCAAACAAGCTGGGCAGGGCATGACCATCAAAAAGAAGATTCTGTCGCCGCAAAGCGTCTTGGCTGGCGCGGTGCTGACGACGCTGGGCGGCTGCTTGATCGGGCTCTTCCTGCTGGCGAGAAGCGGACCACTGCTGCTCTTCATAGGCTTGGGCGGCGTGCTGGTGGCGGTCACTTATACCGCTGGTCCTTTCCCCCTGGCCTACAATGGGCTGGGCGAAATTGCCGTCGCCATTTTCATGGGTCCGGCCATTGTCGTCGGCGCTTATTATGTGATGTCCCCCGCCGCGCCTGAATCGCGCCTTTGGGAGCTTTGCCTGATTTCGCTGCCCATCGCGCTGATGGTCGCGGCCATCCTGCACGCCAACAACATCCGCGATATGGACGCAGACCGCGCCGTGAACAAGCGCACGCTGGCGGTCATCTTCGGCATCCACTTCGCTCGCGTTGAGTATATGTTTCTAGCGCTGGGCGCTTATATTGCACAGGCTGCCCTGGTGGCCGCGGGCACGCTGCCGCCGCAAACGCTGTTGACGCTGATTACACTGCCGCGGGCGCTGCGCCTCATCGGCATTTTCAATACCAGCCGCGAGGTGGCGCTGATGCACCGGGCGCAAGGGCTGACCGCCAAGCTGCACGGACAATTCGGATTGCTGCTGGCGTTGGGCTGGGCGCTATCCTTGCTTTGATTCGCTACCAGTGCCAGATCTGGTCCCAGGCTTCCAGCCAGCTTTCGGCGCGGCTGTAGACTTTCTGCGCATCCATATCCAGCTCGACGCCGTAACGTCCGCGGAAGTCAGCCATTTTCTCCACTTTGTCGACTTCCACCGTGATGGTCACTGGCGAGGACGGCACATAGGGCTTGACGGCAGTCAGGTCTTGCAATGCCCGGTATGCGCCATCTTCAATCATCTGCCGGGCGCGGAGGGGTGGAATCTGGCGTGCCGAATAGCGCGTCAGCCCGCGTTTGACAGCCACCGTCGTCAAGCCAGCGCCCAGCAGCCTGGTCGACTCGCGACAGACGGCTTCATCGCCGGTGACCAGCAGCACCGGGCAGCCATAATGCCCGCAGAGCGCCGCGTTGACGCCAACCTCGCCCACCAAGTCATCGTTGAACCACAGATTGTGCCATTTGACCGTGCTGATGGTATGACAAAGCACGCCGTCGGCGGTGTTGTTGCGCGCGTGCATGCCCACCAGCAGACAAGCATCCGCGCCCGCCTCCAGTAGTTCGACATACCGCGACCAGGGATGATGCGCCACCCAGGTGCAAGCCGGTTCCAGCAATTCCGGGACGAGCGAGTTGAAGCTCCAGTCGCCGCCCGCGCCGTGGCAATCAACCACCACGATTTCGCTCGCCCCCGCCCGCTGCGCCCCTCGCACTGCCGCGTTGATCTCTTCGGTGTAGAGGCGGCGTCCCTCTTCGTACATTGGCGCGCCGCCAGTGACTTGATCCCAGGTGACGATGCCGCTGACGCCTTCCATATCGGCCATGATGAGAATCTTCATTGGGTTTCCTTTCCCGCTAGAGTCCTTCGCAAAGCGCCCGCAGCGATTCTTCCGCAGCGTCCAGCGACAGGGCGCCATCCACAATCGCCGGCGAGCCAGCCAGGTCAACTGCGGTCTTCAGGTAAAAGCTGCATTCGCTTGCGCAGTCGATTTCCGCGCGCCCGGCAAATAGCGCCGCCTGCAGACAGCCCAGCAAGGAACTGGCTTGCGAGCCGACCATGCCGCCTTTGCCCTGCGCCGCTGCCCGCTCCAGCATCTGCATCGACAGCGAGTAGCCGGTGCGCGCTGTCTTAATGTTTAGGATGTCGAAACTGTCAAAAGCCAATTCGCGCGTTAGGTCGCGCGGGGTGAAAGCCGAGTCGTCGGCGATCAACAGCATCTTCGTCATCCGCCGCAACTCGCCCCGCTCGCGCAGCAAATGTACGGGCAGCGGCTCCTCGCAGTAAAGAACGCCCATGTCACGCAGCGCATCCAAGATTTTCGCAGCCGATTTCAAGGGCAAGGTCTCGTTGGCGTCGACATAGAAGCGCCCCGCCGGGAAAGCCTCAATCAGCGCCCGCAGCGTCTCGGTCTCGCCGGGCAAGTCGCGCCCAATTTTGACTTTAAAGCAGCGTATGCCCGCAGCGAAAGCCTCCGCTACATCGGCCAGGACTGCCTCCGGCGTCCCGGTGCTGACGATGCTGCTGAGCTGCACAGAATCTCGCCCGCAGCCTAGGTAGGCTCGCAGCGACTCGTCGCGACTCGTCGCCAGCGCCTGGTGCAAAGCCATATCCAGCGCGCCCTTGGCGGTATTATTGCCTTTGATATGCGCCAACTCCGCGCTCAACGCGGCGACAGATTGGAAATCGCTAAGCGCTATCCCCAGCAGCCGCGGACTCAACTCTTCAGCGATGATGTGCCGGATGGAGGCTGGCGTTTCGCCGTAGATGCTCGGCCGCGGCGTGGCTTCGGCAAAGCCCCTGGCGCCATCCGACAATTCCACGCGAATCAGCACATGCCGCAGCGCCGGCAGTTGGTGCCCCCGCCCCCAGGTCAGCGCCTGCTTGAGCGGGATATCGTAAGGCTCTGTCGCGATTCGCTTTATTGCGAGCATGGCAGCGCCAGCATCTCGCGCACGGCAGCGGCCACAGCGCCCGGATTCATGCCCGCCACCTCCAGCCGCTGGTAGTTAGGGTAGCGCTGCCCATCAGCGAAGGCATACAAGCCATAATTCCGCGCTTCCGCCCGCAGGATGGCCAGCGCCCGGCGGTTGATCTCGCGGGCTTGCAACAGGTCTCGCGCCTCGTCCTGCAGATCAACTGGCAAGAAATCCAGGTCGGCAACGCCATGAGCCTGATCGAAGTCATCTTGACGGCTGCTGAGTCGGCGCAGTCGAAGCAGCGGTGACAGCGCCAACTCGACGATTCGCCAGCGCGGGAAATGCTCCAGGGCGTGGCGCAGTTCCTTGTCGCCGCGGATGCCCTCCGTCAGCAGGGGCATCTCGCCATTGTCGCGCACTCCCAGCCAGGAAAAAGCCGCCGCCATCCCGCCCGGCACGACTTCGGCAAAACGACGCGTATACTCGAATCGGCGCACGCGGTCCGTCACAAACTGCAGCATCTCGCCTGCCCAAGCCTGCGCAAAGGGGATGGCAATCCAGTCCGCGACTTCTCGCCGCGAGGGGATGACGCCGCCCGTGTCCAGCCGCGCCAGAGTCGTCGACTTGCCGCAGCCGGTCAAACCGACCAGCATATGCAATTGTCGCTCCCCCAACGGCTGGAAGTCGTCACTGGGGGACAGGCTGACATGCGGGTAGCGCTGCGCCAGGCAAACATCAAGCCGCGGCAGCACTTCGCACAGGTAATATGCGCGCGGATTCATGCCGTCCATCTTACCTTGCGGCTCGGGCGCATTCAATTGACCGTCGCAGCCCGACGCGCCTTCACGCTATACTGAACGGAAAGTCGTAGCGCATTGGGAGACCTGCCATGCCCCTATTCGACATGCCCCTGGAAGAACTGCGCGTCTACAAACCAGCGCGTAAGGAGCCAACCGATTTCGATGACTTCTGGCGCGAGACCTTGTCCGAAGCGCGTCAGCATGACCTGGACGCCAGCTTTGAGCCCTTCGACAGCGGGCTCGAGACCATTGCCGTCTACGATGTGACTTTTGCAGGATTTGGCGGTGCGCCCATCAAAGGCTGGTACATGCGCCCTCGGCATCATCAGGGATCCTTGCCAGCTGTGGTCGAGTACATCGGCTATGGCGGCGGGCGCGGCTACCCGCTGGAGTGGCTGGCTTTCCCGTCGGCGGGATTTGCCTACCTGGTCATGGATACGCGCGGGCAGGGTAGTGTCTGGCGGCGCGGCGATACCCCCGATATCCCGAATGGCGCCAACCCAGCCATCCCCGGCTACATGACGCAGGGCATCCTCGACCCGCGGACATACTACTATCGCCGATTGTATACGGATGCCGTGCGCGCGGTCGACGCCATTGCGGGGCGCGAGGAAGTCGATGCCGCGCGGATTGCGGTTACGGGCATCAGCCAGGGCGGCGGTTTGAGCATCACAACGGCAGGCTTGCATCCGGATGTCGCCGTTTGCATGCCAGATGTGCCTTTTCTGTTGGATTTCCGCCGCGCCGTCGACATCACGCCCACCACACCCTATCTGGAAATCGCCAAGTACCTGAGCACGCACCGCGACAAGGTCGCTGTCGCCTTCGAGACCTTGAGCTATTTTGACGGCGTCAATTTCGCCGCGCGCACGCAGGCCCCCGCCTTGTATTCCGTAGGCATCATGGACACCGTCTGCCCAGCCTCGACCGTCTACGCCGCTTACAACCATCTGCCCAGCGAGAAAGACATCATTGAGTACTACTACAACGATCACGAAGGCGGCGGCGCGCATCACCTGCAGGAGAAGATCCGCTACTTGCGCAAGCTGTGGCAGGCATGAGCGGGACGCAAGTCATCGTCCTGGGCAGCGGCACGCCCAATGCCGACCCGCAGCGCGTCAGCTCGGGCTTGGCGATCGTCGTGGCGGGGCAGCCCTATCTGGTCGACTGCGGGCATGGCGTCGTGCAGCGGGTCGTGGAAGCGGGGGCGGCAGGCATCATCGACTGGGACAGCACCGCCCTGACGCGCCTCTTCATCACCCACTTGCATGCCGATCACACTGTCGGTTTGCCGGATCTGCTCTATACCGCCTGGATACACAACCGCGAAGAGCCTGTGCAAGCTGTCGGACCGCCCGGGCTGGCCGATATGACGCGCTATATTGAGCTCGCCTACAGCGAGAATATCCGCGAACACCTGCAAGCCCATCCGCGCACCGAGCTGGGTTACAAAATCGAGGTTCGGGAAGTTGCGGGCGGCTGCGTCTATAGCGACGAACGCGTCGAGGTGCAAGCGCTGCGAGCCGATCATGGCGATCTCTTCGCGTTGAGCTACAAGTTCCTCACGCCGGCCGGCACAGTTGTCATTTCCGGGGATACTAAACCGGTCACGGATTTCGCGGATTGGGCGCGGGGCTGCGACCTGCTGCTGCACGAGGTGTATTCGGCGCGGCAATTTGTTCATCGCAGTACCGAATGGCAAACCTATCATGGCGGCGCGCACACCTCCAGCGACGAGCTGGCGGCTCTGGCGAGCGATGTGCGACCAAAACGGCTCGTGCTTTATCATCAACTCTTCTGGGGGCAGACTCCCGCACAGTTGGTGGCGGAGGTGCAACGGGGTTATGCGGGCGAGGTCATCAGCGCCAGCGACCTTGATGTCTATGAACTGTAAGGGGACGAATCGTGTGGGGAAGAGGAGGCGCGCATGAGTCACAGCGCCGTATATCAAACGCTGCAATTTGAGCGACTAGATGAAGGCGAACAATTGCGGCGTTCGCGGGAGTTTCTGGGGCGCATCCAACAACGGCGCACAGTGAGGGATTTTTCCAGCCAGCCGGTGCCGTTTGAGCTCATAGCAAATGCCATACGCGCAGCGGGCAGCGCCCCCTCCGGCGCCAATCAACAGCCCTGGACCTTCGTAGTGGTGGGCGATCCAGCGCTGAAACGCCAGATGCGGCTGGCTGCCGAAGCGGAAGAAAAAGAAAGCTATTCCCGCCGCATGAGCCAGGAATGGCTGGACGCCCTGGCGCCCCTGGGCACGGACTGGCGTAAGCCACATATTGAAGACGCGCCCTATATCATCGTCGTCTTCCGCCAAGCCTACGGACTCACCGAAGACGGGCGGCGCGTCAAGCATTATTACAGCGAGGAATCGGTCGGCATCGCCGTGGGATTGCTGCTAGCGGCGCTGCATTGGTCGGGGCTGGCGACGCTAACGCACACCCCCAGCCCCATGAAGTTCCTGACGGACATACTGGGGCGCCCAGCCAACGAACGCGCTTTCGTGCTGATTCCGGTCGGGTATCCAGCCGCTGACGCGCAAGTCCCCGCCATCACCAAGAAGCCTTTGGACGGAATCCTGCTGCGACGCTAAAACTTCGTGCCATAGGCCGGGATGATAGCGCCGTGGATGATGGCGCCGGCCTCCGACGCCAGGAAGGCGATGACGCGACCCAGCTGCTGCGGAGTTACGCCGGCCTGCGGATCGGCCGTGACTTGTTCGGGGGTGGCGATGGCGGATGGCAGCAAGGCATTCACGCGGATGCCCTGAACTTTGTACTCTTCCGACATGCTCTCGGTCAGGCGCAGGAGGGCGGCTTTGGAAGCGGCGTAGGCGGCGTCGCGCCCGCTGGAGCGCAAGCCCGGACGCGCGCCAATATTGACGATGACGCCAGCCCCCTGCGCCAGCATGGTCGGGATGACCGCGCGGCTCATCAAAAAGGCGGTGGTGGCGTTCAGCCGCAGCATGGTCTGCCAGGTGTCCAGCGACATCTCGTGCACGGGCTGCCCGGCGTCCCAGCCGCCTACGATATTGACCAGAATATCGATGCGCCCAAAAGCCTCTAGCGTTCGCCGAACCAGCTCGTCGACCGTGGCTGGCTCGGACAGGTCAGCGGATTGCAGACAAATATGATCGGCATCATCGCGCAAATCAGGGAAACGTTGATAGAGTCGGTCGTCGCCGCAAGTCAGCGCCAGTTTGACGCCGCTCTCGCGAAATACCGGTATCACGCCCGAAGCCAGCAAACCCGACGCGCCCGTGATGATAGCTGCCTTTCCCGCCAATTCCGCCATGAGCCGTTTCCTAACCCCCTCGATCCCCCCGACAGATCAGGGGGAAGACCGCACATTGCGCAGTTGCAATTTTACCATAGCGGCTGCCAGGCAGCGCAAAAGCCTCCCGCTCCAAAAGGCGCATTGTAGCCCCGCGCGCTGCCTGGCAGCCGCCCAAGCAAAAGGATTCGCCTCGCTACGAACCACGATGAACAGCGACTAGCGACTGTCGTAGGGGCGACTCACAGAATCGCCTCTACAACCGAATCTTTGCTCGCGAACAATATAGGACCGAGGGGATTATACAAGCGGCTGTGCTAGAATTGCCGTCAGTCAAATGAAAATCGGGAGTTTCCATGCGCGTTCTCATCGTTGGCGGCGCAGGCAGAGTCGGCAGCATGACAAGTCCCTACCTCAAAGGCGAGCACAGTCTGACCATTTTCGATAGGCAGCCAGCGGCCGACAGCAGCCTGCCTAGCATTGAAGGCGATATCTGTAACTACGCGGCGCTTGCGGCGGCGATGACGGGGCAGCAGGCGCTGATTTACATGGCCATGGGCAGCGAAGACTGGGACAGCCTGAATGGCCTGCACAGCGCCTACGACATTAATGTCAAGGGGCTGCATTTGGCGCTGCATGCGGCGCAGGCGGCGGGTATCAAGCAGGCGGTCTACACCAGCAGCATGTCCGTCTACGAAGACCTGGGTGGGCGCAGCTTCGCCGATGAAAGCGTCGTGCCGGATTCCCGCGGCCTCTACGGCTTCACCAAGTATCTGGGCGAGCAAGTTTGCTTGCATGCCGCGCGCAACTGGGACATGCACATCAATGCGCTGCGGCTCTGCTTCCCCACGCCCGATCATCTGCTGGCAAAGGCTAGGGGCGAAGCCTCCGTCTTGGCCACAGCCGCCAGCGATGTCGCGTCCGCGCTGGATGCGGCTTTGTGCTTCCAGGGCGGCTTCCAGACATTCATGATTAGTGGCGATGCGCGCGAGACTGTGCTACATATGCGCAAGGCGCGTCTGCTGCTGGGCTGGACGCCGAAAATGACTAGAAGCTAGAAGTATGAGTGAGCAGTAGGATTTGCCACAGAGACACAGAGAGCACAGAGATGCCAAAATACGACTTGCTCCTGAAAAACGGGCACACCATTGATCCTGCCAATGACATCGACGCGAGCATGGATGTGGCCATCGCTGGCGGGAGGATTGCCGCGGTCGCGCCGGACATCCCGAGCGCCGAGGCATCGCAGACTGTCGACGCAGCCGGGCTGATCGTCACGCCCGGGCTCATTGACATCCATGTGCATGTCTACCACACGCGTGAGCCGGAAACGCTGAGCGTCATCGCCGACCATCACAGCTTTCGCAGCGGCGTTACGACAGTGGTGGATACGGGCACGGCCGGCGCCAAGCATTTTTTGCATTTCAAACGCACTGTGATTGACCGGGCGCGCACGCGTATCTTCGCCTTCATCAATATCGTCAAATCCGGCATGACTGGTCCCTTCGAGCAGGACATCAACGAGATGGACGCGCAGCTGGCCGCTTCGGTCGTGCAGATGTACCCGGAAGACTGCGTCGGCATCAAAACGGCGCATTACTGGGTCAGCGAGCCCTTTGACGAGAGGCATCCGCCCTGGGCGGCTGTCGACCGCGCGCTGGAAGCCTCGGCGATCTGTGGCAAGCCGTTGATGGTCGACTTTTGGCATCGCGAAGGGCGCACTTATCAGGAACTGCTGCGCAAGATGCAGCCCGGCGATATCCATACCCATGTCTATGCGCAGCAATTCCCGATATTGAACGCGGACAACCAGCCGACCGACTTTATGTTTGAAGCGCGGGAACGCGGCATCGTCTTTGACCTGGGGCATGGCGCGGGCAGCTTCTGGTTCCGCCAGGCAATCCCTGCCTTTGATGGCGGCTTCGGTCCCGACAGCATCAGCACCGACCTGCACATTGGCAATGTCAATGGCGTGGTCTTCGATATGCTCAATTCCATGTCCAAACTGCTTTGCATGGGCATGCCGCTGCAAGAGGTGATCTACCGCTCGACCGTGACGCCCGCCCGCGAGATCAACCATGCCGAGCTGGGCACATTGAGCGTCGGGGCGGAGGCGGATGTGGCGCTGCTGCGGCTGGACGAGGGCAGCTTCGGCTATGTAGATTGCGGTGGCGGGCGTATGGATGGCACGCAGAAACTCGGCTGCGAAATGACCATCCGCGCCGGCGACATCGTCTACGACCTAAATGGACGCGCCAACCCGCTCTGGGGTGACGCGCCGCCTTCTTATTGGCAAATCCGCTTACCGACAGGCAGCTACGAACCATGACCACATATCAAAAACTGGGCTTGCGCCCGGTCATCAACGCCTATGCCACAGTGACAAAATATGGCGGCTCGCTGATGCCCCCGGAAGTCTTGGCAGCCATGAATGCGGCGGCCGGCGGATTCGTTGATTTGATGGGACTGCAGCGGGCGGTGGGCGCGCGTATCGCGGAATTGACGCGCAATGAAGCTGCCTATGTGACCTCGGGGGCGGCGGCTGGGGTGCTGCTGGCGGCGGCAGCTTCTGTGCTGCGAAAATGCCCGGACGCGGCAAAAGTCTTCCCGCAGCTGGATGACATGCCGCATGAAGCCATCGTGCAGCGACACCACCGCAACGGCTACGACTTCGGCGTGCAAGCCATCGGCATGCGCTTTGTCGAGATTGCGCCTTCCACACAAGCTCTCCGCGAGGCCATCAACCCGCGCACGGCTTGTATTTTCTGGTTCGCCGGCACCATGAATACGCCCGACGACATCCCGCTGCCGGACTTGATCGCCATCGCCAGGCAGCACGACATTCCGGTCATCGTCGATGCCGCGGCGCAGCTGCCCCCGGTCGACAATTTATGGCGCTTCACCCAGCTGGGCGCGTCGCTGGCGCTCTTCAGCGGCGGCAAAGACCTGCGCGGTCCACAGCCGACCGGGCTGATGCTGGGCAGCAGCGAATTAATAGAACTATTGCGCCCCATCAGCAACCCCAATCACGGCTTGGGGCGTCCGCTTAAAGTGGGCAAAGAAGAGTTGATGGGCTCGCTGGCGGCGGTAGAGCGTTATCTGGGGCTGGATCACGCCGCGCGCGCGCAATACTGCGAAGACTGTGTGGCGCTGTGGCTGGCGGCGCTGGCAGGGCTGCCGGGCGTGCAGGCTCAACGCGATTATCCCAACGAAGCCGGGCAGCCATTGCCTTGGTGCCGCGTGACCATTGACGTGGATGCGCTGGGCAAAAGCGCGGATGTGATCGTTGAGGCTTTCCTGGCGCAGGAATCGGCTATCGCCGTATCGCCGCGGGACGATGGCTTCCACCTCAACCCGATGACGCTGAATCCAGGTGAAGAGGTCATCGTTCGCGACGCTTGCTTGCGCGTGCTGGGGCCGGCGAGGTCATGAATCGCCCTTTCGAACTCTACGACCTGCGCGTGACGGTCGAGCGCATTGAAGGGCGCAGCGTCTGCGGCCTGCAAGTCGGCGATTATTTTGAGCTGACCGAAAGCGCCAAACTGCGCATCCCGCCTGGCAGGCACTTCTGCATCTACGCGCTGTCCGCGGTGCTGCCCCTGCTGGCGGCCAAGCAGCGCCAACTCAGCGAAAACGACTGGATGACGCGCGATACCGTCGCCGCCTGCCCGGATGTCGACGAACGGCTCATCATGCGCATCGAGCGCGTCGACAAGCGCATCATGGACAGCGACGAACTGACCTGAGCCGCCAGCCACAAGACCGCGAGAAGCGAAAACGCCCGACAGATGCCGGGCGCAGTGTTTTTGAGCTTTTGATGGTTAGAGGCACTCGTCACCTTCGATTGTGAAACTGCCCAAGTTAGTGAGCTCGTAGTTGAAAGTATTCGCCAGCCAGACGGAATATTGCCCGGGGTCGCGCACAGTGATGACAGCCCATTCCTCCTGATCGTCCCAGCCCATATCACTGACCAAGGAGACTTGATTACGGTCTCTCTCATGGATGACGAGTACTTTGCTAACAGATTCGGGCATCACAGCGAGCATGCATGAGCTGCCGCCGGCGTTGCCGACGTACCACAAGCACATTTTGCTGTCGTCCCATCTGTCATCGCTGGTTTGGCAGCTATCTGGTTGTGAAGCCAAAAGGAATGCAGATAGCGCGGCTTTTTTCTTGAGATCAGTCAGCCAGGCTTCAGCGATTTGCTCGGCATTGGAAAATTGGGGTTTCAGCAGCATAGGCGCGAAATAAAAGAGTTCGGTATCTTGCGCGTTTACTGAGCCAGCCATCGCCAGGACGAGAGCCAGCACGATCAGCGCAAGGACAACGATTTTGATTGGGATAGGAAAAAGCCAATGCCGCGGCGCGGGTTCGAGTACAATTATAATAAGGATAGGCATTCCTGTAATTTCCGAGTTTGTAAAGAGGCTCAGCATGACCAAGCAGCGCAAGCACATCAAAGTGACCTACTCCACGCTCAGCAGCCCGGATCCACTGTTGCACGAATATTTTGACGAAGATGTCGCCGAGTTGAAGAGCAGCCCGCCGCAAGCGTATCCGCTGCTGATCAATGGCCAATGGCAAGCAGGCGCGGAGTCCTTTGAAGCCCGCTCGCCAATCAACACCGACTGGCTGCTGGGTAATTTCGCTTTAGCATCGGCGGCGCAGGTGGATGCGGCGGTGAATGCGGCAAAAGCGGCATATCCAGCCTGGCGAGATACCCCCTGGCAAGAGCGCGCGGAGGCGCTCAACCGCGTCGCCGATCTCATCAGCCAGCGCCTCTTCGAAATCTCGGCGGCGGTCAGCATGGAAATCGGCAAAAACCGTCTGGAAGCCATTGGTGAGGTCGAAGAAACCGCCGACCTTATCCGCTACTGTGTGGAAGCCATACGCGACAATGCCGGCTTCGACCGGCAGCTGCTCAGCGAATCGGCGCGGCATCACAATCGCAGCATCTTGAAGCCCTATGGCGTCTGGGGCGTGATTGGTCCTTTCAATTTTCCAGCGGCGCTCACCGGCGGACCCAGCGGCGCTGCCTTGATCGCTGGCAACACAGTCGTGCTGAAACCCGCTGCCGAAGGCTCGCTGACGGCTTACCTGATCGCCAAGTGCATGGAAGACGCGGGCTTGCCAGCTGGCGTCTTCAACATGGTTTATGGCGGCGACGAGCCTGGAAAAACCCTGGTGGCCAATCCCGCGCTGGGCGGGTTGACCTTCACTGGTAGCTATGATGTCGGCATGAGCATCCTCCAAAATTTCACGACGGCGGCTGGCTACTATCGCCCCGTCATCGCCGAAATGGGTGGGAAAAACCCCACGATCATCACCGACAAAGCCGACCTGGACAAAGCGGCGCTGGGCGTCATGCGCTCGGCATTTGGGCTTACTGGGCAGAAATGCTCAGCCTGCTCGCGCGTGTATGTGGATGCCGCTGTGCATGACGACTTCCTGGACAAACTGGTGGCCCTCGCCGACGATGTGGCTGTGGGCGACCCCACCAAAGCCGCGACTTACATGGGACCCATCATCAGCCAGAACGCCTATGAAGCCTATCAGCAGTATGTCAGCGAGCTGGCAGCGGGTCGCATTCTGGCTGGCGGACGGTCGCTGGATATGGACAAGGGCTATTTTGTGGCGCCGACCGTCGTTGCCGATCTGCCGGACGAGCATCGCCTTTGGCGGCACGAGATGTTTGCGCCCATCGTGGCGGTGCGCATGGTGGAAGATAAAGACGAAGCCATGCGCCTGGCCAATGATGTGGCGCTGGGCTTGACAGCGGGCTTGTACAGCGAAGACCAAGACGAAGTGCAGTGGTTCCTGGACAATATTGAGGCGGGCGTGCTCTATGTCAATCGCGAAGCCGGCGCGACCACTGGCGCCTGGCCCGGCTATCAATCTTTCGGCGGCTGGAAGGGCAGCACCGGCAGCGGCAAAGCCGCCGGCAGCTGGTACTACCTGCAGCAGTATATGCGCGAGCAGTCGCATACGATTGTGCGGGATTGAACCACAGAGGGTTCAAAACCGCCTCGGTCCCCCCGTCAAGTTAGGGGGAGGCAAAGCGCGGAGCGATTCAGCCCTGGGATGGACGCCCCCGCCCATTAGCGAACCGTGTAGGGGCGAGCCGGTGGCTCGCCCCGCCCCTATACCAAGCCTTCGCACATCGTCTGCGCCCATGCCAACTCGCGCAATGTCACTGGCGGCTCGTCGTCGCTTGACCCCGCCAATGCGCGCAAGGCTTCCGTCCGCGTATCGCTGCCCCAATTCAATTCACGACATGCCCCACCACCATGAAACTGCAAAGTCTGGTTCAGGGCGTCGGAACGGATACTGCCGCCTGTCCCCGCAATCTCGATGGTGATGGACGCGGGCTTGGGGTAGTCCGTGGGCAGCGACCAACTAATATCGACTGTCGCATAGGACTTGTCCGCCAGCAGAAACGACAAAATAGCGATATCATCTACGCCCTCCGGAGCGCCCAATAGACCTTTGCCCCGCGCCACTTGCACATCCGTGAACTCATCACCGAGCAGCCAGCGCACGAGATCTACAGCGTGGCAGCCACGTTTGACCAGAGCGCTGGCCATCAGGGATTTGTCGCGCGGCATTCGCTCGTTGTAAGTCGCTTTCAAATACAGCAACTGCCCCAATGTTCCGCCCGCCACGATGGCTTTGATGCGCTGCATCACCGGCAGCAAACGTAGCGGCATCACCGGCATGATCCATAGTCTCTGCCGTTCAGCGAATTCAATCATCTGCGACAATCGCGCCGCCGAGGCAAAAATCGCTGGGTCGTAGAGCAGTCGCGCGCCAGCTTCGGCGAGCAGCGCAAAGACCTCGCCGCTGAGCGCCTCCAACAAGACGATGCCTTGCGCATCATGCGCCGAGTCGTCCAGCAGGCGCGCATTTGACGCCGTTCTTACAACATTTGTAACCGGGAGATAACTAGCAGCGCGGGTATAGGCTTCCGCTTTGGGCTGGTCAGCGCCAAGCAGCAACAAGTTCATTCCGCCCCTCCTGGCAACTCGACTGCGGCGCCCCTGCGCATTGACTCCCCGGCCGCTTCCGCAACCTGTACCGCATGCCAGGCATCGCGCGCGTCAATGGCAAAAGGGCTGTCATCCGCCAGCGCCGCCAGGAAGTGCCGCAACTGCAGCAGGTAGGGGTCGTCATCGGCGTGCATGGTCTCTTCGGGCAACTGGAAGGGATTGGTCTCCCCGCGCAGGGACAAGTAGAGCGCTTCGGAGGGCGCGCTGTCATAACTTATGCGTCCGGCATCGCCAAGGACTTCAAACTGCTGCCGAAAACTGCCGTCGGTGACCATCCAGTTGCCCTCAATATGCCCGATGCCGCCATTCGCGAATTCCAGCGTCAGCAGCATGTGATCGGCAATCACCGGCAGGTCGCCACGATAGCTCAAGCCGCGCGCTAAAACCCGTTTGACCCGACCCAGGCACCAGCAGGCGAAATCAATGTCGTGCAGGCTGACTTCATAGGCGACGCCGCCGGTCATCGCCACATCGGCAAACCAGTCGCGATTGTCCAGTTCGGCGGCATGCCCGGCCGCTCGGATGGCGCGGATCAGCACTGGCTTGCCAATATCTCCCGCGTCAATCGCCTGCTTTGCCCGGCGGTATTGATGGAAGAAACGCAGCACCTGCCCGACATACAGACGAACATCAGCTTTTTCCGCCAGTGTGATAATCTGCCTTGCTTCCGCGCTATGGCGCGCCAGCGGCTTCTCGCAGAAGATGTCTTTGCCATGCACCGCCGCGATTTCGACCGCCTGCAAATGGTAAACCGACGGCGTGCAAATCTGCACGACATCGGCGTTTTTAGTCAAGTCTTCCAACGATGCGAATGCCGTCGCGCCGAATTGATCCGCCAGCGCAGTTGCTTTTTCCTGCGATACATCGTAGAAGCCGCCGATCTTGACGGGCAAGCGCCGCCACCGCTGAGCATGCCACTCGCCCATCAAACCGGCGCCGACGATCCCGATTCGTATAGTCATTTCATTGATTCTCCGCGTCTCCCGCAGACCAGGCCAAGTATAGCGCGCGATGGCGCCTAGGGCATATCGCGCCCGAGTTGGGCGAGCCGCCAGGTCGCCCCTACATCTATTGTCAAAGACTCTGCGCTTCTGTGACAAAAAGAATTTGAAGCGATTGCCCCAGAGCAGAATTACAATTTCTTGACTCTTTATCGCGGCTATGCTACTGTCCCTAACCGTTGCTGTATCCGTCATCGCTGTACCTGAATCTACATTCCAACTCTATTAGCCTAGGAGGGCACAATGATTTCGAAGGTCGCTCGTCTATTCATATTGATCGCTATGCTCTTGTTGGCGCTAACGCCGCTGCAAGCGCAAGACGCAGTAGAAATCGTCATCTGGCACATGGAACAGCCGCCGCAGCGGGTCGAACGCGTACAAGGCTTGATCGATGAATTCAACGCCGCTAATCCGGGCATCATGGTCAGTCAGGATGTCCAGAGTTGGGGCGATATCTACACCAAAGCCCCAGCCTCGGTCGTGGCCGGCAACGCTCCCGATATCCTTTTCGCCATCCCGGACTTCACGCCCATCATCCGTGAATTGGGCGCGGTGCAAGTTGTGGACGACTTTGTCGCCGAAATTGACGAAACGCATGGCTATTTCGATGTCGGCATTGAGCCCTACACCTCCGATGGGCATGTCTGGGCGATCCCGCTTTGGAACATGGCGCACGCGGTCTGGTACAACATCGATGACTTTGAGGAAGCGGGCATTGATGAACCTGCGACCTGGGATGAATGGGCGAGCGCGGTGGAAGCCTTGACCGGCGACGGCCGCTATGGCATTGGCGTGCCCGCCAATCGCAACCTATACACCGATCAAGTCGTCTACAATTTCATGATCAACGCTGGCGCATCCGATATCTACAATGACGATGGCAGCCTGCGCTTCAACAACGAGCAGACCGTGCGCGCGCTGGATTTCTATGGCCAGATGAGCCAGTTCTCGCCGCCAGACAGCCCGAGTTGGGCATGGGGCGAGGCAGAAGTCTGCTTGGGCAGCGGCACATGCGCCATGGTCAACCAGTTCGCCTTCCTGCGCTCCTATGAAGCCAATGGCGGCGATCCGGCCAATTTGGGCGTGATGGCCATGCCAGTTGATGCAGACGTGGCAGATCCTGGCACGATCTCCTATGTCAACGCCGCGATGATCCTGACCGATGATGCAGCCAAGCAAGAAGCGGCTTACGAGTTCCTGCGCTTCATCTTCCAGCCCGACAACTACGGCCTGTTCCTGAATATGGAGCCGGGCTTGTTCCTGCCCATCACCGAGTCCGGCTTCGAATCCGAGACTTATTGGAGCGATCCACTGGTGGTCAAGTATCGCGACCAGCTAGAGACCGTCCTGGATTACTCACGCTCGGGTCGCCTCTTCGGCTTCACAGGCGGGCAGACCTTCCCCAGCATCGCGCGCATTTCGGCGCAGAACTTGCTGAGCCAGGTGGGGCAACTGGTCGTTGTCGATGGCATGGGCGCGTCAGATGCCGTTGCCGAAGGCGAATACCTGATGATGGAAGCCATCGAATAGGGGGTCTACCCCACCCCCAACCCCCTCCCCGAATTATCAGGGAGGGGGAGTGTCGCAGTGCCAGAACTTGCGGATTGGCGGCAATCTTCCCCCCGTTGATACGGGAGGACTGAGGGGGGTAGACCACTTGCGAACAACAACTTACCAATGCCAAGCACGGTCAAACGCAAGCGAGACGAGCGGCAAAGGCGTCGTGCGCTGCTGGGCATGGCGTTGGTCGCGCCATTGGTCATTTGGCTACTGCTGACCATCGCTTATCCCATTTTCTCGCTTGTACGGCTCAGCTTCCTGGATGTCGGCATTATCGGCACGGGCGGTGATTTTGTCGGGCTGGCGAATTATCAGCGCGTCTTGAGCTCGCGCACTTTCGGTCCTTCTATGGGACGCAGTCTTGTCTGGGTGTTGGGCAATGGCGTCTTGCAGACGCTGCTGGCTTTCATCGCCGCGCTGGTGTTAAACCTGCCTTTTCGCGGGCGGGTTTTCGCGCGCACCTGGGTGATCCTGCCCTGGATCGTGCCGACGGTGGTGGCAGTCATCGTCTGGCGCTGGATGCTGGGCACATCGGGCGGCATCGTCAATACGATTCTGCTGCGCCTGAGCATCATTCAAGAACAGATCGGCTTTTTCAGTACGGGCGCCTCCGCCATGTCGTCGCTGGTGGTGATGAATTCCTGGCGATTTTTCCCACTGCTAACCATCATCATCCTGGCGGGCATGCAAGGCATTGCCCAGGATCTATACGATGCCGCGGCGGTGGATGGCGCCAGCGCCTGGCAGCGTTTTCTCAACATCACGATTCCCGGTTTGAAGCCGGTGCTATTCGTCATGGGACTAGTCGGCACGCTGTGGTCGGTGAATATCTTTGATGTCATCTATCTGGTCACTGGCGGCGGACCCTCCCGCGCGACCATGACCATGCCCGTACTGATATACGATATGGCATTCCTGCAATATCGGCTGGGGCGGGCGGCGGCGGCGGCGGTTTTGATGGCGCTGGTCGTCACCTTGTTCACGATCGTTTTCATTTATTTCCTCGCGCCGCGTGGCGAAGATCAGGACGAGGAATGGCGATGAGCGACAGCAAGCACAATCCCGCCATCCGTTATATTCTGGTATTCGTGGTGATGTTTGTCATCATCGCGCCTTTCTATTGGATTTATAGTTCCTCGCTAAAAGAGTCCAGCGCGATTGTCGCCCAAGCGCCGACCATCGTGCCGGAGTCCATCACGTTGGACCATTACGCCAACTTGCTCTCATCGTCGGATTATCCGATTTATCTTGGCAACAGCGCCTTCGTGAGCGCCGCAACTATGGTGATCACGGTGCTGCTGTCGACTTCGGCGGCTTATGGCTTGTATCGACTGCCCTTTCCTGGGCGCAAAACGCTCTACCGGCTGATCCTGCTGGCCTACATCTTCCCCGGCTCGCTGCTGCTGATCCCGCTCTATGTCATGCTCAGTAACTTCAAGCTGCTGGATTCGCAGTTGGCTCTCATCATCGTCAATGTCACCTTCGCCGCGCCCTTTTCGGTTTGGCTGCTGAAAGCCTTCTTCGCGTCCATCCCTTTTGAATTGGAAGAGGCGTCGGCTCTGGACGGCGCCAGTTGGCTGCAAACCCTGCTGCTCATCGTGATGCCGCTCGCTTCGCCTGGCGTGGCCAGCGTCGCCATATTTGCTTTCATCACTTCCTGGACGGAGTATATGTTCGCGTCCGTGCTGATCGTCAGTGATGCCAACCGCACATTGCCGGTGGGCTTGGCTGGCATCATCGGGCAGTACGTCATTGATTGGGGGCTGCTGCTGGCTGGCGCCGGCGCGACCACCTTGCCCATCATTTTGCTCTTCGTGCTGATCGGGCGTTATTTCGTGAGGGGCTTGCTGGAAGGCGGCGTCAAGGCTTGAGATGTCCGCATAACCCCCTTGCCCCCCGACAAGTCGAGCGGAGGCTGAAATCCCTCGCGCCCCGTTTTCGCAATCTGTGGGAATGGCTGTATGGGCAAGCCGGGGGGGGGGGGCTCGCCCCAAACTCCGCCATTTTTGAAATCTGAAGGCGTGCATCAACTACATGGGCGACCCATCGGGTCGCCGCTACAACGAGCTATACCACGCCGCGCTTAGTCTCCCCCATTGCGATGGGGACCGAGGGGGTTACACGCTCAGTCGATTACCACCAACTCCTGCCAGCCATTCGTCAGTTTCTCACCGCCGCCAGGGCGCGCCACGACGACATCTTCCACCCGCGCCGAGTAGTCATTGAGCTGCATGATGCTCGGTTCGATGGTGAAGAGCATGCCTTCGCGCAGCGGCGTCTCATCGCCGAAGGTCAAGAAGGGCGGTTCGTGCACATCCATGCCGATGCCATGCCCCAGCCGATGCCGGAAAGCCTCGCCATAGCCAGCCGCCTCAATGACATCTCGCGCGGCGCGGTCGGTATCGGTGGTGGTCGCTTCATCCGCCTTCAGCGCGGCGATGCCAGCCGCCTGCGAGGCCATGACCAGATCATAGACTCGCTGCGCCTCGGCTGGCGGTTCACCAAAAAAGATCGTCCGCCCGAAATCGTAGCACCAGCCTTCGTAGATGCCGCCGAAATCAAAGAGAATCGATACGGGCGGCTGCAGTTCCCGCTTCCAACTGGCCATGCGATCGCCGAAGAGCAGTGGCAGGCTGGGCGCGGAATTATAGAGCGATGTGGTAAAGGACTGCCCCAGCGAGCCATGTTTGCGCAATTGATAATTGACCTCTTCCACAATTTGCAGTTCGGTCATGCCATGGCGCAGCTGTGCCAAGGTGTCCGCGAAAGCCGCTTCGGTGATGCGCCCGGCTTGCTTCATCAGCTCGATATCGGCTTGCGACTTGATGACGCGCAGTTGCCGCAGCAGCGCCGTCGCCGAAATCCACCGCGCGTCGGGCAGCAGCGGCTGTAGCTGCGAGACCGTCTCGCCCGTAGCGAAGTCGCTGAGTGCCACGCGCGGAGTCTCTGGCAAGTCGAAATCATCCAGGATGCCCTGCAGCATGGAGGCAGGGTCATCCCAATCGCCAAAGACGCGGATATCTATGCCTTGCAAGCGGCTGAGCCCGCCAAACTCGGCTGTCATGCGCGGCAAAGGCAGCACAGGCGCGCTGGTCGGGGTGATCCAGGCGCCCTGCATCCAGTCGCCGGGATGAATGACATGCCCGTAGTTGGGGAAATCCCGCGGGACGCCGGTGAGATACTGCAAATCGGACGAGAGCGGGAAGAAGGCGATATCGGCGTGATCAGCCAGGATAGCTTGAAATTGCTGTAGGCGGTCGCTGGACATGGGCTGGCTCCTTTTTCTGCGTGCCGAAGCTCCATTGTACCCAATTCACGGCGCGGCTTCACAGTAAGTCCAAGCAAAAATTAGAAGATTAGGCACTGCCGCTTGAGCATCATTTTCCTGGGCGAGTCACCGCCTCGCCCCCTACATATCCCAAATGGACTTAGCCTCCCCCCGACTTGACGGGGGGACCGAGGGGGTTGAGCGCTTCACTCCGTCACAGTCACTTTGGAAAGTCCGCGTGGCTTGTCGACGGCGAATCCGCGAGCATGCGCCTGCTGCATGGCGAAGAGCTGCCCAGGCATGACGCAGGGGATAGGACTCAGCCATTCTGGCGCTGATGGAACGGGCATTTGCTGCGTTGCGGCCTCTAGTAGGGCAGCGTCATCGCTAATGACCAGTGTTTCCGCGCCGCGTTCCGCCAAGTCCACTTGTATGGAGCGCATAGCTGGCAGGGTTATGCCTGACGGCGCCACCAGAATCACGGGATGCAGCGCGTCGATGCAGGCGATGGGACCATGGCGGAAGTCGGCTTCGCTGTAGCCTTCACTGGCGATATAGATCAACTCTTTGACCTTGAGCGCGATTTCGCAGGCGGTGGCGTAGTTGAAGCCGCGCCCCAGCGCCACCAGCCGCGTTGCATAATGATAGCGCTGCGACCAGTCCGCGACTGACGCCGACAGCGTTAGAGTCCGCGCCGCCAGTTCGGGCAGTTGCGCCAGATCGCCGCGCATGCCAGCGTCGCTAGCCAGCGCCGCCGCCAGCATCGCCACGACGGTCAGTTGAGCGGTATAAGTCTTGCTGGCCGCCACGGATAGCTCCCTCCCCGCCCGCAATTCCAGCAGCAGTTGAGCGGCTTGCGCCACTGGCGAGTCGGGGACATTGGTGATGACCAGGGTCAATGCGCCTTGCTCGCGCGCGTCGGCCAGCACCTTGCGGACATCCGCCCCCGCGCCGGATTGTGAAATGCCGATGACCAGCGCTCGCGACAAGTCCGGCGGCGTCCCATAGAGCGTGTGCAGCGAGGGCGTGGCCAGCATGACCGGCATGTGCAGCGCCCCCCCGAAGAGATACTGTGCATAACGGGCGGCATTGTCCGAGGTGCCCCGCGCGGCAATGCAAACGAAAGCCGGTTTGAATTCGCGGATGGCGACGGCGACGCCTTCTGTATCCGCCCAGCCCTCGTCCAGCAAGCGCGAGATGACAGCCGGCTGTTCAGCGATTTCTTGCGCCAGTTGGCTCATGGCTGGTCTAGCTCGCCGAGGGAGCGGTAGTTGACGCCCAAGGCATCCAGGCTGGGCAGGTGCTGCTGCAAGCGCGCCACGAGCTCGCCATAATCCCGCCCCTGCGGGTGATTCCATAGCACATCGGCGATGGCGATGGCGCGCGGGAACATCATGTATTCGGCATGGTCGCTATTGGGCATGTACTCCGTCCAAACATTGGCCTGCCCGCCCAGGATATGATGCCGCTTTTCTTTGGGGATCTGCGGGGGGATGACCACAAAATCCCAGACCTGCCGCAGCGGCAAAATCGCCGGGATGGCCAAAGGCTCGCTGTCCGTGTCCACCGATTGGTAGTAATCCAGATAGCAGTAGGTATTGGGGGTCATGACGACATCGTGCCCGGCGCTGGCTGCCGCGATGCCGCCATCGCTGCCGCGCCAGCTCATGACGGTGGCGTTTGGCGCCAGCCCGCCTTCCAGGATTTCGTCCCAGCCCAGCAGTTTGCGTCCGCGGGCATTCAGCCAACTTTCGATGCGACGGATGAACCAGCTTTGCAGTTCATGCTCGTCCGCCAGCCCCTCAGCCTGGATGCGCGCCTGGCAAGCCGGGCAGGCTTCCCAGCGGGCTTTTGGCGCTTCATCCCCGCCGATGTGAATGTATTCGGAGGGGAAGAGCTCCAGGGTTTCGCCCAGCACATCTTCCAGGAAGGCGAAGACTTCTTCCTTGCCCGCGCAAAAGATGTCCTCGGCGATGCCCCAATGTCGCCATACCGCATAGCCCGCGCCGCGACAGCCCAAATGTGGATAAGCCGCCAGCGCCGCTACCGCATGCCCCGGCAGTTCGATCTCCGGCACCACCGTGATGCCATGCGCCGCGGCATAGGCGACCACCTCGCGGATTTCGTCTTGCGTGTAGAAGCCGCCATAAGGCAGGCCGTCGTACTCAGGCGAGTTGTGGCCGATAACCGTCTCAGCGCGGTAGCCGCCAACCTCGGTCAGTCGCGGATGTTTCTTGATTTCGATGCGCCAGCCCTGGTCTTCGGTCAGATGCCAGTGGAAGGTGTTGAACTTGTAGAACGCCAGCAGACGGATGACCTTCTTGATGAAGGCGACCGGGAAGAAATGCCGCCCCACATCGAGATGCACGCCGCGCCATTCGAAGGCCGGTTCGTCTTCAATCGCCAAGCCCGGCATGCGCCATTCGACGCCAGACACTACCTCGCCGGACAGAATCTCTTGCGGCAGCAGTTGGCGAATCGTCTGCATGCCATGCAAAAAGCCGCGTCGGTCGCTTGCGGACAGACGCAAAGTCCTGCCGCTGGCATGGAGAGAATAGGCTTCAGGCGAGTCGATTGTTTCCGAGCGCCCCAGAATTATGGCGTGGTCGGCATCAGAGTCGGAATCCGCCGTTTGGACAGGCAGGGCGTAACCGGTAGCGGGACGCAGATAAGCCGCCAGAATTTCGCCCAGGGCTAGGTCCTCCGCGATGATGCGCGTTTGCGGCGCAAGCGTATAGGGCGCGTCCAGGCGATGCAGGGAGGCGGGCTGGGGAAAAAGCGTGATGTCTGGCATAGTTTCAGTCCTTTGCGCTATGTGGTCTAGATGTCATCCAATGAAATGACGGCGCTGAGGTTCTGCGGCTGGTCGGGGTCGCAGCCCTTCGCCAGCGCCCGCCAGTAGGCTAACAATTGCAGCGGAGGCAGATGCAAGACTGGCACGCAAAAGACAGGCAACTCGGTCGGCAGGGAAATTTGATTGCGGAAGCCGCTTTCGACTTGACTGATGGCAAATGTCGCCGCGCCCATGGTTGCCATCTCCCGGATGACGCGGATTTCGTGCTGTGCCGCGCTCCTGCCCACCAAGCCGATAACCAGGCTGTCGGCGTCAACCAGCGACATCGGTCCATGTCGAAACTCCAGCGGGTGAAAGGCTTCGCTGTGGGACAGCGACATTTCCTTCATTTTCAGCATAGCTTCGCACGCTACGCCGTAAAGCGCGCCCGCGCCCAAGAAGAAGAACTTGCCCAGTTGGTCATTTTCGCCCAGCGCGCGCGCTAACTGGCCGCTAGACTCCAGCACGGATTGACAAGCGCCCGGCAATTCCGCGCACTCGTCGCTGTCCCGCCCCGCCAGGGCACCCGCCAGCAACTGCGCCACGACCAGCATGCTGCTGAAGGAGCGCGTCTGGGCGACGCTGTGTTCCTGCGCGGCATCAATAGCGATGGCGAGGTCGGCGCTCTCTGCCAGCGGGCTGGCGCTGTCGCAAGTGATGCAGACGATGGCGCCGCCCGGTGACTCCGCGAAATTCTGCTGGGCGCGCAGGGTCTCCGTGGTCGTGCCGCTGCGCGAGATGGTTACTAGCAAGTACTTCCTCCCCGGCAGACAAACGGAGTCGCCAAGCAGCAACTCGCTGGCGGGCAGGGCAAAGGCATCCGCCCCGCTCTGTCGCAGCAGCTGCGCCGTCGCCAGCGACAGATAGTATGTCGAGCCGCAGCCGGTGACGATGATTTGCTGGAAGTCCGCCGACTGCCATAGCGTCAGGAGCTCGCTGCGCCGCTGCTGGAAAGCGCGAATTGCCGCCGCCCAAACCTCGGGCTGGCTGAGGATTTCCTGCAAAGTGTGCTGTCCGGCCGACATGCGCTCGCCCTTGATGCATCGCTTCCCGCACATTGTAGCAGAAATTGGCAAACTCCCTGCAATCGACCATGAACAGCCCTGATTCCCAAAATCTGCCTGCGGAAATATCGCGCGCCGCAGTGGTAAAATGCCAGCATGCCACGCATGCTCATCACCAACAGCCGCATCTTCCAAGGCGACTGCTTCCTGGACGGGCGGGCGCTGCTGATCGAAGACGGCCTCATCCGCGCTATCCCCCGCGCGGGCGAAATCACGCCAGCCTCGGGCGATCGCGTATTCGATGCCGCCGGCACCTACGCCCTGCCCGGCTTCGTCGACCTGCACCTGCATGGCGGCGACGACTGCGATGTGATGGACGGCACTGCCGACTCGCTGCGGCGGCTGAGCGCCTTCCTGCTGCGGCAGGGTGTCACCAGTTGCCTGGGCACGACCATGGCCGCGCCGCAAGCGCGCATCAGCACCGCCCTAGCTACCATGAGTGAGCATATCGAGGACGAGACTGGCCCCTTTATCGGCCTGCATCTGGAGGGTCCCTATCTCAATGTCGCCTTCCGTGGCAGCCAGCCGGAACGACACCTGCGCGCGCCAGATCCCGCCGAGTATATGCCCTGGCTGGAAAGCGGGCTCATCAAGCTGCTGACCATGGCGCCGGAATTGCCGGGCGGGGCGCAACTGCTGGAAGCCTCGCTTGCGCGTGATATTCGCGTGTCCATCGGGCATAGCGCCGCTACCTATGAAGCAGCGGTCGAATGCTTCCGCGCGGGCATCAGCCAGATCACGCACACCTTCAACGGCATGGCGGGCCTTCACCATCGCGCGCCGGGAATTTTGACGGCCGCCGTTGAAAATCCCGCGGTGACTTTTCAGATCATTGCCGATGGCGTGCATGTGCATCCAGCCGTGATTCGTTTGCTGCTGCGGATGGCGGGTCGCGAGCGGGTGCTCGCTATCAGCGATGCCATGCGCGCGACCGGGCTGGCGGATGGCGACTACGGCTTGGGCGATGTGGCGGTGACTGTCGTGGATGGCGTGGCGCGGGCGGCGGATGGCGGCTTGGCCGGCAGCACCTTGACTATGCCAACTGCGCTGCGCAATCTGATGCGCTTCTGCAACCTGTCGCTGGAGCAGGCGCTGCCCATGTTGACCAGCGTGCCGGCGCGCAGCATTGGCATGTATCCACGCAAGGGCTGCTTGAAAATCGGCGCGGACGCCGATGTCGTCCTCTGGGATGAAGAGAGGGACCTGCGGGCGACTGTGCTGGCTGGTGAAGTGGTCTATCAAGCGCCGTGAGCTGCGCCTATTGCGGAAGGCTGGCGCATCGTTGCCGCTGCCACTCGCCCGACAGCCAACTTTCGCGATTTCTGGCGCGCGGTGGACATGCCTGCAGGCCGAAACTGATGCCGGCGCGAGCGCGCTTTGCAGTGCCGCCGCAGGTCAAACGCCGCGAACGAGCCAAACTGCGCGCCAATCACGCCGCCTGGCATGCCCAGTTGGTAAAAAAATACGGCGATACCTGCGCAAATTGTGGCGACGGCGGCTGCCTGGTGCTGGATCATGTGCTGCCCATCGCGCGGGGCGGGCGCTCCGAACTGGAGAATCTGCAACTGCTCTGCCCAACCTGCAACCGGCTCAAGGGCAAGCTGATGGTCGACTGCCGCGCGCTAACCCCTCTCGGTCCCCCGTAGGAGCGTCTCGCTGAGACGCCCTGTGCCCACCGCACTACCCCTCCCCCGGCCCCTCCCCGAAACATCAGGAAGGGGAGCTAAGACAAACAGAATCGCGACTCCGTATGGGTTTCAGCATTGATGCGAATGCTCGGCGAAGCCTTCCCCCATTGATATGGAAGGACCGAGGGGTAGACCAAGCTCCAATCACATCGCCAGCAAGATTCGCATTGACCAGCAAGGCTGGTTATACTTAGCCAGCGCCATCCAAAGCGTGGCGTTAGTATGCGTCAATGTTCCATTAGCACAGGAGAGTTCCATGAAAGTCAAAGTAGGCATAGTCATCAGCATCCTCGTACTCCTTACTGGCGTGTTCGGCGTGGCTGCGCAGGACACATTCTTCGGCAAGACCGCGCAGGAAATCTTCCCCATCCCGGAAGTAGCGGAGACTGAGCTTGAGCAGACCTTGGCCTTCAAGGCGCTTTTGGCCGCCAACATCCCGGATGGCCATGCGCTGGGCGAGGGCAAGACCATCACCTTCGGCGTGCTGGGGCAGGGTTCGCGCGGCGGCATCTCCGGCACCATCTATTTCTGGCGCAACGCCTTTGAAGCAGCGACCGGCGCCGAACTGGAGATCGTCGAGATCCCCTATAACCAGCTGGGCACGACCATCCCCGCCGACTTCCTGACCGGGCAGTACACCTACGATGTCTTCATCGGCGCCGCCTGGCAATATGGCGACTGGATCAGCAATGGCTGGATTCAACCGATCGATCAGTGGATCGGCGACGAGCGCTTCGCCCATTGGACGCCGGAAGACACCGCGCCCGCTTTCCGCGCTCTGCTGCAATGGGGCGGCGAGACCTACGGAAGCCAGATGGACGGCGATGCGCAGTTGCTCTACTATCGTCATGACATCCTCAGCGACCCCGAATGGCAAGCTGCCTATGAAGCCGAGGTTGGTTCGCCCATGCCCTATCCCATCGTCACTTGGCAGGATTTGCTGGCCATCACCAGCTTCTTCAATGGCAAGGACTGGAACGGCGATGGCGACCCAGATGACGGCATCAGCTTGCACTTGGCGCCTGGTGGACAGGGGCACTTCCACTTCGCTACGCTGGCGGCATCCTTCGCCGTAACACCGGCTGATGGCGATGATCCCCGCGCCGTCACCAAGTACGACAATGTCTTCTGGTTCGACCCGGACGACATGACCCCGCTGATCAATGAACCGGGCCATGTCATGGCGCTGGAGTTCTTGCAAGAACTGGCGGCGACCGGTCAAGAAGCGCAGTTCGGCTGGCAGCTGGGCGAGGCTTGGGACAACTTCCTGGGCGGCAACGCCATCGCCACCTTCAGTTGGGGCGATGTCGGCTCGCTTTCGCAGAATACGGAGCGCTCCGCCATTCGCGGCAGCCTGGGCGCGGATGTTACGCCTTGCTCCAGCCAATGGTATGACCGCGAGACTGGCGAAGTGGTTGTCGATACCGAGAATCCCAACTGCGTCGGCAACACCACCGGGGGCTCCTGGCACCCGACCATGTCGGCATTCACCGAGAATCCGGAACTGACCTACTTCTACATGGCGCTGATCGCCAACCCGTCCATCAACTTCTACAACGCGACGACTGGCTGGCAAGGCGTCGATCCCTGCTGCACCTACCAGCTCTATGAGCCGCGCGGCACCGCTGTCTCGGAAGATTACACTGCCGTCGGCTTCGATGCCGATGACATGGAGCGCTACATCAACGCCTATGGCTCCAATGTCTACGACAAGCCGACTTCGGTAACCTACCTGCGCATCCCTGGCACGCTGGAATACATCCAGGAGACCCTGGACATCCGTTTGTCCGAGGCGATGACCGGGCAGTCGACGGCGCAAGAAGCGCTGGACGACACTGCCGAGGATTGGGAAGAAGTCACCGACGACCTCGATACCGACAGCCAGCTGGAGATCTATCAGCAAGCTATCGGCTATATGGGCGGGATGTAAGCGCCCGTCCACAGGCTAACGAATGTAGGGGCGACTCTGTGAGTCGCCCTTCTACCCCACCCCCCGGCCCCTCCCCGAGTCATCGGGGAGGGGAGCTAAGGCAAGCGGAGTCGTGACTCATTATGCGGTACAGCATTTATGCAAAGGCTCAGCGAAACCTTCCCCTCATTGATATGGGAGGACCGAGGGGGTAGATCAAGGGCTGGCTCGCCCCTACAACTGCAATACCCGCCGCCCGCCCCCATGAAATCGTAGGGGCGAGGCGGTGACTCGCTCGTAGCGAAAGGCTTTTCCATGAAGAACAACCGCGCCAAATACCTCTTTTTGATGCCGGGCGTCTGCTGGATCCTCGCCTTCACGCTCTTCCCACTGGTTTACTCCTTCGGCTTGAGCCTGACCAACTATCGGCTGGGACGGAATCCCAAATACATCGGCTTTGAAAATTACGCGGAGATCCTAGGCATCGGCGACGAGAAGGTCGACAAAAAAGCCGTCAGCACCGCCAGCTTCAGCGCCTTTCTGTTTCTAGGCAGCACGGCGGCGACTCTGATCTTCGGCACCTTCGTGGCCTGGGTCTTCAATCATAATCTGCCATTTTTACGACAAATGCGAGCCATTGTCACCATGCCGCTGTTCGCCGCGCCTATTGCCTTGGGCTGGCTGGGCGTGGTGATCTTCAACGAGCAATCGGGTCCCATCAACAATGTGCTGGAAGGGCTGGGCTTGGGGCGCGTCAATTGGTTCATCGAGCCGATGCCGGCGCGCTTTGCCGTCATGTTTACCGATGTCTGGCAGTGGACGCCCTTCGTCTTCATCATCGTGCTGGCCGCCATGCAAAGCGTGCCCGATGACTTGTACGAGTCGGCGCGCCTGGATACAAAATCAAACTGGGTGCTCTTCCGCTCGATCACTTTCCCCATGATCGCGCCGGCATTGGGCACGGTCATGCTGCTGCGCATGGTCGAGTCGCTGAAAATCATCGACATCCCCTATAGTTTGACGCGCGGCGGTCCAGGCTCGGTCACGCAGACTTATGTCTACTATGCCTATGAAAAAGGGCTGGTCGGCAGCTTCCAGCTGGGCGAGGCGGCTGCGCTGGCTTACCTACTGGTTGTCGTGTCGATCGTCGTCTCGTCTATTTATTTCTACCGCGTTCGCGAGCGCTTTGAGTAGCGGCGAGCCATTGGGTCGTCCGCCGTCAGGAGACATGCGATGACTGCAAAAACCAAGTCCCTCTCCGCGCCACAGAATGCCTTCCTGCGCGGCTCCTGGGGCGATCGATTCATCATCGTCCTGGCGCTGGTCTGCACCTTCATCGCCTTTTCGCCCTTTGGATACGCCGTCTTGACTTCGCTAAAATCGGAGTGGAAAGACGGCTCCATCATCCCCTTCCTGCAATTCGAACCCAATTTGCTGAACTGGCAGCAGGAGTTCGGTTCGGGCGGCGCGGAGACGGTCAAAGCCTTGCGGAACAGCACGTTGATTTCCCTGGGCGCGACCCTGGTGGCGACGACTCTGGGCACACTGGCGGGCTATGGCTTGGCGCGTTTCAAATATGGCATCGGCAACCGCAACCTGGTGTCCTGGTTTCTCTCGCAGCGCTTCTTGCCGCCGGTCGCCACGCTGATTCCCTTCGTGCTGATGTTCCGCGATCTAAAACTGCTGGATACGCTGCCGGGCATGGTCATCGTCAATGCCACTTTCACGCTGCCTTTCGCCGTGCTGATCATGCGCGATTACTTCGCGGATCTGCCACCGGAATTGCGGGAAGCGGCGCTGGTGGATGGCGCGGGCGAGTTGACGACTTTCTGGCGCATCGCCCTGCCCCTAGCGCGCCCGGCGCTGGTGGCGTCGACCCTGATTTGCTTCGCCTTCGCTTGGAACGAATTCCTCTTCGCCAGCGTGCTCGCCAACCGCGATTGGAAGCCCTATCCCATGCTGGTGGCGGGTTCAGACACCGTGCGCGGCATTGACTTCGGCTTCGTGACCACGCGCATGCTCATCGCGGTGACGGTGCCCGTCTTCCTGTCACTATTGGTGCAGCGCTTCATCGTGCGCGGCCTGACCTTCGGCGCAGTAAAGGGCTAGCAGAGGGTCGGGCGAGGCGCTTTAACCCCTCCCCCAGCCCCTCCCTGTCAAGACGGAGAGGGTAGCCAAACATTGCCTCCCCCCGCCGACTCGACGGGGGACCGAGGGGGTCAGGGGGTCAGCGCCGGCAGCACGCGTTCGCCAATCAGACGGATGCCCCGCGCCGAGTCGGCGACTCCGTGCGGCGTGCCCAGCTCGATGCGTTGCGCGCCAGCCTCGTAGAGCCGCTCGCACTGCGCGATGATGTCACCGGCATCGCCCGCGAAAGCGAAGCGATCCAATATCTCATCCGGGATCAGCCGCGCCGCGCCATCGGAATCGCCAGCCGCGACAAGTTCCTGCACCCGCGCCATCAGCGCCGGATCGATATTTGCAGTCTTGTCCAGCCGAGACACGATGGGCATGTAGAGCGCCACGGCTTTCCGCGCCGCTAGTCGAGCTGCCTCTCGATCTTCGTCCACTACAGATACCGCGCCGATGACGATCTTCACTGAGCCGATGTCGCGCCCAACGCGCGCTTCGCCCACAGCGATTTGCTGCGCCATCCAGGGGATCAGCGCCGGGTTGGCTGAGCCGCCGATTTTGAGCTCGTCAGCCACTTCCCCCGCCAGCGCCGCCATCTTCGCGCCCCAAGTACCGATCTGCAGGGTAATGCGCCCCGCTGGGATGGGATAGGGCGCGCGTGCATGCTCGGCGATTTGGAAGACGCGCCCGGCTTGCCCAGCCGACTCGCCATTCAACAGCTTGCGGATGATGGTTACGGCTTCGCGCATGGCAGTGATAGGGGGCGCTAGCTCGCGGATGCCATAATCCGCCAGCCAGCCGCCGCGCACCAGACCCAGATAAGTGCCCGCCCGCGCCACATCCGCCAGCAGCGCCGCCCCCGCCGCAATATCCAGCGGATGCACGCGCGAGGGTGGGATGCCGGCCGGACCGATGCGCGCCCGCGTAATATGCGGCGCCATCAGCAGCAGCGGTCCATAGCTGGGATGGTAGGGCGCGTCGCAATAAACCGTGACAGCGTCAAAGGCGTAGTCGTTCACCAACTTCGCCAGGGCGACATAGTGGCTGGCGCGCTTGTCGGTCTGGAAGGCGATGGAAAGTTCGCGTTCGGACATGGCGATTTAGTCTCAGGCAGTTCAAGTGTGCAATAGAACTACAGAAGCAGGGCAAAGTAAGTCATGCGATAGCCAACCGCTTGGATACTTGTCACAGAGGCACAAAGTATTGGAAGGTCGTAGGGGCGACACTTGTGTCGCCCGCATAACGCCGCTAGCCGAAGATGCTCAACGGCATGTGGAAGCTGACGATCCAGTTGGGCACATCCACAATCTCGCTGATTTTCAAATCCCCAGCCGCGCTGCAAATGCAATAGGCTTGGCTCTCGGTCAGCCCACGATTGGCGACCAGCCACTCAATCATATAGCGGACGGCGTTCTTGGCATTGTCCATGAGGTCAGGTCCATGTGCGGTGGTGATGTGATACCCGGCGCTGTCGGTCCTGGTCATGGGGCTGGGACGCCGCAGCTGCAGTTCGCGCACAGCCAGATCGCGCCGGATGCCGAAGCGCATGGTCACCGTCATGGGCGATTCGATGGCTGTACCGCTGACCTCGCCCTGTCCCTGCGCGGCATGGCAATCGCCGGTGGAAAAAAGCGCGCCCTCCGCCAGCACCGGCAGCCAGAAAGTGCAACCGACAACCAGATCGCGGACATCGACATTGCCGCCATTGATGCGCGGCGGGATGGTGGTCAGCCGGCCCGCTTCCGCCGGCGCCACGCCAACGCAGCCAGGGAAGGGCTCAAAAGGCAGGACGATGTCGCCGATGCCGAAGTGGCAGGCGTCACCTTCCAGTTGCCAGTGGTGGATGTAAGCATAGTCGAAGTCTTCCGCCAGCAAACCGAAGTTGGGGATATGCCCTGTCCAGCCCCAGCCCTTGTGCTGCATGTCGAGGATTTCCACTTCCAGCGCGTCGCCGACTTTGGCGCCGTCGATGGCGATGGAGCCAGTCAGCGCGTGCACCAGCGCGAAGTCGATATTTGCCAGGTCGTCCGCATCGGAGTCGGGAGTCAGCTGCCCGACCGGTTCGGCGCATTCAATGACGACAGTGTCGCCGGGCGCGATGGTCAAACGGGGCGTCACCGAGTTGTCCCAGAACGGTTGGGTCAAGCTGTCGTCGAGGTAGTGTTCAGCCATGCCAATCTCCTGTTATTGAGCCGCAGAGGCACAGAGGCCTCCAAAATACTGTAGGGGCGTCTCAGCGAGACGCCCACAGACGCCGTACCGTGGTGGGCGACCCAGTGGCTCGCCCCTACAGCCTACTAATCTATAACAGATCCACCGCATCCCAGCTGCCATCGGCGCGGGCAGCCACGCGATGCCCGGTTAGGCCGCGCGCATCTTGACGGGCCAGGAAGACGAAAGCCGGCGCCAGCAGGGCGGGGTCGACCCAGTGCTGCTTTTGCGCTTCCGTATAGTTGTCAGCCGACATAGGCGTGTTGATGGGCGCGCCGGGCGTGGCGGCATTGACGGCGATATTGAAGGCTTTGCCCTCCAGCGCCAGGCACTTCATCAAGCCTTCAATGCCGTGTTTGCCGGGGTTGTAAGCTACTTCTTCAATGAAACCGCGATAGCCCGAGCCGGAGGACAGATAGACGATGCCGCCGCCGCCCGCGTCGATCATGGGCTGCCAGCAGGCTTTGCTCAAAATGAAAGCCGCTTGCAGGATGATGTTGATCTCGCGCTGCCATTGCGCCAGTGTGATTTCCTGCATGGATCGCGTAATGAGCAAGGCGGCGTTATGCACCAGGACGCGCGGCGCCCCGAAACGATCCAGCGCGGCGTCGATGGCTCCTTGCGTCGCTGTGGCATGGGATAGGTCGCAGGTCAAGGGTAGGGTTTCCGCGCCCAGTTCCGTTAGCTCTTGCGCTACGCCAGGCAGGATGTCGCCGCGGATATCCAACAGCGCCAGTTTCATGCCTTCGCGCGCGTAGGCTTTGGCGATGGCGTACCCCAGCCCCTGCGCCGCGCCAGTAATGACGGCGGTTTGCCCCTGCAGCGCCGTAGATATAGCCATGCCGCCCCCCTTTTTCCGCCTTTACAAACCGCCACCAGAACCACGCAAGCGCGGATCCATGAAGTCGCGCATCCAGTCGCCCAGCACATTCAGCGAGACCACCGTCAGCATGATCGCCACGCCGGGGAAGACCGCCAGCCACCAGGAGCCGCTGAGCAGCTGATTGCGGCTGTCGGCCAGCATCGCGCCCCAGGTCGGCACGCTTTCCGGCACGCCCAGCCCCAAGAAGGACAGCGACGCTTCGGACAAAATGACGCCCGCGACATTAAATGAGGCGATGACGATCAGAGGCGTCAGGATATTGGGCAGGATGGTGCGGAAGATGATGCGCCATTCGGTGGCGCCCAGGGCGCGCACTGCTTCGACATATTCTTTCTCGCGTTGCGCCAAGGTTTCGCCGCGGGCGATGCGCGCATAGACCACCCACTGCCCCACGCCCAGCACCAAAATCAGCTTCAAGACGCCCTCACCCAGCACGGAAAGCACCATAATCGCGAACAAAATGAAGGGAAAAGCCAGCTGGATATCGGCCAGCCGCATAATAATTTCATCAACGCGCCCGCCCAGGTAACCCGCCAGCAGACCGAGAATTGTGCCCGCGCCACCGCCAATACTCACGGCGATCAAACCGACCGAGAAGGAAATCCGCGCGCCGAAGATTGCCCGCGAAAGCACATCGCGTCCAGTTGAATCTGTGCCCAGGACATACTCCAATTCGCCCTGCGCGTTCCTGCTCAGCGGCGGTTCCAGCACATGGAAAATCTCGACGCGGTTAGGGTCCTTTGGCGCCAGCTGTGGGGCGAAAACGGCGCAAAGCACAATCAGGCACAAGAAAACGACCGCCACCAGCGGATAGCGCGCCCGCAGCAGACTGGTCGATGCCCGCCGCGCGAAAGAGGGGCGCTTGTAAAGCGCGTCCATGTCCAGCGGGATTTTGGCTGGCTGCCCAAGCACTTGAGTCATGTCATTCCAGACGGATGCGCGGGTCGAGCACACCATAGAGCAGGTCGACGAAAAGATTTATCGCTACGAAGAGGATGGCCAGCAGCACCACCGCCGTCTGTACAAGCGGCACATCGCGGTTGTTGATGGCGTCGAAGACCAGCCGCCCAACACCGGGCCAGGAGAAGACGGTCTCCGTAACGATGACGCCGCTGAGCAAAAAGCCGAATTGCAGCGCCAGCACTGTGACGATGGGGATGAGCGCATTGCGGATGGCGTGCCGCACCATGACCGCGCGCTCGTTGAGCCCCTTGGCGCGTGCCGTCACCACATAATCCTGGCGCAGTACTTCCAGCACAGCCGAGCGGATCAAGCGCGAGTTGCGGGCGATGGAAAAGACGGACACCGTGACCACCGGCATGGCGAGATAGCGCAGGGCGTTGGGCAGGTTGGCGAGGGCTTCGCCAGTGTTGCCCTCGAAGAGTGGCTTCAGGAAAGGTACATGCCCGGACACCGGCATCCAACGCAGGGTCACGCCGAAGAACAAAATGAGCATAAGCCCAAGCCAAAAACTGGGCATGGACTGCCCGAACATGGCGCCGACCATCAAGGTGCCATCGACCATGGTGCCGCGCCGCGTCGCCGCAATGACGCCGATGGGGAAAGCCACGATGGTGGATAGCAAGAATCCGCCGATAGTCAGCTCCAGGGTGGCCGGCATGCGCTCCATGACCACGCCAAAAGCCGGCACGCGATGCTGCAATGATGTGCCCGTGTCCCCGCGCGACAAATTGACCAGGAAGCTCAAGTATTGTTCGGGCAAGGGGCGATCAAAACCCAGTCGTCGGCGCGCTTCCAGCCGTTCTTCTTTGCTGGCGCGCTCGCTGATGTAAAAGAGCGTTGGATCCCCCGCCAGATGGATGGAAATGAAGGTCAGAAGCGTCACACCGATGATCACAACGACTGTCAGCAGCAAGCGGCGTATGACATATTTGTGCATAGCGAGGCAACCCGGTCGCTCTCAGCCTAAATCCCTCCCCACAGGTCAGTGTCTACACGACCCACGGAGAGGGAAGGACTTTCTACTTCCCGCATAGTAATGTCGCGCGAGCGCGGACCTGCGGGAAGGGGCTTGGGGGACCGGGAGTTTACATCCCGTCCTTGAGCTTGGCGTCATACGCCGTGATAAAGAAATCGGCGCGGGACTTGTAATCCAGGCGATTGCTCACCGCTTCCAGGCGCGGACCGGCATAGAGCATCAGCCAGGGCGGGTCGCGGTAGAACTCTTCCAACATGACGAGTTCCAGGGCGCGTTCACCTTCTGGATCGCTGGTGTAATTGGGCAGCGCGTCCCAACCGTCGAACCAGACATCGTTGTCCCAGTGCGTGTAGTTGGTCTCAGCCGCGGCGCCACCAGCCAGATGACCAGGGATATCCGCCATATCGTACTGGGCGCTCCACTTGCTGCCGCCGGTGCCGCCCATGTACAAGGGACCGAGCTGGTGATAAATCAGCTGTTCGCGCCAGTCGGCCGTCTCCATGAAGACGGCTTCGGTGGCTACGCCAATGTCGGTGAGATACTGCGCGATCGCCAGGCTGACATCGGAACCGCCCGCGCCAGTCGCGCGCCGCGCCTTCAAATCAAGCGAGAAGCGCACGCCATCGTCGCCGCGCGGATAGCCAGCCGCATCCAGCAATTCTTCGGCCTTGGCTGGATCGTAGGGATACGGTTCCAGCGTGGGATGGTCGTTGGGCGAATTGACCAGGCTGGTTGCTCTGTCGCAAGTGGTGCGCAGCAGATTCTCGCAGATAGCGTGTACATCCACCGCGTATTGCAGAGCCACGCGCACATCGGTCTCCATAATCGCGTCCGCGCCCAGACTCGGCGTATCCACACGGAAGGGCGCGTCGGGATTCATCTGGAAGCCGACATAGATGCGGGTCGTGCCCGGGAAGGAACGCGCTTCCGCCACGCCCGAATTGTTGATGGCGTCAATCTGCGTGGCCGGGAAGCCCTTGAGGATATCGACATTGCCGGTGATGACCTCCGCCACTGCGGTTGACGGCTCCGGAATGAAGCGCCAGATGATCTCGCCGAAGTAGCTGGGCCGCAGCGGAAAGTCTTCGACGCGATCCAGACGGATGTACTCGCCCGGCACCCAGTCGCCCATGGCGTAGGGACCGCTGCCGACCACATTGCGGGCCGCTTCTTCCAGGGTCATCGCTTCGTAGGAATCCTTGCAGTGCACCATGACTTCGGAGATCAAGCCCAGGCGCATGGAGCGATTCTGCGGCTTCTTGGTGACGATAGTGACATCCAGTTCGCTATCCGCCCGCGCACTCTCGAAACCGATCGAGGAGTTGACGAAGCCGGCAGAATTGCCGGTAAAGCCGTTGGCTGGATCCGCCATGCGGTTGAAGCTGTAGGCGACATCTTCCGCCGTCAGGGGCTCGCCATCATGGCAGGTCAAGCCTTCGTGGAGGTGGAAGGTCCATTCCTTGCCATCTTCGGAGACGCTGAAGCTGTGGGCGAGGTAGGGATCAATGGCGCCGTCCGCCTGCCCCAGTTCGTAGAGCGTGGCAAAAATGTGCCACAAGATGTAAAAGTTGCCTCCACCGGTCGCGCCGCCAACCTGTGACGGATCCATCGAGCCCGGTTCGCCGGCGATGGCGACTACCAGGGTGTCGTCATCCGGAGTCGGCACGGTTTGGGCGCTACCGACGAAGGGCAACGCGATCAAGAGAATGGCGAGGATGCACACTAGTCTTGCGGAAAGTTTGACAGTCATTTTTTACTCCCATGAAAACCTTTACTTGCCTGACGATGTGATTGTGGATTGTCAATGGCGCGCTCCTTTCCGCATTTGAATTGCTTACGCAAGTATAACGCGTCCGCCAGCAAATGCCAAAATTGACCGGAAAGTGGGCAATCTGCTGGGGCGTTTCGCTGGAAAGGGCTTTTTGCCCCCCATAGCACATTGTAGGGGCATATTTTGTGCGCCAGGAGTCGCGAAGGCCCTAGACCAAACCCTCCAGCCGGTCCACCAGCCCCGCCAGCACAGCGAAGGTCTCTTCGACAGCCGCCGGCGTCGACATATCTACGCCCGCCTCGCGCAGCGCGTCGATGGGATATTGGCTGCCGCCCGACTGCAAGAAAGCCAGGTAGCGCGCCACTGCGTCGGCATCGTCGCCCGCCAGGATGCCGTTGGCCAGCGCATGCGCCGCCGATATGCCAGTCGCGTACTGGAAGGTGTAATAGGCTTCGTACAAATGCCCGAACTGCGCCCAGGTGATGCCGGTGCGCCGCGCATCGTCCGTCATCGTCTCGCCATAGCCCTCGGCGAAGTAGCCGGCCATAATCTCATTGAGCGCGGCTGGCGTCAGCGGCTCGTCATTCTCCATGCGCGTATGCACTTCCAGCTCAAAGCGCGCCAAAGTCGGCATGATGAAGAAATAGCGATGGATGTTGTCCATCGCCTCCTGGATCAGCGCCAGTTGGAAGCTGCGCTCGTCCCGCCCGGCGAAAAGATGCGCCCGCACCATCGCCTGATTGAAATTAGAAGCCACCTCGGCCGCGAACATGGAATAGTTGCTGTAGACGAAGGGCTGATGTCGGCGCGTATAGTAGCTGTGCATGGAATGCCCCAACTCGTGCACCAAGGTGCTCATGGCGCCCAAGCTACCGTCAAAGCTCAGCATGATGAAGGGGTGGCTGTCGTAGGTGCCATAGGAGAATGCGCCTTCGGACTTGCCGCGGTTGATGGCGTAGTCAACCCAGCGCTCTTCCAAACAGCCGCGCCGCATGGTGTTCACATAGTCCTCGCCCAGCGGACGCATGCCCGCGGCGATCATGCCCACTGCCTCTTTAAAGCTCAGTCGCGGGTCGTCGGCAGTCAGTGGCGCCCAAATATCCCAGGGGTGGATACTGTCGTAGCCCAGCGCCCGCCGTCGCACCTCCCAATAGCGATGCCAGGTGGGGATATGGCGCTTGTAAGTGTCGATGAGATTGTGAAAGACTTCGACCGGGATATTGCCCGGCGACAGCTTGGCATGCAGCACGCTTTCGTAACCGCGCAGCCGCGCCAGCGTCACATTGCTCTTCACTGACGCCAGGTAAGCCGTGGCGAAGGTGTTGTGAAATTTGAGATAGCTGTCGGCGTAGTTCTGCCAGGCGCTTTGGCGGGTCTGGCGGTCGCCCTCGCCCAGCAGTTGATCGCGCGTGCTCTGCACCAGGGGCTGCGGCGCGCCCTGGCTGTCTTTGGCGTCGCCAAAACGCAGGTCCATGTCGTTCAAGGCGCTGCGGATGCTCTCGATGCGCCCCAGCGGGTCCCGCAGCAAGCCCAGCACGCCCTCGACCTCGGCGGAAAGCACATGCGCTTGCTTGCGCAGCAGGTCGTCAATATGATGCTGATAGATTTTCAGCGGCTCGTTTTCTAGCCAGGCTTGCAGGGTCGTCTCGTCCATGGCCAGCAGCTCCGGCTCGGCAAAAGCCGCGCCCGACATGAATTGTCCAGCTAGCCCCTGCGCCTGCCCGAGCATGCCCTTGATAGCTTCGTTTTCGCCATCGCAGGCTTGCCACATGGCGGTGTACATGTACAGCGTCCAGACGCGCCGCGCCAGTGCCTGGTAACAATCGAAGTACTCGGCGAGTCGCTCGGCGCTTTCTGCCAGCGTGCCCTGGAAGGCGCTGAGCTCGGGCAGGCGGTCGGAAACGGCGCTGTATTCGTCGCGCCAGGCGTCAAATGATGCGAAGACGCTTTCGTGATTCCAGGTGGCTTGCGCGGGGATGTCCGCGCGCGGGGGAACGGTGGTCATGGCGGGCTGTCCTTTCTCAGTAAGACCAAGCAAAAACTTTACCACAGAGGGCACAGAAATAATGCCAAGCCAGTAATGCAAAACTTACCACCGAGGATACCGAGTCTGAAGAGGACGCGGCGACAAGGACTCCGTAGGGGCGGCACTTGTGTCGCCCGCATGCTTGACGCGTGTCTGACGGGCGGCTGCGAAGCTGCGCGTGAGGCTACAGATAAATCGCCGACAGCAGCAGGTAGCAGCGTTCTTCCATTCGTGCATCGGGAGGCTTCCAGGGACGCGCCAGCGACAGATGCAGCAGACTGCCCGGCGGGATGACATCTGGCGCGGCGGCCAGCCCCGAATATCGCATCCGCACCGGACGGCGCGCCCCTTCGACAGCGTAATATACGCGGCCTCAATCCGTCTGCCGTCGCAAGGGCAGCTCCGGACGCCAAAATTCGTGAGCATAGCTCGGCAAACCTGTCCGCTCGCAGACGAAGGCGCTGCCACTCGGCGCCAATTGCATCGTGCCTTCAAAGAGTTCCAGCCAGCCGGTCGGCACTTGCTTCAATATCTCCAGGAGGAAAGCTTTTGGGTCGCGCAGACTGCGCAAATGCTGCGCGCGCAGTACTCGCACATCTTCCGTATGCGGTCGTTTGATGGCGGGCCTGGGGTCAAGGCGACATTCCCAGACATCCCCGACTTGAAAGCGCGTGCTGGTGGGCTGGTTGTAGCCATCCGGCGTCAACAGGCGGATCTTCTCATGCTTATCCAGCGTCAAGCCGCCAACGCACCGCCCTGGCTTCATATCCGTTTTGCAAACAACCAATACCTGCGTCATCAATAAGCCTCCTCATCATTCCGCAGTGATGTGAATCACCTCCAAACCCAGTTGACGCGCCATTTCTACAGCGGCCAAGCTGCGGTGGCAAGCCGATGGCTCGCCCTCGACACAAAACAAGATGGGGTGGCGTATCGGCGCATCCGCCGCTATGTCCGCGAGTTGGCGCGCCGTTGTCAGTGCATCGGCAGCGACAAATCTGCGCTCGGGCTTGCGCTTGTAGACGCGCAGGATATCGCGCTTGTACTCATGCACATAGGCTTTGCAGAGCTGCTGTCGGTCGCTGCGCCGCTGCAAGCGCTGGGCTTGGTCGGCTTCGTCTTGCAAGCTGCGGATGCGCTGCGTCGGCGCCAAGTCCAGCAGGTGCGCGTAGCCAATGCCCATTTGCGCCAGTTTCGCTTGCAGATAGGCGCTGTTGACAAACTTGTAGCGCGCGCCACGCATGCCCCGCCGCCGCCTGATATCAATGAAGAGATCGATTTCGTGCTGGCGCAGCGCTTCAAAGAAGGCTTCTTCGCTGAATCCGTAGACGCCGAGCGTGTAGATTCGGGTAGGTGGTTGCGCGTTCATGGGTCGCGCCTCAGAGCAGCATGTCCAGCTGACGCGGCTTGACTTCAGCATCCAGCGCGGCCTGGCTTTTCAATTCGCCAATTCGGTCGATGTGCAGCACTGCGCAATTCGCATCCTTCGCCAGCGTAACGCCGATGGTATAGCTGCGATGGCAGTTTAGCGGGTCTTTTTCGCTGCACATGATGACCGTGGGCTTCTGCGCCACCAGCCGCTTTAACCTGGTGATGCCCTGCTGATACCAGGCACGCTCTTCGCAGCGCTCGGCATTCAGCAAGCCATCCACGAAGCAATTGGCATCGTCGGGGCGCCCGCCCAGCGATTCGCCCATGAAGGCATAATCAATGGCCGCCTCGCGCAAGAGGCCACGCAGCGCCGAACCCGTGAAATCAGGATTGAATTTGGAATAGGGATGCGAGCGCACATCCACCAGCAGGGCGATGTCATAACGCCGCAGCAACACCAGAAATTCCTCGCGCGTGCGCCCGCCGTAGCCGATTGTGTAGATCTCGGTCATGCGCGTTTACTTCACGCGCCACTCAAAGGGCATCAGCAACTGCGCGCGGCTGCTTAGCTGTTCCAAGCCATCAGCCAAATAAGTCGCCAGCGCAGCGGAATTCTGCTCAGCCAGTTGCGCGCCGATGGGTTTGCCCTTGTCACGGATGAGCCGCAATGGCGCAGAGTCCGGCAGCTGCCCCAGGTCGCGGGCTTTTGCCAGCGCGTCTTGCAGACCGCCCAACTGGTCGACCAGCCCGTGCTCCAGCGCCTGCGCCCCGGTCCAGACGCGTCCGCCAGCGATGGCGTCGACATCATCAATCGTTTTGCCACGGCTTTCGGCGACGCGCTCCAGGAATTGCCGGTAAAGATGCTCCATGCTGCCGCGTACCATCTGCCGCTGCGCCTCGCTGAAGGGGCTCTGTCCGGCGCTCCAGTCAGCATTATCGCCGCGCAGGTAGGAGACGGCATTGAAACGCAGTTTCTTCAGCATCTCGCTATTGACAAGTTTTCCCATCAGGACGCCGATGGAGCCGGTGATGGTCGCAGGCTGAGCCACGATCCAGTGGGCTGGGGTGGCGATGTAATAGCCGCCCGAGGCCGCCACGCCGCCCATGCACACTACCAGCGGACGCGTTTTGGCGAACTCCGCTAGCGCCGACGCCATTGACTCGGATGCGGTTGCGCTGCCACCACCGCTATCGACATAAAGCAGCAGCGCGCCGCAAGCGGGATCGCGGATCAAATGGCGAACTTGCTGATTGAGCGTGGCATCGCCAAGTCGGTCTTCTCCGACAAAGGGCAGAGGGATGGGCATGTCGCCGGGCGGGCTTTGGCTCTCACCGTCGATGATCATGCCACCGGCATAGAGTAGCGCCACATATTTGCCGCTGAAATCGGGCGTCGGCAGGTAGAGTTGCGAGTCGGCTTCTTCCCAGGGCGTGATTTTGCCCAGGCCCAGATGCCCCAACAGCGCTTCTTCGTTCATCACACCATCGACATAGCCGGCTTCCAGCGCCGCGCTGTCGGTGTACAGGGCGCCGTCCATCATGCGCCGCACTTCCTCCGCCTTCATCTTTCGCGTGGCGGCGATGCCATCAATGATCGTTTCATAAGTTGAATCCAGCAGCCAGTTGGTTTGCTCGCGGGCTTCCGGCGAGGGTTCGCTGCGTGCCAGAGAATCAGCAGCGCTCTTATAGGGCGTGATGGCCAGCGAGTCCATGTGCAGCCCGACGGCGGCCAGACCCTCCTTCAGATATACCTGCTGGCTGAGCAGACCAGCGGTTTCCAGCATGCCGCCGGGTGGCAGCAGGATCTCATCGCAGGCGCTGGCGACAAAATAATCAGGCGTACGGTAGCTGGGCGCGAAGCTGAGGGCGCGTTTGCCTTTGTCGCGCAGGCGCAGGATGGCGCCTCTCAGAGTCTGCAAGTCGGCGGAACTGGCCGTCAGCCCGCGAAAATGCAGCACGACGCCCAGCGTGCGCGGGTCATCGGCGATGCGTTCCAGCGCCTGCGTCAAATCCAGCAGGCTCAAGGGCGCGGCGCCCAGCAGCTGCCGCTGGATGAAGTTGCGCGCGCGGGGCATGGGCGCAAAGTTGGCCGGCACGCGCAGCAGGACATAATCGAGCGTCTTAATGCGCGCGCGCTGCATATTGAGCAGGTTGACGCTGAGTTGTTGGAACAGGTGTTTGGTGTTGGACATGGTCTGGTCTTTCTCTACCTCTGTGCCCTCTGTGGTGAAACTAAATCCCATCCCCCAGTCGCCGCACATGTGCAATGGTCGTGGCGATGCCCTCTTCCAGCGGCGTTTCGTAGACCGTCTCATAGCGTTTGCGCAGTTCGCTGTCGTCAAAGCCGGCCGGGAAGGGCAGCGCCACATCCGCCACTTCAATCTGCGACTCGGGCAGCAGCTGCTCCGCGATGCCGGCGAACTGCTCGACAGTGCGCGGCTGCCCGCCTAGATTGTAGGCATAAGCACCATCCAGGGGCGTTTCGGCCGCCAGGATGAATTGCCGCGCCACATCTTGCGCGAAGTGAAACTGCATCTCGCCGCAGAAGCCAATTCGATAAGGCTGTCCTTTGACCGCCGCCACCAGCGCGTGAGTCGGCTCGCTGGTCATACCCTGGTCCCGCCCCACGCCGTAGACCGTATAGGGTCGCAGGCAGGCGCTGCTGATGCCGCAATCGTGAAAATAGACCTGTGCCGTCTGCTCGTTGCAGACCTTGTAAGCGCCATAGAGCGTGCGCGGATGCCTCGGCGCGTCATTGGCGATCAAGCCGGGTGGAAAATCCGCGGGCGGACCATAGACACCGATGGACGAGGCGTAGGCAATATGCTCAATGCCGTTCTTGCGAGCCGCCTCGAAGACATTAACCGTGCCTGTCACATTGACCTGCGCGCCCAGCACTGGATTGGCGCGGCACATCGGCACTTGCAGCGCAGCCAAATGAATCACCTGCTCTACGCCATGTTCGGCGACCACGGCATTCACTGCGTCAGCATCGCGCAAATCGCCCTGCACAAAGGTAATCTGCGCCTGTTCATCGCGGCTCATCAGCCAGTCCAGCCGGTGGCGATCGGCGCTGGCGTCAAAATTGACAGCGCGAAAGCCCCGCTTGACCAGTTCGTAGAGCGTCCATGCGCCGATGCAGCCCATGCCGCCGGTTACGAGCGTTGTTGACCCCGCGCTCATGCCTCGACCATCCGATTGACCAGCCTGCCCAATCCCTCAACTTCTACGATGTATTCGTCGCCCGGTTGCATCCAGACGCGCGGCTGCCTGCCCAGGATGACGCCCTCTGGCGTGCCCGTGCTGATGACATCGCCCGACGACAGCGTCATGACTTGGCTGGCGTAGGCGATGACCTCAGCGACGCTGAAGATCATATCGGCGGTGTTGCTGTCTTGCCGCAGCTCGCCATTCATCCAGCCTTTGACGCTGAGATTCTGCGGGTCAGGGATGGCGTCGGCGGTGACGACATAGGGACCAATGGGCAGGAACTTGTCCAGGGTTTTGCCCAGAAGCCATTGTCCGCTGCGCATCTGCAAATCCCGCTCGCTGATGTCGTTCATATTGCAATAGCCCAGCACGCAGTCCAGCGCCTCAGCCACCGAGACATTGCGCGCGCTCGCCCCAATCACCACGCCCAGTTCGGATTCGTAGTCGACGGTAGTCCAATCGGCTTGCAGGGGGATGGCTTCGTTGGGCGCAGCGATGGCGTTGTTGAACTTGCTGAACAGCACCGGATATTCGGGCGGCTCCGCGCCGGTTTCCGCGGCATGGCGCTGGTAATTCAAGCCGACGCAGAGGATTTTGCCCGGGTTAGGCACGGCGGGCGCATAAGTCAAGTCGGCTTCGTCCAGGTAGAACGCATCATCGCCCGCCGCATCCGCAAGCGACTGCAAGGCGGGCAGCGCCGCCAGCCCCTGCGCGTAGAAGTCGTCGGGCGAAGTTGCGCAAGCAGCGCTGCTTGAAGCCGCAGCCGCCGCCACATCCAGGATGCCGCGTCCGGTCTTGATGCCCAGTTTGATGCTGCCGTCGGCGCTCTGATAGCATGTCAGTATCATCATCAACCTTTCCTGACCTTGTCGATTTGCAACTGATTTTACTGCCTGCGCGGGCGGCAGGGCAAGCCTGCTCCCTTCCCGAGACGATGTCGGGGGAAGGCTAATTCCAAGCGGAATCCGTAGAGGCGACTCGATGGAGTCTGTTGAAGAATCCCCACCCAAACCCCTCCCCGAGAGGGAGGGGCTTTATCGGCTGAAAAGCGGTCAGTAGTCTCCCCTTCCCTCATTTTGGGGGAAGGGACCAGGGTATAGGGGCTTTTTCAACGGCAACACAAGTGTCGCCCCTATTCGTCTTCGAACCAGTTTTCGCGCGGCTGGTCGAACTTCATCACACGGTAGAACTCGGCATACTCGACGCCGACGAGCTTGCCGCCTTCGTGATTGCCCTGCCGCACCCACTTGCCAGCGCCATTTTCGAAGTCCTCGCCCGCGCCGATCTGCGAGACATGCGCGCCCAAAGCCGCCATTTTCTGCTCAATCGCGCAACTGATATCCATGAAATGCGTTGGCAGCATGGTCAGGCACATGTATAACTCGCCAATCTTGTGCGGTTCGTAACCTTCCGCCAGCAATTCCGGGAAAATAGGACGCGTCTCGGCGCTGGGGAAAGCGGCATAGAGCGTAGCTTCGCCAGCTGCGCGGTGGTCGGGATGATTGATGTAATGCTCGCGCACAAATATTGTAGTCGGGTCCTGCAAAACGACGCGGTAAGCTTTGGTCTCGCGGATGATGCGCGTGAGGTCGCGGCGCAGTTCCAACGTGGCTTGCAGCGCCCCATCCGGATAATCCAGAAAGCGGATGTCCGTGACGCCCACGGCAGCAGCCGCTTTGATTTGCTCGGCACGACGCATATCGATGAGCTCTTCCCGAGCGATGTTTGGGTCGTTGCTGCCGCTGCCGCCGTCGGTGATGATGACATAGGTGACGCTGGCGCCCTCGTCGCGGATCCAGCGCGCCACGCTGCCCGCCACGCCAAATTCAATGTCGTCGTGATGTGCGGCCGTTACCACGATATGATAGGGTTCGTCGCGGGGCGGCACGGGCTTCAGCTTCGAATAGTCAATGGTCATGGCTTGTCTCTGTCCCCTTTTCGGTTTGCCGCATGATGCTGAATATCGGGCGCTGCGGTCAAGGGTTGCAGCGCTCAGTTCGCCGATCGCTAGCCTCCCTTCGCCCGCCCTACACGGTTCGCCACAGCGTATGGACAGAAAAGACGGCTGAACACATTGAATTGTCACACAAACATCGTAGGCTGCCTGTGAACAATCGGCTAAGATAAGCAATCGCACCAGTCAAGCGAGAGCGCCCCGCCATGCCGCGTCACCTGCGCCTGCTCAGCGCCGTCTACCTGGGCCACCTCACCAACGACATCTTCGCGTCCATGGCGCCGGTGCTGCTGACCTTTCTGGCGACCAGCATCCTGCCCATGAGCAACATCCAGATCGGCTTGGTCGTCAGCCTGTCGCAGCTGCTGGGCGCCTTGACGCAGCCCTTCTTCGGCATGCGCGCGGATCGCACCGGTGGACGGCGGCTGGGCTCGCTGGGCTTGGCTTTCCATGTTGGCTTGTTCACGCTGTCGGTGGTCATGGCGGCGGTTACGCGCAACTACTGGCTGATGTTCGTCCCGCTGGTGATTTCGACCATCGGCAGCGGCGCGTTGCACCCTGTCGGCGCGCTGCATTCGGCCGAGGCGGTGCCGCAGCGTTCCGCTTTCAACATGGCGTTCTTCTTCTTGATGGGGCAGACGGGTTTGGCACTGGGACCGGCTATCGCCGGCATCCTGCTGGACGCAGCCAACCCCAACCTACCCGGGCAGATGGGCGCGCTGGTCGGTTTGCCTTATTTCACCAATGCCGGGAATGTCACGCCCATCATCGTCATGTCGCTGCTATCCATCCCGGCCGTCATGCTGATGTACAGCAGCATCCCCAAAACGCACGAGCACCATGCCGAGCAGAGCAAGCGGAAAACTGAGCGCGAAAATGGCGCGCGCGAGCATTTCCCCATTTTTGCTTTTGTCGTGCTGGGCTTGATTGTGCTGCTGCGCGGGCTGGGGCAGCAAGGCTCGGTGGCCTTCGTTCCGCTGCTATTCGAGCAAAAAGGCTGGGATCCCGCTGCTTACGGCACGATCACGAGCTCCTACTGGATCGCTTCGGCGATATCCGGCTTGATTTTCGGGCGGCTGGCGGATCGCTTCGACCGGCGCCTGGTAATGATGCTGAGCATGCTGGCATCGGCGCCGGCTTTCTTCCTGCTGCCGGCCTACGAAGGTGTCTTCGCCTTCATCCTAGCGATATTGGCGGGCGGATTGTCGGGCGGGGCGCACAGCTTGATCGTGGTGCTGGCGCAGGATTTGATCCCGCTGCGCAAGGGCTTCGCGTCCGGCGCCATCTTGGGTTTCATCTTCGGCACGGGCGCAATTGGCTCGCTGGTCATCGGCGCGCTGTCGGATCAGATCGGGCTGGCGCAGACCTTTCAAATTGTGGCTGTCGTCATCGCCGTGGCGGGTTTACTGAGTCTGCTGCTGCCGCGGAAACGGCTGGCTGGGTAACAATTATAGATCTCCTCTGTGGTAAAGCTGTAGTAAAGCCTTTTCCGTCAGCCTGTGGTTAAATGCAGGCATGCCCAAACTGCTCTATATCTCGCTGATGCGCCTGCCCACCGAAAAGGCGCACGGGGGTCAAATCATGCAGAATTGCGAAGCCTTCGCCGAAGCCGGCTGCCAGGTGACGCTTTGGGTCGCCCGCCGCTGGAATACCCGCGAGCTTCGCAAAGTCGGCGATGATCACGCTTGGTACGGCTTGAAGTCCAATTTTCGCATCCGCCGACTGCCTTGCATCGACATCTATCCGCTATTTCCCGCCGACAGTCCTGCCTCGCGCCTGGCTTTCTATGTGCACGCGCTGAGCTTTGCGCTCGTCTGTGCCTTGATGCTGCTTTTCGTTCGCGCCGATATCTACTACAGCCGCGACGAGATCATCCTCTGGCTGCTGAGCAAGCTGAGGCCCAAACGCGCCATTGCCTACGAGGCGCATATCTTCGCGCCGCCAGGACGGGGCGCAAAACTGCAGGCGCGAGCGGCATCCAGCGCTGGCACAGTCATCGCCATTACCGAGCCGCTGCGCCACGATTTGATCAGCCAGCGCCGCGCCAATCCTGAGCGCTGCCTCGTCGCGCACGATGGCATCCGCCGCGCGCGCTTTGAGGCTCTGCCCGACCAGCGATCCGCCCGCCGACATATTGGCTGGGATGAAGAGGCATTCATCATAGGCTATGTCGGACAACTGCAAATGCTCGGCATGGACAAGGGCGTCGCCACGCTTGTGGAGGCCATGGCCGCCCTTGACGGCGCTTGTATTGCCCTGGTCGGCGGGCCAGCGGATATGGCGCATGAATTGCGACGGCGCTGGCTCGAGACAGGGTTGCCGGGGGAGCGATTTCTCTACACTGGGCAGGTTGCGCCGGGCGCGGTGACAGCCTACCTGCGCGCCTTTGATGTCTGCGCCATGCCGCATCCGCCCAGGCGACAATTCAGTCTCTATACATCGCCGCTGAAGCTCTTTGAATACATGGCAGCGGGCCGCGCCATTATTGCGACAGACCTGCCCGCCTGGGCGGATGTCGTCAAGCATGAAGAGACGGCATTGCTGCTGCCGCCGGGCGATATAAAAGCCTGGTCAGCCGCCATCGGCAGGCTGCGCGATGACCCTGCGCTGCGTCAGCGACTGGGCGATGCCGCGCGCGCGCGCGCCATGGCGCAGTTCACCTGGGATGTCCGCGTCCAGCGGATTCTGGCGCATATTGGACAGGTCAACGACGCGGTTACCCTACAGACTCGCGCCGACAGCGACTAGAATGGCGCGAGTTCAGCAAAGCGGGAGACCAGCGCAAACATGCGACTTGGCATCATCGGCTTGCCCAACAGCGGCAAAACCACCGTCTTTAACGCGCTCACCGGCGGCGATTATCAGACCAGCGCTGCATCCAGCGGACAGTTCGAGATCAGAGCTGCCACCCTGCGCGTGCCCGACCAGCGCCTAGACCACCTCGGCCGCGTTTATCAGCCGCGCAAAGCTGTCTACGCCCAGATCACTTATGCCGATATCGCCGGGCTGGACAAGGGCATCGGCGAAGGCGGGCTCAGCGGGCAATTTCGCCTGGAACTCGGGCAGGTCGATGGTTTCTTGCATGTGCTGCGCTGCTTTGACGATGCCCGCGTCCCCCATCCCTACCAGCGCATTGACCCCGCCAGCGACCTTGAAGTTATCGACAGCGAATTCCTGCTGCTGGACTTGCTGTCGGTAGAAAACCGGCTGGCTCGCATCGAATCGGAGCTGCGCTTGAAGGGCTCCAAAGCCGACAAGAACCTGCGCGTCGAACAGCCGCTCTTTGAAAAACTCAAAACGCATCTGGATGCCGAGCTGCCTTTGCGCAGCCTGTCGCTGGAGCCCGCGGAAGAGCTGCTGATTCGCGGTTTCGGCTTCCTGACTCGCAAACCGGTGCTGGCGTTGCTGAATATGGGCGACGAAGCGGTCGCCCCGGAGTCGCTGCTGCAACTGCCCTATCCAGGTGCGGCGCTGGCTGGCATTCAAGGCGCGCTAGAAGCTGAGCTCGCCCAACTGGACGAGGCAGACGCGGCGCTCTTCATGGATGAATACGGTATCAGCGAACTCATGCGCAGTCGCGTCATTCGGCTTTCCTATGCGCTGCTGGGCATCGAGTCCTTCTTCACCATCGGGCAGGACGAGGTGCGCGCCTGGAGCTTCCCCGCGGGCGCCACCGCCAGGCAAGCCGCGGGTCTCATCCACAGCGACTTCGAGCGTGGCTTCATCCGCGCCGAGGTCTTCCGCTATGACGATTTGCTCGAGCTGGGGAGCGAAAGCGCCATCAAAGCCGCTGGCAGACAACGCCTGGAAGGCAAGGACTACCTCGTGCAAGACGGCGACATCATACAAATCCGGCACAGCGGCTGAGCGCAGCGTTTAGCCGGGTTAGCAGCTGGCGTCCTTGCCATCCGCGCCGAAAATGCTGAGTCTGTGCGCGCTGTCGGCAAGTTTTGGCACGCTGGCGGGCGCATAGTGAAATTGCAGCGCCCAGCGTCGCTTGCGCGAGTGGCTAGGCGGTGTGCCATGTTGCAGCAGGCAGTGGAAGAGCAAGCAGCCCCCTGGCGGCAGAGGTACGGCAAGACTGCGCCCCACCGGCACATCGCTGTCGCAGATTTGCCAGTCGCGCCGCTGCCAGTGCAGCACGGGTCCCTGTTGGTGGCTGGTGGGGATGATCATCATACAGCCATTTTCCGGCAGTGCCTCGTCCAGCGCAATCCAGGCGCCGACGATGGCCGTGTCGCTGGGGTAGTCAAAGTAAGCCATGTCCTGATGCCAGGGCTTCTCTCGCCCGATCAGCGGCGGTTTCAGCAGCGCCATATCTTGTGTCAGCGCCGGCCTCTCGCCCAGGATGCTCCCGACCACATCCAGCAGCGCTGGGTCCTTTGCCGCCTGTCGCAACCGCTCGTCGAAATCGATGACGGGCATGAGCTTGCGCACGCTGTCCAGCCGCTCTTCATCGCTCAGTTCCTCCAGTCGCTCAGCCGCAGCTTTTTCATAGGAAATATTGTCGCCGCCGCGCAGGATCGTCGCCCGCAGACCCGCCCGCGCCGCTTCGATTGCCGCGCTATCAATGGCGTCGTGCACGACCAGGAAGCCCAAAGCCTGGAACTGCTCAATATCCGACTCGGTTACAGCATCAAATCCCGCGCAGCCTCGCGTGATCTGCCCGGCAAAGTCGTACAGACCGGCCGGCGTCGTGAAACCGCCATATTCATCAATTCGCATCAGCCCGTCCATTTCGCCTATGATGCGCTTCGATCGCCTCGGCCACTTGCAGCCAGGCATCCGTATCCAGCAGCGCCACTTCCTCATCCGTCCAGAAGGCATAGGCGATTTCCCGCGCCGCCGCTGATGCAGGCTCGTCACGCGCCAAGGACCAGGCGCCCAGCCGCCGCCCATAATACTGCTCGACCAGTTCGGCCATGATGGCGTTGACCGTGGCACTGACCAGGTAGCCGATGCGCCCTGGCAACTCGCCCGGCTGCAATGCCCGCGCCAAATCCGCCAGCGCCTTCATGTAATTGGCCGCGCCGGGATAGTCGAAGTTGCGCTGGGCTTCTGGCGGCAGACGCGCCGGCGCCGTGCCCGTGTTGACCATCTGCATCAAGATCCGCCGCGCGAAAACGCCGTCCGGGTAGGCAGCCTCGAAGCTGTCCAGGTAGCCACGCGCCCGCTCCACCACGATGGCCAGCGCATGGTAGAACTCCATGTCCATGAAAAGCGTTTTCAGCAAGAATTGGCAGCGCTCCGGATCGCGATTTTCGGCTGCCTGGCGCAGTTGCTGCAGGGCGTTCATGCGGGCGCCTCGCTCGGTCTGATGGCTGCCATACCATACCACAGCCGCGCCGATTCCCTGCTATAATCAGCCGTGAAAAGCACATTTGCGAGGACAAACACATGCCGCATGCCAGCCTCGACAGCATCGCTGCCGCCCTCGACGACAGGGCTGATAACCTGCTCAACCACCGCTGCAAAACGATACCGCGCGAAAGCCTGACCCTGCCGGGAGCCGACTTCAGCGAACGCGTCTGGCTGCACAGCGACCGCAGTCCGCAGGTCATCCGCAGCTTGCAGCAAATTTACGACAGCGGGCGTCTGGCGGGCACGGGCTATGTGTCTATTCTGCCGGTCGACCAGGGCATCGAGCACTCGGCGGGCGCCTCCTTCGCACCCAACCCCGCTTACTTCGACCCCATGCGCATCATCGAGCTGGCGCTGGAGGGCGGCTGCAACGCCGTGGCTTCGACCTTTGGCGTGCTGGGCATGACCGCCCGCCGTTATGCGCACCGCATCCCTTATATCGTCAAAATCAATCACAACGAATTAGTTACCCACCCCAACACGCACGAGCAAATTATGTTCGGCACGATCAAGCAGGCTTGGGATATGGGCGCCGCGGCAGTTGGCGCGACGGTCTATTTCGGCTCCGCGGATTCCAACCGACAAATGGTGGAAGTGGCGGAAGCCTTCGCGCTGGCGCATGAACTGGGCATGGCGACGATACTATGGTGCTATATGCGCAATCCCGCCTTCACCATTGATGGCGTCAATCACGAATCCAGCGCCGATTTGACCGGACAAGCCAATCACCTGGGCGTCACGCTGAGCGCGGACATCGTCAAGCAGAAGCTGCCCACGCAAACTGGCGGCTACCTGGCGCTGAACGCCGGCGACTCGTCTTATGGCAAGCTCGACCAGCGCATCTACACGGAACTCAGCAGTAACCACCCCATCGACTTGACGCGCTATCAGGTGGCCAACGGCTACATGGGCAAGGTCGGCTTGATCAGCAGCGGCGGGGCAAGCGGCTCGAATGACTTCGCTGAAGCGGTGACGACAGCTGTCATCAACAAACGCGCCGGCGGCATGGGGTTGATCAGCGGCCGCAAAGCCTTCCAGCGCCCTATGGACGAAGGCGCTCGCCTGCTGCATGCCATCCAGGATGTCTATCTCTGCGACGAGGTGACCATCGCCTAGCGCCCATCGCCCGCTCCCACCGCAATCGCATCAAAATGATTGCCCTGCCACAGCGCCCGCCTGCCGTATCATCGCGGCGCGCGGCGGGGTACAATGCGCGGTAACCACCCCCTGGACCATTGGAGACTTGGAACATGCCCAAAATCACCTTTATCGGCGCTGGCAGCTTCGGCTTCACGCGCAAACTGGTCAAAGACATCCTCACCTTCCCGCTGCTGGCAGACGCGGAAATTGCGCTGATGGACATTGATGTCGAACGCCTGGATTTCGCCCGGCGAGCGGTCAATCGCATCGTGGCGGCTGGCGGCTATGCGGCGACTGTGATGGCAACGCAGGATCGTGAAGAAGCGCTGCGCGGCGCTGACTATGTGGTCGTCACCATCCTGGTCGGCTCGACCGATGTCTGGCGGCACGATATCGAGATTCCGATGAAATACGGCGTGGATATGAATGTCGGCGACACGCGCGGGGTCAGCGGCATCTTCCGCTCTTTGCGGACCATCCCCGTCATGGTCGATATCGCGCGGGACATGCAGCGGCTCTGCCCGGACGCGCTGATGCTGAATTACACCAACCCCATGGCCATGCTCTGCCGAGCGCTGGACATTGAGACGGACATCCGCGTTACGGGCTTGTGCCACAGCGTGCAGGGCACCTCCAAAATGCTGGCGAAGTGGATCGGCGCGCCCTACGAAGAGATCAACTATACCTGCGCTGGCATCAACCACACCGCCTGGTTCATCGACTACACCTGGAATGGCGAGGACGCCTACCCGCAGATACAGCGCGCCATCACCGAAAACGCGGACATCTACAATGCCGAGCAAGTGCGCAACGAAATGTATCTGGCGCTAGATTATTATGTGACCGAGTCCAGCGGGCACAACAGCGAATACAATTGGTGGTTCCGCAAGCGCCCCGACCTCATCGAGCAATACGCTACGCATGGCACAAACTGGAATCCCGGCGAGCACGCTTATATCTTGAAAGAATATCGCCGGCGCGAGAAGGATTGGCGCGACGACATCCACGCCTGGTTCGCGCAGGACGAGATTGACCTGGCCCGCGGTCACGAATACGCCGCCTACATCATCAACGCGATGGAAGGCGGCGAGCCCTTCAAGTTCAATGGCAATGTGCCGAACAAGGGATTGGTCGACAATCTACCCAACGATGCCTGCGTGGAGGTGCCGGTCTGGGCATCGCGCGATGGGCTGGAGGCGGTGGCGGTGGGTCCCCTGCCAACTTCCGTTGCGCCGCTGACCAACCTCTACGCGCAGATTGAAGAAATAGCGGTGGCGGGCATCCTCGCGGGCGACAAGCGCTTGATCTACCAGGCAGTGGCTTATTCGCCGCTGTCAGCCGCGGTCTGCTCGCTGCGGGAGATTCAGTCGATGGTGAATGAGCTATTCGCAGTGAACGAGGCTTATCTGGTGGCCTAACGACGGCAACCCCCTCGCTCCCATCGAGATGGGGAAGGCCGTCTGTGCTGCCGTCCCATAATTCTCGGCGGTTGTATGGGGGACGCTTGTGTCGCCCGTTCCGCTGACACTCTCAATGCGGGCGACATGAATGTCGCCCCTGCACGGTTCTTTTGGAGCGGGCAACGGGCCTTCCAGCCAGACACTTACGAGTCCCTACAATATCGACTCGCGATAGGCTATCATGCAGCTACGACAGTAGCCAAATAGCGAGAATGCCTAGATGAGCGCCTACAATCACGCCGCCTTGATCGAGCAAGACAAACGCCAACTGCATCCCCTGCATCATCCCTCCCGCGCGGAAAACCCAGCCATGGTCACGGGGGGCGAGGGCGTCTGGCTGCATACCAGCGATGGCAAGCGCATCCTGGATGGCATGGCTGGCTTGTGGAATGTCAATATCGGCTATGGCAGCCGCGAATTGCCCAAGGTCGCTTACGAGCAAATGCTGGACCTGTCCTATACCAGCGGTTTCGCGGGCATGAGCAACCCGCCCTCGGCGATGCTGGCTGACAAGCTGGCTGGTTTCTTTCGCCCGAACATGAACTTCACCTACTTCACTTCCGGCGGCAGCGAAGCCAGCGACACCTCTTTTAAGACGGCGCGCTTCTATTGGCGGCAACTGGGCAAGCCGAGCAAAACCAAGATCATCTCGCGGTTGAACGGCTATCACGGCATCACCATGGCCGCCATGAGCGCCACCGGCATCAGCAAGTACCACACCATGTTCGGACCGCTGGTAGACGGCTTCATCCATGTGCCTGACCCCAACCCCTATCGCTATGTAGGCGACTTGCGGGCTGGGGAAAGCGTGGCGCAGGCTGCGGCGCGCGCCCTGGAAGAGGCGATACTGCGCGAGGGAGCGGAGACTGTCGCGGCCTTCATCGCCGAGCCAGTGCAGGGCGCCGGTGGCTTGGTTCTGCCCGATGAGGGCTACTTCGACTTGGTGGCGCAGGTCTGCAAAGAGCATGAGGTGCTGCTCATCGTGGACGAGGTGATTTGCGGTTTTGGACGGACGGGCAACTGGTTCGGCAGCGACGAATATGGCATCCAGCCGGACATCATGCAGTTCGCCAAAGGCGTCACCAGCGGCTACATCCCTCTGGGCGGCATGCAAGTCACGGACGAGATTCGTGATGTCATCTTGAACGCGCCAGAAGACCAAAGCTGGATGCATGGCTACACCTACAGCGGTCATGCGGCGGCTTGCGCGGTGGGCATCGCCAATATCGACATCATCGAGCGTGATGACCTGGTCGGCAACAGTCGGCGCATGGGCGCGCAGCTGCTGGAAGGCTTGCAAGGGCTGGTCGACGAGTTCCCGCATATCGACAATGCGCGCGGCGTGGGCTTGATCGCCGGCATTGATGTGGTGCAGAGCAAAGAGGGGCGCGAAGCCGATTTGGATGTCGCCGCTGCCATCAGCGATCGGGCAATGGCGCTGGGCTTGCGGGCAAGACCGCTGGGCGGGACGATCGCCTTCTCGCCGCCACTGTGCATTACGGCGGAGGAAGTCGATACCGTCATCGAGATTATGGGCGAGGCGATAACCAGCGCGAGGGGCTAAGATTACCTGCCAATCTGTGACAGCAGTTGTAGTCCATCGCGCCAGATAAACTGCTTCTTATCATTTCGTCATTCGCGCTAGCGCGCGAAATGCAACCACCCTCCCCAAATACGCCAGCGGATTTCCCCACGCTAGCAAAAGCTGTGTTACAGTTAAGCCTCAAGCGAGGCTCTGGACAGACATTTTCTTGACACAGGGGAGGTCCATTTTGAACAAGATACTCATGCAAGAGTTGAATCTTGATCCCTCTCGCCGCGATGTATTAAAGATTTTTGCGGCTGGCATGGCTAGCGCTGTCGGCACGATAGCGCTGGATGGCGCGGCGCGCGCCAATATCGCCAGTGGGAGTGGCGGCACCTTGCGCATTGCTTGGCTGACGCCAGCGCAGTTGGACCCGCGCTCCGTTTCTGGCATGAGCGAAATCGCCCTATTGAACGCGCTCTATGACTACCTATTTGAGACCGATGCATCGTCAAATTTGGTTCCCGCGCTGGCGTCGGCCTGGGAGCGAAGCGATGATGGCGCGCAGTATACGCTGCAGCTAGTGGAGAATGCGCTTTTCCATGACGGCAGTCCGCTTACTGCGCACGATGTCCTGTGGTCGATCCAATGGCAGTTGGATGCCGGCGGCACCATCGCCGATGTGCTGGCGGGCATCGAATCGATGGAAGCGGCCGACGATCACACAGTGGTTTTCAACCTGAAAGCCTCCGACCCCGATTTCCTCTACCGACTGACCGAGTACAAGGTCGTCATCCTCAAAGCGGAGGCGGAGGATCCGGGCGTAGTGTTCAATGGTACTGGTCCCTTCATCATGGAAAACCTGATTGCCGGTGATCGCGCAATCATGAAAGCCAACCAGAATTACTGGCGCGGCGCGCCAACGATTGACACACTGGAGTTTGTCTTCTTCGATGACCAGCAGGCGGCGATCGCTGCCGTGCAGGGCGGGACAGTTGACGGCATCCTGCGCCTCGACAATTTCAGCTTCCTGAACTTTACCGGGGATGTTCGCTTCAATACTGTCGACATGCCCACCAATGCCCATCACATGACGCGGATCCGCGCCGACCGCCCGCCCGGCGATGACATACGCGTGCGCCAAGCCTTCAAGCTGGCGACAGACCGGCGCGCTGTCTGGGAGCGCGTGCAACTGGGCTTTGGCGCGGTGGGCAAGGACTCGCCAATCGGTCCCTCTTTCGCGCAGTATTTCCTGGCTGATGAGGAGCCGCCGCCGCGCGACCCGGCCGCAGCCGCCGCTTTGCTGGCTGAGGCGGGCTATCCGGATGGCTTGGATATGATCCTGCATGTGCCCAACAGCGGCTCCATGCCGGATTTCGCCCAGGCAATGGCGGCTCAATGGGAAGAAGCGGGCATCCGCGTCGAGATCCAGTTGGAAGAAGAAAACTTCTATTGGGTACAGAAATGGCTGGATGTCGATTTGGGCGTGACTTGGTGGGGCGATAGAGTCGTGCCGCAGATATACCTCGACCTCGCCTACCGATCCGACGCGACCTGGAACGAATCGCATTGGCAGGATGAGCGACTCGACGAGCTGATCGATTTCACTCGTTCCGCCCTCGACGAAGCAGAGCGGACCGCCGCCTACAAGAAGATCCAGCGGCTCTTCCTTAACGAAGGACCCATCATCGTGCCCTACTTCTACGCCTCCTTCATGGTGATGGCCAGTCATGTTTCCGGCGTGGTCATGCATCCTTTCTCGGGCCGCACCCACTTCCACACCGCTGTCTTGAGTTGATGGGCAAATTCGCAATCCCCTGCCGGCGGATGGGTGCGTCTGGAGGTTTCGAGCGGCTAGTGACAATACGGCTGCCCGATTAGAATTAGAGGAGACAATTGAAGAGGCTCCACAATGATTCCAACGTACAGAAACCAGCCGATATCGCTAATTCTTTTTCTTGTTTTCCTTTTCGGGCTGGCATCTGCGCGAAACTTGCATGCTCAGACAGACACCGCAAGCCTGAAAAACGCAATTGAAGCGGCGAACCGCAGCGGCAGCGGCAGCATCACGCTGACCGAGGACATCCTTCTCGATGCGCAACTCCCGCCCATCCGCGGCGCGATCACAATAGACGGCAACGGGTATACGATTAGCGGCGACGAGCAATTTCGGATATTTCATGTTGATGGCGGCGAATTGCTGATCCGCAATCTGACTCTGACCCAAGGCTACACGCCAGATGACGGCGGCGCGATATTCGTGCAGAACAACGGCGCGCTACTCGTCGATTCTGTCACTTTTGCAAGAAATCACTCCGTAAAAGGGGGCGGCGCAATCTCGACACACCCTTCGGCCGACCGACTTGAAGTTCGCAACAGCGAATTTGTAGGCAATCATTCCGGGTCTGGCGGCGGTGGCATCCTCGCCTTCGGTGGCCACGCCGAGATTTCTGGCAGCAGCTTCCAGGAAAATAGCGCGGTCCGTTTTGGCGGTGGGCTGGAAGCTTTTGTAGGTGTGGTCGACATTTCTAATAGCACCTTCAGCAACAATCGAGCCGATAGCGCCGGTGCCATTCTAGTAAGTGGCGCGACAACAACGATGACCCACCTTACTTTGTTGGACAATCGAGCCAATGGGCCTAATGGTGACAGCATAATCAGACGGGAAGGCGTGGCGCGCCTATTCAACAGCATCGTCGCCGGCGGGAGCACAGCCCTCGATTGCGGTGGCGGATTGCAGGAAAGCAGTGGCAATTTCAGTGCGGACGGCTCCTGCGCGCAGTTGCCCGGCGGAGATCCATTGCTTGCCGAGGTGACCGGCTCGCCCGCCTATTTTCCCTTGCAAGACGGTAGTCCGGCCGTCGATTCCGCAGATAGCCGCTATTGCCTGGATGTGGATCAACGGGGAGAGGCGCGTCCACAGGGCGGCAGCTGCGATATCGGCGCATTTGAATCGGCGACTGCTACCGCGGCCGAGCCCACGCCGACGCCGACCGAGTGTACGCTGGCTAATCACATTCTCTCCGCTAATACCAACACTTCAGTGGGCAGGTGCCCAACAGGCACGAGTCATGATGTGATCACCTTGACGGAAGACATCGTGCTGAGCGAAGCGCTGCCGCCCATCAATGGCACTATCACCATCGAAGGCAATGGCCACTCGATCAGCGGCGACAATAAATTCCAGATCTTTGTCGTGGCGGGGCGGACGCTAACTATCAACAACCTGACATTGGCTCACGGCAGCGCAGAAGGCGACGGCGGCGCGATCGTCGTGCAGGGTAACGCCGAGCTGGTCGTCAACCATTCCACCTTTGAGAGAAATCGTATTGATTACATTGAGGACGGCGACCGCCTGTATGGAGGCTACGGCGGCGCAATCGGTACGCAGCGGTTCAGCGGCCGCATAAGCATCAACAACAGCGTTTTCACAGCCAACGAAGGAGAACTCGGCGGCGGCGCTCTCTATATTACCGGTGGAACGACGACCATCCACGGCAGCACCTTCACCAGGAATCGCGGCCAGGGATTTGGCGGCGCGATCGAGGTCACTGGCGGCCAGGTCAACATTGAAAACAGCACATTCAACCTGAATTCGTCAAGCAATGGCGGCGCTATCTCCATCACCGGCGGCAATGTGACGATGACGCATCTGACCTTGGTGGACAACCGATCGTCTTATGCCGAGGGCAGCGCCGTTCGGCACTGGGGCGGTTCGGCGCGGTTGCGCAACAGTATCGTCTCTGGCATACGCGGCCTGCCGCCCGATTGCCATGGCAATATCAATCTCAGCGGCAATTTCAGCCAAGACGGCTCCTGCGGGACGACCGAAGCTGTCGATCCGCAGTTGGGGAAGATAACAGGCTCGCCCGGCTACTTCCCGCCCCTTGAAAACAGCCCGTTGGTGGATGCGGCTGACCCGGCCTTCTGCTTGGCGACCGATCAAACTGGAAAGACGAGGCCGATCGGCGGCGGCTGTGATATCGGCGCGATTGAATTGGCGAGCGTGCCCCAAGCGCAAGCAGATTCCGCCACAGACTCGCAGGATGGCTCCGCTTGCCGCGTAACCGCGACCCGCAGCCTCGACCTTCACGATGTGCCTCAAGGCAATCGTATCGGATCCGTGTTTGCGAATACGACCTTGCCAGCAACCGCCAGGACTCAAGCCTGGTTTCGTGTGGAAGTCAGCGGAGTCTTGGGTTGGATAAGCGCTGAATATGTCACGACGGCGGGGATTTGCGGCTAAGTCACATCCGCACCAGTATGTCCAACTTAATCGTCAGAAATCCAGCCACAGAGCGCAATGATCCTAGTTCAGCGGGAGAGGCGATCGCGGTCACGGGTTGCTCGGGACGAGCGTAGCTGCTGCGTACACGATTCCCCGCACCGTTGCACGCTGTCTTTTTCCAAGTTTCTGTGCTAGACTGGCTCGCGCGCCAATCATGTGGGCGTGCAAGACTCCCTTCAACCAACTTCAGGAGACTACCCATGAAGAAAACCTTCACAATCGTATTGCTCATCGCCTTCGCGCTTGTCGCCAATATGAGCCTCGTCTCGGCTGACATGCACGACTGGTGGGCAGAAGCTGCCGCGCCTTATGCCGGCGCCACCATCCGCGGCGTATCCGAAAGCACGCCGCCCTCCAACTATGTCGCCGATGTCCTCGCCGCGCAGTTCACCGAGCTGACCGGCATCAATGTCGAGTTCGAGACGACATCCTGGGACCAGATGTACTCCAAAGCCATCAATGACATGGAAGCCAACACCGGTATCTACGACTTTGTATACATCGAGCAGGACATCATCTACAGCTACCTGGCGCAGGACTACCTGGTCAACCTGACCCAGTTCGCCGCCGACAACCCCGATCTGGCTTATGAAGGTTACGACGAGAGCGAATTCACCAGCTTCGCCGATTACTTCAAGAACGCCGATGGCGACCTCTTCGGCGTGCCTATGGAAGCCTTCGTCAAGGTCTACCTGTATCGCAAGGATCTCTTTGAAGATGCCGATATCATGGCTGCCTTTGAAGCCGAATACGGCTACCCGCTGGCGCCTGCCGAGACCTTTGAGCAGTATGCCGACAACGCTATGTTCTTCACCGCCTATGGCGAAAGCATGGATATGGATTTGTGGGGCACGACGGTACAAGGCAGCACGGGCCACCCCGCCTCTACCTACGAATTCCTCGAGTCGATTGGTCCCTCCTTTGGCTTGTACAACTGGGGCATCAACCTGGACGCTGGCAGCGCCCAAAGCGCCAATGGCGGCGCCCTGGATGGCGAAACGGCTGTTGAAGCGTTGAGCTTCTGGCTGAGCATGCTGCCCTACGCGCCCCCCGAAGCCACCTCCAGCACCTGGGACGAGGTTGCATCGTCCTTCGCCGCTGGCCGCGCCGCGCAGGGTTGGGTCTATGGCGAAAATGCCGCCTGGATCGCCACTGATGACAGCCGTTCAGCCGTCACTGGCAATGTTGGCGTGCGCCTGCCCGTCACCGCGCCAGGCGTCATCGAAGCTGCCGAAATGGGCGAAGGCTACATCGGCTACTATGATGGCGGCGCCTTTGGCGTCCCGCATTCGTCGCGCAACAAGGAAGCCACACTGCTTTGGCTGCAATTCATTGGCCAGCAGTCGGTACAGGCTGAGTGGGCGGCCGCTGGCGCGCGCATCACCCACACTGCCACCTTCTCCGACCCGCTCATCGCCGAACAGGACGCCAAGGTCGATGGCTACTATACGCTGCTGGAAGAACAGGGTCCGCTCTTCGCTGGCGCGCCGCCCTTCCCCTTCCACGCCCAAGTGCGCGAGATCATCGATCCCTTCATCCAACGCGCCATCCTGGGCGAACTGAGCCCGGCTGACGCGCTCTCGCAAGCCGCCATGGCTGTGGACGAAGAGCTGGCACGTTTGGGCTACGGTATGTAAGGGCGCTTTGCCCAACCCGTAGCGTATTGTGTAGGGGCGTTTCGCTGAAACGCCCCTACAAAGGCTCTCTTGCGGGCGACCCACTGGGTCGCCCCTACAACAACCTTCTGTGTCTCTGTAATGAATGATTTCTAATGCGAAATCCGCGTACCGGCTGGCTGCTGCTGAGCCCCACCCTAATCATATTGATCATCTTCGGATTCATGCCGTTCATATATGTGCTAGTGGTCGGATTCTTTGATTGGAATGTTTTTGCCGCCGAAAGCGGTCTACGCTTTAACGGCTTGGGTAATTACCGGCGTCTGGTCTTTGATGAATTGTTCTTGACTTCAGTTGGCTTGACGATAAAATTCGCTGTCTTCGCCATCGTCAGCGAAGTAGTGCTGGGCTTCCTGCTGGCGCAAATGCTGACGCGCAATTTCCCCGGCAAATCGCTCTTCCGCATCATCCACACCTTCCCGCTGATGGTGGCGCCCATCGCTGTCGGCGCAATCTGGCGCTTGCTGGTGATCCCGGGATTCGGTCCCGTCCCCTTCTTTCTCGACCGCTGGTTCGACATCACTTATCAGATTGGCACTTATCCTGACCAGGCTTTGGCGACTTCGGTAATCATGGATGTCTGGCATTGGACCCCCTTTGTCACCTTGACGATGCTAGCGGGCTTGTCCTCCATCCCGCGCGAGCCGGTCGAGCAGGCCAAGGTTGATGGCGCCAACCGCTTGCAGGTCTTCTGGTATGTGACCCTGCCTTTTTTGCGCCCTGTGCTGCTGACGACCGTCTTCATCCGCATCATGGATGCCATCCGTACCGTCGATGAGGTCTGGATGCTGGCTGGCGGTGGACCGGGCACGCGCTTTACTGGCATTTACATTTGGCGGGTGACCTCGCCGGGCGCGAGCGCGGACTGGGGTTATGGTTCTTCTATCTCGCTCATCACGCTCTACCTGACGATTGTGCTCTGCTGGCTACTCTTCATCGCCATCTCCGGACGCCGCAAGGGAGAAGTGGAATGAACTGCGCTTCGCTAAGCATTTTGCCTCCCCCTATCTTGATGGGGGGACTGAGGGGAGTTGCGCAATGACCCGCAGCCGGCAACAGCGCGCCTGGGGCTATGTCTCCACCTACGCCTTCTGGATCTTCATGACCCTCATCACGCTGATTCCTATCTGGTGGATGCTGGTGGTCTCTATGCGCACACGCGTCGAGTTGTTCGGCAGACCCAACTTGACACTTAGTCGCATCTACCTGGAAAACTTCAACAATGTGCTGACGGACAGCACCTTCCAGCGTTATATGACCAATTCGCTAGTAGTGTCGACCAGCAACGCCCTGCTGGTAATTGTCCTGGCGCTGCTGGCGACTTATGCCCTGTCGCGTTACAAGCTGGTGGGCCGCGACAATATCTTTTTCTGGCTGATTACCAACCGCATGGCGCCGCCGGCCGCTTTTCTGCTGCCGCTCTTCATCATGTTCACGCGCACCTTCCGCATCGGCGATTGGACGCTATTTGACACGCAGCTCGGCTTAATCCTGCTCTACTGCGTCTTCAACCTGCCTTTCGCCATTTGGCTGCTGAAGGGCGTGGTGGATGGCATCCCCATCGAGTTGGACGACGCGGCCATGATTGACGGAGCGGGTTTGCTGGGCGTGCTGCGCCATGTCATCATCCCGCTGGCGGCACCGGGGCTGGCGGTCACCGGCATCCTCAGTTGGATCTTCGCCTGGAACGAGTACCTCTTCGCAGCCAACCTGACCAGCGTAGTGGCGCGCACCATCACCACGGCGCTGGCGGAATTCGTCACCGTGACCGGCACCAACTGGGGCGAGCTGGCCGCCATGTCCATGATCACGCTGGTGCCCTCGGCTATCATCGTCATCTTCGCCCAGCGTTACATCGTCATGGGCTTGACCTTCGGCGCGGTCAAGGAGTAAGCGGATGGAAGAAGCCAAGGACGAAAAGAAATCGGCTGAGGGTTTCCTGCCCTTTTACACCAACGCCTTCGACCGCGTTTTCATCGGCGCGGTGATTTTGATCGGGATTCACCTGCTGTGGCTGCGCTTCATGGAGCCGGCGCTGCCTGTCGAAGTCGCGACGGTGATTTCGCTGGTGCTCGGCTACTATGTCGTGCGGCGGGGCTGATTTGGCCGCGTTTCGCCGCAAATCCTTCCCCATACCCCCTCAGTCCCCCTGATAGGTCGGGGAGAGGCAAAGCACGTGCGGATTCTGCCGATAATTCGAGAGATGGGGGAGCGCCATGTACACGGAATTCGCCACTCCTAATTGAAGCCCCCTCGGTGTACTCGGTGGTAAAGCTTTACGCCCCCGACACCCGCGGCATCCACAGCGGCTCCAACCCCCAGCGGCTGAATAGCAGCGCCCGGACCATTTCCGCCCGCAGCCCACTGTGCGACTCGTCATCCCAGAGATTGCGCGTTCTGTGCGGGTCCTTAGCCAAGTCATAGAGCTCATATACAGCTTGCGCTGGGTCAAAATTGAGTTGGATGCCGCGGCGGTTGCAGCTTTTGAGGTACATGGCACGCGACTTGTGCGCCAGGCTCTCTTGGCTCAGTGGTTCTTCCTTCTGCATCTCGGCTCGCAGCATGGCTTCGGTGAGTTGGGCGCGCAGCGACTCATCCGCCCATAGATTGCGAGTCTCGCCGGGGTCGTCGCGCAGGTCGAAGATTTCGCCGTAGACACGATTGAAATAGAGCGTGATTTTGTAGCGCGAGCCGACATAAGTTTTCAGGTGCAAGGTGGTCGGCTGATGGCGATTCTCGATGATGACATGCTCGCGCGCGGCGGACTCGTCGCCCTGCCAGTTGGCGTTCTGATTCAAGCCCGTCATGTCCTCCGGCACAGCCAAGCCAGCCGCCGCCAGGAAAGTCGGCGCGTAATCGACCAGGGATTGCAAGCTATCGCTGTTGACCCCAGCGGGAATGCGGCCAGGCAAGCGCGCGATCATTGGCACGCGCAGGCCATCGTCATAGTGGAATGCGCCCTTGGCGATCAAGCCGTGCTGCCCGAAATAATGCCCGTGATCGCTGGTGAAGACGACCAATGTATCCTCCGCCAAGCCCAGCGCATCCAGCTTGTCGATGAGCTGCCCGATGTATTTGTCCATGCAGCTGACCATGCCGTAGTAGCAGGCGATATCCTTGGCCAGTTCAACGCGGTCCTGCAGATGCGAATGAAAGCCGTGGCAGGCGCTACCGTTGGGCTCTTGCCAAGCGGAGAAATCGGGCTGGGGCTGCTGCGTCAACTGCAGGTGCGGCGGGTTGGCGTCGTGCTCGCCGGGCGCAACCTGCGGCACGCTGATGGACGCGGGGTCGTACATGCTGTCCCAGGGCTCCGGCGCCAGGTATTTGGGATGCGGGTCGAAGAAGCTCGCCCAAAGGAAGAAAGGCTCCCCCGCTTCGTGATACTGCGCGATGAGAGCCCCGCTGCGTTCGGCGATCCAAGCGTTGTAATGGAAGCGCTCGGGGATGAGCCACTTGCGGCGCTGCGCCTGCACATGCCCGGTCGGCTGCAAGAAATAATCTCGCCAATTCGCCAAGCCCTTCTCTTCCATCCAAAGCGCATAATGCTGCCCGACATGAGCTTCATCGGTGTGATTGCGCGCCAGTTCCACATGGTCAAAACCATAGAAGGGTCCCTCGAAATCGCTCCAGAAGTCGAGATCTTGGAGAATCGGGTAGGCTTCCAGCGACGGGTATTCGGCAGTGGAGTGCAGGGGCTGGAAATGCGCCTTGCCCACCAGCGCCGTGCGGTAACCCGCCTCGCTAAGCATTGCGCCGACGGTCGGTTCGCTTTCGGGCAACTTCGTGCCCAGAGAATAGGCGCCATGCTGCGAGGGATATTTGCCCGTGATCATGCTGCTGCGGGTGGGCGTGCAAGTCGGGTTTGGGCAATAGGCACGCGTGAAGGTCGTGCCCTGCCGCGCCAAGCGATCCAGCGCCGGCGTCTGAATTTCCGGATTGGACGCGCCCAGCGTATTCCAATGCTGCTGATCCGAGGTGATGAGCAGGATGTTGAGGCGGCTCATGCGCTTTCCTTAATTGTTAGCTCTTGACCGCGCCGGCAATGCCCTCGATAAAATAGCGCTGCATGGTCAGGAAGACCAGGATAATCGGGATGATGGCGATAGTGGCGGCGGCCGCCATCCCGCTCCAGTCAGTGAAGTATTCACCGCGGAAGGCGTACATGCCTACGGAGAGCGTGCGCAATTCCGGGCGCGGCAGCGTCAGCACCAGCGGCAGCAAAAAATCGTTCCAGCTGGCGATGAGCTGCATGATGACGACCGTGGCGACGACCGGTTTCGCCAGCGGCAGCAAGATTTGGAAGAAGACGCGCAGGAATCCCGCGCCGTCAACGATGGCCGCTTCTTCCAACTCTTTGGGCATCTGCCCGAAGTAGCCAGCGAAGAGCAAAATGAAGATGACATGCGCGCCGCCGCTCTGCGCCAATATGACGCCCGAAAGCGTGCCGTCCAGCCCCAGATTGCTGATTAACTCGAAGATAGGGATGATGGTGTAGCCCTTGGGCAAGAAAACCGTCGCCACGAAGACGCCAACCACCAGCCGCCGCCCGGGAAAGCGATAACGCCCCAGCACATAGCCCATCATGGAAGTCGTGGCCACCACGATGAAGACCGAGCCAGCCGCAATCGCCACCGTGTTCATGAAGTACTGGCTCATATTTGCCTGCACCCAGGCGCGCTGGAAATTCTCGAAAGTTGCTTCTTTGGGGAAGAGGTTGGTGCCGGCGCGGAAGATCTCGTTGTTGGTTTTCAGCGCGGCGCTGACCATCCACAGAAAGGGATAAACCCAGATCAGCGCCAGGGGCGTCAAAATAATGCTGGTGACGATTTCACGCAAGCGCGTGGCTTTGATTTCCAGGCGGCGCTGGTGCTCGTCGGCGCTGAGTCGCTTTGCTTTGCTCGCCATTAGGCTTCGTCCATCCCGGTTTCCGCGGCTGACAAACCGGCTCGTTCCTGATTCGCCCAGCGGGCGGCGATCATCTGCACCGTCGCCAGCGCCATCACCGACAAGCCGAAGTACACCGCCGCCGCGCAGGCATAGCCAATCCGCGGCAACGTCAAGCTGTTGGCCGCGCCGAAAGCCGTGCGGTAGATATAGACTTCCATGACTTCGCTGGCGAAATAAGGCCCGCCACCTGTCATGGTCTGCACCAGAGCGAAGACATTTAAAGTGCCCACCGCCGTGATGAGGATGATGACGATGGCGAAAGGTTTGAGCAGCGGCACGGTAATATAAGCGAACTTCCGCCACCAGTTCGCGCCATCGACCTCCGCCGCTTCGTAGAGCGAAGCCGGGATCGTCTGTAGCGCCGCCAGCCAGTAGATCATGGGGTTGCCCAGCCACTTCCAGATTTCCACGCCGACCACGGAAAACAGCGCCAGTTTGGGGTCGCCAAAGAAGTCGATGGGACGCCCGATGAGGCCCATGTCTAACAGAATCATGTTGATGGGACCATTGAAGGGGCTCATGATGAAGGTCATGACGATGCCGACGATAGCCGTGGTGGTGACGACGGGCACAAAGAACATGGTGCGGAAGATGGGCGCCAGACGCAGCGCGCGGTCGTTGAGCACGATGGCGATGGCCAGCGCCAGCGTCAGCTTGATGGGCACGCTGCAGAACATGAAGATGAAGGAATTCTTAAAGGCGTTGTAGAACTGGTTGTCGACCACCACTTCGCTGAAATTCTGCGTGCCGATGTAATGCGGCGCGGCGGTGAAGCCCGACCATTGAAAGAGCGAGTAATAGAAAGACGCGAAGATGGGATAGAGCGTGAACATCAGCGTCAGCACTAGCGACGGCAGCATGAAGAGATAAACCCAGCGGTTGTCAGCCAGGCGCTGCCAAAGCGTGCGCTGGTGAAGAGCGGGTTTGCTTATCGGCAGTTGGATGGCGGTCACGGAAGCTCCCTTGCAGGCGGTCTCACTTTCGGGACGGGGCTACCCACCGGGTAGCCCCTACAGACGTCCACTGGACAGCGGCATAAGCGGGCGACCCAATGGGCCGCCCCTACACGGTTCTTCCAGGGTTAGCTCTGCCTCCCCCATCCCGATGGGGGACTGAGGAGGTTGGGCGAGCCACCGGCTCGCCCGTACAGACATCGCAGAATTCGCGGCGACCATATAACGAGCCCCTAGAGCTCTGCGTATTTGTCTTCGCCGTAGTCCTCATAGGGATCCCAGTTGGGGAAGACATAATCATCGCGGGAGACTTGCGCGCCCTTCTCCACGGCGGCGGCGATGGCGCGGTCGAGCTCGGCATTGGCGCGCCCCGCTAGGTCGGAAAGGGCGGCAGCGGCATCGCCGATCTGCCCGGTGTAGATGCCCTGCACGGTCTCGGCGAGGTTGGGCGTGACCGGACGCAGTTCCAGGTTGACCGCGGCCGTTTCCGGATTGCGCACGATTTGGCTGGGACCGACCCGCACCTGCTCATTGAACATCAGCAGAGCATTGCGCTCCAGCGGCTGCATATCGGCTTCGGCGATGGCTTCGGCGAAGATAGCCGGGTCGGCCGCGCCAACCAGGGTCGCCCAGGCCACCTGTCCTTCGTAGGTGCCCAGGTAGTGGAAGATGTCGCCGGCGATGGCTTTGGCTTCGTCGCTGGCTTCGGCATAGACATGAATTTCGTTGGAGCCGCCAGGACCGACCGTGATCGGCACCAAAGTGGGCGGATCCAACAAGGGCTGCCCGGCGATGTTGAAGTCGAAATCGGGATTCTCGCGCAGCCAAATGGGGATATTCCAGGGACCCTGCAAGATCATGCCAGCAGCGCCCTGCGGCATGCGCGCGCGGGCTTCCGGCGCGTTCATCGACAAAGTGCCGGGGAAGACGCTGCCATCATCGCGCAGGCGCAGCAGCACATCAATCGCCTCGAGATAAAGCGGGTTGGTGTAGGGGATTTCGCCCGTGCCGAGGTCGACATCAAAGTTGCCGACGCCCATGCTCTTGGCGCCAGCCATGCGGGAGAACTCGCGCACAATCGCGCCCCAGCGGTTCACCTGGTTGCCACCCATGATGAAGCCAAAGTAACGTCCCCTGCCGTTGTCGGTGATCGCCTTGGCGGTCGCCACAAAGTCGTCCGCCGACATGGGACCCGCCTGCGGGTCGACGCCGGCTTCTTCCAGGTAGGCGACATTGTAGAGCAGGTGCGTGCCATAGCGCTTGTTGGAAGTGGCAGGGAAGGAATAGGTCTTGCCATTGAAGCCGGTGATGCCTTCGACGAAGACTCCGCCGGGGAAGCTGGCTTTCCAAGCCTCAAAGTTGGGGATGATATCGTCCAGCGCGGCGACCCAGCCCTCGTTGACGGCTTGCGCCAGCGTAACCGCCAGGGGGCGTTGGAAAACATCGTGAGCGGTGCCGTTGCGAACGCCCAGGGGCACGACCTGCGCAATCTCGTTCCAGGGCAGCGCGTCGTACTGGATGCTGACATTGGGGTGAGCATCCATATAAGCCTCAAAGTAGGCGTTCCAGAAGACGGCTTTCTGGTCGCCGCTATCGACCCAGCGGAAAGTTACCGGATCCATGGTGATGTCCGCGCCTGAGCTGACGATGTTGATGAGGGCGTCTTGCGCGGCCAAAGGCAATCCCTGCGCAGCCAAGAGCGCTCCCAGGCTGCCCAAGGACGCCGCCTTCAAAAAATCGCGCCGTGACAATGATTTTTGCGATTTCATAGGGGTCTCCTTGTACATGAGTTGACGAATGTTAGGAACTGAGATTGTAACAGTTGCCCAGCGCGCGTTCAACCGCGATGCCAGACCCGCGATCCTCACCGCCCGCGCGAGTAGTAGCGCTTGCCCGCCAATTTCTCGGGCAGCAGGCTGCGCTCGGTATAGGCTTCATAACCTTTGCCATAACCCAGCTCGCGCATGAGCTGGGTCGGGGCATTGCGCAAGTGCAGGGGGATGGGCAGGTTGCCATGCTCGCGGGAGTCTTCCAGCGCCTCAAAATAGGCGCTGCCGGCATCGCGGTTCTTGGGCGCGCCCGCCAGATAGACCACGCCGTGCGCCAGGTGAAATTGGCACTCCGGCAAGCCGATCGTCTCTACTGCGCGGAAGACATCGTTGGCCACGGTCAGTGCAGCGCTATCCGCCATGCCAATGTCTTCGCTGGCGAATATGACCATGCGCCGGGCGATGAACTTGGGGTCTTCACCACTATCGACCATGCGCGCCAGATAATAGAGCGCGGCGTCGATGTCGCTAGCGCGCATGCTTTTGATGAAAGCGCTGATGGTGTTGTAATGCTCCTCGCCCGTTTTGTCGTAGCGCAGGTGCTTGGATTGCAGGGTCTCGCGCAGCTGCTCGGCGCTGATGCAGTCGGATTTGTAAAGGCGGGCGGCATTGTCCAGCAGGTTGAGAGCAGCGCGGGCATCGCCATTAGCGTAATTGGCCAGAAAGTCGACCGCAGCCGGCTTAATCTCCAACCCCAGCGCCGCCACGCCACGCGCGATGATCTGCTCCAGCTCGGCATGGGTCAAGGGATTGAGCGTGAAGACCTGCATGCGCGACAGCAGCGCGGAAATGACCTCAAAGCTGGGATTCTCGGTGGTCGCGCCGATGAGAATCAAGCTGCCGTCTTCGACATAGGGCAGCAGGAAGTCTTGCTGCGCCTTGTTGAAGCGGTGAATCTCGTCCAGGAAGAGGATGGCGCTGGTAGGCGCGGAATCGTCATCGCCGCCGAAGAGATCGGGCCGGCGGCTGCGGGCGCGCTGCACCCCGGCGACAATGTCCCGCAATTCGCTTTTGCCCGCGGAAACGGCCGACAGGTTGTAAAAGGGCAAGTCGGCGACAGCGGCAATCATGCGCGCCAGGGTGGTTTTGCCCACGCCCGGCGGTCCCCAAAGTACCATGCTGGGCACAGTGCCTTGCTGGAGCGCGCGGCTTAGCGGCTTGTCAGCGCCAACCAGATGCGATTGCCCGATAAAGCCGCCCAAATCGCGCGGACGGATGCGCTCGGCCAGGGGCTGCGTGGATTGTCTTGGCATGGGCGGATTGTAGCAGATTGCGACAGTGGCGTACCTGTCAACCCGCTGCTACCGCCCTTCAGCCCTCGATGATCTTCACGATCTGATCCATGTGATCGCAATCGTGCATCGCGTTCAGGATCAACTGGTTGTTTAGCGAGAAGGGTCCATCGCCGAAGGGCGCGTGGCCATTCCACAGTTCGTCATTTTCCACATCCAGCGACAGAAAGAAAGCCAGGTTCTCCGCGCGCAGACCTCGCCAGCGCTCCAGCAGCGTTCCTGCGTCTTGCTGCGCGTAACCCTGCTCTTTCACCGAAATCGCTGGTCCCACCCCGGGTTGCGGCGGCTCTTCCGCGCCCGCTCCGATATGCCGCGCCCGCGCGCCGAAGTAAATCTCGAAGTCGCAGAGATGCCCCAGCACCTCAGAGATCGTCCAGCCATCAGACCCATCGCTGGGATCCTGCTTCTGAAAAGCGGCCGGGTCGTCGATGGTGTTGATGAGCCGCGTCAAAGTCCGCACATTGCGGTCAATCGCCCGCAGCTGCCAGCGGCGGTACATGCCCATTTCACTCATTTGCAGTTCCTTTTTCGTCAACCAAGTGGCAACGCCTTTTGTACCACAGCCCGCCTGTAGAATCATCCCCCGACAGGTCGGGGGGAAGCTGAACACGGAGCCAGGTCTCTAATAGCGAACAGCGCGTGCGGACTTAGCCTCTCCCCCATTTTAATGGGGGACCGAGGGGGATTTCGCCTCGCAGCGCGCGCTCATAGGCTTCAGGCGTATCGATATCGACCAGCACGCCCGGTTCATCGACATCCAGCAGGCACAGGCGCGATTCATCCAGAGCGTCCCGCGGTCTGGCACCGGCTGCCAGCGCCAGCATGGCGTCCCAGCGCGATCTGTCCAGCAGCACAGGATGCCCGCGTTGGTTCGCGTATTGCGGAGCGACGCTCCAGCCCGGCCGGTATGCTTGCGCCAGCGCTTCAATCACTGCGCCCGAGACGCAAGGCATGTCGGCTGGCTGGATGAAGGCCGCCCATACAGCTTTTGGCAGCGCGCGCAGACCTGCCTGCACAGACGAGAGCATGCCGCCCGCAGTGTAATCGGGATTATGCGCGCATTTCACTGCCAGCGGCGACAAGCAGTCGCGGATAGCATCGGCATCCCTGCCCGTGACCACCACTACATTCTCGATGTCGGCGTCCAGGTATTTTCTGGTTACATGCGCCACGATCGGCTTGCCATCGCGCCAGGGCAGCAGCAGCTTGTTTTCGCCCATGCGCGTGGACAAACCCGCCGCAAGGATTATCGCGCCAAAACCGTCCCTCTCTTGCAATGGGGGAACGGAGCGGGCTTGAGGTTTAGCCATCCGTTTTGCTGCGCGGCATGGGGCGCTCGGCGATGTCCTTCAGCAAGCCGCCATGCCCCATCGAGACCAGGTCGCTGCGAGTCAAACGTTCGCCACTGAGCAGGCGCGGCAGGACCCAGTCGATGACATTAGTCTTGGGCGATTTGACACAGCCCGGCGCGCCCACCACGGGCTTGTCATCCAGGTAGCCCAGCATCAGCAAGGTGCCGGGGTCGACCGGCACGCCATGCAAGGTGAGGCTGCCGCCCGCGCGAATCAAGGCAGTCGGCACGACATCCTGCCTGTCAATGATGGCGGAAATGCCCGCCACTAGAATCATATCCGCTTGCGCACCCTCGCGGATGGCTGCGGCGATGGCCTCCGCCCGGTGATTCACGAAGACGGGTTCCAGCAGGCAGCTGCCCCAGCCTTCAATGCGCCGGCGCACCGGATCATGGAAGCTGCGCAATAGTCGCTCGCGGGTGGCGGGCGTGCCGGTGACAATCAGGGATACTCGCTTTCGTTGCAGCGGGCGCAGATGCAGGACCCGCTCTCCCTGGCAGATGCCTTCGATATCGATGACACGGGCGGCTGGCACGCCAAAGGGCACGACCTTGACCAGCGCCGCCATTTCGCCAGCGGCGACCAGGCTGTGCGACCGCAGCGTGGCGATGGTGATGCCGTCGTAGAGATTGTTGATTTGCTCCAGCAGCGGCACATCAATATGCAGGATACCGCGTGCGGAAGCTGTGATATTGGCTCTGCCCACGCCGGGCGCGCGCATTTGCAGATGCTCACCGCAGACTGCTGCGCCAATGCGCTGGGCAGCCGCGTCTTCATGTAAATCGGCGGGGCTTAGCCGCATCACAGTCAGTTGTGTGAGGCCCAACTTGCGCAGCCGCCTGATGTCGCCTTCGCTTAGTTGATGCCCCTTGTTCAGAATGAGTTTGGCGCCGTCATAGAGTTTGTGCGCCAGGATCGCGCCAGCTGCCTCGTCCAGCGGCGTCTCACCGAACTGCATCGCGCACTCCGTTGCGCACGGCGATGATCTCCGCCAGGATGCAGACGGCGATTTCTTCCGGCGTATTCGCGCCGATGTCGATGCCGATGGGCGTGCGAATGCGCTCGATATACGACTCGTCCAAGCCCGCCTCCCGCAAGCGCGCCACCCGCTGTCGATGCGTGCGCCCGCTGCTCAACACGCCGACATAGGGGATGCCAGCGGGCAGCGCCGTCAACAGCGCCTTGTCGTCAATTTTCGGGTCATGCGTCAAGACCGCCAGGTAGGTGCTGCCGTCCAAGCCCAGCGCCGGCAGGGCTTTGTCAGGATAGCTATGCAGGATGTTGGCGACCTCGGGGAAGCGCTCCTGTGAAGCAAATGCCGCCCGCGGATCCACGATGGACACGCGATAGCCGATCTGGTTGGCCATGGCCGCCAGGGGGATGGAGACATGCACACCGCCGACCAGGATGAGATGCGGGCGCTGCTGCAAGGCGTCGATCATGACGCGGGTATCGCCAAGCATCGCCAAGCCCGATTTGCCCTGATTCCGCGCCGCCGAGCGCAGGTCCGCCGCCAGCGAATCGCTCAGATTCGGCGTCTGATAGAGCGCCGCGCCCCGGGCATCCAGCAGCAGTTTCTCGCCGGCGCGCTCGCCATCCACGACGGTCAGCGCCGTGCCATAGCGATCTTCACTGGCCAGGTCCGCCAGCGCGCGCCAGTAAGTCGCGTCCAGGGGCTCGACATAGACTTCAATGCTACCGCCGCAGGTCAAGCCGACTTCCCACGCCGTATCGTCCGCTACGCCAAATTTCAACAGGCGCGGTTTGCCGTCCCGCAAGCCCGCCAGCGCTTCTTCAATGACAGCGCCTTCCACACAGCCACCACTGACCGAACCGATCATGGCACTGTCGCCAGCGATGCCCATTTTGGAGCCTTCCCGACGCGGCGCGGAGCCCCAGGTCTTCGCCACCGTCGCCAATGCCACCGGGCGCTCTTCGCGCAGCCAGCGATTGACGGTATCGAGGATGTCGCGCATGGGCTCTCCTTTGCCAGTGCTGCGGCAATTGTAGCACAGTTGTAGGAGCGTCTCGCTGAGAGAACCCGTACCTAGCGTGACAGATACGCCCGTCGGTAGGGGTCAGCGCTGGGGCGGGCGTCGAGGTTTTGCAGAGCCTGCACGACAGCCTCCAGATTCGCCAAATTGGTGATGGGCAGGAAGTCATGCACATAGGGCAGCAGCGCCTGCGCCCCGCGAGTCAACGGCTCGTATTCCGGCACATCCAGCAGTGGGTTGAGCCAAATCAAGCGCTTGCAAGCCAGTTTCAACCGCGCCATCTCCTTGTGCAGCAGCGGGATGTCGCCGCGGTCCCAGCCGTCCGTGATGAGGATGACGATCGCCCCGCGCCCCAGCACCCGCCGTGCCCAGCGCCAGTTGAAGCGATGCAGGCATTCGCCGGTCATGGTGCCGCCGCCCCATTGCAGCACCGTCTGTCCAATATCCGCCAGCGCCTCATCGACATTTTTCTGACGGATCTGGCGTGTGATACGCGTAATACCCGTGCTGTAGACGAAGGACTCAACCTGGTAGAGCGAGCCGGCCAGCGTGTGCATGAAGTGCAGTAGGACGCGGGTGTAACGCTCCATGCTGCCGCTGATATCGCAAAGCAGCACGACCGGGCGCGGTTTCTCTTTGTGGCGGTGGGTCGGCAGCCGCAGGACATCGCCCTGCTTGCGGATCATATCTTTCATCAGGCGACGCATATTGACCTGCCTGCCCTTGCCGTTTTGGTAGCGGCGCGTGCGGCGCATACCCAGCGAGTCCGGCATTTTGGCGATGGCGCGCTTGGCCAATTCCAACTCCTCCGCGCTCATCTCGGCGAAGTCCTTGTTGCGCAGGCGTTCCTGGCGGCTGTAAGTGGGTACCAGGGCGATCATGCTGGAGTCGATTTGCTGGGCATCCTCGCCATTTTCGCTGGGCGAGGCGTCCAGCGGGGGCAGGAACTGCGTTTTGCGTTTGCGGCGCTCTTCGCCCAGCGATTGCAGGTTCAAGGTGGTGAAGCCATCGGCGGGGCGACGCCAGAACAGGTCAAAGGCTTCGTCAAAATAGGCGATATCCTTGCGCTGAGTGACCAGGTGGGCGCGCAGGGTGTAATAGAAGTCTTGCTTGCGCCCCAGTTGGATATGCGCCAGCGCCCGCGCCACTTCCATCATGCGGTTGGGCGTCACCGCCATCCCCAGCGCGCGACAGACCCGCCCAAAGAGGATGAGATTCTGCGTGAGCTTGCCGCCACGATAGGCATAAGGCGCATCGGCGGGACCCAGGAAAAGTCCTTTGATGGGACCGTCGGGGGAAGGATTGTCGGACATGGTCTACCCCCCTCGACTTGACGGCGCGACCTTAACCGGCACGCTGCGCCTCGACGCGCGCCCGTTCGATCATATTCTGAATGGTGGCGGCATCCAGCATTTCGACATCGTCCTGATATTTGAGGATGACGCCCAACGTGTCTTGCACCGTTTCCAGCGAGAGTTCGTTTTGATCCAGCGCGATGAGGGCGGCGGTCCAATCCAGCGTTTCGGCGATGCCCGGGCGCTTGAACAATTCCAGCGAGCGCATATCCTGGATGAAAGCCGTGATCTGTTTCGCCAGCATGGGCGGCACATCCGGCGCTTTTCGCTGTACGATTTGCAATTCCTTTTGGAAATGTGGATAGTCGATCCAGAAATACAAGCAGCGCCGCTTCAAGGCATCGTGAATCTCGCGCGTGCGGTTAGAGGTGACGACGACCACCGGCGGCTGCGCGGCTTTCAGCGTGCCCAGCTCGGGGATGGTGATTTGAAAATCCGATAGCAGCTCCAGCAAAAAAGCTTCGAACTCCTCGTCGCTGCGGTCCAGCTCGTCGATGAGCAGCACGGGCGCGGCGCCATTTTGGCTCTCTTCAATGGCTTGCAGCAGCGGGCGCTTAAGCAGGAAGCGCGGCGAAAAGAGCTCGCTTTCCATAGCCTCGCGTGACAAGTCCTCGTTTTCCATCAGGCGCAGGTGCAGGATTTGCCCGGCGTAATTCCATTCATAGACAGCCGTATTGATATCCAGCCCTTCGTAGCATTGCAGACGGATTAACTGCGCGTCCAGCATAGCCGCCAGCACCTTGGCGATTTCGGTTTTGCCGACGCCGGCGTCGCCTTCCAGGAAGAGCGGTTTGCCCGTTTTCAGCGCCAGGTAAATGGCGACCGACAAACCGCGTTCGGCGATGTAATCGTACTGGCTGAGAGACTGCTGCAGGTCATCAACGGACTGGTGCATCTGGCTCATTCCCGTAGCGCTAGGCATCGACGGGCAATCATACTGCAGGCGGCGCGGGAATTGCAGGGCTAAAGGGCGCGCTCAGGCAATCCAGTCTTTCCACATGCCTTCGGGCTGCCTGCCCATGGCTTTGAGATAGACGCTGACCTTGCCGTAGAAAATCAGCAGGGCTTCACGCAGGATATCCAGGCTGATATGCACTTCGACCTGGTAGCCGCCGCGCTCCATCTGCTTGTTTTGGATGTCCTCATCGCTGACCGTGCGCAGCGCCGCTTCCAGGTCGGCATCCAGTTGGGCGTACCACTCTTTCAGCGCGGTCACGCTCGTCAAGTAGCGATCGTCATGGCTGCGCCAACTGAAATCCACCGCGAATGTATAGAAGGACTGCGCGTAGGCCTGCTGCACTTCGCCCATTTCCCGGCAGAGTTCGCCCAAGGTCGGGTTATGCCCACCGGGCGTATAAGCAAGATCCTCATCGCTGAGCATGTCCAGCAGCTTGTCGCGCAACTCGACATACATGCGATTGAGTTCCCAGAAGCGTGCGATTTCGGGGTGCATTACCTTTGCCTTTATCTTGTAGTCCGCTCTCATGCTCGCCGTAGGGGCGAGCCATTGGGTCGCCCACAAATGATGCCGTTTCCAAATGCGGGCGACACAAGTGTCATCCCTACGGCTTTCGAAATGGGACGGTGTTACTCAGGTGAATTACAGCTACCAATTCTCTGTGCCCTCTGTGATTAATTTTTTCTGTTTCTTATCCTCAGACGGTTTCCGCAATGCCTGCCACCGCCATCAAATCACGCAGCGCGGCCACCGCCATCGCCATGCCCTCCGCGCCGCTGAAGCCGCTGGAATGCCGCGCCTCCAGAAGATGCGGTTCCAGCGACAAGACGCCCTCATAACCCCACTCCCGCAAGTTCGCCAGCAACTGCGCCACTTGCCCGTCGCCCGCGCCAGCCACCGTGACTTCTGAGCGTCCTTCGCCATCGTCCGCAGACACGTCCGGCAACAGCGCGTCCTTGATATGGATGTAGCCGATATAGGGGTGCAGCGCCTCCCACCAGACATCGACTTGCCGCGCGGCGCCGCATTGCACGAAGTTGGCCGGATCCCAGATGAAGCGGAAATGCGGCGAGTCAAGCCCTTGCATCAGCGCCAGGCAGCGCCCGGGCAGATCCCCCACGACGCCTTTTTCATTCTCCAGCAACAGCTGCAAGTCATGCGCAGCGGCGATCTCGGTCAATATGCCCAGCCGCTCGATCGACTGCTGCAGGGCGGCGGAGTCATGCGCGTCAGGATAAAAGCTGAAGAGACGGATGTTGCGCGTGCCCAGTTGATGCGCGGTCGCGCCGATGGTCTTCAGGCGCTCGCTCTCAATATCGATGGGCTCATCAATGGGCGATTTGCCGATGGGGCTGCCCACGCAGGCGACCTGAACGCCATGCGCCGCGCATAGCGACTTGATATCGGCGATATGCTGCTCGCTGAAGGCGCTGCAATTGACGCCCCAGGCTGCGCGCACATCAATATGGCGAATGTCCAAATCCGTCAGAATGCGCAGTTGCTTTTCAAAGTCCGTGGCGGTTTCATCCCCGAAGGCGCTGATAATCATGGCAAATTGGTCCTCGCGGCATTTTGCGGTTATTAGACCACAGCGGCGCATTACGGCAAAGGACATTCCTGCGCCGCGCTTGGCAATCTCGCCGCTGGCGCGTTACCATCCTGCCCGACCACAAGGCTTGCGGAGGCGATAATGCCGCGACCGAACTTCATTCTCATCCTGGCGGACGACATGGGTTTCTCGGATATCGGCTGCTACGGCTCAGAGATAGCCACGCCCAACCTCGATCGTCTGGCGCAGGCCGGCGCGCGCTGCTCGCAGATCTACAGCTTTGCCCGCTGCTGCCCATCCCGCGCGGCTCTGCTCACTGGCTTGCACCCTCACCAGGCGGGCGTCGGGCACATGATGACTAACCGAGGCACGCGCGCTTACCAGGGCTACCTCCGCGATGACGCGGTAACCATCGCCGAAGTGCTGGGTAACGCTGGCTACCGCACCATGATGAGCGGCAAGTGGCATACCGGCGGCGAATATATAGCGCGAGACTCAGCCCATTGGACGCCCGGCGAGCCCGGCTTCCCCACGCCGACCCAACGCGGCTTCGACACATTCTTCGGCACTCTGGCCGGGGCTGGCAGCTTCTTTCACCCCCACGCCCTAATGCGGGACGAGGCATTCGTGAGCGAGCTCCCAGAAGGTTTCTATTACACCGACGCCATCAGCGATCACGCAATAGAGATGATTGACCAAGCTCACGTGGACGAGCAGCCCTTCTTCCTGCATGTCGCCTACACTGCGCCGCATTGGCCCCTGCACGCCTTGCCCGAAGATATCGCCCGCTACGAAGGCAAGTATCGCGCTGGCTGGGATGTCCTGCGCCAAAATCGACACGAGGAGCTCAACAGCCTGGGCATCCTCGACCCCATCTGGCGCATCTCCCCGCGCGATAGCGACTCCCATGCCTGGGCAGACGAGCGCGACCGCGATTGGGAAGACCTGCGCATGGCCGCTTACGCCGCCATGATCGAGCGCATGGACCGCGGCATCGGCCGCATCATCGACCAGCTGGAAGCGCTGCAAATCGCCGACAGCACCATGATCGTCTTCCTTTCCGACAATGGCGGCTGCGCAGAATACCTGGCCGAAGACGGCTGGATCAACTCCTATGTGCCCGCCCTGCCCGATGGCCGCCCCGTGCGCATCGGCAACCGCAGAGACCTGCGGCCGGGTCCTGCTGATACCTACATGAGCTACGACCTGCCCTGGGCAAATGCCTCTAATTCGCCATTTCGGCTATACAAGCACTGGGTGCACGAAGGCGGCATTTCCTCGCCCGGCATCCTGCACTACCCAGCCCTCATCCAGCAGCCCACCATCATTCACAGCCCCTTGCAATTCATCGATGTGCTGCCCACCTTCGCCGAGCTGGCTGACGCGCCCTATCCCAAAGAGCGCAACGGCGTCGCCATCCAGCCAGTCGAGGGGCAGAGCTTCTTGCCCGCTCTGCAGGATCCGTACTGGCGGCGTGACAATCCGCTCTTCTGGGAGCACGAGGGCAACCGCGCCATCCGCATCGGCGATTGGAAGCTAGTCAGCCAGCATCCCGGCGGCTGGGAACTCTACAACATGCTGGATGACCGCACCGAATTGACCGACCTCAGCACGGGCGAGGCAGCGCGCGTCGCCACGATGAGCGCCCTTTACGAAGCCTGGGCGCAGCGCTGCGAAGTGCGAGAATGGCCCCTGGTGTAAAAACCGCGGATTGTTAAGACTTGCCCTGCCAAGCTAAGGCTTGGCGCGCCGCTTTTGACCAGCAGGCGCCTTGTGTTACTATCGCCCTATAGTCCAACGGACACGCTGCGAGGTGATGCCATGCATTCAGCGCCCTTGACCCTCGGTATCGAAGAAGAATATCAGCTGATCAACCCAGAAACGGGCGAGCTGGCGGCGGCTGTGCAACAGTTGCTGCATGATGAAGGCTTGCGACAAATCGGCGAGCAGGTCAAACCGGAGTTCATGCAGTCGCAGATTGAGATCGGCAGCGCCATCTGCCGCAATGTGCAGGAAGTGCGCATGGAATTGATCCGGCTGCGGCGGACGGTGGACGAGGTGGCGGCGCGACACGGCTACGCCATCGTGGCCGCCAGCACCCACCCTTTCGCCAAATGGGAAGAGCAAGTCGCTAACACCGGCGAGCGCTACGAAGACCTCAAGGAATATATGCAGGAGGTGGCGCGGCAGATGCTCATCTTCGGCATGCATGTGCATATCGGCTTTGGCAAAACCCCGCATCAGCTGGACCTGCTCATCGACATCCAAAATCAACTGCGCTATTTCTTGCCGCATTTGCTTTCCTTGTCCACCAGTTCGCCATTTTGGCATGGGCATCCCACGGGTTTGAAGAGCTACCGCAGCATCATCTTCGAGAATCTGCCGCGCACGGGCATCCCGCCCATCTTCGCGTCCTTCAGCGAGTACAGCCATCTGATTGACACCTTCGGGCAGGTGGGCACGCTGGGCAAGGGGCGCCGCGACGGCAAGGCGGATTACACCAAAATCTGGTGGGACAGCCGTCCGCACGAAGACTTCGGCACGCTGGAAATCCGCATTTGCGATATCTGCACGACCGTGGATGAAGCCGTGACCATCGCCGCGCTGCTGCAAGCCCTGGTCGCCAAGCTGATCAAGCTGCGCAACCAAAATCTGAGCTGGCGCATCTACCCCAACGAGCTGATCGCCGAGAACAAATGGCGGGCGGTGCGCTTTGGGCTGGATGGCCAACTGGTCGATTACGGCAAGCGCGAGTCCGTGCCGATGCGCTTCCTGGCGCATGAACTGCTGGAGCTGGTGGACGATGTCGTTGACGAACTGGGCTCCCGCGAAGAGGTCGAGCATTTACATAACATCCTGGAGCGCGGCACGAGCTCGGACCGGCAGTTGCGAGCCTATCACAGCGCTCTATCGGAAGGAGCCACGCGGGAAGAAGCGCTGCATGTCGTCGTTCAGCACCTCCGCAATGAGACGATGTGCGGGGTGAGCGAGTAGCGCGGCACATCCATACGCCGCGCCAAGCCTACTCGCCCTACTCCCCCGCCTTGGCGCGGTTGCTGGCATAGCGCAGGCTCAATTCCGGCTCGGCCATTTGCAGACGCCGCGGCGGCAGGCCCCGCACGACCGCCTCCAGGTCATCCACCACCATCTCCCCCAGCTCCACCATCGCCTCGTCCACCGAACCCGCCCGATGCGCCGATAGCAGCGCGCCTTCCGCCCCGCGAATCGGATGATCGGCTGGCAGCGGCTCAATGGGAAAGACATCCGTCGCCAGCTTGAATCTGCCCGCCAGCACCAACTCGGTCAGCGCGTCGAAATCGACCACATGCGCGCGGCTGGCCAGCACGAAAATGGCATTCTGCGGGATCAATTCCAGCATTTCGCGGGAGATCATGGCGCGATTTTCTGACGAGGGCACCGCCATGACAAAGGTGAAGCGCGAACTCGCCAGCAATTCTTCCAGCGGCATGGGCTTAACCCCCTGCCGACGCAAATAGCCATCGCTGAGCCAAGGGTCATAGGCGGAAATCTCGACATTGAAGGGTAGTAGCAGCGGGTGCAATGCTCGCGCCAGACTGCCGTAGCCGATGATGCCGACAGGGCTGTCGTAGAGCATATAGGTGCCGACATTGCCGTCCCAGAGATATTTCTCTTCACCGCGCCGCATCAGCCGGTCTCCATAGGCGATTTCCCGAGCCGAGGCGATCGCCAAGCCCAGCGAAAACTCCGCCACTTGCCGCGCGAAACCTGGCGCAGCGCTCAAGACGCGAATTCGTCGCTGGTAACAGGCTTCGTAATCCAATGTCCGCGGGAAGCCGCCGGAGACATCCATGATGGCTTTCAACTGAGCCGCCTGCGCGAGCACATCGCCATAGCGCCAGCCAGCGCAAACCACGGCATGCGCGCTCGGCAAGGCACTCAAGAATTCTTCCTGCGGCATGGGCTCGTCTTTGCCCCAGATGACATCAACCAGGTCATGCAGACGCCGCTGGTCTTCCGGCGAGAAGATCTCATCCATGCGCCGGAAACTGGGGTCGACGATCACGCTTCGTTTCATAGCTGCCTCGTTAATAAATTGCGCCTGCCGCACGGTCTATTTGAGCCGCCGGTCGTACCAGACAGGCAGCTCGCCCAGGGCTCGCGCGATATGCAGGGACGCGGCTTGCAGCGCCGTGCTGGCATCGATCGCTTCCAGCGCATGGACGCCCTCGCCGCGTTTCTTTTCGTTAGCAGGGTCTACGCCAGGCAGCAGCACGTCGGTCCGTTTCTCTTGATCCAGCAGCAGGCGGAAGAAACTGTCATCCAGCAGGTGCAAGTTGATCTCGCCGTGATAGAAGGTGCTGCGCGAGCTGCCGGTGAAGGGCAGCCGTCCGCGTTTGGCCGGTCTTAGGACTTCGCTGGCGTACACCGCCTGCACGCTGCCGGCGTTGATTTGCCAGCGCTGCGCCTCGCCACGCAGGCCGCAGATGCTTTTGCTGTAGGGATTGATGACGATGTTGTTGGGCACGCGGAGGATACGCCAGCATTGCCGCAGTATCAGCAGCAGCAGCAGCGCTGCCACCACCAGCGCTAAATAGGGCAGCCAGTCCGGATTGGGGATCAGCGTGCCGGCGTTCGGCAAGCCCAGTTCGTTGTTGAGCGTCGCCAGCGCCACCCAGGTGTAGATGAGGGTCCACAGCGCGTACCAGGCGATTTGACGGCGTCGCGCCGCCAGCCAGCGCGGCTGCCGCCGCAGGTGCAGCTCGTCTTGTCCGTCGCCGCGTTCCAGACGCCACATGCCCAAATCCAGTGGCAGCTCGCGGAGCGGCACGGGCTCGGGTTCAGGCTCCGGCTCGGGAACATCCGCCTCGTCTTTGGCGACCAGGGCGATGCCCAGGGTGCTTGCCAGCGCCTTGCCCAGCTGCCGGGCTTCAGATTCACGCGTAGCCGGGTCGGCGTCTGTCAGGCGCAGGACCTCAAACCAGCGACTACTGCGCGCGCGGGTGATCGCTTCCGACAGCGTGATGCCCAGCTGCCAGGATTGCGTCTGCTGCGACCAGCCCAGCACCACTTGACCCAGATCCGCTTGCAGAATCTCGCCAGCGGCCGGCAGATCCCGAGTTAGCGCAAAGGCGCCGCTGAAACGCAGGGGCAGGTTCGACTTGGCTTCCAGCAGCAATTTGGGTTTTGCCTGGTCATCAAGCTTGATGAGTCGCCAGCGCTCGGGGCTGTAATCGACGAGGGTGTTGGACGAGATGGCGATGCGGGTCATGGCGTTCCCTGGCTAGGCACGCGGCGCATTATGCCAGAGGCGGCGCCAATTCAGTAGGGGCGTCTCGCTGAGTCGCCGTTTACTCTCGGCAGGTCAAGGGAGGCGCACCTGCCTGCCATACTGCCATATAGTGGCGGTTTTATGTGTCGGGGACGGCTGAGTTATTGGCACATTTTGAGGTACATATGGCGCATTTTAAGCCTTTTGCGGCGAGAAGCGACAGTTTTGTGGCAATGCCGCCAAAAGGGTAAATGTTCATTTTCGCCAATACGAGGTCGGCGTATGCAGTTGTCAAGGCGCGGGTGAAGACATGTTAGCAGGGATTGCAGGCAGGGCAGTGAGCGCATGGTCGCGGGCTTGCGGGGCAGGCGCGGGGCGAGCCACTGACTCGCCCGTACAGCTCGTGCGTTGGATTTAGCCTCCCCCCGACTTGACGGGGGGACCGAGGGGGTTTTTACCTGCTTGACGCGCCCGCAGCATGACTAAAGCGCAAAAACTGCCCGCCAGCCCCAGCAGACCGATGCCGCCCAGGATCAGCGCTTGCTCCGGCGCCGACTGGCTGATGAGCAGCGCCAGCGCGCCATAAAGGATCGAAGCCGCATAGAGCAGCGCCAGGGTCTGGCGCTGCGACATGCCCAGGCTCAGGAAGCGGTGCGAAACATGGTCTTTGCTGGCCAGCATCAGCGGGCGGCGCTCCAGCAGGCGGGTTGCGATCGCCAGATTCATGTCCAGGATGGGCAGCGCCAGCACGAAGACAGGCACCATCCAGGTTACATTGAGTGGCTGGGCGGCGAATTTCAGCTTGATAGCCAAGATCGACAGCACAAAACCCAGGGTGTAAGCGCCCATGTCGCCCATGAAAGTGCTGGAGGGGTTGAAGTTGTAAGTCAGAAAACCCACCGCGCTGCCGAAGATAGCCGCCGCCAGCATGCTCACCAGCACCTGCCCCTGCGAAAGCGCCAGCAGCAGAAAGAAGCCGGCTGTGATGGCGGCTGTGCCGGCAGCCAGCCCGTCCATATTATCGATCCAGTTGACCGCGTTGATCAGCGCCACGATCCAAAAGAGAGTCAAAGGCAAATCGATTAGCGGGTTGCTGAAGAGGCGAATCTGCACGCCAGCCGCCGCTGCCGCCAGCGCCGCCACAGTCATCGCCAAAAGACGCAAACGCGGACTCAAATGACGGCGGTCATCCAGATAACCGACCAGCGCCAGCAGAGTCGCGCCAGTCACAATCGCGCCTAGCTCGACCAGGTAAGCCGGCGGGCTGAAAAGCAGGATTGACAGCACAAAGCCGAGATAGATGGCGCCGCCGCCCATCAGCGGGACATGGCTGGCATGGATGTTGCGTTTGTTGGGCGCGGCTGTAACCCCCAGGCGCATAGCGATCTGGCGCGTCAAGGGCGTCAGACACAGCGAGGCGCCGAAGCCCACGATCAATATGGGGATGAATTGCAATCTAGCGTCCATAAAGCACAGTATACGCTTGATTTGGAATTGTCGCTTGGTGCAAAGTCACTCAGTCGCCCAACCACTCGAATTCCGCGCGCAAGGGCAAATGATCCGAGCCGATGGCGGGTCCTACAGCGGCGCTGGCGGGGCGCAGGGAGTCGCTGTGCCAGATGTAGTCGATGCGCAGCAAGGGATGAAGGACTCGCGGCAGCCCGATGGCTTCAGCCTGGGGCCAGGTGCGGCCCGCGCCATTGCCAGCAGCGCGCCAGGCATCCCGCAGCTGGAAGGCGATTTCGTCGTAAATCAGCGAGGCGTCGCTCATATTGAAATCGCCCGCCACGATATAGTCGACAGGCTCATTTTCCAGCAAGTCCAGCAAACGGCGGATTTGAGCGTTGCGGCGGGCCTCGTCATAGCGCAGCAGGGCGCTCAAGTTGATATCTTCATCCGTGGCGCGGCTGTCCTTAGGCTTCAGCGGCAGCGTCAAATGCACGGCGTAGACAGCCAACTCACGACCGCGCTGATCCAGCAGCAAACGCAAGACTAGGCGGCCTGGTTCGTCTTCAATGGACAGAATATCGCGCTTCAGAATGGCATAATGCGAGAAGATGCGCACGCTGCCTTCAATATGGTCTTCGTGCGCGTAAGCCGCATAGAGCGGCGCCAGGCGGCGGTCATAGCCCTCGGCGGTCTCTTGCAGGACGATGATGTCCGGCGCTTGTTCCAGCAGCCAGTCCATCGCCCGCGTCAGTTGCTGATTACTGCCCTGCACATTGAAGGTGACGACGCGGAAGGCATCCTCGGCCGGTGGCGGGACGGGTTTGTAAAGCGATGGCAGCGCGAACCAGCCCAGCCCAATGGCGATCAGCCCCAGCTGCAGCAGCACCGTCCAGCGCGGCGGATAGACTAACTCGCCCGGCTCAGCATGTTTTTGGGGACGAGCCAGACGTTTGCGCGCGCGTTCAGCCTGCGGGACTATGGGCTGCGTAACCATAATAGACAGGGGAAAGGTCACCGCCAGCGGCATGTAGAGATAAGGGGCAAAGGTGTTCGCCAGGTCGAGCATGGGGATGCCGCTGAGCCGCAGCATGCGCAGCAGCGTGAAAACCGTCAACAGCAGGGCATAGGCGGACACTGCCCGGCGCAGCGGTCGCGACAAGCGGGCGAGGCAGCGATGCACTGTCGACCAGGGCATGGCGTCTCCCCCAGCGCGCCCTAGAGCAAAACGAGCGCGGCGATGATCAACGCGACGAATAAGGCGGCTGCCAAAATGCCCATGTTGCGCAGGTCGCGGATGACGAAGCCATAATCAGCGCGCAGGTCGTCTTCGCTGACGATTTTGGTGGGGTTGCTCAGCAGCTCGGCGACATAGTCGGCATCCAGCGCGCCTTGGTCTTTGCGGCGTTCCAGTTGAGCCGATTGCAATGCGCGGCGACGGCGCGGGCGTGGCGGCTGGGCGGGCGTCGGGGCGGGGGTCGCGGGCGAAGCGTCCGCCCTGGGGGCGGGTGTTGGCGCGCCTTGCCGAGCCTGGTCGAGGGCAGCTTGCGAGATATTGGGTTTTCTGCGGCGGCGCTTTGCCATGAGTCGCTGCCTCGTTACTTGTGTTTCATGCGGCGCAGGCCCTGGAAAGCCGGGTTGCCCTGGATCTCAGCCCAACGCGAGTCGCCGCCGTCAGTATGCCACTCGACCACGAACATGCCATCGCTGTCCTGGTAGGTGAAACTAGGCTTCAAGCCGAGCAGCACCTGGCGGATCGTGCCGATGACATCCTTGCGCTCTTCGGGCATGCGCAGGGTGAAGTAGCCGCCAGGCACGAACTCGAAGCGCATGGGCATGCCATCCAGGTTGCCTTCCATTTGGACGGGCGGCGCGGCTTGCGTGCAACTCATGAAGACATTCTGCAGGCGGTTGTTCCAGAGACTGTGGTTGACGCGCTCTTCAATGTAATAGGGGCGCGGTTCTGGGGTCGAGTAGAACCACTGGCGGGCGGTATTTGCCATCGTGCCGGTCTCCGCTGGCGCTATTGCCTTTGATGCGCTGAGTGTAGCGCAAGACTCGCCGATGCGAAAGCCCCGCGAATCAACCCAGTAAGTCCAAGTTAGTCATGCGAAAGTCAACTACAGAGGGCGCAGAGGGCACGGAGAAAAGAATGGGCGTCTCGCAAGTTGCGAGAATCCACAAAATGGTCGGGCGGTCACAAGTAGTTTTCTTGGGCGGGCCATCGCTCGCTCGCAAAGGATTCGCCAAAATCGGCAAAATGTTTAGCACAAATGTTCTAATCTGTGATACACTAGCGGCTGGCAAACCTGGTTACTGAGCAAAGAAAGGCGCATCCGCATGAAATACCGCGACAACCGCAGCCGCAGCATCTTCGACTTCATCTGCCGCTACATCCGCCAATACGGCTTCCCGCCCAGCTTGCAGGAGATCGCCGCCGCCACCGGCTTCAAATCAAATTCCGGCGTCATCCGCCATTTGGACAAACTGGAGAAATGGGGCTGGATCGAGCGCTACCACGGCAACGCTCGCAGCATTCGCCTCTTGCGCCAATGCGAAGACGCTGCGCCTATCCGTAGAAACGCGCGCCCTGCTCATCGATACTTTCGGCTGCGACGATGAGGTGGGTATGCGGCAGCACATAAAACTGATACAAGGCGCCGGTGGTGAATTGCCGCGCCAGCTCGGCGTCCAGCAGCTTATAGGTCTGCAGCTCGACGCGCAAAGTCCAATAGAAGGGATGCGCGCGCAGGGTATGGCGGCTGGTTCTGCCTTTGATGATGCGCACCGTCTGCGCCTCGCGATCCAACTCCAAGCCTTGCACGAAGCGGTTGCAGTCGCCAGTGAAATAGAGCATGAGGCCTACCGCGATCACCTCAATGCCCAGCGCGATGGGCAGCACCAGCACGCGTATGAAGGTTAGTGTCACGACACCGATGGTCAATGTCAAAGCCAATATCAAGGAGCGCCGGACGAAGCGGGCGGTGCGCGCCTGGAAAGCCTCAACTTGATCCTGCAATGCCCGCAGCTGCGCCTGGCTCAGCAAGCCGAGCCGGTTGCTATTGATATCCGCGGGCGAAGCGGCAATGACTCGATGACTGGCGCGGTGCATACGATCTTTGGTTACTCTCCCGTTCATCAATCGCCCGCAGACGCGGCGCAGCGCAAAGCTGAATCAACTGCTGCAAGGCGTTACCACTGTAACAGATATTGGGCGCGGGGGCTCAAAAGTCGCCGAATTCGCGCAGGAAGATGGCAAGTTGTTCGCGCGTGTAGGCATAGGCACGGGCTTCCACATCCGCCAGCAGCGCGGGGTCGATATGCCGCCACAGGCGTTCGTGCAGCAGCGCCGGCTCGTCCAGGACTTGACGCACCTCCGCCGCGTCGCAGCGCAAGCGCTCGCTGAAGATGGCCAGGGTTTGGCTTTGGCCGCCGGGGGCGATCTGCGCGGCGACAAAATCGCACCAGTCTCGCAGCGTTTCGTCGGACATGAAGGGCAGCCAATCTTGCGGCTGGCATTGTGCCAGGCTGTCCGCTTGCCAGGCTTCTAGCTCAGGTTGGTCGCGCTCGTCCATGACGGTGAGGATGAGATGCAAGGCGAAGAGCTTTTCACGCCAGTCCGTCACATCCCATTCCCGCCCCCAGAAATGCGGACGCACCATGTTCTCCGCCCAGTATTCGTCCAGGGCCAGGTGCGCGACATAACCGGCCAGGAAGGCGAGATGCGCTTCGTCTCGCGCGGGCAAGAGGCTGAGATGGCGGGCGAACATCACCCGCCAGGGGCGCTCGCTGATGGGCTGGTCGAGCCGATAGAAATGAGTAACTTCCCGCCCCAGCCCGCCCGTGACACGCGCGTCGGCGATGATGCAGCCCAGCTGGAAGGCCGGTCGCTGCGCCGTCAAGGCAGCGCGCATAGGGGCTGGCAGAACGGCGTCAACCAGCAGGCATTGAGCGTGTTTAAGGTGGCTGAATGGCGTTGGCATGGGCAGGCATTCTAGCAGAGCCGCGCGTCATCACCCAGAGCCGCGCCACTTCTCATGCCGTGTGACATTCCGCCCGCTAGCCAGCAAACTCAATCGCGCCGATATCACAGCTCTGGCCTTGTGGTCGCGCCGTGCCGATCTGGTCCGTCGCGCTGCACAGGAAGGGGTCGCCGGCGTCAATGGCTGGGCTGTCCGGCAGCAGCGGAAAGTAGGCTGGACCGCCATTGCTGGGGTGCACGAGTTCGCCAAGCAGCGGATCATGCCCTTCGTCCGCGCCGCAGGAGCCATCGCCAATCAGGTTGCCGCTGCTGTCTTCCATCACGCCGCTGGCGCCCAAGACGCAGTCGCCGCCGGCATTGCCGGCCGCGATGCTGTGCCGCAGGAAAAGATGCCCGCCGGCTTCCCCGCTTTCACAGCAGACAAAAATGCCGCCGGCCTGCTGGCTGGCGCTATTGCCGTAGATGGTCACATGTCTGAGCGAGGCGTCGTCATCGGCTATGGAGATCGCGCCGCCCTGCGCGCTGCTGTTGTCAATGAATGTGCTGTTGATGACGCGCATGCTGCCGTCACTGCTGTGACTGGCGCCGCCAAGGTCGGCCGCTTGGTTGCCGCTGAAGGCGCTGGCGCGGATGTCAATGTCGCTGTTGCTGCTGCTGCGGATTGCCCCGCCATCGTCCGCCGCCTGGTTGTTAGCAAAACTCGTAGCGCGGAAGGTGACATTGCTGTCGCTGCTATCCAGCGCGCCACCATCGCCGGCCGCCGCATTGTCTATAAAACTGCTGGCGCTAATGCTGGCGATGCTATCCGCAAAGAAGATTGCGCCACCATCGCCGGCCGCCGCATTGTCCATGAAACTGCTGGCGCTAATGTTGGCGATGCTGTCCGCAAAGAAGATTGCGCCACCATCGCCGGCCGCCATGTTGTTTTCAAAACGGCCGCCATTGATCCGCAGGCTGCCGTCGTGGTTATAAATGCCGCCGCCGCTTTCTGCGTTGTTCAAGATCACGCGACTATCCAATATGGTCAAAGCGCCCAGGTTGCAGACAGCGCCGCCGTAACGGTCCGCGCTGGCGCCGGGACCACAAGAGGCGCCGCCAGCCCGCGGATTGCCGCGCGCCAGAGTCAGGTTGCGCAAGGTCAAGTCGCCAGTGGCGCCAACCAAGAAGATGCGGTAACGGTTGTCGCCGCTGATGAAAAATCTGCCAAAGCCGTTGACGGTCAGCGTCGTGTCGACAGCCGGCAATTCGCGCGAGAGCAGTACATTGTCCACCAGTCGGATGGTATCCACGCCGTCGCCAGCCGCGCAGCCGCCAACGGCTTCGTCCTCGTCAGCGGAATCGATAGCTTGCGCCAGGTTGCAGTTCTCGCCAAGCGTGATGTCCGCCGCCAGCGCCGTCCCCGCTGCCAAGAGTACGATGGCGAAAAGCGCTGCCAAACCAAAAATGCGTCTGATCATGGTCTCGTTTCCTCGATGGGTGCGTTACCTTAAAGGGAAGCCCGCTCAGCATGGATTGTAGCACAGGAGCAGTGCCAAGTAAGTAATGCAAAAACTTAGCACCGAGGTGTCTAAAGAGGGCACAGAGATAAGGACTTTGTAGGGGCGACACAAGTGTCGCCCGTTGAACTTAAACTCTTTCCGCTATTTTCGCTCTGTGGCTGGTTTTCTAACAACTAACTTGGACTTAATGGGAAACAGCGGGTCATTCACGGCGCAGGGCATCGGCCGGTTTCAGCTTGCCCAGCAGCCAGGCCGGGTAGGCGCCCGCCAGCAAGGAGGCCAGCAGCGCCACCGCCAGCGCTTCCAGGAAATGCTCGATCTGGAGCGTGAACTGCATCGTCCATCCGAAGCTGCGCAGATTGATGACATAGGTCAGCAGCAGCGACATCGCCAAGCCAATGGGCAGCGCCAGCGCGCCCGCCACCAGCCCCATCAAGCCCGTTTGCAGCAGGGCGAAGCGCGTCAACTGCGGCGCAGTCATGCCCGTCGCCCGCATGACGCCGTATTCGCGCGCCTGTTCCAGCTGCAGGGACATCAAGGCCGACAAAATGCCGATGAATGCCACCAGCATGGTCAGCATGCGCAGCGCCACGGTGATCGCGAAGGTGCGGTCGAAAACTTCCAGCGCGCCAGCCCGTAAACTGGCGTTGTCTTGCACCAGCAGGTCAAAATCCGCCAGCGACGCGCGCAATGCGTCGATGACCGCGTCAATTTCAGCACCTGGCTCGGTAAAAATGCCCAGAGAACTCACGAAAGGATCGTCAAAATAGCGGTCGTAGACCTCGCGCGCCATGTAGACCGTGCCCTGGTCGGTGCTGTAATCGAAATAGACGCCGAAGACTTGGAAAGTCACCGCGCCGCTCTCCGTCTGCAGCGTGAGGCGGTTGTTGCTTTGGTCGATGCCGCGGCGATGGGCGAAAGGCTCGCTGACCATGACCGCGCCGTCCGCAAGCGCGGCTTGATGCTGCCCGGCAGGCGCGGTCGTCCATTGGAAGCGCCGCTTGTCGCCGGCGATATCAAAGTCGCTGGCCAGCAGGTTCACTGGCGGCAGCCCAGGATATTCGGGCGCGATGACGCTGACATGGCGCGCCGACGAGACTGCCCGCAGGCCCGGCGCAGCCCGCGCAATATCGGCAACCGCGCGCTCCACATCGGCGCTGGCGTTGTTGGATGCGAAGAGCGGCGGCGACACATATATCTGCGCGCCCAGCGAATTCACCAGCCAGTCGGCCACGGTCAGCCGGAAACTGCCGATCATGGCGCTGACGCCAACAATGACGCTGACTGCGATGGTCAAGGCAGCCACCGCCACCGCCGTGCGACTCAAGGAACGTAGGACTGCCCGCGCCGCCAGCCGCCCCAGCACGCCGAAAATCGCGCCCATCAAGGGCGTTAGCAGGCGCATGCTCAGCAGCAGCGCCAAGGGCGTGAAGAGCGCGCCGCCGACCACGATGCACATCAGCGCGCCGAAGCTCAGTACCAGGCTCTGCCCCACCGCCAGCAACATGAGACCAAGCGCATTCAACAGCAGGGCGCAAAGCGTGACCAGCGGCAGCCGTTTTCTTGCCCTGACTTCCTGGTTGGAGCGTTTCATGACGCCGGCTGGGGGCGTGCGCGTGGCTTCCCAGCTGGGCAATGTCGCCGCCAAGAGACAGGCCGCCATGCCGATGCCCGCGCCTTTCAGCAAAGTCCAGGGCGACACGCTGATTCGCTGCACATTGACGCTGAAGTAGAGATCGCTGATGGTCTGGCTGACCAGCGCCAAAGCGCCTCGCCCGAAGATGATGCCCAGCGCCAAGCCCAGCACAGTGCCGATCAAGCCCAGGATGAGCGCCTCCAGCAAAATGAAGCGGAAGATCTGCGCGCGCGTCGTGCCCAGGGAGCGCATGATGCCCAGCACGCCGCGCCGCTGCACCACGCTGAAGCTGACCGTGTTGTAAATCAAGAAGACACCCACCACCAGCGCCAGCAGACTCATAGCCTGCAGGTTCAGTTCAAAGGCGGCGATCATCTGGTCGAGGGCGTTTTCTTGCTTGACATCGACCAACTGCAAGCCCTGCGGCAGCGCCTCCACCAGTGGCTGCACTTCGTCAGCGCCCAAAATCAGGTCGATGCGGCTGATGCGCCCTGGCAGCCCGACCATCTCCTGGGCGGTGGCGATATCGCTGATGATGAGGTCGTCCAGCGCCTGCCGGCTGGCGTTGTCCTCCGGTTTCAGCACACCGACCAGCCGCCCAGCCGTGAAGCGGCCGCCAGCGCTGATTTGCAGCGTATCCCCGCGCGCCAAGCCCAGCTCGGATGCCAGCGACTCGCTGAGCACGACAGCGCCCGGCTGCGTCATCAGGCGGGTCATAGCGGTGACATCTACGCTCTCGTCTTCGCCAGCCAGATAGCTGCGGAAGGGCGGTTCGGCAATGGGGTCGACGCCGAGCAGACGCAAAGCCCGCTCGCTGCCGGCGACCCGCGCGTATTCGCTGACGACCGGGGCGCTGCGTTTGATACCCCAATCCACGCGCAGCGCAGTATAAAATGCCGAGTCGAAGCCGTTGGGGCCGCCGATGACCTGATGCGTGGCCCGCCCGACCAGGCTCTCGCTACTCAGTGTGAAGGCGCGGCTAGCCGATTCGTTGGCGATATCAATGGCGATGACCACGCCCACGCCCAGCGCCACGCCCAGCACACAGATGGCGCTCTGAAACAGACGCCGGCTGATGTAGCGCAGGGATAAACGCAGTATGGCGGTCACCGGTCGGTCGCGCTCACAAGCCGAACATGGCTCGGAAGCGCTGCAGGCGCCCCAGATAGTCCTCCAGACGCTCGCCATGCGGGTAAACAGCCAATTCAGTCGCGCCCAATTCACCCCAGCCGCGCACGAAGCCTTCCCAGTCGCGCTCGTCAAGGGTCTCCGTCGCCAGCCGCGTATGCAAGCCCAGTTGCTCGCGCCGTCCACAGTCTTCGGCATGCTGCCAGTAGCGTTCGATAGCGGGTTTGGCTAGCGCGGGATCGCCAGCTTGAGCGACATAGCCATCGCTGAGTCTGGCGGCGCGCTGCAGCACGACATCGGCTGTGCCGCCAATCCAGATAGGGATAGGCTGCTGAGGCGGCAGGGGGTTGATGCCAGCGTCGTCGATGGTGTCGAAACGCCCGACGATATTGACCAACTCGCGAGTCCACAGTTGGCGCAGGATGTGCATCTGCTCCTCGACGCGAGCGCCGCGCGTGGCGAAATCTTCGCCCAGGCAAGTGTATTCGACTTCGTTCCAGCCCACGCCGATGCCCAACCGCAAACGCCCGCCAGACAGCAGATCGACCTGCGCGGCCTGCTTGGCCACCAGCGCCGTTTGACGCTGCGGCAGGATCAACACGCCCGTCATAAAGCCGATGCGCTGCGTGAAAGCCGCCATCCAGCTGAAAAGCGTGAAGGGTTCATGAAACATGTCGCGGTAGGTGTAGGGGCGGCGCCCCTCCCAGCCGGGACGGTCGGGGTTGGCGCCCAGCACATGGTCGTAGGCCAGCATGTGGTGGTAGCCCATGTCCTCAGCGGCTTGCGCAAAATCGCGCAGGACTTGCGGGTCCGCGCCCAGCTGCGTCTGTGGGAAAACCACGCCGAATCGCATCATCAGCCTCCGTGAGTTGTCCGGCACGCGCGGTTATGCTAGCGGACAGCAGCGTCGCTTGTCTACCCTCTCGGTCCCCCCGTATCAACGGGGGAGGCTGGTCTCGTGCGAATAAGGCGCCCTGCAGGAGAGCGAGGGGGTTGCATTCGACCCTGCGGTTTTAGGCTTGATCGTGCTAGGATTGCGCGCCAAAGGCAGCGTATACCGACAGGCAATGGCAGTCAAACGCTTGGTCATGTACCCAACGCACGAAGCGCGATTGCGGCGTATCAGCAAGCCTGTGGCCAACCTGCGCGCCAAGGGACTGCGCCGCCTCATCGAGGACCTCAAAGACACGCTGGAAACGCAGCCCGGCGCCGCCATAGCCGCCCCGCAAATCGGTGTGCTCAAGCGCGTCACGGTGGTGAAATTTGGACAAGAGGATGACGCCGAAGAAGAACCCATGTTGGCGCTGATCAACCCCGAGATCATCGCGGCAGGCGCGGACGAAGTCGGCTTTGATGGCTGTTTGAGCATCCCGGATATCTTCACCTGGGATGTGCCCCGCCCCAGTTGGATTCACTTCCAAGCGCTGGACGAAACTGGCAAGCCCTTCGACCGCCGCGTTGTTGGCATGGACGCGCGCGTGATTCACCACGAAATCGACCATTTCAATGGCGTGCTTTTCCTCGACCGCCTGCAGGACCCGACCGAACTCTACACGCCCGTGCCCGGCAGCAGTGGCGAGACGGTCATGTTGCGGCTCAGCGATTTGCCGAGCGTCGGTGGATGAGCGCCCGTGACGCGCTCTACAAGCGGCTGAAGACCACACAGTCGCCGGAGCGTATCGCGCTGATTCTGGAGGCGCTGGCGCTGGGACCGGCGCGCCTGCAGCGGCTCAGCGAGGGCTTGTCGGAGGCGGAACTGACGACCCCGCTGGGCGAAGGCGAGCGCAGCTTCAAGCGCGATTTGACGCATCTGATTTACTGCGCCGAGCGTGGCAGCGACCCCATTCATCAGGCCCTGCTGCTGGATCTGCCCTTCATGCCGCGCATCCATGCCGAGCGCGACTGGGGCAAGCTGATGGGCTACGAAGCCTTCGAGATCCCCGAACTGCTGGCTTACTTCAGTTTTCGTCGGCGGGCGCTATTGGGCGTATTGCGCGGCTTGAGCGACGAGCAATGGGCGCGCTGCGTCCGGCGCGAGGGCGTCAAACGCAGCGAATCGGTCTATTACGCGGCGCGCGGCTTGTGCCTGCACGAACTGGGACACCTGGAAGATTTGGCGAGGAAGCTATCAACCCCCCTCGGTCCCCCCATAGCTATGGGGGGAGGCTGACATCCATGCGAGAACCGTAGGGGCGACCTACCAGGTCGCCCGTCGAATTGCGAGTAGGTTCACAGCGGGCGACATGATATGTCGCCCCCTACAACGAATCCGCTAGCGAGGAGGGTCACCCCTTGATGCCGGAAGTGGCGATGCTCTCAATGAAGGCGCGCTGCAGCGCCAGGTAGAAAATCAGCACCGGGATCGTGACCATCGTCAGGTAAGCCATGATCTCGCCCCAATAGGTATAGCGCTGGAAGAAGTATTGCAAGCCGACCATGATCGGCCGCAATTCTTCCGTTCGCACGGTCATCAGGGGCCAGATATAGGCGTTCCACATGAGCAAGAACTTCAGGATAGCAACAGTCGCCAGGATGGGACCGGCAATCGGCATGACCACGCGCGTGAAAATCTGCCAGACGCTAGCGCCATCAATCCGCGCCGCCTCCACCAGTTCATCGGGCAAATCGCGGAAATACTGGTAAAAGAGGAAGATGCCCAGCGAATCAGCAGTGAAGGGGATGATCTGCACATGATAGGAGTTGAGCCAACCGATCTTGAAACCCTCGGGACCGATCCAGGGCAGGTTATTGACCACGAGAAGCAAGGGAATGGCGATGACCTCGAAAGGTACGATGAAGGTGGCGATGATCAGCGTCAACATGAGCTTCTTGCCGCGCCAGCGTAGAAAGGCGAAGGAAAAAGCAGCCATCGAATTGAGCAGAATGCTGGCCAGCACCGCCACGACTGTGGTAAACACGGAGTTGAATGCGAAGCGAAAGATCGGCACGCGCTCGAAAGTGGAGGCGTAATTGTTCAGCGAAATATCGCCTACGGGCATGAAAGCGCGCAGCGAGCCAGAGTCGCGCAGCAGTTGAAGATCCGGCTTCAAGGACGAGACGATCATAAAGACAATCGGGAAAATGAAGATCGCCGAGATCAGGATGAGCAGCGTGTAACGCAGGCCAATGATCAGCTTATGACGTGTTTCCCAGGACATGGCTGCCATAGCTAGTCTCGATCGCGCGTCAGATAACGATTCACAATGGTAATGGCCAGCACAACGCAGAAGAGCACCACCGAAATGGCCGAGCCTTCGGCAATATCTTGCTTGTCATAACCGCGCTGCACAGCCTGGAAGACGACGCTCTGCGTGGCGTCCAGGGGTCCGCCGCGGGTCATGACATCAACCTGCACAAACAAACCCGTCGCCTGGATGACGATGATGATCAAGATAAGCACCGCTGTGTTGCGCAGCCCGGGCCAAGTCACATAGCGGAACTTCTGCCAAGCGCCGGCGCCATCCAAGCCAGCCGCTTCGTAGAGGCTGGTGGGGATGGTCTGCAAGCCGGAAAGCCATATCACCATGTGGAAGCCAACCGCCTGCCAAGCCGACATAGCAATCAGCGCAGGCATGGCCAAATTGGGGTTGCCCAGCCAATCGACCGGCTGGAACGCGCCAAAGCTGAAGATGCCCAGCAGGGTGTTCAGCAGTCCATTCTCGCCGTCATAGATGAAACGCCATAGGAGCGCAATCACCACCATAGACATGACCACTGGTGCAAAATAAATGGTGCGAAAGACATTGATGTATGGCAAGGCCTGGTTCAGCAGCAGCGCCAGCACAAGCGCCAGCCCGCCCTGCAGCGGCGCGATGACCGCAGCAAAAAGCAATGTATTGTAGAGAGCGCGCAGAAACACCACATCTGCAGCTAGGACCACCGTGCGATTGTCGCCCGATTGCCAGGAAACAAATTCGCGCAAGCCGTTCAACTCGGGATAATCCGGGTTCTTGCGCGTGAAAGTTCGCAAGCGCGGATAAGCTATGCTGCCGTCATCGTCCCAAACGATGGCGCCGTTTTCGTCGCGTTCTGGCTCCAGCGTGAAGAGGCGCACGGTCAGTAGCCGCTCGAAGTTGCGCATGCCCACCCATTCGGTCGGGTTCGGCGACACCAGACGCTGATTGGTGAAGGACATGACAAAAGCCATCAGGAAGGGGATGACCAGGAAAAGGGTCAGTACGAGCAGTGCGGGGAAAGCCATCAGCCAACCGGCGATGGCCTCGTGGCGCTGGTACAGGGGCGCGTCCGCCGGCACGAGCCACCGCACCCAGGAAGGCGCGTTTTTCCTCGTTTCCGCTGCGCTAATCATGCCGTTGTCCCTGGCAAATCCGATTTAGAATAAGAACGATTCTAGTCCTGTGCCAAACTGTATCAGATTTGACGGGGCGGGCGATCCGCGGTGTCTGCGTGCGGAACTGGTCCGCCCAAGAATATCAAGGCGAAGGGCGACTCAGGGAGCCGCCCTTGCTTTTGCCTTGCTGCCACAGGCAATAGGCCAACTGGGTTTAGTTGCCGTAGCCCATGTTGTCTTCAATGTCGGCATCAATTTCGTCAACAGCCGCGTCCAGGGTATCCTGCACATCCGCGCCATTAGCGATATCGGCCAGGGCTTTCTCGAAGATCAGCGCCAGGGTGGCGTAACCGGGCGTGACCGGGCGGATCAAAGCCTGCTGGTTGCTGAGCTCATAGAACACTTCCAGCGGACCGCCTTCCGAGTAGTTCTCGCTCATGGCAGCGGCGTTGGGCGTTGCCGGCGCGAGACCCGTCGCATCGCTGAAAGCCGTCAGCCACTCGTCCTGGATAGCGAATTCGATGAAGGCGCTCACGCCTTCCGGGTGTTCCGTAGTCGAGGAAGCGCCCAACTGCCAAGAGGCGGCGCCAATGATGTTGCCATGCCCGAAGTCCGGCGCGGGCAGGAAGATCAAGTCGTCGCCCACTTCGGCCAGCGTGGAGACGCCAGCCCAGTTGCCCATCCATTGCAAGGCGTAGCGGCCATCAATGAAGCCGGATTCGCGGTCGCCGGTATCCTGCGAAGTGCCCGGCGCCAAGCCGCGTTCAAAGAGGCTCTGCCACCATTCGCCGAAAGCGACCGCTTCGGGGCCATTCAGAGCGCCCTCAGCTGTCAGGTAAGTCGAGCGGTCGATCATATCGCCGCCGAAGCTCTGCAGGAAGGGCGAGAAGGCGTAGGGATACCATTCGCCGGTCCAAGCCATGCCCAGGTCAAAGGCATAGTCAAAGTCGCCGGTAGCTTGCAACTGTTCCAGGATGGCATCAAATTCCTCGCCGCTCCAGGGGTCGTCCAGGGTGGGGATGCGGATGTCGTAGGCTTCCAGCACGGAGCGCCGCGCATAGATAGATACCGCCGCGTCCCACAAGCCGACGGCGTAGAGTTCACCATTCCAGATACCGATTGGCCCGGGCAAGAAGTTATCCAGCGCGCCTTCGGACAATTCCAGGGGCGCCATCCAGCCAGCCCATGCCCAACCGGGCATTACGGGACCGTCTACATCGATGATGTCCGGCAATTCCCCAGCAGCGGCCGCCGCCACAATCGAGGAGTTGTAGGACTCCTGCGGGAAAGCCTCCAGCACGACCGTGTAGTCCGACTGCGACTCGTTGAAGGCCGCAATAAGATCGATAAACACCTGATGCTCAGCCGCCCAGGCGCCACCGTGATACCACATGCTCAGCTCGGTCTGCGCAGAGCCGATACCGCTCATTGTGACCAGCATGATCACCAGAAGTACGATAGATAGTGCTTTGTTCATTTTGAACCTCGATTAGATACTTGGCTGTACGATACTTGCGTCAATCCTGATGACTGACCAGTTTACCACATATTGCCTCCTTCTTCTGATTGACCTTGCGACATACAAACTGGCGATTTACCAGATTGACGACATTTGCCAGACATCCAGCCCGACCAGCGCCGCCGGGTTGATGACGCGCAGACAACTGCTGGACGAATCGCTGACATAGAAGCGGCTGGTCACACGCGCGCGCCCATTGGCGATGACTTCAATGACCGAGCCATCCAGCAGCACGCGCAATTCCAGCGCCTCGCCAGCATCCAGCGCGTGCGGGAGTCCCTGCGTTTCACTGTCTAGGGCTGGATTCTCGTCCCGGTACTGCCGCTTGACTTGCAGGGTCTGCGTGCCGCTGTCGTAGAGGATGCTGGCTTTCTCCGCGCCATCCGCGGACAGCGCCACTTCCAGACCGCAGCAAGAATCGGGGCTGAATGTCGCTTCAATATCCAGCGATAGGCCGCGAATCGGCAGCGGGTCGTTGGCATCCGCCGCGCTGAAGTGCTGATGCGCCCCTCGCAACGTTTTCAGCGCCGCCACCGGCTGGCTGACCAGGCGATCCCGCGAGTCCAGGCTCAGCAGACGCGGGATGGCTTGCACCCCCGTCCAGCCAGAGTCGCGTTGGGCGTCGCGGTCTCTGCCCTCGCGCAGCCAGGAATAGATCAGCGCCTGCCCCGCCGCGTCGCTGCCGACCAGGCTGGCGTAACTGCAGCCAGCATCATAGACCGCTTCACGCTCGGGGATGAAGCGCTCATTTTCAAAGCGCCCCACAAAATAGAGCGTCTGCGAAGGCGCATGCGCCAACTGCGCGGACAGGATCAGCAGCCACTTGTCGCCCAAGGGGAAGAAGTTTGGGCATTCAAAGTTACGCCCGTTGCGGCATTTCTCGCCGACATAGAGCGGATGCACGTATTGCCAGTCGGTCAGGTTCGGCGAGCGGTAGAGCAGCACAGCGCCGCCGACGCCGACGATGTGCGAGGCCAGCGCCATGTACCAGCAGTCGTCGCCGCGCCAAACGAAGGGATCGCGGAAGTCGCGCCTTTGCCCCATGGCTGGCGGAACTTCCTGGATGACGGGATTGCCCGCATGTTTGACCCATTGCGTCAGGTCGTCGTTGCCGCGCGCCAAACACTGCACTTGCACGCTGTAGTCCTCATTGACGCCCGTATAGAAGGCACTGGGCAGGCCGCCGTCATCAACCATGCAGCCGGAGAAGATGCCGCCCTCGTCATGCGATCCGGGCGTCGGCGCGATGGCCACAGGCAGCTCCGTCCAGCGCACCAGATCGTCGCTGATGGCATGACCCCAGTGTATGTTGTCGTGCCAAGCGCCATCCGGGTTGTATTGGAAGAATAGGTGGTAGCGCCCCTGCCAGCAGATGACGCCGTTGGGGTCGTTCATCCAGTTGGCGGCGGGCAAGAAGTGATAGCGCGGGCGGTGGATGTCGGCGGCGTCGAGCGGGCGCGGGATGCCAGCGGAGGCAGAAGACAGGGACATATGGTCAAAACCAATCTTTTATGGTATCGTTACCATAGAGACTATGGTAGCTCATTCCATGCTCGCGCGCAAGGGGCAATTTCCAGCGACCCAATTGGGGAGCGAGGGGGTGAGCCAGGGCGTCTCAGTGAGACGCCCCTACAGCTATCCGCAGGGAGAGAATGGGAGGTTAGATGAGCGACAAAATCACCATCAAAGAAATCGCCAGGCAGGCCGGCGTCGGCACGACTACGGTCTCCCGCGTTCTCAACGACCATCCCTATGTCAGTGCCGACAAACGGGCGCGCGTGCAAGCCGCCATCGCCGCCCTGGATTACCGCCCCTCGCAGACCGCCCGTCATCTGCGCGGCAGCCCCTCCGGTCTGCTGGGCTTCCTGACCGATGATGTCGCCACCACGCCCTACGCCGTCGACATCATCCGCGGCGCCCAGGAAATCGCCTGGGCGCATAATATGGTGCTGCTGGTCACGGACAGCGGCGGCGATGAGCGCGTTGCCGAAGCGGCCGTTGCGGTGTTCCGCGAGCGGGCGGTGGAAGGCATCGTCTACGCGGCCATGTACCATCGTCCCGTGCAGCTGCCGGCTGGGCTGCGCGGCTTGCCGACGGTGCTGGCCAACTGCTTCCTGGAAGATGGCAGCGCGCCTTCGGTGGTGCCGGACGAATTCGACGGCGGTTATCATGCCACAGCCGCCGCTATCAAAGCCGGGCACAAACGCATCGGCTTCATCAACTTGTGGGAAGATGATGAGAGCATCAAACCCTTTCCCGCTATTTACGGACGCCTGCGCGGCTACAAACAAGCCCTTGCCGATAACGGGCTGCCCTTCGACGAGGCACTCCTGCGCTTCAGCAGCCAGACCCCGCGCGAGAATTATCGTCACACCCGCGAGTTGATGGCGCTGCCGCAGCCGCCCAGCGCGATCTTCTGCGGCAACGACAAAGTCGCCATGAATTGCTACAGCGCGCTGGCCGAACTGGGCTTGCGCGTGCCGGACGATGTGGCGGTCATCGGCTTCGACAATATCGCGCATATCAGCGAAGGCTTGCTGCCGCCTTTGACGACCATGCAATTGCCGCATTATGAGATGGGCAAATGGGCGGTTCGCTATCTGATGCAGAATCGCGGGGAGGCACTGCAGCCGCTGCAAGTAGCGCTGCCCTGCCCCCTGGTGCGACGCGCGTCGGTGTAGGACTAGCCCCCTCGGTCGCTCCGTTGAGTCGCTGGCTCGCTCTCCATCAAGCGATGCACCATCGCCAGAATCGCGAAACTTGCGGGTCGGCGGAAAATGCGCTATAGTGCCTTCGCGCTGGCGCCAGGCGCGTTTGGCGTCGCCTTCGCCAGACACTTGCCAAAGAGTTACGGAATCGAGGTGAACAATGCTGCACATTAGAAATCTGCTAGTTCTCGTCGTCGTGTTGGCGCTGCTGCTCGGCGGCACAGCGCTGGCGCAGGACGATGGATGACCGGCTGGCCCTATCAGGTCGATGTCGTAACCGAAAATCTCGGCCGCTTCACGGAGCAGTCGGGGCATGACGCGGTCTTCCTGCCCTTCCCCAGCAACGAATATCACGACAAGATGGTCGCCAGTTTCGTGGCCGGCACCGAGTTTGATGTCGCTTATGTCCGCGATAGTTACCTGGCTGAGTGGGCGTCGGCTGGCTGGATCGTGCCCATAACCGGCTTGGAAGGCGCGGACGAACTGTTGGCCGACCTGCCCGCGGGCATCATCGAGCAGATGTCCTATGATGGCGAGGTCTACGGGCTGCCCTACTATTCTGGCGTGCAGACCATGGCTTATAACGCCGCCCACCTGGCAGCGGCTGGCATCGAAGCGCCGCCCGAAACCTGGGACGAAATGCTGGAACAGGCGCAGATGATCAAGGACGCCGGAGTCGTCGAATACCCCATCTTGATGCAGTTGCGCAGTGGCGAGAATTATCTGCTGCGCGAATGGGAGACCTTGACGGCATCCCGCGGCGGCAAGCTCTTTGATGACGACCTCAACCCGCTCTTCCAGGAAGAGGGCAGCGCAGCCTGGGAAGCGCTGGACTGGCTGACCGCGGGCTTGGATCAAGGCGTTATCGACCCGGCTTCGCTGACCGATGACGACGGCACGCTGCTGATGGCGGCTGGCACGACATCGTTCATGACGACGACTGACTACACGTTGAAAGCCATGAACGATCCAGAACAATCCAATGTCGCCGGCGACATCAAAAATGCGCTGGTGCCCGGCACGGACGAAGTGCGCAGCGGCACCTGGGGCTATGTGCGCCTCTACTCCATCACCAGCAACGCGCAGGACCAAGATGCCGCTTGGCAGTTGGTGCAGTTCCTGGGTGGCAAGGATGCGACCGGCGTCTACTTTGTGCCGAAGCGCTGGGCGCTGGAGTTTGGGCTGGGCTTCTCGCCCGCGCCGCTCTATGAAGACGAAGAGGTGCGCAACTCCATCGGCGGCTGGATCGACCCCGACCTGCTCAGCGAGCAAGCGGAATACGCCATTTCCCGCCCCTATCGCTTTGTGCCCTTCTTCAGCGACTGGGAGATCGGCAGCTGGGGTCCGCTGCAAGCCGCTATTCT
>DAOUKU010000027.1:0-28009 GCA_034420985.1 Anaerolineae bacterium | reverse complement strand
CCCCCCCCCCCCCCCCCCCTACAAGGTCCTTCGTGGGTGGAGCAACAATGGAAAGCATTCACAATCAGAACAAAGACCGCATTCAGATCCTGCGAGACGCGCTCTACGATATTGAGCCATCACGTTTGCGGCGGCAGTTAAAGGAAGTATTCGCCGCGGATTGCGCGATTCATCTGGCGACGCCCTTCGAGGACCTGGCAGGTCCCTCAGCCTTGTTTGAAGAAGTCTACGCCCCGCTGCTGCATGCGATCCCGGATTTGGAGCGGCGCGATTTCATCTTGATGGCGGGGCATTCGCCTGGGCAATGGAGTGGCGACTGGGTCGGCTGCGGCGGGCACTACATGGGCGTCTTTGAGCAGCCCTGGTTGGATATCCCACCCACCAAACATCTGGTTTCCATGCGCTACCATGAATTCTTCCGCTTCGTCGACGGGCTCATCGTGGAAATGCAGGCACTGTGGGATATCCCGTGCCTTATGGTGCAAGCCCGTGCCTGGCCCCTGTCGCCAAGCCTGGCGCCCGACTGGACAGTCATACCCGGTCCCGCTAGCAACGACGGCATCATTACCGCGCCGCATGACCCGCAGCAAGCTGCCGCCAGCGTGCAACTGGTCATGGACATGCTGAAAGCGCTACGCAACTCGCCGCAAGGGGTGGAGGCGATGGAATTGGACCGCTACTGGCACCCCAAGATGATGTGGTACGGACCCGTTGGCATCGGCTCAATGCGGCGCGTTTCGGGCTTCCGCCATTGGCATCAAACCCCCTTCCTGAAAGCCATGCCCGACCGCTTCGCCTTCCTGGAAAAAGGCGTTATGTTCGGTGATGGCGAATATATTGGCTTCACCGCCTGGCCCGGCGGGCAATCGACGCTGTCTGGCGATGGCTGGCTGGGGATTGCGCCGGCTGGACAGAAGTTGACGCGCCGCAGCCTGGACTTCTGGCGCTGCGAAAACGGCCTGATCCGCGAAAACTGGGTATTGGTCGACCTGCTGCACATTTACAAGCAGCTGGGTGTGGATATCTTCGAGCGCATGCGCGAACTGACGATCGCGCGGCAAGCCCGTCCCCTTGCGGTATGATCATGAAGCAACCGAAGCGAAGGATGAACTAGGCGGGCGACACAAGTGTCGCCCCTACAGGTCTCGCAAGGGGCCGCCTTCCCTCCGACTCGACGGGGAGATTGAGGGGAGTTACGCGCCGCGCAGCCGCTCTTCTTCCAGCGCCACCACGCCCGGCCCATCCACGCCCACGCAGACATTGACCAAGGGACGTCCCTCCCAGGCGGGCAGGATGCGCTTGCCGGTGGCGGGCAGGGTCTTGCCGCGGCCGATGCCCTCGGTCTCCACGCGCATCCGCCAGCGCCGCGTTTGGAACAAGCCCGGTTCCAACAAATAAGCGACAGCGCTGGAATCGTGGACGAATATGCCCTCAGCGTCATAATTTGACTCAAAGTAATTGCGGTAATGCGGCAGGATGCGCGTGATATGCCGCGACATGGGGTTGTCATGCGCCTCGTAACCCGCGATATCGGACGGCGTCATCTGTACGCGCAGGGTCACATCCAAGCCCACCATGGTGACCTGCCAGGGTGCGCCAAAGACCAAGTCGGCGGCTTCCGGGTCGTTGCGGATATTGGCTTCGGCGGCGGGGCTGGCATTGCCCGGCACCAGCGCGTTGCCGCCCATCAGCACGACTTCCCGCGTCCAGTCGGCGATTCGCGGCTCCAGGCGCAGCGCCAGGGCGATATTGGTCAGCGGACCGATGGGCACAAGCGTGATTTCACCCGGCTGCGCCTTGACCTGCTCGATGATGAATTGCGCAGCTGGGATGTCTAGCGCCTGGCTTTGCGAGTCCGGCAAGAAGAGTTCGCCCTGCCCATCTTCGCCGTGCACATAGGGCACAGGTCCCTCAAAGGCGCGCGTCAAGGGATCCAGCGCGCCCTGCGAAACTGGGATGTCGGCGCGCCCGGCAATCTCCAGCAGGCGCAACGCATTCTTGGTCGCCAGAGGGGTACGTACATTGCCGAAAATGCTGGTCAGCCCGATGACTTCCAATTCCGGCGAGGCCAGCGCGAAGAAAATCGCCATGCTGTCGTCAACGCCGGGATCAGTATCGATGATGATTTTGCGCGGCATGGCTAGCCCCCGATAATTTTGACCTGCACTTGCCGGCTGCGCGGACCATCAAATTCGCAGAAAAGCAGACTCTGCGAGCCGCCCAGCAGCAGGCGTCCCTGGCTAATAGGCAGCAGCAGCGAATGCCCGACCAGCGCCGCTTTGATATGTCCGGCCGCATCAGCTGGACTGTCATATTGATGGGCGAAATCAACGCGCGTGGGCACGAGGCGCCGCAGCTCAGCGATAATGTCTTCCGGCGTTGCGGCATCCAGCGCCGAATTGATGGTGATGCCCGCGGTGCTATGCGGCACGATCAAGGCGCAGAGCCCCTCGCTTAAGCCACTGGCGGCGACAATCTCTTGCGCCTGCGCGGTGAAATCGACCAGAGCGTCGCCGGTCGGCGTTTCCAGTTCAATCAAGCTCAGCATCGTAGGCGAATTCCTGTCTCCTTGGCGTCCAGCAGCGCCTGCACATCCTCGCGCGCGGGCGCATTGCTGCCTGCGCCGGGTCGGGTCACGCTGGCTGCGCCCATGGCGTTAGCGATTGTGCCACATTCCGCCCGCGAATACCCTTGCAAATCCGCCCAGATCCAGGCGGCCGCGAAGGCATCCCCCGCGCCGATGCTGTCGACAACTGGCACAGAAAAACCGGGGCAACTTACTTCGCCGCCGCGCCAGACTATCCGGCAGCCGCGCTCGCCCAGCTTCAAAACGATGGTCATGCGGGGATACATCGCCAGCAGGCTATCGATGTCGCCGCCGACGAAGGCGATTTCCTCTTCCGTCAGCAGCAATACATCGACCAGCCGCAGCGCTTGATGCACGCGATCCTGTGGCGCATCGCCCAAAAAGGGGCCGACATCAAAGGTTATGCGCTGTGAATTGTCCGCCAGCCAAGCCAGCGCGCCATCCACCAGCGGGGTAAGCCGCTCTTCCAGCAGCGCGTAACCCGGCAGGAAAACGGCATCCGCCGCCATCAGCCGCTGGATAGCGGCCTCATCAAAGTCCCCAGACGCGCCTTGGCCATAACGCCCCAGGAAGACATGCCCGCCCGCGTCACAATCGCTGATGGCGACAACGGTGGTGGTCGTGCTGCCCGGCTTTACCTGCACGGCATCGACATTCACGCCGGCGCCCGAAAGCTTCTCCAGCAAGAAGCGGCCTGGCAGATCGTCGCCGACCGCCCCCAGCGCCGCCACTTCCAGCCCCATGTTGCGGGCCGCCAGGATGGTCGTGCCAGCGCCGCCCGCATCAAACCGCAGCGATCGCGCCGTCTGGTGTTCTTCCGCGATGACCGGCAGCCGCGCTTCCAGCAGCAAGTCGACGACCAAATCGCCGATGATCAGCAGTTCAGGCATCTGCGTCGATCAAGGCATGCAGACCAATGGCGATGCCCCGCACATCGTAGGCAGCGAAGACCGGATCGGCTTCCAGCACAGCGATGTCCGCGGGCGGGATGGCGTCCATGCCAGCATAGGCGCCAGCGATTGCACAGGCAATTGCGCCGATAGTGTCGGCGTCGCCAGACAGGTTGGCCGCCAGAATAGCTGTCCGCTTGGGGTCGTCAGCCGCCATCCGCAATATGCCAAAAGCCGCGCCCACGGTCTCCGGCACATTCAGCGATGCGCCCACTTCGTCAAACAGGCGCCGCAAACGAGTCGGCTCGTCGGCTTCAGAGTCGGCAATCGCCAGCGCCTGCTCAATTTTGAAGGCGACCGAACAACCGAACCAGCGTCTGCCCTGCGCGCGTCCCAGTTCAGCGCCCTGCAGCCCAGCCGCGATGACCTCGTCCAGCGAGGCGGCAACCATCGCTTGCGCCACTGCCGCTGCCACCGCCGCTGCGCCCGAAACAGCCGGCTGCGTGTAGTGCGTAGGCATGCAGACGATGGCGCAATCGGCCACCGCCGCCTCGCTGTTGCCCGGATGCAGCAAACCCACCGGCGCAATGCGCATGGGCGCGCCATTGGTATCGCCCCATAAGCCAGTACTGCGTGGATCCTGCCCCGCCTTCAGCGCCTGGATGCCGCGCCGCGTGCTGGGACCCACATAGGGCGAATTGTCGCCATCGACGCGCTCGTACCAGCCCAGCAGGGCAGCGACAACCGCGTCGAGTGTAACGCCGCCAGCCGCGACGAAAGCCTGCGCCAGCGAGAAGGCTTGCTCGGAGTCGTCTGTGATGCGGCCGGCCGGCAAGCCCGCATGCACAAGATGGTCATCGGGGGCGGGCTGCCAGCTGTCCAGCCAGCCGAAGGCGCGGATGGTGTCGTCGGGGTGGATATGCGCCGGCATGGCAAAGGCATCGCCGAGCGCCTGGCCATAGAGGCAACCGAGGATTTTGTTGAGCATCATACATCTGCCATCGAATGCAGCGCGTCAATGTCCATTGTTTTCTTCATTCATTGTCAACCGCTTGCAACTCATCCCATTGCTCCAGCCAGGCCGCATACCAGCTGGACCAGTAATCGGGAACGATTTCGCCCCTAAGCCACTCGCGTGCGCTGACCACGCCGGCGTCGCGAGCCTTATGAATCCCGGCGCTTCCGCCCTCGTAGAAATTGCCCTTATAGGAGTACTCGGTCGCCGCCACTGAGTAATGTCGCAATTCCTCTTGCGGCAGCGTTTTCAAGGTAGTGGCGACATGATGCACGGATTTTATGTCCGCCCCGGAATAGCTTCTGTAGACAGCGATATCGGGGTCGTACCAGATCCTCCATTCAATGGACCCTTTGCAGTACAAATCAGACGGAGCCGGCGGGGGATGCGTTAAGTAAGCCACTACTTGCGCGCCGCGGTTGCCGCCCATGAAAATGGCTTGGAAAACCTGGTCCAGCTTGGCTCGCCACAGCTGCCCATGGAAATCCGTCACGGCGTCGTTCCAGACGATTTCACGAATCTCGTCCGCAGTGGCGTACCCGGCCTGGAAAACCCACTTGTGCCTGTCCGCCTGTTGCATCACATAGCACTGCAGATCATTGCGCTTTTCGACATACTGCCAGATGAGCATGGTAATGATGAGCAATACGATGGCGCGCGTCGCATGGACTTTCTTCATGATTTATCCCTCATCCCAATGCAGCGGATTGCGCCGCTCAATGCGGGATTTTCATTTCAAAAGGACGAGAAAGCGTTACGCGACGCGCCTGATACAGTGGTTTTCGAGTTTTCAACACCCATTATCCAGACAGGCCATTTCCGCTCTTCTCACCCTGCCTGCATCAACACGCGCCCGCCGATGACCGCCCATACCGCCGCGCTCGCGACCAATCCCAGCCCCAGCGCCACCGGCAGCGTCATGAACAGCGACAGGAATATCGTCAAGTAGATGCCCAGCGACGCGATGGTTACAATCGCGCTTTCCCGCCAACGTTTTTGAATACGAAAGATATCGCTGACGAAGGGCAAGCTGATCACGAAGAAGGCAATCGACACAGCGCCGATGAGCAAGCCGACGGGCAGCGCCGCCTCCGCGCCGCCGAAGCCATTGGGCGCCGCCAGGATCGCCCCGCTGCTCACCACGCCAATTACAGCGAACATCATCAACAACATGTGCAAAATGCTGATGCGCTGGATGGCGCGCCAGAAGACTGCGTCAAAGGTGGCTCCGGAAGCCGTCCGCATCTCGCTGACTCGCTGGGAGATGCGCCGCTGCAGCGCGTAAATCACCAATGCCAGCACCGTCGCGAAATAGGGGATGGACTGCGGCAATTGTGCCGGGATTTCCAGAGAGCCCATGCGGATGCCCAGCGCGTCGAAGAAACCGAAAATCGAAGACGCCACCATCGTGCCGACGGGCGTGCCACCGCCCAGCGACGGGGTAACCAGCGCGATGAAACCGCGTCCATTGGTCATGTCGCGCTGAAAGAGCTGCAAATAGCCCATGCTCATGTGGATGCCGCCCAAGCCAGCAAAAAAGCCACTGATCAACAGCGCCATGTAGCGGATGCGCTTGACATTGATGCCTACCGAAGCCGCCGCTTCCGGATTTTCGCCGACTGCCCGCAAGTGCATGCCGATGGGCATCCTGTACAAAAAGAAAGCCACGATGAATACAGCGATGAAAGCCAGCCAGGTCATCACGCTTTGATTATCGAAGACGCCGAAGATGAAGCCGCCCACCAGCGGGATGTCGTTGATGAATTCCGGCAGTTGGATGAAAGGCATCTGCAGGCTGGCGAGGGTGCTGGTGTTGCCGCGGTCCCCCGTCAGTTCAAACATGATGGCGACAGTCGCGGACGAGCCGAAGATATTCAGCGCAATACCCGACAGGAATAGGTCGCCCTTGAGGTCCAAGTGAAACAGCGCCAGCACGAAGGACAACAGCAGCGACACGCAGACGCCCAGCAGCAAGCCCAGCCAGGGACCAATCGCCTCGCCGGTGCTTTGTCCGAACCAGTCCTGCGAATAGGCACTGACGACCACTCCAGTGAATGCCGAAGACAGCATCATACCTTCCAGGCCGATATTGAGCACGCCGGCTTTCTCGGAGATCAGCGCACCCAGCGACGGCAACAAGATGGGCGTGGTAACGCGCAATATCGCCGCGACGAAAACAGCGCTGAAGATGCCGTCAATCACATTTTCAAACATCCGCGCCCTCCAGCGACTCTACGGCATGCCCGGTTTCGTCAATATCAGCCCGTTTCTGGCGCGCCTGGAAGAAGCTTACCAGCGCCTCCGCTGTAATCAGCAAAATAATGATGGCTTGGATCATGCGCACAACTTCGAAGCTGACATTGGCGTCGCGCTCCATGAATTGCGCCCCCGCCCGCAAATAGGCGTAGAGCAAGCCGGTGAAGGGCACGACCAGCACATTCAGCCGCGCTAGCAGCGCCACCACCACGCCCTCAAAGGCCAGCGCAAAGGATATATTGAGGATCAACTGCCGGTGGATGCCGTTGGCCAGGTGCATGCCCGCCAGACCCGCCAGGATGCCGCTGATGGCCATCACCAGCATGATGGTGCGCTTGGAGTTGACGCCGCCATAATCCGCAAAGCGCAAATTGCTGCCGATAATGCGAATTTCGTAGCCCAGCGGCGTGCGGCGGATCAAAAGCCAGGACACGAAGACCACCACCACCAAAATGAATACGGCGATGGTTACTTGCGTTTTGTCGACGATGACGGGCAGCACCGCGTTGGGACTAAACTTCTCAGAGGCGACATAACCGGCTGTCGGCGGCTTGAGCTGGAAGTTCAGCACCATCTCAAAAAAGCGTGTGGCGATGACATTCAGCATCAAGGTCGATACCAGTTCGTTGGCGCCCAGGTAGGCTTTCAGCGCGCCAGGAATCAGCCCATAGATGAAACCAGCCGTGCTGGCCGCCAGGATGATGAAGGGAATCAAAATTACGCCCGGCACAGTCGGTGAGTTCAAGGCGATGATGCCGCTGACCAGCGCGCCAAAATAGAGTTGCCCCTCTGCGCCCAGACTGAATTGCTGCGCTCGGAAAACGATCGCGAAGCTAAGACCCAGCAATATCAGCGTGATGGCGTCCTGAATCCACACGCCCCAACGGTTGACGCGCTCAATGGGACCCAGCAGCAGCGCCTCAAATGCCAGCCGCGACTGGTTCAGCGCCTCGCTGTAGGTCGTTGCAGCGGAGATGTCTTCCGGGCGGGCGTAGAGCGTGTAAACGCCGTCCGCCGGCAAGGTGAAGCCCTCAATGACGGCATCCTTCACGCTGACCAGGTCGTCAAAGGTCTCGTCGACTTGCGTTTCCGTGGCCGATGCGGCTGCCGCCAGCGCGCTTCCGCCGGCATCCCGCAATTCCACCAGCATATCGACTGGCGAGCGGCGATTCTTGGCGTAAGCCAACAGCGAGACTACATCACCGCCGCGCCCGGCAAATGTCCAGGCGACTTCGCTGACCGGCGCGACCACATTGGGCTTGTTGAACTCGCCGCCGCGCACGCGGTTATAGCGCAGGTCGACCTCGTCGTTTTCTACCGATTCGGCATCGCTCACCACCTGCACGCGGAATTCGCCCCGCTCGAAGCGACTGGCCTCGTCCAGGTTGAAGACGAAAGTCACCAGAAAGCCCAGCAGCAGCGCCACAATCACCGTCAGCATGACGCGGATAGCGCCGCGCCGCAGTTCCACCACGAAGAGCAGAATGCAAGCGCCCACCAGGATATTGACCAGCAGGATATTCTGCCAGCTGGCGGTACTGGTCATTTTATCGATAGAACCATCGAACATCGTCTGCGTGACGAAGAGCGTAACTGCCGCGCCGGCGATAATCCCGATGAGGTGAAGTGCCTGTCTGCGCGCCCAAGTCATGCGTATCGCTCCATTTCTGCCTGCGCCTGCCGCTCCGCCCCCAGCATGTAGTAGCCGATGCGCTCTTCAGTCAGCCGCTCATCATTGGGGAAGATGCCGACAATCTCGCCTTCGTACATGACCATGATGCGGTCAGACAGCTTCATCACCTCTTGCAGGTCCGCCGAAATCAACAGGATAGCCAGCCCCTCCGTGCGCTGATCGACCAGCTGCTGGTGAATGAATTCGATAGCGCCGATATCGACTCCGCGCGTGGGCTGGGCCGCGATCAGCAGCTTGGGCGAGGACGACAATTCGCGAGCTACCACCACCTTCTGCATATTGCCGCCGGAAAGCGCATTGACGGGAATTTCCCCATCCGGCGCGATGATGTTGAACTGGCGGATCATGTCCGCGCCATTGTCGTCGATGGACTTGATATTCAGCAAGCCGCGGCGGGTGAAGGGCGCGCGGTAGTAGCGGTCGATGATCAGGTTGTCGGCGATGGACGAAGTCAAGGCGACGCCATTGGTCAGGCGGTCTTCCGGGATATGCGCCACATTGTGCTCGCGTACGGAGCGCGGACCACGCCCCAAGATCTGCTCATCGCTGATGTAGGCGTCGCCGGTGGTGGGGGGCCTCAAACCCGTCAGCACCTCGGCGAGCTCGGTCTGTCCATTGCCCTCGACGCCGGCAATGCCCAGGATCTCGTTTTTGTAGACGCGGAAACTGACCTGTTTAAGCAGTTGATGCCCGCTGCTGTCCGCATAGGTGAGGTGGCGCACATCCAGCACGGGGTCGCCGCGCTTGACTGGCGGGCGATCGACCTGCATGAAGACTTCGCGCCCGACCATCATCCGCGCCAGCTCGCGCTCGCTGGTCTCCGCCGTATTGACCGTGCCCACCTGGCGAGCGTCCCGCATGACCGTCACGCGGTCGGAAATCTCGATGACTTCCTTGAGCTTGTGCGTGATGAAGATGACGGTCTTGCCGCCCTCGACCAAATTGCGGATGGCCGCGAAGAGATCTTGTGTTTCGCTGGGGGTGAGCACCGCAGTCGGTTCGTCCAGGATGAGGATTTCCGCGCCGCGATACAAGGCTTTGAGGATTTCCACGCGCTGGCGCATGCCCACCGGGATATCGGCGATGCGCGCATTGGGATTGACGAACAAGCCGTACTCCCGCGATAGCTGCTCGGTATCCGTGACCGCTTGCTGGAAGTCGATCTGCATGCCCTGCTTCGTCTCGCGGTTGAGGATGATGTTCTGCGACACCGTGAACGAATTAACCAGCATGAAGTTCTGATGCACCATGCCGATGCCGTGTTCAATGGCCACCTGCGGATTGGGGACACTGACTTCCTGGTCGCGAATGAAGAGCCTGCCTTGCGTGGGCTGCTCAAGCCCATAGAGGATCTTCATCAGCGTGGATTTGCCCGCGCCGTTCTCGCCGACCAGGGCGTGGATTTCGCCCGGCTCGACGCGGAAACTGATGTCGTCGTTGGCGTGCACGCCGTTGGGGTAAATCTTGTGGATGTTCTGCGTTTCGATTATGGGCATGATAATTCACCACAGAGGCACAGAGAACAATTGAAGATTCAAATCATTGAAACTCAACCAAGAATATCACATCCAAGAAACTCGCGCCCGACATCACGTGCGGCATGCATAACCGAGAAGGAACCAGCCGCCGGGTCAATGACATAGTCGCCCGGGTCGCTAACCGCTTGGATCAATTGAGCTTGCAAGTCGACCGGCTTGCTGTGCGGAAAGCCATTGGACAGCCTCTTCTCCCGCCAGACATCGGGGATATTGTGCAGCTTCCAAACGCCCTTGGCCCGCCGCGGCTGTTTCTGCAGCACAACGCAGTATTCGCCCTGCCGCCGCGTCCGGTAGCCCATGCCCATGCGCCCCTTGTCCCAGACGATCAGGTCGACCACGTCTAAACTCGTTCCATGAAGCCAATCTGTGAAACCCTGGCAGAGATGGAATTTGTCCATCCACAGGAAGAGATGCCCCGAAGGAATCAGCGCCCGGTCGATGCCGCGCACGAACTCGGCGATTGTCTTTTCGTTCATTTGCAACAGCTCAGAACGCCGTTTGCCCCGCGACTTGCCTTCGTTGCCATAACCGAGCTTGTCCAGCACGCCGCGATACTGCGGATCCAGGAATGCCACCGGGATGCTTGCCTCGGGCAGCAGCGACAGAAATTCCAGCCCTTCCATCTGCAGGCGCGTATTGGGCACGAGTTGCGGCGGCAACTCCAGTTGGGGCGCTTGCAAGGTTCGCTCGTTGGAGAAGACCTTGCTGCTGGCAGGCTGCGGCTCTTCCAGCGCGGCAATTGCGTCCAGCGTTTTAGCCTCCATGCCCGTCCTTTGTTGTCAATGTTTGTGGCGAGGAGCAGCGCAGCCACCATCAAGAAACCGCGCACCTAACTTGAACAAGGGGCGACCCAGTGAGCCGCCCCGCTTCGTCTTGCACTATGACAATGGCTGACCGAAACTACATGTCATCCATCATCAGGTCTTCAATGCCCATGCCGCCGGTGGGCATATCGGCGCAAGCCGTGCCGACCGCCGCCATCATGTCTTCGCTGGTGAAGACCGTCTGCACTTCAATGTCGCCATTGACCACCGCCGCTTCAGCCGCTTCCACCATGGCTTTGATGTCGTCAGAAGTCGCCGCATCGTAGAATTCGTTCTTGGCCAGCCCGACGCCGCCCTCGGGAATACCCAGGCTCTCGGCGCTGCCATAGGGGAGCGTGCCTTCCAGGTGCAGGGTCACCGCGCGGAAGATGGAGTTGTCGACATTCTTGAGCATGCTGGTCAAGATGCGCTCAGCCTGGTCGGGGTCGGTTTCCGCGACGATGGTGGCTTGGTCGCTGTCGACGCCGATGGCATAGTGTTCCTGCTCATGCGCGGCTTCAAAGACGCCGACGCCCGTGCCGCCAGCGATCTGGAAGACGATGTCCGCGCCCTGCTCGTACATGGCCAGGGTGATTTCCTTGCCACGAGCCGGGTCGTTCCAGCTGCCGGCGTACTGCACGATGCTTTGCGTGTCCGGGTTGACCAGGCAAGCGCCCTGCTCGTAACCGACGATGAAGTCGTCAATGACCGGGATTTGCTGCCCGCCGACCGCGCCGATGATGGGCGCGTCATTCGTGCCTTCCATCATGCTGGTGGTGATAGCCGCGGCATACACGCCCGCCAGGAAGGAACCCTGATTCTGCGCGTAGGTCATTGAATAGACATTGGCGCAACCCTCGACGCAGACATCCATGTTGCCGTAGGGCATGGGCGCATCGTAGAACATGAAGTACTTGTCGGGATAGAGATGCGCGTTGGCAGCCATGTAGTCGATCATCTGGAAGGTGCCGGCGATGAGGATGTCGTAGGAATCGCTGTCCGACATGACATCCAACAAGCCGGGTTCCCAGTTGGCGGGGTCGATGCCGAGCTCGACGGTGTCGATTTCGATATCGTACTCATCGGCGATGGCGTCCATACCGCGTTGGGCGCTGTCGAAGAAGGACTTGTCGCCCAGCGTGCCGTTGACCACCGACACGACGCGCAAGGCATCCTGCGCGGTGGCGGCGAAGGCAGTCAGAAAGACGAGCATGACTACCAGCAGAAAACTTAACTTTCTCATGTCATTCCTCCCTAAGGCGTATGCGTTCTCAGCGTGAGAACTGATGCGGCTATTATAGACACAAGCGCGGCAATAGGGCAAATACTTGCCTACAAATCGCGGGCGGAACGCAATCCCTTCCCTTAGCCGCCCTCGTCCGCGAGTTGCCGTTTCTGTTTGTCCTGCCTGCGGATGTAGAGCATGGCCGCAATCGGTCCCAGCAGCGGGATGACGAGCGAAATCACGCCCCAGAAAATCAAATCGCGAGCGGCCGCGCCCTTGCGATACATGTAGACCCAGGCCACGAGAGGCAGCAGGATAAAGCACACTTGAATCAAAATGATTGTCAATTCAGTCGCTGCCAGGTTGGGCATTGCCGCCCCCTTTCCACTTGCCAGTCACATTGCCGCGCCAATCGGATAATTTCCGTTTGTGTTTGTCGCGCCGGCGAATATAGAGCATGGCCGCGATAGGACCCAACAGCGGGATAACCAGCGAAATCACACCCCAGAAAATCAGGTCGCGGGCTTCCGCGCCCTTGCGGTACAGATAAATCCACGCCAGCAGCGGCAGCAAGATGAACACAAAGGGATAGACCTGAATCAGTATAGAAATCAGAGGATTCGGTCCCATGTTTTCTAGCACGACCATATCCGCCTCTTTTTCTTGCGCGCCGTATAAGCATTGTAGTTGAAATATCTGCGCCAGACGCAAACAAACCCCCTCTGCGTCCTCTGCGGTTCCGCATTTGACCTGCGTTATACTCTTTCCCGAAACCAACATGGGAGACCTGCCCGATGACCAAGCTCATCATCGATACCGACGCCGGCGTGGACGACGCCCAAGCCATCCTGCTCGCGCTCTGCGAACCGGGCGTGGATGTCGCCGCCATCACCACGCTGACCGGTAATGTGCATATCCGCCAAGTCAATCCCAATGTGCTGACCATCCTGGAGATCATGAACCGCGATGTGCCCGTCTATGCTGGCTGCGACAGACCGCTGGTGCAGCCCTGGGAAGATGCCGCGGAGTTCCATGGCGGCGACGGCCTGGGCGACTTCCGCGATCGCCCTGCCTTGACGCGCTCACTGGAAGACGAACACGCCGTCCTGGCCTTGCTGCGCCTGACCCGCGAAGAACCCGGCGAGCTAACTGTCATCGCGCTGGGACCGCTGACGAACATTGCCGCCGCCATCCGCCTCGACCCCGATTTTCCCGCCCGCGTCAAGCATTTCGCCTTCATGGGCGGCACCATCGCCGCGCAAGGCAATACGCCCGTCGTCACCGCCGAATACAATATCTACACCGATCCGGAAGCGGCCTACATCACGCTGGAGGCTTTCCCGCACTCAACCATGCTCAGTTGGGAGACCACGCTTTGGCATGGCTTCGCCTGGGACAAGTTCAATCAACTCTGCGCCATTGACAGCGTACACGGGCGCTTCTTCCGCGCCATCTCGCAGGCGACTGCCGAGCGCCTGCAGACCACTTACGCCCGCCCCGCCTACCTGCTGCCGGACCCGCTGGCCATGGCCGTGACCTTGCGCCCGCAGCTGATCCAGCGCAGCAGCGACCATTTCGTCACCGTCGAGTTGAATGGCGCGCATACCCGCGGGCAGACGGTCATTGATTACACGGGTATCACGCGCCGCCAGCCCAATGTCAGCATCGTCCAGGCGCTTCACACCGACGGCGTGCATGCCATGTTCTTGGACGCGCTCTCGCAGGCTTGAGCCGAGGCAGTCGCGCATAAGCTGCGCAGTCACAAGGGCACAGTCCGGACGCTGGACTCCGCCAGTTGCAGTCGGCGCGCCCATTCGTCGGCGAGATTGTCCGGCAGCGTCGCGCAGCCAACATGCTCCAGCGTGAAAGAGGCCGCCGCCGCGCCATAGCAACCCGCCGCAACGATATCGCCCGTGCGGATCCAGCCCACCACAAAGCCACCGCAGTAGCTGTTGCCCGCGCCCGTCTGGTCGACCACTTCTTCAACCTCGACAGCCGAAATATGCGCCGCCTTGTTTTCGCCACCCCGCGCGACAAAGGAGCCAGCCTCGCCCATGCGCAAAGCCACGACCGGCGCGCCATCCGCCAGCAGTTTGCGCAGGATCGCGATTTCGTCCCGCAAGCCCGTCATAGCCTGCGCCTCGTGCAGATTAGGCGAGACAATATCGGCATGGCGCAAGCCCATCAGGAAACGCGCATAGTCGCCCTCCAGCATGAAGGCGCGGGTCGGCTCCCATAGCAAAGCAGCATCGGGAAAGCGCCGCCGCCAGCCCGCCACATACTCCGGCTGCCGCAGCAAGGTGATGCCCTCGGCGGACTGGTAAGGCAGGGCGGGATTGTCGGCATGGGGCTGGTGCATGAAAGGGTCGACGACATCGACGCGGAAGATTTCGTTGCGCTTGCCATCCCACTCGAAGATTTGCCAACCGCGCACTTGCGGATGCGACGTCCAGACCAAGCCCGCGCTATCAAAATCCGCTGCCAGCCGCGCGTGGACATCGCCGGGCAAATCCTCGCCTACCAGCGCGACCAGCCCGGGCTTCTCGCCGCAAGCCGCCATGCCATACGCCGCATGTGTCCCGCCGCCGCCCAGCACGCCCATGCTCGTCCGCCCATCCGGGTAGACGATATCGTCAATGATGACGCTGCCGACAGCGAGAAATGCGGGCACGGGCATGGAGTCTACTTCCCACTTCAATCGTCACGCCTGCTAGACCAGGCGCTTGTAAGCAGCCGCTATGTCGACAGCTGCGCTACATCGTCATGGTGACGGACGCACAAGAACGCAGCATAGTTTCAAGCGCCAGTTTTTCACGGCTGTCAACACTCAGGCGGTACTTGGTCTTCACTTTGATAATGGTAGCGGCATACCAGCACTTGTTGCGCATGGGAATCCATTCCGCGAAGTCATAGCCGCGTTTTTGCTCTCGGTTGACAGCGGGCGAGGCAATGGTGAGATTGAGCAAATCCCTGGCGAAATCTCGGCGGACTTGCCGGCTGGCAGCGCACAAACCGCTGTCATGCGCTTCGGACTTGGCCACGATGTGCTCAATGTCGGTTTCCTTCCTGCTGCGGAATGTGGTTCCGGTGTAGGGACTGTAAATGCGGCCGCCCATTCTGCTGACAATTTGCGCCTCGACCGATTGCGGATGCGGGTAATCGTCGGAGTCGTAAGGCGAACAGCGATTTTCGCGGGCGACGGCAAGCCTGCTTAACGAGTCGAGAGCTTGTCGGACTGCGGAATTGCGAGCGGCTGGCTGTCCTGGCTCTGATGCCGGCGCTTGCCCCCCGCTGACATAGCCTGTCTCCGTGATCCAGCCTTGGCCGATGTCCAGCCAGCAGTGGTCGACGCCCTGCTGCGATGCGATGACCTTGTAGCGCTCGCCCAGCGGCGCTATGCCCAATATCTTGGTGGATGTGGACGGGCGCTCGCGTATGTTCATACTTCCTGATAAAACAGCCTCATCGTGCGGATAACAGTCGCTTGCGCGGGGCTGCTCCGTTGCCGTTTGAGCAGTCGGCCTGTCCGCAGTCTGTCGAACGCTGGCGACACTTTCGCTCGTTGAACGCAGGTTCATTTCCAATGGCGGCAGCAAAGTGCCGATACATGCAGTGCCGATGAATAGCAAGACTAACAGGATGGGCGGGCGAGACTTCCTGGAGCGCCGCCGATTTCCTTTGAGGAATTTCATCGTCGTCGCTCGCCTCTCTTAGCGATTGAGCGCTGTGATGCGGTGGCTGCTGTAGATGGCGCTGGCTTCGTCGGCGCGGCCGCCGGCAAAATCGCAGAAATAGCTGGCGCCGATGGCTTCCGCGCGGGCGGATGCGAAGAGCTCGCCGGGAATGCTGTAGACAATCGATGCGTAGCGCTCCGGCACATCAGCGGGGACGGGCAGCAACGCATCCACATATTGGGCAATTTCACTTGCCGCGGGCGGGGCAACCAGCGCCGATGGACGCCCGATGCTGCGGGCGGCGCGCGCCACCTCGGCCATGCGGTCGGCATCGAAGCCATTGGCGGACAGGAACATGACCGGAATCTTGGGCTCGGCGGCGAAGTACTGCAGGTGCGACCATTCTTCCGTTTCCTGCGCCAGAGCCGCATCGCCGCTGGCTTCCAGCACTTTGGCGGCGGTGAACATGGCGGCGCCGTAAAGCGGACCGGCGCCGACGAATTCGAAGAGCGGGGCGTCGCTCCAGGCATCGACCAGTTCAGCGGCGATCGGCTCGCAGACTTGAATCGTCTCCTCGATGACATCAGCCAGTTTGGCGATGGCAGCCCGCTCGGCATCGGCGGCGCGGGTGGTCAAATGCCCGCGAACTTCGCCAATGCGCAAAGCCGCCATCAGCAAGGCGACTTGCGAAGCCAGGTAGCTGCGTACGCCCGGCACGACCGCCACCTGCATATCGCTGGGCAGGGCGGGCACAGCGGTCTCCAGCACGCAATCCGCGACTTGCCCCAGCGGTCCACCAGGATTGCCCGTCAGCGCCACGGTGGTCGCGCCAGCTTGCCGCGCCATAGCCAGGGCTTCGATGGTGCGACTTACTATTCCCGAAACCGATACGCCGATGACCAAATTGGTCTTGGGTCCGGTGGCGGGCATATAACCGGCCGTGTAGCGGCTGAAGGGCAGCGCGCTCAGCGCCTGCGTGGGGACGCCGGTGAGTTGGTGGAAAGCCAGCTCGGCGCCGACGGGGGCGTGGTGGCTGTCGCCGCAGCCGACCAGATAGATGCGCTTGACCGATGCGCAGGTTTCGAAGTCGAAGGCGCGGCGGGCGGCGGCGTCGAAGGGTTTGACGATATCGCGGACGAGCGCGGGCAGGGTGTCGATTTGCTGGTGCATGGGTGAGCGAGTGAGCATGGGGTGGGTGTCCTTTCATTGATGCGATTGCTCTTATATGTCCTGGTAGACGTCAATGCAGGGATAAGTATAATTGTGGTGGCATATCCTCGACCAATACAAGCTGGAGAGAATCAACAGGGTGACTGACAGGCCTCTGGCTGCAAAGCTCAGCAACATATTGACTCGATACCAGAAGTCCTTTGTCCAAAAGTCATATAAGGACGAAAATGAAGATCATGATGTCTTGATGGACGCGTTTGGTCTAACTCCAGAAATAAAGCGCGAGAATCGTCAGTATTGGGGGCGAGAATTGGGTAAGTGTTGGGAGTTGATTGTATCGTGTGTATTTGAGGAACTGCGCGAAGACTTCGGTCTTGCGCTAAGGATTGGCAATGATGAACCTTGTGACTTCACGTTTGGCCCATTTGCAGTTGATACGAAATACCGTATAGGTTCGGGGGATTCGGGCACGCTCAAGAAGTTTCGATCTTACGGACCCTTGCTGCGAGATCAAGGTTATGAACCGATATTCCTGATATTGCGAGAAGATAATCTGCCTGCAGCGATTACAGCTTGTCGCGCGGGAACATGGAACATTCTCACTGGCGGAGCGAGTTTTGACTTCATAAGGTTTCATACCGGCTTTGATCTATATTCGTTTCTTAGCCAAATAGAGGGCGACTTTCAGGTAGATCGATAGCCTCCCCGCTTATTATGGAATCGTTCTGAGATAAATTTGTCAAATCCTTGTTTGATTGCAGACGCCTCTCAATGATGGGGATATATTCTGACACAATTTCAATGCCTATATAGCTTCTGCCAAGATTTTTGGCAGCCAGAAGTGTCGTACCTGAGCCAGCAAATGGATCAAGCACGATATGTTTGCTTGACGGTGGCACAAACATTTCAACAAGCTTCTCCATTAATGCCAGAGGCTTTACCGTGCAGTGAACATTGAATTTGTCTTCTTTTTCCTTCTTGATATTCTCAATGATGTTTGATTGAAATGACCCGTCTGTATTTTCTGTGAAAAACAAGCCAACTTCATGCTTGATGAAAGTGTTAAAGTAATTCTGTTCTAGCGGTTTTTGCAAGATGGCAATTGCTTCCCACTCATTTCTGAGGCAACTGTGCCACCCCTTCCAAATCTCATATTCAGCGTGTTTCTTCTGTTTCAGTTTCGCGCTTAAGTTTAGCCCCTTTGGTATTCCGCTTGGACGACGATACACAATGCAGTCGCGCGCATAAAATCCAGCAGCCTCTAAGGCAACTTGAACATGAGCTACCGTTCTTGTACTGTTGAAAACTGCAATGATAGCGCCTGGCTTCAAAACACGAAAAACTTGTTTGCCCCACTCCAAACACCAACTCTGATAGTCCAATATGTTTTCTTGATTTCTTTCGTACCACCGCTCGTTTCTCACTCCGCCCGCCAAGCCGCTTCCATACGGGATGTTCTTGACGAGAATCTTGCTGCCGTTCGCCCGCGCGCGTCCTGTCCGCCGGTTAATTTCATCGGCATCCCATTTGTGGCCAACAAACTCGTAATTATACGGCGGATCTGTTATGCAGGCCGAAATAGACTGTTCCGTCAATTCTGACAGTACATCACGACAATCGCCCAGGATAATCTGCTCGGTACGATCCATTGCGTCCCTCAAGACGATTAGCATTTTACCTATTGTACATCGCCAAATCAAACGAGGGGGCCCAGGCGCTCCAGCGGTGTTTCGCACCATTTAGACACAGCGGATTGATTCGCCCTTGCTTTTTCCCATTATGCAGACCGTATCAGCCGCGCGACAAACTCCCCCAGCCATTCCACCGCCGCCGCCACATCGCCCAGCGCCGCCGTCTCCTCGGTCGTATGCGCGTTGGCCAGCGGGGCGCCGATCAAACCCAGGCAGCGCGTCCACAGGCTCAGCAGCATATCATCGCTGCGCGAGACATAGCCGGTGTTCAGCCGCACTGTGCCGGGACGCGCCTGGTTGACTTCCCGCGCCAGCGCTTCCGCCAGCGCCTGCGCATCCAGCGGTACGACCGACCCGCGCCCAGCGCCGGAGACAAAGGCATGCGACGCGCCAATGCCCGGTACATGACCGCTCGCCGCATCGACATTGTGCGCATCGATATTGATGAAGCCTAGTCGCGGCGGGCTCATCACGCCGGCCAGACGCGCCGCTCCCTGCCCGAACAAGCCGATGGGCGGGGCTTCTTCCTGGTCGGTGAAGGCGAAGAGGACGCGCCCGCCCATGCCCTGCTGGTTCAAGGATTGCGCCGACAGCAGCGCGATCAAGACGCCCAGCGCGTTGTCCAGCCCCGTGCCGATGACCAGTCCGTCGCGCAGCTGCGGCGCAGCATGCATCATCACGGTATCGCCAGGGCGCAATTGTCCCTGCTCGGCCCGAAAACTGATGCGCGTGTTATCGTTCTCCGCACGGAAGCGCAGTTCCCCCAGCGCCGCGATATACACGCGCCCGTCCCGGCAGCGCAGGATCATGCCGCCGCAGCGGTAATCGTCGCCGGGCACGCGAATGGCGCAAAGCGGATAGAGTGTGCCTGCGTCGCCATCCAGCACGCGGAAACAGGGACGATCCATATGCGCGGTGATGAGCAGGTCGAGAGGCGCGTCCAAATCGCCGATGTGGATGCCCAGGTTGCCCGTGCTGCCGATGGGCGCGCAGGTCAAGCCGAGTTCCGCCGCCATGTCGGTGATGACTGGACCCACCGTGCCGGGCAGCGTGCAACTGTTGTTGGGCGCTGGCGCAGCTAGCAGCCGTTGCAGGCAGGCGTAAAGGTCCTGCCTCTCCATTTTTGATGCGGTAGATGAAATTGTCATGGCAAGCGATTATATCGCATTCGGGCGATTGAGGGGGCGACCCACGGGGTCGCTCCTACAACGATTCATCAGGAGGACCGAAGGGGCTACCATCCACGAACTGCCGATGCCACTCTTCCAACGTCAATAGCGCCCAGAGTTGGCGGTTATTGTCGCGCTGACCCGACTCGTGCTGAGCGATCAAGCGCTCGACGGCGCCCATGTCCAGCAGACCCCGTTCGCGAGCGCGCCAGCTCAAGAGCAGCTCCCGTACCGGTCGCATATCCCGCCGCAGCCAAGCGCCCAACGGTATGCCAAAGCCGTGCTTGGGTCTGTCGATGATCTCGTCCGGCAGCAGTCCCCGCGCCGCTTCTTTCAATATGTGCTTCGTCCGCGCACCGCGTAGCTTGAGATTGAAGGGGATGCCCGCCGCATACTCTGCTAACTGATGATCCAGGAAGGGAGCGCGCACTTCCAGCGAGGCCGCCATGCTGCAGCGATCGGCTTTGATCAGCAGGTCATCCGGCAGGTAGGTCGTCATATTGGCGTTGAGCAAGTCCGCGACGCTCGGCGATTCCACATCCAGCCAGCGCGAGAGGGTCGGCGCGCGCCATGATGAAGTGGGCAAGATTTCGCCCAACTGCTCGGCATTGAAGACCCGCGCCATATCGAAATAGGCAGCGGCCAGGGGCAGGCTCGCCGCACGCGCAAAGCGTCTGGCGCGCCGCACGCGATCGTAATACGCAGTGCCTTCGGGCAGTTGCGCCAGCAGGCGCGAGAGGCCGCGCATGACCGCCGCCGGCAAGAAGGACATTCGCTGCACGAGCTGCGCAGCATAGAAGCGCTCGTAGCCGGCGAAGAGCTCATCGCCGCCATCGCCCGTCAGCGCCACGGTGACCTGCCCCCGCGTCAACTGGCTGACCAAAAAGGTCGGGATGGCGCTGCTGTCGGCGAAAGGTTGATCGTGCTGCCAAACCAGCTGCGGCAGCAAATCCAGCGCCTTGGGCTGCACGCGGAAAGACTGGTGCTGCGTGCCCAGCCGCCGCGCCACATTCTCCGCCCAAGGCGTCTCGTCAAAGCTGTCGTCGACCGCAAAGCCGATGCTGAAAGTTTTGATATCCGCATTGCTGCCCCGGCGCATCAGCGCGACGATGAGGCTGCTGTCCAAGCCGCCGCTCAAAAACGCGCCCAGGGGCACATCGCTGACCAGGCGCAATTTGACGACTTCATCCAACTGCGCGCGCAAGTCTTCCAGGTAGTCGGCGGCCTGGGCGGAGGAGTCGCTTTCGGCTTGCTGCGGGGGCGTCCAGTAGCGGCACGATTTTGTCGCGCCTTCCAGGTCGATCTCGAGGGTCCTGCCCGGCTCCAACATGTGAATGCCGGCGAAGGCAGTCTGCGGCGCTGGCAGGTAACCGAAGCTCAGATAGCTCGCCAGCGCGCCAGAATCCGTCGGCGAGAATCGTGACTGGCGCGGCACATCCGGGTGCGCCAGCAGCGCCTTGATCTCGCTGGCAAAGGCGAAGATGCGCCCGTCATGATAGGTGTAAAGCGGCTTCTGCCCGAAGCGGTCGCGAGCCAGCAGCAGCCGTCCCCGCCGACTGTCCCATAGCGCCAGCGCGAACATGCCACGCAGTTGCTGGACCGCCGCAGCGCCGCGTTCTTCGTAAAGGTGCGCGATGGTCTCGCCGTCGCCGTCGCTGTGAAACCGATGTCCGCGCGCGCAGAGCTGCCGGCGCAGTTCGCGATAATTGTAGATTTCGCCATTGAAGACCAGTTGGATGCTGCCGTCTTCGTTGCGCAGGGGCTGGTCGCTGCCGTCAATGTCTATGATTTTCAGGCGGCGCATGGCCATGCCGACGCTGCCGGCGATGTAGGCGCCATCGCCGTCAGGGCCCCGGTGTTGCAACTGCCCGTTCATGCTCCGCAGCGCGCGCGGGTCAACTGGTTGCCCGTCCAGATAGATCAGTCCGCAGATGCCGCACATGCGCCTATTCTATCATCGCCGCCAAGCGCCTCCCGCGCCCAATGCTCCCCGACAGGTCAGAGGGAAGCAAAGCCGTCGCCTTCCACTCGGCGTACTCAATACACTCTGTGTACTCAGGTAAAGCACTTGCTTTACCCCCAATCTTTAGGGCGAGATAACTATCACTGCCGCACTATCATACACCTATCGGGAGGCTGGATTCTCAAAGGACGATACTATGGCGATTCTGAAGATTCTCGGTCTGGCGCTGGGCATCTGGGCGCTGGGCACAGCCGCGGCGCAGGCGGACTATACAGCCCCCGATGGATTCTACTCCTTGGTGGTTCCCGACGGCTGGCGACAAACCGCTGGTAGCGCCGGACCTCAGTTCAGCAAAAATGAGACACAATTATCGCTGCTGTCGCTGCCTGTCGAGTCCTCCGACGCGGCAATCGCGCTCGCCTTCGAGCGTGCCGAGATCGCGCCGGGAACACTGGTCAGCGCGGTCGACGCGCCCCTGCCCAATGGCGTCTGGAAGCAAGCAATCTACGCCGAAGGCACAAGCCTGACCATCGCGCTGGCGCAAGTCCGCGACAGTCAAGCGCTTGTGTTGATCATTATCGGCGAGCAAGCGGATGTACAGGCGGTCAACCCGCAAATCCTGCAATTGCTGACCAGCATCAGCTTCGGCGAAACGCCTTCACCGGCCTATGTAGAACCAAGCGCCTTCCAGGAAAGCGAAGTGCGCTTTGGCGCTGATCCCTTCGTCCTCAATGGGACTTTGAGCCTGCCAAAGGGCGCGGGCGCATTCCCGGCTGTAGTCATCGTGCATGGCTCGGGACCGCATAATCGCGATGGTCTGCTGGGACCGCTGACGCCCTATCGCGATCTCGCTCACGGTCTGGCATCGCGCGGCATCGCCGCCCTGCGTTACGACAAACGTACCTTTACCTACGGCGCGGATATGGCGATAGACACGAGCTTCACGATTGACGATGAATCCACCGATGATGCCCTCAGCGCGGTCAGATTCCTGCGCCAGCAAGGCGACATCGACAGCGCGCGCATCTTCATTTTAGGGCACAGCCAGGGCGGCATGGTCGCGCCGCGCATCCTCGCTCGTGATGGGGAAATCGCAGGCGGCATCCTGCTGGCGGCGCCGACGCGCCCCTTCAGCAGCGTGCTTGACGAGCAATTGGCTTACCTCGCCCAGGTCAATACCGACACGCTTGAGAGCGCCGAGTTTGCAACCCTGCGCGAACTGGTGAAAAACTATCAACAGGTGGTGGCCGGCGCCAGCTATGCGGATGCTTTTGGCGAGGCGGGCCTATATTTCGAATCGCTTGATGCCGTCGACCCGCTCGGCGAAGCGCGTGACCTGGCGCAGCCGCTGCTCATCCTGCAAGGCGAGCGCGATTACCAGGCGACCATGGCGGACTTCGCCGCCTGGGGTGACGAATTCGCCGCCGACACGCGTATGACACTTCGCAGTTATCCAGCACTGAATCACATGTTCATGGCGCAAGGCGACCCTGCGCGTCTGGCCATCCCGCAGGATTACGCGACGCCGGGCTTTGTGGATGGGGCGGTGATTGACGATATCGCGGCGTGGATTGGGGCACAGGCAGCGGGTTAGGCGCGCTGAGAGACGACGGTATGGGGCTTGGGCGAGTCGCCGCCTCGCCCCTACAAGCAATTTTTCTCTGTGTCTCCCTGCCTCTGCGGCAAAAGTCTCAGGCCAACTCCGGCGAGCGACGATGCCAATCCGTCGCGCCTTGATAAGCCTGCCCAGCCTGCAGTAATCGCGTTTCGTCAAAGGGCGCGCCCAGCAGCTGCAAACCAATCGGCAGGCCAGCGTCATCGAAGCCGCAGGGCAAGCTCAAGCCGCAGAGCCCCGCCAGATTCGCCGATATCGTCAGCACATCCGCCAGAATCATGCGCAGCGGATCTTCCACAACCTCGCCAAATGCGAAAGCCGTCGTGGGCGCGACCGGCGCCAGCAGCAGATCCACCTCCTCAAAGAGCGCGTCAAAATCGCGGCGGATCAGCGTGCGCACCGCCTGCGCCTTGCCGTAGTAGGCATCGTAGTAGCCAGCCGACAGCGTGTAAGTGCCCAGCATGATACGGCGCTTGACCTCTTCGCCGAAGCCGGCGCCGCGCGTCTTCTTGTAGCTGTCAATGAGGTCGCTGCCCTCCACGCGCGCGCCAAAACGGACGCCGTCATAGCGCGCCAGGTTGGCGCTGGCTTCCGCCATGGCGATGATGTAGTAGGCGGGCAGGCAGTATTCGGCGTGCTTCAGGCTGACTTCCTGCAGCTGCGCGCCAAGCTGCTCAAACTGCGCTGCCGCCGCTCGCACCGCCGCCTCAACCTCCGGTTGCAAGCCCTCGGCAAAATACTCCACGGGCAAGCCGATTTTAAGCCCGCGCATGTCGCCGTCGAGCAGGGAAGCATAGTCCGGCACTGGCAGGGGCATGCTGGTCGAATCCAGTGGATCCTGCCCGGCGATCACGCCCATGACCAGCGCCACATCTTCCACCGTGCGCGCGAAAGGTCCCGTCTGGTCAAAGGAAGAGCCATAGGCGATCAGCCCATGCCGCGAGACGCGCCCGTAACTGGGTTTCAGCGCGGTCACGCCGCAGAACGAGGCTGGCTGACGAATGCTGCCGCCGGTATCGCTGCCAAGAGTCGCCAGCGCCAGATTGGCCGCCACCGCCGCGGAGCTGCCGCCACTGCTGCCGCCCGGCACGCGCCCCGGATTCCAAGGATTGCGCGTAGGGAAATAACTGCTGTTCTCCGTGGACGAACCCATGGCGAACTCGTCCATATTCAACTTGCCCAGCAGCACAGCGCCCGCCTCCAGCAAGCGCGCCACGGCTGTCGCGTCAAAGAGCGGCTTGTAACCCTTGAGAATCTGGGAGCCGCAAGTCGTCTCGATGCCCTTGGTAGAAAGCACATCCTTGATGGCGATGGGAATGCCCAGCAGCGGACGCTCTTGCCCAGCGACGCGGGCTTGATCGGCGGCCCGCGCTTGCTCCAGCGCCAACTCAGGCGTGACCGTCAGATAGGCGCGGATTTCAGGATCCCGTCGCTCGATACGCTGCAGATGCGCTTCGGTCAACTCCAGCGCGGACAGGTCGCCGGCGCGCATGCGGTCCAAGGCAGCGCTTATCGTCAGTCGCGTCGGATCTGGCATGGCAGTCGTCCCTTGCTCGTCATCGCGGCGCGATTGTAGCAAAGGATGGGCGAGAATCGGCGGGCGGGGTTACGAGGGCAACTGTAGGGGCGTCTCGCTGAGACACCCTTCGTCTACCCCCCTCGGTCCCCCCGAAGCATCGGGGGGAAGGTTTCGCCGAGCTTGCTCATAATCGCTGAAACGCATACGAAGCGGCGATTTCGCCTGTCTTTGCTCCCCTCCCTGATGCTTCGGGGAGGGGCCGGGGGAGGGGTAGTGATGTGGGCGAATTCTTTTGCTTGGGCGGCTGCCACGCAGCACGCGGAGCTATAAAATCCTTATCTCAGCGCCCTCTGTGTTGCCTCGTTTCCTCGGTGGTAAAGCTTTACTGGTCAGCCTTCGCCATTCGCGCCTCACCTGCTCGCGAGTCGCCTGCGCAGCGCCGTCGTTGCGGATGATGACATCGGCGGCGGCGAGTTTGTCGGCTTGGCTGTTTTGCGCGGCGATTCGCTGCTGCGCCTGCGCCGGTGTCAGGCCGCGTTTTTCCACCAGGCGCGACAGCTGGCTGGCTGGCGGCGCATCCACCACCCAGACGCTGTCGAGAGCCTGCCGCAAACCGCCTTCCAGCAGCTTGATGGCTTCGATAACCACGACATCAGCAGCGGCAGACCGAACTTGCGCGTCAATGCGCCCCCGCACGGCCGGATGTGTGATGGCTTCCAGTTGGCGCAGAGCATTGGCATCTGCAAAGACAATTCCACCCAGTGCTGGGCGCGAAATTTCGCCATTCTCGTCCAGGATTTCGTCCCCAAAGGCAGCGGCGATGGCAGCGTGGGCGGGTTGTCCGCGGCGGATGACCTCGTGCGCGACCTGGTCAGCATCGATCGTGACAGCGCCCAACTCCGCCAGCAGCCCGCGAACCAGGGACTTGCCCGTGGCGATATTGCCCGTCAAGCCGATGATCCATTTGTCCGGATAACGCGCGCTCACAAGAGACTCCTACATACAAGCGACTGCAGGTTAGCCGCCCAATAGTCAATCTTAAAGGCACAAACGACAGAAAGCGAGAAACGAGTCTCTCACTGAGACGCCCCTACACCACCCTAACCTGGCAGTACAGCAGGCAGATGGGCTTCCCCCCGACCTGTCGGGGTGGGGGTTGGACGCGCGAACAAACAAACACCCTGTATGGAACATTAGTGCTATTCCTAAAACGCGACTGAAGAGATGCTCAGACGCGGACGGATGGCAAGCCGCTGCCGTTTGCAGCCGGAGGGCGAGCTTTGAGCATCTCTTTTTGTCTGCCTGCCCGGCGCAAAGCCAAAGGAGCCGTCCATGTCGCGGCGTTATTCCTTGGACAGCAAAATCGACGCCCTCGACCAGATCGACCAGCATGACGGCGATGTAGCGCTGGTGAGCGATGTGCTGCAAATCCCGGCCGCCACGCTGCGTTATTGGCTGGGGCAAGAAGGCGATCTGCGCCGGCAGTACAGCGCCCGCCGGGGACGCCAATTGGCGCGCCTCAAACGCGACCTGCAATTCGACATGCTGCAGGGCGGCAAGGACATCCTGGCGCGGCTGGATGCCGAGGCGCTGGCCAAAGCCCCGCTCAATCAACTGGCGTCGGCTTTGAACAGCCTGATCGCCAATGCGCTGAAACTCGAGGAGGCTAGCCACAGCGGTGACGAAGACGACGAGCGAGTCATCCGAGTCGAATATTTCTACGACGGGAAAGTTCAGGATGCTCCACCCTGGACAGGCGCGCGTCATGGACGACCTCGCGCGGTTCAAAGTGGTCGCCTGCGGACGCCGCTGGGGCAAGACCGAGCTGGGCAAAACGGCGCTGCTGCGGCTGGCGCTGCAGCATCAGAAGCGCGGCTGGTGGCTGGCGCCAACGATCCTGATGGCCAGCCATGTCTGGCGCGACCTCAAGCAGAGCCTGCGCAAGCTGCAGGTCGCGCGCATCAACGAGACCGAGAAGCGGATTGACATCGCCGGCGGCGGCATGATCGCCGTGCGCAGCGCCCACCACCCCGACAACCTGCGCGGCGAAGGGCTGGACCTGGCGGTGCTGGACGAAGCCGCCTACATGCAGGCGCGCGTCTGGCAGGAAATCGTCCGCCCCATGCTGACGACCACCCGCGGCAGCGCCCTCTTCCTCAGCACGCCGCTGGGCAAAAACTGGTTCTACGACCTTTTCTGCGTCGGCATGGACGCCGCCGAAAGCGAGTACTCCGCCTTCCAGTTCAGCACCGCGAACAACCCCCTGCTGGAGCTCGACGAGATCGAGAGCATCCGCCGGCGCAGTCCAGAGCGCATCTGGCGGCGCGAGTACCTGGCGCAATTCGATGACGAAAGCGGCGCGGTCTTTCGCGGCATCCGGGGGGCGGTCAGCCCCGTCCAGCCGGGCGCGCCAATCCCCGGCCACACCTATGTCGCCGGCGTCGACTGGGGGCGCAGCCATGATTTCACCGCCATCGCCATCATCGACGCCGACGATCGCCAGCTGGTGGCGCTGGACCGCTTCAACCAGATCGGCTGGAGCTTGCAGCGGGGGCGGCTGCAAACCCTGGCGCGGCGCTGGGGAACGCAAGTCATCTGGGCGGAGAGCAACAGCATCGGCGCGCCTAATATCGAAGCGCTGCAGCAAGACGGCCTGCCCGTGCGCGGCTTTGCGACCACCGCCAAGAGCAAATCGCCGCTGATCGAGTCCCTGGCTTTGGCCATTGAACGGGGGCAATTGCGCCTGCTGGATGACCCCGTGCTGCTGGGCGAGCTGGCTAGCTATGCGCTGGAATCGCTGCCGGGCGGGGGCTATCGCTACAGCGCTCCGGCCGGCAGGCACGACGACACGGTCATCGCGCTGGCGCTGGCTTGGCACGGCGTGGAGAACAGCGGCGCTCGCTTCGACTTTGCGTGAGCAGAGACCCGCAGATTCGGCAGATTCATGAGACGCGCTTGGATTGTTCTGCCTTGCCAAATCAATCTCTGTGGCAAATAAACAATTTGATGCGATTGCCCTGGTCCAATTTGCCCAATCGCTTGACAAAGATTGGAAATGGCATTTTAATTGACATAGTGTCCAATTCAACGAGGTTTGCAGCCATGCGTATCAAAATCGCGATCTCGACAATCTTGACGAAGGCAGCCGCGGCGCGGAAGTTCCTGCCAATTAGCATCACCCCCCCACCCCCCCCCCCCCCC
>DAOUKU010000026.1:0-5336 GCA_034420985.1 Anaerolineae bacterium | reverse complement strand
TTGACTGGTTGACTGGTTGACTGGTTGACTGGTTGACTGGTTGACTGGTTGACTGGTTGACTGGTTGACTGGTTGACTGGTTGACTGGTTGACTGGCGTACCATAGGAAGAGTGAGATTAACAGGGTCAGCTTCTTGCTCACCATATTGTTTCCTTGCCTTCCTCTTGAGGCTTACAGAACGACTATAATAGCGGCGACGACTACATCAGCATAGCTTCGCGCCATATAGAAGACGGCGAGCAAGGAGCGAATGGACATTGACACAGTTTGAGGCTCCGCGATGACTCGCATCTTCGTGGTCGGCAGTTATGTGCAGGGCTTGACTTTGCGCGTGCCCCGCATGCCAGCCTTGGGCGAGAGCCTGGTGGGCGAGGACTTTGACATGGGACCGGGCGGCAAGGGCAGCAACCAAGCCATCGCCGCCGCTCGGCTGGGCGCGAATGTGCAGCTGCTGGCTTGCCTGGGCGATGACGCCTTCGGCGACTGGGCGCTGGAAGTCTATGCGCGCGAAGGCATCGAGGCAGGCAATATCCACCGTATGACTGGCATCAACAGCGGCGTCGGTTTTGTGAATGTGCTGCCGGATGGCGAAAACTGGATCACCGTCGACATGGGCGCCAATATGCGCATGCGCCCAGGGCATGTGCGCGACTGCGCCGAGCAAATTGCCGATTGCGACATCCTGATGACGCAATTTGAAGTGCCGCCTGAGACTGTGCGGACCGCCTTGATGCAGGGCAAAGCCTCCGGCGCGCGCACGATCTTGAACCCGGCGCCGGCCCAGCCTGCCGATCCGGAAATCCTCCAATACGCCGATGTCTTGACGCCCAATGCCGGCGAGGCGCGCATGCTGCTGGGCTTGTCGCCGGCTGACCCAACGCCGACTATAGATCTGGCTGCGCGTTTGCTGGACCTTGGCGCGGGCGCGCTGGTGGTAACGCAAGGGGCGCAGGGCGCGCTGATGATGACGGCTGCTGGCGCGCTGCAAGTGCCGGCGCCGACGATCGAGGCGGTGGATGTTACCGGCGCGGGCGATAGCTTCAACGCGGCGCTGGCGGTGATGCTTGGCGCTGGCGAATCGCTGGAATCGGCGGTAGCTGTGGCGGTGCAGGCGGGCGCATACACGGCAGGGCATGTCGGCGTCATCGCGGGATTGCCGACCTGGGCGCAGTTGCGCAAGTTTATGGCATGACCAACTGGGCAGCAGGGGCGAGGCATTGCCTCGCCCCCATTGATTGATAGGGGGACCGAGGGGGGTAGACGAGCGACTCACAGAGTCGCTCCTGCACGGTTCCTTATGGCCTGGTTCAGCCATTCTGTTTGCGGCTCTCAATGCGCTGGAAAGCCGCCCAGGCGCGCCGCCCCACCTCATCCGTCAGGCGCTCGACATGCCAGCTGCCGCCAGCCGGGTCGATCAGCTGCGTCAACTGGACTTCCTGCTGCAAGATCAACTGCAGATTACGCGAGAGCCGGCGCGAAAATTCCTCCGCGTCCGGCGCGTCAAAGGTCGCCAGCGTCAGGCTTTCGACGCCGCCGATGGCCGCCGCCAGCGCTTCACAGGTCAGACGCAGCAGATTTTTGTGCGCATCTTCCCTTCGTTTGTTGCGCGTCCCGCTGCGGGCATGCAGGCGGATTTTCCGCGCATTGTCTCCCGCGCCGAAGGCTCGCGTCATTTGCGCCCACAGCGATTTGACCGCGCGAATTTTGGCGACCTCCAAGAAAAAATCTTCGCCAATGCAGAGCGTGACCTGCATTTTTGAGGCGGCGATATCGACCGGCAAGCCGCGCTTCAGCAAGCCGCGCAAGACATCCGCGCCAACTGCCAGCACATGCGCCAACTCCTGCACGGCATTGGCGCCGCCCGCATGCAAATCCAACGTGCTGATGCCGATGCAGCCCAATTCTGGCGCCGCCTCATCCATCATTCGCAGGCGCTCCGCAAGCGCAGCATAATCCTCGCTGGCGCCGCCGATGCAGCCGCGCAGATTTCTCACTTCATCTGCGCCGCGGGCAGCTTGCAATAGCGGGAAGATGCCCCGGTCCCGCGCAAAAACTGGATAGCGCGCCAGGTCGACGCCCGCCAGCGCCAGGTCGAGATCTTCGGGGGTTCGCAAGCGCGGTCGATCGCCCAATAGGACTGCCGTTTGCCCCTGGTCCAGCGCATCCAGCAGCGCCTGGTTGAAGGCGCGAGGAGTCTCCACCTCGATTTCCTGGGCGATCAGCCATGGCTTGGGGACCTTTTCGGCGCTTGTGCCGCGCAAATACGGAAACTGCCCGGGCCGGCTTTGCGGCACATCAAAGGGGCGGGGCAAGGGTGGGATATCGATGCCTTCGGCGCTGCGCGTGCTGAGGCTTTGCGGCGCGTCGCCAGCCAGCGATTCGCGCAATGCCTCCAGCCAGTCTTGGTAGCTGCTGGGCGGGAACTCGGCGAAGAAATCGCGGCTCACCAGGTCACTCGCAACGCAGTCGGTCCCCGAAAGGAGATATTGCGACTGTAGTCGAGGTCTTGCCCGGGCAGCAGGCGCAGCGTCGGCAGTTGCTCTACCAGGGTCTCCAGCAGGATGCGCATTTCCAGCCGTGCCAGGGGCGCGCCAACGCAATAATGGATGCCGTAGCCGAAAGCCAGTTGTTCTTTCAGGTTGTCGCGCGAGAAGCAGATGGCCTCCGGTTCAGGGAAGAGCGCTTCGTCGCGGTTGGCGGCATTCAGCATCAGCAGCAGATTTGCCCCCGCCGGTATGTCCACGCCGTCGATGCAACTGGGCGCTAGCGACAGCCTCCGCCAGGCGCAGACGGACGGATCGTAGCGCATCATCTCTTCCAGCGCCTGCGGGATGAGCGCCGGCTGCTCGCATAAGGTCTGCCAAAGGCTGCGGTCTACCCCCCTCGGTCCCCCCAAATCATTGGGGGGAAGGTCTCGCCGGGAAGCCAGGGGGGTCTGCCTCCCCCCATCTTGATGGGGGGACCGAGGGGGGTTAAGCAAATGCAGCAGCGCATTCGTCAATTGCGCGGTGGTCGTCTCGTGACCAGCCACCAGCAGCGTGATCATGCAGCTGGCGATTTCGTTGAGGCTCAGCACCTTGTCATCGCCAGCCCGCAGGCGGATGAGATCGCTAGTCAAGTCGTCTTGGGGCGAACGCGCTTTGTCCGCCACCAGCGCCACCACATAGCGCCAGAAGGGCACGAGATCGGCCGTCATCTCCAACTGCTCGGCAGGGCTGGGACGCCCGTAATAGAGCTTGATGCGCTCGCCTGCCCAGGCTTTGACCTGCGGTACATCGGCTGCCGGCACGCCCAGTACGGCGAACAAGACCTGCGCCGGATAGGTGTAGGTCAGCGCGGCGACGATATCGACTGGCGGCGCGTCCAGCGCGGCGACGGCATCTCGCGCGATCTGGCCGATGATGGGCGCGAAGCTGCTCATGCGGCGCGGCGTGAACAGACGGTTGACCAGGGCGCGGATGCGGGTGTGGCCCGGCGGCACATTGTTGGAAAGCACCGGCTCGGGACTATAGTCGCCGGCGGAGAGCGCTTGTTTGACCGCAGCGGAGAAAGGCACGATGGGCGTGATGGTGTTGGCGGCGCTGTAGGTATGGTGGTCGCGCAGAATGGCTTTGATGGTCGCGTGACGGGTTATCACCCAGTAATCGATGGCGGGGCTGTAGAAGACGGGCTGCTGCTGGCGGGCGCGGGCGAGCAGGGGGAAGGGGTCGCGCAGGTCCAGCGGGTCGAAGGCAGCGGCGAGATCGCTATGCGGGCAGGCGCTCATGGGCGGCAAGTACTCGTCTTTTGGCCTGATGAGGTTATTGTACCTGCGGCTGGCGCGGCGGGCACACGGGCATTTGCGCGACAGAATGCGGCAAGCTATAGTTGCAAATGGGCATCCCGCCTCTATCTCAGCATAACTTTCCAATGAAGGAGATCATCCATGAAACGACTGATGCTTTTGATGGCGCTGCTGGCGCTGGTTCTGCCAGCCGCGGCGCAAGACATGGGCAGCTGCAACATCGACGCGCCGATGGAAGCCGCCCAGATCAACATGATCGGCTGGACCTACCCGATCATCGACTTCTACGCCAGCGAGCTGGAAGCCTGCAACAGCGTCGACAATATCGATGTCAATACGCAGTTGCTGGACAGCGGCTCGGCGCACGACCAACTGCGCCTGGCCTTGGGCGCTGGCGGCACTTCGCCATACGATATCATCATGGTCACGCAAGGCGATGTGAACTCCTATGTCGCCGAAGGCTGGATGATGCCGCTGAATGACCTGATCGACCAATACGAAGAGGAATACAACATCTCCGACATTTCCGGTCTGGCGGACATGACGGTCGACGGCAATATCTACGCCATCCCCATGGAGCAGAATACGCGCCACCTCTTCTATCGCCCCGACTTGCTGGACAAGCACGGCATTGCCGTGCCGGATACCTGGGACGATGTCATCGCGGCTTGCGGCGTGCTGGCGGCGGAAGACAGCATCGTCATCCCCTTCACCACGCAGCTGCACGCCGGCTGGGCTTGGCGCATTGAGTTCGGCGATATGCTGCTGGCTTTTGGCGGGCAAGCGCTCAACGATGACAACACAGCCGCCTTCAACAGCGACGAAGGCGTCATGGCGCTGGAGAAACTCGTCGAGATTTCTGATGCCTGCATGGGACCCGAGGGCATGACCTACAGCATCGACGACAGCCAAATCGGCATCGCTACTGGCGAGCTGGCCATGGCTTTCACCTGGGCCAGCCGCGCCGCTGCCATGGACGATCCCGATTTCTCGGACTATGTGGGCGGCATTGACTTTGCGCCAGCCCCGCGCGCGATTGCGGACGGACCCTACGGCGCGACCGGCGGTACCGGCGCAGGCTTGGGCATCCCCGCCAATATCGATGACGACGCCGACCTGGTCTTCCAAGTCATCGCCGAAGCCACGGATACGGAAAGCCAGACAGCCGCGTCGCAAGTCGGCGTGATTGTGCGCGGCGCCGTCGCCGAAACGGCTGAGGCGCGCTATCTGCCCGCGGTCTTCGCGACCATCGAGGGCGGCGTCGAGGGGCAGAATGTCCCGGCCATAGGCGCGGTGCTGAATCCCGTCTGGGATCAGTGGCTGCCGCAGATCATGACGGGCGAAATGACCGCCGCAGAACTGCTGGATGGCGCTGCCGCTGCCTATACCGAAGAAGCCACCGCGCAGGGATTCATCGCCTCTTAAGCAAAGGATGTACGGGCGAGCCACCGGCTCGCCCAACCCCCGCGCTCGCGCAAAACATCGCATTGTAGGGGCGACCCGATGGGTCGCCCGCCTTTCTACCCCCCCCCCCCCCCCCCCCACCCCCCC
>DAOUKU010000025.1:0-2416 GCA_034420985.1 Anaerolineae bacterium | reverse complement strand
CAAAATAATGGCGCAGGGCTTCGGGGGTATCGCGCGCGCCATCCACGCTGATGAAGACAAAATGCGCTTCGTCCGCCGCCTCGCCCAGCATGTCGCGCACGCGCTGCATCTCGCTCAGGGTCAGCGGACAGATATCCGGGCAATGCAAAAATCCGAATGCCAGCAGTGTGACCTGATCGCGCAGATCGGCGAGGCTGGTGGCGGTCCCGTATTGATTGTCCAGCGTGAAGTCGGGCAGAGCCAGCGGCGGATCAATGGCGATGATGCCATCAACCTGGGGGCCGGGCGCGCCGATGACAGAACTGCCGATAGCGTCGGCCGGCTCGCGAAACTGGTCGTGCAACAGGTACAGCGCCAGCGCCGCGATGCCCAGCGCCAAGCCCGCGACCGCGCCATAGAGCAGAGCATTGACTGCCGCAACGCCACCTTTGACTTTCGCGCCTGCCAGTGCGTTCATAACAAGCAGTATAGCATTGCCAATGCCATGGCTGTGAGGCTTTCTCCCCAATGGAAAATCGTTGGAAGATTCACGCTGCTTTGCCCCCACCCCCAATCACTTGACAAAATCCGAAAATGATATTTTAATGGCTGTTATGACATATTCTTCGGAGTTTGCAGCCATGCGCATCATAAAAACGACCTTGCAAATGTTGACGAAAACGGCCGCGGTGCGCGAGCCTTTGTCATTTACCCCCCCCCCCCCCCCCCCCCCCGAATTTCCCGCTAAACCCCGATCTTCGCCGGAGTTCGTCATGAACTCCGGAACGCTCGCCAAACTCATCATATTTGCCGGCATCCTGCTGCTGCCCATAGCGCAGGTCTCGGCCGCCACCATCACCGTCGGCGCGACCTGCACCTTCAAGCAAGCCTGGGATTCCGCCTTTGACGATTCCGCCCCCACCGGCAGCTCTTGCACGGCTGGCAGCGGCAATGACATCATCGAATTGCAGGCGGACGTCGTGCTGGGCGCGAAAGTCTGGGAAGGCAGCAGCGGCACCGGCACGCTCACGATCAACGGCAACGGCCACGCCATACGCGGCGATGGCACTTACGCCTTCTTTGGCATCTGGGGCGCGCCCACGATCACCTTCAACAACATCACTTTCACCGGCGCGGCCGGCGGCGACCGTGAAAATGGCGCCGTTCTTAACCCCTATAGCGGCGCCGGGACCTACACCTTCAACGACTGCGTCTTTCACAATAACGAGGCGCTGAAGCGAGTCGGCAACTCGGGCGGTTTGGGCGGCGCGATCTCGGCTGGCCCGCAAACCACAATCACCATCAACCGCTGCGCCTTCTACAACAATCGGGCGGGATGGAGAGGCGGTGCCATATACACCTCTGGCAACCTAAACATCAACAACAGCAGCTTCTTCAACAATCGCTCAGATGTCAGCGGTGGCGCGTTGTTTATCGGGGTCACCAGCAGCAAAACATTGCGCTTTCGCCATGTGACGATTACTCGCAACACATCGGGCGAAGCGAATAGCGGGGCTCTTGAATTCCAGAGCGCGCGTTACGCCCATCTGCTCAACAGCATCGTTTACGGCAATACGCCTGGCGACTGCTATCGCATCAATACCGAGCTTATTCGAAGCCTGGGAGCGAACACGGGCAATATCATCGGGATCTCTAATTGCGATTTCATCAACGGGGTGGGAACCGTCAACAAAGCCGCCACTGATGATCCGCGCCTGGCAGGTCCCTTCGGAACATACTACATCCCTCGCGCCGGCAGCCCCGCCATCAATGCCGTTTCTTGTCTGGCTGCCAATGTGGGCGGAAACATCGACCAGCGCGGCAACTCACGTCCAGTTGGCAGCCAGTGCGACAGAGGCTCAATTGAGCATGCCGGGTATGTCCCGCCACCGCCAGCGCGGCCAGGCCCCGATGTCGGGGGTCCCGGCGATGGAAGCGGCGCAAGCAGCCGATCCAGCGGAAGCCAGTCCGGCGCGATGCCCACAGCCGTCCCGGTCATTCGCTATTCGCCGGAGCAAAGCTGCCAGACCCTGCAGCCCGACATCGTCGTCAGCAAAGCGAGCATCGGGACATCCTGCCAGCTTGTGGAAGGCAGCGAGATCGGCCACGCGGATGTGATCGCGGCCATGCCGAGTCTGGTCGTGGATTTGTGGGGCTGGGTCACGCCGGGCACGCAGGTCTGCTTCCTCGCGAGCAGCGGCGCAATCAAGTTCATCGACACAACTGCGATTCCGCGCGCAGTGGCGGATTTGCCCGTGTTCAGCGAAGAAGGCGGTTTGCTCTGCGCGACTGTCGATGGCGCCGGGCAGGTGGCTCTCGTGGCAGGTCCGTCCGCGCCTGCGTCCTCCCCGCAGCAGCAGGCGGCTTCTGCGCAAGGCAGGATGCTGAGCAACTGCATGGTGACGCTGCAGTATTCGCTGAACTTCCGCGACGCGCC
>DAOUKU010000024.1:0-34146 GCA_034420985.1 Anaerolineae bacterium | reverse complement strand
AATGAGGCCCCTCGAGCAGACCGTCGGCGTGGCTGTCACGCTGCTGCGCGCCTTCCGCGCCGAGCACTCCCGGGAGCAACCGCACGACGGCGTCAATCAATACAAGCGCCGCCAACTCGCCGCCAGTGAGCACATAATCGCCGATGCTGATTTCATCGCTGATCGCCAACTGGCGGGCGCGCTCATCGACACCTTCGTAGTGCCCGCAGACGAGGATCAGATGCGGCTGTTGGGAAAGCTGGACCGCCACCTGATGCGTCAGCACACGGCCCTGCGGCGACAGCAAAATCACCGGCGCGTCGCCGTCCAGCTTGACCGCTTCAATGGCGCGCACCAGCGCATCGGCTTTGAGGATCATGCCGCCGCCGCCGCCATAAGGACTGTCATCAACCTGACGATGTTTGTCGGTGGCATAGTCGCGGATGTCGTGCGCGCGAAAGCGCAACAAGCCGCGGTCCTGCGCTTTCCACATCATGCTGGTCGACATGACGGAGTCGAACATGGTGGGAAAGAGGGAGAGCGCGTCGATCCTCATGCGGATTCCGGAGTCGCTGGCTACATTTCGGCGCGGGTCTGCAGGAAAAAGGCTTTCTTCAGGTTGGGCAGCGTGAAATCAAAGCCACAGGACCTAAAAAAGTCTTCCGCCGCGCTAATCGCCATGATTTCGTAGATGCCTTCCTGCAGCGCCAGCTCGACGCAGGCAGTTACTAGCGCCTTGCCAATGCCCAAGCCTTGTGCGGACGGCGACACTGCCAGGCTGCGGATTTCGCAGAGCTTCGGGCTATAAATTTCCAGGGCGGCGCAACCGACAATCTGCCCGTCGAGGCGCGCGATGAAGGATGTCGACAGCAGGTCTTCCAACTCGTCAAAGGTGCGCGGCAGCAGGTCGCCACTGGCGACGAAAGGCTTGATGAAGTCGGACAGGTCGACCAGGTCGGCGCTGGTGGCTTGCTCGATACTGATAGCGGGGCTGATGTCGCGCTGCATGCCCCCTCCTCGTTGCCAACTGCGCCCCCCAGTGTAGCAGGTTGCGCGGCATCTGGTAGACTCTGCGCGTCTCGTTCGCGGCGCCCGCCAGCAGAAAGCGCAGCTCATGCCGAGGATCAGCGTTGCCTCACAGAATCCGGTTAAACTGCGAGCCAGCCTGGCGGCTTTCCAGCGCGTATTCCCCGATCTGACATTCGAAGCGCGCGGCGTTTCCGTGCCCTCAGGCGTTTCCGACCAACCGACTTCAGCCAGCGAGACCTTACAGGGAGCGCAAAACCGCGCTGCCAATGCCCGCGTTGCGCAGCCCGAGTCGGATTACTGGGTGGGCATTGAAGGCGGGATTGAGCAGACGGCGCAGGGCATGCGCTGCTTCGCTTGGGTGCAGGTGTTGGGCAGGGATGGGCGCGTTGGCTGCGGGCAATCAGCGGTTTTCTTCCTGCCGCGCGAAGTCGCCAACTTGGTGCAAGCCGGGCTGGAATTGGGCGAGGCGGACGACCGGGTCTTCGGGCGCGTCAATTCCAAGCAGGGCAATGGCGCCATTGGCTTGCTGACCGGCGACGCCGTCGACCGCGAAGCCTATTATCTACAAGCCGTCATCATGGCGCTGGTGGCTTTCAAGAATCCGCAGTTCAGTTGGTGACCAGAAGGCAAGCGGCATGGGTTAGACTATCGGCATCACGAGGCTGCTGGAGAGGAGCGCGCCATGCCTGATATTTTCGCCGGCATTGATGGCATCGAACGCGTGCTGCTGTCCATCGCCTTCATTCTAGTGGCGGCGGCTATCTCGCGCTGGCAAAGCTCCGACCTGGAAAAAGACCTGCTCATCGCCACTGTGCGCAGCTTCATCCAGCTTATCGCCATCGGCTATGTGCTGGAGTTGGTTTTCGAGTTGGATGTGCCGGTCTTCACCATCGGCATCTTGCTGGTCATGATTACGATTGGCGCGCGCACCAGCGGCAAGCGGGCGCAGCAAACGCCAAATGCGGTGCTGGTCGCCTTCCTGGCGATTGGCGTAGGCTCGGGGCTGACGATTGCGCTGCTGGTCATTTTGGGCGTCTTCCAGTTCGTGCCAAAGGACATCATCCCTATCGGCGGCATGATTGTCGGAACATCCATGACTACCGCCACGCTGGTCATCACGCGGCTGAGCAGCGACTTCCATGACCAGCGCGACATGATCGAGAGCAAGCTGGCGCTGGGCGCGACCTCTCGCCAAGCCTCCCTGCTGCAATTCCAGCGCACCATCCGCAGCGCGCTGACGCCGATCATCGACACGACCAAGACGGTAGGCTTGATCAAACTGCCGGGCGCGATGACGGGCATGATCTTGGCGGGGGCGAGTCCGTTGGAGGCGGTGCAATTGCAAATCATCGTGATGTATATGCTGGTCGGCGCGGCGACCTTCACGGGGCTAATCGCCGCCTGGCTGACCTATCGGCAGTTTTTCACCCCCGCGCATCAGTTGGCGGTGGGGTGATCGAGGCAGAGGAATTCTAGAGATATCCCAGAAAAACTGAGAATCAACTCAAAAGCCTTCCAACAGCGATCTCCAGCATTCACAATCGGGGCATTTATGCCTGTCTCTTTTTTTAGCTTTGCGGCCAGCGCCACCCACTTCTTGTCGTCCTCGTCGAATCTTCGGCAGCGGGGGTGGTCTGTGTTCCATGAGCCTTCATTGTCGGGGTAATCAAGAAACTGACCAGCAGTCGTCTTGATTAACTTAATTTCTTTGACATATTTCTCATTACCTCGATTATTATAAAGATGGATTAAAAACCTTGCCGCTAGATTGTCCATCCCAAATGGCCGTGGCACATTTTTTCCATATTCATTGAGAGCGGCATTGGCATTGTCGATAACAACAATTACATCGCCTCTAAAGACGCGTTCAATGAAGTCGATACATTCTTTGCGGCAGTTGTTGGTGGCCGCATTGTTATATCCTGCAGCAGTAAGTACAACATTAGTGTCAACGATATTATGAGTCATTGGCAAGAGCTAGTTTACGTTCGAATCCGAGTTTGACGATTTTTATTGTTTCGCCAGTCATGTCTCCGAAGAAGTCTTCTGGCCAGTTGCAAATGCTGCCAAACATGTCAAGCTCCAGCGGCTTCAACTTTGACTCGCCTTCGCGCATTTCGCAGAAATACAGCGCAGTATCACATGGGTTCAGCTTCTCTTCCGCGATGCGCAATTGCAAACGTCGCAGGAAGTGTTCACTGTGGCTCTCTACGATGATCTGTACTTTGCGACGCTTGATGACATCAATGAAGACATCCGCCAAGCCCGACTGCACGGACGGATGTAGATGTAACTCGGGCTGTTCGAGGATGATAGTCGAGCCAAGCGGCACATAGTAACAAAGAACCAGCACGGGCAGAACTTGCGAGACGCCGATGCCCACATCAGACAGCAAGGTTTCTGAGCTATTTTCGTGTCGCTTCAGCCAAACGGCATATTGGTTGCTACCTTCAAAGAGAGGGCGGGTCTCAAAGGAGGCCGACAAGTCGAGGTCTACCAGCCACTTGGCGACTCGTGCATCCAACTTGCTATACTTGCCTCTTGCGCCCGAAAAGATGCTCTGACTCTTGCCTGACAATAGAGCATGGACAGCTTGTTCGCCTTTGAGACCAAGATTACTAGGTCGCTCGCCACCCCAAACATATGTGCGCTGGGGGTATTCGCGTAATGGACCCAAATAATGCAGTTTTCGAAACTGGCGCTCAAATTCATGTTCTAGTGAACGCAGATAACCTGTATCTTGATAGTAAAGCAGAGCCTCATCAGAAAAGCCGTAACATTTCTCCGCAGTCAGCAATACTCGTGGTCGATGGCTGGGGCGGCGCGCTTCCTCGCCATCGACATAAGCACGAATAGTGTATCGATTGTTGTCCTTTCTGTCCAAGTTCACTGAAAATTTATCGGCTTGTCGGTACGAAAGAGACCTCACATATACTCGTTGCGGTTCGGCACGTATTGTGGATGCAAATGCTAAGTTCTCGATGTCAAGAAAACTGTCTTCACCCGGAATTGGAACACGCAGATTTGATGAGGGATCAAGTCTCCAAGAAACACCTAGCAACATCTCCTTTTCGTTGCCAAAAGTAATCTCTTGCGGAGTGCCCAAATTCACATAGCCTGGCTGCATGCTACCAGTCTTCAATACCAAACCGCGATCATTTGACTCCGCAGTCTGCTTCAACAGCAGCAGCATCTGCAGCAGGCTGCTCTTGCCCGAGCTGTTCGCGCCGAAGAATGCCGTAAGTGGTGCCATCCGCACCGCCCCTGTGTCGCGCCACGACTTGAAATTGGTCATTCTGATCTCGGTGAACATGGCTGTATGCCTTTCTGAATCCCACATCTGCATTATAGTCGACCGCCGCCAGTCTGTGCTACACTCCCGCTCATGACCACGCCCATCCCCGTCACGCGCGATCAGGTCAAAGTGCTGTCTGTCGTCAAGCAAGGCTTGCACCAGCGCGACAGCGACCTCAAGCGCGTTATCCAGCGCATCGGCTTGCTCCAGCTTGACTCCATCAGCGTGGTCGCGCGCAGCCACTACCTGGTCATGCTGGCCCGCGCTGGCTTGTACGACCCCGCCGAGCTAGACGCCCTGCTCGATAGCGGTTTCCTCTTTGAGACCTGGGCGCATGCCATGAGCCAGCTGCCGACCGCGCATTATCCCTGGTATCACGCCTACATCCAGCAGAAGCAACTCAAGGAGAGCCAGTGGCAACTCGAGCGCTTTGACATCGACATGGAGCCGATCATCGCAAACGTGCTGGAGACAGTTCGCCAGCGGGGACCGATGTCATCGAAGGAGTTCGAAAGCGAGCGCCGCGGCGACGGCGGCTGGTGGAACTGGAAACCGACCAAGGTCGCGTTGGAATACCTCTTCGACCGCGGCGAATTGATGGTCAGCCATCGGGTCAAGTTCCAGCGTTATTATGATCTGCCGGAGCGCGTCCTGGACCTCAGCCAGTTCACGCTCGACAAGTCGATCGAGGATTTTCGCCGCTGGACGATCGAGCGCGGCTTGCGCCACATCGGCATCGGCACGAGCAATCATGTCGCCGATTATTACCGTCAATACAAACGCGATGCCGCTGCTATCCTGGACGAAATGGTCCAAGCGGGGACGGCGCTGCCGGTCGAGGTCGAAAGCTGGGACGCGCGCGCCTTCATTCATCGTGATGACCTAGCGCTGCTGCAGCGTGTTCAGGCGGGCGATTTCCAGACGCAGCGCACCATTTTCCTGTCGCCCTTCGACAACTTGTTTTGGGATCGCGACCGCGACCTTATGCTCTGGGATTTCTTCTACCGCATCGAGGTCTACACGCCCAAAGCCAAGCGCGTGTACGGCTACTATGTCATGCCCATTCTGCACGGCTGCGAATTGGTCGGGCGCATCGACCCCAAGGTCGACCGCAAAGCCAAGCGCCTGATCTGCCACAACCTGCACATGGAGCGCGGCGTCAAGCTGACTGGCGCTTTGATGCGCGGGCTCATCGGCGCATTTGAAGAGTTCATGGCTTTTCACGGCTGCGACGATTTCGAGCTGGGACGCTGCAATCGCGCGCCGCTGGAACGCCGCCTGCGCAAGCATTTCGTCTGAGGTTGGAGCGGCGCCCCTCGACGAGGCAGGGAGTAGGCAGGCTCTATGCGCCAATCTCTAGCAGATACAAGAACAGTACGGGCGAGCCGGTAAATCGCCCCATTTTCACAATACCGCATGAACGAAAATGGGCGACACAAGTGTCGCTCCTACACGGTTCGCCACATGCGGGCAGACCGGCGACCACGGGTCACCCCTACACAGTGCTCGCCGCACTGTGGTATCCCTAAGCCAGTCACGCAGCGCAAGGAATCGCCATGAGGGAACAGCAAGTCAAACTGGGCATCGTTGGTATCGGCAACATGGGCAAATCGCATGTCCGCCACGCGCTGGACCTGCCCAACACGCGTCTGGAAGCCATCTGCGACCACAACACCGCCCGCCTGGAAGACTGCGAGGCCCCTGATGATGTCGCCCGCTACAACGAATACACGCGCATGCTCGACGATTGCCAGTTGGACGGCGTCATCATCGCCACGCCGCACTACGATCACCCGCAGATGAGCCTGGATGCTTTCCAGCGCGGCATCCATGTCCTGGTGGAAAAGCCCATCGCCGTGCATGTAGGGGCTGCGCAGCGCATGATCGAAAGCTGGCAGCAGGCGCGGCAGCAGCATCCCGATCTGGTCTTCGCCGCTATGTTCATGCAGCGCACCTGGGGCTATTGGCGCAAAATCAAAGCTATGCTGGAGGCTGGCGAACTGGGCGCGCTCATCCGCTGCAGCTGGATCGTTACCGACTGGTTCCGCGCGCAGCAGTATTATGACAGCGGCGGCTGGCGAGCGACCTGGCGGGGCGAAGGCGGCGGCGTGCTGATGAATCAGTGCCCGCACAACCTCGATCTCTACCAGTGGATGGTTGGGATGCCCGCGCGCGTCCAAGGCTTTGTCAGTTTCGGCAAGCATCACAATATCGAAGTTGAAGACGAAGTGACCGCCTACTTCGAGCATGAGGATGGCATGGTCGGGCATTTCATCACTACTACGGGCGAGTCGCCGGGCAGCAACCGCCTGGAAATCGTTGGCGAGCACGGCAAGCTGATTTACGAAAATGACGAACTGACTTTCTTCCGCAACGCCTGGTCATCGCGCAAGCAAATCCTTGAATCCAGCGAAGGCTTCCAGAAAGTGCCCATGACGCGCGAGACAGTGGCTTTCGACCCGCGGGAGACGCACGGGCATGAGCTTATCATCGAAAATTTTGCCGCAGCGATACTGGAGAAGGCGCCACTGATCGCCCCGGCGCCGCAAGGCATCCATTCGGTCGCCCTGAATAACGCCATCATCTTGTCAGCCCACAAGCAAGCGATGGTGGAACTGCCGCTGGATGGCGGGGAAATCGCCGCGCTGCTGGAACAATACATCGCGCATCCGCCAGGCACATAACCCCCCTCAGCCTCAGAAGCATCGGGGGGAGGCTAAATCCATGCGAAATCTGTAGGGACGAGGCGGCGACTCGCCAGGTCAGCCCTACAGCCATGAGGCCGGCGGGGGCATAATGGAGTCATGCGCGACAACCTGGATGTGCTCATCGTCGGCGCCGGCATCTCCGGCATTGCGGCTGGCTACTACCTGAAAAAGCGCTGCCCGCGGCTCAGCTGGCGGATTGTCGAGGCTCGCGAGAGCATCGGCGGCACTTGGGACCTGTTCCGCTATCCCGGCGTGCGCAGCGACTCGGAAATGTACACCCTAGGTTACCGCTTCCGCCCCTGGCGCGGCGAGGACGCCATTGCCGGCGGCGGCGAGATCCTGCGCTACATCAAAGACACGGCTCACGAATTCGGCATCGGCAAGCGCATCGACTTCAAGCGGCGCGTCCGACAGATCAGCTGGTCGAGTGCCGACGCCCGCTGGACAGTCGAGATCGAAAACGTTGACGATAGCAAAATTCATACTGTCTGCTGCAAGTTTCTGTTTATGTGCACGGGTTACTATCGCTACGATCGCGGCTATATGCCCGACTGGCCCGGCATGGACGACTTCCTGGGCGAGATCGTGCATCCGCAGGGCTGGCACGAGGGGCTGGACTACGCCGGCAAGCGCGTCATCGTCATCGGCAGCGGTGCCACGGCGGTAACGATGGTCCCGGCCCTGGCGGAGCAGGCTGCTCATGTAACCATGCTGCAGCGTTCGCCCAGTTACATCGTTAGCGGAGCGCGGCGGGACAAGCTGGCGTTGCGAATGCGCGCTGTGCTGCCCTTTGCTTTGGCGGCTTCTTTGTCGCGCTGGCGGCATATTCTGCTGAGCATGTTTCAGTTTTATATCGCCCGCAGCCGACCCGAAGAAACACGGAAAAGCATCCTGGATGGCGCGCGCCTGCAACTGGGCAGCGACTTCGATGTCGAGCGGCACTTCAACCCGCGTTACAAGCCCTGGGATCAGCGCGTCTGTCTGATTCCGGACGGCGATCTGTTCGCGGCCATACGCGCTGGCAAGGTGGATATCGTTACCGACAGCATCCAGCGCTTTGAAGAAGCGGGCATACGGCTGGAATCGGGCGAACTGCTGGGAGCCGACCTCATCATCAGTGCCACCGGGCTGGTCATGCGCCTCATGCACAATCTGCGCATCTTGGTCGATGGCGCAGAGATTGCGCTGGGCGAGACGCACAGTTACAAAGGCGCGATGTACAGCGGCGTGCCCAACCTGGTCTCGGTTTTCGGCTATACGAACGCCTCCTGGACGCTGCGCGCCGAGTTAATCTGCGAGTATGTCTGCCGCTTGCTGAACCACATGGGGCGGCGCAGCTATGCATCTTGCGCGCCACGGCTGCCCGACAACATGGAGACGGAAGCCTTCGTCGATTTCAGCTCCGGTTATGTGCAGCGGGCGCTGGCGGATTTGCCGAAACAGGGCAAAGACCGTCCCTGGAAGCTGTATCAGAACTATCTGAAGGACTTGCTGATGCTACGCTATGGGCGCGTCGAGGATGGGGTGCTGGAGTTTCGCAGTTAGTTGACAAGCTCGGGTCTGCTTGGCTCGCCTGTACAGACGCCGCTACGCTCGCAGCTCAAAGCCCCCATCCCGCACAGCCTCGCGGAACAGCGCTTCCTCCAAGCTCAAGCCAAAACCGGGACGCCGCGGCAGCGTCACCATGCCCGACTCCACTTGATAAGCCGATGCGTCCAAACCCGGCGTGCTGACCTCGTCCCATTCCACGAAAGTGAAACCCGCCAGCGCCGTCGCCAAATGCCCCGAGACATAGTTGCCGACATGGCGACCGTAGTGATGCGGCGCCGCGCGTACCTGCCATTCATCCAGCTTCGCGCCAGTGCGCAGCCATTTGCTGAAGCCGTGCGCGAATATGTCGTATTGAATCACATCGACCAAGCCAGCGCGCGCCCAATCCATCAACTCTCGCGCCGCCCCGCCCTCGCCATCCGCAATCAGCGTCGCCATGCCCTCTTTGGCCAGCCAGTTCTTCAGGTCTTCATAAAGCGCCGGGTCTTCGTGGAATGCCTCTTCCAGCCAAAACAGGCGGCAATCCGCCGTTTCCGCCAGCACACGCTTGGCGATATTGAGGTTGTAGCCATTGTTGGCGTCGATCATTATGGTCGCTTCGTCGCCGACCGCCGCGCGCACCGCCTTGATGACGGCGATATCCCGCGCAGTGCCGGCTTCCAGGGGCATATGTCGCGCGCCGCGCCCGACCTTGATCTTGAAGGCGCGATGCCCACGCTCAACACCGGAGCGCGCTTCTTCGGCGATCAATGCCGCCCCGGCTTCCTGCGAGTCCAGATGCAAGTCGTCGATGTAAAGCGAAGTATCGTAACAGGGTACGCGGATTGGCCCGTCCAAGCTGTCTGCCTGCGCAACCAACTGATACACCGGCTGCTGCATCCGCTGCCCGAGCAGATCCCAAAGTGGAAATTCAATCGCGCTGGCGCTAGCGGGTACGCCAGCCGGCAGCAAAATCAAGTCCTGCAAGTTGGCGCCGAGAAAAGCCGCCGCGCTCGCCTGATCGATGCCGCAAAGTCCAAAGCCCGTCGCGCCATCATCGGTCGTCAGGCGAAGCAGCGGCAGAGCTACTTCCAGGCCGTGCACGCTGATTCGGGCGTTGCAGCCGGCTTGCCGCGGTCGCTTGCCAATCAGCGTGGCCGCTTCAATTCTGACGATTCGCGCCTTGTCCATGTTTCGCTCTCCTCGCGCTCAAGCGCCGCCGTAACGCAAGCCAGTGGGAATGATATCGGTGGCTTCGCCGCGCCGGATAGATTCCGCAGTCGCCAGGATGCTCGCGAAATCGTGCTGCGCTTGATATCCCAGCTTCGTCTCGATTTTGCTCAAGTCAAGTGCAAAGTAATTGTTGAAGGGCAAACGAGCTTCGGCATAGGGCAGACCGTGTCGCTCGGCAAGCCAGGGCACGAGCTCGCCCCAATCCAGGATGGCGGCGCCCGAGAGATTGAATATCTCGCCGACAGCTTCATCGCGTTCCAGCGCCAGGACGAGTCCCTGCACAATATCGCGGACATCGCCGAAATGCTGGCGGTAGGGAATGCCATTGGGGTTGCGGCTGAGCAGCAATTTCTCTTCACCATCCCAGCCATTCAGCAGCGCGTCAATCAATGCCTGCTCGTCGGCATTCCGGCCCGCTTGCGTTTCATAATTGGCGACGGCAGCGCTGTAGAGCATGATATTGGGCAAGCCGTCTTCGTTGAGAAACTCACTCGGTTCGACCACGGTCGAGAAGCGCGTAACGCAAGTCGGCAGGCCATATTGATAGTGGTAGACCATGACCAGCTCTTCGCCGAGCCACTTGGTCATCAGATAGGGCATATCGGGATAGAGCAAACCGACCATGTCTTCGCTGATGGGCGTCTCAAAATAGCGCCCATTGACGCGCGCATCCCAATAAACGCCTTCGGTGCTGGCATAGACGACGCGCTGTAGATCCGGGCAAAGCTCGCGGATGGCTTCCAGGATATTCAGCGTGCCGCCGACATTGATATCCAGGTACTGCCGATTGTCGAAAGGACCGCCCATGGCCGCCGCAATATGATAGACCGCCTCCACGCCCGCGACGGCAGCTCGCACTTCGTCCGCATTGCGCAGGTCGCCGACCACCGTTTCCACATTGGCATAGCTGTCCAGCTTGTCCGCGCGGCTGGCGTCGCCAGGAAAGACGAAACTGCGTATCTCGTGCCCCTTGTCCAGCAGCCGCGCGACCAGATTAGCGCCGATGCGACCCGTCGCACCCGTAACCAGAATCTTCATGCAAGCCTCCACTTAAGCGATTCCAAGTCTGTCATGCAAGCACCAATCATAAGCGCATATACGACTATATGCGAGAAACGCGCGAGCCCAGGGGCGATTCTGTGAGTCGCCCGAAACTGCCATCGTTCTAATTGACGGGCGACACAAGCGTCGCTTCTCGACCTTTCGCATAAAGCCTGCTTCCCCTGATCTTGCCCCCTTTCAGTTGACAGGTTCTTTGGGGAATCCTGTCACTTACTCAAACTGCATCGGGCTCACGTGTGCCAATCTCGAATGCAGCCGCTGGCGGTTGTGCCAGCCTTCTATGTAGCGGAAGCCAGCACTGGCGAACTTGCCGAAATAGGGTAAAGAACGTCCCTGGAAGCTGTATCAGAATTATCGGAAGAACATGCTGATGCTGCGCTATGGGCGCGTCGAGGATAGGGTGATGGACTTCAAGTGAACTCACAGCGCTAGTGACGGGTTAATAGTCAATCTGCATAACGATGTCTTGCGGGTGATTGCCGAATGCCCGGCCGAAGATATTCATTCCACCCTTGTTTTCGGCATCGTCGTCCACGCCGATGCGCACTGCAATGTAGGGGCGGGCTGGCAAATCCAGGTCGCAGATAGTGACCTGGGAAAGCCTGCGCCCATCAAGGAAAGTACCCTCCGCATCGACTCGCCAGACTTTGAGCATGCCGTATTGGCTGTTCCAATCGGGCCACCAAGCTGGCGTCAAGTTGCCGCGCCGGTCGGCGAAGTCAGAGGGCGAAGTCCAAATGCCGAGGCGGATGCCGTTAATCTCGATGAAGATATCTGAGCGCCAATCAATGGCGGCCGGCGCCGCTTCCGAACAGATCTCGAGGCTCAACTGCAAGCTGCGAGGCAGGTCGCGCTCGTATACGTGATTGGGAAAGCGATAAAGCAGATGGCCATGAGTCAGCCATATCATCTGCGCTGCCAGACGTTCGGGAGCATAAAAGAGCAAGGGATCATCCAAATGGCCAATAACTGCATCTACGCCGGCGAGACCGCAGGGGAATACGACCCGGTGATCGACAAATGCGCCCACGGGCATCTGCGTTTCGTAATGGTCAACTTCGGCGCCCAGTGGCACTTCCGGCAAGCTGAAGATCACGGTATCGTAGAGTCGCGTGTAAATGCGCTGCTGCCCTCGTTTGCCAGGCGCCGTATGCGAACTAACCAAACCTGCCGACTCCAGGCTGGACAGGTGCAGCGAGGCAGTCGCGATGGGCATGGCTAGATCGCCCGCGATTTCGCTGAGGCTGGCGACCTTGATAACCAGATACTCCAGAATCCGCAACCGCGGCTCCGAAGCCAATGCCTTGGCGATGGCGATGCCTTGCTCCCGACCAATGCGATCGTTGGCCGCTATGAACACGCGATTGTGGTTGTGGTTGTCTCTGTCGAATCTCCGCATGAGGCGCTGCGATTTACTTCATGAAACTATGAATGTTTCACCGAGTATACTTCGATGTTGTCAAAAAGAAAGTCGCAATTTAGACGAGTTTAGAGCAATCACTTGACACATGTCCAAAGGCAGCTAAAATCATTTCACAAAATCACAAAGTAAATGCGAATCGCGGTTGTAGATGTTCCTTGAAGTTGCCTTGGCGTCATTCCTTCGCGCAGCGCATCCAGGCTTGGCAGACGTTTCGCGCCCGCCGCCGTATCCTAAGGGAGCGGCATCATGACCAGTTTCAGCCTCGGTCGCCTTATCGACGCCGTGCTGGGCGCGCTGGAAGTCTTCGCCCCGCTCCTGAGTCCCTACCGTCGTTTTCACGAGCAGCTGCCGACCAAAATGCAGCAGACCATCACGGCGTTCATCTTCATCCTGCCCTTCGGTATCTTGTACGCCATCTTCACCATCTTGCCCATCTTCCAGACTTTCTATATCTCGCTGCACCGCTGGGAGATCATGGGCACGAATATCCGTTATATCGGCTTACGCAATTTTGAGCGCCTGTTGACGCGCGACACACAATTTCAGCAAGCCTTTGAACAGACCATCCTCTTCGTCGCGCTGACGATTCCGATCATCTTTGTAGGCTTGATCTTTGCGCTGATGCTGAACCGACCGGTGCGCGGCATCGGCATCTTCCGCACGATTTTTTATTTGCCCAATATCATGGCGGTCACGGTCATCGGCTTGATTTGGGCGCGCGTTTTCGCCTCGTCCGACCGCGGCTTGATCAACGCCGTGCTGGAGAATATCGGGCTGGACATCATCCCCTTCCTTGACCAGGGCGATCTGGCTACGCTGGTGGTGGCTTTCACGACGCTGTGGTGGACAGTCGGTTTCAGCATGTTGATTTTCCTGGCGGGTTTGCAGGATATCCCACAATCGCTTTACGATGCCGCCAAGGTAGATGGCGCCAACCGCAGACGCCAATTCCTGCACATTACGCTGCCGGGCTTGCGGCGTCCCTTGGCTTTTCTGTCGGTCTTGCAGGTAATCGCCTCCTTCCAGATCTTCGGGCAGGTGGATGTCATGACGGGCGGAGGACCTGCCGGCAACACCCGCACCATCGTCTACAACATCTGGGAGACCTCGTTCCTCTATTTCCAAGTGGGTTATGGCACGGCTATGGCGGTGATTATGTTCGCCGTGCTGCTGGTCGTTTCGCTAATGCAATTGGCGCTATTTCGCGATCAGGGTGTGGGGAGCTAACGGTGACGGTTGTTGGCGCGAGGCTGAAGCGCAAACGGCAGCAGCAAGACATGTGGCGGGAGCGCGCGTATGTCGGCGCGGTGGGCTTGTTCGCGTTGATCTGGATGCTGCCGGTACTGTGGGCAGTCGTGACTTCGGTCCGCCCCGAGACGGCTTTGCAGCGCAATCTGGCGAGCTTGATTCCTCATCCCTTCACAACCGAGAATTGGACTTTCATCCTCAAGAGCAGCCAGTTATGGAAATGGTTGGGCAACAGCGTCGTCGTCTCGACCACGCATACGCTGGCGCAGTTGACGGTGTGTTCGCTGGCGGCTTACGCCTTCGCGCGGCTGGACTTTTATTTCAAACGTCCACTATATCTGCTGGTCTTAATTGGCTTGATGGTGCCCTTTGAGGCGACATTCTTGCCGGTGTATCTGCTCTTTTCCAACTTGAAGCTGCACAATACGTTGATCGCCCTGATCTTGCCCGGCATCGCCTCGTCCTTCGCGGTCTTCCTAATGACGCAGTTCTTCCGCGGCATCCCGCTGGAGCTGGAAGAAGCCGCCATGATGGACGGGGCGGGGCGCTTCCGCATCTTTCTCACCATCATCATTCCGCTAGCGACGCCGGTGATTACAGCGCTGGGGATCTTCACCTTTTTGGGCAACTGGAACAGCTATCTTTGGCCCATCATCTCCGCGACCAGCAACGAGGTCTACACCATTGTCATCGGCTTGCGCAAACTGAATCAAGCTTGGGCAGATGTGAACTTTTACGGACGCGATATGGCGGCGGCCGTCTTCACCGCGCTGCCCATCATCATCTTTTTCTTCGTGTTCCAACGCCGCATCATCAGCGGCATCGCTATCAACAGCGGCATCAAGTAGATAGGAGGCGCCAGGAGAAGTTGCCAGCAGCACAATTGACAGACGATTTACACTATCTGGAAAGGATCACAGACATGTCCAAGTTCAAGATTTTGCTCGCGCTGGCGCTGCTGCTGGCGCTGGTGGCTGCGCCTGTTGCGGGCCAAGACGCGACAGAAATCACCTTTATGCGCTTCTTTGGCGAATGCGCCGATGAGTTTGGCGACAACACCGACCTGGCCGCCGCCTATGGCGAATGCGGCATCATCCAGACCCTGGCCAACAACTTCAATGCGGTGCAAGACGAAATCGTCGTCAACACCGTCGTGGTGGATTGGCCCGGCGTAACCGAGCTGAACGCCAACCTGGCGGCCGGCACCCCGCCCGATATCATGGTGCTGCATGGCCGCCGCATCCCCAACTACGCCTCGCGCGGTCTGCTGACTCCGCTGGGCGATGCCTTGCCCGGCGCCGGCATCGACGCTGACGACCTCACGGTCAGCGCTCGTGGCTTCGTGGAATATGAGGGCGAGCTCTATGGCATCCCGCTGGATCTGCACGGACACCTGTGGCACATCAATGTTGGCTTGTGGGCAGAGGCTGGCTTGGTGAACGAAGACGGCAGTCCGGATATCCCCTACGGCATGGACGAATTCCTGGCCCATGCCGAGCAATTCAAAGCCGCCACGGGCTTGCCCTTCACTGGCATGTGGACAAATGGCTTGAGCCGCAACTGGATGGCGCTGGTCTACCAGCAAGAGGGCGGCACCATCGACGGCGAAGACGGCTTGCCCCTCATCAACAGCGAACAGGGCTTGAACGCGCTGAACTTCTTGATGATGCTGCGCGATGAGGGACACATGGTTGACAATGTCGACTATGGCGCCGCGCAGGAAATCTTCCTGAATGGCGAAAATGGCAGCCATATCAACGGCACTTGGGTCGTCAACTTCTATGACAACCAGGTGGCAGATCCCGAAGCCCCGCTGAAGGATTACTATGTCCATAACTTCCCCACCGTCTACGACCAGCCGGCCGCCTGGGCTGGCAGTCACGCCTGGATCATCCCGCAAGGGGCGGACCCAGACGCAGCCCGCCTTGAAGCCACGTTGACTTTCCTCAAATACCTCAACGACAACAACATCGAGTGGGCGCGCACCGGGCACTCCGCCGTCAATAACTCGGTCGTGGATAGCGATGTATACAACAACTATCCGCATCGCAGCGAATACGCCGAGTTCGTGCCCAGCGCCGTCATTCCGCCGCGCTTCGACTGGGGCACCGCTTTCGAAGCGGTGATGGACGAAGAGCTGTCGGCCGCTTTCATCGGCGAGAAGACGCCAGAAGACGCGCTGGCTGACGCGCAGACTCGTCTCGACGATTTCGCCATGTTCGGGCAGTAGCTCCGCGCTGTATTGGCAACACAGGGAAACCTGTAGGGGCGTCTCGCTGAGACGCCCGTCTACCTCTCCCCCAGCCCCTCCCCGTATCAACAACGGGGAGGGGAGCCAACATCAGCGAAGTCAATAATCCATAAGCGCTTCTGAGAGGGTGCGGAAGCTCGGTGAAACCTTCCCCTCATTGATATAGGGGACTGAGGGCGTAGATGGGCGAGCCATTGAGTCGCCCGACTTCGGAAGCAGGATTCATGCAATGGGGCTAGTCACCGGCTAGCCCTTACAACCACCTGGAGGCTCGAGGCGCACATTGCCTCTCCCCGACTCGACGGGGGAACCGAGGAGAGTTCATACAGGAGACACCATGACCGACATTCCACGACCCGAATACCCGCGACCGCAATTCATGCGCGATGACTGGCTCTGCCTCAATGGCGAGTGGCAATTCGAGATCGACCAGGGCGACAGTGGCTTGGAACGTGGCTTGCTCAACCGCGAGCTAAACGACCGCATCAAAGTGCCCTTCTGCCCCGAATCGCAGTTGTCCGGCATCGAAAATCCCGACTTCATGCAGGCGGTCTGGTATCGCCGCGCCGCACAGATTCCAGCGGACTGGGCGGGCAAGCGTGTCTTACTGCACTTCCAAGCGGTCGATTACGACAGCACGGTCTGGGTCAATAGCGTGGAAGTGGGGCGGCACCGCGGCGGCTTCAGCCCTTTCAGTTGCGACCTGTCAGGCGTGGCGGAAGCTGGCGACGACATCACTATCGTGCTGCGGGCTCGCGATGATGCTAAAAGCCCGCAGCCGCGCGGCAAGCAATCCCGCGAATATGGTCACAGCGGCGCGATCTATGTGCGCACCACCGGCATTTGGCAGAGCGTCTGGCTGGAGCCCGTGCCGGAGCTTGCGCTGCGCCGTCCGCGTATCACGCCCGATCTCGCCAATGCCGCCATCCGCCTGGAGCAGCCCATCAGCGGCAACGCGCCTGGCTTGCGTCTTCAGGCGATTTTGTCAGATGCGGCTGGCGAAGTCGCTCGCGCCGAATGCAGCGCCGAATTTGACTTGGCGCCGCGCCTCGACCTGGCTATCCCGGCCGACCGACTCCGTCCCTGGTCGATTGCCGACCCGCATTTGTACGACTTGGACATTGCGCTGCTCTCCGCCGACGGCGACATCATCGACAGCGCGCGTTCCTATGCGGGTTTGCGGGCTATATCCATCCAGGGCAAAGCCATCAAGATCAATGGCGAGACGGTCTTCCAGCGCCTGGTGCTCGACCAGGGCTACTACCCCGATGGCATCATGACCGCGCCCAGCGATGCCGCGCTCCTGCGGGATATTGAGTTAAGTATGGCGGCCGGCTTCAACGGCGCGCGTCTGCACCAAAAAGTCTTTGAAGAACGCTTTTTGTATCACGCCGACCGCCTGGGCTACATCGTCTGGGGCGAATTTGGTGATTGGGGCTGCAGCGGCGAAGGTCCGCTCAATGGCGAGCATCAGAAGCCAGGTCCCGATTACATCACGCAGTGGCTAGAATGCCTGGAGCGCGACTACTCTCATCCCAGCATCGTCGGCTGGTGCCCGCTGAACGAAACCTGGCAAACCCTTGGCGACCGCATCACGGCGCTGGACGATGTCACGCGCGGCATGTACCTGGCCACCAAAGCCATGGACAGCACGCGCCCGGTGCTGGATACCTCCGGCTATTCGCATCGCGTGCCGGAAGCGGATGTCTATGACAGCCACGATTACATGCAAGATCCGGCCACCTTCCGCGAGCGGCATGCTGGGCTGGCGGAGGGCGCGCCCTACTTGAATGACGCGAGTCAATGGGGCATTCCGGCGCGGCTGGTCGGCAATTTGAACTGGTCGATTCCCTATCGAGGGCAGCCCTATTTCGTCAGCGAGTTCGGCGGCATCTGGTGGAATCCAGAAGTCAAGGAAGACGAAGACAGCTGGGGTTATGGCACTCGCCCGGGCAGCTTGGAAGAGTTTTATAAGCGCTTCGAGCAGCTTTGCGCCATCCTGCTAGACGATGTCAATATGTTCGGCTACTGCTATACGCAACTCACGGACATCTACCAGGAACAGAACGGGATTTACAAGTTCGATCGTGGGCAGAAATTCGATCTGGCGCGCATCCGCGCCGCGCAGGTTCGTCCCGCCGCCATTGAGTTGGTGGACTCTTAACCCCTCGTTCCCCCATTGACATGCTTGTCGGGGGGCTGAGGGGCTGGCGGATTCCAGCGAATCTAAAGCCTGCTAATCTATTCGCATCTCATCTACAATAGCGGTATCGACACAGGAGGGAGGCGTATTTTGCGTTCACTGATCCTTGTTCCGCTCTGCGTCATTTGCCTGGCGCTGAGTGGCTGCGCGGCGCAAGCCAACTTCGGCGACGCCATCACCCAGGGCGAGCCCACGCCTATCCCTACGCCAGTCGTGCCCAGCAAGCCAATATACAGCGTCGAGCGCGGCGACATCGTCTACGAACGTCGCTTCTTCGGGCGGATTGCGCCAGTCGTCACCGAAGAATTCGCTTTCGAGATTGACGGGCGCGTGCAGGAAATCGTCGTCGATGCCGGCGTGGATGTCAGCCAGGGCGATGTGCTGGCGCGTCTGAATACCAACGCGCTGGAAAATCAGTTGCTGGCGGCGAACGAAGAACTGGCCATTGCCGCTTCTATCCTGGAAAGCGCCGAAAACAAGGAGCGCTTCGATAGTCGCCGCGCCGCGCTCAACCTGCAAATGGCACAGCTCCAGTTAGATCACGCGATTGCCAGCGCCGACCAGCCGCCGACCCCCGACCAAAGCCTGCAGATCAACCTGCTGACCATCCAGCGCGACCTGGCACAGGTCGCGATTGACGAACTCACCGATGGCGTCGACCCGCAGCTGCGCTTTGATGTGCAGCGCGCGCAGAAACGCGTTGATGAGATCACCGCCAGCATTGGCCAATCCGAGTTGTTAGCGCCAATGACCGGTCGCCTGACCTATTTTTCGCCTGACCCTGGCGAGCAGGTCTTCGCCTTTGAGCCCATCGCCGTGGTGGCGGATATAACCCTCCTGGAAGTCACGGATGACATGGACGCCGACGACCTCAGCGAATTGTCGGAGGGCATGGCTGTGACTATCCAGCGCGCCGCCATCCCGGGCAATGTCTACACGGGCGGGATTGAGAGCTTGCCATCGCCGTATGGCTTGTCCACGGACGACCTGGTGCATGTGTCTTTTGATACGCAGCCGGCTCCGGATGAATTCCGTGTGGGCGACCGCATGAGCTTCACCGTAGTCATCGACACGCGCGAGGATGTGCTGGTACTGCCGGAGTCGGCCATCCGCACCTTCAGCGGGCGCGAATTCATCGTGGTGCAGAACGAAGGCGTGCAGCAGCGCGTGGATGTGCGGCTGGGTTTGGCCGGCGGCGGCATGGTTGAAATCTTGGAAGGTGCGGAAGAGAACCAGGTGGTCATCGGTCCATGATGCGTCAGCTACATCGCGGCGGCGCCATCGTCATCGTCGCCGTCAAACGCCTACTGGCGCAACCGCTACTCTCCCTCGCCACCATTATCGGCTTGACAGTAGCCGTCGCTCTGGTGCTGACCATCCCCATCTATGCCGAGTCGGTGGCTTTCCGCGTTCTGACAGAGCGCCTGACCGAGGGTCCTGACCGCATCAACCGTCCGCCATTTTCCTTCCTCTTCAGCTACATCGGCAGCTGGAACGAGCCAGTCAATTTGGAAGCGATTGCCGACCTGGACGCCTACCTGCGCGAGAAGAGCGGGAGTGAACTGGGCTTGCGCACGACGCGCCTCGTTCGTCATCTGGAGACGCAGAACTTCCGCCTCTATCCATTGGGCGAGACGAATTACCGCGACGAGAACCGCTCGCTGGATTATGTCAGTTTCGGCACGACCGAGGATATCAACGCGCAGGTGGAAATCGTGGACGGCAGCTACCCCGCACCAGCCGATCCCAACCCCGACAGCGTCATCGAGGTGATGATTCATGAAGCCTTCGCCAGTGAATTCGGCATCCAGGCGGGCGAGCGTTATGTCGGCTTCAACTGGCGGCTGGACCCTGAGCATCCGCTACAAATCACCGAGGTGCGCATCGCCGGCATATGGCGGCCCCGCGACGAAGAGAGCGAATACTGGTTTTATCGTCCCAATGTCTTCGCCGATATTTTGCTGATTGACGAAGCCACCTACGCCAAGCGCTTGGCGCCCTACACCGAGTTGGAGGTGAACCTGGCGGTCTGGTATGTGGTAACCGATGGCAGCAGCATCAACACCAGCCGCGTGGACGAGTTGATAAAGCGGCACGATCAAACTGAGCAGATTGCCGACCAGTACTTGCCGGGCACCTACATCCAGGCGTCGCCGGTCGATGAATTGAGTTATTACCGGCGCGTGATGACGGTGATGACGCTGACGCTGACGGTCTTCAGCATCCCCATCGTGGCGCTGCTTTTCGTGTTCTTGATCATGCTGGTGGGCTTGGTGGTGGATGGGCAGCGCAATGAAACGGCGGTGATGCGCAGCCGCGGTGTTTCACCCTTCCAGGTGGTCGGTTTGACCACGGTCGAAGGCATCATCATAGGCGTGATCGCGCTGGTGATTGGCGGGGCCTTGGCGCTGGGATTCACGCAGTTGATTGGCACGACGCGCAGTTTCATGGACTTCCGCTGGGGGCAGTCTTTCATCGTTTCCGTACCGCCGACCATCGGCTCGACCGTGGCGCTGGCGCTGCTTTTCACAGTGCTGATCCGCGTCGTGCCGACCATTGGCGCGTCCCGGCACACCATTATTTCCTACAAGATGGATCGCTCGCGTCTCTTGGGCAAGCCCTTGTGGCAGCGCGCCGGTCTGGATTTGCTGCTGCTGGCGTTGATCGCTTATTTCTATTACCAGGTGGTGCAGCAAGGCGGGCTGATTGATGTGGAAGGCGGCGCGCGCAACATCGACCAGGCTTACGACCAACCCTTCGTCTTTTTGCTGCCGCCGTTGACTATTTTCGCGCTTACGCTCTTTGCCCTGCGCTTTCTGGCGCCGATTTTGCGTTTCCTAGCCTGGCTGATTCAGTGGAGCAACAGCGTCGGCTTGCTGATGGTGACGCGGCAACTGGAGCGAGCGCCGGGCGCATACTATCTGCCTTTGATCCTGCTGGTCTGCACCATCAGCCTGGGCATATACACAGCATCCTTCGCCCACACCATCGACCGCTACCTCTATGAGCAGCACTATTACAAAGTCTCGGCGGATATTTCCGCGCGCGTCTACAGCCAGGCGCCGGGCGCCTTCATGGGTGGCGACGAGGCGCCACCAGCTTATATGCATATTTCCGAATTCACATCCTTCCCCAACGTCCGCGACGCCACACGCATCGGCGAATATACCGCCACCGCTCGCCTCACCTCGGGCAGCGTGTCGGGACGCTTCGTGGGCATCGACCGCGATGCCTTGGGTCCGGTCATCTTCTGGCGGCCCGATTTCGCGGATATCCGCCTGGGCTACTTGACTAACGCCCTGGCGCATCAGCCGGACTCGGTGGTCGTCTCCCGCGAGTTCATGGAAAATCGAGCGCTGGATATCGGCGACTTGCTGGAAATTGACATCCGCAGCGGCGGCGATGTCTTCAAAATCAACTTCCAGATCGTTGGCGCGCTGGATTACTTCCCGCGCTGGTATCCGGATGAAGATGGCGCGCTGTTCATGGGCAATCTGGATTATGTCTTCGAGCAGGCGCAGCTGGAACTGGCGCATCGCGTCATCATGCGCATTGAGCCCGGCTTTGACGCGCGCGGCTTCCAAAGGGCTTTGATCCAGCGCGGCGCGGCTGGCGTGCTGCTGGAAGAGCCCATCAGCAAGATCAACCGCGAACAAGCCCGCCCAGAACGCCAGGGGCTCTTCGGCTTGCTGTCCATCGGCTTCATCACTTCGTCACTGGCCACTATGATTGGTTTTCTGCTCTACACGATCTTCTCCTACCAGCGGCGTTATGTAGAGTTAGGTATATTGCGCGCCATCGGTTTGTCGCGCGGCGCGATGATGCTGTCGGTGGCCTGGGAGTTAGGCTTGCTGATTGTGCTGGGGCTGCTGCTGGGCTTAGGCATCGGCTTGTTGGTCAGCGTGCTCTACATCCCCTATATGCACTTTGTCAGCAGCTTGGAGGGCGTTGTGCCGCCCTACCTGGTTACCATGGCCTGGACGGAAATCGCGCAGATTGTGGCGCTCTTTGTGGGCACCTTTGCACTAATTATGACGATACTGCTGGTCATACTGCGGCGCATGCGCATCTTCCAGGCGGTCAAACTGGGCGAAACGCTCTGACCCAAGCGGCAAAGCATCTACACTTGCACAAAACGAGAGCATCATGACCCAGCCCAACATCCTCATCATCATGTCCGACGAGCATGCGCCCATGTTCAGCAGCGTCTACGGGCATCCCATCGTGCAGACGCCCAATATGCAGCGGCTGGCGGACATGGGCGCGACATTTGAGGCCGCCTACTGCAACTCGCCGCTGTGCATGCCCTCGCGCATGTCCTTCATGAGCGGGCGTTATGTCAATCACATCGGCGCTTGGGACAATGTAACGCCGCTGCGCTCAGATGTGGTGACCTGGGCGCATCGTTTGCGGGCGGTCGGCTACGATGTGGCGCTTTCCGGCAAGCAGCATTTTGGCGGCAGCGACCAACTGCACGGCTTTCAGCAGCAGTTGGCGCGTGACCTGCATGCCGAGCGCTATCACCCCATCCATACCTGGGACGATGGCATCGTCCCCGCCGAGCAGCCCTGGCACGAAGTCTATAACGCCGGTCCCGGCTGGTCGGAAGAACTGGATTATGACGAACTGGCGCAAAAACGGGCACTGGACTACCTGCGCGATCCAGCCAGGCAAGCCCGTCCGTGGGCGCTGAATGTCTCCTTCATCGCGCCGCATTTCCCCTATATCGTGCCGCAGCGCTACTGGGACATGTACCCGCCGGAGGAAATGGACTTGCCGCGCATCCCAGCGGGGCATTTGGCCAGCCTGCACCCCATGGCGCAGCGCATCCGCCTGATGTTCGGCTTCCCGCAATTCCCGGACGAGGTGGTTCGCCGCGCCCGCGCCGCCTACTACGCGCTGATTAGCTATTTTGACGACAAAATCGGCGAGTTACTGGACGCGCTGGAGGCAACTGGTCAAGCCGAAAACACCGTCATCATCCACCTGAGCGACCACGGCGACATGAATGGCGAGCATGGCATGTGGCGCAAGTCTAACTTCTACGAGGCTTCCGCGCGCGTGCCATTGCAGATTGCCTGGGTTGGACAGATCCCTGGCGGGCAGCGCATCCCGCAGGTCTGCTCGCTGGTCGATGTCGTGGCGACCACCTGCGATATCGCCGGGGATGTCTGCCCGCTGGAGTTGGACGGCGAAAGTCTGCTGCCCCTGCTCACGGAAGACGACCCGACCTGGAAAGACGAAGCCTTCTGCGAATATCTGGCGCATGGCAGCGACCGTCCCCTGGCTATGCTGCGGCGCGGGCAATACAAGCTGATGTACAGCTGGGGCGAGAGGCCAGCGCTCTTTGATATCGAGGCGGATCCGGGCGAATTCAAGGATCTGGCGGGGGACGCCGCCTATGCCGATGTGCTGGAGACCCTGCAAGCGGATCTGCTGGCGGAATGGGACCCGGCCGCGCTGGACCGGCAAGTCCGCATGAGTCAACGGCAACAGCGCTATATCGAGTCGCAGTTTGGGACGGGCTGGCGCGCAGCAGAGTAGCACAAAAGACCTTACCACAGAGGAAACAAGGGCACAGAGATTTTCATTATGTTGAGGGGGCGAGGCGGTGACTCGCCCCCTCAACCCCCATTTTCTGCAAATGGAGAACCGTGCAGGGGCGACCCATTGGGTCGCCCTGTCCCTACAGCTATTTCCACCTCTCCGCGTCCTTTGGCGTTCAATCTTTTGCTTGCAATCACTCACTCGCCAATCCGCATAACCACTTTGCCGAAGTGATCGTGCTCTTCCAGGATGCGGTGGCCCTCGCGAATCTCGGCTAGGGGCAGGACGCGGTCAATCACCGGGCGCAGCAAGCCGTCATTCGCCAGCGCCAATACCCGACACAACTCGTTGTAAGTGCCGCCGTTGGAACCGAGGATGCTGAGCTGGCGATGGTAAATCTGCGGGATATGCAGCGGGAACTGCTTGCCTGAATGCGAGCCGCAAACAACCAGGCGTCCGCCGCGGGCCAGGGTCCGCAAGCTGCTCGCCCAGGTCTGCGCGCCGACTAAATCCTGCGCCACATCCACGCCACGTCCTCCCGTCCAGGCGATGACCTGCTCAACCCAGTCGGAATCGCGATAATTGACGACATGGTCCGCGCCTAACTCGCGCGCTTTTGCCATTTTCCGCTCGCTGGAGGTGCTGGCGATGACTGTGGCGCCGGCTTGTTTGGCGATCTGGATGCCCATGGAAGCGACGCCGCCGCCCGCGCCGGGAATGAAGACCGTTTCGCCCGCCTGCAAACGAACCACCGTGATCAGCATGTGCCAGGCAGTCATGGAGACGACGGGCAGCGCTGCCACTTCCACAGCGGACAGCCGCTCCGGTTTGGCGATCAAGTTGCGCGCCGGCGCCAGCATATACTCCGCCAGCCCGCCATGCGTGTGCTCGCCGATAATCTGGTGCTGCGGGCAAATGGTGACATCGCCAGCCCGGCAGTGCTCGCAGAGGCCGCAAGTCACCAGCGAATACAACGTAACGGCATCGCCAACTTGCCAGCTTGTAACGCCATCGCCAAACGAGTCGATGACTCCGCAGACATCCACGCCAGTGGTCAGTGGCAGGGGCACTGCGCCAAACTGCGGTCCGCGGCGAATGCCGACATCCAGCCAGTTCAAAGCACAAGCATGCACCTTGATGCGGACCTCGCCGGCGCCGGGCTGGGGGATGGGCAGGCGCTCCAATCGCAGCACATCGCGCTCGCCATGCTCATAAAATACCGCTGCGGTCATGGTGGTCATAGATCTGCCCCCAATGATTTAGTGGACTCTGTGCCCTCTGTGTTGCCTCGATTCCTCTGTGGTAGAGCTTTTCTGTATCTTCATGTAGCGCGTTTAGGACTGGCCGCTATCGATGGTCAGGCTGCCCAGCGACACGCGCGCATCAAGGTAGAGCGCGCCAGCAGGATCGGTGGCGGGCAGGCGCTGTAGATCGCGCGAGTTGTATAGCCCGCTGAAGACATCATATTGCCCCTGCGCCAGGTCGGGGGGCAGAGTCACTTGCCAGGTTTCCGTATCGGTCAAGCCCGCGTACCACAAACGCGTTGGCAGCCGCAGTCCCAATGGCGGCTGGTCATAGCCCCATTGCGCGCCGCTTTCCACATGCACAAAATGCAGGAATTGACTGTAATCCTCGCGGCTGTCGGCATTGCTGCGCCAGGTAATAGGGATAGCGAGCGCATCGCCGGCTTGCGCGCGGGCGGGCAAGGCGACATCCATTAGCGCGAACTTGCCGTCAAAGCTGGCGATAGGCGCTGTGTCTGGCGGTGGCTGCGGCGATAGGATGACAAACTCCTCAAGCACGGCATGGGTCTTGCCCAGCGTGCGCAAGTCGCTCGCCTCAATATGCATCAAGGCGCTGTGGTTGGCCATCGCCAGCGTGATCCAAAGCGCATGGTTGGCAGGCAAATCCGCAGTGATGGGCAGTCTCAGTCGCTGCCGGTAGATCAACTCGTGATCCGCGCCCAGGAACCAGACGCCCTGCTCATTGGTGGAGTGGTCAAAGGCCGTCGCCAAGGGCATACCGCTGACGCCGTCCACCAGATCGATGAAGTTATTGGCCAGCTCGACATAGCCAGCCTGGCTGGCAGACAGGTAGAAGCGCAGCCCAATCGCGCGTTCTTCGTGGTCAATGTCGTAACCTAGCAGTTGGATGCCGTGGCCGAAACGCGTCTCCGCCCGCTGAGACAGGCCAGCCAGCTCCAGACGGGGCACTTGCGACATCAGCAGGATGATCGGCAACCACAGCAGCGGCAGCAGTATCAGGGCGCAGCGCAATCGCCGCGATGGGTCTGGCAGGACCTGGTCGAGGTAGCCGAGGGTCGCGGCGACAGCCAGCCAACTGCCCATCTGCTCAGCCAGCTCTTCGATATGGATTGGCAGTTTGCAGCCGCCGACGATCTTCACGAGAAATGGCAGCCCGCAGAATTCGCCGCCGCTATCCAGCAGGATGGCGCCCAGCGCAATCAGCGCGCAGCCCGCCAGCAAGCAGCCATGCCAGAGTCGCATGCGCCCGCTATCGTGTGCGAAGGCGGCTACGGTGGCCCCGCCAAAAGCCAGACCGATGACCAGGAAGAATTCATGGTGGTAATTTACTGTCTGCAACTCAAAGAAGGACTTCAACGGATAATAGTAGTCGTCGATAGCAAGCAGCAGCAGCAAGCAAGCGGCCGCCAGAAAATGCACCCGCCGCCATTTGGAGCGCCCGCCCGCCCGCCATGCCGCCAGCAGCGCCACCATGCCCGCATACGACATCAGCGTCGCGCCCAGCTGCGATGGGATGTTGTGTTCCATGTCGAAGTTCCAGACGAAGCCGGTAAAGCTGCGCTCGGATGCCAGCTCCAGCGACAAGAGCAGCAGCACCAGCTTGATCATGAGGGCGCCGCCAGCCAGCCGCCGCGAAAATGTCGAAAGACGCGGCAACAGCAGCCCGGCGCACAATAGACAGGCGGGGATATACACGACATATTTGATGGCTGCCACCCATTCGGCGTAGGTCATTTGCAGCAAGTTAGCTTCCATCGGCTCAAGTTGCCCTGCGCCAGCGCGTCCTGCCACGCGAATCTATCACAATGCGGCGGATTCAATAAGCATGCTTGACGCGTTTGCCTATTCTGTCATCCCGGCAATCAAGCGTCGATCAGCAGACTGCCGAGGCGGACGCGCGCGTCAAGGATCGGCACGCCAGCGGCATCAATGGTGGGCAAGCGCTGCATATCGCGGGAATTGTAGAGCCCCGTGAAGACATCATATTGTCCCGACGCCAGATCTGAAGAAAGCGTCACTTGCCAAGTTTCCGTATCCACCAAGCCCTCGTACCATAGTCGCGTAGGCAGGCGGTCTCCCAGCGGCGGCTGATCGTAGCCCCACTGCAAACCGCTTTCGGCATGTACAAAATGCAGGAATTGACTGTAATCCCGCTCGCCCACGGCTGAACTATACCAGGTGATGGGGATTTCAAGTGCGTCGCCAGCTTGGGCGCGCTCGGGGAAAGTAACATTCATAAGCGCGAATCGTCCGTCAAAGCGGGCGATCGGCGCGGCGGATGGCTGCGGCTGCGGCGCCTGGATGACAATTTCGCCCAGGATGAGCTGTCTGCCGCCCAACAGTGGCAAATCCTGACTTTGCGCGTGTAGCAAGCCGCCATGGTCGGCAAGAGCCAGCGTAATCCAGAAGGCGCGATTGGGCAGCAGGTTCTCCGTGAAACGCACCCAGAAGCTCTGTCGATATACGGGCACGAACTGCGGACCCATAAACCACAAACCGTGCAAACGATCGACTCGGGCGGGCAGCTTGCGGACAGACTCCAGGCTGGCCTGGTCGACAAAATCGACAAAGTAATCACTAGCGCGCGCGTAATTGGCTTGGCTGGCGCGAAAATAGGCGCGGATGTTGACGCCCACATCCGATTCTTCGAGCTGATAGCCATGCAACTGGACGCCACCGTCAAAGCTTGCGGCCGCCTTGTCCCCCAGAAAATGCAATTCCAGCCGTGACACCAGCGAATTCACTGGGATGAGCAGCAGCCATAGCAGCGGGACTGCCCAGAGCATGCGGCGCAGGCGAGGCGACAGCGGTCCTCGCAATGTGCCCAAATGCCCTAGCGCAGCCGCCAGCGCCAACCAAGTGCCGAATTGCTCGCTGAGTTCTTCAATGGCGAAAAGTCCTTCGCATTCATTAACCGTGACCTGCAGCACGCCCTCCAAGCCGCAGAATTGCGTCGGATCCAGCACAATGCCGCCCAGCGCGAAGAAGAGCAGCGCCGCCAACATACAGCCATGCCACAACCGCTGCGCCCGCAGCCAAGCCATAGCCGTGCTTCCCGCCGCGGCCATGCCTATGATGATGTAGCCGATGTGCCAGTTTGCAGAATAGGTTTGCAGCAAGTATTTCTTGTAGGGCTCAAAGTACTCGTCAAGCCCCATCAGCAGCAAGATCAAGCCAATCAGGACCCAATGCAGCCGCAGCCAGTATAGTCGCTCGCGCGCCCGCCAGGCGGTAACGAGAGAAACCGCGCCGGCAAAGGCCAGCAGCGTGGAGGCCATCGCAGACGGGATGTTGTGCTCCATATCAAAATGCCAAACCACACCCCAATAGCTGGTTCGTGAGGGAACTTCCGTCGCCATCAGCAGCACAAGGACTTGCAGGATCAGCGTGATGGTCGCCACCCGCTTGACCGAGTTGCTCAGACGGGATACCAACTGCCAGTAGCAAAGAAGGCAGAGCGGGAGATAAACGAAGTATTTGAAGAGGGCGATTGACTGGGCTAGCGTCAATTCCAGCGAGCCGTCTGCAGTCATGGTCAGCTGTCCTGGCTGGCGCTCTTGACTATAAGGGTCAAGCGCTGGCTTTCCGCCCGTTCTTCAGCTTCGGCGAGCTGCTGTGCTCGCCATAGAGGTGGCAAGAAGTCATGCGACCCTGGGCGTCAATGACTTGGGGCGGGCGGATATCCAGGCAGGCTTGCATGACATCCGGGCAGCGCTGGGCGAAGGGGCAGCCAATGAATTGTTCGGTGGGACGGGGCACGCCTTCTTCTACGCGCAGTGGCGGATTCTCGATAGTCGGGTCAGGCACGGGCACGGCGGCGATCAGCGCTTGCGTATAGGGGTGCTGCGGATTGTTGATGACCTCTTGGCTGGGTCCAATCTCGACAATCTCGCCCAGGTACATGATGGCGATGCGGTCGCAGGTATATTGCAGCAGCGACAGATCGTGCGAGATGTAAACCGTCGCCAAGCCCAATTCCCGCGCTAGACGCTTCGTCGTGTTGAGGATGCCAGCCCGCACCGAGACATCCAACATCGACACCGGCTCGTCCGCCACCAGGAAATCCGGCTGCAAGACCAGCGCCCGCGCCAGCACCACGCGCTGCAGCTGCCCGCCGGATAGCTGATGCGGATATTTGTCCAGGAAGACTTCGGCGGGGCGCAGATTGACGCGGTCCAGCGTTTCCACGACGCGGGTCAGCCGTTCGTCTTCGTCCGTCCAGCCGTGGATGATCAAGGGCTCAGTCAGCGAGCGATAGAGGGTGAAGCGCGGATTCAGCGCCTCGAAAGGATTTTGAAACATCAGCTGAGCGCGGCGGCGGAATTGCAGCAGGTCCTCGCCATCCAGAGCCGCCAAGTCATCGCCAGCAAAGCGGATTTCCCCATCGCTGGCGTCCAGCAGCTTGACCAGCAGCTTGCCAGTGGTGGATTTGCCACAACCACTTTCCCCCGCCAGCCCCAGGCTCTCCCCACGCCGCAAAGCAAAGGAGATCTTGTTGACGGCGTAGACCGTCTGCTCTTTGTCGCCGCGCAGCAAACCCGCCAAGCCGCCGCCGATCTTGAAGCGTTTGGACACCTCGCGCAGTTCCAGCAGGATGTCGTCCTTGCCGTTGTCCGCAGTTGGGTCAAGCATTGGCGGGCGACTCTCAGAGTCGCCCCTACGAGTCGCCGCGATGGCGGATGGGGTTTGTGTAAACGGGCTGGGTACGGGCGCGAATTGTTGCGCCACTTCCACGCGTTGCCAGAGGAGCGGGTCTTCGGCTTGCAGGCGCAGCGATTCCATCTCACCACTGCGCAGGCAGGCAGCGTAGCGTCCCTGGCCGACCAGCTGCAGCTGCGGGTCAGTTTCGTGGCATGCCTCTTGTACGAAGGGGCAGCGTTCGGCAAAGCGGCAGCCGGACGGCGGCTCGCGCAGGTCGGGCGGGTAGCCTTCAATAGAGACCAACTGCGCGCGTGGACGCGCCAAATTGGGGAAAGCTTGCTGCAAGCCCAGGCTGTAGGGGTGCGCCGGCGCCGCAAAAAAGGGCGCGCCAGCGGCTTGTTCGACGATGCGCCCCGCATACATCACCGCCACCGAATCGCAGACCTGTGCCACCACGGAAATATCATGCGTGATGAGCACGACCGTCAGGTTCAATTCTTCTTCCAACTCTCGCAGCACTTCCAGAATCTGGTGCTGTACGATGACATCCAGCGCGGTGACCGGTTCATCAGCAATCAGCAAACTCGGCTCCAAAGCCAGAGCCATGGCGATGACCGCGCGTTGTTTCATACCGCCACTAAATTCATGCGGATAATGCGAGAGGCGTTCGCTGTCCAGCCCGACCAGGTCAAAGAGATCGACCGCGCGCCGTTGGGCAGCTCGCTTGTCATAGCCGCCGCGCACCCGCAGCAGTTTGGTCAACTGGCTGCCGACGCGCTGTACGGGATTTAGCGAGTCCATAGAGGCTTGCGGGATGGTGGCGATCTCCCGCCAGCGCAGTTGCCGCATTTCCGCCGTGGAAAGCTGCAGCAAATCTCGACCCTTGAAGTGGATTTCGCCGGCGGCGATGCGACCGTTCCGCGGCAATACTTGCACAATCGCCTTCAGCAGAGTCGTCTTGCCACAGCCCGATTCGCCGATCAAGCCCAGGTGCTGCCCCTCAGCGATATCCAGCGAGACACCATCGACCGCCTGGACTGTGCCGTCCTGCGTGGCGTAGTCAACTTTGAGATTGCGTATTGAGAGAATTGTCATCGTTTGCCAATGCGCGGACGACTCACAGAGTCGCCCCTACAGTTTCTGATCATTTCTTACATCCGCCGCAAACGCGGGAAGAGCACTTCTTCATAACCGCGCCCAATGAAGAAGCCCGCCATCACCGTCAGCATGATGCACAAACCGGGCGGCACGATCCAATAAAAAGCCTCGCGCGAAAGCGCCAGGGAGTTGAAGGCGTCCTGCAGCATGAAGCCCCAACTGATCGTCTCCGGGTCGCTGAAACCGAGGAAGCTGACGCTCGCTTCCGTCAAGATCGCCCAGGCGATGGCGAAGGAGCCATAAAGAAAGGAAAGCGGCAGGATGCTAGGCGCGATATAAACGAAGATAATGCGCAGGTCGCTGGCGCCGGAGACGCGCGCCGCGCTCACGAAGGCTTGCTCCTTGATGACCAGGACTTGAGAGCGGATGACACGGCCCGTGTCTCGCCACAGCAGCACCGCCATCGCCACCACCACATTCCAGATGCTGGGATCCAGAAAAGCGGAAATCACAATGATGAAGGGAATGAAAGGGATGCCAAAGGCGACATCCGCCGCGCGCATTAAGATGGCATCGACCCAGCCGCCATAATAACCCGCCACCAAGCCGACCACAGTGCCAATAACCGCCACCGCCGCCGCCGCCGAGAAACCAACCAGCAGCGCCGAGCGCGACCCATGAATCAGCTGCGAAAAAATATCTCGCCCAATGTTCGTCGTGCCCAGCAGGAAGGTATTCGTATAGCCCTCGGCTTCGTCTTCCCCCGGTTCGGCCAGCCAATAGGGCATGGCATCCTTGATCCAGTCGCCCTCGTTGTTCTTGAGTGGCGTCAGCGGATCATTCGGGGCGATCTGCGGCGCGAAGATCGCCACGATGGTGAAAACGGCAAAGATGCACAAGCCGAACAGCGCCATCTTGTCGCGCTGAAATACCTCAAGGTTGGTCTCCCACAACTGACGGATGGCCGAGCCTTGGCGAAACTGCATCGTCGCCTTGCCCTTTGGCTCGCTGCGAACGCTCGCTTCTTGTTGCATCGCTCACCCTTCGCCTTAAGAAACCTGCGCCTGCGCCGATGCGCCCACACGCGGATCCAGCAGGCTGTATAAAATATCGGCGATGAAATTCATGAAAACAATAATCACCGCTATAAGGAAAAACGCGCCTTGCGCCAGCGGATAATCGGCTTGCTGGACCGCCCGAACCAGCGTGCGCCCCAGCCCGGGCCAGGAAAATACATGCTCGATCACCACATTGCCGCCGATGCTATAACCGATACCCAGCGTCAGCGCCGTCAGTACCGGCAGCATGGCATTGCGCGCCGCCGTCTGGATCATCACGCGCCATTCGCTGTAGCCAGCCAGCCGGCTCATGGTCACATAATCCTGGTCCAACACTTCAAGCATATTTGAACGCATCAACAGCAACGGCAGCCCGTGCAGATAAAGCGCCAGCGTAAAAGTGGGCAGGATCATGTGCCGCCAGAACACCGGCGACAACAGCTTGTCCCACTCGGTTTCCCAGCGGTAGCGAACCATCGGCGGACCGATGCCGGAAGACGGCAGCAGTTTCAACTGGAAGGCGAAGAATGTCAGCAGCAGCATGCCCACCCAGAATTGCGGGGCGGCACGCGTCATCAAGGTGAAGGTTGTGCCGACGCGTTCAATCATGCGGCCGCGCATGGCCGCCATCACGATGCCCCCCAGCACACCTACCGCATAAGCCAGCAGCAGCGAGGTCAGCGTCAAATAAATCGTATTCGGCAGATCAGCGCCTAAGATATCCAGCACCGTCTTGCCGGAGTAACTGAAAGTATCGCCCAGGTCGAGTTTGAGCAGATTTACCAGATAAATGATGTACTGCTCGCCCAGCGGCTTATCGAGCCCGAAGCGCGCCAGCAGCGCCGCTTCTTGCTGTTTGGTGAAAGTCGTGTCGATATAGCTGGCCAGCGGATTGCTCGGCGCCAGACGGAATAACAAAAAGAGCAGGGTGACGATGATCCAAAGCACCATCACACTCTGCAAGAAACGCCCCAAGATGTAATAGGCGACGCCACGGCTCATGCTCTACGCTCCTGCCTGTCTGAGCCCCCATCTCCCGGCCCCTTCCCCCAAAATGAGGGAAGGGGTGACTCCAGGTTCGGACTGAGCGAACTAAACCCCTCCCTCTTTATGGGGGAGGGGTTTGGGGTGGGAGAAACCTTTGACTAATTCCCCGGGTAATGCAGGCGTCCCTCGTCATCCCAGCTGTAGCCGGCGCCTTCCAAAAGCGCGCGCGCGCCGTCAATGCTGAAGTCGTATGTCGGCAAATCTTCGCATTGGCGCCAGTATTCCAGCGCGGCTGACACGAAGCTGTCCGCCGGGGCCGCCAAGCCATTGAAGATGTTGTCGATGATGAACTCCTGCGGAATCGTGTGCGCGACCGCCTGACGGAAAGTTACATCGTCGAAGGGTGCATAACGCACGTTGAAGGCGAAGTAGTTGAAACCGATGCTGATGGCCGAGAACAAATCGAGGTGCTCGTTATCGGCGACGATTTGCTGCAGCACGCCGGGATCGCCAGGCCACTCCCAGAGGAAGTTCATCTCGCCCGACTGAATCTGCCCCAGCGTCGCTTCCTGGTTTGGCAAGACATTCATGATCCAGGCATCGATATTCGGCCGTGCCCAGTGGTCATCGAAAGCCTCGAGGAAGACGAACTCGTTCACATCGAAAGCGACATACTTGAAGGGACCGGAGCCGATTGGTATCTCTTCCTGGATCGAGTCGGCATCGGCGTCATCCCGCGCCAGCAGATCGTTGATGATCGGTTCCCAGATGTGCTTGGGAATCAAGTTCAGCTTGGCCAGCGAACTGGTCTCGAATGCCGCCGATGGCGTATGCAGCGTGAAACGCAGCGACAGGTCATCGATGATCTCGATATTGGCGACATTGCGGGCGAAGGGGTGATAGTCAGGCGCTTCCGGACGGAACTCTTCATTGCCATCCTCGTCCACCTGCGTCGTGCCGGCCAGCGCCGCTTCAAAGGAGTAAGCGGCGTCATCGGATTGCACATCCTCGCCGTCATGCCACTTCATGCCCTCGCGCAAAGTGACGACGACATTCAGCGGATCTTCCCAGGCGACGCTCTCGGCCGCCCAGGGCTCGGGCACGCCGATGGGGTTGATGCGCATCAGGCGGTCCCAGGTCATCTCGGTGACGCGGCTGGGCGCGTCGCCAGCGATCTCCAGCGGGTTGAAGGAATTCAGGAAGGACGTCGTCGAGGTGATCAGCGTCTTGTCGTCGCCGGTCGGCTCGATGCCGATCCAGGTCCAGAAGTTGTGCACGCCGATGCCAGCCTGCGTCGTGATGCTATCCGGGTTGAAGACAGCCGTATTGACCACCTGCGGCGTCAGCGGGTGAATGAAGTAAGCGTTCACCATATCGTTGCGGATGATCTGCTGTGCCTCGCAGATGATGTCCAGACGCGTTTCCCTATCACCCACTTCCACACGCTGCGCTTCCGCCAAGGCATCATACTCAGGATTGTTGTAGCCGATGAAGTTGTAACCGCCATCGCGCACGCTGGAATGGAAGAGATTGTAGGTGAACTCGTCTGGATCCGAGCGCTCGGGGCGGCCGACCATACGCCAGTAGGT
>DAOUKU010000023.1:0-1502 GCA_034420985.1 Anaerolineae bacterium | reverse complement strand
GTTATGATGCCGATGGCGAAGAGCAGATCGCCTTCACCAGCAGCCACATAACTTTCCGCCAGTCGTTGCTGGTGCGCGCAGAAGATGCCGAGCGGCTGGATAGCTATGCTGCGCTGACCAGCGATGTGCGCGTCGGCTCTGTGCCCAACTCGACCGGGGAATCGCGCCTGCTGGAGATCACCGGGCTGACGGACGCGCAAGGCACGTTGCTGGCTGGCACACAAGTTGAGACGCCAGCAGGAATCGTCAGCGCCGATGGCAGCAGCGACTTTGTTATTACAGCCGCCGACGAATCGGACAACCTGGCGGGGCGAACGCGCTTGCTGCCGCCGGACGAATCGCGGCCGCAGGTCGTCTATCTGGGCGTCGAACTCGGCGAAATTGAATTGGTCGAGGCGCTCTATGCCGGCGAACTTGATGCCATCGCCCGCGGGCAGATCGGCAATGGGCTGATTGCCGCTGCATCGGCTGGCGAACTGGTCATTAGCGCGCTAGACGAGTCGGTTGAATATGGCGGATTCAGCACCGATATTCACGCTGTCGCCCTGCGCGAATGCCTGAACCACACAATCGACTGGCTGACCGATGACGGACGGCTGGATTATCAGGACTGGCTGGATGACCCCAACGTCTTCATGCAGCGCGCCGAGATGTGGGATGCGCGGCAAGAGGACGGCTAGACACAAAAATGGAATGCGACAATTTCGCCAAGATAAAACCCATAATCAACAAGGAGAGAACAGATGCCAGTGGGAACGAAGAATCAACTTGCGCCCGGTTTGGGCAGCCACCACATCGCCATCCAGACGCGCGATTATGAAGCGTCAAAAACCTTTTATATTGATGTGCTGGGCATGCGCCAGACGGTCGAATGGGACGGCGGCGGGCGGCGCATCTGCATGCTGGATATTGGCGATGGCAGCCACCTCGAGCTATTCGAGCCGCAGCCTGGTCAAGAGCTTGCGAGCGAGGCCAAAGGCAATATCGTCTTTCATTTCGCGCTGGCCTGCACCGATATCGCGGGCACACTGCAACGGGTTCGGGCGGCTGGCAGAAAAGTGACAGTCGAGCTGAAAGATGTGCAGTTGGGACATTTGCCAGTGACCATCGCCTTTTTTGAAGGCCCCGGCGGCGAAGTGGTCGAGCTCTTCCAGGTCAATGGGTGATTTGCCTGCGGCTCAGTCTACCCCTCCCCCGACCCCTCCCCGAAGCATCAAGGAGGGGAGCTAAGGCAGGCGAGATCGCCACTCAAAATGGATATCAATATCTATGCGAATACCCGGCGAAACCTTCCCCCCATTGATACGAGGGGGGCCAAGGGGGATAGACCAGCAGCGGGCAAGCCCTCTCTGTCTTCTCTGCGTTAACGAGTTTTTCAAGACTTACACGGACTTGCATGTGTGCTAGTATGCCCGACTTATTCGCAGCTGCGCCCACGAAGGAACCCGCTTGACAATCGCCGCCCTGCCCTTTGTGGCGCTGCTGGGCTTCTTTTTTGGCTC
>DAOUKU010000022.1:0-308468 GCA_034420985.1 Anaerolineae bacterium | reverse complement strand
TGACGACAACGCCCGCAGAAACCGCGACTGCCACTTCGGTTGCAATCACTGCGGCGGAAACGGCAACTGCGACAGTAGAACCGGCAACGGCGCTTCCCGCTCAAGCTGTGCAGTTGGCAACGGAAATTGTCGCGCCAACTGACACAGCGACGGCGACAATGACAACAGAAACGCCTGTGGCAGTCGAGGCAACCTCAACAGGCACACCAACAGTGACCGCTCCGCCAGACTTGACGACAACGCCCGCAGAAACCGCGACTGCCACTTCGGTTGCGATCGCTGCGGCGGAAACGGCAACTGCGACAGTAGAACCGGCAACGGTGCTTCCCGCTCAAGCTGTGCAGCTGGCAACGGAGATTGTTGCGCCTGCGGATACAGCGACTGCGACATCAACGGCGATAGCGATAGCTGGAACGCCTTCGCTCCTGGTGACAACAGCGACAGACGCGCCAACCATGACCGCAACGCGCGCAGGGACGACAGCGCCCGCAGAAACCGCGACCGCCACTTCGGTTGTGGTCACTGTGGCGGAAACGGCAGTTGCAATTGAAGATATGGTGACTGCGCTTCCTGCTCAAGCTGTGCAGCTGGCAACGGAGATTGTTGCGCCTGCGGACACAGCGACTGCGACATCGACGGCGACTGCGACAACAGAAACGCTCTTGGTAGTCGAGGCAACAGCGACAGGCACGCTAACCAGGACCGCAACGCCAGCGGTGGTAACAGCGCCCGCAGAAACCGCAACCGCCACTTCGGTTGCGACATCTGTGGTGGAAACGGCAACTGCGACAGTAGAACCGGCAACGGTGAGTCCCGCTTACACCGCGCTGCCGGTAACGGAAACTGGCACTCCAACAGACATAGCGACCGAGACATCAACGGCGATAACGATAGCTGAAACGCCTGTGGTAGTCGAGCCAACCTCAACAGACGCGCCAACAGTGACTTCAGTGCCAGACTTGACGACAACGTCCATAGAAACCGCGACTGCCACTTCGGTTGCGATATCTGTGGCGGAAACGGCAGTTGCGCCAGTAGAACCGACAACGGCGAGTCCCACTTACACCGCACTGCCAGCAACGGAAATTATTGCGCCGACTGACACAGCGACTGCGACATCGACGGCGACAATGACAACAGAAGCGCCTGTGGCAGTCGAGCCAACAGCGACAAACACGCCAACCATGACCGCAACGCCAGCGGTGACGACAGCGCCCGCAGAAGCCGCGACTGCCACTTCGGTTGCAATCACTGCGGCGGAAACGGCAACTGCGACAGTAGAACCGGCAACGGCAAGTCCCACTCACACCGCGCTGCCAGCAACGGAAATTGTCGCGCCAACCGACACAGCGACTGCGACATCAACGGCGATAGCGACTACAGAAACGCCCATGATAGTCGAGCCAACAGCGACTGATGCGCCAACCAGGACCGCCGTGCCAGACTTGACGACAACGCCCGTGGAAACTGAGCTCGCCACTTCGGTTGCGATATCTGTGGCGGAAACGGCAGTTGCAATTGAAGATATGGTGACTGCGCTTCCCGCTCAAGCTGTGCAGCTGGCAACGGAAATTGTCGCGCCTACGAACATAGCGGCTACGACATCGACGGCGATAGCGACTACAGAAACGCCCATGATAGTCGAGTCAACAGCGACTGATGCGCCAACCAGGACCGCAACGCCAGACTTGACGGCAACGTCCATAGAAACCGCGACCGCCACTTTAGTTGCGATATCTGTGGCGGAAACGGCAACTGCGACAGTAGAACCGGCAACCGTGAGACCCACTCACACTGCGCTGCCGGCTACTGCAACTGCTGAGCCAACCGACACAGCGACTGCGACAACAGAAACGCTCTTGGTAGTCGAGGCAACAGCGACAGGCACGCCAACCAGGATCGCAACGCCAGCGGCGACGACAGCAAGACCCGAATCGCTTGAAACCGCCGTGACCGATGCGCCGGCGGCCACAGCGACCAACCTGCCAACAACTACTGCCTTGCCGCGTCTCGAAGCCGTGCTGCTGCCCACGCCCACCGTCTTCGGCTCCACTGACGGCGGCCTGCTTGCCGGCTGTGAAGTTCGAGAAGACTGGCTGGAATACGAAGTGATACCTGGCGATTCGCTGATAGCGCTGGCGATCGCGGCAGACACTAGCCTGATAGCGCTGCGAGAAGGGAATTGCTTCAACTATGTACGCGGTATTTTCACGGGCGAGCGCGTGCTTGTGCCGAAGTTGCCGCCCTCGACGCTAACCCTGCCTGAGTTCGTGCTGCCGTCTGTGGATCAGACTATGGATGTAGTTGGTTGTGACTCTCGCGCGGCGACCATCACGAGCCCGGCGCCCATGTCGCAACTGCAAGACATCGTAGCGGTGAGCGGCAGCGCAGATGTGCCGATCGGTGGCAGCTACCATCTGTCCGTAAAGCCCGGCTGGTCGATGGACTTCATGCCCTTCTATGACTCGCGACAGGCAAGGCAAGGCGAGATACTGGGCTTGGTCAACACAGAAATCTTCGGTGCTGGGTTGCATTATTTGCGGCTGGAGGTGCTGGATGCAGAAGGCGCGCCCATTGACGCTGGCGTCTGCGATATACCGCTGGTCTTCAGCGCGCCCTAGCCCAGCGCTTCATGGCGATTTGGTGAGGGCCTGCTGATGCGCCCCCTATCAATGCTGCTTGACCGCTTGTCGAGGTGGCTGCTGTGGCTGCTGCTGGGGACGCTGTTGATTGCCTTGTGCTGGACGCTGGTTGCGTTAGCTGTAATCATGCGGGAGCCTGGCGAGGATACTGCGGATGAGGACTTGCGCCGCGCAGCCTATCGCGCCACGGCTACAGCAATATACATCCACGACGCAAGCGAGCCAGTCGGCGCTGTGCCGCGCTTTCTGCTACTGCAGGACGCGCCAACCATGCCACCAGGCGTCATCCCAACGCCAACCGACAGTCCAGAACCGCCCATAGCCTTGCCCAGACTGCTTGTCCCGCGCGATCCCACGGTGACAACTCTTTCCGGCACGCAAGTCCCGCCGCAGGCTCCGAAGGTCATCCGCGAGCACAGCTTGGTCAACATCATCCTTTTGGGCAGCGACAACGAGCTTACCACAGACGACTTCGTGCGCACGGATACGATGATTGTGGTATCGCTCAACTTGGACACAGGCACTTCCGCCATGCTAAGCCTGCCGCGCGACCTCTTCGTATACATGCCGCACGGCAACATGGGGCGGCTGAACACAGCATACGGCATCGGTCAACTCCGTCATTGGCAGCCGGACGAGGGTTTTGGCTTGCTGCGCCAGACGCTGTTTTACAACTTTGGCATCAATGTTCACTACTATGCCCTTGTCAATTTCAGCGGCTTTGAAGCGATCATCAACCGACTTGGCGGCGTCGACATCGCCGTCGATTGCGCCTATCGGGACTATTATCCCGTCGAGAATGACAATGATGATGTCAGCGAGCCGATCAAGTATGAGCTGCGCACACTGCCCGTCGGCTACTACAATTTTGATGGCTTCGACGCACTGTGGTATGTCCGCACGCGCCGCAATACTAGCGACCTGGACCGCGGACGGCGGCAGCAGCTCCTCTTGCGAGCCATGTGGCGGGCGGCGCGACAACAGGGGCTGATCACGACCATCCCCGCGCTGTGGGCAGAACTCACGGAACTGGTCGAGACCGATATGCCCTTCGACCTGATTCTGCGCCTGCTACCGCATTTGATCAGCCTGGAGCTTAATAAGATTGAGCATTTCACCTTCCAGCCCATTATTCACACCGACAACTGGACTTCGCCGGATGGCGCGCAGGTGCTGCTTCCGCAGCGGAATGCCGTCCATCGTCTGATACAGGACTTCTATACACCGCCGTCGCCCAATCAAGTCGCGCTGGCGGGTCCTGTCATATCGGTTTATAACGCCTCCGGACAGGCAAATTGGGACATTGTCGCGGGGGAACGCCTGCGCTGGGAAGGTTTCAACGCCATTGCCCAGGGCGAGCTCGAAACTGGCCAACTTCAAGCGACCAACCAGCTCATCGATTTCGTGGCGGCGCAAAAGGGCAGCCCCGTGCCACGGCTCCTGAAGGCGCTGAACATGACCGCCGAGCAAGTGCAGATCAATGCCCGAGCCGACCGCGAATATGACTACCAACTTGTCATCGGCCAAGACTATCAATCCTGCACTTATGGCGTGCTGCCGCCCAACGAATGAGACGAATCCCACTTTGGACTTGGCGCGCGGGCGAGACTGTGCTAAACTAACCATGTTGTCGGGGTATGGCGCAGTCCGGCTAGCGCGCTTGCATGGGGTGTAAGAGGTCCCCGGTTCGAATCCGGGTACCCCGACTGCAGCGAGAGCCCGCCCCTCGGTGGGCTTTCTGATTTGAAAGAGTGTGCCATGCCCGAGCCAAGCATACGACTGACATCGCTGGCTAGCTGCGCGGGTTGAGCCTCCAAGCTCAGCCCGAGCGACTTGGCGCAGGTCCTGCGCCCCCTAAGCCAGACATTCTCAGCAGCGGATCACCCGCAGATTCTAGTCGGCTTGAGCGAGCCGGATGATGCCGCTGTCTACCAGCTCGACGAGCAGCGCGCTATCATTTCCACGACCGACTTCTTCCCGCCGGTTGTGGATGACCCCTACGATTTCGGCGCCATCGCCGCAGCCAACGCCTTGAGCGATGTCTATGCCATGGGAGGGCGTCCGCTGCTGGCCATCAACCTAGTGGCTTACCCGGAAGACCTGGCCAAAGGCATTCTGACGGAAATCCTGCGCGGCGGGGCGGACAAAGTCAAGGAAGCGGGCGCGGTCATCGCCGGCGGGCACTCCATCACCGATGCCGAGCCAAAATACGGTCTGTCCATCACGGGTGAAGTCGAGCCAGGTCGCATCATCCGCAAGTCGGGCGCGCAAATTGGCGACCGGCTGATATTGAGCAAAGCGCTAGGCACGGGTGTCATCACCACGGCGCACAAGCAAGATAAAGTCGCGGACGATCACCTGGCGCAGGCGGTGCATTCCATGGCGCGGCTCAACCGCAATGCCGCGGAATTAGCGGGGCGGCATGGCGTCCGCGCGATGACCGATATCACCGGCTTTGGGCTGGCGGGGCATGCGCTGGAGATGGCGCGCCTCAGCCAGGTTGATTTCGAGATTGCGGTCAAGGCGATTCATTTGCTGCCGGGCACAGCGGCATACGCGCAGCAAGGCATCTTCCCGGGCGGCATGGAGCGCAACCGCGAATACTACGGACAATGGGTAAAGGCGGACGCAAAGCTGGCGAGCTATGAAGAAGCGCTGCTTTACGATCCGCAGACATCCGGCGGGCTGTTGATGGCGGCTGCGCCCGATTGCGCCGACGCGTTATTGAGCGATTTGCAAGCGTCCGGCGAGGCGGCTTACGCCATTGGTGAAGTCGTCGCCGGCGACGGGCGGATTATTGCGCGGGGATGAGATCCAGGTTGCGCCCGACCGTCTCAAAAGCGACCAGGGCGCGATCCAGGTGATGCTGGCGGTGCGTGGCGATATAACTCGTGCGCAGCAGCGCCTGATTGGGCGGGGTCGCTGGCGGCACGACCGGGTTGGTGTAGACACCTTCTTCAATCAACGCCAGCCAGGTTAAGCCCGTGCGGAACTTTTCACCGATTTTGACCGGGATGATAGGCGTCTGGCTGTTAAAAGTGTCGTAGCCCAGGCTCTTCAAGCCCACCCGCATGTAATCGGCGTTTTTCCACACTTGCTCGACATGCTCCGGCTCGCTCTCGATGATATCCAGCGCAGCCAGCACAGCCGCCAGATTCGGCGCCGGCAGCGCAGCCGAAAAGATCAGCGAGCGCGCATGATGCTGCACATAATGGATGACATCGGCCGAGCCAGCGATGAAGCCGCCGATGGACGCGAAGCTTTTGCTGAATGTGCCCATGATGAGATCGACTTGGTCGGTCAAGCCGAAGTGCGCCGAGGTGCCGCGTCCGCCGCCAGCCACGCCGATGCCATGCGCGTCATCAACCAGCAGGCGAGCGCCATATTCCTGACAGACTTCGACGATTTCTGGCAGGCGCGCGAAATCCCCACCCATGCTGTAGACGCCATCCACGATGACCAACTTGCCCGATTCGTCCGGCACACGGCTGAGCACACGCTGCAAGTCTTCGATATCGTTGTGTTTGAAGCGCTTCATCTGACCGCGCGACATGGACACGCCATCGACCAGGCTGGCATGCGCGTCCTTGTCCAGGATGACGACATCATTTTTGCCCAGTAGCGCCGAGACGGTTCCCAGGTTCGTCTGATAGCCGGTGGAAAAGACCAGCGCCGCTTCCTTACCCACAAATTCCGCCAGGCGGCGGTCGGCTTCCAGGTGCAATTCCAGCGTGCCATTCAAAAATCGCGAACCAGTGACGCTGGTGCCATAGCGGCGCGTTGCATCAATGGCGGCATTTTGGACGCGCTCGTCTGTCGTCAAGCCCAGATAATTGTTGGAGCCGAGCATGACGACATTTTTGTCCTCGAATGTCGCGGTCGTGCCTTCGGAATCGCTGAGCGCGCGGAAGAAGGGGTAAATGCCCATTTCCATCGCTTCTTTGGCCAAGGTAAATGCCGAGAGCTTGTCGAATAGATCTGCCACGGTTGTCTCCCTGGAGCGCTCGTCACGCCGCACTCGCAGCAGTCTATCAGCAGGGACGAGCTTTCACAATGCAGATTTGCGCGCGGCGGCGAATCGCCAAAACGCCCACTTGCGCGCCGCTGGCGGGCTACTGTACAATGCGTGCGTTGCAGATAGCCAATTCGCGGAGTGTATCATGTCGAGTTTGACCATTCGCCGGCTGATCGTGTGGGTCATTTCCATGGTGCTGGGGCTGATAGTCGGTTACGGGATCATCACGGTCGGCTTCGACATGCTGCCGCTGCTGCAGATTTTTGGTGGCGCCATCAGTGTGCCGCAGGGCGTTACGCTGGACGAATACGGCATGATCTACTTCCTCTTCACGGCCGTGCCTATCGGTTTCGTTTTCGTCATCTGGCTGGACGCCTTCATGGACACGCGCATCCTACCCGACTAACTAACAGCGCTTTTCGACTCAAGAATCCACCTTCGGGTGGATTTTTTGTTTCTGCGGGAGTCCGCGGTCTACCCCCTCGGTCCCCCCATATCAATGGGGGGGGGGGGGGGGGTTTTCCCCGAGAATTTCCCAATCACCTGAAACGCATTCCTAGTCGTGAGTCCGCTTGCCTTAGCTCCCCTCCGGCGGTCAGTGTCTACGCGACCCCGATGCTTCGGTGCGCGTAGACACAGCGCTACGGGAGGGCCGGGGGAGGGGTGGCGCTACACATTCATTCTCGTGTTCCGCGGGGAAGCTCGCTAGCAAATGAGAGACCCTTTGTCCGCGCTGATAGATTTTGCAAGCTGCGTGCCGCTAGCCTGATTCCATGTCTGACAAGAAGTTGTCCGCCCTGAGCGGTTTCTATCGTAAATCGCTTGCCGCGCGTCAAGCTGCCGCAGCAGATTGGGCTGGCTTGGGGGAGCATGAACTGCGCTCGCTCGCGGGGGGCGGATTGTCGCTGGGGCAGGCGGAAGCGATGATCGAGAATGTCATCGGGCGCTACAGCTTTCCCTTCGCGCTGGCCACCAACTTCCACATCAACGGGCGCGATTATCTCATCCCCATGGTCATCGAAGAGCCGTCGGTGGTGGCGGCTTGCAGCTATGCCGCCAAGCTGTTTCGCCTTGGGGGCGGCTTCAATACCAGCAGCGATGAGCCGGTGATGATTGGGCAAATTCAGTTGCTGGACTTGCGCGATCTGGATGAAGCGGCGGAGCGGCTGCGGGCTTGTGAAGCGGATATTCTGGCGCGGGCAAACGAAACGGCCGGCAGCATTCTGGCGCGGGGCGGCGGGGCGGTGGGGCTGGAGCTTCGGCAACTGCGCGAGACCGCGGCGGGCGACATGCTGATCGCGCATTTGCTCTTTGACACGCGAGATGCCATGGGGGCCAACGCTATCAACAGCGCGCTGGAGCATATTGCGCCGCTGCTGGAGCGAATCACTGGCGGGCGCGCCAACTTACGCATCCTCAGCAACTTAAGCGACCGGCGTTTGGCGACTGCGCGCGGCACGATTCCCACTGACGCACTGACGACCACCTCGGCTAGCGGCGCGGAAGTCCTGGGTGCGATTGTGGAAGCTGGCGTCTTCGCTGAATGCGACCCCTACCGCGCCGCCACGCATAACAAAGGCATCATGAATGGAATTGACGGGCTGTTACTGGCGACTGGCAATGATTGGCGCGCTGTGGAAGCGGGAGCGCATGCTTATGCCGCGCGCGACGGTCGCTACACGAGTTTGACGCGCTGGCGGCGGGACCAGTCGGGCGATCTGCACGGCGAAATCACGCTGCCCATGGCGCTGGGCATCGTCGGCGGGGCGACGCGGGCGCATCCAGGCGCGCAAATCGCGCTAAAGCTGCTGGGCGTGAAGACGGCTCGCGAATTGGCGGAAGTGGCGGCGGCGGTGGGCTTGGCGCAGAACCTGGCGGCCATCCGCGCCTTGGCCACCGACGGCATCCAGCGCGGACATATGCGCATGCATGCGCGGCAACTGGCATTGGCGGCCGGCGCAGAAGGCCCGCAAGTCATGCAGGTGGCGCGCCAACTGATCGACGAAGGCAATATCCGCCTGGAACGCGCCAAATCCATCGTAGCACAAGGAAGACGCGAGACATGACAGCACCAAGCAATCTGCTAATGCAAGCCGAGCGCGCCGTGGGCATCGTCGGCTACGGCGCCTACATCCCGCGCTATCGCCTGCCGGGCACGGAGATTGCGCGAATTTGGGCGGGCGGCGGCGCGCCAGTCCGTGAAAAAGCCGTGGCTGGCATGGACGAGGATGTGGTCACCATGTCCATTGAGGCGGCGCGCAATGCTGTCATCTGCGCGGGCATCGATCCAAGGCATATCCGCGCCGTTTGGGTGGGCAGCGAGAGCCATCCCTATGCTGTCAAGCCGACCAGCACCGTCGTTGCTGAAAGCATTGGCGCGTCGCCAAATATCCAGGCAGCGGATTGGGAATTCGCCTGCAAAGCCGGCACCGAAGCTGTGCAAGCCTCCATCGGCGTGGTGGGCAGCGGCATGGCTCGCTACACACTGAGCATCGGCATGGACACGGCGCAAGGACGGCCGGGCGACGCGCTGGAGTATACAGCGGGTTGTGGCGGCGCGGCATTCATATTGGGACCTGCCGATGAGAGCGTCGCGGTTTATCAAGGCAGCTACAGCTATGTGACGGATACGCCGGATTTTTGGCGGCGCGCCGGACAGGTCTATCCCAGCCATGGCGATCGCTTCACTGGCGAACCTGCTTACTTCGCGCATACGCTGGCGGCGGCCTCAACGCTGATGGAGTTGATGGGCACCAGCGCCTCCGATTACGATTATGCGGTGTTTCATCAGCCCAATGTCAAGTTTCCGGCGCGGGCGGCGAAGATGCTCGGTTTTACTGCTGAGCAGATCGAAGCGGGCTTGCTGGCGAATGACATCGGCAATGTTTATTCCGGTTCCTGCATGCTGGGCTTGACGGCGATCCTGGATGTTGCCGAACCGGGCGCGCGCATTTTGATGGTCAGTTATGGCAGCGGCGCCGGTTCGGACGCCTTCGATCTGCGCGTCAGCGAAAGCATACAACGCTTGTCGAATCAACGATTGCGCACGGCGGACTACATCGCGAGGCGCACAGAAATCGACTACGCCACCTATGTTCGTTATCGCGACAAACTCAAGGATTAAACCATGACAGGAGTTGCCATCATCGGCGCGGGCATGCTGCCAGTCGCTGAACATTGGTCGCGCAGCCTGGGCGACCTGGGCGAAGAAGCGGGCCGGCTAGCGTTGGCGGATGCGGAAGTGACGCAAGTGGACGCGTTGATCATCGGCAATGCTTATGGCGCGACCTTCAATCAACAGACGCAGCTTGGCAGCTTGTTAGCGCAGCGATTGGGGCTGGCTGACGCGGAAGCGTGGCGCTGCGAGGCTGGCGACGCTGCGGGCGGCGTGGCGCTGCGGGCGGGCTATCTGGCGATTGCATCGGGCGCGGCGCGGACGGCGCTGGTCCTAGGCTTGGAAAAAGCCACTGATATCCTTGGCGCAGCGAGGCTGGCTGCGCGGAATGTCAGTCTGGACGCCGATTTCGAGACCGTCAATGGCGCCACGCATACCGCCATGGCTGCGCTGCTGATGCGGATTTATATGTACGAGAACGGGCTGGAGCTAGCCGACTTCGAGGGATTCAGCGTGAATGCCCATCGCAACGGCGCGCTCAATCCCCTGGCGATGTATCGCAACCGGCTGCGTCCCGGCGCCTTCAGCAAAGCGCCTATGCTTGCCGACCCGGTCAGCCTCTTTGATGCCGCGCCGGATGCCGATGGCGCAGCGGCTGTGGTCTTGGTAAGTTCATCACAAGCGCAGGACATGGCTTCACGACCGGTGCATATTCTTGGCAGCGCCGTCGCCAACGACAGTCTCATGCTGCAAGACCGCGCCGACCTGCTGAGCCTGGAGGCTTTGCGACAATCATCGGCAAAGGCGCTGGGGCAAGCGGGTCTCGACATAGCGCAGATTGATTTGCTGGAGTTACATGACAACTGCACTATCTTGACAGCGCTGTCCCTGGAGGCTCTGGGTCTGAGCGAACGAGGTCGCGGCTGGGAGTGGGCGCGAGATGGCGGCGCGAGTATCAGTCTGGACGACGACTTGCCTCTAAGTACCTTTGGCGGATTAAAGAGCCGCGGCAACCCCAGTGGCGCAGCAGGCATTTACCAGGCTGCCGAAGCGACTCTGCAGCTACGCGGACAGGCGGGGGACAACCAGGTAGCGGAAGCGCGGCATGCCCTGATCCAGAATGTGGGCGGGCTGGGCAGCACGGCCGCGACTCATGTGCTCAGTGCGCCGCACTGATAGCCTCTGATAGCGGCAAAACCTATCATGACAGCTTTTGATAGGGACGGCTGTCTATCCTGAATAACAGTAAAGTTCGGCGAAGAGACGAGGGAGCGCGAAGATGCAGGCAGCAAAATACTGGCGGAACAAGCAACTGCGCTATCGTCTGGAACGGGTGCTGCCGAAGCGCCTGCCGGTGGTGGAGATGCCACGCTTGCTTCGCAGCGAGACCAAAGCGGCACAACTGCCCAAGCCGAGGTTGACGCGCGCCTCATGACTTCATCTGCGCCGGCGCAACCCTTGCGCGGCAATGTTTACAGTTTCACACATGTGCGCGAGGCGCCGGCCGGCTTCGAGTGGGGCGCGCCTTACACGCTGGCGCTGGTGCAACTGGAAGACGACAGCTTGATCACCGCGCAGTTGGCGGATTACGATGGCGATGTACAAATCGGCGACTCTGTCGAGATGGTGACGCGCAAACTGACCACGGATGGCGAGCGCGGCATGATCGTCTACGGCTACAAGTTTCGCCCGCTCATCAAATAACCGAGAGCCAAAATGAAAAAGAGCCACGCTTTGGTGGCTCTTTCTGATTCTGCCTTTGGCGCTGGCACTCTAGGCGACTGCTTTGCGCTTCGCATCGTAGGCCAACGATTCTTCGGAGGTCGAATCGAAGATATGGATGTTGTCCAGGTTGAAGGTCACACCCATCTGGTTGCCGACGGTGGCGCCGGTGCGCGGGTCGGTACGGGCGATGAAGTTCTTGCCGCCATTTTCCAGGTAGATGATCACCTCGTTGCCCATCTGCTCGACAACTTCGACATTGGATGTCAAGTTGGCGGGGATGATGCCCTGCGGCAGGTAGTTCGTATCGTGAATGTCCTCGGGGCGGATGCCGCAAATGACATCCATGCCGACATGGCTGCGGAAGTTGTCGGCTTTGTTCTCCGGGATATCCAGCGAGAAAGCGCCCGTGTCCACGACCAAGCCGCCGTTGGCTTCCGTCAGCGAGGCATCAAAGAAGTTCATCGACGGGCTGCCGATGAAGCCAGCCACAAAGATGTTGTGCGGGTTGTGATAGAGGTTGAAGGGCGAGTCGATCTGCTGCAGTTCGCCTTCGTTGAGCACGCAAATCCGCGTCCCCATCGTCATCGCCTCGACCTGATCATGCGTAACATAGATGAAAGTCGTTTCCAGGCGCTGGTGCAAGCGGCTGATGAAGGAGCGAGCCTCAACGCGCAGCTTGGCGTCCAGGTTGGAGAGTGGCTCGTCCATCAGGAAGACGGCTGGCTCGCGGACGATGGCGCGGCCGACTGCTACACGCTGGCGCTGCCCACCGGAAAGCTGGCGCGGACGCCTGTCCAGCAAGTGGCCGATACCCAACTCGTTAGCGGCTTCGGTTACACGCTCATCGATGACCTTCTTCGGCGTCTTGCGCAGCTTCAAGCCGAAAGCCATGTTGTCGTAGACCGTCATGTGCGGGTAGAGCGCATAGCTCTGGAATACCATCGCCACATCACGATCTTTGGGGGCAACATTGTTGACGACGCGGTCGCCAATGAGAATCTCGCCCTCCGTGATCTCTTCCAGACCGGCGAGCATGCGCAGGCTGGTAGACTTGCCGCAGCCAGACGGACCGACGAATACCAGGAACTCCTTGTCCATAACTTCGATGTTCAAGTCCGAGACGACGCGTTGATCACCGAAATCCTTGGACACATGATTGAAAGTGACTCCAGCCACAAGACCCTCCGTTAGATTTGCCGATTGACGAAAACTTTGTTAAATCTGCACAAATGCCGCACTTGACAGCGCGATAAACTTACACTGGTGAGTATAGCGTGGTTTTCTGATAATGCAACAGATTCATCGGAATTGATTCGACTTTCCGCTAAACTTGCTCGAAACTCAGAGGCTCCCCATGCCAGACAACCCCAATGCGGAGATCATCGCCATCGGCACGGAACTGCTGCTGGGCGAGATCACCGATACCAATTCTGTCTATTTGGCGCGGCAGTTGCGCGATATCGGGGTCAATCTGTATCTGATGACGACCGTAGGCGACAATCTGGCGCGCATTTCTTCCGCCATTTCCACCGCTCTGGACCGCGCCGAAATCGTCATCACCAGCGGTGGTCTGGGACCCACTGTCGATGACATGACCCGGCAGGCGGTAGCGGACGCGATGGACGTGCCGCTGGTCTTCCATCAATCTTTGTACGACGTCATCGCCGAACGCTTTCGTGGCTTCGGCAGCGCCATGACCGCCAACAACCGGCAGCAAGCCTATTTGCCGGAAGCGGCTGTGCTGATTGAGAATCCTGTTGGCACTGCGCCATCCTTCATCGTGGAGTCGCCGCGCGGCGTGGTCATCAGTCTGCCCGGCGTCCCGCGCGAGATGAAATACTTGATGAGCCAGTCGGTCCTGCCTTATCTGCTGCGGAAGTACCAGTTGGGCGTCATCGTGGCGCGGACCTTGCGGACGGCTGGCATCGGCGAGAGCGCCCTGGATGACCAGATTGGCGCGCAGTTGCTGTCCGAGGGCAACCCCAGCGTCGGCTTGGCAGCGCATCACGGCGCGGTGGACATCCGCATCACTGCCAAAGCCGCCGACCGGGACTCGGCACTCCAGTTGCTGGACGAAATGCAGGCCAAGCTCAAAGCTCGCGTCGGCGAGCATATCTTCGGCGCCGATTCGGATACGCTGGAGGAAGTCGTCTGGCGGCAGTTGGCGCGCAGGCAGCAAACCGTGCATGTGGTCGAAGCGGGGTTGCCGGGCGTCATCAGCGCGGGCTGGAAGAGCGAGGGCGGCAAATTAAATCTGCAGCAGTACGCCAGTCCAGCCGAGGTCTATGCCAGCGCCGCGCTCAATCCGCGAGATGTGAAACTGCGGGAGTTGGCTGTGCGTATCGCCAAGCGCAGCCGCCAACAGATGGACGCCGCCGCCAGCATCGTGGTGCTTTGCACACCGGAAATCGACGAAAACCCCGATGTCGAGCAGGGTAGCGCGGTCGCGGTCGCCACAGCCGAGGCGGTGCGCTACCGGACTTATGGCTTTGGGGCGCGCAGCAGCCTGGCGCGAGAGTGGATATCGCGCTGGGGATTAGCCAGCTTGTGGCGACAACTGAATGAAGAGGGGGGCGGGGCGGCTACTCGTCAAGGCTGAGCAGCGCCATAAATGCCTCTTGCGGCACTTCCACAGCGCCGATCATCTTCATGCGCTTTTTGCCTTTTTTCTGCTTTTCCAGCAGTTTGCGTTTGCGGGTAACATCGCCGCCGTAGCACTTCGCCAGCACATCCTTGCGCAGCGCTTTGACATTGGCACGCGAGATGACCCGTTTGCCAATGGCCGCCTGTACAGGCACGACAAACATTTGCCGTGGAATCAAACCCTTCAAGCGGCTGACCAGGCGTTGCCCACGGTGATACGCATCATCTCGATGGCAGATCATCGCCAGCGCATCAACCGAGTCGTCATTCACCAGCACTTCCACTTTGACGAGATCGCCAGCGCGGTACTCGTGAAATTGATAATCGAGGCTGGCGTATCCCTGCGTTACGCTCTTTAGCTTGTCGTAGAAATCGATGATGATTTCCGACAGCGGAATCTCGAAGTGCAGGATGACGCGCGAGGCGTCCAGATATTCGGTCGTCTCGTAGATGCCACGCTTTTTGATGACCAGGTCCATCAGCCCGCCGATGTAACGCTGCGGCGAATAAATCTGGATTTTCATCCAGGGTTCGTGAATCTCGTCGATGACGTTTTCGTCCGGCAGCAGCGCCGGGCTGTCTATCAGCGCCATTTCGCCATTTTTCTGTAAAACGCGATATTCGACGCTGGGCGCGGTCGCCAGGATGTCCAGGTCATATTCACGTTCCAGCCGCTCCTGGATGATCTCCATGTGAAAGAGACCCAGAAAGCCGGCGCGAAAGCCGAAGTTCAGCGCTTGCGAAGTCTCGGGCTGGAAGACCAGCGAGGCGTCGTTGAGTTGCAGCTTGTCGAGAGCGTCGCGCAGGTCGGCATAGTCTTCGTTATTCGTGGGGTAGATGCCAGCGAAGACCATCGGCTTGACTTGCTTATAGCCAGGCAGGGGACGCTGCGTGCCGCCTTTCGCGAGCGTAATGGTATCGCCAACGCGGCATTCCTGCACGGTCTTCAGCCCGGTCGCGATATAACCGACTTCGCCCGCGTCCAGCCCGTCCACCGCACGCATGACCGGGTCAAAGACACCGATTTCGATAGCTTCAAAACGGGCGCGCGTCGCGAACAGCTGCAAGATGTCACGCTTGCTCACACTGCCATCCACCACACGCACATAGGCGATGACGCCCTTGTAAACGTCATAATGCGAATCGAAGACCAGGGCGCGCAAGGGCTCGTTACTGTCGAATTGCGGCGGCGGCACTTCGGCGATGACTTTTTCCAGCACCTCGGCGATGCCAATGCCATTCTTGGCGGAGATCAGCGGCATGTCCGCGGCCGGCGCGCCCAGCAGGTCCTCGACTTCGCGGGCAATTTCCGCGGGCTGCGCAGCGGGCAGGTCGATCTTGTTGATGACCGGGATGATCTCCAGATCTTGTTCCAGCGCCAGGTAAACATTGGACAGAGTCTGCGCTTCGATGCCCTGGCTGGCATCCACCACCAGCACCGCGCCTTCACAGGCTTGCAAGGCGCGGCTGACCTCGTAGGTGAAATCGACATGCCCGGGCGTGTCAATGAGGTTGATGGTGTAGAAACTGCCATCGCTCGCTTCATACTGCATGCGCACGGCTGAGGCTTTGATGGTCACGCCGCGCTCGCGTTCCAGCTGCATGCTGTCCAGCAGCTGCTCCTGCATGTCGCGGGCGCTGACGGTCTGCGTGAGCTCCAGCAGGCGATCGGCCAGGGTGCTCTTGCCGTGATCGACATGTGCGATGATGCAGAAATTGCGAATGCGTTCAATGGCCAAGTTAGCGAATCCAGGGTCGTGGACATATCGTTTGTACCACAGAGGGCGCGCGGCTTACAGGTCAAGTCGAACCCCCTCGGTCCCCCCGACGAGTCAAGAGGAGGCTGACCCCTTGCGGAATCCGTAGCCCCGCGCGCAGCTACGCAGCCGCTCAAGTAAAAGGATTTGCCAGCGCTTAGTCTACCCCGGCCTCTTCCCGTATCAACGGGGAGGGGGGCTACGCACGAGCGGAATCCTGATTGCGTTTGCAGTTTGGCATTTATGCGAAAGTTCGGCGAAACCTTCCCCCTGTTGATACGGGGGGACCGAGGGGTAGACCAAACGCGAGCCTAGCCCTGCGCAGCAACAACTTCTTTGATGACAGCGCTTAGGTCGGTGGCAGTTGCCGCAGCGCCAGATTGCAGCCAGAGCAGGTACTCGACATTGCCTTTGGCGCCGGTGATTGGCGAGCGAATCAAGTCGCGCGGCAACAATCCCATGCCGGCTGCGAAAGCCACAATCTCCCGCAAGACGCGGACATGCACCGTCTGGTCGCGCACGATGCCGCCCTTGCCGACATCGCCTCTGCCCGCTTCAAACTGTGGTTTGACCAGCGCGATGATAGCGGCGTCGTCCCTCAGCCAGCGCTGCACGGACTGCAATATCAGACGCAGCGAAATGAAGGAGACATCAATGACGGCGAGGCTGACTGGCTCGGCTAGCGACTCGAGATAGCGGGCGTTTGTGTTTTCTAACAGGCGCACCCGCGGGTCATTGCGCAGCCGCCAGTCGATAATGCCGCTGCCGACATCAATGGCATAGACGCGAGAAGCGCCATGCTGCAGCAGGCAATCCGTGAAGCCGCCGGTGCTGGCGCCGACATCCGCACAAATCAGCCCGGAGGGATCAACGGAGAATGCTTGCAGCGCCGCCTCCAGCTTGAGCCCGCCGCGCCCGACATAACGCAGTTTCTCTTTCAGCGTGATGGCGGCATCGTCCCGCACTTGCGCGCCGGGCTTGTCGATGAGACGTCCGTCCACGCGCACTTCTGCCGCCATGATCATGGCTGCCGCTTTGCTGCGGGTTTTCACCAGACGCCTTTCGACCAGCAGCTTGTCCAGGCGCAATTTTCCCGTCATCAGCTGCCGCGCGTCATTTCGATGGTGATGTCGACAAAGGGCTGATCCGCGCCGAATATGAATTCGTCCGCCGCATGCGGGATGTAGCCGTCCGCTTCAATGACGATGCTGTAGGGGCTGTCGAAAGCTAGCGGACGCGCGAATTGGAAGCTGCCTTTGCGATCGGTTATCGCCAGCGCCACAACTTGCTCCTCGCGCCATTCAAATTCGCTGGCGGCGTAATCCTCGCTGATAATCACGATAGTCACACTAGGGATGCCGCGCTGCGTGGCGGCGTCAAGGACTGTGCCCGAAAGAACTGCGCCTTCGAACTCGGCGAATCTATCCAGCGGCAGCTGCCCAATGCCGATTGTCGCCTCTGCTTCCGCCAGTTTCAGATTGTTGATCAGCAGTTGGATAGTGTATTTGCCGTCGGGCGGGTTGGCCAGCGAGACGGTGAAATTCGCGCCGGACTCGGCTGTGCGCCAGGGGCTGGATACCTGGAAGAAGGCTTGATCGTCGACCAGCCCGCGCAATGTCCAAGGAGTGCCCGCAGCAATACGCTGCCAGTCAAAGAGGGTGTAGAGCGAGGGAATAGCGCCGGGGAAACTGCTGGAAGCTGGCGCGCGCCGGGCTGATTCGGCGTCTGCGGCCGCGGCATAGCGCAAGTTGCCAAAGATCTGCGGCAGCGGGCCACCTGGCACACCGGCAACTACAAAGTCGGATGTAGCGGATAGCGCGCCGTCGATATAGAGCTCCAAGCGATATTGCCCCGGCAGCAGACCACCCTGCGGCGCCACGCTGATGGCTTTGGAGCCAAAGGCATCGTCACTCCAGTTGTCCGTTGTGCGAGCTACTTCCACGCCAGCGTAGTACCAGATAGCCGACCAGGGCGTCCCTTGGCGCATATCCGCATGCAGGAAGCGCGCCGAGGCGATGCTGCCGATGGGCAGAATGGAGCCGTTGCCCACCAGCCGATTGGCGCGGTCCAACGTGCCGAAGACGATGTTGCTGAAACTGCCGCGCGTTTCCGCGCCGCCGCCGACGAGAATCTGCCGGCTGCCAGCGATGGCGCCATCTACCAGCAGCGTGAATTCATAAGCGCCGTTCGCCCAGGCTTGTTCACGCGCGCCGATATGCCACAGTCCGCGTCTGCCGCCACTCCAGCGCAGAGGCGGTAAGCTGAAGATGCCGTCCGGGATGCCATCGCGCGTCACCCGCAATTCGTAGGTTGTCTCGGGTCTCATATTGTCGTAGTCGAAGAAGAGGTAGAGCGAGCGCGTATTGGTGGGCATTGCGGCAACGACGTTGGTGGGCATGCTGTCGAAGACGGCTGGCGCGAAGAACAATCGCGATATGGCGGGCGGGCGCTGCGGCATGGGCGCATCCACGGGCGTCGTCAGCAGCTCGACATCCAAGCCCAGACGCGCGCCGCGGATCAAGCTCTGCGCCAGGTGAATGGGGCGGATGGCGCTGATATAGTCGCCGATGGGCACGCAGGCATCACTGCTGTTGACCAGCTTGTCGCCGTTGGTATCGCTGATGTAGCGACAATTGGCGCTCGTACCGGCCAGTGGCGCGTTGGTGGGGATGCCGATGAGCCGCCCGGCTGTGTCATAGGCGCCGCCACCAGCCATGGTACCGGGCAGCTCCGCGCGGGTCTTGAACCAGGAGAAACTGCCCGTCAGCGGCTCGCTGATGAATCCCGTCACCGTGCCGCGAGCCAGCGTTACGGGCTGATCCCCCAGGTCCGGATAGCCGGCCACCAGCAAATTGTCGTCGACGGCCACGCTAGTCGAGTCGCCAATTTCGATGAAAGGCAGCAGGGGCAGCGCATCCCGGGCGATCAGCCGGCCATCCAGTTCGCGCGTGATTTGCAGCAGGGCGATATCCAAGCCGGCCGCCGCGCCCGCGATTTCCGCGCGGTATTTGGGAATGGGCGGTTCGTCAAAGTCGATATTCAGCGAGACGATGATGGTATCGCCATCGCACTGGCGGCCGGGCAATACGCTGTGCGCATTGGTGATGATCAGCCCGTCAGCGCTGATGAGCGTGCCGCTGCTGACGCATTTGACGATCAAGTTGTTATCGATGTTGCGCGCTTGATACAGAAAAACTGTCGCCCGCTTGAGCCGGTCCAGGTCGGTTGCACGTCCGCCTTGCGCCAGCATCGACAAGGCAGAGAGCAGACAAATGGTGAAGGCGCAGATCAGTCGCTTGGTCATGGTCTCGGCAGCCAATTAGAACTCGAGATTCTCGATGAACCATTGCAGGGTGGCCAGTTCACGCTCGTAAATGCGACTGTCCGCGCGGAAAGAGATGACCAGCGCTTGCCCACGCCGCACAGTCAGGATGTCCAAGCCTTGCACGATGGTAGAAATGCCTTGAAGGAAGGGGCTGGCTTCCCGCGCGACAAAGGTATAAGACATGGACTGGGCGACAGACTCGTCGGGCAAAACATACGGTTCATAAGCGAGCACGCTGTAATCGATAAGCACCTGAGCGCGCGCCAAACTGAATTGGTCGAACAAGCTGCGGGCGCTGGCGTCGGCGCCGGCCGCGACCGTGCTGACTTCAATCAGCGTATTGAATCCCCGGTAGGCCATGTCGCGAACACGGAAAACATAGTCGCCCGATTCCTCCAGAAGCCAGCGGGCTGGATAGCGTGCGGTGATGCCCGCGGTGACATTGCTGTAGACGCTGGCCGCATTGAGCGCGCTATCCCGCTGGTTGATGCCCGCCAGCAAGCCCAGCGCAATCAACGCGTAGCTCAGAATCAACGACCAGCGCTGCCGCTGCGTCAACGGGATGGCTGGACTGCGTCCGGTTTCAAGCTCCACGGCTGCCGCTCCGTCCCGTGAAAATTTCGCGCTGTCGGCGCTCGGCATTGCTGTGCAAATAGTAGCTTATAGCGATAGTCAAGAGCAGCGCGGCCAGCAGAAAAACCAGCCCAAAGAGCGTGCGCGTCGTATTGCCCTCCGTGCTCAAGGGACCGCTGGTCAGACCGGCTACCTGCGGCGTGATTAAACCTGTGATCAATGCGCCCACCAGCAGGCTCACCGGCAAGACGCTGGGGAAGGCATCCGAGAAATAGCTCTCGGCGAGACCCAGCGCCAAAGCCATGCTGGAGGCGAATTGCACGACCGTGTTGGACAATACCAGGATAGCCGCTAGCTCCCAGACTGGGTCCAGCCGCCAGATTTGCACGAGGTTGAAATAGAAACTGTAGCCGACCGCGGCCGCCATGGCGTAGGCGATGACATCGCTGCGCACGCGAAAAGCCTGTGGCAGCACCAGGTAGCGCAGGACCATAAACTTGATGCCGACATCCACCATGCCGACAGTCAGCGTGTAACCTATGATGCGGTCAATCACTGAGCCCAAGGGCAACCACTGTTCGATGACGAAGAACTCCTCAATTAGCGGTAAGCCGATCGCCGCAGCGCCTAAGCCGCTGACCACCGCCACGCCTATGAGCCTGCGGCGTGGACGAAGAGCGCGGGATTCTGGCAGGGCGGAAAGCAGCAGCCAAAGCAAAGGTGGCACAGGTATAAGCGCAAGCGACAACAAGCGCCGGACGGGCGGCTCAACTTGAAGCGCCAGCAGCTCGCTCGCCAGCACGACAGTCAGGGTCAGCGCCGATAGCGCCAGCAATTGCAAGACAATGCGTCGCCAGACGGGCAGCAGAGCGTAGGCGCTGTCAGGGTTTACCGCGGCGAATATCGGTAAGTTGCGCAAGCCAGTCTCCCGTACGGATTACCGTTCTCCAGCGCGAGTCATTATAATGGATATATGTTCATTCATAGAATTGACGGGCTTGGGCTGGGCGCGCTGATTTGTCGCATCGGCATTTGGCTGATTGCGGCATGGCTGGCGGTTGGCTGCGCAGCGAGATCGGCGTCCGTACCTTGCGAGGCGGACGCGGGCTGCCTGCGCTATGGAATCGTGGCGGATATCCCGATTCTGGATCCGCACAGCGCGGACTTGCCGGAAGCCGGAGCCATCTTCCGCCAGATCTACGACACCCTAGTTTATCGTGAGGGCACAAATCACCAATTCCTGCCGGGCTTGGCGACCAATTGGGACATTTCAGCGGATGGCTTGGTTTACACATTCGCGCTGCGGCAGGATCTGCGCTTTCACGATGGCAGCCCCTTCAACGCGGCGGCCGCAGCGCGCAACATCGCACGCATCTATGACCTGCAGCAGCCACCGTCTTTGGCGCGCGACCTGCTGGGACCGCTGAGTCATTATGAGGTCGTTGACAATTTCACGCTACGGCTGTATCTCTCCGCGCCCTATCCGCCCCTGCTGGATGGCTTGTCGCAGCCATTTCTCGGCATGGCCAGTCCTCGCGCCCTGGACGAATTTGGCAGGCTGCGCTACCAGTTTCACCAATCGGGCACGGGTCCCTTTGTCCTGGAGGCATACACGCCCGGCGAGAAGGCGCTGCTGCGGCGCTTCACTGAATATCGCGTCATCCCGCCAATCTACGCGCCATTGCAGGGGGACGAAATCAAGCGCGTAGAATTCGTCTTCGGGCGGAGTACCAGCGGAGATGTGCTTTCGCTGCTGGGCGAGTCTCTGGATATCATTGATGATATCGTACCGGCCGATGCGCAGAATCTCGCCGGCAACAGCCGCGTGCAGATCCTGCCAGTGCAAATCCCGGCCCTGGCAGTAGGCTTCCTCATCAACACTGCGCTGCCGCCCCTGGACGAGCTGGACTTACGGCGGGCCTTGCTGCTGGCCACGGATCGCAGCGCCATCAGCGACCGCTTCACTTTCACCTATGCGCTGGTCGCCTGGGCGCCGCTCGGCCTGAGCACGGGATTCGCGCATACCGGCTATGTGGGTAGCTTCGCGACCGATGTTGCGGGCGCGCGCGAGCTAATCGCCAAAGCTGGATTCGCCGACAGCGATGGCGACGGCATCGTCGAGCGAGCGGGAAGCCCCTTGTCGCTGAGTATAGTCGTGCCGCCCTGGGGACAGTTGCCGCAGGTGGTTGCCTGGCTGCGCGGCGCGTGGCGGGATCTTGGCATTGACTTGCAGCTCGAGCCCGTGCCCGGCAAGACAGGCTTGAACCAGCTCATTCAGTCGGGCGCGTACAATCTCTTGCCCATCGACATTGCGGGCATTGATCCCGTCATGTTGGGACTAGTCTTTGCGGAAGACTCGCCATATCGAGCATCGCGCGCGCCACATGCCCGGCTTAACCAACTGTTGACCCAGGCGCAATCGGAGACCGATCCACAGATGCGGCGTAATTTCTATTACGAAGTCCAGGCGCTGCTGATGAATGAATCACTGCTGCTGCCGCTCTACGAGCCAGTGCGATTGACCGCCACGCGCGCCGAGGTGCGGAATCTGCGCTTTGACGCCTACGGACTGTACCCCTTGCTACACAATACCGCGCTGCTGTCCAATTGAGCTAGCTGTCCGCGCTGATGCGAGTGCCAAGCGGGCGCCCATGTCGGAGCAAGTCCAGCAAAATGTCCTCGCGCCGGCCATCGGCGATGAGGATTTCCAGCGCGGGCGCCTGCACAACCAGTTCAACCATCGCCTGTACTTTATGCAACATGCCGCCGGTGACATCCACGCCGTCTGAAGCGCCCAGCAGTGGCGCAAGCGCAGGGAAAGTCGCCGGGGAGATATGAGGAATGACCTTGCCCTCCCCGTCCAGCACACCCGCCACTTCGCCCAGCAGGATGATGCGCCTTGCACGCAAGGGTTGCACAAGCCCGGCAAAGACCGCCTCTGTCGAAACGATGGTGCCGCCGATTTGGCTGTCGATGGCGATGTCGCCGTGCGTCAGCGGCAAGTGCCCCTGCGCCAGTGCCAGACTCAACGGTCGCGTCTCGATTGTCGCGATTTGCCCGTCCCGAGTCGCTAACAGCGCCGAAGGCGGAAATCGCAGCACGGGCAAGCCAGCTCCCAGCAGTTCCTGCAGGATCAAGCTGCTCAATTCCGCCGCCACTGCGCCAACTCGTGCCATGCCCAAGCGGTCGGCATCGGTGGCTACACCATGCGCGGTCTGGTGTTTTTTAGCTTCGACATGCCCGAAGGAGCCGCTGCCATGCCCCAGCACGATCGGCAGGTCAGGATCGGCGACGCGCAATGCGGCAAGCTGCGCGGCGATGCCCCGAAGGACATCAGGCCGGAAGGATTTCGCGACGCGTTTGTCCGTGACCAGGGATCCACCGAGTTTGATCAGGGTCGTCATTTGCCCATCAGCCTCCGCCCATGCGAGTTTCGTAGAGGCGCACACAGCCAGCACGCTCCAATGCCAACTTGACCGCGGGCAGGGCAGAGGGCTCGACCAGCGCGATAACATTGCCGCCGCGTCCGCCGCCCGACAACTTCGCGCCGCATGCCCCAGCTGCAACCGCCGCCGCGACCAGATTATCCAACTGCGGCGACGACAGTCCAAGCTCAACCAATAGTCCGTGATTGCGCGTCATCAGTTCGCCTAACTGCGGCAAGTCGCCATTTTCAAGACAATTGCTGGCGCCCATCACTGCGCGGGCGATTTCATCGAAGATACGCCGCGTGCTGGTTGGCTGGGCGCGGTGAAGCTGACGCACCGCCGCGACCGATTCGCGAGTCAAGGCGCGCAAGCCCGTGTCCGCAATGAGGAAATGCAGTGGTTGCGCTAGCTTGAGGGTTGTCAAGGGCTTGCCATGCTGGAAAAAGACTGACCGCTCATACACCACGGTCGTGTTGTCGATGCCGCTGGGCGTGCCGTGATGCAGCTTTTCTACTTCAAACACCATGTCGTTGAGCGCTGCATCGGGCAGGGCCGCACTATGAAGTGCAGCTATGGCTCTGCCAAGCGCGGCGGAAACAGCAGCGCCACTGCCCAAACCGCTGGCGATGGGGATATCGGAGCGCAGCCGGATTTCACCCCGAGGCTTGTATATGCGCAAATGTTGCGCAGCGAGCCTTGCTATGGCGGCTAGGGGATCGGATGTGTCATGGACGTTCAACTGCCATCGCCAGGGAGGACGTTCAAGATCGGCAGCGATGATGGTTAGCGCGCTTTCCGTATGCCGATATTCGGCGCGGGCGCGCAGTTGCGTCAAGGGGACAGCGATGGCGGGCCTGCCATACACCACAGCGTGTTCGCCAAGCAGGATGGCTTTGCCGGGCGCGCTGACATTGCCGTTCATGGCACGCTAGAGCAGGTACAAAATGACAAAATAAGCCAGCGCCGCCACCAGGATGGTCGCTTGCAGCGGTCGGTCGGTCAGCAGCACCTCGTCAGGCGCGCTACCTTCCTTCTGCACATGGATCAAATAAAGGTAGCGGAACAAGCCGTAAATCACGATGGGCACGGTCAACAGGCCGAGGTTCTCACCCTCGTGGATCATGGTGCGCGCTTCCACCGTATAGAGGATGTATGTGATCATCGTGGAGGCGGTGACAATGCGCAGCATATCGTCCAGCAGCGCCAGATTGTAGTGAGCAGAAACCGGACGCACCTGTGTCGCCTTGTCGCCCAGATTGGCATATTCTTGTCGCCGCTTGCCGATAACCAGGAAGAGTGCCAGCAAGCCCGCTGATGTATAGAGCCAGGGCGAAAGCTGCACATCAATGACGACTCCGCCCGCCAGCACGCGCAACACGAATCCCGCCGCCACAACCAAGATATCCAGCAGCACGATATGCTTGAGCGCAAATGAATAGGCGACCTGCAACAGGAAATAGACCGCAAAGACCAGAAACAGGCGCTGATCGAAATTGTATGCGGCGGCAAAGGCCAGCGCCGGCAATAAGATGGCGGCAAGGCGAGCCGCACCCAGTGGCAGGATCCCGGCCGCGAGCGGACGGGATTTCTTGGCTGGATGAGCCCGGTCGGCCTCCAGATCCGCCAGATCGTTGATGATGTAGACGCCGCCGGAAAGCACAATGAGCAGAGCGCTGCACAGCATAACCCGAGCCAGCAACTCTATTTCGAAGAGACGCGAGTCGAAGACCAGCGGTGGAAAAACGAAGAGCACATTTTTTATCCACTGCTGCGGGCGCATGGTCTGTAGCAGGCCGACTATGGTGTTCACGGCTGTCTCCACTGCCTTCGCGCTGGACAATCCACGCTGCGGGGCGATACTATTCGCGGCGCAAATCACGAGTTAAATCCATGCCGAGCAAAAAGAATATAGCAAGGGCGCGCGCGCATTCCAATATCGCCTTCATCAAGTATTGGGGTAACCGCGACCATGCTTTGCGTCTGCCAGCAAACGACTCGCTGAGCATGAACCTGGCGGCGCTATACACCACGACGACCGTGCGCTGGTCGGGAGACATAGCGGCGGACAGCTTGCTAATCAACGACCTGCCTACATCTTCGGCAGCGCTTCAGCGTGTGATCGCGCATCTGGACGCCCTGCGGCAGCGGCTGGGCACGGACATGCGCGCGGAAGTCGACTCGGTCAACAACTTCCCCATGGGCGCCGGCATCGCTTCGTCGGCGTCGGCATTTGCAGCGTTAACCACGGCGGCGGCAGCAGCGCTGGGTATCTCTTTGTCAGAACGCGAATTGACGACCTTGGCGCGGCTGGGCTCCGGCTCGGCAGCGCGCTCGATTCCCGCCGGTTTCGTCCTGTGGCAGGCGGGTGGCAGCCATGAAGATTCCTATGCGGAGACATTCGCCCCGGCGGATCACTGGTCCCTGGTCGATGTGATCGCCATCGTCAGCCGGCAGCACAAGCGAGTCGGTTCGACGGCAGGGCATGCCAGCGCCGATAGCAGCATCTTCCAGCCCGCCCGCGTGGCGACTGCCGCAGACAGACTCAGCGCCGCAAAAGAGGCTGTGCTTGAGCGCGACTTCACACGATTTGCGCAAGTCCTTGAAGCCGACAGCGATATGATGCACGCCGTCATGATGACCAGCCGCCCGCCGCTCTTCTATTGGCAGCCGCTGTCGCTGGCGGTGATGACCGCTGTACGGGCTTGGCGCGGCGCAGAGGGGCTGCGCGTCTGCTATACACTGGACGCGGGACCCAATGTGCATTGTCTCTGCGAGCGGGATGACGCCGCGGAAGTGGCAGCCAGGCTGCGCAAATTGTCTCCGGACATCGAGATACTGACTTCGGGCTCTGGCGGCGGCGCGAGGCTGTTGCCTGTCGAATGAGGCAATGCGCGGCGCTGCTTGCGCGGAACTGCTGGTCGCGCGTATAATGAGCGCACAGGCAGGAAAAAGGAAAGGAATGGCTCAATGGTGATTCCCTTCGCCGCCTCCGACATCATGCTCGCCGTCATCGCCTTCGCGATCGTGCTGATTCCCGCCATCATCATTCACGAACTTGGACATTTCCTGGCCGCCAAGCTGGTGGGCATCAGCGTGCTGGAGTTCGGCATTGGCTTCCCGCCGCGGGTACGCCGCCTCTTCAGGTGGCGCGAAACGGAATTTACGCTGAACCTGATCCCCCTGGGCGGATTCGTGCGTCCCTTGGGTGAAGATATGATCGGACCCGCCAGCGATGACAAGGTCAAGCGTGACCGTGTCATCATAGAGCATCGGCGTTCGGGTCCTGTGCGGATCGTCGGCGAGCGCGAGATGCTGCGTCTGCGCGGCGTCGACGAAGAAGCGCTGAAGTCGGTCAATGAAGCAGGTCCCCTCTCGCGCATCTTTTTCATGGCAGCTGGCGCTTTGGCCAATTTCGCGGCCGCCATGCTGTTGTTTTTCATCGTGGCGCTGATCGGCTTATCGCTGCCGGTGGGCGGGCTCAGCCAGGTGGCTGCGGCGCCGCCAGGATCGCTATTTTCTGGCTTGGGCGTGCAAGTGGGCGATGCCATTGAGCGCATTGACGGGCAGCGCTTTGCAGATTTTGCTGCCTTTCATGACGCGCTGGCGGCACATCAGGGCGAGCGCATTGAGTTTTCGCTGATTCGCGCCTCCGATGGCGAAAGTTACCGGGTTACTGCCCCTGCCGATTACAGAATAAGCGCTGGCTTTGTACAGATTTTGGGCGTCATCGAAGGCTCGCCGGCCGAAGCCGCTGGATTGCAGCCCGGCGACCTGGTCGAGCGCATTGCTGGCGAAGCGATACCCGCAGCTGGCGATCCAGCCAGCGCCTTGTCGGAAGCCGCAGAAACCTATGCCGGCAAGCAACTGCCGCTCACCATCCTGCGCGAATTGGAAGACGGGCACAGGCAACGCTTGGGCATCAGCGCTGCGCCGCGCGTGAATCCGCCGGAAGGGCAGGGCAGGCTGGGCGTGATGATCCGCTCGCAATTTGGCTTAGGAGACGCCACGCGCTTCGCTAACGCTGGCTACAAGCATGAGCTCATCCCGCAGAGCGTGCCAAAAGCCATCGCGCACAGCTTGCGCACGATGGCCACAACCTTCGAAATGATCGCGTCCATACCGGGCCGGCTGCTGGATGGCTCGCTCAGCGGCAAAGACGCGCGCCCAATCAGCATCATTGGCATCAGCATCATCGGCGGCGAATTCTTGCAGCGAAGTTTGCAAGAAGGACCGACCTTGATGCTCAATTTCATAGCGCTGATCAGCATCTTCCTGGGCATTAGCAATTTGCTGCCCATCCCGGCACTGGATGGCGGGCGCATCGTCTTCGTACTGCTGGAAATGTTGCGCGGCAAACCGGTCGACCCCAAAATCGAGGGCAGGATCCATCTGCTGGGCATTTCGCTGCTGCTGCTGCTTGGCGTCGTCATCATGCTATACGACCTGATCAACCCGCCCAGCATCGGTTGACGAGGCGCGCCGGCATGATGAAAGACTTTGAGCAGGAATTAGCGGCGCTGGAGAGCCAGAAGCCGCCGCTGGACGAGGTCATGGCGGCGCTGCAGGCTGGCGCGGCTGGCGGGCAAGCAGTCGTTTCATCGACCATCATCTATGGTTTGAGCGATGTCTCTGGGTCCGATCGTCAATCGCTCGCGGATCTGTGGACACAGTTGCCACCCCATTTCAAAGCGCAGGTGCTGCGCGCCCTCAACGAAGCCAGTGAAGCGCTTTTTGAGTTGAACTTTCGTGAGATTGCGCTGATTGCGCTTGCCGACGAAGACAGCTCGGTGCGCGCTACCGCCATAGAATTGCTATGGTTCGACGAGACACCACAGACTATGCGCCAGTTGATGCGGCTGGCGGCGGATTGTGATCCGGAAGTCCGCGCCAATGCGCTGAAGGGTTTGGGGCGCTTTCTGCTATTGGGCGAATATGGCGAGATTGACGCGGACATGGCCAGCGAAGCGCAACAAATCGTCTTGCGGATGCACACGGACAAAACGCAGCCCATTAATGTTCGCCGGCGGGCGCTGGAAGCGCTGGCCAACTCCAGCCATCCGCGCGTTGACAACTTGATCCGCGCTGCCTATGCAAAGTCCAGTCGCGACCTGCGCATTGGCGCGATCTTCGCCATGGGGCGGACTTGCAACCCAGTATGGGGCGAGTGCCTGCTTGAGGAGCTGGATAGCAGCGACAGCGAATGCGTCTACGAGGCGATTGTGGCTTGCGGGCAATTGCAGCTAAAGGCGGCGGTGAAGCGCATCGCCGAATTCGCGAATAGCGACGATGGCGAGATTCAACTGGCGGCAATCGTGGCGCTTGGTGAAATCGGCGGTCGGCGCGCCCTGGATATATTGACCGCGCTGGCTGATTCAGCGGATGATGAAAGCACTGCCGACGCCATTGATGAAGCGCTGGATGCCGCAGCATTTAGTTTTGGCTTGACTACTCGGGAGCGCGCGCTGAATGGTGGCTAGGGCGGAAGCGACCCGCGTCAAACAGAGAACATGGTTTGCATTTTCATCGCCAAGCCCATGTCGCCCTGGATTTTGAGCTTGCCGGTCATGAAGGCTTGCATGGGGTTTAGTGCGCCTGTGGCGACCGCATGCCAGTCATCGGCGCTGGCGCGAACGGTCATCTCCGGCGATGCGGCGGCGCCTTCGCCAGACTCGGCTGCGCCATCCGCGATTTTGATCCAGAACATACCGCCGTTGTCGCCGCTTAATTCAAAGGCGATGGTAGCAACGACGCCGACCGCTTTGTCCGGCGCGAAATGCGCGACCATGCCGGGGAATATCGCTCGGATTTCCTGTGCGTCTGCCATCCTGCCCTCCTGATGTCCCTTCTTCGCGTTCATACTTTGCGCAAGTATAGCCTCCCTAGTGGCGCTGCCATAGTGTTGACTGCGCTGCTCTGCGCCATGCTTCTGACCAGTTGTGCAGGAGAAAGTCCCGCCGGCAGACGGGAATCTGTAGCGGATGCCGTTACAGCAGCGCCGACTACGCCAGCCACAGCAGCCCTGCCCACCGCCACCACGCGCCCGGAAATCCAGGCTCAACTTGAGCCAGCGCCGACGCTAACCGAAGTGAGGCTGGTCACGCATACGGTAGCCTACGGTGAAACACTGACTCGCATCGCCGCGCGCTACAATATCTCAGTGCAGGAATTGCTGGAAGCCAACAATCTGCCTAACCCGGACCTGCTGAATGTGGGCGAAGTGCTGGTGCTGCCGCAAGCTAGCGTCGATCACAGTCCATCTTCTCGCGCCTTGCCCGATTCGCGTCTGGTGCGTTCCCTCAGCAGTGCCGACTTCGACGCAGCAGCTTTCATCGCCGGACAACCGGGCAGTCTGCGCAGTATGTCGCTAACGCTGCAATCAGGAACTTACAGCGGGGCGCAAATCGTCGAGCGCGTCTCCCGCGAATACAGCGTCGACGCGCGCATTTTGCTGGCCTTTCTTGAGTATTTCGCGGAATTACTATCGCGGGCTGATATCCAGGAGCAGGCGCGGCTGTATCCGTTCCTGTCTCCAGAGCAATCCAGCCCCATCGACCGCGCCGGTCTCTACAGCCAGCTAAGTTGGCTGGCCAACCAACTCAATCAGGGCTACTACGACTGGAAATATCGCGGCGCCACGCAGCTAAACTTCACTGACGGCAGTTCCTTACATTTTGATCCATCTCTGAATGCTGGCACTGTCGCGCTGCAGCATGCCTTGGCACAATTGCTGGAGCCGGCGGCATGGCTGGGCGCGGTGGGCGAATCGGGATTGCAAGCGACTTATCGCCGACTCTTTGGCGATCCCTTCGCCGATGAGCATGTGACTGTTCCGCCCGGTCTGTCGCAGCCGGCATTGACCTTGCCCTTCCCACCAGGCGAGATCTGGCGATTCACAGGCGGATTTCACGGGGGCTGGGGCAATGGCAGCGGCTGGGCAGCCATCGACTTCGCGCCACCGGACGAGCCAGCGGCCGCTTACGCCTGTTACGAATCGTCCTTCCCGGCGACAGCGGTGGCGAACGGCGTGATTGCGCGCGTGGCGGAAGGCTTGGTCGTGCTGGACCTGGATGGCGATGGGCGTGAGAGCAGCGGCTGGACGATCCTGTATCTGCACATCGACCATCATGACGCGCTAAAGGTGGGGCAAGCGGTTGAAGCGGGCAACTTGCTGGGGCGCCCAGCCTGCATCGGCGGGTACAGCAACGCCACGCATCTGCACATTGCGCGCCGTTACAATGGCGAGTGGTTGCCGGCCGATTGCACCCGCTGCCCGCCTGGCCAGTCAGTAGTGCCCTTCGTCATGAGCGATTGGCGAGTGGTGGGCTTGGGCGACCAGCTATATCAGGGATTTTTGGTGAACCAGCGGGACAACCGCAGCGTAGTGGCGGAGCAGGGCAGATATAACAATATCAACGCGATTTCATGGTGATGCCACCCTCGCGACGCCGGAGCCGCATGATGCGTATTCTGACATTGCTGTGGCTGGGCATGCTGCTCCTGACGCCGCTTGCGAGCCTGGCGCAGCGCTCGACAGCCACACCCGTGCCAGCTATCTTGGCGCCGTCTTCGCCAGATAGTCTGCAAGCGCTCGAGCCGACTTCCACCGCCACAGCAAGCCAGACGCCATTGCCATCTGCCCGCCTGGAAGCCTTGGCATCAGCTGGCGAGGTCAATGTCCGCGCGCTGCCCGATGTGGAGAGCGAGCGGCTGGGCGCAATCGTCAATGGCACTGCCTATCCAGTGCTGCGCAATTATTATCGTTGGTACGAATTCAATTATGAATTGTCGCCGAACGGACGCGCCTGGGTATATGGCGATCTTGTGAGCGTGGATGGCGACTTGTCGCAAATTGTCGTAATTGACGACTACGCTGAAATCGCCCGCGGACTTGGCGCTGAGGCGCCGCAAGAGGATGAACGTACGATAGACCTGGCGACGCTACCGGCGGCTGCGGGACAACCGGTTGAAGTGCTGGCGGCGTCACCCTTGCCGACATTTACGCCGCCGGCCGCGACGCAATCACCCTTCGGCGATCAACTGCGCATCGCCGCCATTGACGATACGCGACGCAACGAACTCCCACCTATCTTGCCGATTCTGGCGATGGGCGGGGCAGGTCTCTTGGGCTTGGTGATCAGCCTGCTGCGGCGGCGCTAAGTTTGCTCGCTAATAGCTGCCGCAGGTTCCGCAGCCAGCGCCATCCGCCGCTTGGTCGTCCGACTTGAAGGAATGACCGCAGCCGCAACTGGATACGGCGTTCGGATTGTCGATGCGGAAGCCGCCGCCAATCAAGCTGTCGACATAATCAATGGTAGCGCCGCGCAGATACATGATGCTGGTCGGGTCGATGAGTAAGCGCACACCATCGCTGCTGACGACGGTATCGCCCATTTCCGGCTGTTCCTGGAAAGCCATGCCATATTGCAAGCCCGAGCAGCCGCCGCCAGTAACAAACACGCGCAGGGCGTGCTGCGGGATGTTACGCTGCTCAAGCAGATTTCTGATGATGGATACCGCGGCTGGTGTTACGGTCAATACCGGCATTTCTGTGAGAATGTCGACTTGCTGTGGCGCCAATACCATGTCAGGTCCCTTCGCCTTCTGCATGCTGCTGTCATACTAGCATAGCTGTGCCAGCTTGTCAACTTGGCTGCGGCGCTTAATCAGGGCAATCGCATCAAATTATTCTTACCACCGTGTACATCGAGTGAAGCGAGAACACAGAGAAATCATTGTATACAAGTAGGCGGCAGCCGAAATTCCAGCCGTTTTTTGCTGCCACAGATGCTGGATCCCGGTCAAAGTACCTCGATATCTCGATGTACTCACCTTACTCGGTGAACTCGGTGGTAGAAATTCGGCCTGATTCTTTGTGATCCTAAGCGCAATTATTTTGATGCGATTGCCCTGGGCGCTCAATTGCCCGCGATTTAAGTTGAAGGATATTCATGCGAGGCTTATACTGCGAGCGAAATCATTCTTTGTTTGCCTTCGGGACAGGGGGTTTTATGCACAACGCAAACTTCAGGCAGTGGATCGGGATTCTGTTGGCGCTTTCGCTGATCGCCCTGGTGGCTGGCCAGACGGCCATGGCACAGACATCGCCACATTTGATCGTCAATACGAGTTGGCTGAATGTACGCAGCGGACCAGGCGTCGCACACAACATTATCACGACGGTAGCTGGCGGCACTGTCTTGCCTGTGAAGATGCGCGCCGCCAATCTGACTTGGTATGAAGTCGAGTCGCCGGTGGGACCAGGCTATGTAAACAGCAATTTCACTATCAAGCGCGGGGACTACTCGGATGTTCCCTGGGCGGGCGCGCCGGACAATTTGACGACCGGCATCGGCGCGATTCCAGCGGGCGGAGCGCGTGTTGTGGTGAATACGGCTTATCTCAATGTGCGAGAAGGACCTGGCGTCGGTCATCCGGTTGTGGCAGTGGTAACTGGCGGCACAGAATTGGCGGTGAAGCAGATATCCAACGACGGCAGATGGTACGAGGTCGAGACGGCGGCGGGCAGCGGCTGGCTGAGGCACAGCTATACAGTCACGCGCGGCAACTACGATAATGTGCCCCAGCAGGGCGTATCCCCGCATATCTACTCGGTAACTCGCAGCGCGGCGCTTGGCGGTGCGGCGCATCTCGTCGTCAATACAGCCTATCTCAATGTCCGCTCTGGTCCTGGGGTCGGCAACGACATATTGCTGGTCCTGCCCGGCGGGTCGCGGCTGCTGGTGACAGGAACGGCGGGCGATGGGCGCTGGTATGAGATCCAGACGAATGACGGACCAGGCTGGGTCAACGCGCATTACACAGCCCGGCGCGGCGAATTTTCACGGGTGAGGGGCGCAGCTTCCGGCTTGTGGGGCGCTCAGCCGCGCGCCATCGTCAACATAGCCCGCCTGCATATCCGTTCGGCGCCGGGCACAGGCAACGCCAGCCTGACCATTGTGCCAGGCGGGACAACCCTGGCGCTGGACGGCGTCTCCGGCGATGGCATGTGGTATCGGGCGCAGGGCGGCTTCGGCAATGGTTGGCTGCATAAGAACTATGTCGTTACGCGCGGTGATGTGAACCAGTTGCCGGTCCTGGGCTGAGCGGGCTGCTAGAAAAGCAAGTAACACAGGTATACAATCCACCCTGTCAATTCGGCAGGGTGTTTTGATTGGAGCGGCTATGAACCGGGCGGCGGAACGTATGAGGCTGCTGGGCAAACAGCGTCACGACGAGGGCGCGCCCTCCGCGATATTTGGCAGCGCGGCCGGCTTGGCGCAATCAATCCAGACGGATGAGCGCCTGCGACTCAGTCTGTATCCGATCCTCTGCGGCGACATGCCGGAAATGGCGATGGGGCTGGCATCATGCCTTGCCTACCTGCTGGAACAATATCCGGATACGCGCGTCTACCGCTGCTTCGCCAAAATCGACGAGACCGACGCCAGCGGCGAGATCACAACCGAGGACTACCAGTTCACGCTGGATGACTGGGAACTGGCTGGTCTGGCGGACAATGTGGTGATTTGGGGCAGTCTCAAGACCGCCGAACAATTCACGCTCACGCTGATCGCAGATGTCAGTTTGCTCACCAATGACGACAGCTTGGAATTTGACTTCGAGTTTGACTCGCTGTCCCACGCAGTCAGGAGCTTGCCAAAGGTAGCGGCGCAACTGATAGAGGCTTTGGCCGGCGGCGGGCAGGCTCCAGCCATCGTTGGTTACAGCGATATTGGGCAAGGCGACTTGCTGGACAAGCTACTGCAGATGGTCTTTGACTGGAATTTGGATGTCTATCTGCAGCTCTGGGGGGAAGACTGGGGCGAAACGAACATCAGCGCGCAATTTGACGAGACGCTGGAACTTGAGCGGCTCAAGGATGGCGATTTTGCCGCCTGGTGCCTGGGCATGATGGCGAAGCAGGTCATGCAGCTGGGCTTAGAAGACATCGGCGAAACGCTTGTCCCGCAAGTGTTTGCTGCGGCGAAGGAGGTCGGTCCCGCGGCGATACCGGCGCTGGCGCAGGGCTTGGCGGCGCTGGATTATTACGACGAAGCGATTTCAATTCTGGAGCGAAGCCTAAATCCAGACGCAGAGGCCTGTCTTTGGCACAGACTGGGCGAGATTTTGCTGGACGCTGGCAAGTTCACGGACGCTGTCAATATCGCGCAGGAAGCGCTGGAAGCTGGCTTGCAGCATCCCGCCTTGTACATGCAATATGCGCAGCTGCTCATGACAGCGGAAGCGCATGGCTGGGACATTGACGATGTGCTGCTAATAGATCCGGAGGAAATCAATGAAGACGCGCACATCACGCAGGAGATCGCCAACGCGCTGAAGCTGTACCTGACGCAGATGTCGCGCAATTTGGGGGCGCTGCAACTGGCGCTGAGCTATATGATGACCGCCGAAGACGACGAACTGTGGATTTGGTTTGAGCGCTTGGTGAAAGCGGATCTGGACGGCGAGTATTTGAGCGAGGCCTGTGATCAATTGCTTGACTTGGCGGATTGGTCGCCGGCGGTTGACATATTGCAGCGGCACAGCAATGAAAACGCCAGAGCCTTCTTGTATTTGGCGCAGTTGGCGCTGGAAGCAGGCGATAACGAGAGCGCGGCCGACTGGATCGCGCAGTGCCGCGCCAAAATTGAAGATGGTGACCCGCTGGAGCTGGAGTTGCAAGGGCTGGATCTGCGGCTCAACCTGGAGGGCTTTGAAGAAACATTCGCCGAGATCAAGCTGTCGCTGCGGGCAGGCAGGGCATTATCACAAAGGGATATGGAGCTGCTGGAGGCGGCTTGCGAGATTTCGCCGCAGTTGGCTGAATCGCATTTGGCGCTGGCTCAGGGTTATTTGAGCTGGCAAGACCGCGATACCGCGATGGAGGTGATGCAACAGGCGCAAGAAGTCGTGGGCGTGGACCCGCAGTTGACGCTCGGCATGGTGCAGTTTCTATTGGCGAATCAGGACGACGCAGAGGCCATGCGGACGCTGAATGCTGGCTTGGAAGCCACGCCAAACGATGTTCCGTTGTTGTCGCAAATGGCGATGATCCTCATCGCCCACGACAAGATGGATGAAGCGCGCTACTACATTTCGATAGCGGAAGCGATAGCGCCATCGCATTCGGCAATCGGGCAGCTGCGCAGGCTGGTAGCGGAACGAATGGCGCAATAGGCTCAGTCCAATTCCACCGGGGCAATTCGCCCAGCCGTCCGCTCGCGCAGAGCGAGCGTAAAACGCGCCAAATCCGCGACGACGAAGCGCGCGATCAGCAAGACTTCCGCATCAAAGATCTCGTCCTCAATGATGCCATGGTGCGCCTCAATCATCAGCTTGACGATATTGTAGAGTGAATAGGGCAGTTCAATACCAACGCGCCGCCGCTCGACCTTCAGTTCGGTTTCGAGCTCCTGCAAGGCAAGCTGCGCCGATTCGGTGTAGGCCCGCACCAAGCCGCCAGTGCCCAGCTTCGTGCCGCCGAAGAAGCGGGTGGTCACCAGCGCGATATCGCCGATGCCGCAGCCGCGCAGCACCGCCAGAGTAGGCGGGCCCGCTGTGCCGGTCGGCTCGCCATCGTCGCTCATGCCCTCAGTTACAGATTTGCCGAAGCCGATGCGAAAGCCGTAGACATGATGATTGGCAGCCGGCATCTCGGCGCGCACTCCGGCGATTATCTCGCGCGCTTGTGGGACGGTCCGCGCCTGTGCAATGGTGGTCAGGAATCGCGACTTGCGAATGATGATTTCGCTGCGAATGGTCTGTGCAGGGACGAGATAGCTGTCAGACATCAAAATGAACAGTCAGGGCAAACGGACGACAATACGCAGTGATTAGCCCCGGACCCCTGTAAACAGACCTACAATCGAATATGCAAGCCAATAGATAATCCAATAGATGTGCTATTCTATAGACTTAAATTTATGACAAGAATAGCTTCCTTAGCTATCCATAAGCGGGATCAAGCGCACAGGGGGTCTTCGCTGTCCCAGCGGTGCGTCTTGAGGCCATCCACTTTCGCCAGACGCGCCCGCGCATCCAGCCACAGTTGCGCCCAAGCCACCGGGTCATCCAGCGCCGATTCGGGATTGCGCCGGCTCTGCGCCACAAAGCCAGGAAAATGCGGCCGCCCGGTCGGCTGTCCGATGGGGTTGTAACGCAAATCAAAGCTCCAGCGAAAAGCGTCGCTGTTGTTGTCCAGCGAGGCGTGCTTGCACAGCGGATGGAAGAAAAGCACACCGCCCGGGTTCAGCGGCACGGGCTTGGCCTGCTCCTGCGGAATCAGCGGCGCCGGGATGCCAAGCTGGTCGACCGTCGGGCAATGCAACGCGATGCCTTCGCGATGACTCTTGGGCAGGACTTGCAGGCAGCCATTCTCCACCGTAGCTTCGCTCACCGCCACCCAAGCCGTCAGCATGCGGGTCTCGTCCGCCTCCGGCAAGCTGACACCGTTGTCCTGGTGCCAATGCGTGCGGCCGATGAGCGCTTGATCGACATCGTCCTGTTTGATGACGCTGGCGGGTGGCTTGATGCGCACATGCTGAATGGGATTGCTGTAGATCTCGCCGCCGATAAGCGACTCGACAGCCGCCAATAGACGCGGACTCCGCAGCATATTGAAGACGGCTGGACCCAGGTGAATGGGCGTGTCGGGCTGGACTTTGCTGTTTGGCAGCGCGATGTCAAAGGCTTGCTGATACTTGATGCCAGCGCGGTATACCTCGACCAGGCGGCGCTCAAAGGGCAAGTCATTGTATGTCTGCGGCAGACATCCTTCCGCCAGCCATTGCTCACACAAGTCGTCTAACAATTGTTCGTATTCGTCGATGACCGGCATGATATCCAGCTCGTAATCCAGGAGCCGATCAACCGCCAGATAGCCATTTTCGTGAAACTCCGCCACTTGCGCTTCGCTTAGCATACCAAGCCTCCCCGCTTGATTCGCCATTTGTTATCTAGAGATCAACACTGCCTTGCTCCCGATGCAAGGAGGTCGAAGGCAGAATCTGCGGACAGATTGCTTGGACGGAAGGCGCTAACTTTCGCTGACTAGACGCTCTGTCAGCCAGCCGGCTATGTATGCCGACCCTTTGCCAAAGACAACCTCGTACCAGTCAGCTTCCTCGCTCACGACTTCCAGGACATCGCCCGCCCGCGCAACGCCGACGCGCAGGCAATTTATGCCGGGGCAAATGCGCAGATTGACGGCAGTATCGACTGTGACCGTGAACGGCGGCTGGTCAGTTCCCGCATCCTGCTGCGCAGACGGACTGGTTTCTGCAGCCGTAGGGGCGAAAAAGGAAAAGCAATGGGGGGCGACCGCGGCAAAATGCTCCGTCAGCCTAAATTCGACGCCGGCCTGCCGAATAAATTTGATCTGGCCGAAGGCGCTGACCAGATCTCTTACTAACTCACAGTTGTAATCGGTATCAGCTTGGCTGCCAGGCATCCAGTCTTGCGCGAAAGCCAAGGATGAGCCTAGTAAAGCGACAACAAGTACAAAAAACAGTTGCTTCATGGCGCCGCGCCTCCAACTTTGCCTGACTTCACAGCAAGTCTATCGCCAATGGACTATAGGCGCAAACCCAAAGAAAAACGCGCCAGAATCTACAAAATTTGCAGTTCGGCGCGTTCAACAACTTGATGCAGCGCTGTGCCCCATAGGGGACTCGAACCCCTGTTTTGGCCTTGAGAGGGCCACGTCCTAGGCCGCTAGACGAATGGGGCGGCGAACAGAGTGTAGACGAATGGTCAGTCCGCGTCAAGATGCGGCCAGAAATCCGACCCGTTCCTGCGCCAGCTTGAGTGTGTCTTCGGCGATGGCGGCCGCTTTTTCCCGCCCTATGCGTAGCACCGAATCCAGGTAGCCAGCTTCGTTCATCAGTTGGTTGTAACGCGCCTGCAAGGGCTCCAGCGTGCCGACAACACTATCGGCCACAGCGCGTTTAAGATCGCCATAGCCCTTGCCAGCGAAATGCGTTTCGATCTCTTCCCGCGGCTCCTCAGTGATGGCTTGGTAAATGGTCAGCAAGTTGTTGACGCCGGCGCGTTCACGGTCCATGCTGAAGCGGATTTCGCGGTGCGAGTCAGTAACCGCGCGCATGATCTTCTTTCTGGCTTGCGAAAGGTCATCCAGCAGGAAAATGGCGTGATTTTCGGCGTCATCGCTCTTGGACATTTTCGCTGTCGGCTTGTCCAAACCCATGATGCGCGCGCCAGCCTGGGGATTCATCACCGAGGGCAAAGTGAAAGTCTCGCCATAGAGATGGTTAAAACGCTGCGCCAAATCACGCGTGAATTCCAGGTGCTGGTTCTGATCATCGCCAACGGGCACCAGTTCAGCGTGATACAACAGGATGTCGGCCGCCATCAAACTGGGATAATTCAGCAAGCCCGCGCCGATGGACTCCTGAGCCTGTTTGGAGGCTTTGTCCTTGAATTGCGTCATTCGCTGCAGCCAGCCCAGCGGCGCCATGCAAGTCAGCATCCAGGCCAATTCCGAATGCGCTGGTATCTGCGACTGTACGAAAATCGTCGAGATTTCCGGGTCGATGCCGGAGGCGATATACATGGCGGCGCTTTCACGCGTTTTTTGGCGCAATTCGGCCGGGTCTTGCGGCATGGTGATGGCATGCAAATCGACCACGCAATAGAAACAATCGTATTCCCGTTGTACAGCCACCCACTGCTTCAGCGCGCCAAGGTAATTGCCGATGGTCAAATTGCCCGAAGGCTGAATGCCGGACAGGACACGCGGCTTGCTATTCGACTTTTGCGCCATGCTGTCTTCCGTTATCTTTGAATGGATGCCGCGCGGATTGTAGCTGAGCCAAGGCTGTGCTTCAAGCACCAGGCGGCGTCAACGTTCTTTCAGCGCGCGCTCGATCTGGCGGTTGGCGTCACGCTTTGCCAATGCGGCGCGCTTGTCATAGCGTCTTTTGCCGCGCGCCACACCGATCTCGACTTTGGCGCGACCGCGTTCCAGGTAGACTTGCAGCGGGATGGCGGTCATGCCGTTTTCGCGCAGCTTACTGATGATGCGGTTGATCTCGCGGCGGTGCAGCAGCAGCTTGCGCGGGCGGCGCGGGTCGCTGTGGCCGAAGTTGCGGGCGTCCTTGTAGGGCGAAATATGCGTGTTTACCAGCCAAAGCTCGCCTTCCTTCGCCTGTACATAACCATCGCCAATATTGATGTTGCTGTTGCGGATCGACTTGATCTCCGAGCCCATCAGCACCAAACCCGCGTCATAGCGATCGCGGACATCGTAATCGCGCTGGGCTTTGCGATTCTTGGTGACGACTTTTCTGGGCGCACTCATCGGTCGCTCTGCAGAGCTGGCTGGCAACGTTCAGATCTATGATACGGCTATGAGGGGCGCGATTCAACCCAGCTGCTGCCATTCGCGCTGGAAGGCTTTGTCATCAATCAGACCGGCGGCATAGTCGCGGATGAGGCTGACTTCCGCGCCGATGATGCGCAAGACTGCGTCAGGATCGCCGCAATTCAGCATGCCCGCCGCCACTGCATCCAACTCGGACGGGATCTCCTCCACCAGCGCCACCAGAGCCTCCATAACCATACCGACTTTAGCGTTGAAGCCTGGTCCGGGCACAGCACAGGCTTGCAGCACCAAAGTATTGCCAACTTCGGTGTCATGAAGCGATGCCTGATGCGGCTGCAAGTCAGATTCCGCCAGCTGAAGCAGAGCCTTCTCGACAAATTCCGCTTCCGAGCGGGGCAGCGGCACAAATGTCGGGGGTGGAGTGGGCTCGCTGGTTGCAGTCGGTTCGTCGGTCGGGGTCGGCGCTTGGGCGCCGGCAGGCACAGTTTCATCAGCGTCGTCTCGCCCGGCCGGCGCGACAACTGCGGATTGCGCGGCTACTTCGCTAGTTGGCTCCGCGATCGGCTGTTCGGCAGTTGCGGCGACGGTCGACGCTTCCCGGACCGATTCTTGCTGATCGGCAATGGCAGCGAGAGTTGGCTCCGCCGTGGCGTCTGCCTCTTCCCGCGCGGTGGCCGCTGGCGAAATCTCTTTTTGCGGGACGGCAGTACCGATGCTGAAGGTGTCAGCCTCGGTGGCTTGGCTGGCGGGGTCGTCAATGACGACAGCTGGTTCCACGGTCGGCAAAAAGCCCGCCAGCAACTGATTGATGTCGATGACACCAGTGACAATTAGGGTGCCGCCGACAATCAGCAGCAGCAACAGCGCCACCATCGTTCTGACAAGGTTGGATGTCTGGGCTGGCGCTGGAGTCTCCAAGATGGGCTGCAGGTCTTCCCAGTCGTCAATGTTGATTTCGGGGGGTTGCGATTGCGCGGCATCGTCCGCAGACAGCGCTTCGGCAGCCAGGGGCAGCTCGTCAAGATCTTGCAGCGATTCCTTGAGTTCGCGGGCGCCGGGGTATTGCGGGTCCAGCGTCAGCACGCGTTGTAAGGCGGCGCGTCCGATCTCGCCATCGCGCACGGCATGGGCATAGACCCACCACATGGCGGCGTCATCGGCAGCCGTTTCCAGCAATGGCGCCAGAATCTCCTGAGCCGCTTCCAACTCGCCGCGTTCAATCAGTTCATGCGCGCGCTGCAGCGCTGTGGCTTTCTGTTCGCTCATTGGGTCCTTCACAGCGGCAAGCGCCGCTGGCAACCAAGGCAAGTTGTCTGCACGGGAGTCTACTGGCGCTTGGGGGGAGGCGCAAATCAAAAGCCCGCCACTCTCGGCGAGTCGTGAATGCCCTGAAGAGGACTCGAACCTCCACCCCGTTAAGGACACGGCCCTCAACCGTGCGCGTCTGCCAGTTCCGCCATCAGGGCATGATAGAGTTTGAGTATACGCCCCGCCCCGTCAATGTCAAGTGCAGCGACCTGGCCCGCCATAGCTGAATCTTGAGCATGCGGTAGTCCTGGCTTATGATAGGCGCGGAATTTGCCAGGCAGGATTTTCGGGGAAGGCAGCAGCATGCGAATTGCGCTTGACGCGATGGGGACGGACAGCCGGCCGCTCAACGATATTGCTGGCGGCGTCCTGGCGGCGAACGAATTTGGCGATTCCATCGTGCTGGTCGGCGACGAAAAACGCATTTCGCGAGAGTTGCGCAATCACGAAATTCAGGCTGGCGCGGTCGATATTTTGCATGCGCCGGACGACATCGCCATGGATGAAAAGCCCGCTGATGTCCTCAAAGCCAGCCCAACTTCGTCGATCCATGTGGCGCTGGATGCCGTCAAACGCGGCGAAGTGGACGCCTTCGTCACCATGGGGAATACAGGCGCCATCCACGCCATCGCCACACTGAAAACATTGCGGCGCATCCCCGGCGTCAAGCGCCCTGTGCTTTCAGCGCTCTTCCCTATCAACGGGCACAAAATGATTTTCCTGGATGTGGGGGCGAATACCGATGTCAAAGCCGAATGGGTGACGCAATTCGCCATCATGGGCGGCATCTATGCCCAGCGCGTGCTGGAGCGTCCGCAGCCGCGCATCGCCTTGCTTTCCAATGGCGCGGAAGACACCAAGGGCAACCTGCTCATCCGCGAGTCAGCGGAGCTGTTGCGCAGCAGCCAAGTCAATTTCGTCGGCAATGTCGAACCGATAGAGCTGATGGGCGCGGTGGCGGATGTCATCGTCATGGACGGCTTCGTCGGCAATATCGTGCTGAAGATGTTCGAGGCGACCGCGCAATATGTGGGGACATTGATCCGCCAGGAGTTCCGCAACGATGTGCTTTCCACAATTGGCGGCGCCTTGGCGCAACCGGCATTCAAGCGCATCCGCAAGCAGGTAGATACTTCCGAGATTGGCGGCGCGCCACTGCTGGGCGTGAACGGGGTTGTCATCATTGGACACGGACAGAACTCGCCAATCGGCATCAAAAACGCCATCCTGCAAGCGCGGACGGCGGTAAGCGAAGATGTCATCGGCGCGATCAAAACGGGCATCGCCAAAGAGGAAACATGAGCCAGAGCGCACGATGGAATTGACGCGGAAGGGCAAAAAGCGCGTAGTCATCACCGGCTTGGGAGTCGTTTCCCCGCTGGGTGCCAAGCTGGCGTTTTGGGAGGCTTTGCAGCGCGGGCAAAGCGGCATCCGCAAGTTGCAAAATATCGAGAACGCGCACCTGGATGTACGCATTGGCGGCGAAGTATGCGACTTTGATTCCTCCGCGGTCATCCGCCCCAAAGAAGCGCGGCGCATGGGCAGGGCGACGCAATTCGCCCTGGTGGCAGCGCATGAAGCTGTCGAAGACGCCGGCTTGACGCGGGAGGAGATGCAGGCAATTGGCGAGCGCGTCGCCACCATCATCGGCACGACCCTGGGCAGCTACGAAGTCGGCGAGATGGGGATTAGCCTGTGGCGAAAGTCAGGATTCAAGCGAGCCAACCCCATGAGCATCGTCAACGCGCTGCCGAATATGCCGGCGCATTATGTCAGCAAGATGTTCGGCGCGGTGGGACCCTTGATTACGCCATCCGTCGCTTGCGCCACGGGCATCCAGGCGGTGGGCGAAGCCTGCGACCTCATCCAGTTGGGCAAATGCGACCTGGCTTTGGCTGGCGCGATGGACGCCGTCATCATCGACTATATCCTGGCGGGCTTCAGCGCGACGCGGGCACTGACGCGCGAGTACAACGATGATCCACAAGCTGCCAGCCGCCCCTTTGACGCCGACCGATCCGGCTTTGTGCTTGGCGAGGGCGGCGCAGTCTTCATTATCGAGAGCCTGGAACACGCACTGGAACGCGACGCAAGGATCTATGCCGAAGCGCTGGGCTATGCCGCGTCCTCAGATGCTTACCATGTCGCTGCGCCAGACCCAAACGGCGGCGGTGCAAAACGGTCTATGCAGTGGGCGCTGGATGACGCCAAAGTCGCCGGGGGTGAAATCGAATACATCAATGCCCACGGCTCTTCCACACAAGCCAATGACGCCATCGAGACAGCCGCCATCAAACAGGTTTTCGGCGAGGCAGCTTATGGCATCCCGGTCAGTTCCACCAAGAGCATGATCGGGCACGCCATGGCTGGCTGCGGTTCGCAGGAGTTGGCAGCTTGCCTGATGACGCTGACGCTGGATGTGCTGCACCCGACCATCAACTATGAAAGAGCCGATCCCGCCTGCGACCTGGATTATGTACCAAACACGGCGCGCCATGTGCCGGGCATCCGCACTATCATGTCCAATAGTTTCGGCTTGGGCGGGCAGAATGCGTCCATCGTCCTGCGCAAGCTCTAGCGCTTTGGAGGCGAACTCGCTTTGGCAGTAACAGTCATTGGCGGCGGCTTGGCAGGCAGTGAGGCGGCCTGGCAGTTGGCGGAGCGCGGGCATCAGGTCGCGCTTTTTGAGATGCGCCCGGCCAAATCCACTGGCGCGCATGTTAGTGGCAAGCTGGCGGAACTGGTCTGCAGCAACTCGCTAGGGTCAAAACTGCCGGACCGCGCGACGGGCATGCTGCAGCACGAGATGCGCATGCTGGGTTCGATGCTGATGCGCTGCGCGGAGAAGGCGGCTGTGCCGGCCGGTGGCGCGCTGGCTGTCGACCGCGAGCGCTTTGCTGAGCAAGTCACCGAGGCGCTGGGGTCCCACCCTCATATCGACATCCGCCGCGAAGAAGTCAGGCGGCTGCCGCAGGACAGTCCAACAATCGTCGCTACGGGTCCGCTGACTTCCCCTGCCCTGGCCAGTGAAATCGGCAAACTCACGGGCGAAGATTATCTCTACTTCTACGATGCCATTTCGCCGATCGTCCGCGCCAGCAGCATCGACATGAATCGCGCATTTTCCGCAAATCGCTACGGGCGAGGCGAGCAGAATGGCGCGGACTACATCAACTGCCCGTTGGAACGCGAGCAATACTACGACTTCGTGCGCGCGCTGCAATCAGCGGAAACCATTGAGCTGCGCGATTTTGAGCGGGAAGACCCCAACTTTTTTGAAGGCTGCGTGCCCATTGAGCAACTGGCAAAACGCGGCGAGGACACCCTGGCCTTCGGTCCTATGCGCCCTGTCGGCTTGATCAATCCGCACACGGGTAAACGTCCCTATGCGGTTGTGCAGCTGCGACAGGACGACCTGGCGGGCAGCCTCTACAATATCGTCGGTTTCCAGACCAATATCCGTTGGGGGCAGCAGCGTGAGATTTTGCGCATGCTGCCGGGGCTGGAGCGCGCCGAGTTCATCCGCATGGGGCAGATGCACCGCAACACATTTTTGAACGCGCCCGCCCTGCTCCGCCCGACCATGCAATTTCGCGCGCTTCCCGAGCTTTACTTCGCCGGGCAACTGACGGGAATTGAAGGCTATGTCGGCAATATCGCGACCGGACTTGTCGCAGCGCTGAATCTGTCGCGACAACTTCGCGGCTTGCCTGCCTGGGCGCCGCCGACCGACAGCATGCTGGGCGCGCTATGCCATTATGTGACGCACGCGCCGCCCAAGCATTTCCAGCCCATGAAAGCCAATTTGGGCATCTTGCCGCCGCTGGAGAAACGGGTCAAGAACAAGGCGCAACGCAGAACCGCTTATGCCGAGCGAGCCGCAAAGTCTATGCGCGCTGCTATCGAGCTTCTGCAAGGCGATTTCATCCAGCCGCCAGCGTGATGTCTGACTTCGCAAGCAAGCACAGCAACTATGCCGAGCGCGGCTATCTGGTCGGCGTGGCGCTGCGGGACGGGCGCTCCCTGCTGTCCGTGCAAGATTCACTAGCGGAACTAGCGCTACTGGCGCGAACGGCTGGCATCAAAGTGGTCGGGCAGACACAGCAAACCTTGCGCCGAATCAACCCCAAGACCCTGGTCGGCTCAGGGAAACTGGAAGATATCGCCGCCGATGTCATCGTGCTGGACGCCACTGTTGTGATCTTTGATGATGAGCTTTCGCCGCGGCACCAACGCGAAATCGAGAAGCTGCTCGGCGAGTCTGTGCGGCTGCTGGATCGCTCGGCGTTGATTCTGGATATCTTTGCCCAGCATGCCCGCACCAGCGAAGGCGCATTGCAGGTCGAACTGGCGCAATATGAATATCGCCTGCCTCGGCTGACCCGGCAGTGGACACATCTGGCGCGGCAAGCAGGTGGCGGCGCAGCAAGAGGCGGCGCAGGCGGAGTCGGCTTGCGAGGACCGGGTGAAACCCAGCTAGAGGTCGACCGCCGCGAGATCACGCGCAAAATCACCAAGCTCAAAGCTGATTTGGAGCAGGTGCGCGCCCACCGCAGCCTGCACCGCTCGCGACGACGTCAATCCGGCTTGCCCCTGGTCGCGCTGGTCGGCTACACCAACGCTGGCAAGTCGACGCTAATCAACACGCTTAGCAATTCGGACATTTATGCTGCCGATCAACTCTTTGCCACACTGGACCCGACGGTCCGCCGCGTGCCATTGCCCAATGGCAGCGAAGCCTTGCTCAGCGACACGGTCGGATTCATCCAGAAGTTGCCGACCACGCTGATCGCCGCCTTCCGCGCCACGCTGGAAGAAGTTGCCGAAGCCGACTTGCTGCTGCATGTGGTCGATATTAGCCACGCCAACGCTGCGCAGCATGTTGAAGCTGTGGAAGACACGCTAGCGGAAATTGACGCCGCCGATATGCCGCGCCTGCTGATTTTGAACAAGATCGACAGCTTGTACAAGGAATTGCCGACACTGCCGCTGATCGACAGCTATGAAGCCATTGTGCCGATTTCCGCGCAAAGAGGGCAAGGGCTGGACGAACTGCTGGGCAAAATCGGCGAAGTGCTGGCACGACGGCGCACGCAACTGGATGTGATCATTCCTTATCAAGCTGGGCGGGTGTATTCCGACCTGTATGACAAGGGTTTTATCGAGTCAGAGCGGACCAGCGATGCCGGCTGGGAACTGCGGCTGCGCTTGCCACAGACATTGCGCGGCACTTACCAGCGCTATGCGGTCGTCGCGGGGGATTAATCGGCTAGGCGGGCAGCTGCGCCCAGTAGATTTCCGGGCGGTAGCGGCTGTGCAGGAACAGGCGCAGGTCCTCCGAGATGGTGATGGCCAGCGGCGCAGCCACATCGGAAAACACAACCGGCTCCACATCGTCGCTGCCGCAGCCATCTTCCAGGCAGAGCGCCGGATCAACGCGGCCCACCACGCCCCGCGTTCCCAAGGCATAAGCAAAATACAGCAGGCCATCGCTACCCAACGCAATATTACTTGTGTTCTGCAAGCCGGAAACCAGCGGATTTAGCGTCTCGTTCTCCAAATCGTAGACCTCGACGCCGCGGCGGGCGCTGCCTCCGTTAGCGATATAGAGGTAGTCGCCGTCGCGGACGATGCCGGTTGGCGCGCGCAAGCCTCCTATTAGGATCGTCTTTAAGCCATCCGCGTCCACTGAAAAAACAGCGTTGGCTCGCGTGTCACTGATGAGCAGGCGCTCGTCGTCCAGGCGCGCAATGCCCCAGGGCGCATCCAGCCCCTTCGCTATGCCCACAGGGGCCAGCCGCCGCTGGTCCAACTGCCAGAGCGTTCCAGTCTCTGGGTCAGGCACAAATAGATCGAAGCCGGCCTCGCTGCTTTCAGCAATGAGGTTGTTGCCGTTGCGCACGCCAAAGACGAAGCTGATGCTGTCGCCGGTCTCGGCATCCACTTTGTAGACCGTCCAGTCGCCATTGCAGACGGTGAACAAACTGCCTTCATGATAGACGAGGCCGTTGGGGCGCTGCACATTGCCCACCAACAGTGCCAGGTCGCCTTGCAAATAGGGGAGCGCCGGCGCGGACAGGTCAACCGGATTTTCGGGCATGGGCGTGGCTTGCGCCAGCGCGGGTAGGCAGTGCAATGCCAAGAACAGAATGGCGACAAGTTTCATCGGGCGCATCCGGGCTGCTGGGAAGAATCGCGGGTATTGTACCCCAGACGCGCCCTTCGCTCTAGCGCAAGTCTGTTTCGCGCCTGCGTTACAATGGGCGTCGCGCCGCAAACTGTAGGATTCGCGAAATTTACCGCCATGCCCAAACGCGCCAAGGCATATGAAGCCGAAGTTGTACCTGGCATAGAAGGCGTGGCGATGGCTGAGCTGCGCGCGACTGTGGGAGGCTCATTATCAAAGCTGCGGCAGACACGCAGCGGCTTCCTGCGTTTTCGCTATGCGGGCAGCAGCGACCAATTTGCGAATCTGCGCGCGGCAACTGCGCTGTATCAAGTCCATCATTTTGATATCCCGCGTCCCCGTGCCTTCCTCGGACAGCAGCATTTCACGCGCCTCATTGAGATTCTGCGGGCAACTGCGGCGGAGTTCCCGGCTGAGCCGGGCAATTTCGGCATAGGTGCGGCCGGCGGAAACACGTCAGTTTTGCGGCGCTTGCGCGACGAGTTGAGCGCTGCGCTGGACTTACCGCATGCGGATGACGACAAGGGACAGCTCTATTTGCGATTGCTGCGGAGCGATAAGGGCGGCTGGGAAGCGCTTTTGCGCACGACGCCCGCGCCATTGTCCAAGCGCGAATATCGCCGCGTCGATGTGCCGGGCGCGCTGAATGCCACCGTCGCCTTCGCTATGACGCAACTGGGCGCAGCGCCGAAAAACGCGACTGTCGTGAATCTGTGCAGTGGCTCAGCTACCATTCTCATCGAACATGGCCTCTCGCAGCCGGCGCATACGCTGATGGCGCTGGATATTGACAAATTAATGTTGAAAGCAGGCAGGCGCAATGCAAGCGCGGCAGGACAGTCGCAGATTCAGCATTTGCAGGCTGATGCCCGCCAGACTCCCCTACCCCGCCACTGCGCCGACAGGCTCTACGCCGACCTGCCCTTCGGCAATCTCATCGGCACGCACGCCGACAATCAAGCGCTATATCCGGCCGTCCTGCGCGAGGCTGAGCGGCTGGCGCGGCATGATGCTGCTTTCATTGTGCTGACTCAGGAGATCAGGCTGCTGCGACGATGTCTGAACGAGAGTGTCTGGCGGGTCACCCGAGAATTGCCCATCACGCTCAGCGGCTTACACCCCCGCATTTTCGTGCTGCGCAAAGATGGGAGCCGTGTATAGATGAGCAGCTGCCTCAGCGCCTTAGCGGCTTTGCCTGTGGGCGGGCTGTGCTAGAATCGGCGGCGTCTGTTGGATCGACGCGCGTTTGATGGATTATCGTGATTCTGCGAGCCGACATAAGAATTATCGTGCTGCTGGGCATCTGCCTGTTCTGCGCGGCATGCGGGCAGCGGCAAGAGGGGCTGTCTATCGAGGCGCGCATCCTGGTGGATGGCGGCGAACGGACGCGCATTTTCACCCAAGCGCTGACGGTCGACCAGGCGCTGAGCGCAGAAGGCATTGAGCTTGCGCCACGCGATCGGCTGAGTCATCCGCTGGTATCCCCCGTTACGGACGGCATGACCATCACAGTGCGGCGCGTCGTGGAAGAGCGGGAATGCACGCGCCAGACCATCAGCTTCGAAAGGCGGCGCGCGCCAAAGGAGAGCCTGCGTCCCGGCGAAACTCAGCTTGGCCAGGTCGGCGAGCCGGGTGTTGAAGAGGCTTGCTACACGGTCATTTTGGAGGACGGCGTGGAAGCAGAGCGGCATTTGCTCGGCGACCCCGCCATCGTCGAAGCGCCTGTCGCCGAGATTACTTATTATGGCTTTGCGAAGGAGGTCGAGCCCATCGCCATCGCGGGCAGGTTGAGTTATATCAATCATGGCGATGCCTGGACAATCACGCGCGATGCCAGCAACAAGAGCCAGTTGACCAATGGGTTGCGGCTTGATTCGCTGGTCTTTGATCAAAGCGACGATGGCGAGCGACTGCTGTTCAGCGCCTCTGCTGGCGCCGACGCCGATTTTTTCAACACCCTGTGGCTGCTGAAGATTGCGGACGAGGCGGCGCCGCTGCGTTTGACGCCGACCGATGTGCTCTATGCCGAGTGGCGTCCGAAGGTCAGTGACGCCTTGGCTTATTCGACCGGTTTGCGCAGCGACGGCGCGGCAGCCCATACCGCGCTCAACAATCTATGGCTGCTGCGGCTGGACTTGGACAGCGGGCGGGCGCTAAGCATTAGCGAGGCATTGCCGGAGTCTTCTGGCGGCGCTTACGGCGCTTGGGGCACGCGCTTTGCCTGGTCCCCTGATGGCGAGAACTTGGCCTGGACGCGGGCGGATGGCCTGGGCTTGGTCGATTTCAGCGAAAGACAGCTGAAAACGCTGCTGGATTACGCAGCTTTCAGCGCCTCCGCGAGCTGGATCTGGCGTTCTACTCTGTCCTGGTCATTGGATAGTCGGCTGCTGGCGGCGACGGTGCATGGCGCGCCTATTGGCGACGAACCAGCCGCCTCCAGCCCTATTTTCAACATCGCCGTTGCCAGCGCAGAAGGCAGCTTCACCGCGCCTTTGAAACGCAGGACCGGCATGTGGGCGGCGCCGGCCTTCTCGCCCGATGCCGCGCCCGAAGCCGAATTCCGCGAGGGTTATATCGCCTGGTTGGCTGCGCGCGAACCAGAAAACAGCCTTGGCAGCGAATATGACCTGATGCTGGCCGATCGGGATGGCAGCAATGAGCGCCGTCTCTTTCCGCCAGCTGGCGAGACGGGCTTGCTGCGCCATGACATGGCCTCAACGGCTCCCGACTTCGCCTGGAGTCCGGACGCGCGCTATATTGCTATTGTGTACCGCGGCGATGTCTGGCTAGTCGATGTGGCTAGCGCTGCCGCTACGCAAGTCACTTTCGACGGCGCATCCCTCTACCCCGTCTGGACTCGCTGATGCGCCAGCTGCTTACTTTGTTGATTAGCCTGATGCTCTTTGGCGGCAGTTTGGCGGCGACCTTGGGTACGCTACAGTTGCGCGATGACGAATTGCGCGGCTATGTCGACCCGACGCTTGACCACAACCTGCCCTTCATGACGACTCGCGCGGGCATCAATGCCGAGCTGCTGCAATATCCGCACGACGAGATTCCACTTCATCTCGCCTTGATGCGCGAGTCGAACTTCCGCTGGATCAGGCAATTCGCGCGCTGGGACGAGATCGAGCCGCAACCAGGCGCCTATGACTTTAGCGGCTGGGACGCGCTGACCGGGCACCTGCCGGCTTTTCCCGAGTTGGAACTGGTCGTCGTGCTGATGAACAGTCCGGCCTGGGCGCGAGAAGATCGCGGCGATCAGCACCTAACCGAGACCGCGCCGCCAGCCAACCTGAATGCCTTCGCCGAGTTTGCAGCTGCCTTTGCGTCGCGATACGGGCAGGTTGTCGACCACTACCAAATCTGGGACGAGCCCAACCTGGACGATGCCTGGGGCGGGCTGGATCCACGACCGGCCGAATATGTGGCGCTGCTAGCCACCGCCCGCGACGCCATTCGCGCCAATGACCCGACAGCGACGATTGTGGCGGCTGCGCTGGCGCCAACTACTGAAATCGCCGGACAGAATATCAGCGATATCCGCTATCTCGACGCAATGTACGCCCAGGGCGCTCGCGAGCTCATGGATGTGGTTGCTGGCAAGCCTTACGGATTCGACCACTCGCCCAAGGACCGTCGCGTGGACGAGAGTTTGCTGAATTTCTCGCGCATTATCGCCTTGCGCGAAGTGATGCTGGCGAATGGCGACGGGCGCAAAGCACTGTGGGCAAGCGCTTTTGGCTGGAATGCGCTGCCAGCGGACTGGCGGGGAGACGAGTCCATCTGGGGCGAAACCTCCCCCGACGAGCACAGCTTCTATACGCTGGGGGCTATCGAGCGGGTGCGGCGGGAATGGGCTTGGCTTGGCGTCATGTTCCTGCAGCATTGGCAGCCGGATGTGCCGCCGACCAGCGCCCAATGGGGATTCTCGCTGCTGGGGCAAGATGGCAGGCCAACAGCGCTGCTGGGCGAATTGAAAGCCGCCAACAGCCCAAAGCCAGCGCAAAACGGTCTTTACCACGCGCGCAACCCCTTCACGCGCTACAGCGGAGTTTGGCAATTCAGCGAGCGCGGCGCGGATATTGGCTGGCTCAACACCAGTGACAGCCAGTTGGAATTCGATTTCTACGGCAGAGATGTCGCAATTCTGGTCAATGAAGATGATTATGTCGGTTTTCTGTATCCGCAAGTCGATGGCGAGCCGGGCAATGCCACCCAGCAAGACGCCGACGGCAATGCCTATATTTTTCTGCGCAGCAACAGCAAGCAGCCGCAAAGGACCTTGGCTGCGGTCTCTCGGGGGCTGGATCTCGGCGCGCACAGCCTGAGGGCTGTGGCGGACCGAGGCTGGGACAGATGGGCAATCGCCGGCTACGCGGTCAGTTCCGGCAATTTGGCTGACCCTTATGACAGGCAGATCGCGCTGGGCATATTCACGACATGTCTGTCGCTGGTCGCGCTGTTGATTTCTATCGTGAACGCGCCCTGGCGAACTTGGCTGCCGCGCATAGCCACGCTGACCAGCATGCTTGACGCCACGACGCATTTGCTGCTCTCGGGCATCACCTCCCTCGCGATGATGCTGGCGATGCTCTTGACCTGGGGAACGCCGCGCCCGGCGCTTATCAAAGAAGTCAATCTGCTGCTGGCGCTGGCCACCGGCGGCTTGCTGTATTTCTCGCCAAGCCTGCTACTGTCCTTGCTGCTTGGACTGGTTCTGTTTGGGCTGGTCTTCCAGCGGCTGGAAAATGGGCTGATATTGACGCTGCTTTGGTCGCCGTTTTTCTTGTATCCGGTGGCGCTGCACAGTTACGCCTTTCCCATGGTCGAAGTGATGATCCTGGTGACAAGCGCGGCGGGATTGCTGCGAGGGCTGGCCGCGCTGGGGGCGCGTTTGCAGCTGCGCAACCCGGACTACCCGCTCTTCGCATGGAGTTCGCTGCAGCGCGTTCATGCAATGGATGTCGCCGTATTCTGCCTGGCGGCGCTGGGAGTCATTTCTCTGCTTTGGACGCGGCAGCTCTCCAGCGCGACCACCGAACTGCGCACGCTGGTCCTCGAGCCGGCGCTCTTCTACCTGCTCATCCGCAGCACGCGCCCAAACCGCAAAACGCTGCTGCGCTATTGCCTGGCGCTGGTCGCTGCTGCCGTGATCGTATCGCTGATCGGCTTATTTCAGTATTTCTTAGGCGACATGGTCATCATGGCTGAGGCTGGCGCGGCGCGTTTGCAGAGCGTCTATGGCTCGCCCAACAATATCGGTTTGCTACTGGGGCGCGCGATGCCAATGGCGCTGGCGCTGCTGATAGTTCCCTTGACGCGACAGTTGCGCACCATCGCGGCCATCAGCCTCGTTATCATGCTGCCGACCTTACTGCTGACTCAGAGCGTCGGCGCGATTCTGCTAGGAGTGCCGGCGGGCTTGGCCGCGGTCTGGCTGGGCATGTTTCGGCGGCGCGCCATCCTGCCCTTGTTCGGCGCGGGCGCATTGGGTGTCGCGGGATTCGCCCTGCTGACGCAGATTTCGGCGCGTTTCGCGGGTCTGCTGGATTTGGGCAGCGGCACGACCTTCGTGCGCATCCGCTTATGGGAAAGTGCGCTGGCCATGATTCGCGATCATCCGCTGACGGGTATCGGTCTGGATCAATTCCTGTATCTGTATGGGGGCGAATACCTACGCCCGGATGTCGTGCACGATGCGGATTTATCGCACCCGCACAACTTCGTCCTGGATTTTTGGACGCGTTTGAGCCTGCTGGGGCTGCTGGTCTTCCTGGCTATGCAAGCCATGTTCTGGCGCATGTGTCTGCGCGGGCTGCGGCAATCCCGCGAAGGTGACAAACTGGTATTTGCCATGATATTGGGTTTGATGGGCGGGATGGCGGCGCTGCTTGCGCACGGGCTGATCGACAACAGTGTATTCGTCATTGACCTGGCCTTCATCTTCGCGTTCCAATTGGCGGCCACGCTGCGGCTCAGCCAGCTCGCGTCGGATCCGTCTGCACGCGAGGGGGCGGCTGTGTTAGACTGAGGCTTGGCAAGAAAATAAGGTGGGCGGAGTTGCGAGTTCTAATCACGGGCGGCGCGGGCTTTATCGGCTCGCATTTGTGCGACCGCTTTCTGCAGGATGGCGAGCAGGTAGTCGCCATGGACAATTTCATCACTGGCAGTCCCGACAATATCGCCCATCTGGCTGGCAACCGCAATTTTGAGTTCATTCATCATGATGTCAGCAACTTCATTCATGTACCCGGCGCCATCGACGCCGTGCTGCATTTTGCCTCGCCAGCCAGCCCGATTGATTACCTCAAGTACCCGATTCAGACCTTGAAGGTGGGCGCGCTGGGCACGCATAACGCCCTGGGTTTGGCGCGCACGAAGCAAGCCCGCTTCCTGCTGGCTTCCACCTCGGAGGTCTATGGCGACCCGCTGGTGCATCCGCAAAGCGAGACTTACGCTGGCAATGTCGATCCGGTGGGACCGCGCGGGGTCTATGACGAGGCGAAACGCTTTGCCGAGGCGTTGGTCATGGCTTACCACCGCGAGCACAAAATGGAGACACGCATCGTGCGCATCTTCAATACTTATGGTCCGCGCATGCGCCTGGACGACGGGCGGGTCGTGCCCAATTTCATCGGGCAAGCCATCCGTGGCGAGGTGCTGACGGTTTATGGCGACGGCTTGCAAACGCGCTGCTTTCAATTCATAGATGACCTGGTCGAGGGCGTCGTGCGGCTGCTGCGAAGCGATCATGCCGACCCAGTCAATATCGGCACGACGCGCGAGATCAACATGCGCGACTTCGCCACTGTGGTCAATCGCATGGCGGGCAATGACGCTGGCACGATTTACGCGGAAGGCTTGCGTATTGACGGCGACCCACAAACGCGCAAACCCGACACCACCCGCGCCAGACAAACGCTGGGCTGGCAGCCAGAAGTCGAGCTGGAAGCCGGGCTAAGGCGCACGATTGAGTACTTCCGTTCGCTGCTTGACAACTCCGGCGCGGCAAGTTAAGTCGCCATGCTGCCGATGTTGGTGGCGCTGATGACGCTGGCTCCGCTGCGCGCGCTAATCGCAGCCGAAACCGGGCTGACACTGCCGCTGTCCATCGATCAGCTTCTTTTATTGGTCTACGGGCTCGTCTGGCTGGCGTCGCAAGTGCTGCAGGGACGGCGGATGCTGCGGTTGGAGCGGAATCCCACGCTGCTGGCGACGCTTGGGCTGACAGCCGTGTTTGCCATCGGCGCGTGGACAAGCGCGTCCCCCTCCGAGTGGCTGACGGAATGGCTGAAATGGGTCGTGATCGTCGGCTTCGTCTGGCATTTATCGCTACTGCGTGGCGAGCGGTGGCGCTGGTTGATGTTCGCGGTTGTGGTGGGGGCAGTCGGCAATGCGCTGGTCGGCTTATACATCTTTGCCGGCGGCAGCGGCGCGGATCACTTGCAGATTCTGGGGCGTTTCTACCGCGCCTTCGGCACCTTCGGCCAGCCCAATCCCTTCGGTGGATTCATGGGCATTGTCCTGCCACTTTGCGCCATGGCGGCTTGGGGCTTAATAGCGCGACTGTGGGCGGATTGGCGGGCAGGGAGCAACCTCACTGGGCCGCAAGTCGCGCAACTGCTGGCCTGGACAGCGGGGACAGGATTGCTGACGGCGGCGCTGCTGGCATCCTGGAGTCGCGGCGCTTGGCTGGGGATTGCGGGCGCGGCGCTGGCGATGCTGTTAGCGCTGCCGCGACGACTGCTGCATGGTTTGCTACTGGTCATTTGCGTTTGCGCGCTCGCGGTTGGTTTGTGGCGGCTGGATATCCTGCCCGATGCGCTGATTGGGCGTCTCACCTCATCCATTGGCGATCTGGTCAGTATCACCGATGTGCGCGGCATCGATGTTCATGCGGGCAATTACGCCGTCATCGAGCGGCTGGCACATTGGCAGGCGGCCGTCAACATGGCGCAGGATTTCCCCTTTTTCGGCGTCGGGCTAGGCAATTACAGCCCGCAATATGAGCAGTATCGGCTGATTGCCTGGGAACTGCCCTTGGGGCATGCCCACAATTATTATCTCAATGTGCTTGCGGAAGCGGGTATCTTGGGCTTGCTGGCTTACTTGGCTTTCTGGGCGCTCATGCTGCGGCTGAGTTGGACATTGCGCGGGCATCCCGATCGATTTGCGCGCGCGGTTGGGATAGGGCTGCTAGGTTGCTGGACATATATTGCCGTGCATAGCTTCTTTGATAACCTCTATGTCAACACCCTGTTTTTGCATATCGGTGTATTATTGAGCGTGCAAGCCATCTTGCATCGCCAACTGCAATCCGCATTATTAGTGGAGTAAGCATGTCGTCAGCCTGGACAGGGGATCCAAATAGCACCCCGCGGCGTCATCACAGCGTCAGTACGCCTGTCGACCACTTCATTGTGATGGCTGCGCGGCGTATCGGCGGTGACAAAGCCAAGGAATATGAGCGCTTCATCAAGTTTGCCTTCGTGGGGCTGCTTGGCTTTGTCATCGACACGGGCACGGTGCTGATCCTGCAGAATACGCTGCTGCCGCCGGTGAATGCCGCCAACCAGCCGCTGGATGTCAATGTGGCGCTGGCAACCACCGTGGCTTTTGTGCTGGCGGTTTGCAGCAACTTTGTATGGAATCGCCTGTGGACCTATCCTGACTCTCGCTCGCGTTCGGCGCGCCGCCAGTTGACGCAATTCGTTATCGTCAGCGTCATCGGCTGGGCGATCCGCACGCTCTGGATCGACTATGCCTACCAGGCGCTTGGCGACCTATCGACGACAGTCATCCGCAGCCTGAGCGCGGACTATGCACCTGCCCTGCTCGACCAGCACAAACTTGGCACTATGATCGCGCTTTTCATCGGCGTTATCGTGGTGACGGCTTGGAACTTCCTCGCCAACCGCTACTGGACCTACAACGACGTGGACTAAGGTGCGCATCGCGCTGGATTACACCCCCGCTATCGAGCAGCGCGGCGGCATCGGTCGCTATGTCCGCGAGCTGGTTGCGGCGCTGGCCTACTTGGATGGCGAAAGCGACTATCGTCTGTTTACGGCTGGTGCAAGCCGCGACGCCTTGCCCGCCCCTCCCAATGTCAATTTCCAGTGGCGTCCCTGCCCCTTGACACCAGGCTGGCTGGCGCGAATTTGGCATCGGGCGCGATTGCCATTGCCAGTCGAAGCATTCACCGGGCGCGTCGACCTCTTTCACGCCACCGACTTTGTGCTGCCGCCCACTCTACCCGCGACCAGGACACTGCTCACCGTGCATGATCTGTCCTTCGTGCGCGTGCCGGAGGCCGCCAGTCCCGCGCTGAAAGCCTATTTGGATGCTGTCGTGCCGCGATCGGTGGCGCGCGCCGATCATGTATTGGCGGACTCGCGGGCAAGCAAAGCCGATCTGATCGAACTCTACGGCACACCGGGCGACAAAATCACGGTGCTGCTCAGCGGGGTTGATACCCGCTTCCAGAAAGTAACCGATCAGGAAGCGCTAACAGCCTGTCGGCGCAAGTACGGGCTGGACTGCTTGACCTACTTGCTTTCGGTTGGCACTGTGCAGCCGCGCAAGAATTACAGCCGCGTCATTGAAGCGGTGGCGGCGGTTCGCGAACAGGGGCATGACCTGCACTATGCCATCGCCGGCGGCAAGGGCTGGCTGGAAGACGAGATGCAGCGGACGATTGCCCGGCTTGGCGCAGACGAGTATGTGCATTTGCTGGGACTGGTGGCTGACGAAGACCTGCCAGCCCTTTACAGCGAGGCACGGGCGCTAATCATGGCATCGCTCTATGAGGGTTTTGGCTTGCCTGTGCTGGAGGCTTTCGCTTGTGGCGCGCCGGTCATCTGCAGCAATATCTCGTCGCTGCCGGAGGTGGCTGGCGAGGCTGCCCTGCTAGTTGATCCCTACGATGGTTCCGCCATCTGCGACGCCATTCTGACGCTGGAAAACGATGCGGCATTGCAAGGGCGGTTGGTTGAAGCCGGATATCAGCAAGCGGCGCAATTCACCTGGGAGAAATCCGCGCGCCAACTGCATTCGATTTATACCGACCTGCTCGCGGATTGACCTTGCTGCCGTGCTATACTTCCCGCGTTTGACGACCAGCCAGCGATAGCCAGCGGTGACGAGTATGCGCGATCATCAACCTGGGGGCGGCAGTCTGCTCTGCATGAGTCTGCTGGCCATGCTGCTGACGGGCTTGCTGCTGCCCTGGCTGGTCGCGCCTAATGCCGCCATGACCCTCAACGCCTACGATTTAGCGGAGTGGGCGAGCCTGCATCCGGCGCAAGCGGGCACAACCCCGCCACTGCTAGCGCCCCTGCTACTGCGCTTACAAGTGCTGATTCTGTGCGCGCTGGTCGGCGCAGTGGCCAAGACGCCAAAGGCTATGCGGATCTCCGCGCTGCTAATATGTTTGCTGGCTGTGGCGCAGTTGCCGCCGGTCGAGTTCGTTAAGGACCTGGGCAGCCTGAATTACCGGCAGCAATTTGGGCTGGCGCTGGCGAGTTGGCTGCTTGGGCTTGCCGGGCTGCGCTGGCTGGCTGGACGCTTCTTGCGACATGCGATGATCTGCATGCTTGCCATCGGCGGCATGGCAGCAACCTGGACGGGCGCGCATCAGGCGCTGGATGTCTATGCCTCACTGGCTGGCGGGGGTAGCATCGGGCTGGGGGTATGGATCGCTGCCTTTGCCTATTTGGCGCTGATGCTGCGGTCAATGCGCACGCTGCGGGCGGCATAAGAGGCCAGTGTACACGCACAGAAACGGGCGACCCGGCGGATCGCCCTTCAAATTTGTCATAATGCCGGCGTAGTGAGGGGTGGCGCCGGTCCCGCACCAAATATTGAAATGCTCCGGAACTAGCCGACTCAGATACTGGGCGAGCCGTATTGACTAGCCAGAATCGGTCATATTTGAGCGAACATACTCCACAGCTTGCCCCACTGTTTCGATACGTTGGGCATCTTCATCGCTGATTTCGCCGCCAAATTCTTCTTCAAAAGCCATGATCAGTTCAACGAGGTCAAGGGAATCCGCTTCCAAGTCTTCGCGGAAGCTGGCCTCAGCCACAACACGCTCATCTTCGACGCCCAAGAGCTCGACCACGATTCCTTGCACGCGTTCTTCGATAGTTGCCATTTCTTATGGTCCTCCCCAAACACATCCGAAGTCTCAATCCACAGCCGCCGATTATACTGGCTTTCCAAGCACCTGCCAGACTGATTGCTCGCCGCTCAATGATTGACAGCCCGCCGCGTCAACAGTAGCATAGCTGCTGGCGCACGCGCGACATCACTGCCTACAGGAACACCTCTCCATGTCTAAAGTAACGGAATCCGCCGTAACCGAAAGCCGCAAGGTCGACCATATCCGCATCAACCTGGAGCAGGATGTGCAATTCCCGCGCCTGACTACCGGTTTAGAGAATTGGCGCTTTCTGCATCGAGCGCTGCCGGAGCTCAGCCTCAGCCAAATTGATGCCTCAACGACAATTTTCGGCAAAGGGCTTTCCGCCCCGCTATTGATTTCGTCCATGACTGGCGGCACGGAGCTGGCGCGCGGCATCAATCGCAATCTGGCCATCGCGGCGCAGCAGCACAAAATCGCCATGGGCTTGGGTTCGCAGCGAGCCGCCATCGAAGACTCGGCGCTGGCTGCCAGCTACGCCATCCGCGATGAAGCGCCGGATATTCTCCTCTTCGCCAATATCGGCGCGGTGCAGCTGAATTATGGCTATGGAATCGAGCAATGTTGGCGGGCGGTGGACATGGTCGCTGCCGATGCCTTGATCTTGCACTTCAATGTGCTGCAGGAGGCGGTACAGGCTGAGGGCGACAGCGACTTTTCGGGCTTGTTGGCAAAAGTCGAAGGCGTCTGCGCGAAACTGCCTGTGCCGGTCATCGCAAAAGAAGTCGGCTGGGGTTTCTCGCCTCATTGCGCGCGGGCATTGGCGGAGGCGGGCGTGGCAGCGATTGATGTGGCGGGGGCGGGCGGCACATCCTGGAGCGAAGTCGAATATCACCGAGCGCCGACAGCCTTTCACGCTCGGGTGGCGCGCAGCTTTGCCGATTGGGGCATCCCCACGGCGGATGCGATTGGCTATGCGCGGGCTGGGGCGCCGGATAGCCTAATTTTCGCCAGTGGCGGCTTGCGGGATGGTATTGATCTCGCCAAGTGCATCGCCCTCGGCGCCGATCTGGCTGGCTTGGCGAGCCCATTCCTGCGCGCCGCCAACCACTCCGCTGAAGCTGTGGGCGAGCTCATCCGCGAACTGAAGGCACAACTACGAATCGCCATGCTCTGCAGCGCCTCGCCAAATATCAGCGCGCTGCGGCAGGCGGAACTGCTGAGGACGGAATAGCCTCGACAAATTCACGAATGACGGCATTGCTCAGCAAGCGCCCGGAATCGCTCAAACAGACGCGTTCGTCGTCAATCCGCAGCAAGCCCAGCGTCGACAATCGCTCACACTGATTCGGAAACATGGCGGCGATATCCTGCCCGAAACGCGCTGCAAATGTCGCTCGGCAGACGCCTTCTCGCGTCAGGCGCAGGCTCATCATCAGCGTTTCGTAAAGCGCATCGGCGGGTGTCACCCGCCTGTGCTTTGCCACAGCTGGCGTCAAGGGAAAGGGTCGGTCGCAAGGGAGCGCGTGTACCAAGGCCGCGATGTAGCGTTCAGGCGCCGTGATGGTCGAGTAGCGCGTTCCATGGGCAAATCCGTGCGCGCCAGCGCCAATGCCGATGTAGTCCAGGTTGCGCCAATACTGCAAGTTATGGCGGCATTCACGCGCCGGGCGACACCAGTTGCTGATTTCGTATTGCGCGTAGCCCTGCCCGGCCAAAGCCGCGGATGCGTATTCGTACATATCGGCGAAATCGTCATCATCCGGTCGCGGTAGCAGACCGTCATCAACCTGCTGACGCAGCACTGTCCCGCCCTTCAACTCCAGCCCGTACATGGATATGTGTTCTGGCGCGTAGTCCAGCACGGTACTGACGGTCTCGCGCCAGTCGGCTAGAGTCTCGTACGGCGAGCCGAAAATGACATCCAGATTCAGGTTGTCGAAGCCAGCTTGCCTCGCAAACATGACAGCATTTCGAACCGCCTGGACATCATGTTGGCGATCAAAAAGCTGCAATATCCGCGCGTTGGCGGACTGCATGCCGATGCTGAGGCGATTGAAACCCTGCCCTTGCAGTTGGCGCAAATAGCCGTGCGACAAGTCGTCGGGGTTCGCTTCCAGCGAGATCTCGGCGTCGTCTGCCAGGTCAAACGAACGATGCAACTGGCCCATGATCTGCGCGAACTGGGCGGGGCTCAAAAGCGAAGGCGTGCCGCCGCCGAAGTAGACCGTGTGCACGGGCCGCAGCGGGGATGCGCGCCCGACGAAGTCCAGTTCCCGGCAAAGCGCGTCCACATAGTCCTCCATCAGATCCGCCAGGTCGGTGTAAGTGTTGAAGGCGCAATAGCTGCAGCGAACACTACAAAATGGGATGTGGATGTAAATGGACAAGGAGGCAAGCATGGCGCGAGCAGACGTACTGGACGTACTGTATGATGATTGCGCCATTGTGATTGCCAAAATATAATTGTGCAAGCCGCTGATGGCGGCGCGCTTGCATGACGATTGGGCGACAGCGATGAGTTTCTTCCGACGCCTGTTGGGGCGGCAGAGCGACAAGGCAGCGGACGATGCCAGATTGCGCCGCGCATCCCATGTGACGCCCAGCCGCGAACAGCCGCAAGCTCCCCCCGCGGAAGAAGCCAGTGAAACGCCGGTCGCTGAATCCGCGCCCATTGACAAAATCCAGCCAGACGAAGAGACTCCACAGCCGGAGATTGTCGAAAGCGCGCCGGACGCAGCCGAGACAAAACCAGCGCCAGCCGAATCCCCGCAGCCTGCGCCAAAGCCGTCGTACAAACCCAGGCAAATCCCTAAGCCCAAGCCGAATTTCCAGTACCAGCAGAGCGCGCTCACCTATGGAATCGCCAGCCATGTCGGTATGGTGCGCGAGAATAACGAAGACGCCTGCTTCGGCATGCAGTGGCATTCCATCACGATCGAAAAGCGCCCGGATTTCGGCTTTTTCATCGTCGCGGATGGCATGGGTGGGCATCTGGATGGCGAGCGCGCCGCGGGCATCGCTGTACAGACCCTAGCGGCTGAGATGCTGGAACGAGTGTATACGCCGATGCTGCGCGATTTCAAAGCCAGCGACAGCCCCGCCATCCTGGACGCGTTGGTATCGGCAGCGGAATGCGCCAACCTGGCTGTAGTCGAGCATGTGCCCGGCGGCGGGACGACGCTTTCGGCGGTGGCCATCGTCGGCAATCTCGCCTACCTGGCCCATGTTGGCGACAGCCGCGCTTATCTAATTCACGGGGGCCTCATTGAGCAACTGACCACCGACCACACGCTGGTGCAGCGCTTGATCCAAATGAAAGAACTGACGCCGGAAGAGGCGCAGCATTATCCGCAGAAAAATGTACTTTATCGCGCCATCGGGCAAAATGAAGAATTGAAAGTGGAGCGTATGATCCGTACGCTGCCGTCGGGCGCGCGCATGGTCATTTGCACGGACGGCTTGTGGGACGCGGTGGCAGACGAGGAGATCCGCCACGCGGTCAGCCTGGCGGAAACCCCCCAGGCGGCTTGCGACGAGCTCATCCGGCTGGCGAATGCGCGCGGTGGCGGCGACAATATCACGGTCATCGTGCTGAAGCTGCCCGACCAGCCCAGGCAAAACTGAAGACAAGCAACACGCAGAAAAAGATTGAACGACAAAGGACACAGCGGGCACCAAGATAATGACTTGCAGGGGCTAGGCATTGCCTCGCTCGCCAAGAGGTGGCACAAGAGGCGGCGCGAAGTCTTCTTAGGTCTTCGTTGGGATTACTCAGAATAGGAGATATCGCCATGCTAAGGAGCGGGCACCTGGAACCGCAGCGCAAAGGCAAACGGATTCTGGTCGTGGATGACGAACCGCGCATGATCGGCTTCATCCGCATGAACCTAGAACTGGAGAATCATCAGGTCATCGAGGCGCGGAACGGTTTGGAAGCACTGGACGCCATGCGCACGCAGCTGCCCGATCTCGTGCTGCTGGATGTGATGATGCCCGAGTTGGACGGCTTTGAAACGCTGCGGATGCTGCGCGAATTCAGCGATATCCCTGTCATCATGCTGACGGCGAAGGGCGAAGAAAGCGACAAGGTCACTGGTCTGGAGTTGGGCGCGGACGATTACATCACCAAGCCCTTCGGCACGCGTGAGCTGACCAGCCGCATCAAAGCCATCTTTCGCCGCCTGGAAAAGCCCACAACCGACCAAGCCATCCTGTCGATTGATGAACGCCTGAGCGTGGATTTCAACCGCCGGGAAGTTATCATCAATGGCGAACGCGTCAAGTTGCGCCCAACCGAGTATCGGCTGCTGTATCACTTGATCCGCAACGCCGGCTGGACGGTGCCGCACGATCAGATTCTGCAAAAAGTTTGGGGCTACGAATACCGCGACGAGGCGCATTATGTGCGCTTGTATGTGAATTACCTGCGCGAAAAGATCGAGGCCGATCCGTCAAATCCGCAGTACATTGTCACCGAGCGAGGCGTTGGCTATCGCTTCGTTGACTTTCGCAAGTAGCGCAATTAGTTGCGCAGGAAGCCGAAATCCAGATAGAGGCATTTTTGCCCTTTGCGCGCCGATCGCGCCTGCCGGCAGTCCACTTCGCCATGCGCGCGAAATATAAATATCGAACGGTTGCGCCGTTTCAACTTTTTCTTCAACGTGCTCCATTGTGATTTGCTGGGACCCGTCTGGTCCGGGCGCAGCACAAAGTAGCCTGCGTCAAAAATCGCGCGAAAATGATTGTCGTCATATTGAATCAACCACAGCAGCGCCGCGCCGCCCGAACCGGAAAACACGCTGTGGACGATGCGCATCGCATAACTGTGCTGGACTTTCCGGAAATCTGGCAGGTCGCTTGTCATGATCGGGATTCCATAAGCTTGGCGCTGTGATTAAACCACAAGCAGCGCCTTAGACACAGAGCGCGCGCCGTCTGGCGGCAGGGCGTTTCGCTGAAACGCCCCTTGCAGCATCGCTACGCAGACTGGTATTCCGCAAACTCGCTTGTACAATGCGCTGGGGATCAAGGAGGCGCTATGAGCCAGGTTGATGGTCAGAGTTTCAAGAATATCCTCGCCTGCTGGACAGCGGGGATTACCGTCGTAAGCGTGTCCTCCGCTGGTGACTGGCAGGCGATCACAGTCAACTCCTTCGCCAGTGTCAGCATGCAGCCGCCGCTGATCGTGATGAATATCGCCAATCGGCTGGATATCGCCGATTACATCACGCGCGAGCGACACTTCGCCATCAGCATTTTGTCCGACCAGCAACTGGACATGGGCAAGCGCTTCGCCGGCTACTACGATCACCTGCGCGAGAATCGCTTTGACGACCTGGATTGTCAGACGACCACCCTAGGCGACCCCATCATCAGCGACTCGATGGCTTGGCTGTCCTGCACGCTGGAGCAACACATCGATCTCGGCGAGAATTCGATGTTTCTGGGCAAAGTGCAAGAAGGCGGCTGGACGGATGACAAGCTGCCGCTGCTCTATCACAATCGGCAATGGGGCGTCTTCCAGCCGACTGAAGACAAGTAAGGGCGCTAAAGCAGATTCTTCGCGGCGATAGCTGCGCCGACGATGCCGGCGCGGTTGCGCAATTGAGCGGGCACGATTTCCGTTTTGCATTTGATATGCGGGAAGAAGCTCTGGTAGTGCTTGCTGACGCCGCCGCCGATGATGTACAAGTCGGGCGTAATCAGCGATTCCAGGTATTGCAAGTACTCGCTCAGGCGCTTGCCCCACTTCTTCCAGCTATAGCCTTTTTGCTCTCTGGCGCGTTCAGAAGCGCGCGATTCGGCGTCTTTGCCACGAATGATGAGATGCCCCAGTTCCATATTCGGCACGAGCGCCCCATCCATGAAGAGCGAGCTGCCGATGCCCGTGCCCAGCGTCAGGATGACGACCAGCCCGCTGCTTCCCACCCCCGCGCCAAACTTCATCTCGGCGATGCCAGCCGCGTCGGCGTCATTGAGCACTAACACGGGATTGCCCGTCTCCACACCCAGCAGACCAGCCGCGTCCGTGCCGATCCAGCCTTCGTCGACATTCGCCGCGCTGAGCGTGACGCCGCCCTTGACCACCGCCGGGAATGTGCAGCCGATCGGCGCGTTCCAATTGAAGTGAGAAACAATTTCCGCGACAACTTTGGCGACGGCTTGCGGCGTCGAGGGCTCAGGGGTGGCGATGCGCAGCCTGTCGGTGATGAAGTCGCCCTTGTCGGTATCAACAATTGCGCCTTTGATGCCGGAGCCGCCAATATCAACGCCCAGAATCTCCATTGTCGCGCCTTTCCTTCGCAATTCGCCGCGACAAGTGTACCACAGGGGGCGCCATGCCGAGTGGGCGCTGTGGAAGGAGCCTGGCTTCAGTGTACGAATGCCGGGATATTGTCTATACTGGGGGTAGACTGACAGTGGCGAGGGACGGACATGCGCGCGGTCATCACTATTGCAATCATGCTGACGCTGGCGCTGGCAAGCCAGATTGTCGGGGCGCAGACAACCTGCCTGCCCAATAGCTGCGGCGCGCCGGGCAGCACCATCGATGCGCACCGCTACCCCAATGTGCGCTCGTTGGCAGTAGATGATGCACTGATTAGCGACCGCGATTATCGGCGCGTCAACGGACCCTTCGCCATTCACAGCGCGCCAGACAGCGCTGACGCCGAGACCTTTGGCGACGGCTATACCTTCGTCACCGTCATGGAAGAGCACGGCGAATGGGTGAGGATCGGCGAGGTGCAGTGGGTGCGCAGCGACAACCTGGGCGAGAGCTTCACGCCATCGCGCTTTGCCGGGGCGCTGCTACCGCCAGATGGCAACTTGCCCTTCACCGTCGCTTGGACATTGACGCATCTACGCGGCTCGAAAACACCCGGCGGACCGGAAGCGGCTGACAATCGTTTCCTCTACCGCTACAGCCGTGTCTACATCTACGAGACGGTGCAGGTCGATGGCTACAGCTGGTATCAGATTGGGCACAATCAGTGGGTGCACCAGTTCAAAGTGGCCAAGATTTTACCTGTGGCGCGCCCGGCCGAAGTTGATACGCACAAATGGATCAGCGTTGACCTCTATGAGCAGGTGGCCATCGCCTATGAAGGTGAAACGCCAGTGTTTGCCACGCTGGTGTCTTCGGGCTTGTCGGAGTGGGAGACCAACGAAGGCGTCTTCCATGTCTATGTGCGCTTCAAACGTACGCTGATGAGCGGGGCATACAACAAGCCGGATTTCTATTACTTGCAGGAGGTGCCCTGGACGATGTACTACGATGACCAGATCGCGTTGCACGGCGCCTACTGGCACGATGGTTTCGGTTATCGGCGCAGCCATGGCTGCGTCAATCTCGCCATCACCGATGCCCACTGGCTATTCCATTGGTCGGAAAGCGAATATGATTACCGCGCAGCCGATTACACCGGACCAGCAGTCTATGTCTATTCCAGCGGCGAGTACGACTAAAGCGGGCTGGCCGCCAGCGCATCAACGGCGGGGCGAAACTCCTCAATATAGCCCTGCACAGCCAGCAGCTCAGCATTCAAAATGCTGCAGCCGGCCGCCCCGCGTATAGTATTGTGCGACAGCGACGCGAACTTGTAACCCAGGATCGGGCATTCACGCAATCTGCCCAGGCTGGTGGTCATGCCGGCGCCGGCGTCACGGTCGCGGCGGGGCTGCGGACGGTCGATCTGCGCCAGGTATTGAAGTGGGAAGCGTGGCGCGCTGGGCAGCTCCGGCACCGGCGGCAGCGCCTGGTAGGTCTCCCAATCGTCGATGATGTCCGCGATTGCAGGCTGCGCCGCCAGCTCGACTGAGATATTGACCAGGTGCGCGTCGACGACCGGCACGCGCGTGCAGGTAGCGCTGACGACCATGTCCAGCTCGTCGATGCCAGCGCTGTTCAACGCGCCCAGCATCTTCCGCGATTCGGTCTCCATTTTCCCTTCGTCGCCAGGCACCCAGGGGACGACATTGTCGATGATGTCCATGGACGAGACGCCCGGATACCCCGCGCCGCTGATGGCTTGCTCGCTGACCAGGTGCAGCCGGCGGATGTCATATTTGACCAGCGGCTTCAATGCCATGACCACCGGCATGACCGTGCAGTTGGAATTGGCGATGAGCGCGCCGCTTGACCAGCCCCGCTGACGACGCTGCACATTGATCAGAGCGGTGTGCTCGGCATTGACTTCCGGCAGCAGCAGCGGCACATCCGGCAGCATGCGATTGGCGGAAGCGTTGGTGCAGACGATATGTCCAGCCGCCGCCAAGTCCAACTCGCGGGTCAATGCCGCTTCTTTGGGCAAGGCAGAAAAGACCAGCGGAGAGTCTAGCGAGTCGTCCAGCCCTTTGACGGTCAGCGCCGCAACATCGGCCGGCGGATTGCCGTTCAGCACCCAATGCGCCGCCTCGCCATAGCGTCTGCCAGCGCTGCGCACGGAACCGACGACTTCCCGCACTTGAAACCAGGTATGGTCTTCCAGCAGCTGAATGAAGCGCTGCCCGACGGCGCCGGTCGCGCCCAGAATCGCCACATCAAGTTTTGCCATCGTCCTCACCACCTTACATGCCGACCGTGCCGGAGCGCACAGCCGGGTACGAACCCAGCATCTTCACAAAAGAAGTCAGTTGCAGCAGCTGCATCAACAATTCCTGACAGCGCTGTTCTTGCCAATGCGCTTCAAAATCGAGATAAAAAAGCGGCTCCCAGGGACGATTGCGCCGGGGCCGCGATTCCAGCTTGGTCAAGTTGAGATCGCGTTTGGCGAATTCGCCCAGGCATTCGTAAAGCGCGGCGGGACGGTGGCGCGTGGCGAAGATGATAGAAGTTTTGTTGTAATCGCCGGGCGGCGGGTCGTCATGCCCCATCAGCAGGAAGCGCGTGTAGTTGAAGGGCTCGTCTTCAATTTCGGCTGCCAGCACATCCAGGTTGTATAATTGGCCCGCCAGCTTGGAGGCGATGACCGCCACGCCGGGCTCGGGGGTTTTCGCCAAATCCTGCGCTGCGCCGGCTGTGTCGTACCATCCAAAAGGTTGCAGGTTGTTGCGCTGCAAGAAGCGTGTGCATTGCATCAGCGCCTGCGGGTGGCTGCGCACCTGCTGGATTTCGTCCAGCGTCGTACCGGGACTCGCCAGCAAATGGTGATGCACACGCAAGATAACTTCCGCCTGGATGCGCACATCGTGATCCAGCAACATCTCGTAGGCGCCAGCCACCGAACCCGCCAAGGCATTTTCCACCGGCAGTAAGCTGAACTCGACCGCGCCCGACTCCAAGGCGGCGAAAAGATGATTGAAATCCTGACAGGGGACGGGGTCTACATCGTCTCCAAAATGCTGAAGCACGGCAATCTCGGAATTAGCGCCAGGGATTCCCTGATAGGCAACTTTCGGCATGTTTCGCTTTCCTCGGTTTGCGCTTGGCGAGGCATCATACTCGAAAAGCGCGGCGCACAAAAGAGTTCAGCTCGCAGCAATCAGAGCAATCGCTTCAAATTATTCTTACCACCGAGGACATTGAATGAAGAGAGAACACAGAGAAAATCTATGCAGACATGCAGGCGGCAGCCGCAATTCCAGCCCTTTTTGCTGCGGCAGATATTGAATCCCGGTCGAAGAACGGCGATATCTCTGTGTACTCTCCTTACTCGGTGAACTCGGTGGTAGAAATTCAGCCTGATTCTTTCCGATCCTGCGCACAATCATTTTGAAGCGGTTGCCCTGCCGCAACACATTGCGCGGGCCAGCGTATAGAATAGGGAACGAGCCTGACCAGAAGGAGCAACCATGGCAAACGAACCGCGCTTTGACCCGCTGCGCGACATCCAGCAGATTGGCGAGCAGATCACCCGCCAGGTCGAAAAAGGCATCCGCGCCGTCACCAGCCATACCGAGCCGCTGCAAGTGGACATGTATGAGGCGGAGGGGAATCTTTATATCAGCACGCAAGCCATCGATGGTCTGGTGAAAGAGAGTATCGATATCAGCTTGGAAGCCAATCTCTTGACCATTTCTGTGCAAACCGAGCCGGAGCCAACGCCAACCACAGCGCGATTCTTGCTGCAGGAGAGGCGCTTTGGTCCCTTGACGCGCACGGTCGAATTGTCCGTCCCCGTCAAAGCCCAAGAGGCGCGCGCCAAAGTCGAGGGCGGGAGTCGCTTGCTCATCACGCTGCCCATTGATGAAGGCGTCTATGGCAATATCACCGTGACGCCGGTGGAGTAAAGCGGCAGCGGCTAAGCCATCACCTGGCGAAAGCGCCCGATCTCCGCGCGGTATTCGGCGGCCGCGCCAAGGAAGGCATCAAAGAGCGGGTGCGGCCGGTTGGGCCTGCTGAGGAATTCCGGGTGGAACTGGCAGCCCAGCATGAAGGGGTGATCCTGTAATTCAGCGATTTCTACAAGTACGCCATCGGGGCTTAAGCCGCTGAAGGCGACGCCGGCCTGCGTAAACGCCTCCCGGTAAGCGTTGTTGAATTCAAAGCGGTGGCGGTGGCGCTCCAGGATTTCCGTTTGGTTGTAGGCGCTGGCCGCCAGCGAATTGGGCTGCAGAAGGCAGGGATACTCGCCCAAGCGCATGGTGCCGCCCATATCGGTGATGGCCCGCTGCTCCAGCATGAGATCGATGACCGGGTGCGGCGTACTGACATCGAATTCGGAGCTATTGGCGTCGTCCAACTCAAGCACATTTCGAGCGTATTCGATGCACATGACTTGCATGCCCAAGCATAAGCCCAGGTAGGGCAGCTTGTTCTCGCGCGCGTAGCCCGCGGCGATGATTTTGCCCTCGATGCCGCGATAGCCGAAGCCGCCCGGAACGACAATGCCGTCCAAGCCTTCCAGCTCGTCCAGGCGCTTGCCTTTTTCGAGCTCGCCGGAGTGTATCCAGTTGATTTCGATATTATATCCGCGCTGGATGGCCGCATGCACCAGCGATTCTTTAACCGACATATAGGCGTCGTGCAGTTCGACATACTTGCCAACAATACCGATGCGCAGGCTGCTCGTGGCTTTGCGGCTACGGCTGACGATGGCGCGCCACTCATGCAAATCAGGCGGCTGACCGCGCAACTGGAAGCGCTCGCAGATGAAGTCCCCCAAGCCACTGGCTTCGATCATCAGCGGGACGGCGTAGATGCTATCCGTGGTCTCCAGCGGGATGACGGCATTCTCGTCGACATCGCAGAAGAGCGCGATCTTGTTGATGATTTCCTGATTCACCGGGTGGTCGGTGCGGGCAATGATGACATTGGGCTGGATGCCGATGCCGCGCAACTCGCGGACGCTGTGTTGAGTGGGCTTGGTTTTGAGTTCGTCCGTGGCGCTGATATGTGGCAGGAAGGTCACATGCACACTGAGCGTGTCGCGGCGCCGAAACTCCGTGCGCAGTTGCCGCAGCGCTTCGAGGAAGGGCAAGCTCTCGATATCGCCAGCCGTGCCGCCCACTTCCACGATGACGACATCGGCGTCGGCGCGCTTGCCCAACAGCTTGATGCAGCGTTTGATTTCGTTGGTGATATGCGGCACCACCTGGATCGTGCCGCCCAGGTAATCGCCTTTGCGCTCCTTCTCGATGACGGTCGAATAGACCTGCCCGGCCGTGATATTCGATAACCGGCTGACCGGTTCGTCAACGAAGCGCTCATAATGCCCCAAGTCGAGATCCGTCTCCGCGCCATCGGAAGTCACGAAGACTTCGCCATGCTGATAGGGGTTCATGGTGCCAGGATCGACATTCAGGTAGGGATCGAGCTTTTGGATGGCGACTTTGAAGCCACGCGCTTTCAAAATGCGCCCGATGGAGGCGACGGTCAAGCCCTTTCCCACTGAGCTCACCACGCCGCCCGTACAAAAGATGTATTTTGGTTTCACGCCAGGATCCATTCCCTCACGACTTCAGCAGCTTGCGCAGGTCATCGCTTGCCGCGCGCATATCCAGGAAGAGCAAGCCCAATTTCGCCTCCGGGCGCGCCAGCAGCGTCAGCGCGCATTGATCATCCAGCCCCGTCAACAGTACATAGCCCAACCGCCCTTTTAGATAGACCTCTGCGAGCTCGCCCCGTCCCAATTCAGCAGCAATGCGTTCGCCAAGCGCCAGCATCGCCGCCGTCATGGCCGCGACTTTCTCTTCGCGGAATTCGTCGGGCAGGGCAGCGGCGATCATCAAGCCTTCGATGCGGACAACAGCCGCCGCTTCGACGCCCGGCGTGGCTTGACGCAGTCCCTCAAGGCGCTCGCTGATGGTCTCGGTCCTGGCGATTGGCACGCTAACTCTCCCGTAGCGTTCGGCGCCACTCTTTATCGATATGGGCGCGATGATTCAGCGCGGCAGTTCGCGACCATTATAGTCTCGACGCGCGGCATAACAAGACGAGGGCTTGGCAAAGTCAGGCTGCTGACAGGCGGGATACAAAAGGCGCAGATTTCGCTATACTGGCAATTGTGACTCGAAAATGGAAAGCCTTGCATGAGTGAAATCCCCAGAACAGGCCGGCGCGCTGCCGTTGCCCAGCCAACTGCGAGTTCAGTACAGGAAGTTGGCGAGCGTATCGTCAGCGCGGTCAGCCAGGTGATATTGGGCAAGCGCAACAAAATCCGCTTGACCACTTTGGGCTTGCTTTGTCGCGGGCATTTGCTGCTGGAAGACATTCCCGGCGTGGGCAAGACCATGATAGCGAAGTCGCTGGCGCGGGCGGTGGGCTGCAGCTTCAGCCGCATCCAATTCACACCGGACATGCTGCCGTCGGATATCACGGGCGTGTCGATATTCAATCCCAAAACCCGCGAGTTCGAGTTTCGCGCCGGACCGATCATGGCGCAGATCGTGCTGGCAGACGAGATCAACCGCGCCACGCCCAAGACGCAATCCGCCCTGTTGGAAGCGATGGAAGAGGGACAGATGACAGTTGATGGCGTCACTTATCGCCTCAGCAACCCCTTCCTGATCATGGCGACGCAGAACCCCATTGAATATGAGGGCACCTTCCCGCTGCCGGAAGCGCAGTTGGATCGCTTTTTGCTGCGCATCAAAATCGGCTACCCGCAGCCGGAAGATGAATTGCGCGTTCTGGCTTCGCAGCAGTATCAGCATCCGCTGCAGAACTTGCAGCAGGTGGTCAGCTTGCAGGAGCTGCTCAGCGTGCAGCAGGCAATTAAAGATGTGTATGTGGCAAAGGAAGTCCAGCAATACATCATCAATTTGATTACGGCGTCGCGGCGGCACAACGATGTCTACTTGGGTAGCAGCCCGCGTGGCTCGCTGGCGCTCTTCCGCACAGCACAGGCGCGGGCAGCCATGAGCGGTCGCGATTTCGTGATACCCGACGATGTCAAGGCGCTGGCGGAGGTGGTGCTGGCGCATCGCATCATCGTGGGTCCGGCAGCGCGCATCAAAAACATCACCTCGCGCACGGTCGTCCAGGACATCCTGCAGAACACCCCGGTGCCTGGCGCCTCGGTTCGCTGAAGTCGCATGCGAGCCAACCGCCGACGCGCGCTATATCTGCTGGCGGGCCTCAGCCTGGCGAGCGCGCTCTTCACCGGGCGCGCCGCCCTGTTCATCATCGCCTGGCTGATCGTGGCCTTGCTGCTGTTGTCGCGCCTATGGACGAGCCTATCTCTGCGCGGGATCGCCCTGCGCCGCCGCACGCGCACACGCCGATCGCAAGTCGGGCATATCTTCCGCGAGAGTTTCAGCCTGCGCAACATCGGCATTTTGCCCAAACTCTGGCTGGAAATTCACGATCACTCGACCCTGCCCGGGCATCGCGCCAGCCAGGTTGTACCAAGCCTGCTGGGCAAACGCGAATATAGCTGGGAAGTCAAAACGCGCTGCATAGCTCGCGGCGAATTCCTGCTGGGACCCATGACCGTGGTGAGTAGCGACCCCTTCGGCCTGTTTGAATCGCCGCGGCGTCTGGGCGCGACAGAGCGGCTGATCGTTTATCCCATGATGGTCGAGATCCGGCGTGTGCAACTGCCAGTCGGTTACTTGTCAGGCGGAGACACCCAGCGCCAACTAACGCATCAGATAACCACCAACGCCAGTAGCGTCCGCGAATATGTGCCGGGCGACAGCATGAACCGCATTCATTGGCGCTCGACTGCGCGCATGGGCGAGCTGATGGTCAAGGAATTTGAGCTGGATCCGCTGGTGGATATCTGGCTGTTCAGCGACTTCTCCGCCCGCAGCAGCTACGATGATGGCAGCATAAGGCGCGCCAGCCGCGGCGGGCACATCATCCCGACATCCTCGCGGGTCCCGCCAGCCACCGAGGAGTACAACGTAGTCATCGCGGCGTCCTTGGCAAAGCATTTTCTGGATGACGAGCGCGTGGTTGGCTTCGGTGCTTATACGCCAAATCGCCAATTCGTGCTGCCGGACCGCGGCAATCGGCAACTGGCGATGATCCTGGGCGCGTTGGCGGTGGCGCGTAGCACATCGGAAATGACCCTGCGCGAGATGCTGTCCCTGGAAGGGCAACAGTTCACCCGCGGCGCGGCGCTGCTCATCATCACCAGTTCGCTGGACAGTGCCTGGATTACCGAAGCGCAGGTCCTGCAGCGGCGGGGAATCCGTCCCTTTTGCATTTATGTCGACCCGGCCACTTTCAACCGCCAGCTGGACTCGAGCCAGGCGCGCGGCATGCTACAATTGGCGAAGATCTCGTCCCTGATTGTGGGCAAAAACGACGACATCGGCTTGGCGCTGGAGCAGCGCCCCCTGTAGCCAAAGCAACGAGGCAAGCAAAGAAATGACGCAAACTTACGACGCCATTGTTGTCGGCGCGGGCGCAATGGGCAGCGCGGCAGCTTATTATCTCAGTCAGCGCGGTCAGCGCGTGCTGCTGCTTGAGCAATTCGAGCTGGATCACCGGCGTGGCAGTTCTTACGGCTATTCACGGATCATCCGCTATTCCTATGACCGACCCGAATATGTGGCATTGGCGCGGGATACCTACCCGCTGTGGTTCGCGCTGGAAGAAGCGCTGGGCGAGACACTGGTCGTGAAAACGGGCGGGATCGACTTTGGTCCCGCCGCCGACCCCACGCTACAAGCCACCATCGAGTCGGCGCGGGCGACGGGCATCCCGCATGAGCTGTTGTCGCTGGACGAGGCGCATGCGCGCTTCCCACAATTTCGCTTCGACGATGATTTCCTGGTGCTGTATCAGCCGGACAGCGGCTTGGTGCAGGCGTCGCGAGCCGTCCGCGGGCATATCAAGCTGGCGCGCGAGCATGGCGCTGAGATTCTGGACAATAGGCCGGTGGAATCAATTCGAATCGGCGCGGACAGCGTAGAACTGCGGACGGGCGCCGGCAAAACCTCGGCGGACAAACTGGTGGTCGCGGCGGGCTCCTGGGCGAAGTCCCTGCTGGCGGAAACGGGCATTGACCTGCCGCTACAAACATTGCGCTGCCAACTGAACTTCATGGCGGCGGAGGATATCCCCTTGCACAGCGCTGAGCAGTGCCCGGTGTATATCGCGCATTTGCGCTCGCGCATCGGAGAGAGCATCTACGGCATCCCGGCGCATGGCGGCTCCGATTTCAAGATCGCCTTTCACGGCGGGCAAGCCATGCAGCACCCCAGCCAGGTCGATTACGCGCCCGATGCTGACAATGCCGAGAAGCTGCGGCCTTTCATGCGCCGGCACATCCCGGGGGTCGCCGAAGCGCCGGTGTCAGAGAGCCGAATCTGCCTGTATACGCAGACGCCGGATGAACATTTCATCGTGGATACGCACCCGAAGCACGCGCATGTGGTCATCGGCGCGGGCTTCAGCGGGCACGGCTTCAAATTCAGCACGACCATCGGCAAGATGCTCAGCGATATCGCGCTGGATGGCCACACGCCGCATAATGACAATCTCTTCAAGATTGCGCGCCTCGCAAATTGACTGTCCACCAGTGATAGTCGCCAACCAGACTAAAACCGCTTTCCCTTAGCAGCGCCGCCGTCTCTTTGTTTTCAGCTGGGATGACTGCGCCTATGCGCGTCCGCGACTCGGCGACAGCCATTTGGCGGGCGCAATTGATGGCCTCAGCGCATAAGTCGCCTTCCAGCCAGATGCCGCGATAAGTCAGTGTATCGACCGGGACAAGATGCGCTGCATGATTGCCCCCCGCACGCGCGGAAGTCGCTTGGACAGATTCGACAAAGAGCCTGAAGAGGCTATCTGATCGCACCAGCCCGGCACGTTGAAGTATGCGCTGCATAGCATGGTTGTCATGGCGCACGAGCCCGCGAATCATGTCGGCCTCATGCAGCGGCGCTTGGCTCATGCTCCGCGAAATCAGCGCTGTAGCCGCCCCCCTGCCCCGCGCGGAGATATCGACCGCCAGCAAATCCAGCTCAAAACGCCTCTCGCCCGAGGCTGAGCGCGTCAGGAAGCTGCCGACGAATCCGGCAACTTTGTCAGCCAGCTCCGCGACCAGAACCAGCCCTGTGCCAAGCGATCGCCAATCGGAGACAAGGCGCTCGTCAAAGGCTTGCACGGCGATGCAGGCTATGGCTGCCCAGTCGGAGGGCGTGGCGCGGCGGATCTTGAGAGTCATTGATTTTTTGCCCCCACAGGCGCATACTCAAGCCAGTACACTCGCAGGCCTCCCAATGCATCGACAGGATTCGCCTTGTCCGACGCGCCCGCAGCCAAGCTAAACATGCCGACTTTGTATCTCATCGCCTTCACCGGCGGCATGACGACGCTGGCGATTGAGCTTTCGGCATCACGTTTGCTGGGCAATGTCTTCGGCAACAGCAATTTGGTCTGGGCGAATGTCATCGGCTTGATGCTGCTCTACCTGACGGTTGGCTATTTTCTGGGCGGGCGACTGGCGGATCGCATGCCGCGCGGGGAGGTATTGCTACAACTGATCCTGTGGGCCGCTTTTCTGGCGGCGCTAATCCCACTGGTGGCTCGCCCCATCATATCACGCGCGGCAGAGGCTGTCTTTGGCGCGGAGGCGGCGCTGGCGCTGGGGTCCTTTCTGGTCATTCTGATACTGTTTTCCGCGCCGGTGACCCTGCTGGGCATGGTGTCGCCTTTTGTCATCCGCCTGGCAATGAGCGATGTCGCGCGCAGTGGAAAGGTCGCCGGACAGGTCTACGCCGTCAGCACGCTGGGCAGCTTGCTAGGGGCATTCCTGCCGGTGCTGGTGACGATTCCGCAGATTGGCACGACGCGTAGTTTTCTGCTCTTCGCGGGGCTGCTCTTCCTAGTCGGCGTGATTCCGCTGCTGCGTCAGGATGCGCGGCGGGGACTGCGTTTTCTGGCTTTGCCCGTCATCATCGCGCTGTTGGCGAATACGGCGCTGGCTTCACCTTTGCGTCCGCCAGCCAGGGGCGCAAAACTACTCTACCATGGCGAAAGCGCCTATAACTACATCCAGGTGCAGGAAGACGCGGCCGATTATCGCTTCCTGTATCTGAACGAGGGACAAGGCGTGCACAGCCAGTGGCATGCCAGCGAGGTATTCTACGGTGGGACTTGGCAATACTTCCTGGTCCCGCCTTACTTCAATGCGCCACCATACCGCGCCGACCAGGTGGAGTCGCTGCTGCTGATAGGCTTGGCGGCCGGCACGACAGCGCGCCAGTATCAAGCCATCTACGGCAATATACCCATGCACGGCATCGAGCTGGACCCGCAGATTATCCGCGTCGGCGAGGACTACTTTGGAATGAACGCCGCCCAACTGCCGGCGCTGACGGTTTACGCCGGCGATGGACGCTACGGGCTTCGCCAGTTGGAGCGACAATTCAGCGTCATCGGCATTGATGCCTACCGCCCGCCCTACATCCCCTGGCATTTGACGACAGTCGAGTTCTTTGCTGAAGTGAAGGCGCGGTTGACTGAGAATGGCGCAGTGGCCATCAATGTCGGGCGCACAGATACAGACCGGCGGCTGGTGGACGCGCTGACCGCGACGCTGCAACAGGTCTTCCCCAGCGTTCACGCCCTGGATGTGCCACGATCATTCAATACCATCCTGGTGGCCACCGCGCAACCCAGCCAGCCCGAGAACCTGCGCCAAAATATTGCCCTTCGCGCCGAGTCGGTGGATGCGCGGCTCTACGACATTTTGACGCGGGCGGCGGATGCGCTGGTCCCGCTGGGCGAAAGCGATATCGTTTTCAAGGACGATCACGCCCCGGTGGAGCGGCTGGTGGATTCCATCGTGCTGGATTTTCTGCTGGCGGGCGGCGCAGAGGAGTTCCAGCGGCATGATTAGGTGGCGCGCAACCGTACTATTGCTGTCACTGGCGCTGCCCTGCTTGCTGCTGACTGCGGCGACGCGTCTGCTGCTGAGTTACGAATTTTTACACTTTGACTATACGCGCGGAGGCTTCCCCGCCGACGCCTATGGCTTCTCGACAGCCGATCGCTTGCAGTACGGACGCTACGCCATCGACTATCTCTTCAATGACGCGCCGATTGCCTTTTTGGCCGACTTGCGTTTGCCTTTGCTCTTGTGCTGGCAGCCGCCCCTGGACGCGGAGGACTGCCCGCTCTTCAATGAGAGCGAGTTAAGGCATATGCGGGATGTCAAGCAGCTGACGCGGGTCGTATTTGCCCTGGGATTGGCTAGCGCTTTGCTGATCCTTGGCGCGATTCTGCTTGACTGGCAGCTCGCGCTTGTGGGCTTGCGGCGCGGCGCGTGGCTCACCCTGCTGCTGATCGCGGCGTTGGGGCTGGTCTCGCTGGCTGCGTGGGACAATGCCTTCGACCGCTTCCACGAGATTTTCTTCGCGGCGGGTAGCTGGCGTTTCCCCTTTTCGGACAGCCTGATCCGCTTGTATCCCGAACAGCTTTTCGTGGATGCCGCTTTGGCGATAGCGCTGATGGCCACGGCCGGCGCCTGCCTTGTTCTGGTAGTTTGTCGCTGGCGCTTGCCAAGAGGCGCGGGCATTTGAGCATACAATCTTGGCGCGCGATAGTCTATGCTAGGCGCGTAAATTCGCAGGCGAGCAAAGGAGAGGGGAAAATGGCAATTCGCGTGGGCATCAACGGCTTTGGTCGCATCGGCAGACAAGTGCTGAAGGCGATGCGGGAACGCTACGCGGGCGACATTGATGTCGTCGCCTTCAACGACCTGGGCGACCTCAATACCATGGCGCATCTGCTGCGCTACGATTCGAATTACGGCGTCTACCCCGGCGAGGTGGAAGTGGCTGATGGCGCATTGGTGGTCGATGGCGACAGCGTGACGGCGCTATCCCAGCGCGACCCGGCGCAACTGCCCTGGGGCGATTTGGGCGTGGATGTCGTCATTGAAAGCACGGGCATCTTTCGCGACAAGGCGAGCGCCTCTAAGCATATCGCCGCTGGGGCGCAGAAAGTCATCATCTCGGCGCCAGCCAAGGGCGAAGATATTACGATTGTGCTGGGCGTCAACCAGGACAAGTATGATGCAAGCGAGCATCATGTCGTCTCCAACGCCTCTTGCACGACCAATTGTCTGGCGCCCGCCGCGAAAGTGGTCAATGACGCCTTTGGCATCCAGCAGGGCTTCATGACCACCATTCACAGCTACACGACCGACCAGCGGATCCTGGATCTGCCGCATAGCGATTTGCGCCGCGCTCGCGCCGCCGCCGTCAATATGATCCCCACCAGCACTGGCGCTGCGCAGGCTGTGGCGCTGGTCGTGCCAGAGCTCAAGGGCAAGTTTGATGGCATGGCGGTGCGCGTGCCGACGCCGACTGGCTCCCTGGTTGATTTCGTCGCTTCTGTCGACAGAGCGCCCAGCAAAGACGAGTTGATCGCGGCTTTTGAAGAAGCCGCCACCGGATCGATGAATGGCTACCTGGCGGTGTCGCATGAGCCGCTGGTCAGCAGCGATTATGTCGGCAATCCGCATTCCAGCGTCATTGACGCGCTGGCGACCGATGTGGCCGGCAATCTGGTCAAAGTCATCACCTGGTACGACAACGAATGGGGCTATTCCTGCCGCACGGCTGATTTGACCAAGTTCGTCGGCGACCGCCTCTAACGAGCCAGGCGACGATGAACAAGCTGAGCATCCGCGATATTGACCTGCGCGGGAAACGTGTTCTCATCCGCGTTGATTTCAATGTGCCGCTGGATGGCGCGCGCATCACCGACGACACCCGCATCCGCGCCGCCCTGCCCACGCTGAGCGCCATCCTATCGCAAGAACCGCAAGCCGTGATCCTGCTCTCGCATTTGGGGCGCCCCAAGGGACAACGCAGCGAGGATTTGTCCCTGGCGCCGGCGGCTCCGGCACTGGCTGCGCATTTGGGGCGGGATGTCGCGTTTGCGGGGGACTGCATCGGCGCAACCGCCGAAAATGCGGTGGCAAAGCTGCCTGCTGGCGGCGTCATCCTGCTGGAGAATACACGCTTCCATGCCGGTGAAACCGCCAACGACCCCGATTTCGCGGCGCAACTGGCGCGGCTTGGCGATGTCTTCGTCAACGATGCTTTCGGCACTGCCCATCGCGCGCATGCATCCAATGTTGGCGTGGCGGCGCATTTGGGCGCAGTAGCGGGCACCCTGCTGGAAAAAGAGATCGACTATCTGGCGACAGCGCTGGAGTCTCCGCGGCGTCCCTTCATCGCCATCATCGGTGGCGCAAAGGTCTCCGGCAAAATCGATGTCATTGAGGCGCTGCTTGGCAAAGTGGATCGGCTGCTGGTTGGCGGCGGCATGGCGAATACTTTCTTCGCCGCGCAAGGCAGGGAGATGGCCGACTCCCTGGTAGAAGGCGAAGCGCTGGGTTTGGCGCGCGACTTGCTGGACAAGGCTGACGACAAGCTGCTGCTGCCCATCGACCAGCGAATCGCCGATGACTTCCGCAACGATGCCGCGCAAAGAGTGTTGGACGTGGACGACGATGTGCCGGCCGGCTGGCAGTCGCTGGATATTGGACCCGCCACCATTGACGCCTTCGCAGCCGAGTTGGCTGGCGCGGGAACAATCGTCTGGAATGGGCCGATGGGCGTCTTTGAGATGCCAGCTTTTGCGCTGGGCACGATAGGCGTAGCGCGTACGCTGGCGGATGCGACGCGCGCTGGGGCAACCAGCATCATCGGCGGCGGCGACTCGGCGGCGGCGGTGACCAATGCGGGATTGGCGGATGCCATGTCGCATATATCCACCGGCGGCGGAGCCAGCCTGGAATTGCTGGAAGGCAAGACCCTGCCGGGCATCGCAGCCTTGTCCGAGCGCGGAACGGCCGCGGCAGCCACAATTGACTGAGGAGCGGGACATGAGCAGAACGCCTATCGTGGTGGGTAACTGGAAAATGAACAAGAGTCCGCGGGCTGCGGCTCAATTTGCAGCGGAGCTTCTGCCGCAGGTCCGGGATTTCGACTCGGTCGATAAAGCCGTTGCGCCGCCCAGTCTGGCGCTGGTCGCTGTGTCGCAGGCGCTGGAGGGCTCAAGCCTGATGGTCGCGGCGCAGGACGCTCATTGGGAAGCCAGCGGCGCTTATACCGGGCAGATATCCGCCGACATGCTGCGCGGGCTGGCGGAAATTGTCATCTTGGGGCATTCGGAAGTGCGTGCCTACCTGGCGGAGACGGACGAGAATGTCAACCGCAAAGCCAAAGCGGTGCTGGCGGCGGGCTTACAGCCCATCATCGCAGTCGGCGAGAGCCTGGCGCAAAATGAAGCTGGCGAGACTATCGACTTTGTGCGCGGGCAAGTTACCGCCGCGTTGGACGGAATCCTTGCCGACGATATGGCGCGCGTGGTCATCGCCTATGAGCCGATTTGGGCGATTGGCACGGGCAAAAGCGCCAGCGGCGAACAAGCCGACGGCATCATCAAGGTGGCGGTGCGCGATACATTGCGCGATTTGTATGGCGATGCTGTCGCCGATGCAACGCGAATCCAATATGGTGGCAGCGTCAAGCCGGGCAATATGGCGGAGTTCATGAGGCAGCCGAATATCGATGGCGCGCTGGTCGGCGGAGCGTCGCTGAATGTGGGCGATTTCGCCGCTTTGATTGAAATTGCCGCGAGCGTGAAGGAGCAGTGACCTGCGCGAACTCGACTTTCTGGCGCAGGTATTGGCGCTGGGGCTGCTCTTCTTTGGCTTTCGGCGCGCTGAGCGCTGGCTGCACCAGCATATTTTCAAAGTCGGCTGGCTGCTGACCAACAATTTCCAGACAACTACCCTGCTCTATTACATCCTGTTTCTGCCCGGCATCCTGTTGCACGAAGCCTGTTTGTGGCTGCTGGCGGGTCTGCTGCGCCTGCGGGCGGAACGCGCCATTCGCTTCCCCGAAACGCAAGAAATCGGCGAGTTGCGCTTGAATTTCATCCGCCTGTCGCCGCAGACCGGCCGCCTTCGCACGAATCTCATAGCGGTAATGCCTCTGATCTTGGGCATTGGTGCATTGTGGCTGCTGGCGGAGCATGTGTTTCGCTGGGGAGTCGTACTGTCTCCGGCGGGCGCTGGCGGTATCGACGCACTGGCGCAGGCGCTGCATGCGGCAGTCCAAACCGCCGATTTCTGGCTCTGGTTTTACCTGGCTTTCGCCATCGCCAACACGATGTTCCCGGCCCAGCCGCTTTTGCGCGACCAGCGGCACAGGGCTTTTGTCGCGCTGCTGCTGGTCATCGGCGCGCGTCTTGCCTGGTCATTGGACGCCGCTGCCAGCCAGGCGCTGCTACATAATCTGGGTATGGCGCTGCTGCAGGTGTTGGTCTTCAATCTGCTGGTCGTAGCGGTTCTCGGCACTTTTGAAGCGCTCTTCGAACGGGCAACTGGCAAGAGTGCGACCTTCGTTGAGGGCAGGCTGATCGCCATGACACGGGCGGAAGCGCAGGCATTGCGGGCGAGTCAGCGCGCCGAGAAGAAACCACAAGATGCCAGCGCCAAGCCCAAAGCCATTCGCTCCATCTATGACCTGCCGCTGCCGATACCGGGTCCGCCGGGCAGAGAGCCTATCAGCCGCAGCGTTGTCAGTGTGGTAATGCAACCCGCCGCGACGCATAGGCAGGAACAAGCAGATCCCGAGCCGCCACCGTCTCCACCATCCGTCGCGCAGCCGCCAAAGCCACCTTCCCTGGATGCCATCCGCGCCAGCCAGGATGTGCCTTTCAGCCGACCCTTTGTGCCTGACGAAGTGGAGCCGAATGATGAGCGCTGGCGGGAAGAAGACGATGATGAGGCGCCGGGCGATACCGCTGGATTTGCGCGCCCCTTCGCCACGTCAGATGATGCCATGCCGCCCGCCCAACCTGCCCGCCAGCCAAGCAATCCTGCGCCCGTTCGAAAGCCGCGCCCAGTTCCGAAACCGGGCAAATCGGGTTCAGGCCAAAAGCAGGACAGCCCGCACAATGCGGGCGGCGAGCTCACTTACGAGCCGCTGGACGATACCGACAGCCACCCGGATGACGACGGAATGTACTACGATGACGACGCATAATCATCGCGCAGCGCCGAAATCCGCCCAACGAAGACAAAGCCGATGGCGATGCAGAACAGCATGATGGCGAAGGCGATGAACTTGAACATCTGGCTGGATGTGACCAGCGTCAGAAAGCCAAAGACAGCGCAAACGGCGTAATAGCCCAGCGCGATTTGCCGCGGCGTGAACAAGCCCGCATCTTGCAGGCGGAAGTGCAGATGCCCGCGGTCGCCACGGAAGGGGTTGTGCCCGTGACGCAGGCGGTTGACCATCTGCCAGCCCAAATCCATCAACGGCAAGCCCATCACCAGCAGGATCGTCGCCATTTTCGCGCCGCCGATGATGCTCAAGGCGCCCAGCGCGAAGCCCAGAAACCAGGCGCTGCCGCCCAGATAAACGCGGGCCGGGTGGAAGTTGTGCATCAAGAAGCCCAGCGACGCCCCACACAAAGCCAGCGGCAACAATGCAACGCTGGTCTGCGGCGGTTCCTGTCGGACGGCGCTGTTGAGAAAGAGGATGGCGCTGGCGATAACAGCGACTCCAGCCGCCAGTCCATCCGAGCCATCCAGCAGGTTGACCGTATTCATCATCAGCACCAGCCAGAACATGGTCAGCGCCACAGTGACCAGCGGCGACCAGGGATCCGTCTGCGCGCCCGTGAAGGGGTTGTTGAAAAACTCGATGAAAATCTGAAAGCCGATGGCGATAGCAGCTGTGACGATTTGCGCGACAAAGCTCATCTGCCAACTCAAATCCCAGATATCGTCAATCACGCCCAAGATGGCGATGAATCCGCCGCCCAGTACTAAACCCGCCACGCGGATAATTTCGTTGGGGTCCGTGCGCTCGACCGGCAGCAGCTGCGCCAGAATCACGCCGGCCAGGAAACCGATGACCAACGCCAAGCCGCCCAGCTTGGGCATAGCGACGCGCTCCTGACGCCGCCCGCCCGGCATGGAGATGATGCGGAAACGGAAGCTGAGCAGACGCGCCAGCGGGATCAAGGCCAGCGCCAACGCCAGCGACGCGTTGAAGACCAGGATGAAAGCCAGCAGGTCGCGAGTCATGTGCCAAACATGCGGTCGCCGGCGTCGCCCAAGCCCGGCACGATAAAGCCAATCTCATTCAGCCGTTCGTCCAGCTCGGCAACATGGATGGGCACATCCGGATGCGCCCTGGACAGCGCCTCTACACCTTCCGGCGCCGCTAAAATGCCCAGGTACTTGATGCGCCGCGCCCCCCAGCGCTTCAGGATATCAACTGTGGCGATGGCAGAGCCGCCCGTCGCCAGCATGGGATCCAGCACCAGGCAGACTTGCACCGTCGGCGCGTCCGGCAGCTTGTTGTAGTACTCGACCGGGCGCAAAGTCGTTTCATCGCGATAGAGGCCAATATGCCAGACCTGCACAGCCGGCAATAATTCCTGGATGCCATCGACCAGCCCCAAGCCGGCCCGCATGATGGGCACTAAGCCGATAACCTCGCTCGCATGCCAGCCAGTTGCCTCGCCCATGGGCGTATTGACGACCGCGGGCTCAAGCGCCAGGTCGCCGGTCGCTTCGTAACAGAGCAGCAGCGCCAACTCCCGCACCAACTCGCGGAACAGGCGGTGGTCGGTGGCGGTATCGCGCAGCAGCGTCAATTTGTGCTTGACCAGCGGATGCGACGATACATGCAAAGTGGCGAGCATAGCGACCTCCATTTGGCGGCTGGGCGGTACAGGGCAATTCTAGCCGCAGCGCGGGCAGAATCACAGCGGCGCAAACCTGCCTGCCGCAAAGCCAGCATTGCAAGCCTATGCCGCTGCTCTATACTTTGTAGCCAACCGCAAATGGCGCTAACGGCGTACTATCAATCGCCAAAGGCCGGATTTGGAAAGCCGCTCATGCCAGCCGATCAACGCGCAGTCAGTGGAACACGGCGAAAGAGCGACCGCGAAAATATCGCTCTGCGTCCGCAGCGCCTGGCCGACATGCTGGGGCAAGATCGTCTGCGCGAGAATCTCAGCATCCTCATTGAGGCGGCCTCCGGACGAGGCGAGCCCATCGACCATGTGCTGTTCTATGGACCGCCGGGCTTGGGCAAGACCTCGCTGGCTTATGTGATCGCCAACGAGGTGAGTGGCAATATCCGCGTGACCGCCGGACCCGCCATTGAACGCGCTGGCGACCTGGCCGCCATTTTGACGCACTTGAAAAAGGGCGACATCCTTTTCATCGACGAGGTGCATCGTCTGGGCAAAGCCGTAGAAGAGATCTTGTATCCAGCGATGGAAGACTTCGTGCTGGATATCGTCATCGGCAAGGGACCGGCCGCCAAGACTCTGCGCTTGAATCTGCCGCGTTTCACGGTCATCGGCGCGACCACGCGCCTGGCGCTCCTAGCGGCGCCGCTGCGGGATCGCTTTGGCGCGCGCTTTCGGCTCGACTTTTACAAGAACGAAGCCATGCGGCTGATTGTGCTGCGGGCGGCGAAACTGCTGGATGTCGAGATCAGCGATGCTGGCGCGCAGGAGATCGCCAGGCGCGCGCGCGGAACGCCACGAGTTGGGCTGCGCTTGCTACGGCGCGTGCGGGATTTTGCCGAGGCGCGGGCGGACGGCGTTATCACGCTGGAGGTTGCGCAGGACGCGCTGGCGCTAATGGAGATTGACGCGCTGGGCTTGGACGAACTCGACCGCCGCATTTTGAGCGTCATCATTGAGAATTATCAGGGTGGGCCGGTGGGCTTGGATACCATCGCCGCTGCCATCAGCGAAGACAGCGCTACCATCATGGATGTTTACGAACCCTATCTGATCCAGCTGGGCTTCATCGACCGTACTCCGCGAGGACGCGCCTGCACCGAGCATGCCTATCGCCATCTGGGCATCGCCTTTCCCGAAGACGGCGACGAGGATAGCCAACCCTCGCTGCTATGAAGGTCGCCGATTTCGATTACGAGTTGCCGGCGCAATTCATCGCGCAGAGGCCCGCCGAGCCGCGCGACTCCGCCAGGCTGATGCGTTTGGGGCGCTGCACTGGCGCGATATCGCATCATCGCTTTTCCGATATTGCCGACATGCTGGCGCCGGGCGATGTGCTGGTTGTCAACGATACGCGCGTGATGCCGGCTCGTCTGCGGGCGACAAAAGCGGAAACTGGCGGGCAAGTTGAGATATTGCTGCTGCGGCAACTGGACAGTTGTCGCTGGCTGGCGCTGGTAGGCGGGCGCAATGTCAAGGCGGGGATGCGCCTGCAGCTGGCGGATGGCGCGACATGCACGGTTGCTGAAGTGTTGGAGAAGAGCCAACGCATCCTGCAGTTTGCGGAACCTATCAAGGCGCGCTTGCCGCAGCTTGGCGAGATGCCCCTGCCGCCCTATATCCACGCCGAGCTCGGCGACGCCGAACGCTACCAGACTGTCTACAGCCGCGAGGATGGATCGTCTGCCGCGCCCACAGCCGGCTTACACTTCACGCCCGCCCTGCTAGACAGAATCAGGCGCAAGGGCCTGCAACTCGCACGTTGCACTTTGCACATCAGCTTGGACACTTTCCAGCCGGTCACTGCCGACCGCGTGCAGGATCACCAGATTCACAGCGAGTATGCGCAATTGGACGATGCCAACGCGGGGATTATCAATCGGGGCAAGCGGGCTGGCGGGCGTGTCATCGCGGTGGGCACCACCTCGGCGCGCACTCTGGAGACGGCGGCAACATTGGCTGCGGACGACCGAGACCTGGTGGCGGCTTTCGCAGCAGAGACGAGGCTTTTCATCTACCCCGGTTATCGCTGGCGGGCTGTGGACGCCATGATTACCAACTTTCACCTGCCGCGCTCGACGCTGCTGATGATGCTCAGCGCCTTCGTGGGGCGGGAGCGGCTGCTGGCGGCTTATGAAATGGCGAAGCGAGAGAGATACCGCTTTTATTCCTTCGGCGACGCTATGTTCATCGCTTGAGCGCATCAAAATAAGACTTGACTGGGGCGCCTCCTCGGCTACAATGCTCGGCTGGAAGAGCAAGTATCCGATTTTCCCCGCGCGTTGAGCCCGCCGGGCGTCGGCCGCGGAGAAGCCAAGCGAAGGTTGGAGACAAGCCATGTACGCAATAATCCGCAGTGGCGGCAAGCAATACCGCGCGGAAGTCGGCGCGACCATTGATGTCGACCGTCTGCCGCAGGAGATCGGCGAATCCATTGAACTCAGTGATGTGCTGCTGATCGCCGATGATGAAGAGGCCAGGATCGGCGCGCCAACGGTGGCGGGCGCATCTGTAGCGGCAACCGTGGTCGAGCAGTTCCGCGGCAAGAAGATCATCGTCTATAAATATCGGCAGCGCACCAATTACCGGCGCAAGCAAGGACATCGGCAACACTACACGCGGCTGCGCATCGACGAGATCCGGGTATAGAGCGGCGCGAGGGAGGCGAAGACAATGGCACATAAAAAAGGCGGCGGCTCGTCCAGCAACGGGCGCGACAGCAACGCCAAACGACTGGGCGTCAAGAATTATGGCGGGGAGTATGTGATCCCCGGCAATATCATCGTGCGGCAGCGCGGCAGCAAGTTCCATCCCGGCGCGGGCGTCGGCATGGGCAAGGATTATACGATTTTCGCCACGCGCGAGGGCTTCGTGCATTTTGAGAAGATGCGCGGGCGCAAGGGGCAGAAGCGCATCTCGGTGCATGCCCAGCACGAAAAGACCGGGCAATCATTGACCTAGCATGGCAACATAAGTCGTTTGCGCAACTCCAGCGAGCCGCAAACGCGCGGAGGACAACATGAAAAACGGCATTCACCCGGCTTGGCACGCCACGCCTGTGCGTTGCATGAGTTGCGGCACCACCTGGACGACCGGCTCGACAGTCGAGTCGCTGACGGTGGAAATCTGCTCCAACTGCCACCCCTTCTACACGGGCGAGCAGCGCATCGTCGATACAGAAGGGCGCGTTGACAAGTTCATGAAACGCTTGCAGCAGCGCGATCAAATCCGCAGCGAGCAAGAACAGCGCGAAGAAGAACGCACGCCATTGGACCTGCCCATCACCGAGTTGAAGATCAGCGCGCGCTACGCGAACATCCTGCAGGAACACGGTATCGTCGTCGTCTCCGATGTATTGGACCGGCTAGGCGATGAAGGTGATGACAACAGCATCCTGGCCATTCAGGGCATCGGACGCAAAGTCGTCAGCGACATGAAGAAAACCCTGCGCGCGCGCGGTTACGAGTTGAGCAACTGACGCGCTGACGAGCGCTTTCCATGAAGGATGAAGCGGGCCGCATTGAGGTCATTTGCGGCAGCATGTTCTGCGGCAAGACCGAGGAGTTGATCCGCCGGGTGCGCCGCGCCATCATCGCTCGACAGAAAGTCGCCGTCTTCAAACCCAAAATCGACGACCGCTACGGCATCCAGCACATCACCAGCCACACTGGGCAGACCGTCGAAGCCATCGCGGTGACGCGACCAGGCGAAATCCTCGAGTTGGCGAACGGCACGAGCACAGTCGTAGCCATTGATGAAGCGCAATTCTTTGACGACGAAATTGTGCCTGTCGCGCAGCAACTGGCTGACGACTACGGCATCCGCGTGATCATCGCGGGCTTGGACACTGATTTCCGCGGCCAGCCCTTTGGCGCCATGCCACATTTGCTCAGCATCGCCGAAGAGGTCATCAAGCTGCACGCGATATGTGTGGTCTGCGGGGGCGACGCCAGCCGTACACAGCGTCTGGTCAATGGCGTGCCGGCGGCGCTGGACGACCCCATCATTTTGGTCGGCGCGCAGGAATCCTACGAAGCTCGCTGCCGCAACTGCCACAAATTGCTGCCCGCGCGGAGCTAGGCTAGCAGATCGGGAATCTCTTCGGGGTTGGCGGCCACGCGCGCGCCAGCCGCTGCCAATGCCTGGTATTTCTCTTCAGCGCTGCCCTCGCCGCCATCGACAATCGCGCCGGCATGCCCCATACGCTTGCCTGGCGGGGCGCTGCGACCGGCGACGAAGGCCGCCACCGGCTTGGTCATGGAATTCTTGATGTAATCCGCCGCCACAATCTCGGCGCTGCCGCCAATCTCGCCAAGCAGCGCGACTTTCTCGGTCTCCGGATCATTCTCAAACATCTCCAGCACATCCACAAAAGTCGTGCCGATGACGGGGTCGCCGCCGATGCCGACAATGGTCGAGATGCCGATACCGGCGTTCTTCATGGCGAAGCCGACCTCGTAAGTCAGGGTGCCGCTCTTGGAGACGACACCAACACTGCCCGCCTCCGCCACCATAGCCGGGATAATGCCGACCTTGGCTTGCCCGGGAGTCATCAGGCCGGGGCAATTCGGTCCGATCAGACGGCTGCCGCGACGCTTGCAAAAGGCGACCACCTTCATCATGTCGGAGACAGGGATATGCTCGGTCAGGCAGACAATTAGACGGATGCTGGCGTCGGCGGCTTCCATAATGGCGTCGCCAGCGAACCGCGCCGGCACCGTTACCAGGCTGACATCCGCATTGGTGGCGGCGACAGCCACGCGCATGGTATCGAAAACGGGCGTGCCCTCGAACCATTCGCCGCCTTTGCCCGGCGTCACGCCTCCAACCACATCCGTGCCATAAGCCATCATCAACTTGGCGTGAAAGCCACCCTGCCTGCCCGTGATGCCCTGCACCAAAACCTTAGAGTTGCGGTCGATGAGAATGGACATGTCAGGCTCGTTCCTTTACCGCCGCGACCGCCAACTGCGCAGCCTGCGTCAATGTCTCGGCACTGATGATGTTGGGGATCTGCGCCTGGCTGATGATGGCCATGCCCTCGGCCGCGTTGGTGCCTTGCAAGCGGATGACCATGGGCACGCTGGGTTTGACTTCTTCGTAGGCGGTCAGAATGCCGTCCGCCACTTCATCGCAGCGCGTGATGCCGCCGAAAATGTTGAAAAGAACACACTGTACATTATCGTCGGATAATATGATGCGCAGCGCCGCCGCCACCTGCTCCGGGGATGCGCCGCCGCCGATATCCAGAAAATTGGAGGGTCCGATGCCATCCGCTTCGCCATAGAGCTTGGTCATATCCATAGTCGTCATCGCCAAGCCAGCGCCATTGACCATGCAGCCGATTTGCCCATCCAGCTTGATGTAGGTGATGCCGGCTTCCCGCGCCAGCCGCTCCGAGTCGGGTTCGCCGCTGGTATCGCGCTGGGCGGTCAATGCGGGCTGCCGGAAGAGGGCGTTGTCGTCGATGATGACCTTGCCATCCACCGCCAGCAGCTCGCCATCGCCGGTGATGACCAGGGGGTTGATCTCGGCTAGTTCAGCGTCGGTCTCGCTGTAGCAGCGATAAAGTCCGCGAAGGATCTTGCCGAAGCTGCGCCAATGCGCCCGCGGCATGCCCATCGCGCTGGCGATATAAGTCATCTGGTAGTTCTGCAAACCGAGGTTGGGGTCGATATGTTCGCGGATGATGGCGTCCGGGCGTTCGCGGTTGAGCTCTTCGATATCCATGCCGCCTTCCATGGAGCACATGACCAAGGGCTTGCTCACACTGCGATCGTTGGTGATGGCCAGGTAGATTTCCTGCTGGATATCCGCGCCGGGATCGATGAGCACCTGCTGCACGGTCAAGCCCTTGATATCCATGCCCAGGATGTCCTCCGCATGACAGCGAGCTTCTTCGGCATCCCGCGCCAGTTTGACGCCGCCAGCCTTACCGCGCCCGCCCACATGCACCTGCGCCTTGACCACCACCAAACCCTCCATTTGGCTGGCAATGGCGTAGGCTTCGTCAGGGCTTGAGGCGACCTGCCCCTGCGGGATGGGGATGCCAAAATCACGAAACAAAAACTTCGACTGGTACTCATGCAGCTTCAAGAGCGTTGTCCTCCCTCAGTCAGCTGGCTGGCACGAACGATGGTCAAGGGTACGCTAAAGTGCGCGCATTCTCAAGCCACAGTTATCAGCGCGGAATGCGCCCAAATTGCTTTGTACAGATTGCCCGATGCTTGTAGACTACGGGCAGGTTGCGGCATTAGCGGGGAGCGGGTGATGAGCAAGCCTATTGCGGTAATTGTAATAATAATTTTGGCGGCCGTGTTGAGTATTGTCTGGGGGCAAGATGCGCAAGCGGAAAACCTGCTGACCAATGGCAACTTTGACGGCGAATTCACGGCGCTGGAAGGACCGGAACCACGCAATATCGCCACTGGCTGGACGCCCTGGCATATCCCGCCCAGCGACGCCAGCCCTTCCTTCGCCAATCATGACCCCAACTACGATGTAGAGAGCGACCGTATTCGCGGCGATGAGGGCGCAGCGCAGAAATACTTCACGCTTTTCGCCACGCATCAAGCCGGGCTCTATCAGCAAGTAGAGGATGTGACCAGCGGCGCGACCTATCGCTTCAGCATTTTTGGCTATGTGTGGTCATCCAGCTTCGAAGACGCCAGGATCAGCGAAGACCCCGGCGATGTCGTGCTGCGCGTCGGCATCGACCCGACTGGCGGCACGGATGGCGAGAGCGAAGACATCATCTGGTCGACCTCGGCAACTTTCTTTTACGACGCCTACCGCCAATACGCCGTGATCGCCACCGCCGAGAGCAGCAGCATCACTGTCTTCGTGGAGTCGACTGTAGGCGGCCCGCGCGCCAACAACTACATCTATCTGGATGACGCGCTCTTGGAAGTCGCCAGTGAAACCGTCCTGCCGGTCGACGATACGCCAACGCCAGAGACTTTGAATTCGCCGACACCTACACCAACGCCAACGGGCACACTGGAAGCCACCGCCACCGCCACCTTTTCGCCGACGCCGCAACCGACAGCCACAGCCGAGACCGTGACTCATGTCGTGCAAGACGGCGATACAGTCAGTGCGCTGGCACTGGAATATGAAACGACTATCGCCGCTATCAACCTGGCGAATGACCTGGATGAGCGCAACAGTATCTTCGTCGGGCAGCGTCTCCTTGTGCCACTCAGCGGCTTTGAAGCCTTCGTCGCGGAAGCCCCGACCGAGACAGCGACGCCCAGCCCCACGCCGACAGCGCTTCCGACGGCCACACCAACGCCAACCAACACGCCCAGCCCAACCCCAACGCCCACGCCAACCCTAACGCCAGTTACCTATCAAGTGCGGCGGGGCGACACGCTCTATTCAATCGCGCTGCGCTTTGGCACGACAGTCGCGGAGTTGGTGACACGCAACGGCATCATTAATGCCCATGACATTGATGTCGGGCAGATCCTGGTCATCAGTACGCCCACGGCGATTCCAACCGCTACGCCCTGGCCTACTATCACGCCAACAGCCACAGCCATCATCACTGGCACGCCGCCAGCCACGACAGTCGAAACGACAACCTATGTCGTTAAAGAGGGCGATACTCTCAGCGCGATCGCCGTTGTCGTCGGCGCGACCACGCAAGAGTTGGCAACGCTGAACAATCTCGCCAACCCCCGCCAAATCTATCCCGGGCAGGTGCTGCAGGTGCCGGTGGAGGGCGCTACCGTTATGGCGCCGCCGACAGCCACGCCAACGCAAATCACGCACATCGTTCGCTCGGGAGATACCCTGTATGGTATTGCGCTCGTCTACGGCGTCAGCTTGTATGAATTAGCGCAGATAAACGGCATCGTCAATGTGCATGACCTGGATATCGGGCAGGTGCTGATCATCCCTTGATGAGACGCCATTGCGTGATTTGGAACCGGTGGGCGGAGCGGATGGTCTTGGCGCGCACATTACGCGACAAGTTTCGCAGTGCGGCTCTTGGGGCTGCTGCGTTTGGATTATGATGGGGATATATTGCTGCGCTGCGCATGGTGGAGCCAGTTGCTTTCAACGGCGCGCAGGCCGGGTATGCACAAGCCTATCCGGTGATTTGGCTGGACAGGTCGCTGATAGTGTTGACTTCGCGGTGGCGAAACCTGGGCGAATGGCGAATATACCGCGGGCGCTAGCGCTGTATAGCCTGGAAGCGACGCCAGAGATTTTGTAGCAAGCGTAGATTGACGACAGCTGGCGATGGACGAGGTTAGAGCTTGAAAGCGCTGCGAGGTTGGCTGTTTTGCGCGTTTCTGTTGCTGCTTTCCGCGGCGCAGGCGCAGGATGATGCCGTGCTGGCGGTGCATGTGGTGCAGCGCGGCGAGAACTTGTTTCGTATTGCCCTGCAATATGACATGTTCGCCGAGCATGTTGCCCAAGCCAATGGCATGAGCGTCACCGACAGCTTGCAGCCCGGCCGCCGTCTAATCATCCCGCTTGCCACCGCCGCCACAGCGACGCCCTCCCCAGCGCCCACACTTGCGCCAAAAGAGCAGGTCACGCCAACCCTTGCCCCAGCGATCGCCGTGCCGCATTCCTTCTTGCCGGATGGCGTCATGCCGGACAGCTATATCCATACAGTCGCGGCTGGCGAAAGCCTCTTCGTCATCGGCCTGCAATACAACCAGACCGTCGACACCCTCGTACGCGCCAACAGCCTGGCTGACCCGAATACGCTGAGTGTGGGACAGAGATTGGTCATCCCCGGCGTCAGTCTGCCGGCATTATCCACTGCGCTGCCGCCGACGGTGCTGGCATTCACGCTAGATCCGCTGGTCTTCAAAGAGGGGCAGACCAGCCGCATTGAACTGCGGACACGTTCCGCCGCGGAAATCACCGGCGCATTTATCGGGCAGGAGCTGCGGGTGATTACGCGCGAGGCGGGCACGCGGCACAATATCCTGGTCGGCGTGCCCATGTTCACGGAGTCAAATGTGTATCCGCTGACGCTGCAAATTACGGCGACGGAAGGCGCAACTTATACTGTTTCCGCCAATGTGCAAGTCGTCAGCGGCGGCTACTGGCGGCAGAGCCTCAGCATCAACGACAGCCAGTTGCTGGCGCGGGAAGTGGAAAATGCGGAGATTGATCTGTTGGCGGCGGCAGCCGCGCATTTCACGCCAGAACCGTCTTGGGATAGCTCATTGAGCTTGCCGGCGGCTGCCAACATGAATGCTTATTTTGGCACGCTGCGCTCTTACAATGGCAGCCCCTTTGATCGCTATCATAGCGGCGTTGACTTCGCTGGGGCGACGGGCACAGCAGTGATGTCGGCGGCGACGGGGAAAGTAGTTATGGTCGAGCGTTTGCAGATCCGCGGCAATACAGTTTTGATCGATCACGGCTGGGGCGTCTATAGCGTGTATTCGCATTTGAACGAAACGCTGGCGCAAGCGGGCGCGCAAGTGGCAGCTGGCGATGTCATCGGCACGATCGGCTCCACTGGACGCAGCACCGGACCGCATTTGCACTGGGAAGTCTGGGTAAATGGCGTGAATGTCGACCCGCTACAATGGGTCAACGAGCGCTTCCCCTAGCTGTAAGCGCCGTCCAGCGCTTCAAAGTCGGTGAAGAGGAAGTGATCGTGATAATAGTGAATCCACAGAAATGACAGAATCGCCGTGTAATAGGCGATATCGAAGTGGCTGTTGCCATCAATGCCCGGCTTGACAATCCCCGCCAGCACATAGACCAACGCGAAAATCACCGCCGAGCCAAGCAGCAGCAGGGCGCTAAAGCCGTACAGTGCCCGCGAATCGGTGGTGCGGCGGCTGAACCGCGCGACCAGGGGCGCGTTCTCGTCCAGGTCGCCGACCAGCTGCCTGATCTTAATGATGTAGAAAGTGATGGCCAGATACTGGAAGGAATGCCAGGTATTGAGGCCTTGAAAGGCTGTGTCCAGGTTGGGCAGCAATGGCGTGAAGAATGCCACGATGACCGTTAGCGTGACGAAGGTGAACTTGGGCAGATTGAGGATGCCCTGCCGCGCTTCGTAGATGGACTTGCCGATGTAGGCGACCAGCGCCGCGCCAAATACCAGCGTAACCAGAATGAAGAACCAGGGATTGTCCGGCTGCTGGAAGAGATCGGGGATGGCTTCCCCCAGGTCGTTCTGACCAATTTCAAAGGCGCCCTGGCTGATCTTCCACATTGCGATGGGGAAGAGGCTGGTCAGCACAATCGCGTAATCGATGAATCGCGAGACCGGGTTCAAGGTGCTGCGGCGGACGAAATTGGCTTCTTTGTGATTGTAAAGCTCGACGATGTAGGTAACTTGATGCAGGACATGCAGCGATGCCCAAAAGAAGAAGAAAGTCAGCATCAGACTGAGGTTGAGGAAAGCCAGCGATATCACGATGACAGGGATGATGATGGATGAGCGGATCAGGGTCGGGTAGCGCTCTTTGAAGCGCTCATCCAAGCCCGTGCGCAGGAAGGTCGACATCATATGCGGACCGCCGATGGCCACAGCCACGAAAGCATTGACCAGGTTGCGGCTGATGTCGTCGTCCAAGCCCAACCGCACGCCCAGCAGGTACATGACATAGGGCAGCGGCACGACCACCACGCTGAGCGTGATGAAGAATAGATCCCAGCGACGGTTGCGCAGCCACAAACTGCCCTTGTCGATCTCGGCCTGGTAGATTTCGGCGCGGCTAAGCGGCAATGCCGTCGTTGTCATGACGATACTCCGGCGACTCCCTACGCGGATATTATAGCAAAATTACTTAGCAATGCGAAGTATTTTCTTGGTATAGCATACTACTCATTTACGGGGGATCGAGTGCCGAGTCGCGTCAGGGAATGAAGCCGAGCCAGCGACAGAAGTTGGTGGGATGCGCTGCGCAGCTATCCGGCGCGTTGAGCAGCAGGAATGCCGCGCCAGCGCAGGCTCCAAGCAACATGATCGCCAGCGCGCAGCCCAGCCATGCGCCCGGACCGCCGGCCACCAGGCCGATTAGCGCCTCTGCCAAGCCTGTAACCAGCTCGATGATGCCGCTTAGCGCCTGCAACACAAAACCCAGCGCCAGCACGACAACGCAAAGCAGCGCGCAGCCGACGACGATGACAGGCAAGTGCGCGGGATCAATGTTCCCCAGCAGATTGCTCAGTTGCGCTTCCATCATGGCGCTCCCGATAGCTGGCATGCGCCGGCGCTAGTCTGGCTTAGCGTCCAGCCTGCCTCCGTGCTGCCATCATAGCAGTCACAGTATTGCACATTTTGAACCCCGCCGCGTGATTGCCAGAGCAGAAAGCGCACGGCCGTCTCCACGCAGAGCACTGGCTCGCGCGCGACAACCGATGACGACTCAATGCGCAGCCCGCGTTCCGTCCGCTCGCTGACCAGGGATATCAGCAGCAGGGGATGGGCATGCGGCTGCGGGATATCGCCATGCTGCAAGCGGATTTCGCCATTTGCCGCCAGGTAGAACAAGCCGCAGGGCATCAACAACAGGGCGAACCAGAAAATCAGCAGCAATCCGCAGCCCAGGCGCTTGACGGAGCGTCGACGCGTCGGCGCGTCTGGCTCATTCATGGAACTTCAGCATGATTTGGTCTTGGGCATCATAGCTGACATGCGCGCTCAAGGGCGGATCATTGTCCGCCATATCCAGGATACGCGGCAAAAGCAGCGGCAAGTCTTCTACCAGGTCAAGCTCCATGACTCGCTCGCGGGGCACCCATTCCAGTTCGCCTTCCAAGCCGTTGCCGGCCAGGTCGCGGCTGTCGCTAATCGCAGTATACACAAAGAGCATGATGCCCGTCTCTCGGCCGGCATCAATGTTGTGGATGCTGCGCAGACGCAGGGAATGCACTTGCAAGCCGCTTTCTTCGCGAATCTCGCGGAGCGCGCCGGCCGCCGGGTCTTCACTCCGTTCAATGTGTCCACCCAGCCCGTTATACTGGTTGGGGAAAACAGCTTTGTGCGGCGCCCGTTTGAGCAACAGCACAGCATCGCCATTCAGGACGAAAATCAAGCTGCGCGGCATGGTCAGCCAGCGTCCGGTGGTGGCATCCGCGCCTTGCCCTTGCGCCCCCATTTCACCTCCTCACGATGGGTCAAGTTGCCGCGCCCGCCCCTCCGTGCTAGGCTATACGCGACATTGACGCCATTCTACTGGTTCAGGCTGTGTTTGCGAATCCGAATAGCGCTCCGCCCCCCGATCTGCGCATCGTCGATATCGACGCCGTGCTGCCGCATGAAAAGAGCGACATCCAGCGCTCGCAGCCGCTGATTGAACGCTTGCGCGACGCCAGCCACTTCACCAATCCGCCCCTGGTGGCGCCTGCAAGCGATGGCAAGTTCGTGCTGATGGACGGCTCCAACCGCCATAGTTCCCTGAAGGCGCTGGGTTTCCGGCACATTCTGGCACAGGTCATCGCCTATGAAAGCGAGATTGTCCAGCTAAGTGTATGGCAGCATATCGTGGCCGACTGGGATACGCCGAGCTTGCGCGCCGGGCTGGAGTCCCTCGCGGGCGTGGAATTAGTTGACGGCGCGGACGCGGACGCGATTGCGACTATCCAGTTGCGGGATGGATCGGTCTTCGGCATTCGCGCCGCCGTCAACGGTTTGCACGCGCGCAATGCGGCTTTGCGGCAGGTGGTTTCTGTCTATCACGAAAACGCCACGCTCTTCCGCACCCCACTGAGCGAAGCAGCGCAGATCTGGTCGCTCTTCCCCAGCAGCGTCGCCCTCGTGAGCTTTCCCGCCTATCAGCCGCAGGAAATCATCGCCGCGGCTATAGAACACGCGTATCTGCCGCCGGGCATCAGCCGCCATATCATTCACGGGCGAGCGTTGAATCTCCGCTATCCCATGCAGCGTCTGCGCGCCGATATACCGCTGGAGGCAAAAAATCGGCAGCTGCAGGACTGGCTACGAGCGCAGTTCGCCCAGCGCAGCGTGCGCTATTATGCCGAAGCCACCTATCAATTTGACGAGTGAAAACAGATGACGCAAACAGTCGACGAGGCATTGCGCGGCGCGGTGCTGTATAGCGACAAACGCGAATATCGCCTGCTGCAGTTGCCGCCCAATGCGATGACGCTGGCGGCTGGCGTGCTGGCGGAGGCGGCCTTACCCTTTAGCGCCCTGTTGGCGGACAAGGATGAAGTGACGCTGCTGCTGCCGGAGGTGGCTTGTCAGGAATTTGCCAGACGCTTGCGACATGCCACCATCAGCGAGCAGGTCTACCGCGTGATCACTTTTGATATCTCGCTGGAGCCGACGCTGGTCGGATTCATGGCGCGGGTCAGCGGGGAGCTGGCGGAGGCGGCCATCCCCATCTTGACCTACGCGGCCTATTCACGCGATCATATTGTCGTGCGCGTGCAGGATTTTGAGGCGGCGATACGCGTGCTGGAAGCCCTGCAACAGGCTGCAGCGCCAGGACAATGACGCATGGAAATCAACCTTTTCAACGACCCCAGCCAGGTGCCGCAGCCGCGTCACAAAGTCAAAATTGACGGCTTCCGGGTCGAACCCTACCCCGACCGTTTTCGCGTCAAGGTCAATCTGTCGCTGACGCCCTTCCAGGAGCGCCCCAACCTGGTTATCACAGCGCGGCGCAGCGATGGCAAGCTGGTCAGCGACCTGGATATCATCGCCACCATGCACTACGACAACGAATTCACCATGCACATTCGTGGGCTGGATGACCCGACTGGCGACTATACACTGCGGGCGGAGCTGTATTACGAGACGCGCAATCCGCCGCAAGACGTGCTGGAAATCTCGTTTTGCATCCCGCCGGATAGCGAATAGGCAGCCGCGTGCGCATCGCCTACTCCGCCGCCCGAGAGATTGCCGAAGACGCTGCCAGGCGCGCGCCGGACGAAGCCTGTGGCTTGCTGGCGGGCAAGGGGGCGTTAATATCGCTGGCGCTGCCGATTCCTAATGCCGCCGCGTCGCCGGAGGCGCGTTTTGCCTTGGCGCCGGATGAGCAGCTGCGCGGTTTGAAGCGCATCGACGCGTTGGGGCTGGACTGGCTGGGCGTCTACCATTCGCATCCTGGCTCGCCGCCAATCCCCTCGCCATCTGATTTCGCCGGCGCGCTCGATGAGGGATTGCTGCAGCTGATCGTCTCACTGGAGCAGCCGAAGCCGCGTCTCAAATTGTGGCGCATTGACGGCGCTTCCGCGCTGCCGCTGGAATTGCTGTATCAGGACGAGGCAGAAGACGATGAGGACGAGCCCGGCGCTCGCGAGCAGGCGCTGATTATAATAATGAGCCTCGCCGCGCTGCTGATTCTTCTGTATATGGCGCTGTCACTGCTGCCGCCGGCGCCCTAGCCATGCTGGACGCTGCGTTATTCATTCTGTTGGCGCAAGTGGCGCTGCTGGTCTTCATCGCGGCTGTAGACATTAAAACGCGGCGGATTCACCGGGGCGCGTTGCTGGCTCTGACAGGCGTAGCGCTAGTTCGCGCCTTTTCGCGGGACGAGCCAGCCCTGCCGGCAGCCATGGTCAGCGCGGCTTGTGGCGGCGGCGCGTTTTGGCTGGCGTATTGGGGTGGGCGGCTCTACGGCAAGCTGGCGCTGCTACCCAGGCATGTCGGCGTCTTCGGATTAGGCGATGTCTACTTGATGGCGGCGGCGGGCCTGTGCGTGGGCTTTCCAGATATTTTACTGACGATGGCTTTGACGATTTGCCTGGGCGGAGTCGGCGCCGGCATGGTCTTGCTCGCGGCGGCAGTGGCGGGGCATGGCGATCAGCGAAATATCGCCATGCCCTACGCCCCATTTATTACCTTTGCTACAATTGCGGTGATGTTGTCCCCGCTTGACTTCCTTCATCTGCTATACGGTTAGCTGTATGTCGCCCGCCGGCTTGCGTCCGCCCATACTCGTGTCGCTGCTCTTTGTACTGCTGGCTGGATTCTGGCTGCGGATTTCGCTGCTGGATCAGGTTCCGCCGGGCGTCAGTTACGATGAAGGATTCAACATCATCGACGGCTTTCATTTCGCGCAAACGGGCCGACTCCCCGTGAAGGAAGATGTTGGGTCGGAGCCCTTTCGTCCGTTGGTTGGCGCCCTGACCTCTCTGCTGTTTGGCAATACGGTGTGGGCATTTCGCTATACTTCGGCGCTGGCGGGATTCCTGGCGATTGCCGCCTCATTTTGGGCTTGCCGTCAGTGCTTCGCTGACCAACCCCCTGCCGCTCGCGATCTGGCCGGGCTCTGTGCGGCGATTGTGCTGGCGACGGCGCTCGGGCATATCGCGATTAGCCGATCAGTCTATCGCGCCGCCCCTCTCAGCTTCTGCCTGGCCCTAGCAATTGGCTTCACTTGTAAAGCGACGCGCAAGAACCGCTTGAGGGACTATTTCTACAGCGCTCTCTTCGTCGCACTCGGCATCTACAGCTACGCTACCGGTTTATTCATCCCAGCGATTTATCCCTTGCTAGTGGCAGCGGCGCTGCTGTTTGAGCGGGATGCGCTGCGACGCCGGGTTGCCGGCCTGCTGTTCTGCGGATTCTGTCTGCTGATCTTGACCGCCCCACTGATTCAGAACTGGCTGCTGCAGCCGGAGTCCCTTGCGGCGCGCGCCAGCGATGTAGGCAACTCGGCGAGGTCACTACAGCGCTCCATCGAGGCAATGCTGGAGCAGTACTTTGTATTGGGCGACGAGAATCCACAATACAATGTCGCGGACGCGCCGCTGCTCTCTCCGCTGGTTTCGCCACTGTTCCTGTTGGGCTTTGCCGCGCTGGTTTTCCGCATTCGGCGGGCATCGTCCGTTGTATTGCTCGCGCTGCTGGTCTTGACAGCCCTGCCAACGATGCTCACTAACGAGATATCACATGGATTGCGCATGTACGGCGCATTTGGCGTCATCCCCATCGTCGCCGGCGCGGGTTTCTTGCCCTTGTATCGAGTGCTGCGGCAGGAGAAAACCGCCGGGCTGGCAGCCGACAGACTGTTGTGGCTTGTCATTCTGATCCTGTTCACGCTCAATCTGCCCGCAACCGCGCGAACCTATTTCATATTCTGGGCGCAGGACGAGGACGGCGGCAAGAAATGGCACATCCACAACAAAGATCTCAGCGCCGGCGAATGGTTCTTCCGTTCTGACCGCAAGCGTCTGGCGGACTGGGTCAAGACGCAGGAGAGCCCGCTGTTAATCCCGGTGGAAGAATTGAATAAGCCCGCCGAGTTGGCTTTCCTCATAGACCGTTTTTCCAATGTGCAGACGGTTGAACAGCCCTTTCGCCTTCCAGCGAATACAGTCCTGGTAAGTCCTTGGTTGCTGGAGATAGGCGATTTTCTGGACGATTCTCGGCATTACGCTCTGCTCCAAGGCGACGCTATCGCTTTGCTTCCGCCACTGACCGATGAATCAATAGAGCAATTGCGCCAGATCTCAGCGAGCGCAAATGAAATTCACTATCCTGATAGCAACATTCCTGTGGTCGCGCGCTATGCCACAATAGAGTCCGCTTTGCCATTGTCGTTCCAGCAAGCTGCGAGCGCCACGGAGCCAATCGCGCGCTTCGCTCAGGAACTGGAACTGAGACGCTGGTACGGAGCGCAGAGTATATCCGCAGCCGGCAACTATGAATATACGCTGGACTGGTCGGTCAACAGCGAAGTCAGCCACCGATACGCGGCATTTCTGCAGTTGCTCAGCCCACAATGGCAGCGGCAGGCTGGTGAAGACCGTTACCTGTTGCGATTTCTTTATCCGACCGTCGCCTGGGATGCGAACGAGATTGTATCAACCGCTTTTGAACTGGACATTGAGGAGTTGCCAGCGCCGGGCGCGTATCGCCTTGCAGCCGGCGCCTGGCACTTGAACGGCAGTTTGATGCCCGCGGAAAGTTTCGCTGGCGAAGCGACCGACAGCACGGCAACCATCGGCTGGATCAAAGTGCCGCAAGTAAACCCGCCTTCACCACCCGCAGACGCTATTCATGCTGACATGACCTTCGGCGGTAGCTTAAGATTAACTCAATTCCATGTTATGAGAGTCGCTGCGGATGAAGTCCTTGTTACTTTGTATTGGACGGCGCTGGTCGATCGTCCGCAGATCGACGCAACGATTTTTCTCCACGCGGTCGGCAGCCAAAACAAAATCCTAGCGCAGAGCGATCTCCGACCCTGGAACGGACAGTACCCCACCTTCATCTGGGACGCTGGCGAGCTTGTGGCGACGGAACATTTGCTGAAGCTGCGGCAGTTTGAGGGAATCTATATCTACACAGGGATGTACACACAAGGCGATTTCCTTCGGTTAGAGGCGAGTGACAAAGGTGTGCGACTGCCCGATGCCCGCGCATATCTGGGCGAACTCAGCGCGCTTTTGCACGACGAAAATGCAAGTTCTTAAGGAGCGAGCGCATCAACCGACTTAAACTTGGCGATGAGGCCGCCGCCCAGACAGATGTCGTCGTCATAAATGACAGCCGCTTGTCCGGGCGTAATGTCCCGTTGCGGCTCATCAAACCGCACCTTGATGCTGTCGGCGCTGGTCACGATTATCTCGGCCGGCTGTGGCTGCGCGCGGTAGCGGATTTTGACTTGCGCGCGGAATGAGGCGTCGGGTGGCGCTCCGCTCACCCAGTTGACGCCCTCTGCCCGCAGGCAATCACGCCCCAGTTGCTCGCGCGTGCCGACGATCAAGGCGTTGCGGGTGGGATTGGTCGCGATCACATAAAGCGGTTCGCGATACGAGATGCCCAGCCCCTTCCGCTGCCCGATGGTGTAATTGGCAAGACCCTGGTGTTCGCCCAGCCTTTCGCCAGCCGTGGTCAAAATCGGACCGCCCCGCATGACATCTGGCGCATGCAGGCGCAGAAAATCGCGATAATCCCCCTTGCCCAGGAAACACAGATCCTGGCTGTCGCGCCGTCCCGCCACATCCAAACCCAGTTCCGCGGCTATCGCCCGCACCTGCGGTTTGGGGTACTCGCCGACCGGAAACATGGTTTGCGCAAGCTGCTTTTGACCCAGCACGCTGAGCACATAGCTTTGGTCTTTGCCCCCGTCGACGCCGCGCCGCAACCGCCAGCCGCCATCCGAATCGCGCGAGACGCGCGCATAATGTCCGGTCGCCAGATAATCCGCATCCAGCGCCAGCGCATGATTCAGCAGCCACTCAAAACGAATATGACGGTTGCAAGCCAGACAGGGATTGGGCGTAGCGCCGCCGCGGTGCCCGTCAATAAAATACTGCACGACCGTGCCGCGGAAGATATCTTGCGTATCCAGCACATAAAAGGGGATGCCTAGCTGATCGGCGATTCGGCGCGCATCGCTCATCTGCCTTGGCGTACAGCAGCGGTTCTGCGCAGCGCCGCCCATGGCGGGGTCGGACCACAGCCGCATCATCATGCCGACGACATCGTAGCCCGCGCGCACCAGCAGCGCAGCCGCGACAGAGCTGTCGACGCCGCCGCTCATGGCGACGACCACGCGCGCGCGCCCTGGTTTCATAGCGTCCATTGCCCTTTCATCTTTCGTAGCTTTTGCGCCGCTTCCGCCAAGATATCAATCGCATAATCGATATCTTCAGCCGTCGTGCTTAATCCTACCGACAGCCGCAGCCCGCATTTGGCGACTTCCGGCGAGTAGCCGACCGCCAGCAGAATCTCCGATGGCGCGGGGTCGCCCACTTTGCAGGCCGAGCCACTGCTAGCGGCGATGCCCCACATGTCGAGGTGCATGAGCATCGCGTTGGCGTCAATGCCGGGCAGGACAAAGCTGGCGTGCGATGGCAGGCGCTGATTGGGATGTCCGCTTAATTCAGCGCCGGGCACACGCTGCAACAGGCCATCAATGAGCTGGTCTCGCAGAGCGGCAAAGCGCAAACTGCGTTCTTCATTCTCTGCATGCGCCAACTCCAGCGCTGTCGCCAGCCCAACGATAGCGGGCGTATTGTGCGTGCCGGCGCGTTGGCCAGCTTCATGTCCGCCGCCAGTGAGCGCGCTGGCCAGCTCAAGACCGTCGCGAAGGTACAAAATGCCGACGCCCTTGGGTCCATAGAATTTGTGCGCGGACAGGCTCAGCATGTCGACGCCGAGTTCTTGCACATCCAGCGACAGCTGCCCACCGGCTTGCACCGCGTCAGTGTGAAAGGGAATCCCCTGCCGATGCGCGATTTCCGCCAGGCGCGAGAGGTCATTGACGCTGCCGAGCTCATTATTGGCGTAGATGACGCTGGCGACCGCCCCGCCTTGCCCGCAGGCGCGCTCGAAAGCCGCCTCGTCCACCAGCCCGCAGGCATCGACGGACACGAAACCCACCTCAAAGCCCATCAGCGATTGCATCTGCAGCACAGTTTGAGTCACGGCGCTGTGCTCGACCGGCGTAGTGATCAGCCGTTCCGACTCGCCTAGTTGCCGTGCCCGCCAACCCGCGCCGCGCAGCGCCAAATTGTCGCTTTCGGAGCCGCCGCCAGTGAAAATGACTTCCGCCGGGCGGCAATTCAATACGGTAGCCACAGTCTCGCGAGCGTCTTCAATGGCGCGTTCAGCTTTGCGTCCCTGCTGATGCGCCGAGGACGAATTGCCGTAGATATCGCTGAAATAGGGTCGCATGGCCTTCAGCACGCGGGCATCGACCGGCGTGGACGCGGAGTGATCCAGGTAGACTTGGCGACGCGCGCGCATGACATTCCTTCTCAAAGGCTTAACAGCATGTTCGCAATGCCCAGCTATTCTAAACGATAGCGAGCGGCAGGGATACCAAGAAAGTAATGTAAAAGTAGGGGTAGGGCGACTTGCTGAGCCGCCCTTACAGTCGCCAGAAGCAACAGGTTTTATTGCGAGCGATTGTGTACTATCATATTGGCGCAATGCTGCCGATGGGACAGGAACAACCATAGTCCACGGCGAGGGGAGAGACGCAGGATATGCCCAAGATCAGCAATATCCACGGGCGCGAAGTGCTGGACTCGCGGGGAAACCCCACCGTCGAAGTCGAGATCGCGCTGGATGATGGCAGGGAGGCGCGCGCGATTGTTCCCAGCGGCGCATCCACCGGCGAGCACGAAGCGCTGGAGATGCGCGATGGCGACAAAGCGCGTTATCTGGGCAAGGGTGTGCAGAAAGCCGTCGCGGCGGTCAACGAACTCATCGCGCCGGAACTGGTCGGGCGCTGCCCAAGCGAACAGAAAGCGCTGGACGAACTGATGCTGGCGCTGGATGGCACGGCGACCAAGAGCCGTCTGGGCGCCAATGCCATTTTGGGTGTGTCGCTGGCGATTGCGCGCGCCGCTGCCGAGAGCTTAGGTCTGCCGCTCTACGCCTATCTGGGCGGCATCCACGCGCATGTGTTGCCCACGCCGATGATGAATATCATGAACGGCGGCAAACACGCACTGGGCAGCACGGACTTCCAAGAATTCATGGTCATGCCGGTGGGCGCGTCCAGCTTCCGCGAGGGGCTGCGCTGGGGCGTGGAGATTTATCACCAGTTGGGCAAGATTTTGCACGACATGGGCTATCAAACAACCGTCGGCGACGAAGGCGGCTACGCGCCCAGCCTGGGCAGCAATCAGGCGGCGCTGGATGTCATCATGGAAGCGATTGACAAGGCTGGCTACCGCGCAGGTGAAGATATCTTCATCGCGCTGGATCCCGCCGCATCCGAAATCTACCAGGACGGCGTCTATAACCTGGAGATCGAGGGGCGGCAGCTAAGCGGCGACGAGATGGTGGATTTCTGGGCGGACTGGTGCGAGCGTTATCCCATCATCTCCATCGAAGATGGGCTGGACGAAAATGACTGGCTAAATTGGACGCGGCTGACGTCCGCCATCGGCGATCGCGTGCAGGTGGTCGGCGATGATTTGCTGGTTACCAACAGCCAGAAAGTGGCGCGCGCCATCCGAGACAAGGCGGCCAATGCGCTGTTGCTGAAAGTCAACCAAATCGGCACACTGACGGAAGCCTTCGCAGCCGGGCAGCTGGCGCAGCGGCACAATATGACCGTCGTGACCAGCCACCGCAGCGGCGAAACCGAAGACAGCACCATCGCCGATATCGCGGTCGCCATGAACAGCGGGCAGATCAAAACGGGCGCGCCGGCGCGCACCGATCGCATCGCCAAGTACAATCAGTTACTGCGCATAGAAGAGCGGCTTGGCGGTGCCGCGACTTACGCTGGCAGGGCGGCTTTCGCCAATCTCAATGCCGATGTGGGCTAGTACGGGACTATTGGGCGGAATGGAGACGGGGCGAGCGTGCGACTAAGCTTACACAGCAAACATACCAAGATCGTAGCCACCATCGGACCCGCATCCCGCGACCCGGACAGCTTGCGCGCCATGATCCGCGCGGGCATGAATGTAGCGCGCATCAACTTCTCGCATGGCGATCGACAGACGCACGGACAGACCATCGACCTTATTCGCCGCATAGCCGCCGAAGAGGGCACGGTTGTCGCGGTACTCTGCGACATCCAAGGACCCAAAATCCGCATTGGCGCGCTGCGTGATGAGCCGATGATGCTGGCTATCGGCGACAAAATCACGCTTACGCTGGATGATGTCATCGGCGCGGACGGGCTGGTGTCGCTGCCGCATCCAGAATTCGTCCGCGATATCCAGGCAGGCGCGACCCTGCTGCTGGATGACGGCAATTTGCAGTTTGCGGTCAAGGAAACGGACGGGCGCAATCTCATTTGCGAGGTAGCTGTCGGCGGACCGCTGAGATCTCGAAAAGGGGTATCCGCGCGCAATGCCCGCTTGACGCTCAGCGCCATCACGCCAAAAGACCGGGGGGATATTGAATTCGCGCTGGAGAAGGATTGCGATTACATCGCGATGTCTTTCGTGCGTACGGCGGACGACATTCGCGAGTTGCGCGCCTTGATCGGCGAGCTGGGCAAAGAAGCCGCCATCATCGCCAAGATCGAGATGGGCGAGGCGCTGGAGAATATTGAAGACATCATCGCTGTCTGCGAAGGCATCATGGTGGCGCGCGGTGACCTAGGCATCGAGACACCGGCCGAAGAAGTGCCCTTCCACCAAAAGCGCATCATCAAACTCTGCAATGACGCCGCTAAACCCGTCATCACCGCCACGCAAATGCTGGAGTCCATGACGGAGAACCCGCGCCCGACCCGCGCCGAAGCCAGCGATGTCTACAACGCAATTTTGGATGGCACCGACGCCATCATGCTCAGTGCCGAAAGCGCCAGCGGCAAATATCCCGTACGCGCCGTGGAAGTGATGAGTGAAATCGCCACCATCGCCGAGCAGAACCTGCCCTATCAAGGCACGAACTCGGCATTTTCGCGGGCGGGCCGCGCCCACGCTGGCGACCTGCGCGAAGAAATCTCCGACGCCATCAGCAAAGCCACCTCGGACATTTCCGAGATCATCAAGCCGCAGGCCATCGTCACCACCACCATGTCCGGCTATACCACGCGGCGAGTCGCCAAAGAACGACCGCGCACGCCCATCCTGTGCATGACGCCCAACGCGACCACGCAGCGGCGCATGGCGCTGGTTTGGGGCGTGATCTCGTTGCAGGTGCCGGAGTTCACCACCATAGACGAAATGCTGCGCAACATCATCCGCGCGGCGCACGGGCAGCGGCTTGTCGAACTGGGCGACCGACTGGTCATCATCGCTGGCGTGCCCTTCGGCGTCGACGGGCAGACCAATCTCATCAAAATTCACACCGTCGGGGAAGCCGGCGAGATCTAGCTACTCCAGTTCCTGGGAAGCGACCCACTTGGCATCGATTGGCGCTGGTTCGGCCGGTTGGACATGGCGCGAACTGGTGGGGATGGCGCCATCCGAAGTGGGGTTGATCTGGCTGCTGGCGCAACGCGGGCAGATGTTCCAGGGCAGCTCCAGCAAGTAATCACAGTAGGCGCAAGTTTTCTTCAGGCGGTGGTGGCAATGCGGGCAGGCTTGCCAATCGCGCTGGACACGCTGGCCGCAACCGGGACAGCTGGGACGGTCTTCAATTTCCTGCAGCAGCGCCTCTTCCTCCAGTGAGCGTTCGTAGGCTTCCGCTAGAGTCTCGCGCGGGCGCAGCAGCACATAGATCAACAGCCCGGGCAAGTTGAGCAGGAAGACCAAAATCCCGACTAGCATAGGCGCCAGAGGATCGCGCGAGCGGGAACGCATGTCGCGGGAAGCCCACATCACGATGGCCAGCCAGAAAGCCGCCAGCACAACCGCCGCCAGCACAAATGCCACCAGGAAGATATCGTTGAGGCTCTCAGGCATGTGCCGAGCTCCCGCGCAGGGTTTCTCGCCGCATCAGCTTTCGTTCCCGCTGTTGGCAGCCGAGTTGCCGAGCAAGAGGATCACCTCGCCAACGACGATATCAAATTGATGCCCCGAAGCGTAGAAGGTGATTGAGTCGATGCGCTGCGGATGGGTATTTTCCGCGATCAGATTCAGCAAGTTGTCCGAGTCAAAGGTGTACCAAACCGCCTGCCTGGTATGGATGTGATCCTGGATGCAGCTGGCGCAGGTCTTTCTGGCGGCGCCTGTGACATCTTCGGCGTAATAGAAGCCGCGCAGCCAGGAACGCGGCCAATTCAAGCTGTCGTGATAGTCAACACGCAGCATCAAAATGCACTCGCTGGCTAGCGATCCACAGACGCTTAGCGACTGATATTCCGGGCTGAAAGTGGTCAGCACGCGCATGGAGTCGTAATCGCTTACATCCAGCCCGTTTTCGAAGGTCTGCGTACAGCGCACTTCGCCATTGGTCTGCGCATTGTTCACCCGCCGCAAGCGCATGCCCAATCGGCCTTCAAATTCAACCAGGCTATAGCTGCCCTGTGGCCTCTGGCCAGACGGCACGCTGCATGCCCAGCCCGGCAGTGCGATTTCGGCGTCCGCGCTAGGCTCCAGCAGGCTGAAGGTCGCGCTGGCCAGGGGGCTCTCCGTGAGCTCTTGCTGCATCATGCTGCGGTTGCCTAGGCGCAGGACAAGCTCCTGCCCGTCTCTGGCGACGCCTCGTGTGTTGGGATCGTCTTGGAAGTTGGCGGTCGCTCGGCCAGACAAGGTCAGCAGACGCGCTTCGTCTTCCGTAACACTGAGACGATACCTGCCCTTGGTTAGCAGACGCAGATGCACGCCGCCGCTGTGGCTGGGATCTTCGTTATAGATATCCAGCTGCAGGCTGCGCTCGCCAACGCCGGTTACCAGAATATCCAGCGCGCCCCGCATGCGAGAAAATTGGATGCGCCGCGGACTTTGACTCCAATCGAAGCGCGGTGTATTGGCATAATCAAAGGTGAGGAATGTGTTGCCTTGCAGGGTCACAGCCGCCAGCAGCGGAGTTGCCCTGGTACCTTGCTCGGTCGGCAGCACGAACTGAAGCGTCGCCTGTGACAAGGCGTCGGTGCTGATGCTGGTGGCGGTATCCGTCAGGATGCGCTGGTCACGCTCCACGGCTTCAATCATGTCCGCGCCAGTGATGCCGACCGTGCCTTTAGCGACTTCCAACGTCACGGGCAGCGCGACCGCTGACTGGAACAGAAACTGGTAGACGCCGAAGATGGCGCCCAGTGACAATATGCAGAAGCAAGCAAAGGCGCCAAGCAGCACGATCCAGGCGACGCGGTTCGGGCTCATGACGCCGTTTTCCTGGGCTATTGGCGCAATCTCGGCGTTCTCGTCCGCCGCTACAATTTCCTGTGCCAAGTAAGGACCTCGCTGCCTTGCCCGCCAGAACAGGCGTATTCATTATAGCACTCGCAGTCTGTATTGTCGCCGCGAGATTGCGCTATAATTGGAGCAGTTCGGCGGGCGCAAGTGGAAGGAACGCTTTTCATGTCCGGTCATAGCAAGTGGTCGACCATCAAGCGCAAAAAAGGCGCGGAAGATGCCAAGCGCGCCAAGATCTTCACGCGGCTGGGGCGCGATATCATGGTGGCTGCGCGCGAGGGCGGCGGTGATGAAGGCGCTAATCCGCGGCTGAAACTGGCGATTGCCAAAGCTCGCGCAGCCAATATGCCCAAGGAGAATATCGAGCGCGCTATCAAAAAGAGCACAGGAGAAATCGACGGCAGTGAAGTGCTCGAGATTCTCTACGAGGGTTACGGACCGGAGGGCGTCGCTTATATCGTCGAGGTGCTGACTGACAACAGGAATCGCGCCTTGGCGGAAGTTAAACACGCATTCAGCAAACACGAAGGCAGCTTGGCCACTAACGGCTCCGTGATGTGGCAGTTTGACCAAAAGGGCTATCTGACCTTGGCCAGCGATGCTGATTTTGACGAAGTGTTCATGGAAGCCGCCGAGGCTGGCGCAGAAGATGTGGTCGAAGAAGAGGGCCTCATCATCGTGTATACACCGCGCGAGGCATTTGCCGGCGTTGAACAGGCACTGGCAGACGCTGGCTACGAATTTGAAGACAGCGAATTGCGCTGGTTCGCCCAGAACGAACTGGACCTCTCCAAGAGCAAGACGCTGCAGAATATGCGCTTGATGGAGCAGTTGGAAGAGTCGGATGATGTGCAGACAGTCGCCTCCAACCTGAGCATCAGCGACGAAGCCTTGGCGGCATTTGAGTCTTAGGATGATCTCGCTTGGCATCGACCCGGGCACGGCAACCCTGGGTTATGGCTTGGTGCGGGAGCTGGCGGATGGTTCCCTCCAGCCGCTGGATTATGGCGTGATCCGCACGGCGCCGGACTGGTCCATAGCCGCGCGTTTGCAGCGGATTTACGACGAATTGCAGGCAATCATCACGAAACAGCGACCAGATCGCGCCAGCGTCGAGGAGCTCTTCTTCGCGCGAAATGTGACGACAGCCATTCATGTGGCGCAGGCGCGCGGCGTCGTGCTGCTGGCGCTGCAGGGCGCGGGACTGCCCATCGCCGAGTACAAGCCGAACGTGGTCAAGCAAGCCGTCTGTGGCTATGGCGGCGCGGACAAATCCCAAATGCAAGAGATGGTGCGCCTGCTGCTGGGGCTGGAAAAAAAGCCCCGCCCGGACGACGCTGCCGATGCGCTGGCGGTGGCAATTACGGATTTGCACAGCTACCGCCTGCACAGCCTGGAAATGGCATAGAGGGTGCGGATGATCGCCACGCTGGAAGGACAATTGGCACATGCCTCCGCGGAAAGCCTGGTCGTCATGGTCGGCGGCGTCGGCATTGAGGTGGTCGCGCCCTTCAGCACTACCGAGAAGCTGCAAGGCGAGCGCGTCTTTTTGTACACGCGGCTGGTCCTGCGCGAAGATTCACTAACGCTCTATGGATTCGCCACAGTCGGCGAGCGCGAGCTATTCGATGCCGTGTTGAAAATCAGCGGGATTGGGCCGAGGCTGGCCATCGCCATGCTGAGTACGCTGAGCGTCGACAATATCCGCAGCGCCGTGGTTAATGAACGACCCGAAATCATCAGTCGCGTGCCGGGCATCGGCAAAAAGACCGCGCAGAAAGTCCTGCTGGAACTGCAGGACAAGTTCCCCGCCAGTCTGGACAGCCTGCCCGACGCCACCGACGATGAAGGCGCCGCGGAAGTGATGGATTACCTGACCGGTTTGGGATTCAGCGTCATCGAAGCGCAGACAGCTGTGCAAGCCATCCCGCGGAGCGCGCCCGATAGTCTAGAAGACCGGGTGCGCATCGCCCTGCAGATGCTAGGCGGTTGAGATGCGGCGCAGGAGCATGGCATGACGGCTGACTTGATCGGCAAGCGCGTCGATGTGCTGGACAAGGGTTGGATCGAACTGGTCGACCTGATGCCGCACCCGGCCTCGGCGGTCAGTGGCGATCTGGCCATCGTCAATGCGGCGCGAGTGAGCTTCCTGGGCGAAAGCAAGGGACCCGAACGCGACAAGCGGCTGCTGTTTTATCTGCTGCGCCACCGCCATACCTCGCCATTTGAAATGGTCGAGTTCAAGTTTCGCGTGCGCGCGCCACTGCTTACCTGGTGGCAATGGGTGCGCCACCGCACTTGGAATATGAACGCGCAATCGGGGCGCTATACGCCCTTCCATGAGAACGACTTTTATGCGCCGGACGTCTGGCGCAAGCAAAGCGCGGACAACAAGCAAGCCAGCGAAGGCAGCCTGGATGAGACAGAAAGCGCTGAGCTCACACGAGAATTGCTGGCGCACTATGAAACGGGCTATCGCCTGTATTCACAAGCCTTGGAGAAGGGCGTGTCCAAAGAGATGGCGCGGCTCTTCCTGCCCGGTTTCAGCGTCTATTACACCTGGGTTACCAAGATTGACGCGCACAATTTGATGCACTTTTTGCGACTGCGCATGGCTGGCGACGCGCAATATGAAATCCGCGTCTACGCCCGAGCCATCTACGAGCATTTCTTCACGCCAGCGTTGCCCTGGACGGCGGAAGCCTTCGAGAAATACAGCCTGTGCTCAGAATAGCTGCGGCTAGTCGCGGCGGTTAATGAGAAACTCGGAACTGCGTTTGAAGTAATCGCGCATATGGCTGCGGGCTGGCTCGGCAATACCGACGCTGTCGATGGCCGCCAGCATGTGCCGCAGCCAGTGATCGCGGGCTTGTTGGTCGATGGCGAAGGGGAAGTGGCGCATGCGCAGACGGGGATGCCCACGTTCAGCGGAATAATCGCGCGGACCGCCAAAGAACTGCACGAGAAACAAGCGCAAATGACGCCGCGACTCGCTGAGGTCCTGCGGGTACATGGGTCGCAGCAGCGGGTCTTCGGCAACAGCGTCGTAGAAGGCATCGACCATGGCGCGGATAGGCGCTTCGCCGATGATGTCGTAGATACTCTGCGGCTTGTAGACCATGATTCCCAAGGAAATGCGCTATCAATTGCGCACATGCTAGCGGCAAACTACGACTTTACAATCCTTGCCCTGCCGCTACAATCTAGTGCTTAAGTCATGCACAAGGCTGGGACGGCTGGTTCTATGGCAATCTTCAAAAGATGCGGAAGTTTCGCTCGCCTTTTTACACTGCTGCTCTTGGCTTGCGGCAGCTTGAGCCTCGCGCAAGGCAATGGCGAGATTCGCGTAGTGGGCTCCAGCATTACCAACGCTCTGATTGAGCAGTTGGCGGAGGCAAGCGGCGCGGACCTTGACATCAGCACGATCGGCAGCGCGCGCGGCATTGATCTCTTCTGCAATGGCGATATTGACCTGGCGACGACCACGCGCCAAATGTCCAGCGCCGAAGCCTTGATTTGCGAATCCAACGAAGTGAGTTACAGCGAATTGCTGGCCGGGCATCAGATCGTGGCTATCGCCTCGCATGTCGATGCGCCGCAAGCCTGTTTGTCCGCCGCTGACCTGGACGAACTCTTCAAGCCGACTTCCAGCAATCAAGGGCTGGACTGGTCCTTCGTGAACCCGGATGAGGCGGAATTGCCGCTGACGCTGATCCTGCCGCCGCAGGATGATATTGCTTACGCGGTCATGGATGAGCTGGTGGTTGGCGATGGCTTGCGCCTGGATGGCGAGATGCTGGCGGGAGACGAGGCTGCCGCGCGGGTTGTAGAGACACCAGGCGCCATAGCGGTCTTGTCCTGGACGGAGTCGCTGGTGGATATCGCTGGTCTGCAGGTGATGGAATTGCGCGACCCCGCCTCGGGCGCATGTCTGATGCCTAGCGTGGACGCGGTGGAAAATAGTCAATACGCCGCAGCGCAATCGCTATACATTTATGTCAATCGAGCCCGCCTGGACACAAACGAAGCGCTCCTGCGCTTCATGGAATACGCGACGGACGCAAACTATGCGAACCTGGTCAGCGCTGCCGACATTACGCCGCCCAGCAGCGCGATAACTCAACTGAATGCCGACTTGCTGGCGGATGCCGACGCCTTGCCGCTGCTCAGTGGCGATGCCGACGCCTTCCACATCCCGCCCTCGCTGACCGGTAATGTACGAATTGCGGGCGCGGCCATTGCTCATGCCGTACTCAACAGCGCTGGCGAGCAACTGACGCGCAGCCATCCGCAGCTACAGATCGACTACAACATGACGGGCAGCAGCGCCGGTCTGGCCAGCCTCTGCGCGAATGAAGCCGATCTCGCTCTACTGGATGCGCCGCTGCCGATGGGCGACTGCGATGCCGCTGCCCTGCATCCCCTGCCCTTCCCAATTGGCGCGCAGGCGACTGTGCTGCTGGGCAATGCGGGCGACGACTTTGCGGCTTGCCTGACGACCGCGCAGATCGGCACAGCCTGGCGCGCGGAATCCGCCGACACCGTCAGCCAGTGGTCGGATATAGACGAGGCTTTCCCCCAAACAGAATTGACGCTCTTTGGCTTGATGACGCTGGACGCGCACACAGACATCCTGCTGCAAGCGGCTGGCGATGCCATCCCCCCGATACGCCGCGATACCGAGCAGGACTATGATCCCAATTACCGTGCTGCGGCTGTCGCCAATGTACCTGGCGCGCTGACCTACATGACCTGGGACGATTATCTGGAAGTGCTGGCGAATGAACAAGCGAATGTGCGCGCGGTGGCTGTCGATGGCGGCGCGGGCTGCATCGAGCCGACTGAAGCAACCATCAGCGCTGGCGGTTACCCACTATCGCGATCGGCCAGCTTGTTGGCTCGGGAAGAGGCGCTGGCAAACAGCAGCTTGCAGTCCTTCTTATGGACGCTTTACACGGATGACAACTGGTCGCAAGTTGCGCGCGTGGGTTTCACCGGCATAACGGCGCTGGAGCTGCCCGCCATCCGCCGGGATTTGCAAGCCGCCTTCCTGACAGCGGAAGCCAAATATGCGCAGGCTGAGACCGCGTCGGCCGACGCGGGCGAATCCGCCTCCGAGTAGTCGCGGAGGGTGTTGATGCCGCCCGCTGCTGAGACTGCCAAGCGAGACAACCCAAGCGGAGACCCGCATGCGCGGCGAATTCATCGCCTTTGATTTGGAAACGACAGGTCTCAGCGCCGACCGCGACGAGATTATTGAAATTGGCGCGGCGCGCTTCTATCAGGGCGAGATCGTCGAGCGCTACCAGTCCTTCATCAATCCCGGCAAGCCCATCCCGCCGGATATCACGCATCTGACCGGCATTGATGACGATGATGTCGCCGATGCGCCAAGCATGAAGGTGCTGCTGCCGGCGCTGCGCGACTTTTTCGGCGATTCGCTGGTGACGGGGCACAATGTCGGCTTTGACCTGAGCTTCATGCGCCGCCATAGTATGCTGATGGACAATGCGGCGCTGGACACCTTCGAGTTGGCATTGATTTTGCTGCCGAACGCGCCACGCTACAGCCTGGGCGGATTGGCGGCGCAACTGGGCATTGACCTGCCGCAGGCTCACCGCGCCTACGATGACGCGCAGGCGACCGGACAACTACTTTGGCGGCTCTGGAAAAAGTTGCGCGGGCTGCCGAGCGGACTGCTGACAGAGATCATTCAAGCGAGCGCCAACCTGGATTGGGACCTGCGCTCCGTCTTCCAGCAGGCATTGAGCGAAGCGCTACGCAATGATGGGCAGGGCGCTGTCGGCTCGACCCAAAGGACTGCCATAGTTTTCCCGACGCCAGATCGCAAAGAACGCCGGCGGCTGGATATCAGCGATGCGCGGCGGGAAGCGCTGCCGCTGCCGGAGGTTGATGCAGTCTTCGGCGCGCGGGGCGAGCTGGCGGCGCTGCACAGCCAATACGAGATGCGCCCGCAGCAGTTGGATATGGCGCGGGAAGTCATGGGCGCGCTGAACCATGGGGAGCAACTGCTGATCGAGGCGGGCACGGGCACGGGAAAATCGCTGGCTTATCTGATACCGGCCGGGACTTGGGCGCTGCAAAATAACAACCGTGTGACCATCGCCACCAACGCCATCAACCTGCAAGAACAATTGCTCAACAAAGATATTCCCTTGACGCGGCAAGTGGTCGGCGAGGGGCTGCGGGCGGCACTGATGAAGGGGCGCGGCAATTATCTGTGTCCGCGGCGGCTGGCGACCATGCGGCGCCGGAAACCAGCCACGGGCGATGAGTTGCGCACGCTGGCGAAAATCCTAGTCTGGCTGCATGAAGGCGGCCAGGGCGACCGTGGCGAAATCTCGCTGCGGGCGGGCGAGTGGCAGGTCTGGTCACGCTTGAGCGCCCAGGACGAGGGCTGCACGACAACGCGCTGCGCTACGGAAATGGCCGGCGCTTGCCCCTTCTATATCGCGCGCAATAAAGCGGAAGCCGCCCATCTCGTCATTACCAATCATGCGCTGCTGGTTGCCGACGCCGCCATTGAGAACCGAGCCTTGCCGGCCTATCACAATCTGATCGTAGATGAGGCGCATCATCTGGAAGACGCCATCACCGACGGGATGAGCCGGCGCATCGACCAACCCTTACTGATGTCGCGCCTGCGAGATTTGAGCAACTGCCTCAATCTGTTTCTTTCAGCCGCCCGTGCCTATTTCCCGTCCGAAACCAGCGACAAATTGGCAGAATTTCTGCAAAACATTCGCCAAGCCATCGACTTGATGCAGCGCTTTATTCGCCAGTATTTCCGCGCGCTCTATGACTTTTGCGCCAGCCAGAAAGGCGACCGGCACTATGGCATGCGGCTGTTACAATCGCATCGCGACTCCGGGAGTTTCGCCAGCGTGCAAAGCGCCTGGAGGCAGTTGGCGACCTATTTCCTGGCGGTGACGGACGCGCTGGAGCATCTGCAAAATGCGCTGCCGAGGTACGACAAATATGCCCTGCCCGACTTCGCCGATTACGCCAGCGAGATTCGCGGACACCGACGCTGCCTGGCTGATTTGCACGAACAGCTGGAACACTTCACCAGCGATCCAGATCCCAATGCGGTGTATGGGCTACGGGCGGGAGAGCGCGCCGACAAGCTGCGCTTGACCATCTCGCCGCTGCATGTGGGACCGATGATGCACGAATACCTCAGCCAGCGGCTGGAAAGCATCGTCTTGACCAGCGCAACGCTGCGCACGCAGGACAATTTTGACCACATCAAGGAACGGCTTTTCATTGAAGACTACCGCGCGCTGGCGTTGGGTTCGCCATTTGACTACCGCGCGTCCACGCTGCTCTTCATCCCCGACGACATGCCGGAGCCGGGCAAGCGCACCGGTTACCAGCGCATGGTTGAGCGCGGCATCATTGAATTGGCGACGGCCTTGAACGGTCGCGTCATGGCACTATTCACCAGCTACAGCCAGCTGCGGCAAACGGCGCTGCATGTCACGCCGCGTTTGAAACTGGGCGATATTGAAGTTTTCGACCAGAGTTTTGGCGGCAGCCGAGAAGTCTTGTTGGACAATTTCAAACGTGCCGACCGAGCCGTGCTGATGGGCGTGCGCAGCTTTTGGGAGGGCATCGACATCCCTGGCGACGACCTCAGCGCGCTGGTGATCGCTCGCCTGCCTTTTGCCGTGCCCAGCGAGCCCATCTTCGCCGCCCGCGCCGAGACTTACAGCAACTCCTTCCAGCAATACGCCGTGCCGGACGCCATACTGCGCTTCCGCCAGGGATTCGGGCGCCTGATCCGCAGCCGCAGCGACCGCGGCGTGGTGGCGATATTCGACAGTCGCGTCATCCGCAAGAGTTATGGCGGCAGTTTCCTTGAATCCTTGCCCGATTGCACAGTACAATCTGGCTCCTTGGACAAGCTGCCGAGCCTCGCCAAAGCCTGGATCGAGCGCCAATGAGGACACCGGCCGGGCGCGAATGCCCGCACTATTACGCCGATTTCAACCGACACACGCGCGATGTGGAAGAGTGCCGCCTCGCCAAAGCCAATCCGCAGTCGCTGCCCTGGCACGCGCGGGACTGCGCCAAATGCCCGGTGCCGGATATTACGCTGGCCAATGCCAGCCCGGATATGCAACTCGTGCTGACGATCAAGAGCGGCTGGCTGGGCTTGATGCGGCGGGTCGAAGTGGAGGCGATCTGCCTGAAGAATGGCGAATTAGTCGACCCCTATGTCGGCTGCCCGGACGATCACCCGGGCTTGGACATCTTTCGACAGGCTTTGGAAGGCAAGAATGATTAAAGCCGTTTTGCTGGACATGGACAATACGCTGCTGCACAACCCAGATGCGCGTTTTGCCGCCGCATTCCGGGGACTATTCGACCAATTCTTCCGCGACGAATTTGGCGTCGAGGGGAGCGTCGCGGCGCTGCGAGACGGCTTCAGCAACATCGGCCGGACCCGCGAGACATTCCCGACCAATGCCGAGGCGATGCTGGACTGCCTGGAACTGGCGCTGCCCCTTTCGCGCGAGGAAATCGCCGGCAGCATGGCGCGATTCTATGACGAGATCTACGGCGCACTGGAGCCCTTTATTGAGCCAGTCGCGGGCGCAGACACCCTTATCAAACAACTGCTGGAGCAGGGATTGCTGGTGGCGGTGGCGACCAACCCGCTCTATCCCGAGTCGGCGATATTGCAGCGCCTGGAATGGGCGGGCTTGGGCGACTGGATCAGTGAATTCGCTTTCATTACGCACAGCGAAAATATGCACTACGCCAAGCCACAACCTGAGTATCATGCGGAAGTGATAGCGCGGGTGGGCGTGGAGCCGGACGAAGCGCTGATGGTCGGCGACAGCGCGGTGAACGACATCCAGCCAGCGCGCTTCATGGGCAGCCCCGCCTGGCACTTGGCAAGCGACGGCAGTCTCGCGGATTTTCGGCGTCACGCCGAGGCAGATGCTTGGCGGGACGGATACCAACCACTTCCGCTGCAGCGGACCATGATCGCGCCGCAGTATCTGGGCAATCTGGGCGCGCTTACGGGCTTGCTGGCGGAGTCGTCGCCATCGCAGTGGGGGGAACGTCCCGACCCTGACGAATGGTCAATCATGCAGATCCTCTGCCACTTGTGGACAACTGAAACAGCTGTGCATCAAGCACGACTGGAGATGATCCTGGCGGCTGAGGATCCTTTCATTGCGGCGCTGCCGCCGCCTGGGCCGCATGTGCCGCCCTGCCACGATGACGCCAATGAAGTTCTGTCGCGCTTCATAAGCGACCGGCGCAGGACTCTGGCGCGTTTGGAGATCTTGTCGCCGGCGCAATGGCTGCGCAAAGCCCGCCACAGTATCTTCGGCTTAACAACCCTGCTGGAAATGGCGCAGTTTACAGCGCAGCATGACCGCCTGCACATCACGCAGCTCTGCCAGACCCTGGGTAAATGCGCGGACGAGGCGGCGTTGAGTTGACTATGCCCGCGCCTTCTGTACAATATGTGTAGAATGTTCTAAACTTCACAATTGACAAATTGGAGCGCGCTATGACAAGCGCTGTGCCAAGGCAGATGGAACTCGCGAAGATCGTGGACGAGGGTTTGCGGTCCGTCGAAGAGGCGATGCTGGCTATCACCGCGAGCCAGGTCGATGTCCTGCGCGACGCCAGCCGCCACATCCTCAGCGCAGGTGGCAAGCGGATTCGCCCGCGTCTGCTGCTGCTGAGTTACCTGGCGCTGGGCGGCGATGATCTGCCTGCCGCCGCAAAACCCGCCGCCGCTGTCGAGTTGATGCATACCGCCAGCGTCGTGCACGATGACATCAACGACCATGGCATCCTGCGGCGCGGCAAACCGGCGGTCAACACTATCTGGGGGCGCACCTTCGCGCTATTGACCGGCGACTACTTGTTCACCGCCGTCTACGAATTGATGGCGCCTTATGGCGAGCTCAACATCGATTTGGCGCGGGCAGCCACCGCCTTGGTGGAAGGCGAGACCCTGCAAGCCAGCGCCGTCAAGAACAACCACTTCACCCGCGAAATCTATATGCGCATCATCGCCTTGAAGACGGCTGCGCTCTTCCGCGCCGCGGGCGCAATCGGCGCGAAGTTGGCGGGCGCGACAGCGCAGGAAGTTTTGGCGCTTGCCGATTTTGGTTTCAACCTGGGGCTGGCTTTCCAAATTGTGGATGACATCCTGGACTTGGTGGCGGACGAGGCGAAACTGGGCAAGACCAGCGGCATCGACATCGGTCAAGGACGCGGCGTGGCTGTGGCACTGGGCGACGGCAACGGCAATGGCAGCGCACCGCCTCAGGATCCGCTGGACAGCATCAAGCGCAAAATGCTGGAAGGCGACACTATCGACAAGGCGCGTCAGCAAGCCGAACTGCTGGCGCAAAGCGCGATCGCCAGCCTCGATTGCTTGCCGGTAACGCCCGCCAAAGACGCGCTGATTGACTTGGCGCAACTGGTCATCCAACGCGAAAACTGATCTGGCAATGCGCGACTGCACAGGGGGCGGGTATCATTCGGATACGCGCCTTTTTTGCGTCGAGAGAGCGGGAAACAGGCTATGCCAAACAAAGTAGCCAGCGTGCAGACCGTGCGCGAGATTGAGGCGGCGGCGGACCGCCAAGGTCTCAGCTACGCGCGGATGATGCAAAATGCCGGCGCTGCGGCCTGCCAAGCGCTGCTGGAGCGCGTAGCGGTCAACGAGTCGACGCGCTTGCTCTTCCTGATTGGCAAGGGCAACAACGGCGGCGATGGGTTGGTCATGGCGCGGCAGTTGGCGCTGGCGAGCAAAGCCGATTTACACCTTTATTTGTCGCAGGCGCGTGACGAAAGCGACCTTGTCTTCCGCGCGGCGAGGGAAGCTGGATTGCCGATTATGCTGGCTGAGGACGACGGCGATTTTGCGCGCCTGCGAGAGTTAGCTGGAAATGCCGATGTCATTGTCGATGCGCTGCTGGGCATTGGCGGGACCCCGCCGCTGCGCCCGCAAGTTCAGGCAGTGCTGGAGGCTGTAGAAATTGCGACTCGCGACTCGCCGCCTTTCGTATTCGCTATCGATTGCCCCAGTGGCATCAATTGCGACAGCGGCGAAATGGACGCGGCAACGTTGAATGCGAATACCACTATCAGCTTCGTCGCCGCCAAACGGGGTCTGCTCACATTTCCGGCCGCGGCTGCGGTCGGGGAGCTTATCGTCGCGCAGATCGGCATTCCCGGGTCGCTGCCGGAATTGCGGGAGCTGCCGATCACGCTGATGGATCGAGCGCTGGCTGCTTCCTTGCTGCCGGCGCGTCCGCTGGATGGACACAAGGGCAGTTTCGGCAAGACCATGCTGGTGGCGGGCTGTGGCAACTACATCGGCGCGATTGCCCTGGCTGGCGAGGGCGCCTGTCGTTCCGGCGCAGGGCTGGTTACCGTGGCCACGACCCGTTCACTTGTCGACATCGTGGCCAGCAGCTTGCGTGAACCAACCTGGCTGCCCCTGCCCTCGCGGGACGGAGCTATCACGGAGGCTGCCGCCACCAACATCGTGGAAGGCGCGGGTGGCTACGATTCGCTGCTGGTCGGCTGTGGCTTGGGGCTGCAGGCCAGCACACAGGCTTTCGTGACGCGTTTGCTTGAGGCTCGCACACTGCCGCCGCTGCTGCTGGACGCTGACGCGCTAAATGCCCTGAGCCAGCTGCCCGACTGGTGGAAGCACCTGCCGCCAGATACCATCATTACGCCGCATATTGGCGAAATGGCGCGCTTGACTGGGCTGCCCACCGCCGAAATCACTGCCGACCGCTGGCATGTGGCGAGAGAATACGCGGCGAAGTGGCGAGTCGCGCTGCTGCTGAAAGGTGCTCATACCCTTATCGTGGCGCCCGATGGTCTTATCAGCGTCATCCCCTTCAAGACCGATGCGCTGGGCACGGCTGGCACGGGTGATATCCTGGCGGGCTTGATCGCAGGCTTGCGGGCGCAGGGACTCGCTGCCTACGATAGCGCCAGGTTAGGAGCATATATTCATGCGCTGGCGGGGACAATCGCGGGGCGGCAAGTGGGTAGCAGCCGCAGCGTCATTGCCGGCGATGTGCTGGCGGCGCTGGGGCGGGCATTTGCCGAAATTGAGGGCGCTCAGGCGGAGGGCTCCAGGCGGTCGCGGGCTTGACGCTTGGCAGCCTCCAGGCTGGCTTCCATCTCCAGCTCGCGCGTGGCGGCGCCAAAGTGCAGCAGATCCCGCCGCCGAAGGGATCCGCGCCGTTTGATGCGCAATTGACTGTAGACGCCGCCCAACAGCATGCCGATCAACATGCCCAGGCCTGCCGCGCCGTTATCCAGCTTGGGGCGCGTCCGTTTCATCGTTCGTCTCGTCTGACTCGCTGATATCCTCGTCTGACTCATCATTTTCGCCCGTGACCAGCGCGCGAAGGTGGATGAGCTCGCGCAGAAAAGCCAGCAGACCCGCCAGGAAACTCTTCAACTGGATTAGCGGGTCAACGGCGTTGGCGTTCATAAAGCTGGCAGTCGCCTTGCCTAAGCGCGTCGTTTCGCGGGCGCCGTCCAGGATAGGCTTGATTTCCGCGCGCAGCATGATCAAAAAGCCAGCCGCTTGCAAGAGCAAAATCGTCAGCGCGGCGATCAGCAGCACCGACTCCAGCAGCAGAATCAGCAGAAAGACATCGCGGAAGATGCGCATGACAGGCGTCCAAGTGTCGGCCGCCGTCAAGGCAGCGGTCAATGCCGCGACCAGCAAGCCCAGGATGAGCAATATGACGAGGGCGGCGCAAAGTTTAATGATGCGCCTGATTTTGCCGCTGCTTGTGGGCTGATCCTGGTCTGGCGCTGGCTCGCTGACGGCTGCCTCGCTGCTTTGCATGGCTTAACGCCGCGACACCGACGTAGTTGGCTCAGAGGTGAGGATGTGAGCGAAGATCAATAGCGCGAAGGTGGCGATGGTGGCCGGTAGCATATGCACGACGCCGATGCGCAGCAAGTCGATTTGCAGGCTGCCGCCAATGTATTGCCCCAGCAAAAAGCCGATCCAGCTGGTGACGACAAAGAGCACGAGACGGCGCGCATCCCCGCCCATAATGATATGAAAGCCCAGCCCGTACATGGTCGCAATGATGCAGGCAAAGGCGAATACAGGGTTTGGCATAGTAGTTGCACTTCGCGCTTGTGCTGGTAAAATCTCAACTCAGTGTAGCACAATTCGCAGTGTCAGTCACGCTGCAGCGGCTCTAGGCATGAACTTCATTGATCTTGAGATCCTGATACCGGCCTCGCCGGAGTTTATCTGGCGCTTCCTGGGCGATTTACAGCAGATTCCCCGCTGGCAGAAGGATGCCGAGAATGTGACATTTCTGTCGACGCAGCGGGAGGGACGCGGCGCGCGCTGGCGACAATCCATGAACAAAGGACCAGACCGCGTTGTCGAGGTCAGCGCCTGGTACGACACAGTGGGCTATAAGTACCAGATCGTAGATGGCGCCGCCTTCAGCGCCAACCAGGGTCATATCAAACTGCGCGAAGTGCCCGAAGGCACCCTGGTTCGCTGGACATTTCAGTATGAGCTGGGCGGAGTCTTGGGGGGGCTGCGCAAGGCGGTGGGGCTGAAAGGCAGTACAGCCAGCCAGATACAAGCCAGCTTGCGCAATCTGCATCAGTTGATTGCGCAGCAATCCGGCGGAATCTCCACACACGAAGCCAAAGCCACCATGCAGGATGCGCCCGATGTCAGCGAACGCTCAAGCTACGAGCCACGACATCCTTCGACCTATCACGATTCGGCGCGCGATGAGGCAACCTCGCGGTTCTACGGCGAAGATGGGCAGGAAGAGCCATTCGCCATTGCCTACGACATGAAACCTATCCCCGCGCTGGAAGATGGCGACACGCAGCCCAACCCAGTCGCGCTTGGATCGCGGAGCATCGTCGAGCCCAGTCCAGCGCTGGATGACACCAAGCCCATCGAAATTGCCTTGCCAATCGCAGACTCTCCACCGCCCATCCCTAGCAAGCCATCACCGACCGCCAGCCCGAAGCCCCTGCCGCGCCGCAAGGACGTTGACATCACGACCATGAGCGTGTTTGAGATCTTCGGTTTGCAGAAGCCCAGCCAGGCAACGTTGCCGCCCGATCACAAGCCCGCGCCCGCAACCGATAGCAATGCCCGCGCTGACAACTATGTCAGTCAGCCCACTGACGATGCAATGGAGCAGGAATTACAGGACAACCTGCCTCAGCCGGATACTCGCTGGCGCGCCATCACGGGATCGCGCCGGGCAGCCAGACGCCGCGCCACCGGCTTGCCAACCCGCGACTAGTCAAGCCGACGCCAAAGAAAAACGCCCGCAATCCGTGGGCGCTGCTGGGTGGATGAAGGGACTTGAACCCTCAACCGCCTGAACCACAATCAGGTGCTCTGCCGTTGAGCTACATCCACCATCTTCACAAGTAGTTTATCAGCTATTGCCCGCGGAATCCAGTATCAGCTTGTTGGGTTTCGTCAAGATGACAAGCTGCGCCGCGCTGTCCGCCAGCTGCACGGTGCGCGCCTGTGCCAGGAAGCCGCTTTCGTCAAAGTAGGCGCGCAAGTCGCTAGTGTGCATTGGCTGGTTATCTTGCCCGCTGAGCCAGTATAAGCCGCGAATCAACATACGCGCGAGACCGTGCCCGGCCAGCGCGCCGGACATGACGATGAAAACGCCTGCGCCAGGCTGCAGCGCGCGCTGCAATTCGGCAAGTGTCTCGCGCTGAAGGATGAAAGCCGCCGGGAAAGTGCAGACAATCGCCGCAAGGGACTCGTCTGCAAAGGGCAAATGCCGGACGTCGCCGCGCAGCAGCGCGCCCATTAAGCCCGCCCGGCTCAATTTACGCTGCGCCAGCGCGCCCATTTGCGGAGACAGATCCAGCCCGACGCATTGGTAGCCCGCGCGCAGCAAGTCAATGTGCAGATCGCCAGTTCCATGCGCCAGTTCCAGCACTGTGCCCGCATCCGCAGCTGGCAGAAATGGTATCAAGCTGCGCTGCCAGTCACGCCAGCGCCCCAGTGAAACGCCGCGACTGACGAGGTCATAACTAAGAGCCAATTCGTTGTAGAGGAGGCGGAATGCCAAGCGCCAGAAGCATCTCAGCATTGGCGCAGCGCCGCCAGGATCGCCGCGGGGTCGTCGGTGATGATGGCATTGACGCCCAGCAATTTCAGTTCGCAAGCGCGCGCCGGGTCATTCACCGTCCAGGTGTTGACATGGCAGCCCATTTCCCGCGCTCGGCGCATGTAGCCCGCGTCGACGAGCTCATGCCAGGGATGCAGCGCTTCGGTTGGCATATCGTCTATCGTAGCGATTTCTGGCGACCCGTGCAGATAAGCCAGCGGCAGCGTCATTACGCCCCGGCAGCGGCTCAGCACAGCCCGATCAAAGGACGATACCAGGATGCGGGAGTCCATCGCGTGCCGGTGGATGCAGTCAGCGACGGCGGATTCAATGCCCGGTGCGCTCGCCTTGATCTCAACATTAATCAGCAGTTTGTCGCCGACCACCGCAAAGACTTCGTCCAGTGTGGGGATACGCTCGCCAGCGAATTCGCGGGAGAACCAGCCACCAGCGTCCAATTGCTTAAGTTGCGCCAGCGTCATCTTCGCGACCTCGCCCTGCCCGTCCGTCGTCGCGTCGACAGTTTCGTCATGAATGACGACCAAGCGCCCATCGCTGCTCAGCTGCACATCCAGTTCAATGCCCTGCGCGCCATGTTCCGCCGCCAGCGCGAATGCCGCTAGCGTATTCTGTGGCGCATGCAAGGAGTCGCCGCGATGCGCAAAGACCAGCGTTTCGCCCGAAGTCAAAGCAGCCTGCAGACTGTTAAAGGGCACAGCAAAGTTAGACCAAAATCTGAATGTTCTCGTCGTAAACGCGGGCTTGAAAGAAGGGTACATCAATGTCGGCGGGACTGCGAGTAGCTTTGCCGCTGCGGATGTCGAAACGGCCGCCGTGCCGCGGGCATTCGATTTCATGGTCGATGAGTTTGCTGGGGCGGTCTTGCCGGTCAAAAGCGAGCGTGTTGCCATCGTGCGTGCACAAGTCTTCTATGGCATAGACTCTACCGCTGACATGGAAAACAGCGATCCAGCGCCCATCGACACCGAAGACCTCGCGCGCGCCTTCTGGCAGCTCTCGCAAGGGACAGAGCGTGACCCAGCGCGCCATCAAGCCTCCTCAATGAGGTTCCAATGTTCGCTGCCGGTCGCGCCGAATGCGCCGATGACCAGTACCTGCAGCGGCAGCAGCGCGCATTTGACGCGGTTGATGCTCAAGGGCAGGCCGATGTCGTCCAGCAATTGCTGCTTGTCAATGCACCGCGCTTCCTCCAGCGACATGCCCAACAATTCCTCGCCGAACATGGAAGCCGAAGCCTGACTGATCGCGCAGCCTTCCCCGTCCCAGCCAACCGCCGTGATACGGCCGGCGCTGTCCAGGCAAAGCGTCAAGCGCAGACGATCGCCACAGAGTGGGTTGGACTCCTCGTGGTCGAAGTCGTTGGGCTGCAGCAGACCCCAGTTGCGCCGGTTGCGCGCGTGATCCAGGATGAGTTCGCGAGCCAGGTCTTGCATAGCGCTCAGCCGATGATTTTGGCTTCAATCTCGTCCATAAGCCGCTGGCGGACGCGTGCAAAGGGCACGCGCTGCAGCAGTTCGTCAAAGAAGCCCTCGATGATCATCAACTGGGCTTGCGGGCGGGTGATGCCGCGGCTCATCAGGTAATAGATGGGCTCTTCCTCCAGGGTACCGAAGGTAGCGGCGTGTGAACAGGCGACATCATCGGCTTCAATTTCCAAGCCGGGGATGCTGTCCATGCGCGCCTGGTCGCTGAGCATGAGGTTGCGGCAGACCTGGTAGCCGTCAATGCGCTGCATCTGCGGCAGGGACTTGATCATGCCCTGCCAGAGCGTGCGGGCATTGTCGCGAGCCGCGCCTTTGAAAAGCAAATCAGTGTTGGTCAGCGGCGCATTGTGGTTTTGCTGCGTGTCAAGGTCGAAGAATTGGTCTTTGTCGGCGAAGAAGAAACCGCTGACGCGCGCATTTCCCCCAGCGCCGACCGTGTCCACCTCAATGAAGGCTTTGGTCAGGCGACTGCCCATAACGCCATTGACCCAATCCAACTGCGCATCTCGCCCGACGATGCCGCGCTGATGGCTGAACTCAAAGGTCTCACGATTCCAGTCTTGCAGCGACACATAGCGCAAGTTGCCAGCCGCGCCGACAATCAATTCGGTCGCGCCGATATAGGCGGATTGCCGCGCGTCTTCCTCCGAGGCGTATTCAACCTGCATGGTCGCCTGGGCGTTCTCGTCCAGCACAACAAGCACATGGCCCAAGGCTGCGCCGGCCGATGTGTTAAAGCATACGACATGCAGCGGCAACTCGGCAACGGTGTTGCGCGGGACATGCACAAAGACGCCATAATCCCACAAGGCGGCATGCAAAGCGGCGAATTTGCCATCGCTCGGCTGCACCGCCTGCTTCATCAGATACCGCTTGACCAGGGCTTCGTGATGTTTCACAGCGCTGCGCAAATCAGTGAAGATCACGCCCTGCCGCGACAGCGCTTCCGCCAGTTCATAATGTACGACTTTGCCATCCACGAAGACCATCAAGCCGCCTTGCGCGTCGCCGGTCAGCGGCTCCAGGTTTTTCGCGGGTACAACGTCAGCAGATGCGCCATTGGGTTGGATGATGCTTTCCGCCTCGTCCCAGCGGATATGCCGGTAATCGGTGCGCCGCCACTCCTCCTCCAGGTAGGGCATAGGCGTGCTTTCATACAAGTCCCAAGCCTCGAGACGGCGCTCGCGCAGCCAGGTCGGTTCGTTCTCAGCGCTGCTGAGAGCTTCGACCTGCGCGACTGTGTAGCTTGGCGCTTGTGGTAAAGACGAAGTCCTGCGTCGGACTACTGCCACTTGTGTTCTCCTGTGATTGCTCAGTTGCTAGGCGCGTCTAGCCAATGGAGCCTTCGAGCTGGATTTGAATCAAGCGATTGAGCTCGAGTGCGTATTCCATGGGCAATTCCTTGACCAAGGGTTCCAAGAAGCCATTGACGATCATGGCGTTGGCTTCGTCTTCGCCGAGGCCCCGGCTCATCAAATAGAAAAGCTGGTCTTCGCCGACTTTGCTGACGGAGGCTTCGTGCCCCATGGCGACATCTTTTGCGTCTATCTCGATGGTTGGATAGGTGTCGGAGCGGCTGAAGTCATCCAGCAGCAGGGCGTCGCAGACGACATTGCTTTTACTGGCGCGCGCGGCTTCGTCAATCTTCAGCAGCCCGCGGTAGCTCGCCCGTCCGCCATCTTTGCTGATGGATTTGCTGACGATTTGGCTGGTGGTGTTGGGCGCCAGATGCGTTATCTTCGCGCCGGCGTCTTGATGCTGCCCAATGCCAGCGAAAGCGATGGACAGCACTTCACCATGAGCGCCCTCGCCGCGCAAAATCACCGCTGGGTACTTCATCGTCAGGCGGCTGCCCAAATTGCCATCGACCCACTCCATGGTGGCGTTTTCTTCCGCGACGGCGCGCTTGGTCACCAGGTTGTAGACATTGTTGGACCAATTCTGGATCGTGGTGTAGCGGCAGCGCCCGCCCTTCTTGACGATGATTTCCACGACGGCGCTGTGCAGGCTGTCGCTGGAGTAAATTGGCGCCGTGCAGCCTTCCACATAGTGCACATAAGCGCCTTCATCAACGATGATCAGCGTGCGCTCAAACTGCCCCATGTTCTGCGTATTGATGCGGAAATAGGCTTGCAGCGGCATTTCCACTTCCACGCCGGGCGGGACATAGATGAAGCTGCCGCCCGACCACACCGCTGTATTCAGTGCCGCGAATTTGTTGTCGTTGGAGGGGATGACCGTGCCAAAGTACTCACGCACCATCTCCGGATATTCGCGCAAGCCTGAGTCCATGTCGAGGAAGATGACACCCTGCTCTTCCAGGTTTTCCTGGATTTTGTGATAGACCGACTCGCTGTCGTATTGGGCGCTGACGCCATGCAGGAACTTCTGCTCCGCCTCCGGGATGCCCAGCTTGTCAAAGGTCTCCTTGATCTCGGCCGGCACCTCGTCCCAATCTTGCTCGGTTTTGTCGGTAGCGCGAACATAGTAGTAGATGTCGTCGTAGTCGATCTGGTTGAGATCGCCGCCCCATTGCGGCGTCGGCTTGTCCATAAAGATATGATAAGCCTCGACGCGGCGCTCGGTCATCCAGCGCGGCTCGTCTTTCATCGCGCTAATTTGGCGCACGATGTCTTCGTTGACGCCCTTCTGACTCTTAAAGGCATAGTCGACATCGTCATCGTAGAAGCCGTACTTCTCCGCATAGCTCAAGCCGACTTCTTTCAGCGCCTCTTCTTCGTAGGTCAGCTGCTTTTCGCTTTGGATTACATCAGCCATGTCAGGCTCCCTTTAGTTTACGCGCTTGCCAGCGCGGCGTGCTTCTCGCGGATCCAATCGTAGCCCTTATCTTCCAGTTCCAGCGCCAGTTCCGCGCCCCCGCTCTGCACGATGCGGCCCGCAAACATCACATGCACATAGTCGGGCTTGATATAGTTGAGCATGCGCTGATAGTGCGTGATGACCAGCGCGCCCATGTCGGGACCGGTCAGCGAGTTGACCCCCTCGGCGACGATGCGCAGGGCGTCAATATCCAGCCCGGAGTCGGTCTCGTCCAGCACGGCGATGCGCGGTTCCAGCACCGCCATCTGCAGCACTTCGGCGCGTTTCTTCTCGCCGCCGCTGAAGCCTTCGTTGAGGTAGCGCCCGGCAAAAGCATGGTCGATATGCAACTGCGACATCTTCTGACGCATCATGCGCGCGAATTTGGGGATGGCGATGCCCTTGCTTTCCGGGTCGTCCGCTTTCATGCGCGCGTTGATGGCATGGCGCAGGAAGTTGCCCAGGGTCACGCCGGGGATGGCGACCGGATACTGGAAAGCCAGGAACAAGCCGGCGCGGCTGCGTTCGTCCGGCTCCATTTCCAGCACATCTTCGCCGTCCAGCAATACCTCGCCAGCCGTGACTTCATAGGCAGGGTTGCCCATCAGCACATTGGCCAAGGTGCTCTTGCCCGAGGCGTTGGGACCCATCAGGGCGTGGATTTCGCCTTGCTTGACCGTCAAATCGACGCCGCACAGGATCGGGCTTTCTTCGCCTTCGACGCTGGCATGCAGGTTGCGTATCTCCAATGTAACAGCCATTCGCGGCAGGTCTCCTCTCACCGGGGTTTAATGTCGGTTAAATTGACTTTATAACCGACTCTAATTCTCATGCAGTGTAGCAGCAGGCGAGCACATTGTCAATATGGGGACGCAGCTAACGCGCCATTGCCCCCGTGAATAGCGATAGAAGACTGTTAGAAAGAACCACGCGCGCAAGCATCCGATGCCGCAAATTGACAGAGGCGCTCCGCTACACTATGCTAGACTCCATTCCGCGGCGACAATGGAGAGCAGGCTGATGAATGACAAAGAAGCAGGACTGTACGAAGCGCTGCGCACAGTGATCGACCCTGAAATCGGCATGAACATCATTGAGTTGGGCTTGGTGCGCGGCGTGGAATTCGACGATGAGCGCGCCCATGTCAACATGATCATGACCACGCCCTTTTGCCCTTATGCGCCGCAATTGCTGGAGCAGACGCGCCGCACTACGCAGGATTTCCTGGGCGTCCCCACGACGATCGAGATGGGCATGGAGATGTGGGACCCTAGCATGATGGAAGAAGGCGCCGCCAGCGATTGGGGACTGTTCTAGCGTCAGGGGCGATGCTTGGCGATCCATTCCAGCGGGTTAATGTAATTCTTCATCAGCGCGTCAAAGTTCAGTTTGGGCCAATTGCCGGGCTGTCGTTCCAGGATGGTGGTCGCGCTGAGGTCAAAGTGCAAATGCGGCACAAAGCGCCCGAAAGCATCGCTGATTTCGCAAATGCGCTGCCCGCGCGCCACGCGATCGCCAACCTCCACGCGTATCTGCTGCACATGCCCATAGCGGCTGTAGAGAACGCGTCCCGATGGGTCATGTAACGGGTCATGGCGAATGACGACGACATTGCCCCAGACCGCCAGGGCAGCCGCGAAAGTCACGATGCCGCTGGCACAGGCGTAACAAGCCATGCCTTTGTCTTCATAGGGCTTGCCAAAATTCAGATCCGCGCCGGTGTGATAAGCTTCGCTGGGCGTACCACGAAAATAGAGCCTGCCGAAAGGCATAGCATCCAGCCAACCCTTGGGCCAGAGCGCATCGCCACGGCGCTGTTGGCTCGTGCCAACTGGCGAGTCATAGCCGTCCGCCACATAGACGCCGTTGATTTGCGTAGGGCGCTTTGGCGAATTGGGATCGGGCGCGGGCACATAGCCCACGGGAGTCGACACAATGCGCCGGAAGCGAATGGCGTCAAAGGCGATGAACTTGTCCGGCTCGCCCGTCACATCGTTGAGAAAAACCCGGCCGGCTTTGCCCTGCACTCGGTCTAGGTCGAAGATGCCCAGCGACACCCAGGTATTGCGATGGCGGTTTTGGTTGATATCAATCACGACTTCGCTGGCCACTCCCACCACGCCATGCACTTTGTACCGCGCGCGCGTCGTCGTCGCCCGCCGGTTGGGTACAAAGACGGAAATCTCATACAAGCCATTTCTCGGCAACTTCTGACGCCACTCCGCCCAAACTTTGCTGGTGCGTGGCGCTGTGGGCATATAGAGATACTCCCAGCCCCAGGTGTTGCGCCGGGCGCGGAATTCTGGCTGGCCGGTGTAGGTGCCGTTGCGGAATCCTGCTTTGGACGGCAAGATGATAATTTCATCGGCGAAGTTTTCCTTCGGCGCAGCCTCGGGCTCGGCTGGCGATGATTTCAGCTCAATGGGGTGGTCGACGCCCTGCCAGCGCGCAATCGTGCCATATCGCCACCAGCTAAGCGCCTTGGCGCCATGCACCTGCGTCGCCAGCGTATGCGCTTCGATTTGTTCCTCGACTGGCGCAGCGCCCGGCAGCGCCGGAATGATCGGCTTGTCGAAACCGCTCCAGGTCTTCCACACCGATGCCAGCGCTTCTTCCGGACTCTTGCGGAAGATTTCCCAATAGGTCTGCGGGTGGACGCTGTCGACAAAAGGGCTCCACTCGTGCGGATAGAGGGTGTGATAGTGGTGCGGGCGCGGGTCAATGCACAAGCCGATGTGGAAGCGCGTGCCCAGCCCCCGCCGCAGCGTCAGCATGAAGGGGCGCACCGCCTCCGGACCGCCGTTCCAGTAGCCCGCGCCGCGCTCAACATCCAGGATCAGCGATTGGACACCCGCTCGCGAGCAGGCTTCGATGATGAGACGCGCTTCCTCCTGCACGCGCAAGCCTTGCGGCACGCACCAGGCGTGAAATCCGAAGCCAGCGCTGTGACAGGCCGCCACCCAGCGGTCGATGCTTTGCCGCCCGCTGATAGCCATTTCGCTGCTGTCGTACTCGCTCATCCAGTGCACGCCGTTGGTGATTTTGACCCAGATTTGATTGACTTCCGGAGCCTTGGTTCGGGTGTATTCCAGCAGATCATTGATGCTGCGCTGCGGGACAGCCGTGCCCTTCCAATGCCAGAGCGCCACTTTGCCATCGTAGGGAGTCTTGGGATGTGGCGAGGGCTGTGCGCCGATAGCTGGAATAAATTCAACATAACCGGCGTAGAGCCAGCCCTTCAGACCGCCTTTTTCCACCCAGATCCAGTTGTCGGCCGTGCGCGTTTCCGGGTAGTACACTAGCAGGGTATTATTGAGAATATCGCCGACATCAATATAGTTGATGCCGGGTCCGCGGCGGATATTGCTAAGGGCATAGTGCGTCTTCGCCACCGCCACCAGGCCTTCGCCAGCAGCCTCAGGTTTCGGTACAAATGATGGGCTGCTCATGCCCCGCCCTTCTCTTGTGTTTGCACGCCACTTGGCAACCCGCAGCGCATTCAGCAGTATACTCGACTTCGCCAATTCAACTTGTGGATAGGCGCGCGGCTAGCCTAGCATGCGCTTGTAAGCTGCAAGGCAAATTGACAGAAAAAAGCCGCCTGCAGGCGACCATTTTATCACGCGTTTGCTGAACTGACGCTCAGATGCGCGGAAAGCTAAGTAAGTCCAAGTTGGTCATGCGAGAGCTAACTACAGAGTGCGCAGAAGTAGTGCCAAGTAAGTAATGCAAAAACTTACCACCGAGACTACCGAGACTAAAGAGGGCACAGAGAAAGGAGCTTTGCAGGGGGCACAAGTGTCGCTCGCATAACCCATCCCTCGCTACTCCCTCAAGCATGGGGCGAGCCGGTGGCTCGCCCGTAGGGCTTTTGACTTTCGGTTTGCGGTTGGCTTTCGCAGGACTAAGTTGGACTTACTTCCGTAGTTTCATCACTTACTTGGACTTTCTTCGATGACAAACTCGCCATTGCGATAGAAGAGCTCGCCATCGACCAGGATTTCGCTGTCCTGGCGCATATCGCAGATCATGTCCCAGTGCACGGCGCTGATATTGTGGCTGCCCGTTTCCGGATAGCCCATGCCAATTGCCATATGCACCGTGCCGCCAATCTTTTCGTCATAGAGGATGCTGCCAGTAAACTGGCTGATGCCAAAATTCGTGCCGATGGCGAACTCGCCGAGATAACGCGCGCCCGCATCGGTGTTTAGTTGCGCCAGCAGCAGGTCTTCGTTCTGTTCCGCGGAAGCCTCGGAAACGCGGCCATCGACAAATCGCAGTTCGATGCCGCTAACGGCGCGCCCGCTGACAATGGCGGGATAATCGAATCGCACCCAGCCATTGACGCTGTCTTCAACTGGACCGGTGAAGATCTCGCCGCTGGGCATATTGCGCCGGCCGTCGCTGTTGATGAAGACGCGATCCGCGATACTCAGACTCAGGTCGATATGCGGTCCGCGCAACTGGATTTGTCGCTTGCCAGCCAGGTAGTCGACTTTTTGCTGCTGCATTGCGCTCAATTTGCGCCACTCGGCTGCTGGATCCTCAACATCGCAGAAGCAGGCGCCGTAGACGAAGTCCTCGTATTCTTCCAGGCTCATATTGGCTTCCTGGGCGCTGGCTTGCGTGGGATAAAGCGTGCCCACCCAGCGGAATTCGCCACGGGCGGCGCGCTGCAAGCGGGTTTGCAGGATCGGGCTTTGCGCGGCCTGCCGCAGGCGGAGGCCTTCGGCACTGATATTGGTCATGGCGCGAGTATTGTCCGGCGCTTTGACGCGGATATAGACATCGGCATTTTCCGTGTAGAGCTTGATACCGGGGTCTATCCAGGCAATCTGTTCGTCATTTGCCCTGCGCAGCAAGCAGCGCGTCATCTGTTCGTCGTCAATGATGAGGCTGGGATGCCCGCCGGCCGCGATGACCTCGGCGTAGAGGTCGCGCAAGATAGGCAAGGAATTGAAATCGCCCAGGAGGCCCACCCAGTCGCCGGGCGCAACCTGGGTCGAATAATTCACCAGCAGCCGCGCCAAGCGCCTGCGTCTTATGTCACTCATTGGTTGACCCGCCGCTAGGCCAGGGACCTTGCCGTCGCCAGCGCCGCATCAAAGTCGACTTCGTCCCCGATGACCGGCACATACTCGGCATGGCGCAGGACATCATCGCGATCCAGCACGAAGACCGCGCGCTGGCAGATGCGCCATTCGGTGTCATGTACGCCGTAAGCATCAGCAAATTGCATATCGCGCTGCGTGGAGAGCGTCTCGGTATTGTCGATGCCTTCCGCGCCACAAAAACGCCCCAGGGCGAATGGCATGTCGGCGCTGACGGTCAGCACGACCGTATCGCTGAGCCCGGCGGCTTCTTCGTTGAAGCGGCGGGTCTGCGCTGAGCAAACGCCGGTGTCGATACTCGGGATAACACTGATGATCTTGACCTTGCCGGCGTAATCGGCCAAGGAGCGGCTGCTCAAGTCATTGGCGATGAGATTGAAGTCGGGGGCGGCCGCGCCCACTTTCAGTGTGTCGCCCTGGATTGGATGTTCGTTGTCGCCGACCATCATGCCTTTGCGCGCCATGAGATTTCTCCTTTTAATTGCAGGTTGTCGTGTCAAAACTATGCCACAATGGATAGACAGATTATAGTTGTGGCGCTCGCTGAGGCAAGATGGCAAATGGCGAAGACCAGGAGGGATAAGATGTCGCGCAAAATCCTTGTGATCGGGCTGGCGCTGGCGCTGGTGGTTGTCGCGCTGGCGATCACGCAGCCCTGGCTCTACTTCGTCAATCGCGAAGTCAATGAAGCCTTCCCCGGCTTGACACAGCAGCAGCGGGACGCCGTCAGCAATATGCCGCCGGAGGAAAAGCAAGCGTTGCTGGATATGGCGAAGGACAACCGCGAAATGGCTGAGCAGTCAGCCGTCGCCATGATCGAACCAGCCAGCGTCGTCCCAGATGCCGAGCAAGCCATGCCGCCGGAAATGCCCGCAAGCCCGCACGAGCAGGCCAGCGGCGAATTCAATCACATCGACCCAATCCACGGCGCGGACGGTTTCGCCAAGATCTACGCTTTGCCCGATGGCAGGCAGATTTTACGCTTCGAGGAATTCCGCTCCAAGAACGGTCCCGACCTGCATGTCTACTTGTCGCGCGAATACCCGACCACGACTTTCGCTGGACTTGGCGAGGAGCCGCTGCATTTGGGCGCGTTGAAGGGCAATATCGGCAGCCAGAATTATGCGCTCCCGGAAGATATCGATTTGGAGCAATTCCGCAGCGTGGTGATTTACTGCCGCCCCTTCCGCGTCGTCTTCAGTTCCGCGCAGTTGGTTTTTGGCTAGTCGAAGTCGCGGTAACGCCAGCGACCAGCGACCATCGTGCCCAGGACTTGCAGCGCAGGGATTTCGTCCGGCGGCGCTTGCGTGACATCATCGTTCAGCAGGACCAAGTCCGCCAGGAAGCCCTCGCGCAATTTGCCCAGGCGATCTTCCATCTCGGCGGCGTAGGCGGGTCCCTGCGTGTAGCCGAGCAGCGCTTCCTGCAAGCTGATGCGCGCCTCAGGCTGCCAGCCACCAACCGGCAGCCCATCCCGCTGGCGGGCTACAGCGGCGTGTATCCCCAGTAGCGGATCTAGTGGCTCTACTGGCGCATCCGACCCAAAAGCCACGCGCGCGCCCTGATCCAACTGCAAACGCGGATTGTATGACCATTTGGCGCGCTCGCCCCAGTAGCGGTCGGCAGTAACCATGTCCGAGGTGGCATGGATGGGTTGCATGGACGCGATGACATCCAAAGCAGCCAGCCGATGCGCGTCTTGCGGGTGGATGATCTGCACATGTTCAATGCGGTGGCGGCGGCTGGAACGCGATTCGCCGCGCGCCGCTTCCTCATTCCGCACGCTCTCGAAGACATCCAGCACATCGTGCACGGCTTTGTCGCCAATGGCGTGAATGCTGGAGGGCAACCCGGCGGCACTGGCGCGGCTGACATACTCGACCATTTCTTCCTTGTCGACGACCGCCATGCCCGTATTCCAGGGCTCGCCGGCGTAAGGCTCGAACATGAGCGCAGTCTTCGGTCCCAAGGCGCCGTCGGCAAAGAGCTTCAACGCACCGATGCGAATCCAGTCATCGCCAAAGTTGCGGCGGATACCGGATTCCAGCGCCGCATCCAGCCAACGCTGATTGATTTGCTTGACCACGCGCAAGGACAGCTCACCGCGTTCCCGCAAAATCTGCAACGCTGCCAGGCAGGACGGCTCGTCAAAGTCGTGAATCATGGTCAAGCCACGCCGCAGCGCATGCGTCTGCGCTTCCAGCATCAGGTCGGCCAGCTGCTCGGGCGTCGGCTCTGGCACATGGGCGCTGACCAGGTCCATAGCCGTTTCCAGCAGGATGCCGGTGGGGGCGCCATGCTCATCACGCAAGATTTGCCCGCCTTCGGGGTCGCGCGTCGAGTCGCTGATGCCCGCCAGAGCCAGCGCCCGCGAATTCACCCAGCCAGCATGCCCGCTCTTCGCCGACAGGTAGACGGGGTTCTGCGGCGTAACTTCGTCCAAGTCTTCCTTGCCTGGGAAGGCGCGGTCCTGCCACAAGTCCTGCGCCCAGCCCTGCCCGGTGATCCATTCGCCAGGCGAGGTCTGTTGCGCGCGCTCCCGCACACGATCCAGCGCTTCCGCCTTGCTGGGCAGCTCGAAGACATTCACCGAGCGCATGGATTTGGCTTGCGCTTCCCAATGCAAGTGAGCGTCGGTCAGTCCAGGCAGCACAGTTTTGCCAGCCAGGTCAATGATGTTCGTGTCGGCGCTGGCAAGGCGCGTAATTTCGGCATCGCTGCCAATGGCAGCGACTCGCCCATAGCTGATTGCCAGGGCGCTAGCACGGGGACGCGCTGCGTCCAGCGTGATGATGTTGCCATTATGCAGAATCGACTGAATCATGCCCCTATCCTCGCCAGTTCGCCTTTGATTTCCTCCGTTGTTGGCGCGCTCGCCAAGCCAGCCCGCGTGACAGAATAAGCAGCCAGCCGACCCGCCATACGTACTGCCGCCGCCACATCGCCATCCAGCCTGGGCAAACCACCCAGCAGCGCCGCCGCGAAGACATCGCCCGCGCCTGTCAAGTCTACCGGCTGCACAGCGATGCTTTCGTAGCGCATGACTCCGCCATCGTGATAATAACTTCCGCCGTCGCGACCGTTGGTGACCACGACATGTTTGCAGATGCGCCGCAATTGATCGGTCAGCTGCGGATAGAGGCGGATGTCTTCTTCGCTGTAGACGACGATATCAATGCTTTTGAGCGCTTCGGCATCAAACCAGGAGCGAAACTTGACCAAACCATCGGCATCCCAGCACCGCAACATGCCTTGCAAAGTCAGCATTTTGGTGGCTTCCGGGAAGTTGCGCGCCAGTTCCAGCGGGTCGATTTCGGCAGCCAAGGGACCCATGTGCAAATAGGGCGCGTCGTTCCAGCCGATTGGCACATGATCGTAGCGCAGTGGTTTGGCGGTGGCGCGCACAAATTGCTGGCGTCCGGCTTCGCTGTAGACATTTTCGTAAGTCAGCGAGTCTTCGGCCGGCAGCGAGACCAATTCGCAATGCGGCAGCAAATGTCCCAGCAACGCTTCATCGTAGGCGACGCTGGTCAGCACGCCGACGCGATGCCCAAAAGCGGCGTAAACTGGCGCGGCGTAAGACACAGTGCCGCCAAGCATGCGCCCGGTCGGCAACAGGTCGACGGTCATGTGTCCAATGAGCAGGACATCAATGGGGGATGGCATAGCAAGCCCGGGCGACGGCTTATCTGGGTACGATGGTGACCTTGCGCGCCTTGCCTTCGCCGATGCTTTGCGTGGACACATCGTCGCGCCCGCGCAGGGTCAGGTGGATGATGCGGCGTTCGGCAGGCTGCATGGGTTCCAGGGTGATGGTGCGCCCCTGCTGGACAGCTTGTTTGGCCATGCGATTCGCCAAGCCGCGCAGGCGATTGGATCTGCCCGTTTTGTAGCCCTCGGCATCGATGATGATATTGGCGCGCCGCTGCAGACGCCGGCTGCAAATCAAGCGAACGATGTGCTGCAGCGAGGCCAGCGTTTCGCCGCGGCGACCGATCAGCCGGTTGATATGCTCCCCAGTGATATTCAGCATCCAATGCGGTTCTTCGCCTTCGACTTCTTCCCCGCGCTGGATGTTGATTTGGGCGTCAATGCGCATGCGGCTCAGCAACTCTTCCAGCACTTCCTTGCCGGCGGTGGCATCTTCGTCAAGCTCTTCGTCAGCAACCACGGTGACCTGGGTCGGGGCTGGCGGGGCTTCGCTGTCCTCGGCGAAGGCTTCTTCGTCCGCGTATTCCTCCTCATAATCGGGATAGACCTCGGGCTCAGCGGGTTTGCGGCGACCGATGAGCACCAGACGAACACGCGCTTCCCTGGCGCCGAATCCGAACAAGCCGGTGTTTGGCTCTTCCAGGATTTCCACCATGACATCGGCCGGGGCGGCCTTGAGTTGTGACAAGCCTTTTTGTATCGCCGCATCCACCGAATTGGCGGTGACTTCAATCATCTCCATCGTTCCGTCCTTTGCAATTGCTGCGCGCGGCGTCCTTATTTTCTGCGCGGCTTCTTTTTCTTGGCGCGGCGCGGTTTCTTGGCGGGTGGTTCGTCGTCCTCGGGGAATATCACTTCCACCGGCGCCTCGTCCTTCTTGCCGCCGAACAATTTGTCCAACGCGCGCCGACCCTGCGGGCTGTACTGCACCATGCCGATGAGGTTGGAGGTCACGAAATAGAGCGACAAGCCCACCGAGAAGGAAAGCGAAAAGAAACCGAACATAATGGGCATGATGGTGGTCATGCTCTTGGTCATGGCCGCCGCTTGACCGCCGCCGCCGCTGTCCCCGTCATCGTCATCGTCTTTCTTGCTGGATTTCTGCCCTGTCATGGACATGGTCAATTTCTGCTGCGCCCAAGTGGTTACCAGCACCAGCAAGGGCAGCGCCAGGGCGTAACTAGGGTTTTCTGTGGGCGCGCGCGTCAGATCCAACTGCGGGATCAAATCCGCCAGCGCCGGAATAGGCGTCCACATGCGCTGCAGTGGGATTAGCGAGTCCAAGCCAGGAATCAACAGCCGCTCGGACAAATCGACCAACTGGAAGGGCGTGGCAGCCAAGGCGAAGAAAATCGCCTGGTACAAGCCGATGAGAATAGGAAATTGAATCAACATGGGAAAGCAGCCGCCGACCGGGTTAACCTTGTTCTCCCGATACAACTTCATCTGCGCCTGCGACAGCTTCTCCTTGTCGTTCTTGTATTTCTCCTGGAGTTTCTTCAGCTGCGGCTGCAACTGCTGCATGCGCCGCGATGACTCTTGCTGTTTGGCAAAGAGAGGCCAAGTCAGCACGCGGATGATCACCGTGAGCACGATGATGGCCAGGACGATATCCTGGTTCAGCGCCGCGTAGAGCCAAGCCAGTATGGTGACAAAGGGGTTAAGAATCAGGTCCCACATTCAGTCATGCTCCCGTATCCAGCTCAGCGCGGATAGACCCAGGTCTGGCGTCCGTCGATGCCAAAGGCGATTAGCAGCCGGCCGTCGTGCACCGAAGTGACCAGCAGCAGCGGCTCGTCAATATCCAGCGTCTCGCTTGGCTCCAGCAGCAGCATATTGCCCAGCAATTCCGGACGCTCGTCGATTTCACGCGCGTTGATGAGGGCGCCATCGCGCTTGTCCAGCCAATAGACCTTGCCATCCCGCGAGGCCACGACAACGCGGTCCTGGTAGACCAGCGGACCAGCGCGGATGCCCCGCTCGGCGATCTGCTGCGACCAGCGCGGCGACAAGCCTCGGCTCGTGTCCAGCGCATGCACATAGCCGCTCAGATCGGCTAGATAAACGATGCCGTCCTCGTCGATGGCGGGACTGCCCCAAACCCAGTTCTGCGTGTCATAGCTGCTGAGGATCTGGCCATCCAGCGAGACTTCAAAGAAACTTTTGTTGAAACTGCCGACATACAAGCGGTCATTCGCCAACAGAGGCATGGACGCCACACCACCGCCCAAATCCACCTTCCAGCGGATGCGGCCCGTCTCGCGATCGACGGCGTACAAGTGATGGTCAAGCGATGGGAAGATCACGTGTTCGCCCACCAGCAGCGGTTTCGCCCAGACACCTTCTTCGGTAGGCACATTCCAAATCTCTCGGAAGCCATCCAGCGAAAATGCGCTCAGGCCACCATCCTGGTAGGGTACATAGAGAAGCCCATCGGCAGCCAACATGCTGGCGACAACTTTGCCATCAATGGACACGGCCCGTTTCAACTCAACGATGACGGAATCGACTTGCAGCAGGCGGCTGTTATTGTCAGCGATGAGCATGGTCTCAGCGTCGAGAGGGATGGGCTGGGCGTAGAATTGCCCGCCGCCATTGTCGCTGCCGCGGAATATCCAATTGCGCGGATTGTTGTCGTTATCGCGCAAGGGCTGCCCATTGACCGGGTTGATCAAACGCACCGGCGCCCCATTGGATGGCGACAAAATCGCCACATCATTGTTGTAAGCCAGCGCGATATGCTGCTCGCCATTCAGTTCGATCAAGCCGACGGAGGGCCAACTCACGCCCATGCGCGCGCCAACACAAGCTGACAAACACAGCAAGCACAACAAGGCGAGCGCCAGGCGGATTCGATTCGCAGTCTTCAAGCTTCACTCCTTGGGCGGAACCGGGTCATAGCCGCCGGGATGCCAGGGATGGCAGCGCAGTATCCGCCGCATGCCCATCCAGCTTCCCTTGATGGGACCATAAGTGTCGATCGCCTCGTATGTGTACATCGAGCATGTCGGCGTGAAACGGCACGCGGAGGGCAGCAATGGTGAGACAAATCGCTTGTATCCGCCGATTGCGCGCAGCAGCAGCCACTTCAAGCTGTCACCCGGTCACAATTAACTGCGCTTGCTGAAACAATCTTCTCATAATACGCCGCAACTGGTCAAAAGGTTTCCGCAGTACCCCCCGCCGCGGCAGCAGCACAATGTCATAGCCTTGGCGCAACTCGCTGTGCAGTTCCATTAGCAGAGCGCGCAACCGCCGTTTGATGCGATTGCGCTCCACAGCGATGCCCAGCCGCCTGCCTGCGACAATGCCATAGCGATTGTGCGCCAGCGCATTTTCACAGACGCCCAGCCGCAACAAAGAATGTCGAAATTGCCTGCCCTGCCGACGCACGCCCGCGAAATCAGACGAACGCCGCAGCCTCAAAGCGCGTTTCATCGCTTAGCTGGCGTTCCAATTCACCTTTTTGACATGGTTCGGGGTGACCGCCAACTGGTGACGCCCACGTTTGCGCCGCGCCTTCAACACATTCCGGCCTGCGCGCGTGCTCATGCGCTTGCGGAATCCATGAACGCGCTTGCGCCGGCGAACCTTCGGCTGATAGGTACGCTTGGTTGACATTCGTTCAGCCTTTTTCTACTATCGCCTTCAATCATAGCGCCGCAGTATACAGGAGCGCGAATAGTCGGTCAAGCGCGGCTTGTCGTGGCTGAATAGCGGGCGTGGTGGAGGACTTTCCCTCCAAACTGCGCTTGACGAGCGGCTGGCGGCTGCACTAGGATAGCTGCGGCAATCGGCACAGCGGGGAGGCGTCGCACAGTGCTGCCAGCACATCATTGGGCATTTGACTTCGCCATCAGCGCTGATGACATTGAAAGCATCACCAACCTTCTGCTTGACAATGAAACGCCACTCACCGCCATCGAGCTGGCGACAGCCATTGTCAAAGCGCGCGAGACCGAGACCCGGCGACGCCTGCGGCAACAATACGATGGCACGAAGCTCTATCGTCCAGCAGACAGCTACGAAATCGGCGATCGGCTGACCTTCGCGGCCATGGATTACGCGACTGGGCGGGTCATCAGCTTGCGCAAAGGCACCAGCACAGACCTGAGTCCCATATCCGTCGCGGCGGTCGAATTTGACGCCGGGGCGCGCCATGCCAACGGCAAGCGTGAGTTCGTCATCGACTATCATGGCGATCACCCGCTGAATAATACGAAGCTTAACCGCCATCCCAGCCAATTGAAGGCGAAATACACGCTGGCGGACATCATCGACGACCCCAAGACCACCATCGTCGAGCAAGTCAACGACGCGCTGGAGCACAATGCCGATCTGGTGCGCATCGCGGGCACCTGGTTCGTGCGCGAATTGATGGTCGAGGTGGGCATTGGGCATCTGCACCTGGCGGAAGCGGTGCTGGATATGCACGGTGGCGGACCGCTGAGCCCGCAGCAAATCTTGGCCGATATCGGCGGAGTGGGCGACGTGCCGCTGCCTTTGCAGGTCTTCTCGCTGAATTACGCCATGAACCAGGACGCGCGCTTTGATGAAGTTGGTCCGGCTGGTCAAGTGCTCTGGCATTTGAAGGCGCTGCTGCCGCGCATGGTTTTGCAAGTGCCAGCCATTCTGCAATATCAGCCGCTGCAGTTCGACCGCCGGTTGCTCACGCGCGAGATGCTGCAGTTGGAATACGACCTGGACGACGAGCACTCGCCTTTGACATCGCCAAAGCCGGAAGATGAAGTCAGCATCACTTTGATTTATCCGCATCGGCGCGTTGGCACCCTGCCCATCAATTCCGAAACCCGCCATATCTTCCCCGACGCCAAGACGCCGCGCATCGCCATCACGCTGATCGACCTGCTGGACAGGAGCGAGTATCCTTGCTGGGTCGTGCATGAGCACAAATATGTCTTTGGCCTGGCGCCGCTTTATCAGAAGCATCACTTGCCCGTTGGCGCTTATGTCTATCTCAACCGCACGGATGATGTCTCGCGGATTGAGATCGAATTTGACAGCTACCGCCCACGCACGGAGTGGATCCCTCTGGCAGAGCGCACAGACAACGACCGCCTGCGCTTCCATACTGCCAAGCGAGCTATCGGCGCGGATTATGACGAGATGATCATCGTTGGTGTCGGCAACCTGCCGGAAGTCGATAAACTGGGCAAGGATATGCAGAACAAGCGCATTACGCTGACCAGTTTGTTGCGCGGGCTCATCACCGAGCTCAGCCGGCAGAATCCGCAGGGCACAGTGCATTCCAAGGTGCTCTACAGCGCGCTGAATATCTTGCGGCGCTGTCCACCTGGACCAATGTTCGCGGCGCTCTTGTCCAGCCCGGATTTTGAATATGTCGGCGGCAATTATTGGAAGCTTAGCCACTAGCACGAGGAAGGCGCATGGCGCTCAATTACTTGATCAAGCCCAGCGTCGAGACAAAATTCGCCATTGATTACGACTGGTGGGAACAGAGCCGCGATGACCTGCAGATCTATCTGCTCACGCATTTGTCGCCCGAACAGCAGCAGGCTCTGGCAGGAGGCGACCTGCAAGAAGTCTTCGATTATGTCGACCCACAAACCGGCGAAGTCTTCCAGCGCGACCGGCTGGGTTTGGCGCTCAGCGAATCTGCTCAACGCAATGACTTGTTTCCCGAGCACATCGGCTTGATCGACAGCGTCTTCCGCGCCTTGCTGATCAGCGGCAACCGACCGCTCAATGCGCTGGAACTGGCGGAGATCACCGGGCGCGACGCCGCCACCATCCTCAAGACCATCGGGGGCCTGCGCATCTATCGCGGCATCCGCCCCTGGCAAGCGACCGGATAGCGCCGCCGCATGTCGCGCGTCATCAACACCAACAGCCCAGGCAAACGCCGCAATGCCCAACTGCGTACTATCGCCGAGATCTTGCGCCGCCTCAGCCAGCAGCGCGAAATCAACCCCGAGACCAAGGATATGACCGCGGCGCTGGTGCATTGCTTGCGAGTAATCGACGGTACGGTCGAAGAGTCGGTACGCGCCTGGGAAAAGCGTGGCTATTGGAAGAAAGCCGACGATTTCCAGCAGAAATGGTGGTGGGCGTCGCTGGAGGCAGTTGCGCTGGAAAAACTGGTCGCACAAGAGAATTGGCATGAACTGCCGGAACGCATGGTCAAGCTCCTGCCCAAAGTCACCCATATCCAACTCAACCGCATGACGCGCGACCCAGCTGAGTGGCGTGGCGCCTACCGCAAGCTCAAGCGCGAAAAGCGCGACTGACTCCCCAGCCGCCGGCTGTACGACGCCTGCTGGGCATTTTGCCCAAGCTATTGTATACTCTGTCCAAGTTGAGACGATTGTCTCACGGTTGCTACTCCAGCTTCAACTAGCGCGACACTGTTTCGAGGCAGCATGGACGGGCAGACCGGGTTGACCCGCTCGCAAGATTTGACAGTCGAAGAGATTCGCAAATTGGCGCTGCCTTTGAGCGCGCGCATCCTGTCTGGCGAGGGATTGCTGGACAAACCGGTCGCCTGGACGACAGTCATCCATCCCGAAGACGACATCGCCTCCAAGCCTCTGCAAAAACGCGAGCTCATCCTGATCGCGCCGGTGAGCAACCCGCGCAGGGCGCACAGCGATCCCGAGTTGATCCAGTGGGCAGCTGGTAGAGGCGCGGCTGGCGTGGCGGTCTACGGGACGGTGAGCGCGATGGCGCTGGCCGAGGCGAAAGCGCTGAACTTGCCGGTACTGGCTCTGGCCGACGACATGCGCATCCGCGAAGTCGAGCGCACCATCATCAGTCTGCTGGTCGACCGCAAGGGGCAGGTCGAGCGGCGGGGCACGCAGATCTACCGACAGCTGACGCAGATATCCTCACGCAACGAAGGCATGGATGGACTGCTGGCGGCGATGGCGCGCTTGAGCAAGAAAAATGTCATCGTCCATGACAAGCGACTGCACCCCATCTCGCAGAAGCTGCAGCCGCAATTCGTCGGCATCTGGGACGATATCGAGTTTTTCCTGAAGAAACAGGACAACCTGCCTGTCGAACTGCACGACCGCCACCGCGTTGTCGAAGTTGATCCGCCTGTCCTGCTGCAAGCCCTGCCCGTGTCCGGCATGGCGCGGTTGGTGGCGCCTATCATTACGCGCAATGTTGGGCGCGGCTACTTGTCCATCATCGGGCGCGAAAGCGAACTGGACGAAATTGACCAACTGATTTGCGAGCATGGCGCGGCGGCTTGCGCGCTGGAGATGGCCAAACAGAAAGCCGTCAACGAGACGGAAAAACGCCTGCGCGGCACCTTTCTGGATCGCCTGCTGTTGGGGGATGTCAGCTTGCAGGAGGCCGTCCGCCAGGGCGAGCGCTTCCAGCATGATATGACGCACAGTCATGTCGCCTTCGTCCTGGCCTGGCGCGGCGCTGGCAACCCGTCTTTGCGCCGGCTGGAAACCATCGTCAATACCATCATCGCTGTGGAAGGCGCGGCCGCCCTGGTTTGGATCCGCGAGCGGGAAGGAGAAGTGGTCGTCTTCCACGCCACTGACTTTAACAACCCCATCGATCACAGCCTGGCGCTGGCTGAAGCCTTCAGTGCGGAGATCAAGCGCCAGCTGCCGCAAAGCCACCTGGCTATCGGGCTGGGACAAGTCGCGCGCGATGTCAAAGCCTGGCGATCCAGCTACCGCGATGCCGTGCAAGCCAAAGCGCTGGCGGCGCGCCTGCAAACCGAGTTGCCGCTATTCATCGGCGATTTGGGCGTCTACCAGTTGATCATGAGCTTGCGCGACCGCGAGAAACTCAGCGACTTCTGCGAACATACGCTGGGCGCGCTGACTGACTACGATGCCCGCCAAAACGCCGATCTCATCAAGACCCTGGAGGCTTTCTTCACCTGTCACGGCAATTTGTCGCAGACAGCGACAACGCTGATTGTGCACCGCAACACGCTGCTATACCGCATGAACCGCATCAACGAGATCGCCGGCATCGACATGAGCCGCCCGGAAACGCGCCTGGCGCTGCACCTGGCGCTGACCATCCGGCGCTTGCTGGGGCTGGCTTGAGACGGCGACTCTGGCGTCGCCCGACAAGGAAATTGCCGGGTTTCTATGCAATCTGCACAAGGGTTTGGCTGATATGTCCAGATGTTCTAGCAGATGCCGCGCGTTGCTGAAACGGGCAAAATCTGCTAGTATGAAAGCAGGTTGGGAGACCTGCGTTTGACGCCGTGCCCCATCTATCGCTTTGTTAGCACAAGGGAAAGACTATGACTGCGCAAGAAATGGCAATGGGCGATCCCTTCGCAGACTTGCACCGCATCGACCGCGAACACCGCGATGCCTGCGCGCTGATTTGCTCGCTGCGCAAAGGCGGGCAAGCCACGCATGGCAATGTCAAGCGCACCATTGAAGCCTTGACGCGCATGGGCCACCGCACCGGCTACATCAATGGCGAGGGCGATGGCGTCGGCGTGCTGACGGATATCCCGCGTCAGTTGTGGACGAAATGGCTGGCGGAGGCGGGCTTGCGTTCTTCGCTGGCGACCGACCGCAACTTTTGGGTCGCGCATGTCATGATCCCGGCGCACGACCGCAACCGCGCTCAGTACATCGTCGATCAGATCTGTCGCCAGGTCAGTGAAGCCGGCTTGCACATCCTCATTGACCGCGCCGGCCGGGTCAATCCACAAGTGCTGGGTCCCAACGCAGAAAAGAATGAGCCCGTCTTCTGGCAGATTGCCGGCATCAACGGGCAAGTCGCCTCGGACAAGCTGGATCGCACCCTCTTTGAACTGCAGGTACAGTTGGAGCGGGAGTTGGAAGTGCATTTTCCGTCCTTCTCCGCGCACAGCGTCGTCTACAAAGTCCAGGGTACCATCGAGATTCTGCGGCGTTATTACCCGGAACTGCGCGACCCGGATTACGCCTCGTCCGTCACCATGGGGCATGCGCGCTACAGCACCAACACCAATCCTATCTTTGAGCGCGCGCAGCCCTTCAACCTGATTGGGCACAATGGCGAGTTCAATACCATTTCCCGTTTCCGCCTCGAGTCGGAAATGCTGGATATCCCCATGATCGAGAACGGCTCGGACTCGCAAGATATCGACCGGACTATCTACGCCTTGTGCATGCGCAAAGGCATGGATCTGGTCGAGGCGATGGAGCACATCTTCCCGCCCTTCCAGCACGATTTGATCCAAAACGCGCCCGAAATTCACGAGATGTACGACGAGATTCGTCAGTCCTTCGGTCCCTTTGCGCAGGGTCCGGCAGCGGTGGTGGCTCGGCTCGGCGATCAAGCCGTCTTCAGCGTCGACGCGCTGGGATTGCGCCCGCTCTGGTATGGCGAAACTGAAAAGGAGCATTTCATCACTTCCGAGCGCGGCGTCTATGCGCTGGATTCCATGTCGGTCAGCCCGAAACCAATGGCGCCAGGCGAAAAGATCGCCATGACCGTGCGCGCGGGGCAAGAGATCGAGGTGATGGATTACCCGGCTATCCAGCAATATGTCTACAGCCGCTACCGCGATCGCCAGCCCTACAGCCAGGCATCCGGCGGGATGTGGCGCGCCAATGGCGAGGGCGCAGCCACGCCGCCAATGAGCGCCTATCCCATACATCCCGCGCCCAACGGCGGTGGCATGCAACTGCAAGCGCAAACGGCGCCCGTGGCTGTGCTGGAACGGACGGAAACGGCGCAAAAGACCATCACCAAGTTGCCCTGGACGGACGAGCCCATCAAAACCAACGCCGCTGTCATGTCCGGCTTCGGCTGGGAACGCTATCATGTCGAGATCGTCAAGTCCCTGTCGGAAAATGGCAAGGAACAAATCGGCTCGCTGGGCTGGGATGGTCCCCTGGCCGCGCTGAGCAATACGCGCGCCAATTTGGCCGACTTTTTCAAAGAGACCATCGCTGTGGTCACCAACCCCTCCATCGACCGCGAGCGCGAACAAGCGCAGTTTTCGTCGCAGGTGCTGATTGGCTGCCGCCCGGAGATCGCCAGCGGACGCGACCAGGACGCCACGCTCATCCGCCTGCAGATTCCGCTGCTGCTGGAAGCGCCGCCGGAATTCGACGACGCGGAGACCCTGCGCGATCTGGCTGCACAGCATGGCACACTGCTCATCGAAGATCTGGCAGAGATATTCGCTGGCAAGCTCGAATGCCTGTCGATGGGCTGCCCTGCCGATACCACAGTCGATCTGGCAGTGGAGTCGCTGCAGGCGCGGGCGGTTGAGGCGGTACAGGCTGGCGCGGAGTGCATCATCCTGGATGACAGCGCCATTGCCTCTGGCGCGGAGCTCTACATCGACCCTTTGATGGCGGTGGCGGCGGTGGACAAGGCTTTGCGACTGGCGGATCACGAGCCCAATCTGCGGCGGCGTGTTGGATTGGTTGTGCGCTCCGGCGCGCTGCGTGACTTGCATGACCTGGCAATATGCCTGAGCCTGGGCGCCAACGCCATCTTGCCCTACGCCATATACGCCGTCTGTCTGGGCACTGCGCCGCGCGGATCTCGCAAGCCATTGGTCGCCGAACAAGTGAAAGCATCGCTGGACAATGCGCTTAAAGCTGTGCATGCCGGTTTGCAGAAGATCACATCGACCGTCGGCTGCCATGAGTTGCGCGGATACGGGCACAGCTTCAGTTCCATCGGCTTGTCGCGGAATATCGCCAATCTGCTGGGCACGCCCAATTACTTCGGCTCGACCGGTCGCGGCTTGACTTGGGGCACGCTTTATGACGATGCCCAAGCACGCGCGCAAGAATTCCGTGGCGAAATACGGGCGCGGCTCAAGAATCCCGAGCGCTTCTACCCCAAGATGTGGAAGAAAGCCGAAGCCGTCGCGCATGGCGAGTTGGACTTTGAAGACTATACCGAGACGCTCTTCAAGCTGGAAAACAATATGCCCGTGTCGCTGCGGCACATCCTCGGTTTGAAGGAGAGCGACGAGCATCTCGCGCCGGAAGAAGTCGATATCAGCGTCAATGGTTACGACCTGCCGGTATTGATCAGTGCCATGTCCTTTGGCTCTCAGGGCGAACTCGCTTATCGTTCATACGCGGAAGCGGCGCATCTGCTGAACATCATCTGCATGAATGGCGAGGGCGGCGAGGTGCATGACTTGCTCGGCAAGCATCCGCGCAATCGCGGCCAGCAGGTGGCTTCCGGGCGTTTTGGCGTCAATGTCGCCTTTTTGAACGCGGCCGACTACATCGAAATCAAAATCGGTCAAGGTGCGAAGCCCGGCGAAGGTGGTCACTTGCCCGGCTACAAAGTTACTGAGCAGATCGCCGCCGTCCGCAGCACGACGCCGGGCGTTGGTTTGATCTCGCCCAGCAACAATCACGACCTGTATTCCATTGAAGACTTGGCGCAGCTCATCGACGAGCTGAAGACCGCCAACCCGCACGCCAAGGTAAGCGTCAAGCTGCCGGTTGTCCCGGGCATCGGCATCATCGCGGTGGGCGTAGCGAAGGCGGGCGCGGACATCATCACCATCACAGGTTACACGGGTGGAACGGGGGCAGCACGCGCGCATGCCCTGCGCCATGTGGGTTTGCCGGCGGAAATCGGCGTCTGGCTGGCGCATCGCCATCTCATCCAAAGCGGCTTGCGGGACGATGTCGAGCTCTGGGTCGATGGCGGTATGAAGAGCGGTCGCGATGTCATCAAGATGGTCTGCCTGGGCGCTAACCGGGTCGGTTTCGCCACGCTGGCGATGGTGGCGGTGGGCTGCACGATCTGCCGCGGCTGCCAGGACGGCACTTGCCATGTCGGCATCACCACCCATGTCAAAACCAAGGAAGAAGCCGACAAGCGCAATTTCAAAGCCTTCCGCCCCTTCGAGGAGCGCGGCTCCGCCCATAGCATCGTCCGCATGTTTGACGAACTGGGCGACGACATTCGCAAGTGGCTGGCGAAAATGGGCGTGAGCAACTTGCAAGAAATCGTCGGGCGCGCCGATCTGCTCTATCAGCGCTCGCATCACGATCGCATTGACTTGGGCGGCTTGCTTAAACCCGTGCCGCGCGCGCAGAAGACACTAGCCCAGCCGGGTGGACGTCGCATCAGCCGCCCGCGCAACACCGTCAGCAAGCAAATCACCGATATCGTCGCCGAATATGTGATCAAGGGCGACTACGAGCTGACCTACGATGACGAGCAAGTGATGGCGATGGACCGGGCGCTGGGCACGCACCTGGCGGGCGCCATCAAACGCAAGGCTGTGCCGCATGCCAACCGCATCAGCGCTATTAATTTGAGCTTCAGCAATTCCGCCATCCCCGGCAATGGCCTGGCAGCTTTCATTGACGATCCAGTTAATGTGCTGGTGGAAGGCGGCGCGCAGGATGGCGTCGGCAAATGCGCGGCCGGCAGCAAGGTAGCAATTCTCAAAGGCTTGAATCACAATGGACAGCGGCTGGATGGCTCGGTAGGCAAAAGCTTCGCCTATGGCGCGCAGGGCGGCTTGTTCATCGTGCAGGGCGATGCCGATACCCGCGCTTGCATCCGCATGAGCGGCGCTGATGCGGTCTTCGGCGGCGAAATCCAGGAACCGCTGCATGATGCTTTGGGCGGCTTGGGCGCGCGCGCCAACCTCAAAGGCTACGCCTTCGAATACATGACCTCGGGACGGGCGGTAGTGCTGGGCGATCCCGGACCCTGGATGTGCGCGGGCATGACAGGTGGAGTTGTCTATCAGCGCGTGCAGCCGCAAATGGGCTTGACCCTGGAAGCCATCCGCAATCGCATCGCCGCCGGATCGGTGGTCGAGATTCACCCGCTGGATGACGATGACGAGGACGATGTCCGCGAGCTGCTGAATGCCTACATCCGCACACTGGAAGAGAATCACCAGTCACGCGCTGCGGAACCGCTCTATGCCCTGCTGCGGCGCCCAAACGAGCACTTCGTCAAGATCGCGCCGCCGCTAGCGCACAAAATCGTCAACGAGAGCTAAGCCCCTCGCCCCGACCTGTCGGGGCGAGGCAGGACTCCTGTGTTATCTGTAGGGGCATCTCGCTGAGACGCCCACAGGCAAATAGCAAACTCCTCCAAAATGGGCGTCCGTAGAGGCGCTTCTGTGAGTCACCCGCCCACCGTTCTCATTCCACCGTTTGGACAAGTGTAGGGGCTAGACATTGCCTCGCCCGCCAAGAGGCGGCGCGAAGTCTTCTTATATCTTAGTTGGGATTACTAGGAAAAAAGGCGCTCAATTCGGGATGGTGGCCAACACGCGCTGCGTCTTCAATGCCAGGTGCAGGATGAGACGGTTGTCGGCATCGTCCAGGTCAAGCTCGGTCAACTCAGCGATGCGCTCCAGCCGGTAGACCAGCGTATTGCGGTGCACATCCAGTTCCTGCGCCGCCCGCGCCAGATTGCCATTCGCCGAGAAGAAGCCACTTAGCGTTCGCAGCAGTTCGCTGCGTTTCTTGCGGTCGTGCTCCATCAGCGGACCTAGCGCATCGACATGGAATTGCTGCAAATGCGGCAGGTTGCGCTCTTTCAGCGCCAGCAGCAATTGATAGAGCTTGAGATCGCCATAGCAAGTGGTGGCTTCGCGCTCAGCCAATTCATGGGCGATACCGATGGCGTCTTTGGCCTCGCGGTAAGCGTCGCGCAAGGCGGACAAACCGGAGGCTGCCCGGCTGATGCCTGCCGAGACTTGCCCGCGCGGTGTTCTGGCCGCCAGCTGCCCGCGCATCGCTTCCACCTGCACCCGCAGACGGGTCAAAGAACTGCCATCGGTTTCGTCCATGGGATACAGCGCCACAATGGAATCGACATAGCTGCCGACAGCGCCATTGATCTGCCGGCGCGACATATCATCGCGCACCAGAGACACTAGCGAATCAAGAGACTGAGCCCCTTCCTTGTCGCTGTTGGCGCGATACACTGCCACAGCATAGGGGGATTCGGCGGCGAATCCAGCTTGCTGCGCGCGCACCCGCAACAGGTCGTCATCAGCCGGCGTCCCGCTAAGCCACATCTGAATCCAGTCCCCGCGCGTTTGCTCGACTGCCGAGGCGATGGCGCGATTCTTCGCCATTTCGATCGCGCAAACATCCGCGCCGTAGGTCAGCACCAGCCGATCGAATTCCGCCAGGCTTGCCCCGCCGTCGACCAGCGACAAATATCCAGCCACACGCTTTTCCACTTGTAGCACTGTGGTGTAGCCTAGCGGGCTGGTGCTGATCGTGCCCAACGTCGACGGCGCGTCCATTTCCAACCAGCGCTGGAACTCCGCCAACTGCAGGACTGTTTGTCCGCGTCCGTTTTGACTGCGGCGCCCCGTGTAAGGCAGCACTTGAGCGATCAATGCCCCGGAGCTGTTATGCACGACCAGTGGCTTGCCGGTCGACCGCGACATCACTTGCAGCAAGCTGGGCAGGTCACGATTTTCGGCTGCCAGTCGCGTGAGCTGGCGCTGGATTTCGATGGCGCGCTCGGTCAGGCGAGCGGACTGATTGAGTATCAACGCATTGACGGCGCGCTCCACTGTGGTCAAGCTGGTGTCGTCGGGCACGCTCAGCAAGGCGACTCCGCTTTCCTGCGCAGCCAGCAGGGTCTCTTCTTGCGCCGCGCCGGTCGCCAGCACCGCGCTAACGCCCACCGCCACCAGCTGCTGTAATACACTCGCCAGGGTCAGGCGGCTGTCGAAGCTGCGCAGCACATCCATGGATACCAGCGCCAATTCGCCGCCATAGATGTCGGGGAAGACGGGCGGCTGCGCGCGGATCGTGACAGCCCAGTTGACCTCGGTTTCCGGATCGCCGGCCAGGATGCTGGCGCCCAGTGGCAAAGAGTAACGAAGCAAAGATTGCAGTGTGACCGTGTTCTTGTCCGACATTGCCAAGTCCCTGGCTAGTTCAGAGCGAGCAAATCGCAGCGAGGCGCGTCCTTGGCCGCTCGCAGGCAAGCCCAATGCGCACAATTTGTACGATTATGACAAGTCTAGCAAAGATAAAAGCAATCTCAATGGAGAATCGGCGCGTCCAGGGACTGTCAAGCGCGGCGGATTTATCCATTTGGCACAAGTCGCAACATGGATTGGCTGCTTGAGTTAGCGGAAGTCCAGAAATCCGCTGGTTGTTAGCCCCCCTCCCCGAAGCTTGGGCGCGCGTAGACACAGCACTAGGGGAGGGGTAGACGGGCGACCCAGTAGGTCGCCCCTACACGCGTCTTGAGGGCCGGGGGGATACAGACTTGCAACTACAACAGCTTGCGGATGCGCCGCAGACCGATGGTCACCCGCTCGCCTTTGACATCCACGCGTTCGCTGACATAGGCAGGTCCAGGCAAGCCCGCCCTGAGCGAGTCGGCCAGAGTCTCCACACTGATGTAGCCGCCGTAATGCTTCAGCACATCGTCGATGGCAGTGCTGGGGTCGCTATAGACGATGGCGATGCGGTCGTCGAGATCGTAATCGGCGCGCTTGCGCAGGTTTTGGATGCGGCGGATCAATTCGCGCGCCAAGCCTTCCGCCACTAGGTCGGAGCTTAGCTGCGTGTCCAGCACGACCATATAGCCGCTATCTTCAACGGCGCCCGGCGGCGTCTTGACACTGATCTTGACCTCGCATTCGGCGTTCAAAATCTCGTACTGCGCGCCATCCAGCGCCAGCGTGATATCCTGTCCATCCAGCAGCTGCAGGGCGTAGGGTCGCACGAAGTCTTGCTCGCCATCCCGCAGCGCCGCTTGAATTGCTTTGAAGTCCACCCCAAATTTGCGCCCCAGGTAGCGCGGCAGGGGATTCAGCTTGTAGACGGTGGTCGCGCCCAGTTCGCCCGCTTCCTCCGCGCCGACGACGATGAGCTGCTTGAGGTTGAGCTCAGATTTGATCAGATCGGCATGACGTTCGACGATGGGCGCTTCGGAGACATCCCGCAAGGCGAATTGCGCGCTGGCCAATGGCTGCCGAACGCCGAGCTGCGCCGCGTTGCGAGCCGCCAAGCCCAGCCTGACCAGGCGCTGCACGAGTGCCATCTCGGTGATCAAGCTTTCATCCAAGAGCGTTTCGTCGCAGGGAGGCCATTGCGAGAGATGCACGCTGTCCGGCATGCTGCTGAATTGCTGCGCGACCAGGTTACGATAGATCTCTTCGCTGAGGAAAGGCATGGTCGGCGCGAGCAATTGCGCGACTGTGCAAAGCGCCTCGTAGAGCGTGGCGTAGGCGGACAACTTACTGTCGTCAATCTCGCTCTTCCAGAAGCGGTCGCGGCTGAGCCGTACATACCAGTTGCTGAGGCGCTCCACGAAATCTTCAACGGGGCGCGTGGCAGCAACGGCGTCATAATCTTCAAAGGCGTCGGTGACTACCTGGATGAGATTGTGCAATTCAGCCAAAAGCCAGCGGTCGAGCAGATCGCGCTGCCCCGCTTCCGGCGCCGGCTGGTCGGGCGTCCAACCGTCGATATTGGCGTAAGTCACAAAAAAACCGTAGGTATTCCACAAGGTCGACCAGAACTTCTTGATGACCTCGTTGACCAGATTGATGGAGAAGCGCCGCGACTCGCCCGGCGGACCGGAGGTGTACATATACCAGCGGAAGGCATCCGCGCCGGTCTGCTCCAGCACATCCCAGGGATTGACGGTATTGCCCTTGCTCTTGGACATTTTCTGTCCGTTTTCATCCAAGATGTGCCCCAGACAGATGACATTTTTGAAGGCGACCGTCTCGAAGAGCATGGAGGCGATGGCATGCAGGCTATAGAACCAGCCGCGCGTTTGGTCGACAGCTTCACAGATGTAATCGGCAGGGTGCTGTTCGGCGAGGATATCGGGATTTTGCTGCGGGTAAGCCCATTGCGCGACTTGCATGGCGCCGCTATCAAACCAGACATCGATGACTTCCGGCACGCGGCGCATGGTTCCGCCCTCGCCAGTCGGGTTGTCGAAAGTGATGTCGTCTACATAGGGGCGGTGCAAGTCCAATTCGCTCAGGTCGGCGCCGGCCAGCTCACTCAACTCGGCGATGCTGCCAACGCAGATCATGTCGCCGGTTGTGTCGTCTCGCCAGACCGGCAGCGGCGTGCCCCAGTAGCGTTCGCGCCCCAATGACCATTCCTTGAGGTCGTCCAGCCAGTTGCCAAAGCGGCCATCACGCACATGATGCGGCACCCATTTGACCTGCTGGTTGAGGTCGATCATGGTCTGTTTGTACTTCAGCGTGTCGATGAACCAGGTCTCGCGCGCGAAGTACATCAAGGGCGAGCCATCCCGCCAGTTGTGAGGGTAGCTATGCTGGGTGGTTTCGCGCCGGTACATCAAACCACGTTCGCTGAGGTCGGCGATGATATGGCGGTCAGCATCCTTGAACCAAAGACCGCGAAATGTCGAAACAGCATCGACAAAATGCCCGGTTTCATCCACGGTGATCAGCACGGGCAAGTCATGTTTTCGGCCGGTGGCTAAGTCGTCCACGCCATAGGCCGGCGCGGTATGCACAATGCCAGTGCCGTCCTGGGTGCTGACATAATCCGCAGCGACCACATAGGCGTAGTCCTGCTCGACGGGCAGAAAAGTGTAGAGCGGCTGATAGCGCCAGCCCAGCATGTCGGCGCCTTGCATGCGCTCGATGACCTGGTAGGCGTCTTGGTCGCGCAGCACCTGCTCCATCAACGCTTCCGCCAGGATGAGCTGCTCCCTGCCTTCGCCATCCGCCGCGGGTCCTTCGACCAGCACATAAGTCGTATCTGCGCCAACTGCCAGAGCCGCGTTGGCGGGCAGGGTCCAGGGCGTGGTCGTCCAAGCCAGCATGTAGACGCCAGGCTCGTCGCGCAGCGGAAAGCGCACATATACGCTGGGGTCGGTGATGGTCTTATACCCCTGCGCCACTTCGTGACTGCTAAGTGGCGTCCCGGAGGATGGGCTGTAGGGCACGACCTTGTAACCGCGGTAGAGCAGCCCCTTGTCCCAAAACCTCTTGAGGATCCACCAGACGCTTTCGATGTAATCGTTGGAAAAAGTTACATAGGCGTCGTCGAGGTTGACCCAGAAAGCCGTGCGTTCGGTGAGTTTTTCCCACTCGTTGATGTGGCGGAAGACATTGTCGCGACACTTGGCATTAAACTCAGCCACGCCATATTCTTCAATCTGCGCCTTACGGTCAAAACCGAGCTCTTTTTCGACTTCAATTTCAACCGGCAAGCCGTGCGTATCCCAGCCGCCGCGCCGCAAACAATAATAGCCCTGCATGACCTTGTAGCGTGGAAACATGTCTTTGAAAGCGCGCGACAGCACATGATGGCTGCCGGGCTCGCCATTGGCTGTCGGGGGACCTTCGTAGAAGACATAACGCGGCGCATCTTTCCGCCCTTCGGTGGTGCGCTCAAAGATGCGGTTGAAGCGCCAGAAATCCAGTTGGTGCTGCTCAAGTCTGTTGATGAATTCGCTGCTGACTCTGGTATCGACTGCCTTAAACATGCGCGCGCTTTCCCCGCAGTGCCTTACGGATTCGCGGAGGATTATGGCTTACAATGCGGTGCGGCGAAAGGGTCGAGTCAAGTGGCGGACAGGCTGTCGCCCTTGTCCAGCGCCTGTACCATTTCGTGCAGGTGCGCGCCATACGGTGTGGCGGCGAATTTGTGTGCTTCGTCAAGCCAGAATTGCTGGTGATCAGACGACATTGAGATCTTGGCTTCCTTTGAAGAGCCAAGCTGTGAAAGATAGACCGCCAGCAATGTCGCCTGCGCTGGCATGTCTTCCAGATGGTGGCTAGCGGCCAGGAATTGCGCGCGGGCAGCTTGCGCATCGCCAAGCAGGAAATGGCTTTGCCCCAGCTCAAAGCGCACGATGTCCGGCGCGCCGGCAGCCAGGCTGGCGTAGATGTTGTCTGCGGCGGCGGCGTATTCCCCTTGCACAAGCTGCAGCTTGCCGACGCTGAAGAGCGCCAAATGATGCCGCGGCTTCAATTCCAGGGCGCGCCCCAAGGCGCGCTGACTTTGCTGGAATTGCCCCAAATGGCGGTATGTATTGCCCAAGAGCACAAGCGCGTCGACCGACTCGCGCCCTTGGTCCGGCAGCGATTCCAGCACCGCGCGCGCCGCATGATAGTCGCCGGCGATAAAGCGCTGCTGCGCCTGGTGATAGGGCGAAATATCGCGGCGGTTGCCCCACAAGAAGAGCAGCTGCAGCGTAATCAGCAAGCCAAATGCCCCAATGCGCGCCGGCAACTGTACTGGCTGTGGACCAGCCAAACCCAGCCCCAGCAGCAAGACAAGTAGGACGAGCGCCATGGCGAAGGCAAATCGCGCCGGGGCTTCCCAAGCTGGCAGGCGCCGCGTGAGATCCCGCGCGAAATGGCGGAGCATCATGCCGGCTGTTTCCGCGGCTGCAGCGCCTCGTCTATGGCGGCTTCAATCTTCTCGAGTTCGTAGTTGAGCAGGCTGCCGTAGGCTGTGCCTTGCAGCGCGCGCAAGGTGGACTTCCAGGCTTGCAAGCCGTGGCGCGTGTTGACCATGCGTTCGGTCGCGCCAATGGCGTCTTCTTCTTCGCCAGATTCCTGGAAATGCTGCGACAGATAATAGTTGACGCGCACAGCGTACATAGATGGCATGGAATAAAGCGCGGCGTGCTTGAAGGACTCGATGGCCGAGTCGTGCTCGCCAGCCAACTGCTGCACAAAGCCCAGTTCCGCCCAAATGATGGGCTGCGCGGGGGAAAGCTGGGCGGCAGTTTGCAAAGCCAATGCCGCTTCACCGTAGCTCGCCTGCATGCGATAGCCATTGGCCAGCGTCATATAGGCGCCGGCGTCGCTAGGGAATAGCTGCACGGCGCGATCGGCAGTTTCCTGCGCTTTCGCCAACTGCCCGTTGTAGGCGTAGGCACTGGTCAGCAGCATCAGGGTGTCCGGCGTGATTTTGCCGCCAGCCAGCACACGCTCCAGCAGTTGAATCGCCTGCGGGAATTGCATCTTTTGCATTAGGCGGTAGGCTTCGCCGTAGCCAGCGCCGTAACGCCGCGATTGCCTCGCCAACAAAATGCCCACCAGGAAGAAGCCCAGCAGGATCATGCTCGCCGACAAACACAAACCAGCCAGCGACATCTGCGCGACCGGCGAAATATAGGGTTCAAGTGGCTGCGTGATGCCGTCAGCCAGCTCAACAAGCATGCCGATGACGAAAATGATGAAGCCCAGCGCAGCCAAACCAACGCAGACAAATACCGCAACCCAGGCCAGCAGGCGACGCAGGGACATCGCTAAGCCTCGACCTTCGCAGTCAGTGCCTCACCAGCGATCAGACGGCGCGCCAGGTCAACATCCTCGCTCAAGACCGCCCGCAGCGCCCGCGCCTCATCTGCGCTCATAATGACCGTCCATTCTTCCAGCCCCGCTCGTTCGCGCCGCAGCGATGCCAGCGCGGCCGATGCCGCCGGTTCATCGCCTAATCGCGAGTAAGCGCGCCACAAGTATACATTTACCAGCAGGCGATGTCGAGAATCGGGGATTTTCTGCGCCAGCGCCCGTTGCATATGCCTGATGACAGCGTCGTTGTCCTGCAGGCGGTCTTCGACCATGCCCAGGTTATAGGCGGCCACCCATTCCTCCGGCGCCAACTCTTGCGCTTTGCTCGCAGCCGTCCTGGCTTGCTGATAACGCCCCGCCTGCAGTTCGACTTCCGCCAGGCCGTTGTGCGCGACCGCGGACTCAGGCTGTAGCTCAATCATGCGGCGATAATCTTTGCGCGCCGCCGCCAGGTCGCCCGCCAGGCGCTGCAACTCGGCGCGGAAGCGAAAGTGCTCGGCGACTTGCGGCTCTTCCTTGATTTGTGTGGTCATGGCGGCGATGGCATCGGCGTAGTTTCCCTTGCGCATGGCTTTGACCGCCGTTTTGACATGCGGCGGACCAGCACCTCGGAATATGAAGATGCCAGCCACGACCCAGCCGATGCCCGCGCCAATGAAGAGCCCGCTCAAATGCGGCGCGACCGCTGAGCCAATCCACATGCCCAGCAGCGCCGGCAAACTGACGCCCAGCCAGCGCTTGCGTTCTTCGGCGGGCAGGCGGCTCAAGAAGAGCCAGGCAGCACCAATCAAGAATGCCAGCAGCAGCAGGGTCTGCAAGGCGGTGACCAGCACATACTCTTCGCCAAACAGGGACAGCGCCAGGCTGCCCAAGCCCGTAATCGCCAGCAGAGCCAGCAAGGCGCGGTAGTTGCGCGGACCGAGGAAGATCTGCAGGCGCTTCAGCATGACTTCGGCTCGCCTTGGATGCGGGCGGGCGCGGCATAATTGCTAAGCTGCACGACTATCTCCTGTCCTTTGAAGGCGTTGACGCGCCGAATGATGATATCGTTTTCGTCCAGCCAATAAGCGGCGGCGCGGTCCTGATAGCGGAATCGTCGCGTTTCGATTGTGCGCATTCCTAACTGCAATGCCTCGCTCCCGGCGGATATCACCGGCGAAGCCACCTGCTGCAATGTTCCCGGCAATAGCTGCGCATAATCAAAGGTCGGGACAAAGAGCCAGGTCGGAGTTTCTCCCTGCTCTGCCAGCGCCGCAATCGTCCGCCCACGGAAAATGAGCAGCGGCACATCAATCAGTGTCTCCGCCGGCAGCGCCAGCTCACGGTACTCTCGTTCCGCGCCATTCAGCTGGAAGCCGACTTGCAAGCAGCCGTTGGCAAGCTGATAAGTGGCGCTCAAGTCGCGGACGCCGCCGGGGAAAAGCGGGTTCTCGTAGCGAAGATCCAGCCGCGCCAGTTTGCCATCCGCATCCAGCAGCGCCTCCAACAATATCGACTTGCCTTCTTCCCGTCTGTAATCGGCATCGACGCGGATGAAGTGCTCGCCATCCGAATGCGCGTGAATCGCCCAGGATTCAGTCTTCTGCAGCTGCTCGCCATCCTTGTAGAAATGGTAGCGTCCGCTTGCGGCGAATCGCTCATGCGCTTGCACTGGATGCAGATAGCGCATCAATCGCCAATCTCGACATAGAGCCGCTTGTTGATGCCGCCTTTGCTTTTGTACTTGCTGATGACGATGCTGCCGACTTCGCTGGTATTCGCGACATGCGTGCCGCCGTCCGCCTGCAAGTCCAAGCCGACAATTTCCACGGTGCGCACTTCCTGAATGCTGGGTGGCAGCAGGTTGATCTTGGTGCGAATGAGATCGGGGATTTGGAAGGCGGTTTCTCGCGGCAGGATGTCAATTGTGACCGGTCGCGCGGCTGCTACTTCTTCATTGATTTTGCGCTCGATATCGCGGACAGTCTCGGGCGCCAGCCGCTCAAACTCAAAATCCATGCGCGCCGACAGCAAATCCATGTTGCCGCCGGTTACGCTGGCTTGATAATCCCGCCAGATGACGCCGCAGAGGATGTGCATGGCGGTGTGGGTACGCATGATCTGGTAACGCCGCGCCCAGTCCAGCTCGCCTTGCACGCTTGCGCCAACAGCTGGCAATTGGCCATCAATGACATGCAGTCCGCCGCGCCGCGCAGTCTTGACAACGTATTCGACATCGTCAATGCGCAGCCAGCCGCGATCGGGCTGCTGACCGCCGCCGCCAGGATAGAAGGCTGTGCGGTCTAGCAGGACACCCTGCCCCCGGCTGTCATGTTCGGTCACCACCGCCTCGAATGCCTTGAGGTAGCTGTCGCGCAGATAGAGGAAGTCGGTCATTTGTCGTCTCCTGGAATTGCCACGCGCATGTGCAGTATGGTCGTTACACCGCCGATTGCCCACCAGAATCCCAGCGCAGGTAGATTCTGCGCGCTGACATGCCATTGAAAATAGTCGATGCCCTGCGCGCGAAACCACAGCGCCAGCCGCTCCACCAGCGCTCGCCCGATGCCGCGCCGACGAAGATATCCGTAATCAAACCGCAGCGGCAGAAACATCTCGGCGGCGATACCGGCGATGGCGCCACTGATGTAACCGACCAGCTCCCCGTCCATCTCAGCGACAAGCAGGCGCGCATTGGCATCGCGCAGACCGTCTTCCACAAAACGCGCGTAAGCCTCAGCGCCATTGTCAGCAGCGCGGAAGGTGTCGGCGTCAAATTGCGCGTGATAAGCCACCGTCTCCGCCCAAAGCTGGCTGATGCGCGCGACATCCGCGGGTTCGGCCAGGCGGATCACAGCGACAGCCAGTAGCGATTGCTGCGCAGCCGCGCGCCCTGCCCGCGCCAAAAGGCTGTTTCGACCGGGTAAGCGGCCGGCGCGTCAATTTGCAGCGTCGTCACGCCCTGCCCGCGCAGCCAGTCATTTGCCTTTCCCAGCAAGCGGCTGCTCAAAGCGGGATGCGCTTCGTGCAGATCCACCGCCAGCGCCAGGAGTCTGCCCAGACGCGCTGGCTGCATAGCGACCTCGCCATCACAGATGTCCACAGCCGCCACCCCGACCAACTCGCCAGCGCTTTCCGCCACGAATAGGGCGCTGTCTTCGCCAGCCAGCCAGCCGCGCGCCGCCTGCAGCCAATCGGCTCGCGCATCCGCACTCGGCTGGATAAGATTATCGCTTTGCTGCAGCAGGAAGAGGCGCTCCAACCAGAGTTGACTGGCGGCTGGCAGGTCGGCTGCATTTGCCCCTCGGATGCGCATGGCGGAAGCTGTGCTGGCGGTCGCTGGGCGGGAGCATAGCATCAGGCATGGCGCGCTACAAGATGCGCCGACGCGTCCCCGCAGTGGCGAACGGGGGCAAATGCGCTATAATGGGCTTATGTCCTGGCGGAGCGAGGAGTGACCTATGTCTACCATGCCAGCAGCGGAAAAGATCGGTCAGGCTTGGCGGCTGCACCGCGACGATGACAACGCCGGCGCCATCCGCATGTTCAACGACATTATCGCCAGCCACCCGGAAAGCGTGGACGCGCTCTATGGCTTGGGCTTGGCTTGCAAAGCCAGCGGCGCGACGAGCGATGCCAGCACGGCTTTCCAGCAAGCGCTTGACATTACCGAGAGCGCGCTTTCCGCCGTCCTCACGACCTCGCATGTCGAAGGGCATCAAAGCGGCAACGACTTGGAAACCAACCTGGATGACCGCTATATGATGCTGACGCGCATGATCAAGCAGCGCCTTGAGGACTTGTCAGCCTCCTGAGCGGCATGCAAAAACGCTGGCGTCTGGAGCGCGCGCTACTGGGCGAGTCCCTTGATCGCCTGCCGGCCGCGCTTTGGCGGCACTTCCCGGGCGATGACCAGCGCTACACCGATCTCGCCCGTTCGATAATCGACTTCCAGCACGATTACAACTGGGATTTCGTCCGGGCGATGCCCTCGCGCAGTTTCCAGGTCAACGATTATGGCGTGCAGGATAGTTGGCGCGGCGATACGCGGGGCTTCCGCGAGATTAGCAAGTGGGTCGTGCAGCGCTCGCTGGATTGGACGGAGCTGCGGCCGCTTTCCCCGACGCGCGGGGCGTTGGCGCGGCAAGTCGAGTGCATGCGGCTGGTCTGCCAGGCAATGGCTGCGGACGAAACACCGGTCCTGCAGACGATTTACAGCCCGCTCGTCCAGGCGGCGCAACTAGCGGGGACGCAAAAGACTCTGTGCGACATGCGCTTGCGCCCGGACCGTCTGCGTAGCGCCTTGATGCAGCTAACGGAAAGCAGTTTGCGCTTCATTGAGGCGCTGGGGAAGCTGGATGGCATGTCTGGCATCTTCCTAGTTACCAAATTCGCCAGCCACGACATCATGTCCGAAGCGGAATATAGCGCGGTGGCGCTGCCCCATATCCGCGCGATATTGGAAAATTTGCCAGCCGATTGGTGGCTGAATATCGTGCAAGTCGCTGGCGCGTCGCCGATGCTGCGGCTGCTCGGCACACTGCGGCTGCAAGCGCTGAGCTGGGATGTCAGCGCGAGCGCCGTGTCGCTGGCTGAAGCCCGCGAAATATACACGGGCGCGGTCTGCGGCGGGCTAAGCGACCGGGGCGACTTGCTGCTGGGCAGGCCGAGCCTGCTGCGAGCGGCAGTACAGGAGGCGCAGCGGCAAAGCAAGTCGCGGCCTTTGATATTGAGCGGCGGCGGCGAAGGCTACATCACGACGCCAATCGGCCATATCCGCGCTTTCCGCAGCCTGGTTGAAAGCGCGGGCTGATCGTGTCCCTGCGGGTCATCGCCGGCAGCGCGCGCGGCATGCGTTTGAAAGCGGCGCCCGGCGAGAGGACGCGCCCGATCATGGATCGCGTCAAAGAAGCGCTCTTCAGCATCATCGGCAAGGACATCCGCGGCGCCAGTTTTCTTGATCTCTTTGCCGGCACGGGCAGCGTCGGCATTGAAGCGCTAAGCCGCGGCGCAGACTATGCGCTCTTCCTGGAGATCGACCGGGCAGCGCTGGGCGTCATTCGCGCCAACCTGGCGCATACGCGGCTGGCTGGCAAAGCGAAAGTCCTGCGGCGCAGCGCCTTCAAACTGCTGGAGTCGCCGCCCGACCGTGTTTACGACTTCATTTTCATCGCGCCGCCGCAATATCGTGGCATGTGGCTGAAGACTTTGCGCGCGCTGGACGGGCAGACGAGCTGGCGCAATGAGGACAGCCTGGTCATCATGCAGATTGACCCGCGCGAGCTGGAGCCCTCAGCCCAATTTGCCAGTCTGCAGCAGGTCGATCAACGGGTCTATGGCAACACCATGCTGCTTTTCTATCGATTCGAAGTGTAAGCAATGCCAAGAAAGAGATTGAACCACAGAGGGCGCAGAGAAAAGGACACCGTAGAGGCGAGGCATTGCCTCGCCCGCTGAACCAAACTCCTTCTTCACGATTGTTGTGCCAGCTGTAGGGGCGTTTTGCTGAAAAGCCCACAGGAATGTTTCTGACACAGGCTCGACAGGCGTCTGTAGGGGCTACCCGGTGGGTTGCCCTGCCCCTACACCGAATCTTCGGAGTCTCGGCTAGACAGTGACAAGTTGACGACAAACTCGCGCGCTTCGGCGACTGTCCCCACCACGCCAGTAACCTGCGCCTCACGAAGGGCATGCAATACCGCGCCGATTTGCGGTCCCGTTCGCAGAGTAAGTAGCCGTTTGATATCATTGCCATTCAGCAGCAGCTTGGGATTGACCAGCGTATCGTACTGATTGAAATAGCCATCCAGCAGTTGCGTGATTTGCTCGACCAGCGTCAGCCACGGGTCTTGCCGCAGGGCAGCGCCATGCCTCGCCAGCACATCCGCCGCGCCCAGCAAAATCACATCAATGCCGCTCGCGCCCAGCTGATGCCAGAAGCGGTGCTGCTCCAGCCGCGTCCACTTCGCGCCCATTTTGACCCGCTGGTCCACCCGCATCGCCAGGCTGAGTATCCGCGCTTCCTCCGCGCTCAATCGCAGCGACTCAGCCGGGGGCAACGCCAGGTCAAGGCTGTACAGCAGCGCCGCCAGAACCAGCAGCTGCGCGCGACTGCGCCCATTGCCGTATGCCTGCGCGACATGCGCCTGCAGGCTTGGGCGAAAACGATCCAGCTGGATGGTCAGCATGCCCAGGTCAAAGGCGGCGGCGGTATTGTCGGTGCGGCGGCTAGAAATGGCGGTGAGCAAGTTCACCAGCCGCTCGACCACTGTCAGCCTATACGAAAGGTCGCCTTCACCCAATTGCGGTAGGATCTCGTGCAGCAACCCCAAATGATGCGCCACGCGCAAGCCCCGCGCCGCCCGCTCCAAACCCAGCAGCTTGAAGAATTCGTCGCGGGTGCGCTCGGGCGATATTCGCCCCAAGTCGCCGGCATGACGCCGGACATCCTTTGCCGTTTCGGGGTGAATCTTTAATTCAAATTGCGCGCTGAGGCGGACAGCCCGCAAGCCGCGAATCGGATCCTTGGCGATGGCAGCCGGCGAGCAGCGGCGCAAAATCTTGGCTTGCAAGTCGGAAGCGCCACCGAGCGGGTCGATCAGCGCGCCGACATCCCCAATCAGATCGGCCGCCATGGCATTCATGGTGAAATCGCGGTCGCGCAGGTCCTCCGCCAGGCTATTCCCGCGCTGGTCGGCGAAGTCGATGCACAGTTGGCCGCCATCGTCATCGACAAAGAGCCGCGCCACGCCCCGTTCCCGATCCATGACATAGATATCTGCGGCCAGATGATCGGCCAAGCGCCGTGCCACGCGAATGGCATTGCCCGGCGCGACAATGTCATAATCGCTGGTCGGGCGCCTCAGCCAAGCGTCGCGCACACTGCCGCCTACCAGGTAGAGCCCGCCGCCGATGCCGATCTCGCGAAGAGCCTCCGCCAGGTCCAGCACGAATTCCGACCAAGCCAAGCGTGGCGAGAAGTCAATCATCACTCAGCGCATTGGTATCCGCGACGGCGACAAAGGGCAGATTGCGGAAGCGCTCATCCAGGTCCAGCCCGTAGCCAAAGACGAACTTGTTTTCGATCTCGAAGCCAATGTAATCGACATGCAGCGCCACTTCCCGCCGCGATTGCTTGTTGAGCAGGGCGCAGAGACGCAAACTGGCCGGCTCGCGATTTTGCAAGGTCTTCAGCACGAAAGCCAGGGTGTGCCCGCTGTCGATGATATCTTCAACCACCAGCACATGTTTGTCGCGCACATCCATCTGCAAATCCATGTCGATGCGCACCGATCCGGCTGATTGCCGTGCGCCCATCCCATAGCTACTAGCCGCCATGAAGTCGATTATGTGCGGCACATGGATATGACGCGACAGGTCGGTCAAAAACATGACGCCGCCCTTCAAAATGCAGAGCAGCAGCAGATCATCGCAGTCGGCGTAATCGCGGCTGATTTGCGCGCCAAGCTCGGCAATCCGAGCCTGCAAGGTCTTTTCGTCAATCAACACTTCGGCAAGGTATTGCTCGTATACCCGTGTCATCAGCGCTTCCTGTCCAGGTCTAGTTGACAGCGGCGTAATGGGCTTGCAAACTGCGCGCGCTCAAGGGTTTGTCGCGCAACTGGCGGATGCCCTGCACGGTGGCGGCGGCCGCGCTCATGGTGGTTACGATGGGGATGCCGAGCGCGTAAGCCTGGCTGCGAATGGCGGCGCCGTCTTCGTGGGCAGTGCCGCCCAGCGGCGTGTTGATAATCAGGTTGATTTCGCCCGCGCGCATGGCGTCCAGCACATGGGGGCTGCCTTGCGACAGCTTGTTGACGCGCGACGCCGCCACGCCAGCCCGCGCCAACCAGTCCGCTGTGCCGTCGGTCGCCACAATCGAAAATCCCAAGCGCGCCAAATCTCGCGCCAGCTTGGCGACGACCGGCTTGTCGAAGTCGTTGACGCTGATGAAGACCGTGCCACGTTCCGGCAGCGGGAGTCCAGCCGCCGCTTGCGACTTGACGAAAGCGTGGCTGAAGCTGCTGGCGTGACACATCACTTCGCCCGTCGAGCGCATCTCCGGTCCCAGGCGCGTATCGACGCCGGGGAACTTCTGGAAAGGGAAGACCGCTTCCTTGACGAAGAAACCGGCTACCGGCGGCTCTTCATAGAAATCCAGCTCAGCAAGCGTTTTCCCGGCGGCAATCTGCGCGGCATATCTAGCCAGGGGATGCCCGGTGGCTTTGCTGATGAAGGGCACGGTGCGGCTGGCGCGCGGGTTGACTTCCAGCACAAAAACTTCGTCATCGCGGATGGCGAACTGGATATTGAACAAGCCACGTACGCCCAAAGCCAGCCCAATGCGTTGCGTATAGTCGCGCACGATATCCAGATGGAAATAGCTGATCTTGTAGGGCGGCAACACACATGCCGAATCGCCGCTGTGCACCCCCGCCTGTTCAATATGCTGCATGATGCCGCCGATGGTCACAGTCTCGCCATCGCAGAGGGCGTCGACATCCAGTTCGTAGGCGTCGTCGAGGAACTGGTCGATGAGCACGGGACGACCGCGCCACTCGACATGCTCGTCGAGCCATTCCAGCAGTTGCGCCTCATCAAAGACGATGGCCATCCCCTGCCCGCCCAGGACATAGCTGGGGCGCACAAGCACGGGATAACCGATTTCCGCAGCGGCGGCGGTGGCTTCCTCGCGGGTGAGGATGGTGGCGCCGGCTGGCTGCGAGATATTCAGTTGCCGCATCAGCGCCTGGCAGCGCTGTCTGTCTTCCGCCAGATCGATGGTATCGACCGGCGTGCCCCAAATCGGCGCGCCCATCCGCTCCAAATCGCGGGCGATGTTGAGGGGCGTCTGCCCGCCAAACTGGACGAGCACGCCAGCCGGCTTTTCGCGGTCGATAATATTCATGACATCTTCGGCGGTCAGCGGCTCAAAATACAGACGGTCGGCAGTGTCGTAATCGGTGCTGACCGTCTCTGGATTGCAATTGACCATAATGGTCTCGCAGCCCATGTCCTTGAGCGCGAAACAGGCATGCACGCAGCAATAATCAAATTCAATGCCCTGCCCGATGCGATTGGGTCCGCCGCCCAAGATCATGACCTTGCGGGCGTCGCTAGGCTCGGCTTCGTCTTCCATTTCATAAGTCGAATACAGGTAAGGCGTGTGCACCTGGAACTCGGCGGCGCAGGTATCCACGCGGTAGAAGTTGGCGGTGACGCCAAGCGCCTGACGATGCGCCCGCACAGTCCCTTCCTTGGAGTCTAGCAGACGCGCGAGCCCCGAATCGCTGAAGCCGTATTGTTTGAGTCGGCGCATTTCCGCTGCGTCAATCTCGCACAGTTGCCGCCCCAGGCCGGAAATCGCGCTGTGAACCGCCATCAATTCGCGCATTTGCTGTACAAACCAGGGATCAAAATGCGTATCGGCAACAATCTGCCCCAAGCTCACACCGTCCGCGATGGCCGCTGCCACCTGGAAGAGACGCTGCGCTGTCGGCACGCGCAATGCCTCCGGGGTGGGCAGCGCCGCCGCAGCGCCGTCCAGGCCGTCCATGCCGATATCCAGGGCGCGCACTGCCTTTTGCAGCGCCTCGGGGAAGGTGCGCCCGATGGCCATGACCTCGCCCACCGCCTTCATCTGCGGTCCCAGCACCGGGTCCGCGCCAACGAACTTGCGGAAGTCCCAGCGCGGGATTTTCACCACGATGTAATCCAAAGATGGCTCGAAGCTGGCAGGCGTCTGCTGCGTGATGTCGTTGGGGATTTCGTCCAGCGTAAAGCCGACCGCCACCAATGCCGCGATCTTGGCGATGGGGAAGCCAGTGGCTTTGCTGGCCAGCGCCGACGAACGGGAAACACGCGGGTTCATCTCGATGACGACCACATTGCCGGAGGCGGGGTCGATGGCGAACTGCACATTGGCGCCGCCGGTGGTGATGCCCAGCCGGTCGAAGATTTGCCGCGACATATTGCGAAGGCGCTGGATTTCTTTGTCGGTCAAGGTTTGCGCCGGTGCGATGGTGATGCTGTCGCCGGTGTGCACGCCCATGGGATCGAGATTCTCAATAGAGCAGACGACCACGAAATTGCCCTTAACATCGCGCATCAGTTCCAGTTCGTATTCTTTCCAGCCCAGCAAGCTGCGGTCGACCAGCACTTCCCCGACCGGACTCTGATGAATGCCATTGGCGGCCACGCGCCGCAGTTCGTCTTCATCATAGGCGACGCCGCCGCCCGCCCCGCCCATGGTGTATGACGGTCGGATCAAAATCGGATAACCAATCTCGGCAGCGAAGCCCAACGCGCCTTCGACGCTGTTCACCACTTTGCTGTCCGGCACGCGCAAGCCGATCTCGCGCATGGTGTCGTTGAAAAGCTGGCGATCTTCCGCCAGTTGAATGCTCTTCAGACTCGCGCCGATGAGCTCCACGCCATAGCGCTCCAGCACGCCGCATTCCTGCAGCTGCACCGCCAGGTTGAGCGCCGTTTGCCCGCCCACCGTCGGCAGCAGCGCGTCCGGTCGCTCCTGCGCGATGATCATTTCGCAGAACTGGGGCGTCAGCGGCTCAATGTAGGTGGCGTCGGCGAATTGCGGGTCGGTCATGATGGTAGCGGGGTTGGAATTGACCAGCACCACGCGATAGTCCTGCGATTTCAGCGCTTTGCAGGCTTGCACGCCGCTATAGTCAAACTCACAGGCTTGCCCGATGACGATCGGTCCGCTGCCGATGATCATGATGCTTTGGATATCGCTTCGTTTGGGCATGGCAGGCTGTCAGGCTGCGCCAGTCACGGCGGCTACAAATTCGTCGAAGAGATAAAAGGAATCGTGGGGACCGGGCGAGGCTTCCGGGTGATACTGCACACTGAAGGCGCGCAGCTCGCGGTGCCGCAAGCCGGCGATAGTATTGTCGTTCAAGTTGATATGCGTAACTTCGCCACCCTTCAAATCACTGTCCGCCGACACAGCGAATCCATGATTGTGCGCCGCGATCTCGACCGCGCCATCAGCCAGGTTTTTGACGGGCTGGTTGCCGCCGCGATGTCCAAAGCGCATTTTCTCGGTAGCGCCACCCAAAGCCAGCGCCAAAATCTGATGCCCCAGGCAGATGCCGAAGATAGGCAGCGCGCCTAGCAGCTCGCGCACATGTGCAATGGCATATTCGACCGCAGCCGGGTCGCCTGGACCGTTGCTCAGGAAAATGCCGGCCGGGCGCATATCCAGGATCTCGGCTGGCGGCGTCCTGGCAGGCACAACAGTCACGCGCAAGCCGCGATCCCTCAGCATGCGCAGGATGTTGCGTTTGATGCCGAAATCATAAGCAACCACTAGCGGTCCGTCCGCGCTTGCTTGGACCCCGCCGTACCATTGCGCGTCGCTGCCTTCCGTCCACTGGTAGGTTTCCCGCGCGGTAACGGCATCGACCAGGTTTGCGCCTGACATATCCGGCGACTGGCGGGCAATTTGCGCCAAGGCATCATAGCCATCAGCCATCTCGCCATGCGCCACCACAGCCCGCATCACGCCGCGCTCGCGGATATGCCGTACCAATGCGCGAGTGGCGACGTCGCTGACGCCGATAATGTTGCGCTCGCGCAGGTAGGTCGCCAAATCGCCGCGATTGCGCCAATTGCTCACCAGCGGGCTCAAAGAGCGCACGACAAATCCCGACACCCAGACTTTGCGTGACTCGGGGTCTTCCAGATTGACGCCGGTATTGCCGATATGCGGCGCTGTCATGGCGACAATCTGCCCGAAGTACGAGGGGTCGGTGAGGATCTCTTGGTAGCCCGTCATGGAAGTGTTGAAGACGATCTCGCCCGCCGCGCAGCCCCGCGCGCCGAAGCCGACGCCGGGGAAGACCCGCCCATCCTCAAGCACTAGCGCCGCCTGCATGTTCGTCCCCCGTCAGGAGCGATAGTCGCCGTTGATGGAGATGTACTCGTGGCTGATATCGCAGGTCCAGATGGTGGCGCTGCCCTGCCCCAGCCCGCAATCCAGCGTGAAAGTCATGGCAGGCGCCGCCATGATGGCCGCCGCATCCGCTTCCTGGTAAGCCGTGGGCATGCCGCCGCCGAAGATCTGCAAGCCGCGCCCAGCCGGCGACTCGCCCTCCGCCACCCATAGCGAGCTGCGGTCGGGGTCAAAGTCCGTTCCAGCCCGTCCAGCCGCCGCGACGATGCGCCCCCAGTTGGCGTCGCTGCCGTAAAATGCCGATTTCGTCAGTAGGGATGCGCCGATGGTCTGCCCGATGCGCTCGGCATCCTCTGCAACCGCGGCATTGACGATGTTCAGGGTGACGAACTTGGTAACGCCCTCGCCATCCCGCACGATCTCTTGCGCCAGGTAGCGCGTCAAGGCATCCAGGGCAGCTTGAAACCCGCGCAGATCAGCATCGCTGGACAGTTTCACACCGCTGCGCCCGTTCGCCAGCAACAGCACAGTGTCATTCGTGCTGGTATCACCATCGACGACGATGCGGTTGAAGCTCTGCACGGTCGCCGCGGACAGCGCGCTCTGCAAGGCGCCCAGATCAATGGCGGCGTCGGTGACGATCAAGCTCAGCATGGTGGCCATGTCCGGCGCGATCATGCCAGCGCCTTTGACGATGCCGGCAATGCTATAGCTGCCGCTGTCAGCGTCGACTTTCACCGAGCCCAGTTTTGGACGCGTGTCCGTCGTCATGATGGCGGCCGCGGCCGAACGCCAGTCATCGCCCAGATTCGCGCTGGAGATTTCAACGCCAGACGCGATTTTGTCCATGGGCAGGTGCGTGCCGATGACGCCGGTGGACATTACCAGCACTTGCTCGTCCTTGACTGCCAGCGCGTTTGCAACCAACTCGGCTGTCGCACGCGCATTTTCCAGCCCCAGCGAGCCGGTGCAGGCATTGGCGCAGACCGTGTTGGTGGCGACAGCACGGATGCCGGCGGGATTTTGCGCCAGCCGCTGCCTATCCAGCAGGACGGGCGCCGCCTGGACTTTGTTGCGTGTGAAGACGCCAGCCGTTACGCAATCGACATCGCTCTTTACCAGGGCGAAATCCAGCGCACCGTCTTTCTTCAAGCCAGCATGCACACCAGCCACTTGAAAGCCGGCCACGCCCTCGACTGCGGGACTAATCTTCGTCATCTATCCGCTCCAGTATCGCCGTCAGCTTGTTGATGAGTTCGTCCACATGGGCTTTCTGCACGATCAGCGGCGGGACAAAGCGAATGACATTCGTGCCCGAACTGACCAGCAGCAAGCCATGTTCGTAGCCCGCATTCACGATGCCGGCCGGCGCCACATCCAGCTCAATGCCGGACATGAGACCGCGCCCGCGCACATCGACGATATGCGGGCTGTTGATTTCCGCCAGCCGCTCCAGCAAATAGTCGCCCACCTCCCGCACATGTTCCAGGAAGCCATCACTGAGCACGCGATTGAGGACCACGCGGGCCGCGCGCATGACAACTGCGCCGCCAGAGAAAGTCGAGCCGTGGTCGCCTGGGCTCATGGCGCCCGCGATTTCGTCCGTTACCAGGATCGCGCCGATGGGCAAGCCGCCGGCCAGCGGCTTCGCCAGGACCATGATGTCCGGCGACACCCCCGCAAAACTGTGCGCCCACATGTCGCCCGTGCGCCCCAAGCCGCATTGCACTTCGTCGAATATCAGCGCCGCGTCGTGCTCATCGCAGAGCGCCCGCAATGCCTGCAGGAACTCGGCGCTGGCGACATTAATGCCGCCTTCCCCCTGGATCGGCTCTACGATAACCGCGACCGTATCCGCGCCAATGCACTCGCGCGCGCTGTCGATGCTGTTGAATTCGCCGACGACCGAGCCTGGCACCATCGGCTTAAAGGGCGTCTGATATTTCTCTTTGGGTGTAACAGCCAACGCGCCCATGGTGCGGCCGTGAAAAGCCTCGCTGAAGCTTACGACTTCGGTCTTGTTCGCGCGTTCATTCATGTAGGCCTGCTTGCGGGCGAACTTCAGGGCGCCTTCTACGGCTTCCGCGCCGCTGTTGCAAAAATAGGCTTTGTCCGCGAAGGACATGCCGCAGAGCATCTCCGCCAGCTCGACCATTGCCTGCGTGTGATACAAGCCGCTGACATGGATCAAGCCGGTATCCATCTGCGCGTTGACGGCGCCCTGCAATTCCTTGTCGCCATAGCCCAGGGCGTTGACGGCAATGCCCGCGACCCAATCGGTGTAACCCTTGCCGTCGGCATCGTAGAGCGTCACGCCCTCGCCCCGCGCCAGCACGAAATCGGGCCTCGCCGCCACCGGCACGCTGTAGTCTTTGTCCTTCTGAATGACTTCCGCTGTGATAGACATTGTTCCTCGCTGAACTACCGATCCGAATTCTCTTCTATCAGGGTTGTGCCACCGCCCGAATCCCAACCTTCCAAGTCGGTGATTAGCACGCGTGGCACGCCCGATGATAGCACATCCAGCGCCGATTGCACTTTGGGAATCATGCCGCCGGAAATGACGCCACCCGCAACGAACTGCTGCGCCTGAGGGCGCGTCAATATCGGGACGCGCTCGCCATCGACAATCACGCCGGAGACATTGGATATGAAGACGACAGTGTCCGCAGCCAGCGCCGCCGCGATCGCGCCAGCCACCGGGTCGGCATTCAGGTTGAAGTTGCTGGTCTCGCCCAGGCTGACAGGCGCAACCACAGGCGTAACGCCCAGCGCGAACAAATCCAGCAGCGCCTGCGGACGCAGCGACACGACCCTGCCGGTGTAACCCATATCGACATGCTCATGCCGCATCTGCCGCGCGCGCACCAGGCCGCGATCCACGCCGGACATGCCCTGCGCATCCACGCCCGCCGCCAGCAAATGCCGCACCAGTCGTTTGTTGACCGTGCCACAAAGCACCATCTCCACCAGCGCCAACGACTCAGCATCGGTGATGCGCAGCCCGTTCAGGTAACGCGGTTCGATGCCCAGCGTCTCTTGCAGCCGCGTGATTTCCACCCCGCCGCCATGCACGATGACCAACTGCTCGTCGGCGCGCGCCACGATTTGGGCGAATTGCTGCAATTGCGCTTCATCGTCCAGGCAATGCCCGGAGATCTTGACGACCGTGATCGACTGGCTCACTAAATCAACCCCGTGGTCTCATCGAGCCCGAACATGAGGTTCATATTCTGCACTGCTTGCCCAGCTGCGCCCTTGCGCAAGTTGTCCGTGACGCTGGTGATATGCAAGTAACGCTCCAGCACCGGCGTGATACTGATGGCGCATTTGTTGGTTTTGACGGCATGCTTGAGGGTGGCTTGCTCGCCTAATGGCAGCAGATCGACCAGCGTCTCTTCGCCATAGACTTCCGCATAGACATCATGCGCTTGGTCGCTGCTCAGGGACTCGTTGAGCGTGATATACAGGCTGGCCATCAAGCCGCGATCGACCGGCAGCAGATGCGGACAAAAGATGACCGGACCGATGCGCGGGCTGAGCTTGTGCGCTTCCTGTTCCAGTTCGCCGATATGACGGTGGCTGCGCCCGGTCTTGTAGGGAATCAAGTTGCTGTAGACCTCGGCGAAATGCGTGGTCAGCGATGGTTTGCGTCCGGCGCCCGTGACACCCGATTTGGCGTCGACGATGATCGGCGCGTCGGCGTCCAACGCGTCATGGCGCAGCAGCGGATAAAGCCCCAACAGCGCAGTGGTCGGGTAACAGCCGGGTGTGGCGACCACATCTGCGCCGGCGATATTGGCGCGGTTGATTTCCGGCAAGCCATAAGGAGTCGGCAGCAGTTCGGGATGTGGGTGCGGAGTATGGTAATGCGCTTCATAGGCTTCGGGACTATTCATGCGTAAGTCGGCGGACAGGTCAACCACTTTCACGCCAGCTTCCAAGCCGCGCTTGGCCATGACCGCCGACGCCTTGTGCGGCAGCGCCAGGAAGACAACATCGACGCTGCCAGGCTGCGCCTCATCCGAAGGCAGGTAGGCCAGATTCGCGCCCGGCACAGCCTCGCCGGCGTAGCTGTTGGAAGTGGCGAAGACCACTTCAATGGCGGGATGCGCCGACAGAATCTCGACCAGGTCCATGCCGGCATAGCCCGAACCGCCATAGACTCCCGCGCGTATTTTGCTCATGCCTGCGCCCTCCATAATCAAAAAACCCCGACCATCAGTATGAGATCGGGGCGCGTCCAGCAGTTGCTATGCGAATCACATCATGCGGCCAAGGCTTTCGCACCGATCTCCAAGATTGTGTTGCGAGGCCTGCGCCTGGTCATATCCTGTCGCCTTTGCTGCGAATTTGTCGTCTGATTATGCGCGACATAATAATGTCGCGCGCGCGCCCTGTCAACGCTGGGCGGAATCCTTAGGCAGAATTGATTTCTGCTTGTGCAAACTGCACGAGATATGGTCGGCAACTGGCAAATCCGTCTGCGGGATCAAGACGCCATCATCGCGAATGGTCAAACGCGCTTCCGCCAGTCTCTGCCGCAGCAAGGCGCGATCACGGCGTGAAAGACTAGCCAGGAAGGCCGCCCGCGCCGAAGGCTTAGCGCCGCGTTTGCGCTTGCGCTTGACCAAGAGGCTGGAAAGCGAATCCAGCGTGATGCCCGCCAAGCCCAAGGCGCCAGCCAGCGGCACCGTGACGGTCAGCAACACCAGCGCCAGCACATGCGCCGGACCGCTCAGAGACAGCAACTGCGGGATGTCGTTCAGGGCACCGTACATGACCAGCAGCGGCGAAAACACCAGCAGCGCCAGCGCCGCCAGGAACACCGCCGCGACAGCCAGCATCAGCCTGAGCATGGCGTAGGCTGAAGACGGGTTTGCGCGCCGATCCAGCATGCGTGGCTGGCCTCCTCGTCCAGATTCGACTTGACTCGCGCGGACAGATGCACTGTACCATAGGCTTGGCGACGCGCGCAAAAAAGACTTTGTGAAAAACTTGACAAACAAGAAAAGTGGCGTTACATTGCTGGGTGGGCTAGCGACTATTTGGACGCCGACCGGCGCGAGCTGGCACAGATTAGACGACATGGTTACCGTGCGCGTGTATATGAGTTGCGGTCGGCAGGCGGAGCGCCGCAGATTATTTGCTAGGCTACACCTCTTTGCAAACTGTATTTGATAAGAGTTGCCAATCAACATCATGTTGGGCTGTAAGTCAGTCAGCGGAAGGACCTGTCTGTGGAAATGGTGCTAGAAGGCGTAACGAAGCTCAATGGTCGCGAGGAGCTGCACCAGGAGCTTGTGAGTAAACTTCACAAGCAGCTAGTGGATAGCGCCAACAAACGCGGTTTCGTTACGCATGCCGATATCCTGGCTTTGGTGCCGGATGTCGAAAATGATGTCGATTTGCTCGACGACCTGATGGACGGTTTGGTCGAAGCCGGTGTCGAACTCCTCGCAGAAGCGCCAAAGCATCCTGAGGACGCTGCCGAAGACGACAAACCGGCTGAAGGCGCCCTGACCAGCGAGCCAGACGAAGAAAGCGAGCAGAAGGACGAGCGCGACGCCCTCTACCAGGTCTTGCGGCAAGACCTGACAGCGGATGCCGGCTATCAGGCGGCAATGGACACCGACGATGTCGTCGGCTTGTACCTCAAAGAGGCGGGGCGGGTGCCGCTGCTCACGGCTACGGAAGAAGTCCTGCTGGCCAAGCGCATGGAAGCGGCGGAGTTCGCCCGGGAGCGTTTGCAGGATGCCGAGGTCCAGACGATAGAAGTCCTCAGTTGGAGCGAGGAACAGTCCCTGCGCGCGACGATGATGGATGGTGAGCAGGCGCAGGAACACCTCATCCGCGCCAACGCCCGTCTGGTCATCAGCGTAGCCAAAAAGTACATCGGGCGCGGCGTACCCTTCCTGGATTTGATTCAGGAGGGCAACATCGGCTTGATCCGCGCGACCAACAAGTTCGAATACCAGCGCGGGCACAAGTTCAGCACTTACGCGACCTGGTGGATCCGCCAGGCAGTCAGCCGAGCTGTCGCTGACCAAGGGCGCACCATCCGCGTGCCTGTGCACATGGGTGACCAGCTCAACCGCATGCGCCGCGTGCAACTTCAGTTGCAGCAGGAATTCGGGCGCGATGCCACACCGGCCGAGGTCGCGCGCGAGATGGATACCACGCCGGACAAAGTCGAGAATTTGCTGGAGATTTCACGCCGGCCCGTCAGCCTGGAATCGCCAATCGATGACGAAGGCGACTCCACCTTCGGCGACTTTGTGGAAGACAGCAACAGCCCGGCGCCTTCCGACGAAGTAGCCACGCATCTGCTGCACTCGCAATTGCAGACGGCGCTGGACAAGCTGCCCGACCGCGAAGCCCAGATTTTGCGTTTGCGCTATGGGCTGGCGGATGGGCGTGTCTATACGCTGGAAGAGGTGGGCAATACCATCGGCGTCACCCGCGAGCGCGTCCGTCAGTTGGAAGCGCAGGCGCTTAACCGGCTGCGGCAGTCCTCCGCGCATGTGATCCTCAAGGATTACCTCTACGAAGTCTGAGCGCGAATCTGCCGCGAGAGCACAGCCCGTCAACAACTTGTCCTGTACAATGACCCTGCCTATGGTGAAGCGGGGTCATTTCGTTATTGCGATGACGAGGGCTTCGCGCAGGACTCGCTGCGAACCGCGGGACAGAAGCACATGCGAAACTTGAGCTGGGACCCGAATCAACTGACGTTCCGCGACGCGGTCGAGGAAGACCTGGCCTATTGCCTGGCGCTGGACTCCAGTTTCGAGACCGATTATGTCTGGCAGATGACGGTGCAGGATAGCGGCGAGGAGATCCAGATCAATTGTCGTCGGCAGCGCCTGCCTCGCCAACTCAATGCCCAGCACCATGTCGACGAGCAGCAGTTGATGACAGCCTTGTGGCGGGATAGCTGTTTCGTCGTCATTGAAGACAAGCGCGCGAAGCACCTCCTCGGCTACATCACCATGCGTGTGGATGCGGCCGGGCGCGTGGCTTACTTGCAAGATTTGGTCATCGACCCGATGGTTCGGCGACGCAGTTTGGGCGCGCGGCTGGTGCATGTGGCCAAGGTCTGGGCGAGCGAATTCCGCTTGCAGCAGATCATCTTCGAGATTCCGATGACAAATTATCCGGCGATTCGCTTCGCGCGCTCGCAGGGATTCGCCTTTTGCGGTTTCAACGACCATCACTTCGCCAATCGGGAGATCGCGCTCTTCTTCAGCTTGTCCGTTTGAGCGCTGCGCTGAGGCTGGACTTCGCCAATCGCTGTACAATACTGTGCGCGGGGCATCTGGGCGGGCGTTGAGGCGCGTCAGCTGGCACTTTTGCAGGGATGCACGAGTAAAAGCATGTCGATTTTGGATCTGCTGACGACATTTCTGCTGACCGTCAACGAAACTCTGACGGCTGGCAATGCGCTGATTGCGGTGTCGCTGCTGCTCTTCAACTTGACGCGCAACCTGAACAACCGCGTGGCGAAAGCGGGGGCGGTCGTGCTGGCTTGCGTGACGATCGCCTATGTGGCGGATGCCTTCATCTCGCTGGACCCCGACCACGGCGCGCATGAGATTGCCTCACGCTTGCAGTGGATCGGCATTGCCTTTGTCCCGGCGGCCATCGCGCATCTGTCGGATGCGCTGCTGGCCACGACCGGTTTGCCATCGCGCGGGCGGCGGCGGCGCGTCTTGCGTTTGCTGTATCTTCTGGGCGCGGCCTTCCTGTTAGCGGCGGCATTTTCCGATTCGCTTTTTGCCTTTGTGCTGGCGCAGGGCGAGTTGAGCATTGCCGCTGCGCCAGTCTTCGCGCTCTACATGCTCTATTTCATCATTGCCAATGGATTCGCCTTCTACAATGTGCAGCGCGCGCGCAAACGCTGCCTGACGCGGGCGAGCGCCAGACGGATGGGGTATTTGCAGATCGCCTTTCTGACACCGGCCTTGGGCATCTTCCCCTATTCGGTGCTGCTCAACCCGGGCGACGAGTTCTCGTTTTTTGGCTTGCTGCTGATCAACACCGCCAACATCATCATCATCCTGATGCTGCTGTTTTTGTCTTATCCGCTGTATTTCTTTGGCTCGGACATCCCCGATCGTCTGGTCAAGAAGCAGTTGCTGGACTTCTTGTTGCGAGGACCGGCCACTGGCTTGATTGCGTTGGCGGTTATTAATTTCACTTTGCAAACCACGGACATTTTGAGCCTGCGCGGCGATGCCTTCACGCCCCCGGCTGTGGTCGGCGCTGTGCTGTTGTGGCAGTGGTTTGTCTCGCTCGCCCTGCCCTATTTCGAGCAGCTTTTCATTTACCGCGATGAAGATGGCGCGCAGATCGCCAAGCTGCAGACCTTGAGCGATCGCGTACTAACTCATCGCGATCTCAGCCAGTTGATCGCGGCGACGACCGAGTCCATCTGCGACCATCTGCGCATTGACCGCGCCTTTGTCATCAGTTTCGAACGCGTTCAGCCGGAATTCATCAGCAAAATCGGCGCGCTGGATTTTGATGAAGCTGAGGTCTTGAGGGAGACGAAACTTCTGGAAGGCATCGCCGGGCAGCAGGACGAATCGTCAGGAGCTGCTCTGATTCACTGGCGCGAATATGCCTTGATCGCGCTACACAGCAATCGCATCGGCGCGGAAGGGGCGCAGGCTTTGCCGATTGGCGTGCTGGGCTTGTTGAATGGCAGCCCAGAGCTGGAAGGCGAGGTCGAGGCGCCGCATATGCGCGCCTTCATCAGCCGCGTGGAAACCAGCTTGGACGATATGCGCCTGCAATCGGAGATGTACAACCTGCTGGAAGGGCTGCTGCCGCAATTCCAAATGACGCGCTCACGAGCCTTGCAGTTGGAATATCGCCAATCGTCCAGCGAACCGCCCAGCCTCAACAGCCTGCCCGAGCGCAAAGAGCTTTTTGAGCAGGTGCGGGCTGCGCTGCGGCATTATTGGGGCGGCAGCGGCATCACACAAAGCAACCTTATCAAGCTGCAAGTCGTGCAAGAGCGCGCGCGAGATGGCGAGTTGACGCCGGTCAACGCATTGCGAAAATTGCTGGAAGACGCCATTAGCGAATTGAAGCCGCAGGGTGAACGCAAGCTGCTCAGCCCGGAGTGGACGCTATACAACATTTTGCAACTGCGCTTCCTGGAAAATCGCAAAGTGCGCGAGGTGGCGCGCAGTTTGAGCATGAGCGAAGCCGACCTCTACCGCAAACAGCGCGTGGCCATCCTGGCGGTGACGGATCTCATCCTGCAACAGGAGCAAGAGCAGCGCCAGTAACCAGGCTATTGCCCATCATTTTCAGCAACGGGCTGCGCAAAGCTGAGTATACTGGGAGCGTAGCCAGATCAGCACAACACCTGCAGGAACGACAGTGCAGCAGCCAGCTAACTCTCTTTCGCAAGGCCAAAACGAAGCGCCCATGCAAACACCACCTTCCGCCGAGCAAATCATCCGCCGGCTGGAAGACGCGCCGCAGGACTTCGACTTCTGGCAAGACCTGCGCGACAGCATGCCGCCCTGGATCAGCGAGGTGGTTGGTTTCGCGCTGATCGTCTTCGGCATTTTGTCCTTCATTTCGCTTTTTATGGCTGCGGATTCCCTGGTGGCGGTCAGCTGGGCGGACATGTTGACGGCGCTCTGCGGAGATGGCGCCGTGTTCGTTGCCGCGGCGCTATTTGCGCTGGGCGCTGTCCTGTGGCTGCCAAAAGCCGGCATCCGCATTCGACTCACGGCCGGGCGCATGCTGGCGCTGGAACTGGCCTTCCTGTCGCTGCTGGCGATTTTGCACCTCAGCTATGGCGAGAGCGAATTGCGGGCATTGGCGCGGTCTGGGCAAGGCGGCGGGCTCATCGGCTGGGGGCTTAGCTACCCCGTCTACTGGGTCATGGGCAGGGAGTTGGCGCTGGGCTTCTTTGCGTTGGTCGTCGGCTTGAGCGGCATCTTCGCCTTGGGATTGCGCGGCAGCATGATCACGCAAGCCTTGGCAAGAGTCGGCGGCAGGCTACAAGTCCTTAGCGAAGAGGCGAATCCGCAGCGAGATACACAACCTGACCTGGCGCAGGAGCTTTATAAGCAGCTGGTCGAGCAACCAGGCTACCGCCGGCCGATCATGCGCATCCGCCCCAACCCGGGCAACTTGCCGGAAGCGGACCAGACGCGGCGGGAGAATGGCGGCGCTGCTTCAGCAGTTGTCGAGCGCATCCTCCCCAACCGTCCGGCGCCCCCCCAAGCTAAACCAGAAGGCGCCGACTCTCAAGCGGAGTCCACCGCGACCGGCAAGAGCGACATCCCCAGACGCAATGGCGCTACGGCAAAACGGCGTCCGCGACAAAACGGGAAGTCCAGCGAAACAGCAGGAGTCTACAGCGCCGAGCTCTGGCGCGACTCCCTGCCAGGCATGGACAGGCTGACCAGCGTGGACTTGTCTTTGCCGGATGCGGAGGAAACCGGGCATATCGCCAGGCTTATCGAGAATACCCTGCTCGAATTTGACCTTGAGGTCCATATCGCCGATGTGCAAGTGGGTCCCACAGTGACGCGTTATGCCCTGCAGCCGCATAAAGACGACGGCAGCGAGCGCATCCGCATGAGCAAAATCGCTGGTTACTCGCGCGATCTGGCGCTGGCGCTGGCGGCGAAACGGCTGCGCATGGAGACGCCTGTGCCTGGCACGAAAACCATGGGCATTGAAGTGCCGAACCGCGAGCCAAGCACCGTGGCGCTGCGCAATGTCATGGATAGCGACGAATATCAGGCTGCCGACATTGACAATTTGTGTGTGCCGCTGGGCAGAGATGTGGTTGGCTTGCCTGTCGCTATTGACCTGGCGGATATGCCGCATTTGCTCATCGCGGGAGCGACCGGCACGGGAAAATCGGTGTGCATGGCGGCTATCGCGACAGCGCTGCTGATGCAGTATTCGCCCGACCAGCTGCGATTGGTCATGCTGGACCCGAAGATGGTGGAGTTGGCGCGATTCAACGGCATCCCGCATTTGCTGGGACCGGTGGAAATCGTGCCGGAGCGCATCGTGGGCGTGCTGCAGTGGTGCGTGCGCGAAATGGAACGCCGTTACAAATTGCTGGAAGGCAAAGGCTCGCGCCATATCAAGGACTACAATGCGCAGTTGCGCCCCAATGGCGAGCCAGTTGAGCGGCTGCCCTACATCATCATCATGATTGACGAGATCGGCGATTTGATGCTCAGCAGCCCGGACGAAACACAGGAGGCAGTGGCGCGGCTGGCGCAGAAAGCGCGCGCGGTGGGCATGCACCTGCTGATCGCCACGCAGCGCCCCAGCGTCAATGTCATCACAGGCGTTATCAAAGCCAACTTCCCGGCGCGGATTGCCCTGGCAGTCGCCACCAGCGGCGATTCGCGGGTGATCATCGACCGGGCTGGCGCTGAGGATTTGCTAGGGCGCGGCGATATGCTCTTCCAGTCGCCGGGCGCGGCCGCTCCACAGCGCGTACAAGGCTGTTTCGTCTCCGAGGACGATGTCCGCGAGGTAGTGCAGCATTGGCGCGATGAATTGACGCTGCGGGAACAAGCCGGCGTCCTGCCAAGCAAGCGGCGAGCGCCCTGGGAAAGCGCCTTGAAACGCCGCCAATTCCTCAGCGAGACCGACCCCATGCTGGAAGAGGTGCTGCAACTGCTGACCGAAAGCGGCGAAGCCTCGGCATCGTTGATCCAGCGCAAATTGGGGCTGGGCTATCCGCGCGCCGCTCGTATTATCGACCTGCTGGCGGATTTGGGCGCGATAGGCGAAGAACAAGACGCGGGCCGCAGCCGCCAGGTCATCATCCCGCGGGGCGCGGACCCGCTGCAATTTGTGCTCAGCCGCTACCAGCCAGGCACAGCGCAGCACTAGCCGCATCGCCTGCATCACCACCTGACGAATACGACAGAAATACCAATTCGCCTGCTGTTAATCGTGATTGCGGCGCTGGCGGTAGTAGCGGCTGCTTTGCTGTTTTTCCTGCTCCAGCAGGGAATCTGGCGCTTCACAAGAGCGCAGCGGGATAATCCAATTCGGCAGGCTGTATCAGCGCGGAATGGTCATTGCGTACATAGTTGACCTCCCGCGACACAGCGTGGAAGCGCAACTGCTTATCCCGTGGACCTTGCATGAGCGGCTGCCACTCGCCGGGATTCAGCTCCCGCGGCGCAAGCCAAAGCTCATAATCCTCCGGCTCAATGATGACGGTCATGCGATGATGGACGGGGCGGATGGACTGGTTGGCTTCGGTGGTGAGAATCGTGCAAGTTTGCAGCCAGTCGCCATCGGGCTTTTTCCAGCTTTCCCACAGACCGGCGAAGGCGAAAATGTCGCGCTCGGCGTGCCGGATATACATGGGCGTCTTCTGCGTGCCTTCGCGCTTCCATTCATAATAACCATCCGCGGGGATCAGGCAGCGGCGACGCTTGAAGGCTTTGCGGAAGGAGGGCTTTTCGGCGGCGGTCTCGGAACGGGCGTTAATCATGCGGCTGCCGATTGCTGGATCCTCCGCCCAGGACGGCACCAGTCCCCACTTCATCATCGACAGAGTTTTGGGATCGCAGTCGGTGATGACAGCGACTTGCTGCGCCGGCGCGATATTGTAACGCGGCGCTCCCCAAGCTTCGGCGTTATCCAGATTGAAAGCCAACTGGATCGATTCGGCATCGGCGGTGAGCGTGTAGCGTGCGCACACGGCGTCACTTCCTGCGTTTTTTGTCGGGCTTGCCCAGTGCCGCGATTTGGCGCACTAGCCCCAGCACCGCCAGCAGTATAGCCAGCAACTGCCCAGTCGAGACTGGCTCCGGCGCGCCGGATTCCGAAGCAGCGTGTTCGTCCGCTGCGCGCGCATACAAATAGCTGGACAAGAAACCGACGACTGCGCCCAAGCCAATGCCCGTGAGCATGATTCGGGTCTTCCGCGTTTGCAGGCTGTCCTGCTCGCTTTGTGAATTGTTCATGAGGCTGCCTCGTCATCATCTTGTGGCGCAGGCGCGTCAAAGATCGTCAGCAGGCTGCGCAAGGGCGCCAAACGCACCGCCCAATCCAGCACGCGGCTATCGACGCCGCTTAGCCAGCCATCGACGCGCTGATGGGCATTGGCGGTCGCCGCTTCAAGCCGCCGCAAGGGCGAGCGAGCCCCCGCATGCCAGCGGCGCATCTGCAAGACCAACGCTAGCGCGCCAATCAGCAGCGCGAAGACCACAAGGACCGACGGACACAGCGCCAAGAGCGTAAGCATGGCGTTTGCCACCAGAGCCACCTGCGCGGGAGACGGCAGCAGCAGCACAGCCGCCACGCCCGCCAGCATCAACAACAGCACGAAGAGGAAGGGTAGCAGCACCTGCAACCACAGACGTCGCCGCTGCAAGCGCTGGCTTTCCGCAAGTTGTCGCTGGCTCATCCGCCTTCCATCGCCTGCTTTCCTAGCCTACAATAGTCTACCGCAGACGAAAGTAGGAATCCACAAGGGCGCGGTAAATGAGCCACCTGTCGCCGGTCGCGCAGCGGCTGCGCATCACCTTTGGCAAAGCTGGCACATTGAAGTACACCAGCAACCTGGATATGGCGAAAATCTGGGAGCGCGTGCTGCGGCGGGCCGATATGCCGCTGCTCTACACGCGCGGTTTCAACACGCGTCCGCGCATCTCCCTGGCCATGCCGCTGCCGCTGGGCATCTCCAGCGAGTGCGAGATACTGGACATCTCCCTGCGCGAACGGATTGACTTCGCCGAGGGCGACCTGCGCGCGCAGTTGCTGGATGTCGCGCCGCAGGGCTTGACCATCGCCGCCATTCAGGAAGTCGACCCGCGCGCATCCACCATGCAGTCGCTGATTTTGAGCGCCGAATATCGCATCCAGTTTCACGACCGGTTCGACCACAAGGAGCTCCAGCGTAGAATCGATGACCTGCTCAGCCAAGAGACCATCATCGTGGAGCGGACGCGCCGGCGTAAACGCAGCGTCATGGATGTGCGCCCGCTGATCCTGGCGCTGGAACTGGACGCGGACAGCTGCCTGCTGGCGCATCTCTCCGTTGGCGACCGCGGCAACCTGCGCCCAGACCACCTGCTAGAACTGCTGGACATGGAGGGGCTGCACCACAGCATTCATCGCTGTCGCCTGCATACGCTGCCCGAATGAGAATGAGGACGATATGAGCGCAACACTGCCACTTGACATTCGCGACGATGTTCAGGCTGACCTATCCGCCGGGCGTCCGGTCGTCGCGCTGGAATCGACCTTGATCACGCATGGGCTGCCCTATCCACTAAACGTGAAGACAGCACTGAACATGGAAGCGGCAGTCCGGGAAGGCGGCGCTACCCCTGCAACAATCGCTGTGCTGGGCGGGCAAATCACAGTCGGGATGACCGAAGCGCAGATTGAAGGGCTGGCGGGGGCAGAGCCGGGCACAGTGCGAAAATGCAGCCGGCGCGACCTGCCGATTGCCAGCGCCTTGAAGCAGGCTGGCGCGACCACGGTGGCTGGCACGATGATCGTGGCGCGCATGGCTGGCATCAAAGTTTTTGCGACTGGCGGAATCGGCGGCGTACATCGCGGACAGCCACAAGATATCTCGGCGGATCTCATCGAATTGGGGCGGACGCCGGTGGCCGTGGTGTCCTCCGGCGCCAAGTCGATTTTGGACTTGCCGCTGACTCTGGAAGTGCTGGAGACGCAGGGCGTGCCGATATTGGGCTACCAAAGCGATTCGCTTCCAGGCTTCTATGCGGCGCGCACGGACCTGCCGGTTGACCAGCGCATCGAAACGCCAGAGGAAGCCGCGGCCATCATCCGCGCCGCCGAGATGCTGGACGCACAGCATGGCCTGCTCATTGCTGTGCCAGTGCCTGACGATATGGCATTGCCCGCGGGTGTCGCGGATGCGGCAATTGCGCAAGCGACGCAGGAGGCGGAAAGCGCGGGCATAGCCGGCAAGGATATCACGCCTTTCGTGCTGAGCCGGGTCAGTGACTTGACCGACGGCAAATCCATGGCGGCCAATATCGCCTTGTTAATCAACAATGCGCGCGTGGCCGGCGAGATCGCTTTGGCGCTGAGCCAAGCCTAGACGCTCAATCTTCAGTCGCCCACAGATGCAGGATCAGGTCTTGTTCGAGGGTCGGCGCGCCCAACTCGTGCAGTCGCGCCAGGATTTGCGCGCGGTGGTCGGTGCCATGATTGACCACATGCAGCAAGATCTGCCAGCGCGTATTGTGCCGCGCCCCGCCACGATCGGGGAAATGCAAAGCGACGCTCTCATCCAGATCAGCAGGCGTCAAGCCGCGCACATAGCGCAGGACGCGCTCGCTGATCGTTTCCCAGTCGCCGCGCAGAGACTGCGCATCCGGGTAGTCGCTCTCCTGGAGTCCTGGTGGCGGCGCCTGACCCTGAATGCGCGCCAGCCAGCGGTTATCCACGCTTAGGCAATGCACCAACTGATTTCGCACGGAGCCAAGCGAATAGTCTGTCTCCGCGACAAATTGCGCGGACGTTAAGTCCAGCACGCATTGCCAGACTTGCTCAAACATCCCGTAGTGGTAATCAAACATGGTCAGGATTTGTTCTGTCCGCATATCCGTCTCCTCCTTGCCAGCGAACGCCCGCTTGCCTTGCCATAGCGAGTCCAGTATAGTGTCTACAGAGTTTCAGCTTTGCCAATAGGCAGTCATCGAGATAGAAAGCGGGGATCATGCCAGCGCAGTCAATAGAGCGCAGCATAGAACGACACTTGCTTTCGGTCGAGAAGCCCGGACGCTATGTCGGCGGCGAATACAACAGCGTCCTCAAAGACTGGGCGCGCGCCGATGTCAAAGTAGCGCTGGCATTCCCCGATATCTACGACCTGGGCATGTCCAACCTGGGCATCATGAACCTGTATCACCAGGTCAATTTGCGCGATGACATGCTGGCGGAGCGCGTTTTCTCGCCCTGGCTGGATATGGAAGCGGTCATGCGCGAAAACGACATCCCGCTCTACTCGCTGGAAAGCAAGCGCCCCATCCGCGACTTTGACCTGCTAGGCATCAGCCTCCCCTATGAGCAGCTCTATACCAACGCCATCAATATGCTGGACTTGGCGGGCATGCCCATATTGAGCCGCGAGCGCGACGAGACTTACCCGCTGGTCATCGCTGGCGGGCACGCCTGCTTCAATCCGGAGCCGATGGCGGAGTTCATCGACGCTTTTGTCATCGGCGAGGGCGAAGAGATTATCGTGGAGATCGCGGCGGCGCTGAGCAGGCTGCGCGACAAGAGTCGCCATGAGCAGTTGCGGGAAATCGCCAAAATCCAGGGCATGTATGTGCCGCGCTTTTATGATGTCGCTTATCACGATGACGGCACGGTGCGCAGCGTAAAGCCCAATGAGCCGGGCATCCCACAACGGGTGCTGAAGCGCATCGTGCTGACCTTGCCCAAGCCTTTCACCAAATTCATCGTACCCAATATCGACACAGTGCATAACCGCGCGCCCATCGAAATCATGCGCGGCTGCACGCGCGGCTGCCGATTTTGCCATGCCGGCATGGTAACGCGCCCGGTGCGCGAGAGGCCCGTCGCCGAGATCATGGCGGCCATCGACGAGATCGTGCGCTATACGGGCTTTGAAGAGATCAGCCTGCTGAGCTTGTCATCTTCGGATTATGTCTGGGTGGAAGAGCTGGCCGAAGAGGTCAACCGCGTCTACAAGGACGCCGGCTTGAGCTTGAGCCTGCCCAGCCTGCGCATTGAAAGCGCCAGCGCTGACCTGCTGGAGAAGATCGGCGGCACGCGCCGCAGCGGTTTCACTTTTGCTCCAGAAGCCGCCACCGAGAAGATGCGCGACATGATCAACAAATATGTATCGGACGACCAGGTCATCCAGACGGCGCGCGATGTCTATTCACGGGGCTGGCGCACCATCAAGTTCTATTTCATGATTGGCCATCCCGAAGAGACGCTGGACGATGTGCAGGCGATCATCGACTTGTGTGGGCGGACTTTGCGCGAAGGCACGAAGATCCTGGGCAAGAAAGCCACGCTGAATGTCGGCGTCAGCACCTTCATTCCCAAACCGCATACGCCCTTCCAGTGGGTTCCGCAGGACAGTCGCGAGAGCGTCGAGCGCAAGCAAGCTATGCTCAAAGGGCAGATGCGGCGCGGCGGCATGCACCTGCGCTGGAATACTTATGACGACAGTGAATTCGAGGGCTGGCTGAGCCGTGGCGATCGGCGGTTGTCCCGCGTCATCCACCGCGCCTGGCAATTGGGCTGCAAGTTTGACGCCTGGCAAGACCAGCACAAGCACACACGCTGGAAGCAAGCCTTCGCAGAAGCTGGCATCGATCCGGACTTCTACAATTTCCGCGAGCGCGACCTGGACGAAATCTTCCCCTGGGATCACATTGATGTTGGTTTGCGCAAGAAGTTCCTTGTAGAAGACTATCTGATGAGCATCCGCCGGGAGACGCGCGTGGATTGCCGCGACAAGTGCTTCGCTTGCGGCATTTTGCCCAAGTTCGCCAAAGAGCGTTCAACCACTGACGAACTGGCTTGGGAGTGCCCGCCGGTGACGCCCATCAGCGAGCGCGGGCGCAAGCGCCAGATCGAAATCCCGCTGAGCGCCATTGGCTGACAGGACGCTGCAGACCAGTCGGCTCAATATCGCTGGCATCCAAACGCGGCAGGCGGTCATCGGCGAGGGCGAACCCCTGCTTATGGCGCATGGCTGGGGCGCGCGCATTGAGTTGCTGCAGCCGCTGGCGATCAAGCTTAGCCAATTCGGATATCGCTGTTTGCTCGTAGATATGCCTGGTTTTGGCGAAAGCGACGAGCCGCCCCGACCATTCGCAGTGCGCGATTATGTCAACTTCTGCCTGGCGCTGCTGGACGCGCATGGGCTGCCATCGGCGCATTATTTCGGGCATTCGCTGGGCGGGCGCATCGGCCTGATGCTGGCGGCAGAAGCTCCAGAACGCCTGCGCTCCATGGCGCTTTCCAACAGCGCGGGCATCAAGGTGCAGCCGCCACTTTTGCAGAAGCTGCGCCAGGCGCTGTATCACGGGGCGCGCAAAAGCCTGGACTCCATCGGTGCAAGCGGCGTCAAAGCGCGCTTGCAGAATATGTACACGCAGCGCTATGGCTCAGAAGACTATCGGCAGGCATCGCCGGTCATGCGTCAAAGCCTGGTCAAAATCGTCAATCAGGATTTGCTGGGCTATGCCCGGCGCGCTGCCGTCCCGACCATTCTGATTTGGGGAGACGCCGACCAGGAGACGCCGCTGTGGATGGGGCGCAAGCTAGAAGAAGCCATGCCAGACGCCGCGCTGATCGTACATCCGGGCGCGGGGCACTACGCCTACCTTGACTACCCCGAACAGACCGCCCGCATCATGGACGCGCTATTCCGCAGCGTCTGACGCCGCGAGTTGCCCATCGCCTCTTTCGCCGTATAATGCGCCTGTGTTGAGGCGCGGGGGCGCTACATGCACCTATCACTAATGTTGCTGCATTGCCTGATTTGGCTGGTGGGAACCTGGCTGCGGCTGCGGCGGCAGGCGCGCTTCTACCAGATTGAAGAGTACCTGAGCGGGCGCTATCTGCGCTGGCTGCTGGCTGATCGCTCGCGGGCACTGCCGTTTCGCTCCCTGGTGGCTGCCTTTGTGGCGCTGGTCCTGGCTGCCCGGCTGGGCGGGTCGCTTGGGGACATCGGCGCTGCGTTCGCTGGCCTGGTCGCTGTATATCCGCCAGGCGAGGGCGAAGTCAAAAAAGCCCTGGTGATGACAGCCCGTGTGCGGCGGATTTTGCTTGTGGCGAGCATACTGTCCGCGATTCCCCTCGTAGCTGCGCTGGCGACAGAACCGGCAACAATTGCAGTGAGCGCCACAGGATTCGCTGTTTGGCTGCTTAGTCCGCTATGGCTGGTGGCTGGCAATTGCTTGCTGCACCCCCTGGATGCTTTGCTGCGCCAACGCTATCTGCGCCAAGCTCGTCAGACCCTCGCGCAAACTCAGCCCAAGATCATCGGCATCACCGGCAGTTATGGCAAGACGACCACCAAGACCTTCCTCCGCGAGCTGCTCAGCCTGCGTTACCAAACCTACGCCACGCCCAAGAGCTACAACACGTTGATGGGCATTTCGCTGGCCATTAACCGCGACCTGGCGGAGGATTACCGTACGGAGGTCTTCATCAGCGAGATGGGCGCCTATGTCGAAGGCGAAATTGCGCGCATCTGCCAACTGACGCCGCCCGACATCGCCATCATCACCGAAATCGGACCGCAGCACCTGGAGCGCTTTGGCTCGCTGGACAATGTGCAAAAGGCGAAATACGAACTGGTTGCCAATCTGCCGCCGGAGGGAGTCGCCGTCTTCAACTGGGACAATCCCTACATCCGCGCCATGCACGAGCGCGGCTATCCGGCAACTCGTCTGACCGTCAGCCGCCAATTGCCGCTGGAGGAGGCGCGGGCGCAAGAAATCGACTGGCTGGCGAGTGACATAAGCGAGAGCCTGACTGGACTGTCCTTCCGCGTTGTTGATGTCGCCAATGACGAATCGGCGTATGTGGAAACGCGTTTGCATGGCGAGCACAATGTGAGCAACTTGCTGCTGTGCATCGCGGTGGCGCGTCACGAGAGCATCCCGCTACGGGACATTGCCGGGCGCATCCGCAGTCTGCAGCCAGCTGAAAGCCGCCTCGTCCGCGAGACGACCGCCGCCGGCATCACGATCATCAACGATGCCTACAGCGCCAATCCAAAGGGTATCGTTAGTGCCTTGAAGCTGCTGGGCATGCACGAGGGGGGCGCTCGCTTATTGATCACGCCGGGCATGATCGAGTTGGGGGCATTGCAAGACGATGAGAATCATAAATTGGGATTGCTGGCGACAGAATACGCCACGGATATTATCCTTGTGGGGCGGGGGCAAACCGCGCCCATCCTGCGCGCCATTGAAACAACGGCATTTGACCGCGCGCGGGTGCAAGTCGTTGATACGCTGACCGAGTCGGTCGAGTGGTATCAGCGACATCTGCAGGCGGGGGATGCCGTGCTGTTTCTGAATGACCTGCCGGATACCTATTGAGCGCGAGGACAAGCCCATGAGCAGCCGCCGCACCGTTGTCGCCGTCCTCTTTGGCGGCCGCAGCGTCGAGCACGATGTCTCCATCGTCACCGGGCATCAGATCATGGACGCCTTCCCGACTGAGCGCTACGAAGTCCTGCCCGTTTTCATCAGCCGCGATGGACGCTTTTTCACTGGCGAACCGCTGCGGAAGCTGGACAACTTCCAAGACGACGGGCTGCTGAGGCGACAGGGAGTTCATGCCTGCCTGCTGTCCCCGGATACGCGCCATCATGGCTTGATCATCGATCCGCTGGCGGGCAGATTCAGTCGCAGCCGCGTCAAACGCCTGGATGTGGTGTTTCCGGCGCTGCACGGCTCACACGGGGAGGATGGCAGCCTGCAGGGCTTGCTGGAATTGGCGGATATCCCCTATGTGGGATGCGCCACGCTGGGCTCCTCACTGACCAACGACAAAATCATGACCAAGGTGGCGCTGCGGCAGATGGAGATCCCGGTGCTGGACGACTTCTTTTTCACGCGCGAGGCTTGGCAGGACGCGCCGGAGACCCTTGTCGCGCAGATTCTGGACAAGTTCGACTTTCCCTTGTTCGTCAAGCCGGCCACGCTGGGCTCCAGCATCGGCATCGGGCGTGCGGACGACGAAATACGACTGCGCGCCAGCATCGACATCGCCGCCAACTTCGACCGCCGCATTTTGGTCGAGCCAGCTGTGACCGAGGGCGTAGAAATCAATTGCGCAGTGATGGGCTACGGGGGCGATTTCCAAGCCTCGACTTTGGAACAGCCTCTCAGCTGGGACGAATTCTTGTCGTACGAAGACAAGTACCTGCGCGGCGGAGAAGGCATGAAAAGCGCTGAGCGCATCATCCCGGCGCCGATCAGCGAAGCGCTTACTAGGCGCATCCAGTCGCTAAGCATTGCTGCCTTCAAGGCAGTCGACGGCCGCAGCATCGCGCGCATTGATTACCTCGTCAAACCTCAATCCGGCGAAGTCTATCTCAACGAAATCAACACCATGCCCGGCTCGCTGGCTTTCTACTTGTGGCGGGAAGATGGCTACAGCCGCACGCAACTGGTGGAGCACCTGGTGGAACTGGCGCGGCGCGCGAATGCCGACAAACGCCGCAATACTTACGATTATCAGACTGACCTGGTGGCGCTCGCCAGCCAACGCGGCAGCAAGAGCGTCAAAGGCTAGCTTGTAGGCGCTTGCGGCTATGTTATGATTAGCGGCGACAGGCGCATCCAGCAGCTGATCCAGTACCGTGCCTTATACCACTGGCAATCCACGCCCGCCCCGCCCCACCGATGTGGGCCGCTCCATTTGGGGTGGCGCGCCTCTACCGCCTATCCCCGAACGCGTGCTGGATGGCATCCCCGGCTTCATTGCCTGGCTGGCGCTGCTCGTTTCCATTGCCAGCGCGGTGGCTTTTCCCCTGACGCTGATGTTAAGCGCGGCGCTGGTGGCTTGTTATACCGCGCTGCGATTCTTGCTGGCGGGCATCGCCAATGGCATGGGAATGCGGCGCATCCGCAAATGGGAAACCATAGACTGGCACCAAAAATACCTGGCAGAGCGCGGGCACACTTCGCTGGAATGGGAGCGCGTGCATCACCTGGTCATCATCCCCAATTACAACGAATCGATGAAAATCCTCTGTCGTACGCTGGACAGCCTGAGCGAGCAGCATAACGCCAAGACGCAGATTTCCGTGCTGCTGGCCATGGAAGCGGCGGAGCCCGGCAGTTATGACAAGGCGCAGAGCCTGTATCAACAATATGCCGACTGCTTCGCCAAAGTGCATTTCACTGTGCATCCACGCGGGCTGCTGGGCGAGATGCAATGCAAGTCGGCAAATTTGTCTTGGGCAGTCAATCGTTTTTTTGAGAACATCGTCGACGACTACGGGCTGGATACCGACCATGTCGTCGTAACGACTATGGACGCCGACACCCGCTGGCACGCCAATCACTTCGCCGCGCTGACTTATCATTTTGCCATCAGCGACGACCGCCACCACAAGTTCTGGCAGGCGCCAATCCGCTATCACGGCAATATCTGGCAGGTCAACCCGCTGATGCGCATCATCAATACCTACGCAACGGCATTTGAGCTGGCTTACCTGGCCGCGCCCTGGTGGATGGCCATGCCGATGTCGTCCTACTCGCTGAGCCTGAACCTGCTGGAGCAGAGCGGCAACTGGGACACAGATGTCATCGCCGACGAATGGCATATGCTCATCAAGGCTTATTTCGCGACCGGCGGGCAAGTTGCGTTGCAGCATATCTACCTGCCCTTCCTGGCTGATTCGACAACGGGCGCTAATATCCTCGATTCGATACGCAATCGCTACAGCCAGACCCTGCGGCATGCCTGGGGCAGCAAAGAAGTCGGCTATATGCTGGCCAAGCTCATCGAAAATCCGCAAGTCGTATCTGGCAATTCGTTGAAGCTGCTGGGGCGCATCGCTCATGACATTCTGCTGGCCGGCGCTGGCTGGATCATCCTGACGGTCGGCTCGCAGCTGCCGGTCTTTTTCCACCCAGACATCGCGCCAGTAAAGGTGCAGAGGCTGATGGAATCGGGTGACAAGCTCAGCTATCTGCTGGAAGGCATCGCCAGCAGCCATCCCGCCTGGTTGATGCTGTCGGTGGCAGGATTAGTCATGCTGGTGCTGGTGATCGTGATCCAGGTGCAGGATTACCGTATCCGTCCGCCGCGCGACGCTCCCTATACGCTCGTCGAGTCGCTGCTGGAGCTGCTGAGTATTCCCTTCATGCTGGTGCTGACGCTGCTGGTGGTAGCGCTGCCGACTCTAGTGGCGCAGACTCGCCTGCTGCTGGGCATCCCGCTGCAGTTTATCGTGACCGACAAGACGACCGAGTGAGCCAGTTGCCTGCCCCTAGCGCATGCGGACGAGCGACCCTATCATTAGACTTGCTGAAGACTTGCTGAGAACCAGAAAGGAGCGCCCGTGCCAAGCGAGCGCGTGCAAAAGATCATGGCGCAGGCGGATATTGGCTCTCGGCGCGCCTGCGAAGAGATCATTCGGCAGGGTCGCGTGCAGGTCAATGGCAAGGTGGTGTCCCTGGGCGCAAAAGCCGACCCCAGCCGCGACGTCATCCTGGTCGATGGCGCGCGAATCGCCTCTGCCGCGAGAGCCCTTACCATCGCCTTGAACAAGCCCAAGGGCGTGCTGAGCACGAACAAAGCCGAAGCGGGCGACGACCGACCCACCATCCGCGAGCTCATCAACCTGCCCGGGCACCTGTTCACCATCGGTCGCCTCGATATCGACAGCGAAGGTTTGATGATCCTGACCAACGATGGCGAGCTGGCCAACCGCGTGACACACCCGCGCTACGAACATACCAAGACCTACAAGGTCACCGTCAAAGGCAAGGTCTCGCGGGAGACGCTGGCGAAATGGGAAGCCGGTATCTGGCTGGACGACAGCCGCACCGCCGCCTGCGCAGTGCGTGTATTGCAATCCAGCAAGCGTTCAACTGTGCTGCGCATCGTCATGGTCGAGGGGCGAAAACGACAGATTCGGCGGGTGGCGCTGGCGCTGGGGCATCCCGTCATTCACATCACGCGAACGCATATCGGGCAGTTGGGCTTGGGCACGCTGCGCAAGGGCGCATGGTATCAACTGGACGATGAGGAAATCGCCTATATGCTGCAGCCGGCGCCTGCCCTGGCCGAAATCCGCCGTAAACGCCGCGAACGCAAACGCCGCGCTAAAATCTAATGTCGCTCGAGTTCAGCATAGACGAATACATCGCGCGGCAGCCGATTTACGACAAGCGCCGCCGCTACTTGCACCCCATGCTGCGCGCCGCCCTGCCCAGTTTCTGCCGGCTAGAAGTCGAAGGACTGGAGCGTGTCCCGCGCTCGGGCAGAACTTGCCTGATGATCAACCATGTTTCCTACCTCGACCCCATCGTGGTTACCGCCGCCATCCCCTTCCGCCATACCATTTCGCTGTCAAAGATCGAGAATTTCCGCATCCCGGTGGCGGGCTGGCTGCTGCGGCAGTGGGGGCATTACCCCATTCATCGCGGCGCATACGACCGCAAGGCGCTCATGCAGACCATTGCCCTGCTGCAAAGCGGCTATTTGGTGCTGATGGCGCCGGAAGGCACGCGACATCCCGGCGGCTTGCAGCAGGCGAAAGAGGGTTTGGCTTATGTCGCGACCAAAGCCGACGCCGTCATCGTGCCAGCCGCGATATGTGGGGCAGAAGATTGGCGGCAGCGACTGAGAAGCCTGCGCCGCGCTTATGCCAAAGTCGTATTCGGACCGCCATTCCGCTTCCGCAAAGGCGATCGCAAGCGTATCCCCCGCCCCGAACTCGCGCAGATGATTACCGAAGCCATGTACCAACTTGCGCGCGCCATCCCGCCGGAATACGCCTACCTGCGCGGTTATTACAGCGATATCGAAAACGCGACGAGCGAGTTGCTGGACTTCGTCTAGGCAGCCATGATCTCCAGCGCCCAGCGCGTCAAGGCGGTGACGGCAACGCCCATGCTGGCAAAACGCCGATCTTGCGTCTGCCCGCGCCGATAGCGGATGTAGATCTGCTGCAAAATCACCAACAGACGGAAGATGCCCAGCACATGGTAGAAGCGGATGTCAGCGATGTCGCGGCCGCTGCTGCTGGCATAGCGCTGCACGAGCTGGTCACGACTCATAAAATCCCAGTTGCCAGCCGGCATCATGGCGATTTCGCGCACAGCTGGCGGATCGTCCGGCTGCGTCCAATAGGTCAGCAAGGCGCCCAAATCCGAGAGCGGATCGCCCAGTGTGCACATATCCCAATCCAGGATGGCGACCACCCGCGACGGATCGTCCGCAGCGAACATGGTGTTGTCCAGCTTGGGGTCGTTGTGCACCAGCGAATTGGCGCTTGATTTGGGCAGGCGCAAGCGCAGCCACTCGTAAATGGCATCGACACCCGGATCGTCTTCCAGCTTGGCGCGCTGCCAACGCCGCTGCCAGCCATCGACCTGGCGCTCTATGAAACCCTGCGGTCTGCCCAACCGCGACAAGCCCAAGGCTGCATAATCAACCGCATGGAAAGCCGCCAAAGCATCCACCAGGGCGGCGCTCATTTTGCGAGGGGCGCTGGGGTCCGCGGCAAATTGCGGCGGCAGCGCTTCCCGCAGGACCACGCCGTGACAGCGCGACATGATTTGGAAAGGCGCGCCTATGACCGACTCGTCCTCGCAGTAGAGCCACGAACGCGGCGCGTAGGCAAGGGCGCGATGCAACACGGACAGCACGCGGTATTCGCGTCCCATGTCGTGTGCCGATGGCGCCACGGGTCCCAAGGGCGGGCGCCGCAGCACATATTCCGCGCCGCTGGCGAACTTGAGCTGGTAGGTCAAGTTAGCTTTGCCGCCGCCGAACTGCCGCACCGCCATCTCGCCAGCCGCGCCGGGCAGCTTCCTACACAGCCAGACTTGTAGCCGCGCCTCGTCGAAGCGCTCGTCGGGGCGCACATCAATGAGATCGGGTTGCGGCTGCACAGGCATGCTACCCTCAGTGTTGCGGCTGATCGCGCTACTCATGAAATAGCATACGCGGTATGATTGCGCTGGTCAAATCACGAGGATCGTCCGCATTGAAGCCTTCCAAGACCTTCCCTATCCTGGTCGCGTATCTAATCTTCATCGTGATCGGCATCGCCAGCGGCTTGCTGAATATCGCCTGGACTTACATGCAAGATACCTTCGGCGTATCGCATGATTCACTGGCTGCGCTGGCGCCGGCGGCTATGTTGGGCGGCTTGATTGCCGCTTTCCTAAATGGCGCGTTGATTGGGCGTTTTTCGCTGGCGCCAGTGCTGGTTGGCGGCATGGCTTTCGCCGGCTTTGGGCTGCTGGGTTATGCCATCGCGCCGGTTTGGGCGCTGCTGCTGGCGGTGGCTTTCTTCACCAGCATAGGCAAAGGCACGATAGACGCCGGCTTCAACAATTTTGTCTCCTCCAATTACGGCACTAGCGAGATGAACTGGCTGCATGCCTGCTGGGGCATCGGCTTGACGATCGCGCCGGCGGTGGTCACCTTTTTTGTGCTGGATCAGGGCGGCGGTTGGCAATCCAGCTATATCGTGGCGGGCGCTGCCGTGCTGCTGCTGGGCGCGCTGATGCTCTTCACCTTGCCGATGTGGCAGTTGCGCAGCGGCTCGACCGAAAGCCCGAAAATCAAGCGTCGACCCATGCTGGAGACGCTGCGGCGACCAATCGTGATGATTGGCTTGTTGTTCTTCTTTCTCTATGGCGGCATCGAAATCGGCACGGGACAGCTGGCCAATACGCTGCTGACGGAAGCGCGGAATTTGCCTCAGGAAATCGCTAGCAGCTGGGTCAGCGCCTATTGGGGCAGCTTTACGGTCGGGCGGATTCTGATGGGTTTGCTGGCCATGCGCCTGGGCGACCGGCTGCTGCTGCTCATCTGCTTCACGCTGACGGTACTCGGCGCGGCGCTGCTGTTTTTGAATCCCAGCGAGGCTTTGAGTTTCGCCGGCTTGCTGAGCATTGGCTTCGGCTTGGCGGCCATCTTCCCGATTTTGATATTGCAGACCAACGCGCGCGTCGGGCAGGAGCATGCCGCTAACGCCATCGGTTTCCAGGTGGGCTGCGCGGGATTAGGTGGCGCGGCCTTATCCGGCCTTGGCGGCATCTTTGCGGAATATGTCGGCGCGGAGTCCATCAGCGTGTTCATCCTGCTGGGCGCGGTCCTGTCGACATTGATCTATCTACTGATGCTGCGCTTCGAAAGCCATATAGCGCGCAGCAAATTAGGAGTTGCCTGATGTTGAGCCTCACGGAAAAAGTCGGGCGCATGCTGATGGTCGGCTTTGAGGGACTGCGGCCGCCGGCACACATTGTAGAGTGGCTGCGGAGTGGTCGCATCGGCGGCGTCTATCTTTTCGCGCGCAACATCCAATCACCGGCGCAGGTGCAAGAGCTGGTGGCGGAATGTCGCGAGGCGGCGCCCTTCCCTATCCTGGTCGGCATCGATCAGGAAGGCGGCATCGTGGCGCGTTTGCGCGGCGATTTCAGCGAGAGTCCCGGCGCTATGGCGCTGGGCGCGGCTGGCGATGCGCAACTCGCCGGAGAAGTATCCGCCATGCTGGGGCGGGAAATGGCGGCGCTGGGCATCAACTGGAACTTCGCGCCGGTCGCGGATATCGCCCACCAACGCGACAATCCCTCGGTGAGCACACGCTCGGTCGGGCGCGACAGCGCCATGGTCAGCCAAATAGTCGCGGCGCAGGTGCGCGGCTTCCAGCGCAGTGGCGTGGCGGCCACGGTCAAGCATTTCCCTGGGCTGGGCAACACGGTCATCGATACCCATGTCGGCATGGCGCGAGTCAGCGGCTCGCTGGACTATCTGCATGCAGAAGACTTAGCGCCCTTCCGCGCTGCTATCGCCGCCGATGTCGCCTGTGTGATGCTGACGCATGTGATGTATGACGAATTGGATCGCGAGCGCCCGGCCACCATATCGCCACGAATCGTGACGGACTTGCTGCGCGGGAGACTGGGATTCGCAGGCGCGGTCAGCACCGACTGCATGGAGATGAATGCTATGACCGAGCAGGTTGGCGCAGGCGAGTCGGCGGTGTTGGCGGTTCTGGCTGGCGTGGATTTGCCGCTGTTTTCCCATACTCGCGAACGACAAGAAGCAGCCTGCGAGGCGCTGCTGGCGGCGGCGAAATCGGGCCGAATCAGCGAAGCCCGGCTGGATGAGTCGCTGGCGCGCATTGAAGGCATGAAGCAGCGCTACAACCTGGACAATGCGCCGGCGCTGGAGGTTGTCGGCTGCGAAAGCCACCGCAGTCTGGCGCAAAAGGCGGCTCGCGCCGGCGCCGTGCTGCTGAAAGAAGGCGAGGCGCTGGCAGGTCTCGGCGAGGGGCGCGTCGGCTGTATTGAGTTTTCCGCGGTGCGCGTGTCGGATGCGGTGGAAGCGCGCGGACAGCGCATTTTCACGGAATATCTGCGGCGTCGCTTGCCTGAAGTGGAATGCCTGGTCGTCGATCCAAATGACACAACACATATTGATGCAAGCATTTTCGATTGCGACACCTTGATTTTGTTGACGCGCAGCGCCCACACGCAGCCCGCGCAGATGCGGCTTGCTGAAGCTGTACTGGCTGGCGCGCGGCCGGTCATCCTCGTCTGCGCGCGCAATCCCTACGATGCAGGTCCGTTGGGCGATGCCGATACCATCATCTGCACAAACGGCGACAGCCAGCCCTCCCTGCTGGCAGCGGTGGATGCCATCTGCGGCGATTATCGCCCTGGCGGACGGCTGACGGTTGATGTGACATGAGCGCTGCTCTCGATCCTGCCATATTTGACGATTTGCTGGACCTGCACCTGCCGGCCACTTTCCCGGCGCTGAGCCTTTGCGTCATCCACCGCGACGAAATCGCGCTTGAGCAGGCTTGGGGCTGGCTCGACCCCGACGCGCGGCGGCTGCCGGTCAAGCCTGAGTCCATCTTTGACCTGGCGTCGGTCAGCAAGCTGCTGGTTGAAGTCAGTTTTCTGGCGCTTGCCCAGGCGGGCGCGGTCAAACTGGATGATGCGCTGGTTTCGGTGATTCCCGAGTTTGGGCGCGTCAATCCGCGTCCCATCGCTGGTGGCCAAGACCCGCATACGCGCGAATTTCTGCCAGCCGAAGCGCGATTTCGCGGGCAGACGGTGGATCCGACCACGGTGACATTCAAGCATCTGCTGACGCATAGCTCGGGGTTGGCGCCCTGGCGGTCTGTCTATCTGCTGGCGGGCGACGAGCCACCCCCACCCCCGTCCTCTGGCGACGAGTATGCTGGCGGACACTGGCGACGTGGCTTGGCAGCCATGGTCGAGTTTCCCTTCGCTGGCACAATCGGCGACACAGTGCGCTATACCGATGTCGGCATCATGCTGCTGGGCGAGGCGGTGGCGCGCTTGCAGGGCGGGCGTCTGGACGAGGCGGTGCGAGCGCTCGTGCTTGAGCCGTTGGGCTTGCGCTCTTTCACCTACAATCCGCTGATGAATGGCGTGCCGCGCGGGCGCATCGTGCCGACCGAAGTCGATGACCATTGGCGGATGCGGCGGGCTTGGGGCGAAGTGCATGATGAGAATGCCTGTGGTCTGGGCGGGATCGCCGGGCATGCCGGGCTCTTTGCCAGCGCGAGAGATGTCGCCCAATTTGGACAAGCCTGGCTGAGTGGTGATCCGCGCTTGAAAATAGGCACAGCGCTGCGAACGCTCGCTACGACAGAGCATGCCAATGGGCAATTCCGGCTGGGGCTGGGCTGGATGCTCAAAGCAGAAGCCGACTCCTCGGCTGGCGATTTGTACAGCGCGGAGTCTTATGGGCATACGGGTTTCACCGGCACTTCGCTGTGGATTGACCCAGTCCGGCAGTTGGTCAGCGCCCTGCTGACGAATCGCGTGTATCACGGGCGCGAACCGAATGGCATACACGCTTTTCGCCGGGCTGCGCACGATCGCATCGCCGCGTCCATCGACGCTGCATGAATACGCCGCTCTTCCTGGGGATTGATGGCGGCGGCAGCAATCTGCGCGTCGCGATCGTCGATGACCAATTAGCGCCGCTGACGATATATGCGGCGGGCGCAGCCAACCCCAACATCATCGGGCATGAGCGTGCCCGGCAGCACATCCGCAGCAGCGTAAAAGTTGCGCTACGAGAGGCTGGCGTCTCAGTGGACCATATCTCCGCAGCGGGCATCGGCATCGCCGGCGCATCTAACCTGCACAGCCATCAATGGCTGCTGGCCACGCTGACCCCCTTGCTCGCCAAGACGCAGATCGTGCCCAGTTCCGACCTGGAGATTGCGCTGGTTGGCGCGCTGGGGCGGCGGCATGGCATTCTGCTGCTGGCGGGGACGGGCAGCGCAGCTTTTGGCTGCGCACCTAAGGGGTGGCAACTGCAAGTCGGAGGCTGGGGCTATCTGCTGGGGGACGAGGGCAGCGGATACTGGATTGGCAGGCAACTGCTACGCGGCATCATCGACGCGCATGACGAAGGACGGAGCATGACCCCACTGTACGCCAAATGCCTGGCAAAACTGGGCTTGACGAAGGCGCGCGACCTGGTCGGCTGGCTCTACCGCGGCGACGAGGCGATGACTGCTCGCGTTGCGGAGCTGGCGCGTTTGGCGCTGCAGATGGCGCAGGAAGGTGACTGGGATGCGCGCAATCTCGTGCAGCAAGCGGGCATACACCTGGCGCGGCAGGTCGAGCAAATGCGGCGGCGGCTGGAGTATCCTTGGGCGCCAATCGCCTTTGCTGGGGGCTTGCTGGAGGTGGACAATCCCCTGTCACTGGATGTCGCGCGGCGGCTGAACCTGCCGGAACGCCCGGTCGCCAGGCACAATCCAGCCATCGGCGCGGCGCTGCTGGCAAAATTGGAATGGAGCGGCAAATGACGCTGACCACTGAGGAAAGCAACCCGAATACCCGCGATATCGACCGGCTGTCGACGCTGGATGCGCTGCGGCTGATGAATGCGGAAGACGCGAAAGTGGCGGCAGCTGTGCAGGCTGCCCTGCCGGATATCGCGCGGGCGGCCGAGACAATTGTGGCGGCGCTGGCGAGCGGCGGGCGGCTCTTCTATGTTGGCGCGGGGACTAGCGGGCGGCTGGGCTTGCTGGATGCAGCTGAGTGCGTGCCGACTTTCAGCGTGTCGCCGCAACTGGTGCAAGGGGTCATCGCCGGCGGCAATGAAGCCATGCTGCGGTCCATCGAAGGCGCGGAAGACAACGCCGAGGCTGGCAAGCAAGATCTCCACGAGCGCGGCGCTTCCAGCGCGGATGTCGTCTGTGGCATCGCCGCCAGCGGACGCACGCCTTATGTCATCGGCGCGCTGCAATATGCCCGCGAGCTTGGCGCGCCCTGCATCGCCATCGCTTGTAATAGCGAGTCGCCCATTGCCGCAATTGCCGATGTCGCCATCAGCGTGGATGTCGGCGCGGAAGTCATCGCCGGCTCGACACGCCTGAAAGCCGGCACAGCGCAGAAGATGGTCCTCAATCTGCTCAGCACCATCAGCATGATCCGCCTGGGCAAGGTCTATGGCAACTTGATGGTCGATGTCAAGGTTAGCAATGCCAAACTGCAAGCGCGGGCTTGCCGACTAGTCACGCGCCTGACTGGGCTGGATGAGCGGGCGGCGACGCAACTGCTCGCGGAAGCGGAGAACGAAGTCAAAACGGCGGTGGTGATGCAGCGGCGCAGCGTGACTTCCGATGAAGCGCGACAGCTATTGCATGAGGCTGGCGGACAGCTGCGCCAGGTCATCGGCGACTAAAGAACCGCGTTCACTTGCCTTCCCAGTCGATGGGATAATCCTTGCTGAGCATGGCCTGCACGGCGCGTTGGAAGTCGGAAGTGCGGAAAAGCTGCGCCTGCGCCCAAGCCTCAATATGCAAGCCGCGCGTATTGTCAGCGATATCGTTGATGACACGCTTGGCATAGCTGACGGCCAACGGCGCGGATGCCGCCAGCGCATCCACCAGTTGCGCCACGCCCTGCTCCAGCTCGGCTTTGGGGTAGACGGCGTTGACCAATCCCCATTGCAGCGCTTCGTCCGCGTCAATATGCCGCCCGGTCATGACCAGGTCTTTTGCCCGCGCCACGCCGATTAGTTTGATCAGCCGCGTTGTGCCACCGACATCCGGGATGATGCCCAGCCGCGCTTCCGGCAAGCCTAACTTGGCGCGCGAAGCCGCGATGCGGAAGTCGCATGCCAGCGCCAACTCCAGCGCCAACCCCAGACAATAGCCCTGCATCACGCAGATAACGGGCAGCGAGCAGCGCTCCACCTGGTCGGCAAGCGCCTGATAACGGGCGGTGATCGGGAATAAGTTGTCGCGCACAGACGGGTCAAAATCCAGGAACTGGTTCAGGTCAATACCGGGCGAGAAAACGCGGCCCTGCGCCCGCAGCAGCAGGACTCGCGCGCCCGCAAGAAACTCGCGCTCAGCTTGGTCGAAGGCCGCGGACATTTCATCCAGCATGGCGTCATTGATGGCATTGCGCATTTTGGGGCGGTTCAGCGCGATTTCGAAGACGGCGCCCTGTCGTTTCGTCAGCACCAGATCGCTCACGATTGCGCCTCCAGGAATGCCTCCAACGCGCGAACAGAATCGATGTTGACGCGCGATTTCTTTCGGTCGATGCGGCGCATCAAACCGGTCAGCACATTGCCCGCGCCGATTTCGAGGAAGATCTGCGCGCCGGCGTCGATCAGCGCACGCATGGACTCCGTCCAGCGTACGGATTGCGTCAATTGTTGATTTAGCTCAGCGCGGATTTCGCCGGGACTGTTCAGCGGCTGCGCGCCGATATTGCTGATGACAGGAATGTGCGGTTCAGCGAAATCGGTCGCCTGCACCACCTCGTCAAAACCAGCCTGCGCCGTCGCCATCAATGGGGAATGCGCGGCCACGCTGACAGCCAGCCGCAGCGCTCGTCTTGCGCCCGCCTGTTTCGCCGCGGCAATCAATCGTTCGACCGCCCTTACATCGCCGGAGACGACCGCCTGCCCAGGGCAATTATCGTTCGCCAGCACCACCGTGCCGCTCGAAGCCGCGCTGACATCCGCGCACAGATCCCGCACTAAAGCGATATCCAGCCCCAGCACAGCCGCCATGGCGCCCGGCTGCAACTTGCCAGCCCGCTGCATCAAGCTACCACGCGCGCGCACCAGGCGCAATCCCGCCGCAAAGTCCAATGCACCGGCCGCTGTCAGAGCGCTTAATTCGCCCAGGCTGTGCCCGGCCGCCCAGGCTGGATTTGCCGCGGGCAGGCTGCTCCGCAGAGCGCGCCAAATCGCCACGCTGGTTACATAGAGCGCTGGCTGGGTGTTCGCCGTTTGGTCGAGTGCAGCCGCAGGACCCTCCCAGCAAATCGCCGAAAGCGGCATGCCCAGGATGTCATCGGCCTCGGCATAGGTATCGCGCGCAATGTCATAGGCGCTGGCAAAGTCCGCGCCCATGCCCAGCGTTTGCGAGCCCTGCCCGGGGAAGAGCGCAGCCGTCGCCGCCCAATCAGTCATGGGGGACCGGCGCCAAGTTATGCGTAAAAAAGCCGCGCGACGCTGGCACGGCTCGACAATCTGAAAATGGCATTCTCAGGGCAGCGCTAGTCATCTTTGACTTCGATGACTTCCTCGCCATTGTACGAGCCGCATTTGAGGCAAACGCGATGCGCGATGTGATACTCGCCACAGTTTTCGCATTCCACCAAGTGCTTCAGCGGCAGGGCATCGTGCGCGCGCCGCCGGTCTCGCCGCGATTTTGAGACCTTGCGTTTGGGAAGGGGACCCATCTTTTTGACTCCAACCTGCTTTCGAGCATAATCGCGTTAGTCTACAGCCAAGTGACGAGCCCTGTCAAGACAGGAGCAACACCAAGGAAGTGATTCAAATAACTACTACCGAGGACACAGAATTTATGGAGGACACAGAGAAAAGGACTTTGTAGGGGCGACACAGGTATCGCCCTCTGAAATAGACTCTATGCGCTTTGTGCGTCTTTCGGCTAGTTTTCTAAGGACTAACTTGGACTTACTGGGATGCCAGCAGAAATCAAGCCCGCCATTGAAGGTATTGTCGGGCAGCCCCTGAAGACAGTCACGCCCATGACTGGCGGCATGATCAGCCAGGTGCTGCGCGTCGACCTGGCCGATGGCAGCACGCTGGTGGCGAAAGCAGGTGGCGAACACGACCTGCGCATCGAAGCCTATATGCTGCGTTACTTGCGCGCGCATTCGCCCTTACCTGCGCCGGCTGTCCTGCACGCGAGCCAAGACCTGCTGCTGATGGACTATATTGAAGGCGAGAGCCAGTGGGACAGCGCCAGTCTGCGGCATCTCGGCGAACTGCTGGCGCGCTGCCACCGGGTTACCGCCAACGAATACGGGCTGGAGCGCGACACGCTGACTGGACCTATTCACCAGCCCAATACGCCGGACGCTTCGTGGATCGCTTTCTTCCGTGAGCGACGCCTGCGCTACATGACCGGGCTGGCGTGGGAGTCCGGGAATCTGCCGCGCGAACTGGAATTGCGCCTGGGGCGCATGGCCGAGGCACTGGACGGCTTGCTGATTGAGCCGGCGCAGCCTGCGCTGATTCACGGCGATATGTGGCGGACGAATGTATTAGTGTGTGATGGCCGCGTGACAGGCGTCATTGATCCGGCGCTCTATTATGCGCACAACGAGATGGAACTGGCCTACATGACGCTCTTTGACGGCGTAGGACGCGACTTCTTCAGCGCGTATCAAGCGCATATCCCCAGCGACAGTGACTTCTACACGACCCGCCGCCACATCTACAATCTGTATCCGTTGCTGGTGCATCTGATTATCTTTGGCGACAAGTACCTGCCGCCGCTGCATGAGGCGCTGGCCAGATTTGGCTTTTAGCGTCGGGCGAGTTCAAGAGCGCGAGGCAAAAATTTGAAACAGAGAAGTAGTGCCAAGTAAGTAATGCAAAAGCTAACCACCGAGGACACCGAGTCTAACGAGGGCACAGAGAAAAGGACTTTGTAGCCCCGCGCGCTGCATGGCAGCCGCCCAAGCAAAAGAACTTGCTCGCACAACTCATCCCATAGCCACACCCCTAAAATGGGGCGAGCCAGCGGCTCGCTCGTACAGCTATCACTTTGGCAATGTTTTTCATACGCCAGTCATTCTCCTTACTTTGTTGGAACTATTTCTGTAGCAATTCCTTCCGCAAACCCAATCCCGCCGCAGGCGGTATTGTTAGTATTTTCTTACATTTCTATTTGGAGTCTGGCAAATCCTTTTGCAATGAATTAGAGTTGCGACAAAATGTGCAAATGACGGCAGGCAGCCATGCAAGTGCGGACTTGCAAGAAGGCCAAGAAGACGAACTCCCACTGAGCCTGGGCTAGTTTGCGCCGCCATCGTAACACGACCGCATACCCGCCCAGTTGGCGGGTTTTTTGTTGTAAAGCAGGGAAGCCAGGAGACAGAAAATGGACGAGACCCCACTCTGCCCCGAATGCGACGCCGAGGTCAATATCCCGGCCGACGCTATGGAAAACGAACTCATCGCCTGCGCCGATTGCGGCAGCGAACTGGAAATCATGTCGCTGGATCCCCTGGAACTGGAACCGGCGCCGGAAATCGAAGAAGACTGGGGCGAATAGCCGTCATGCGCGTTTCACTGCTGGTTACACATATCCGCGCCGAAGAGAAACTGCTGCTGGCAGCCTTCAACAAGCGCGGCATCAGCCCGGACATCGTGCTAGACCGCGAGCTGAACTTCGAGCTATCCCAGGGCGGCGAGCAGTTGGCGCCATCGGGTTTGGCCTGGCAGGACTATGATCTGGTCTTCGAGCGCTGCGTCAGCACTTCGCGCGGGATGTATGCGCTGGCCATCCTCAATAGTTGGGGCGTGCGCACCTTCAACAGTTATGAAACGGCGGCGGTCTGCGGCGACAAGCTGCGCACCAGCATTGCCTTGACCCGGCAGGGCATCCCGCAGCCGCATACGCGCGTCGCTTTCACCCCGCAAAGTGCCATGCAGGCCATTGAAGATGTCGCTTATCCGGCGGTACTCAAGCCAGTGTTGGGCAGCTGGGGGCGTTTGCTGGCGCGCGTGCATAATCGGGACAGTGCCGAAGCCATCCTGGAGCACCGCCAGACGCTGGGCGACTACAATCACCATATTTATTATGTGCAGGAATATGTGGACAAACCGGGCAGGGACATCCGCGCCTTTGTGGTTGGCGACCGCACTATTGCCGCCATCTACCGACAGTCCAACCACTGGATCACCAACACAGCGCGTGGCGGACAGGCGAGCAATTGCCCCATCACGCCGGCGATTGACGAAATCTGCGTCAAAGCGGCGCAGGCGGTCGGCGGCGGCATCCTGGCTATCGACTTGCTGGAAGACGCGCGCGGCGACTATGTCGTCAACGAAATCAACCACACTATGGAATTCCGCAACAGCAGCAAACCCACCGGCGTGGATATCGCGCAGGAAGTCATCGACTATGTAATCGCGCAGATCGGCGTGCCGGCATGATTCGCGCGAGCATCCTGGGCGGTAGCGGCTACACCGGCGGCGAATTGCTGCGCCTGCTGCACTTTCACCCGGCCGTGGAAGTCGCGCAGATCACCAGCCGCGAGTACGCCGGGCGCTATGTGCACAGTGCGCATCCGAATCTGCGGGATGTCTGCCGACTGAAGTTCGATCATCCCGATGCGCTGGAGAACTGCGATTTGCTCTTCCTGGCGCTGCCGCATGGCATGTCCGCCCGCAGTATTGATGCCTATGCTGGGCTCTCGCCAAAACTCATCGACTTGTCCGCCGACTTCCGGCTGGATTCTGCAGAGTCCTATGCCGAGTGGTATGGCGGGGCGCATCCGGCGCCGGAGTGGCTGTCGCGCTTTATTTATGGCTTGCCGGAAGTCAATCGCGAAAAGCTGCGCGGCGCGGATTTCGTCAGCGGAGTCGGCTGCAATGCCACGACGGCGAATCTGGCTTTGCTGCCGCTGGTCGGGGCCGGGCTGCTGGAACGCGCTGCCATCGAGATCAAGGTCGGCTCTTCCGAAGGCGGCAACAAAGCCAATGCCGGCTCGCATCACCCGATTCGCAGCGGCGCAGTGCGCACCTACCGCGCGGTCGGACATCGCCATCAAGCCGAAATCGACATGATTCTGGGCGCTGGGGGGGCGGTTCGCTTTGCCGTTACCGCTATCGAAATGGTGCGCGGCGTGCATCTGCTGGCGCATTGCGAGTTAAGCGAGCAGCAGAGCACGCGCGATATCTGGCGGCTGTACCGAGGTTGCTACCGTAATGAGCCCTTCGTGCGCCTAGTCAGCGGCAAGGTTGGGCTGCATCGCCTGCCCGAACCGCGGGTCGTGGCGGGCACGAATTACTGCGATATCGGCTTCGAGTTGGACGTGGACGGACAGCATCTGGTCCTCATCGCGGCGCTGGACAATCTGGGCAAGGGCGCGGCTGGCAGCGCAGTGCAGTGTATGAATTTGATGCTGGGCATAGACGAATGCGCTGGCTTGCAGTTCCCGGGCATCTACCCCTGAGGCGGTGCGATGACGGTTGATAACCTCCTGGTGGTCAAAGTGGGCGGCGGCGCGGGCTTAGACCTGGACGCGGTCTGCGATGGCCTGGCAACTGTGGCGGCGGCGCGCCCTCTGGTCGTTGTGCACGGAGTCAGCGACGTCATGAACAAGCTTTGTGCCCAGCTGGGTATTGAAGTGCAGACTCTGACTTCGCCCGGCGGACATAGCTCGCGCTACACCCCGCCTGCCCTGCGCGATGTTTATGTGCAGGCTGCCGAGAGCGAGAACGAGCGACTCGTAAAGGCACTGTCTCGTCGCGGCGTCGCAGCGCAGGGCATGCTCGGCGCAGCTACGGCGCTGCATGCCGAGCGAAAAAAGGCTATCCGCGCAGTGGTCAGGGGCCGCGTGCGCATGGTGCGCGACGACCACAGCGGCAGCATCCGCAGTGCCGATTCTGCGTTGCTGCTGGAGTCGCTGCGGGCTGGGTGTGTGCCGGTGCTGCCGCCGATGGCGACCAGCGAAGACGGACTGCTGAATGTGGATGGCGACCGCGCGGGAGCGGCTGTGGCGGGAGCGCTGGACGCGGCTACGCTGCTAATTCTGAGCAATGTACGCGGGCTCTACCGCGACTTCCCGAACGAGGACAGTTTCGTCGCACAGGTGCCAGGGACGCAGTTGGACGCGGCGCTGGACTGGGCGCAGGGACGCATGAAACGCAAGGTGCTAGCGGCGCGGGAAGCCCTGCAGGCGGGAGTCGCTGCGGTCATTATCGCCGATGGCCGCTGCGCCAACCCCATCGCGCGGGCATTGGCAGGAGAGGGAACAAGGTTCAGTTTATGATGGATACCGCAAGGATTTTCGACCTGGAAAACCAGCACGGCTCCGGCGCCTATGGCAAACGTCCGCTGGCGCTGGTCAAGGGGCACGGGGTCTGGCTTTGGGATGCCGAGGGCAATCGCTATCTGGATGCCGCCAGCGGGCAAGGCGTGGCTGCGCTGGGGCATTGTCATCCCGCCGTCGTCGAAGCCGTCCATGCGCAAGCCAGCCAGCTAATCACCATGCAGGAAGCCTTTTATAACGACCGCCGCGCGCAACTCTATCCCCTGCTGGCCAGTTTGACGCCGGGCGACTTGAACCGCTTCTTCCTGTGCAATAGCGGCGCGGAAGCCATCGAAGGCGCATTGAAAGTCGCCATGCTGCTGACGGGCCGGGCCGGCATTGTGGCAGCCAAGCGGTCCTTTCACGGGCGCACGACCGGCGCATTGTCGCTGACTTGGACGCAGAAATACCGCAAACCGTTCAAAGACTGGCTGCCGGCGGTGGAATATGTCGCGTACAACAATATCGATGAAGCGCGCGCGGTGATTAGCGAGCAGACGGCGGCAGTCGTCATTGAACCGGTGCAAGGCGAAGGCGGCGTGCATCCAGCCGAGCCCGAATACCTGCAAGCGCTTCGCGAATGCTGCGACCGCGTTGGGGCGATGCTGATCATCGACGAGATTCAGACGGGTTTTGGGCGCACGGGCAAGCTCTTCGGCTTTGAGCATGCCGGCATTCTGCCCGACATTTTGGCCTTGGGCAAAGCGATCGGTGGCGGACTGCCCATGGGCGCGGTTTGCTGGCGCGCGGCGCGCGGCGAGATCCCGCGAGCGACGCATGGCAGCACCTTCGGCGGCAACCCCCTGGCTTGCGCGGCAGCCATCGCTGCGCTCAGCGCAATCCGCGACTTGAACCTGCCGGGTCACGCGCAGGATGTCGGCGCTTGGATGGTCGACGAGCTGCGAGCGCTGAACTTGCGCGCCGTCAGAGAAGTGCGCGGACGCGGTCTCATGATTGGCGTGGAACTGCGCGGGCGGGTGACGCCGGTGTTGAAAACACTGCAAGAGCGCGGCGTCCTGGCGCTGCCGGCTGGCTTGACCACGCTGCGGCTGCTGCCGCCCTTGATTATCACCAAAGACGAATTGGCGATCGTCCGCGACGCCATCGCCGAAGTACTGGACTAGACCATGTCTCCCGTCTCAGACCACTGCGCCGAAGCGCTGCTGCGCGACCTGGTCGCAATCCCCAGCCCCTCCCGCGAGGAGGGACCCGCGGCGGCTTTCCTGGTCGACTGGATGCGCGCAAATGGTTACGGCCAGACATTTGTGGATGCGGCTGGCAACGCGGTCGGCGTCTGCGGCGATGGCGAGCGAGAGATCATGCTGCTGGGGCATATCGACACTTTCGCTGGCTTCCCGCCCCTGCGGCTGGAGGGACGACGCTTGTATGGCCGGGGCGCGGTGGACGCAAAGGGACCGCTTTGCGCCTTTGCCGTCGCAGCGCAGCGTGCGACATTGCGCAACGGTGTCAAAGTGATTGTCATCGGCGCTGTCGAAGAAGAAGCCGCTACCAGCCGTGGCGCGCGGTATGCGGCGACTCAGCACCAGCCGGACTTTTGCGTCATCGGCGAGCCCTCAGCCTGGGATCGCATCACCTTGGGCTACAAAGGGCGGCTGCTGCTGGACTGGCGCTGGCGCGGCGGACTGGCGCACAGCGCGGGTCAAGCGCCCAGCCCGGCCGAACGCGCCCTGGCATTTTGGCAGCGCGTCCAGGATCACTGCGACGATCACAATCGCGGCATCGACTCGATATTCGCGCGACTCGACGCCTCCCTACGCGACATCAACACGCGGCAAGACGGGGTTGATGGCATTGCCGAAATGACCCTGGGCTTGCGACTGCCGCCGGGCATTAGGCCTGAGGAGCTGGCGGCGCGCTTCACGGTCGATGACGGCGCGACCATCACAGCGCGTGGCGCGGAAGAGGCTTGCTTGGGCGAGCGCAACAGCCCGCTCAGCCGACACTTCCGTCGCGCGATACGGACGAATGGCGGTATGCCGCGCTTTGTCTACAAGACTGGCACTTCCGACATGAATGTGGTCGCGCCGATATGGAATTGCCCGATATTGGCTTACGGTCCCGGCGATTCGAAGCTTGACCATACGCCCCATGAAAATATCGATTTGGACGAATACCTGCGCGCCATTGCGGTTCTGACGACCGCGCTCGAGGCGCTATAAAAGGACTGGAGACCCATGTTCAACCCAAGCATCCCCGTGCGGGGCTTTCACTTCATCGACTCGACGCTGCGCGAGGGCGAGCAATTCCGCGGTACGCATTTCAGCATTGACGACAAGCGCGAGATCGCGAGCCTGCTGGATGCTTTCGGCGTCGAATATATGGAGCTGTCCACGCCGGTCGCCAGCCCCCAGAGCGCCAATGCTATCCGCGCCTTGGCCGACATGAAGCGCGATTTCAAGCTGCTGACGCATATCCGCGCTGACATGGACGATGCTCGCCTGGCAGTCGACTGCGGCGTCGATGGCGCGGATGTCTATATCGGCACCTCGACCTATATGCGCGAGTACAGCCATGGCAAGAGCCTCGACCAAGTTATCGATATCGGACGCGAGGTCGTCGCCTGGCTGAAGTCACAGGGGATTGAGACACGTTTCAGCACCGAAGACACCTTCCGCAGCAATTTCGCTGATGTGATGACGGTCTACCGCGCGATGGATCTGGCGGGCGTGGATCGCGTTGGCGTGGCGGATACCGTGGGCATCGCCGACCCGCTGCGCACCTACAATCTGATTTCCAATCTGCGCGATATCGTCGGCTGCGATATCGAGTTTCACGGGCATAACGATAGCGGCTGCGCGGTGGCCAATGCCTTCTGCGCCTTGCAAGCGGGCGCCACGCACATAGACACCACCGTGCTGGGCATCGGCGAGCGCAACGGAATCACGCCTATGGGGACGCTTATCGGGCGGCTCTACAGCTATGACCAAGCTTTGGTGGCGAAGTATGACTTGCCACTGCTAGCGGAGATTGAGCGCGTGGTGGCGGGCAAGCTGGGCATCGAAATCCCCTTCAACACCCCGATCACCGGCTCGGTGGCTTTCCATCATAAGGCGGGCGTGCACACCAATGCCGTGTTGCGCAACCCCACGACTTACGAAGCCATCGACCCCCGCGACTTCGGCATGGCGCGTCATATCGATGTGGCGCATCGACTGGTGGGGCGCAATGCCATCCGCGACCGCGCCGGCAGCCTGGGCATTGAACTGGCGGACGAGGCGCTGCGGCAGGTCACCGCGCAGGTCAAGTCCCTGGCCGACGAACGCCAGATCTCGCTTGCCGATGTCGACCGCATGCTGGGCGAAGCGACGCCGCTCTTGGATTAGTCCGCGATGGCTGCTTGGGCATCCGCAGCCAGAATCGCGCCTTGTGGTTCGCGCATGGGCACGATGAAGACCAGCAGCGAAAGCAATCCCGCCAGCGCGAAGAGCCCGAATGTCAGCTCGAAGTTGACGGCGTCCACCAGCCAGCCGCCGATGATGGGCGCGAAGACGGTCACCGGCGCGATCAAGGTATTCGCCAAGCCGATGTAAAAGGGACGCTGCGCCACCGAGCTGAATTGCACCGTGATGGTCATCATCGTCGACCATTGCGTGGCGTTGACCGCGCCCGTCAGCGCAAATACGATGGTGAGCCAACCGACATCCGGCGCCGCCAGCACGATGCCGATAGCCGCCACCGTCAGCACATTCGCCGTAATCAGCACACGTCGATGCCCCCAACGATCGCCGATCCAGCCGACCACCGAGCTGGTCAAGGTATTGGCGATCAGCAGCACGCTGGTCAGCGCGCCAGCCAGTTCCGGCGACATATCGAAGCGGCGGATGCCAAAGATGGTGTAGAAGGATACGGCGGTCAGGCTCAACGCGGTGAGCGCGCGAGCGATGAGAAACCAGCGAAAATTGTCGTCTCCGCGCAAGATCGCGCGCAGGCGAATGCCGAACTCCCGCCAGTTTTCGCGCTGGACAACATCGCAGCTTTCGCTGGCGGGCTCATAAGTCAGCGCCAGGAAGACGAAGGATATCAACAGGCTGATGCCAGCAATGAAAAAGAGCAGCGAGAAACTTTCGGGAAAAGCAAATCGCTCCAGGATTAGCGCTGCAAGCAATGCGCCACCTGCCCCAAACAGGTTAACGCAAGCGGACTGAACACCGAAGAAGGCGCCTAGCCGGTGCGGCGGCATGATTTTGCTCATCAAGCTCTGCCAAGCCGTGCCGGTGAAGCCGCCGCCCAGCGACTGCACCGCCAGCAGCAGCAAAGTCAGAATCAGCGTGGCATCAATACCAATGGCGGGGATGGCGACCGCCACCAGCGCCAAGCCAAAATAAGGCACGCGCTCAACCAGCGTCATCGCCAGCACCATGGGCTTGTAGCGCCGCAAGCCCGCCACATAGCCGGAGACGAAGAGCTGCGGAGTCTGCCAGCCCATGTGGAAGAGCGCCGCGACAAAGCCTATCAGGGCGGTCGACTCGGTCAGATACGACAGGAAAAGCGGCACTATGGTAACATAGGATGCTAAGCCCATGATGCCGAAGCCGAAGAGGCTGCCATCGGCGATATTGACGGCGGTGTTGTGGCGCAGTTTCGCGCGCAGATCCGGGGCGAGCATGGCCTGTTGTTCCTGCCTCTGGAACGGGCAACAGCGCGCCATACTATCAGAGTTTCATTGAGGCGTATACGCAAATGTTGACGGCGCTGGCCGCAGTGACAGAATTGAAAAGAGATTGAACCACAAAAGACACAGAAGTGATGCTGAGTAAATATGGAAAGATTTACCACCGAGTACACCGAATATACAGAGGGCACAGAGATTATGGGTTGTAAGGGTGAGGCATTGCCTCGTCCGCCAAAAGATGACGCAAAGTCCTCTTGTGCATACGTTGGGCTAACCGAGTACAACGGATTCATGTCCAGGCGAAATACGCCATGCCAACACTGACCGAAAAAATCTTGGCGCGCGCAGCCGGCAAATCCCGCGTCCAGCCCGGCGACATCATCGTCATCGAGCCGGATGTAATCCTCAGCCACGACAACAGCGCCGCTATCGCCCGGATATTCGCGCAGTTGCCACAAAAGCGCGTCAAATATCCGCAGCGCCTGGCGATAACACTGGATCACGCCGTCCCGCCGCCAACACCCAAACACGCCCAGAATCACGCCCAAATCCGCGAATTTGTGCAGGCGCAGGGCATCGACCAGTTCTACGAGGTCGGGCGCGGCATCTGCCATCAGGTGCTTTGCGAAGAAGGCGTCGCAGGACCCGGCATGAGCCTGCTGGGCGCGGATAGTCACAGCCCGCATTACGGCTGGCTGGGCGCATTCGGCGCGGGCATCGGGCGCAGCGAGGTGGCGGCGCTCTGGGCGACCGGGCAATTGTGGCTGCGCGTGCCGGAGACCTTGCGCATTCGACTGACAGGCGCATTGCGGCGCGGCGTCACCAGCAAAGACTTGACGCTGGCGCTGATCGGCGAGCTGGGCGCGGATGGGGCGACTTATATGGCGGTGGAATTCGTCGGCGAGGGAGTCGCTACTCTGTCACCGGATTCGCGGGCGGCGCTGACGAATATGATGGCGGAGATGGGCGCGAAGAACGCCTGCATGGCGCCCGATGAATGGACCTGGCGCTGGCTTCGCGAAACGCTCCCGCGGACTCGCCCGCAGGACCATGAGGCGCGGCTGGCTTACTTCAAAGCGAACGCGCTCTATGCGGATGCCGATGCCAGTGTCGCAGCCGAGCACAGTATCGACCTCAGCGCGGTAGAGCCGATGGTCGCCTGCCCGCATGCCGTCGACAATACGCAGCCGCTATCGGCTCTGGCGGGCACAAAAGTGGATGTCGGCTTCATTGGCACATGCACGAATGGGCGGCTGGAAGATATTGCGGCGGCGGCGGACTTGCTACGCGGCAAGCGGCTGCGCGCGCGCCTGCTGGTGATCCCGGCGTCATCGCTGGTGCTGCGGGATGCTGCGGAAGCCGGTCATATCACGGCGTTGCTGGAGGCTGGCGCGGTCATCGGCACGCCGGGCTGCGGACCCTGCATGGGCAACCACATGGGCGTGCTGGCGCCGGGCGAAGTCTGCATCAGCAGCGCCAACCGCAATTTTCGCGGGCGCATGGGCCAGCCGGAGGCAGCCATTTATCTGGCTAGTCCGGGCGTAGTGGCGGCCAGCTGCGCCGCCGGCGAGTTAATCCACCCCGCCGATTTGTGAGCGAGGCGCACCATGGCTACGACTCACCGCGTTTGGAAATACGGCGACAATATCAACACCGATGTCATCTTCCCCGGCAAATACACCTACACCATCAGCCATGATCCCGCGCAACTGGCGAAGCACGCGCTGGAAGACCTCGATCCCGCCTTTGCCAGCGGCGTTCGGGCGGGCGATGTCATCGTGGCCGGGCGCAACTTCGGCAATGGCAGCAGCCGCGAGCAAGCCGTGACCTGCCTGCTGCATGCCGGCGTCCGCGCGGTCATCGCGGGGAGTTTCGCGCGCATCTATTATCGCAACGCCATCAACAACGGCTTGTTGGCGATCGCCTGTCCGCCGATTGTAGATTGCCTGGAGACTGGCGACTTGCTGGAGCTCGACATGGCAGCGCATGAGCTTTTGGCTGGCGGGCGGATCTTCGCCTTCCCGCCACTGCCTGATTTTGTCCGCGCGATACTGGACGCCGGCGGGATTATTCCTTGGTTGCAAGGACAGTCCCAGGCATAGCGCCGAGCGTAACTCCGCGACTTGCACTATAGTTAGCGTTCATGCGCTGGCCAGTAAGGTTGCCAGCCCTACGCAAACGCAAACAGGACTGCTTATGCTCGCCATCGTCAATACATGCGAAGTCATCGGGCTGGACGGGCACATCGTCGAGGTGCAGACGGACTTCAACCCGCGGGCTCATCTGCCCAGCTTCAAATTGGTGGGCTTGCCCGGCGCATCGGTCCGCGAAAGCTCGGAACGCGCCCGCTCAGCTATCCGCAACAGCGGCTTGCGCTTCCCCAACAAGGCCTATGTCGTCAATCTGTCGCCGGCCGACATCCCCAAGCACGGTCCCTCCTATGACCTGGCGATCGCTATTGGCGTGCTGGCCGCCACCGACCAAATCCCCCTGCACGCGCTGGACGAAGCCATGTTCATCGGCGAGCTGTCGCTGGATGGGGGCATCCGCCATGTCAAAGGCGTGCTGCCGATGGTCTACACCGCCCAGCAGCAAGGCCTGGCGACCGTTTTCGTGCCGCAGGAAGATGCCGCCGAAGCCGCGCTGGTGCAGGGAATCGCCATCATCCCCGTGCGCTCGATTGGTCAGTTGGTCGAACATTTGTATCAACTGAACCCCATCCGACCCTTTGAGGCGGATCGCGCCGAGAACGGGCAGCCACGCGCCTTGGGCGATGGCGTCATAGACTTTGCCGATATCCGCGGGCAGGAGCATGTCAAACGCGCCCTGGAGGTGGCGGCGGCGGGCAACCACAACATCCTTATGTCGGGACCGCCGGGCGCGGGCAAGAGCTTGCTGGCCGGCGCACTGGCCGGGATTTTGCCGGCTCTGTCGCTGGATGAAGCGCTGGAAGTCACGCGTATTTATTCCATAGTCGATATGCTCTCCCAGGACGAGCCGCTCATCCGCCAGCGGCCCTTCCGCGCGCCGCATTTCACCATCTCGCAGAATGGCTTGGTCGGCGGCGGTTCTATTCCCAAGCCGGGCGAGATCAGCCTGGCGCACCGTGGCGTGCTCTTCCTGGACGAAATCAACGAATTGCCCAGCCGCGTGCTGGAAGTCATGCGCCAGCCCATCGAAGACAAGGTCGTCACCATCAGCCGCGCCAAAGGCAGCATCACCTTCCCCGCCAATTTCCAGTTGGTGGGCGCGCGCAACCCCTGCCCCTGCGGATTCTTCGGCTCGCCGCAGCATCAATGCACTTGCACACCCAATCAAATCCAGCGCTACCAATCGCGAATATCCGGTCCCATCATTGACCGCATTGATATCCATGTCGAGGTGCCGCGCGTCGACTACGACAAGCTGCTCAGCACGGAAACGGCGGATAGCTCGCGAGATATTCGCGCTCGCGTTGAAGCCGCCCGCCGCTGGCAGACGGAACGTTTTCAAGACGCCCCAAGCCTGCACGCCAACTCGGACATGACTGTCAGCGAGATCGACGACTTCTGCCCGTTGCAGCCGGACGCGCAGCAGATTCTGTCGCTGTCGGTGCGCAAAATGAACCTGAGCGCGCGCAGTTATCACCGCGTCATCAAGCTCAGCCGCACCATAGCCGACTTGGCTGGCGCACAGGAAATTGAAGTGCCGCATATCCTGGAAGCGTTGAATTACCGCCCCAAATTCGGCGACTCACCCTCAGGCGGTATTGGGCGCTAGATAGCCATTGCGCCGGTCATAGTCAATCAGCGCCGCATCGCGCTGCGCGGGGTCGCCCCAGCCGCCGCCGCCAGAGGAACGAAAACTGACGACATCGCCCTTGTTCAGCGGTCCATACAGGTAGACGCGCTGGGTGATGACTTCTTCGTCTGGGCTGCCGGCGCGCACGATCACGCGGCTGTAGCCGGCATCGCCGCCGCCATTGAGCCCCCAAGCCGTCTCAATCGTGTTTTCATTCATGCTTTGCATCAGGATATTGTCTTCCAGCATTTCATAATCGCGGATGATGCCCAAACCGCCACGATATTTGCCCGCGCCAGCGCCATCCGGATTGAAACTGTGCCGCCGTACGCGCAGCGGGTAGCGCCCTTCAATGACTTCTGTGGGTGTGTTGGGCGCATTGCCATCGCCGACGAAAATCAGCCCGTTGGGACCATCCGCGTGGGGAAATGCGCCGCCGCCGCCAGCCAACGGATCGATATAAATGAAGGGCTGGCCGTGCCGCGGATCCATGCGATAGAAATTGCCGCCAAACATCTGATAAGAACAAGCCGGGCAGCGCTCCGGGATAGCTTGCGACAAGGCCTTGACGACTAAATGAATCACCATTTCGCCGACATAACCGTAACTATCGGTGGGCGCGGGATAACGCGGACTGACGGCGGTATCGGGCGGCGCAGTGACGGTCAGCGGACGCAGATGCCCGTGATTCATGGGGTCATGCGGCATAGTCAGCGACTTCAGCACCGTCTGGCAAAGCGCAACCGTGCCGATGTAGGGGTGGTTGGTCGGTCCGTCGACGGCACTGGCTGTGCCCGTCCAGTCGATATGCATTTCGTCGTCGCGAACATGGACGGTCACGGCAACTTTGTAGGGCTGATCGAGGCGCACGCCATCGTGATCCATCATGATGCTGGCGGAGTATGACCCGTCGGGGATTTCGCGGATCTTGGCGCGCATCATGCCCTCAGACTGATCAAACACCAGGTCCATCGCCAGTCGCATCGCCTCCGCGCCGAAGCGTTCACAAAGCGTCACATAGCGCTTCGCGCCTGTACGACAAGCCGCGATCATGGCGTTCAGGTCGCCGCGCACTAACTCCGGAAAGCGCACATTCTTCAATATGAAGCGCATGAAAGTCTCGTTGAGCTGCCCGGCATCGACCAATTTGTCGTGAAAGAAAATCAATCCCTCCTGGTGAATGCTGGTGGTATCGGGACACCAACCACCGGGCGTTTTGCCGCCAATATCCGCCCAATGCGCCATCAAGGCGCTGAAAGCCACCAATTCACCCGCATAGAAGATCGGCATGTAGACAGCGGTGTCGCTGATATGCGTGCCGGTCTCATAAGGCTCGTTCGCCAGCAGGATGTCGCCTGCGCGGAAGCCGTCAATGCCCAGCTCGCGGATGCCGCTCTGCACGGTCGGACCCAGGCAGCCCATAAAGCCAGGCAGTCCCGAGCCTTCCGCCAGCATCTCACCACGCTGATTGGTGATAGCCAGGCCGAAATCCTGCACTTCGTAAATCAGCGGGTTATGCGCCGTCTTGATGAGGCTGATCATCATCTCATCGGCGGCAGCTTTCAGCGCGTTGCGAATGACTTGTGTGGTGATCGGATCGATTTTGTTCATGCCTCTACCCGCCTGATAATGATGTTGCCGTATTCGTCAACGGTCGCGCGCTGGTCGGGCAGAATAAGGCTGGTGGACGTCCATTCTTCGATCAGCGCGGGACCGGGAATCTGCGCGCCAGCTGCCAGTTTCGCCCGGTCAAAGACGGCTGCGTCCAAGTCGCTTCCATAACCGTCGATGGCGATGCGACGCCTGCCCTTCACCGCGTCCGCCCGCGCGTCCACAGCAATTCGTTCCAGCGCCGGCTTGTTGGTGACACCCAGCATGGAGACCTGCAAACTGACGATCTCGGCAGCCGAATCCGGCAGCGCCAGGGCGTAGGCTTTCTCGTGCAGGGCATCCAGTCGGCGGCGCAGTGGACGCAAATCATCGTCAAAATCGCCAGCCAACACAGGGACCTTGACCGTATGTTCCTGCCCGTAGTAACGCATGGCGGCGTGAAATTGCCTTGTTATATGCGCCGCTGCCATACCATTGTCGGCGAAGCGCGCGCGGACGCCCGCCTCAAGTTCCTGCAGCGCCGAACCCAGTTGCGCGGCATCCAACGAATCGAAGGCGCGTAAATATGTCCGCACATCATCTTCGCGATAGTCGGCATTCAACAAGCCCCAAGCCGAGAAGGCAGCGGGATTCTGCGGGATGATAACGGAAGCGGCTTCCAGTTCGTTCAGCAAGAATCCTGCGAAAAGCCCACCGCCGCCGCCGTAGCACAAGAGCGAAAACTCGCGTGGATCGTGCCCGCGCTCAATAGTGATGTTGCGGATGGCATAAGCCATGTTGACGCTGGCCAGGCGCACAATCCCCGCAGCTGCATCCAGCAGGGACATGCCCAAGGGCGCCGCGACTTGCCTTGCAATGGCCTTTTCAGCGCGCGCCGGCATCAGCCGCATGCGCTCGCCCAGGTAATAGTCGGGGTCGAGGTAGCCGAGCAGCAACTGCGCATCGGTGACGGTCGCTTCCTCGCCACCCAGATCGAAACAGGCGGGTCCGGGATCTGCTTCTACACTTTGCGGACCGATATGCAGACCCTGGGCATCATCCAGCCAGGCGATGCTGCCGCCGCCCGCGCCAATGGACACAATGTCAATCGTCGGCTGCAGCACCGGTCTGCGATTGATGCGGTGCTCGGTTTGCTCCAAGGGCTGCCCGCCGCTGATCAAGGCGACATCAAAGGTCGTGCCGCCGACATCCGCCGCCACCAGGTTGTCCTCGCCCAGCGCTCGTCCCAACGCCGCCACACCAATGACGCCGCCAGCCGGACCGGAGACCGTCGTGCGAATCGGTCCTACGCGGGCCGCCTGTGCTGAGGTGATCCCGCCCGAAGATTGCATGATATTCAGCGTGCCTGCGAATTTTCGTCGCGCCAGCCCCTGCTCAATGGCGGTCAAGTAACGCGCCAATTTCGGCTTGGTGTAGGCATTCAGCACGGCGGTCGATGTCCGCTCATATTCCCGCCACTCGCGGCAGATCTCAGACGAAATCGTCACTTCGGCGGCTGGGAACTCCTCGTGAATCAGATCGCGCAGCCGCTCTTCGTGCGCGGGATTGAGGTAGGCATGCAGGAAACAGACGGCGATGCCCCCCACGCCCTCCGCTTGGAGCTGACGGATGACCCTACGCGCGTCAGTTTCATCCAGCGGCGTGACGACCTTGCCGCGGGCATCCAACCGTTCGCTCACTTCCAGGCGCAAGTAGCGTTCGACAAGTGGCGCCGGCTGCTGATAGAAAAGATTGTAGATTTCTTCGCGATTGCCGCGCGCCATTTCCAGCACATCGCGGAAGCCTTCGGTGGTAATCAAGCCGATGCGCGCGCCCTTCTCTTGCACGATGGTATTGATGACCATAGTGGAGCCGTGAATGATCATAGGCAGCGCCGCCAGGTCGATCTCCAGGCTGTCAATACCTTCAAAGAAGCGCCTTTCCAATTCGCTTGACGATGGCGCTTTTTCGATGCGCACTGCGCCGCTGTCTTCATCAAGCAGCACGAAATCCACAAAGGTGCCGCCGACATCAATGGCAAGTCGCTGTCGCGTCATAAACACTTTTCCTCGTAAAGATGGCAGCTGACGGTATCCCCATGGTCGGATTGGCGCGCTGCGGGATATTCTCGTTGGCAGATGTCCATCACATGCGCGCAACGGGGATGAAAGCTGCAGCCAGCGGGCGGATTCAAGGCGCTGGGCACGCTGCCAGGCAAAATGATGCGCTGGCGACTCCGCTGCGGGTCGGGCCTGGGCGTAGATGAGAGCAGCGCTTGCGTGTAGGGATGCTGGGGCGCGGCGAATATACGCTCGCTGCTGGCCTCTTCGACGATTTTGCCCAAGTACATGACGGCGATGCGGTCGCTGATATGCTGGATAACGCTCAAATCGTGTGTGATGAAGAGATAGGTCAAGCCGCGTCCCTGTTGCAAGCGAATCAACAAGTTGATGATCTGCGCTTGCACGGAGACATCCAGCGCCGATGTTGGTTCGTCCAAAATTAGCAAGTCAGGATTGAGCGCCAATGCCCGCGCCAGCGCGATACGCTGCGCCTGCCCGCCGCTCAACTGATGCGGATGCCGACTCATATACTCCGCCGACAAGCCGACCTCACTGAGCAGCGCTGTGACATGCTCGCGCATCTCGCCGCGAGTCATTTGTGTGTGCGTGCGTAGCGGTTCCGCCACCAGGTCAAAGCCTGTCAAGCGCGGATTCAGCGAGGCGAAGGGATTCTGCAGCAGGATTTGCATGCGCCGCCGCAGCCGCCGCATTTGCTCATTGTCCAGGCTGAGCAGGTCTTCGTCATCAAACACAATGCGCCCGCCGCTGGGAGTCAACAGCCGCAGCAGACAGCGCGCCAGAGTGCTCTTGCCGCAGCCGGACTCGCCGACAATGCCTAGGGTCTCGCCCGCGCGGAGATCAAAGCTGACTTGCTTCAGCGCCGGAACGGATTGCGCGCCACGATTGAAGAGCCCCGCCCGCCGTCGGTAACTCATGGACAAATCGCGCACAGTCAGCAGCGGCTCAGCCATCGTCAGCCTCGTGCAAAAAACAGGCTGACCGCTGACCGCCAGCGAATTCATAAAATCGCGGCTGGCTACCCGCGCATTGCGCCATGACAAATTCACAGCGCGGGGCGAATGCGCAGCCAAGGATGTCTTCCAGCCCGCTAGGCACCGCGCCGGGGATGACTTGCAAGTCTTGGCCTCGGCTGCCGGGGCGTGGCAGGGCCGCCAGCAATCCGCGCGTATAAGGGTGTTTTGGCGCGGCAAATATCGTGTCTACGGGCCCGGTCTCCACAACGCGCCCGGCGTAAAGCACGACCACCTGCTGGCATGTCTCCGCGACGATGCCCAGGTCATGCGTGATGAGGATGACGCTGATGCCGCGCTCGCGCTGCAGCTGGCGGAGCAAGTCCAAGATCTGTGCCTGAATAGTGACATCCAGCGCCGTGGTCGGTTCGTCAGCGATGATGACCTCCGGTTCCGCCGCCAAGCTGATGGCGATGACGACGCGCTGCTGCTGCCCGCCGGATAGCTGATGCGGGTAGACATCCAGCAGTCGGTTCGCTTCCGGCAAGCCAACATCCGCCAGCAGGGATTGCGCACGCTTCCTGCGCTGGGGCTTCATGCCTGCGCCATGTCTGCGCAGCACATCGTCCAGCTGCTGCCCGATAGTGAAGAGCGGATTGAGCGCCGTAGCGGGATCCTGGAAAATCATGGCGATACGCTGGCCGCGGATTGCCCGCATGTCGGCGTCATCCAGCTTAAGCAGGTCTTCGCCTTCATAAAGCACGCGCCCGGAGCGTATCTGCGCATTTTCCGAAAGCAAACCCATGATGCTGCGCCCAGTGACCGATTTGCCGCAGCCCGTCTCCCCGACCAGCCCCAAAATTTCGCCGCGAGCCAGCCGGAAATTGATGCCGCGGATGGCATGCACGGCGCCAAAGGGCGTGCTGAAAGCCACGCGCAAATCCTGCACTTCCAGCACAGTCAAGACAGCTGCCTCCGCAAGCGCGGGTCCGCCGCCGAACGCATGCCATCGCCCAGAAAATTGAAAGCCATGGCCGTGAGGAAGATCGCCAGACCCGGAAAGGTCGACAGCCACCAGCGCCCCGACAAAAAGTAGAGCCGTCCGTCGCTGATCATCACGCCCCAATCGGCAAATGGCGCTTGCGTGCCCAGCCCGATGAAGCTCAAGCCAGCCGCCACCAATATGGCTGTGCCGACATCCAGTGTGCCCTGTACGACAATCGGCGTCAGGATATTGGGCAGGATGTGCCGGCGGATGATGACCCGATCTCGGACGCCAATGCTGCGCGCCGCCTCGATATAAGCCAATTCGCGCACGCTGAGCGTCTGCGCCCGCGCCAGCCGCGCATACCAGGGCCACCAGGTCGCGGCAATGGCGATCAGCGCGTTGGCATAACTTGCACCCAGAGCCGCGGCAATGGCGATGGCCAGCAAGAGCGGCGGGAAAGCCAGAAAGACATCCGTTACGCGCATGATGACTTCGTCAACCCAGCCACCCAGATAGCCCGCCACCATGCCCAGCGGCACCCCGATGATGATGGCGGCTAACACAACCAGAACGCCCATGGACAGCGAACGCCGCGCCCCGAAGAGCAATCGCGCTACCTGATCCCTGCCCAGTCCGTCCGTGCCAAATGGATGATCAAGCCCTGGCGCTACAAACTTGGCGGTGAGCTCGGGCGCGCCCATGCCCTGCGCAGCATAGGGAGTCAGCAGCGGCGCGAGAATAGCCGCCAGCGCAACCAAGATCAAAAAGACGAGGCTGAGCATGGCGGGCCTGTCCCGCAGCAGAAACCAGGTCGTCGAGCCAACTTCAATGCGCATGCCGATTCCTCATGCCAGCCGCACGCGCGGATCCAGCAGCGCCTGCACGACATCCACCAGCAAGTTGACGCCGATATAGAAGACAGTCACGACCAGCGTAACTGCAATAATGACGGGAAAATCGACATTCAACACCGCTTCCGTTACATATTTGCCGACACCGGGCCAACTAAAAATCGTCTCCACCAGGAATGCACCGGTAATTGAGTAAGCGAATGACAAACCGACCACAGTCAGCGCCGGCATGATGGCGTTTTTCAGCGCCAGCTTGAACAGAATCACCCGCATGGACAGACCTGCCGCCCGCGCCGCCGTGATGTAAGTTTCCGACAGCACCTCCAGCATGGATGCCTGCGTCATGCGGATGGTGATGCCCAGCGGATAAGCGGACAGCACCAGCGCCGGCAGAATCAAGTGATGCAGCGCGTCCAGCCAGGCTTGCCAATTACCAGTCAGCACCGCATCCACCAGATAGAAACCAGTCTGCGCGGCAATCGGGTAGAAAAGCGTCACATCGCGGCTGATGCGCCCGCCCAGCGGCAGCCAGCCCAGTTGACTGAAGAACAGGAACTGCGCGATCAATGCCAGCCAGAACGATGGCACGCTCACGCCAGCCACCGCTACGAGACGAGTGCCATAGTCAAAGAGGCTGCGCGGGTATGCCCCCGCCAACACGCCGATAGGAATGCCCAGGACCAGCGCGACCATCACCGCCGCAATCACCAGTTCCAGCGTGGCCGGCAGGAAGATGCTCAGGTCGGTATTGATAGAACGGCGCGAATGATAGGAATCGCCCAGATCGCCCCCCAGCAGTTCACTGACATAGACCAGAAATTGCTCAGTCAGCGGCTTGTCCAAGCCCAGCTTCTTCTCGATCTCAGCGACTTGCTCGGGGCGAGGTCTGGCGCCGGCATAGAGCGCGGCCGGGTTGCTGGGGATGACGCGCGACACTAGAAATGTCAGTACCAGCACGCCGATGAAGACGAAGACCGACAAACCAAGTCGGCGCAACAGGAAGCTCAGGATGGGCATGCGGAGTGCCTGGAATTGTGGCGGGTCCAGCGCTGTGAATGGCGCCGGACCCTGATGCAATGCCTAGCGCGTCAAGTCGTGGAAGAAAACGACATGCGGGTAGGCCGGGTTGTTGACATAGCCGCTGACATCATCGCGAATGACATGGATATCCGGCAGGTCGACCACGAAGATGGCGGCCGCGTCATCCAAGAGCATCTGCTGCGCGTCTATGAAGAGCTGCTCGGCCGCCGCCCGATCCGTGCCGCTGATTTCCTCGGCGCGGTCAATGGTGCTGTCAAATTCGGGATTGGCGTAATAGCCCAGGTTGAAGAAGGGTTCGTCTTCGCTGCGGAACATGCCGTAGAGCCAGCTGTTGGGCGTGATGTAATCGGGCCACCAATAGAAGCCAAAGGCATCTTGCGCGGTCATCGGGTCGTTGATGGCCAGGTCCCATTGCGCTTCCCATGCCAGGCCCCGGATTTCCAAATCAACGCCGATCTCCGCCAGGCTAGCGCGCCACAACTCGCCCACCTGCTGTTCGTCCAGGTCGCTGGCGACATGCGTATAGACGACGCTCAAACCGCCATCGGCATAGCCTGCTTCCGCCAGCAGTTCGCGCGCTTTGTCCAGATCCTGGCTGTATTGATACAAATCATTGCCGTGCCCCCACATATTGGCGGGGATAGCACCGCGGCTCTGTGTGCCCATGCCGGCGTACAAGCTGTCGACGACATCGGCATAGGGGAAGGCATAAGCCAGCGCCTTGCGAACAAGCGCATTGCCGGTCGGCTCTTTGACATTGTTAAGCAGGATCAGCAGGTTCTGGAAGGAGGGCGTCACATCCACGATCAAGCCCGAGGCTTCCGCCAGCGGCGCGTAGTTGTCGAAAGGCAAGCTGTAGGTGAAATCGGCATCGCCCGAGCGAATCATCTGCTCCAGTACGGTGACATCTTCGGTGATTTCCAGCACGATGGTATCGAATTGCCCATCACTCCAGCCGCCCCAATAATCGGCATTGGCGCTGAGCACCATGCGCTGCCCCGGTTCGTAGCTGGCGATGGTGTAGGGACCGGTGCCGGCAGCGTTGCCATCATTGAACCAGGCGCTGTCCTGGTCGGCGGCTTCCGGGCTCATGATCCAGGCGGCGTAACCCGCCGACAGGATCAAGTCCAGCGGCGCGGGATAACTTAAGTTGAATTGCACCGCTAACTCGTCAACCGCCTCAATGGACTCGATGGGCGCGAATATCCAGGAGCTGCCTTCGCCCATGGCCATCGTGCGCTCCAGCGATTTCTTGACGGCTGCGGCATTGAGCGGCGCGCCATCATGGAAAGTTACGCCCTCGCGCAAGTTGAATGTCCAGGTCATGGAGTCCGCCGACGCTTCCCAGGCGACAGCCAGTTTGCCGCTGAGCACTTCATCGCTGCCGGGCGCGTTGTAGAAGGTCAGCGTCTCGTAGACATTGCCATTGACCACATTTTCGTTGGAATTACCGCCGCTGGGATCTAGGTTGGGAAAGGCCACCGGATGCGCATAGACGAATACATTGCGGTCTTGCGCCACTGCCAGGGCTTGTGAAGCCAGCAGCAGCCCCAAGAGCAGGCAGAAAATTAACAGACGTTTCATGAGTTATGTCCTTTGCTTGAATGTCAGCGTATTTCGCATTCTGAGCGGCGATTGTAACACAAGCCGCCCGCCCGCCACAAACAAGCGCTGCGACTGCGACACTGGAATCGAGGGGCGGCTTGCACTATAGTCGTGCCTGTCACGAACTCTAGGTCGGCGGTAAAAGCAACCTGGACTGAAGCAGGAGCAGATCATGAGCGAGGCGCGCAAAGCAGGCTCCACCTTATTGAGCCAAGATATCCATCTGCTGGGCAACTGGCTGGGCGTCATCATCCAAGAACAATGCGGGGCGGAGGCCTACGATCTGGTGGAAGAAATACGCGCCATGTCCAAAGCGCGCCGCAGTGGTGATGCCGAAGCCGCCTTCCAGTTGGCTGACCGCCTGGAGAACCTGCCGCTGGATTCCAAGCAAGTGCTCATCAAAGCCTTCTCCAATTATTTCCAGCTCATCAATATCGCCGAGGATCTGCAACGAATCCGCGTCATCCGCCAGCGCGAAGCCAAGGGACGGCTGCGCGAGTCGATTGTGGCGGCAATCCGCGCCTTGAAGGATAGCGGCAAAAGCGCCGACGATATGCGCGCCCTGCTGGAACAGACGCGCCTGCGCCTGGTGCTGACCGCGCACCCATCGGAAGCCAAACGCCAGGAAACGCTCGTCAAGCTGCGGCATATCGCCAGCATGATGGAACGGCGCGACCGTCACAACCTGCTGCCGCGGGAGCTGCGCAAGCTGGAAAGCGCGCTGGCGGAAGAGATTGAAGAGCTTTGGCAGACGCGGCAGGTGCGCGCCTCCAAAAAAGAAGTCGCCGACGAAGTCGATTTCGGCATCTATTTCATCCGCTCCGTCATCATTGATGTCGTCATCGACATTTATGAAGATTTGCAACTGGCGCTGGAACGTTGCTATCCCGATGCCGACTGGGAGGAGTTGCCGCCGGTGCTTCGCTACGCCTCCTGGATTGGCGGCGACCGCGACGGCAACCCCAATGTAACTACCGATGTGACCCTGCAGACTCTGGCTACACTGCGCGCCACCGCCCAGCATATCTACCTGAATGAGATTGAGCAGTTGGCGCAGCACTTGACGCAGAATACCGAGCAAGCCGGCGCATCGGACGAGATTCGCGAAGCCACGGCTGGCGATGAGACCTTGGCGAAACGCTACCCGGGCGAGCTCTATCGGCAGAAGCTGGCGCTGATCCAACGCAAGCTGGAGAGAGACGAATATCGTTCCAGCCGCGACTTCCTGCGTGACTTGCTGCAAGTGCAAGACAGCTTGAAAACGCATGGCGGGTTGCGAGCAGCCATAGGCACAGTCCAGCGACTGGTGCGCAAGCTACGTCTCTTCGGCTTGCATCTTGTACCGCTGGAAGTGCGCGAAAACGCCGAGCTGCACAGCGCCGCCCTGGACGAAATCTTCGCCTATTATGGGATCAGCGAAAGTTATCAGTCGCTGCCAGAGGCGGAAAAGCAAGGTTTGCTGTCGAGCGAAATCCGCAGCCGGCGACCGCTCTTCCCGCAGGACATCAACATTTTCAGCGAGGGCACGCAGAGCATCATCCGCACCTGGCAAATGATCGCCGTGGCGCACAAGCGCTACGACCCTATCGTCATCGACACCGTCATCGCCAGCATGTCCACCCAGCCCAGCGATGTGCTGGCTATGCTGCTTTTCGCCTGCGAAGTCGGCATTGACGAAGACATCACGATTGTGCCGCTCTTTGAGACCATCGACGACCTGGAACGCGCGCCGCAGATCATGGCGGAATTGTTTGAAATCTCGGAATATCTGGCCTATTTGCGAGCGCGGGCGGGCAAACGTGGCTTGCGGCAGCAGGTCATGATCGGTTACTCCGACAGCAGCAAGGACGGCGGTTACCTGGCGTCCAACTGGAATCTGTATCACGCGCAGCAGCGATTGACCGAGACTTGCGTCGGCAAGGGCGTCTCGCTGGAATTATTCCATGGGCGGGGTGGCAGCATCGGGCGCGGAGGGGGACCCACCAATCGCGCCATTTTGTCGCAGCCACCGGAATCCTTGCACGGCGGCGTCAAAATCACCGAGCAGGGTGAGGTCATCGCTTACCGCTACAGCAACCGCGGCATCGGCCACCGTCATTTAAACCAGGTGATGAATGCCGTGCTCATCGGCATGGGCTTGCAAGAACGGCATCATGTGCCCACCCACTATTTTGAAGCAATGGAAGCGCTTTCCCAGCTCAGCCAGGTCTGCTATCGCGATTTCGTCTACGAGAGCGATGGCTTTCTGGATTATTGGCAGCAAGCCACACCCATCCGCGAGCTTAGCCGCATGCAAATCAGCTCGCGACCGGCCAAACGCGCCGAACGCGGTGGTTTTTCCGCCATGCGCGCTATCCCCTGGATGTTCAGTTGGATGCAGAGCCGCGCCATTGTGCCGAGCTGGTTCGGGATAGGCACAGCCTTCCAGACTTTCGCGGACAATAATGACGATGGCCTGCGCCTGCTGCAGGAGATGTACCGTAGTTGGTCCTTCTTCAAAGCGCTGATCGACAATGCCCAGCTGGATGTCGCCAAAGCCGATATGGGCATTGCCGCGCTTTATGCTTCGCTGGTCGAGCCACCAGAATTGCGCGACAGCTTCTTCGGCAGAATCAAGCGCGAACACGCCCTGGGCAGCCGCATGATCATGCAGGTGACGCAGCAGGACGGCTTGCTGGCAAATATGCCGGCCATCCGCACCTCCATCGAGCGGCGCAACCCTTATGTCGACCCGCTCAATTTCACGCAGGTGGCGCTATTGCGGGAATTGCGACAGTTGGAAGAGGACAATCCGCGCTGGCCTGCGGTCTTGGATGCCACGCTGGCGACCATCAACGGCATCGCGGCGGGCATGAAAACAACTGGCTAGGCGGCGAACTCAACCCCCTCGGTCCCCCCATCCCGATTAAGGGATCGAGGGCTTAGGGTTCGCGCAGGAATTCGGCGCGCGTGGCTTGCGTAAGCGGGCGCTGGGCGGCGGGCAACAGGCTCCAAAACAATTCCGGGTCGGCGATGCGCCCATCACCGGCGGCGCTGTAATCATTGAGCAGTTGCATGAAGGCGGCGTCGCCAATGTCGTCGCGCAGGTTCTGCAGCATTTGTACGCCGCGCAGGTACACCGCGTTGATGTAGGCGCGCGCAGTTGTAAATTCGTAAACGGCGCTGTCGACATGTCCCTGCGGCAGAAAATTCGCTACGCGGAATGTCCACCACCAGTTCTTCTCCGCTGGATAGAATGCCTCAATGTAGAGATACTCGCTGTAGGTGGCCAGCGCTTCGTCCAGCCAGGGGTTCAACGCCGAATCGCTGCCGACGCGGGCATACCACCACTGATGCGCGATTTCATGCGCGGCGATCAGAGTCAGATAATTCTTGGGGCTGCCGTCAAAGCCATAGAACCAGGCGCTGCCGACATAGACCAACCCGCTGAACTCCATGCCATCCGGGAAATCGCCCTGAACGATGACGAATCTCCCCCAGGGATAGGCGCCAAAATGGCGACCGAAGAGCTCCAGCGCCTTGCCAGCTTCCCGCAGCAGGTGCTCCGCGCCATTTAGTCGCAGGCCGTTGTGGTTGACCTGCGCGTCAGCAAAAGCGTAGACCGCCACGGTCAGTCCAGGCGCGACTTCCCGTTCAGTGAGGATATAGTCTTCGCTGAGGCTCATCGCCAGATCGCGCGAGCCGGACAGTTCGACTTGCCACTGCCCCGCCGCCAGCCGAGTGACTGTGCCCGGCGCTGCCAACTGCAATGAATCGGACGCGCCATCCAGGCTGACTTGCACCTGCCAATCAGCCGGCTCGTAGACGATCTGCTCACCGATGCCGGTCGGCTGATGAATCCGCCAGTCGCCGCCGAGACGCGCCGCCACAGTCGGCAGAAAATGACTCAGATTCAACTGGCGCGGGCTGTGGCCGAAGAAGCCGCGGTAGGAGCGCAAGCCCTCGCGGATGGCCTCCGGGCGCAGTTGAAATGTCAGCGCGATCTCCAGCCAGCAGCCGGGGAGCAGCGGATCCGTTAGCGGGAGCTCCAGGCGGTTCAAGTCCAAGTGATATTCGGCCACCTCGCCGTTGACACGCAGAGCGGCCAGCGCGAAGGTATCCGCCCATTGGTTTGGCTGCACATCCAACACGAGTTCTTCAAGCGGCTCGGACTCGAGGTTAAAGAATTCAATGCTCTGCGCAACATCGACAATCCGCGCGGCATAATCAATTTGTACATCGGCATAAATGCGGCGGGCGAGCTCGGGCGCGGGCTGGCCACAGCGGTCTGGCGTCGGCGAGGGGCTCGGCTGAGCGGGCTGCTTGGGGCTGGCGGGCGCGTTTGTGGCGGTTTCTTGCAGCGCCTCCAGCTGCAGCCTGACTTCCCCGGCGGCGGTGGCGTCTTTGTCGGGCGCAGCGCGGCTCAAATTGCAGCCGACCAACAGAGTCCCACAAATTAGCGTGAACAGGCAAAGTCGAAACATGAGCGGCATAATACTAAGCGCCCGCCCCGCCGACAATGCAGCATCCGCGCCACGAGCCGTACACGCGTTGTAAGTCCTGTGCTATGCTTGGCTCAGTTAATCCAATCTACTATGCGTGTAGACATGAGCCAAAAAACGGAGCCGGCGGCAAAAGCCAAGCTCGCCGCCATCATTCGCTTGTCGCGTTGGCGTGAACATGTGCCTTTCACCATTCCACTGACGCTGGTCGGGGGATTGCTGGCTTTGGAGCCGGCGGGCGCACAGGCAGAGCAACGTTTGTCCATCGTGATAGCCGCCAATGTGCTGGCAATGTGCTTCGCCTTCATGCTCAACGATGTGGAAGATGCGCCGGACGATGCGCTGGATGCCGACAAGCGCGCTCACAATGTCATTAGCGCGGGCTTGCTCAGTCGGCGGGAAGGCCTTGGCCTTTGCGCGGCGACATTTGCGCTGTCGCTGCTGCTCTTTGTCGCAGTTGGCGGCTGGGCGCTGGTCTTCGGCGGGGCCACGCTGGCGCTGTGCTATGTGTATTCGGCGCGCCCTTTCCGCTTCAAAGCGCGTCCGCTGACGGATTTTCTCTCGCATGCGCTGATGCTGAGCGGGTTGTTGATCGCAGCTGGATACGCTACTTATGGCAGCGATCCGAGCGAGGTTTGGCTGGTAGTAGCGGCGGCGATTCTGTTTTCCGCCTACGGACAATTCTATAACCAGGTCGAAGATTACGATGTGGACAAGGCGGCTGGCTTGCAAAACACCGCGGTGCTGCTGGGCAAGCGGACGACCGCTGCATTGGGGCATCTGTCTATCTTCGGCGCGTTGATCTGCATCATCGTAGCCATCCTGCAGGGTTCCTTTCCCTATTGGCTGGGCACCATTGGCCTCATCGGCCTCATCGCCTGCGTCATCTTCCCCTGGGAGTTGGACATGCGCGGCAACCGTGCGCAGTCCGGCGCCAATGCGCAGCGCCCGGGCTTGCTGATCGCTAACCTCCTGGCGCTGATGTGGCTGGCCTCCAATATGGGGCTGCTGACCATCGCCTGACCTACGGGCATGCGCTACTCAGCGCGTCGCCGGTATGCTAAGCTAGTAGTGACGCAAAGCGCAGGCAATCGCATGGCGGACCTACACCAGATTCTCTTCAACATGCACATCTTCTACTCACTGGCGCTGAGCCTTTGGGCGGTGGCAGCCGCAGTCAACCCGCGCAGTCAAGAGACGCTGTCCGGGCATTATTGGGGCGCGGTCGTCGTTTACGCTTTGCTGGCGGCGGTAACGCTGTTGGTCGGCATCGTCTTGCTATTGACGGGCTTCCAACTGCTCTCGGGGCGAGTGGTGGTGTATGTGCTGTACATGCTGTGGCTGGCTATTATCATGCCAGGTCTCTTCAGTTTGATGAGCGGGCGCGACGACCGGCAAGCAGCCTTTGCTTACGCCCTGTTGGCCTTCTTCAACTTCAGCACTTCCATCAGCATGATCCAGCGCGAGTTGGTTGGTCCCTGGGTCGCCGTCCCCTAGTCGCGAGTTCGGCAGATGTTGTCAAAGAGCGAAGCAGCCAAGCGGACAGTCATCGACTATGAGGCGATGGTTCACGCGCTGGGAAGAATCGCGACCCGCCTGACGAATTTGATAGCGCGCCATGCCATGGCGCAGGGACTGGAGATTTATCTGGTCGGCGGTCCGGTGCGCGATCTGCTGCTGGGCAAGCCCTGCGCCGACCTGGACTTTATGGTGGCGACCGACTTCGCAGAGTTCGCGCTCAATCTACAGGAACGTTACGGCGGTTTGCTGAAGTGGTACAAACCCTTCGGCACAGCCAAATGGTGGCTCGATACCGATGCTGCCCGCGAGTTTGCGCAATCCGAGGTGGACATCACGCTGCAAGTTGACTTTGCGCGCGCGCGCAGTGAGACCTACCCGCAGCCGGCTACCCTGCCCCGCGTTCGCAGCGGCACGGTGGAGCAAGATATGTCGCGGCGAGACTTCTCTATCAATGCATTGGCGATGCAGCTTAGCCCGGCCGAGAAATACGGACAGGTGCTGGATGTCTGCGGCGGCTTGCGGGACTTGCGCGAGGGACGGATTCGCGTTTTGCATTCGCGCAGCTTCAGCGACGATCCCACGCGCATCTTACGGGCGCTGCGCTTTGCGGCACGGTTGGATTTCGACCTCGACACGCGAACGGCGGACTGGCTGTCTGCGGCGCTGCCCATATTGGCGAAAGTGTCGGGCGCGCGACTTCGCAATGAAATCGACCTGATATTGGAAGAAAGGCGATCCAGCGAGATTCTGCTGCGGTTAAATGAGTTGGGCGCATTGAGACAGATCCATGCTGACTTCCATGTCTTGCCGCAACTGGCAGAGGCCTTGCAAAGTGCAGAAGACCATGCGCCGCCTTGGAATGCTGGCGACGCGGATAAACGGGCGCTGCGCTGGACTCTACTGCTGGCGGGGGCTGGCGAGGCTGGGGCGCGCTGCCTCGCCCGACGCCTCGATTTGGGACGAAAGCTCACGGACAGCGCCGCTGCCACGAGCCGAATCATGGCGAATAGCGCGCAACTTGGAGATTCAACGTGCCGCCCCAGCACAGTCGTACCGCTGCTGGACGATGCGCCCAAGGCCGCCATTCACGCCACCTGGCTGCTGTTGCGCGACTGCCATGCTGCCACGAAACGCCTGGAAGACTTCATGATGCGTTGGCGACACCTGCGTCCTCACACGCGCGGCGATGACTTGCTGGCGCTAGGCTTGCCGCCGGGACCGCTCTACAAGACGATCCTAAAGCGATTGCGCGATGCCTGGATTGATGGTGAATTGTGCACAGCTGATGACGAAGGCGCCCTGTTGACTCAACTGCTGGCGGAAACTGACGAGTCCGATGAATCAAGCGAGAGGCAAGGCTCCTGTAAGGATTTGCCGGCAGACTGCGGGGCATAAGCAAGACAGCAAGAGAACTGGACTTGGAAATGGACAATGTAACAATTGGATTGGCACTGGCAGCAGGCTTGCTTTCGTTCATCTCCCCCTGTGTTCTGCCGCTGGTGCCCGCCTACATCGGTTATATGGGCGGCCGCTTGACTCACCAGGTCAGCCGGCAGGGTGCGTCTGGCGCGCCGGCGGCGGTTCCTCTGGCGCTGCGCCTGCAAATGCTGCTGCATGGGGCGGCTTTCGTGCTGGGATTCACGCTGATTTTCGTGCTCATCGGCTTGCTGACGACAGCGCTATCCAGCGTAGCGGGCCAATATGTCGGCGCGTTCACCGAGGCGCTGGGGCGAATTGGTGGCCTAGTAATCATCTTCTTCGGCTTGCAATTCATGGGGCTGCTGCCACGGCTCTTCACCTGGTTGCAGGGCAAGGGGCGCGCTCCGCTGCTGGACAGCCGCTTGTTCAGCGCTTGCGTGGCGGCCGCGGCCGGCGCCCTTTTCTATTGGGCGCTGCTGGAACCGGCCGAGATCGCGCTGGCAGTGATGGCTGTTCCGGCGCTGGCAATGGCTTGGGGCGGTGCATTCACTCAGCCGGCGCGTTTTTGGGTCGGGCTCTTCGAGCGGCTGCAGGGATTGCTCTATTCCGACACGCGCGCGGACATGAGCGGTGGGCGCGAGGGACTGGCCGGCTCAGCATTTATGGGCGTCGTCTTTTCGGCCGGCTGGACGCCCTGCATCGGTCCGCTGCTGGGCACGATATTGACGGTGGCCGCGACATCCGGCGCCAGCGGCGGCGAAATTGCGCAGGGCATGCTGCTGCTGGCGGCTTACAGCATTGGCTTGGGCATCCCCTTTTTGATCACCGCCGTGCTGATGGATGGCGCGCGGGGGGCGCTGCGGCGGCTGCAACGGCATATGCGCAAGGTCGAGCTGGTCAGCGGCACATTGCTCATCATCATCGGCCTGATGGTCGCCAGCGGGCGGCTGCAGAGCCTCAGCCAGACCTTCTCGCGCGGGGAATTCGCCGATTTTACTTTCCGCGTGGAGGAGTGCGGACTGGGCTTCGTGGCGGGCGAGCTGCATCTGCGTCATCTGGGCGCTTGCCTGAACGGCACGCTGCTGCCAGTGGCGATCAATCAAAGCGCCAGCCTGCGCTTCAAGCCCGATGCGCTGGAAAGGCAATTGCTCTTCCATGCAGAGGCAGGCGACGAAATCGATGTGGAATTGCGCGGCTTGGATGATAGCGAGCACAATCTGGATGTCATCCTAAACGCGCCCGACGAGACTGTGTTGGCGCGGGTCAGTTCCGCCGATAGCCGCGAGAACGACGGCAAGCTCTATCCGCTGGCGGCTGTGACTTTGGAGCGCGATGGCTTGTATGTGCTGGCGATTCGCGCCGGGGAACTGGAAACGGACTCGCGCCTCCGCGTCAAAGTGCGGGATGCCCAGCCGCTGCAAGCTGAAGAGGCCGCGAGCAACTTGTCGCTGGACCGCGCCGTCTTCAACAGCTTGACCGACCTGGTCAGCGAGTTGGGTCCGCCGGTTGGCTTGACTGAAGGCAAACGAGCGCCAGATTTCCAGATCACGGCACTGGATGGCGAGCGCATTCAATTAGCGGACTTGCGCGGCAAGGTCGTTCTGCTCAACTTCTGGGGCACCTGGTGCGGTCCCTGTCGGCGCGAGATGCCAGAGTTCCAAAAGGTCTACGACGAGTGGGCGGAGCGCGGGCTGGAGATCTTGGCCATCGCATACAACGACAGCGAGGCGGCCATGGCGAACTTCCGCGATGAATTCGGCTTGCGCTTCCCGCTGGCGCTGGATGCAAGCGGCGAGATCAACGATGCTTACGCCGTGCAGACGCGCCCCAGCTCCTACCTGCTGGATGCGGAGAGCCTCATCCTGGCACGGCATTTCGGCGTCATGTCGCAGGCGCAACTGGATGACTTGCTGGCGGTCGCTTTCGACGATGGCTGATCTTGGCGCGGGCTGCAGATGAGTCGAATCGGCGCCTTTCTCCGCTCGCTGGCGGGGCTGCTGTGCCTTGGCGCCGCGCTGGCGATCGTCCAGCAAACGGGTTTGCCGAAACGCGCGGACTACAGCAGCCGCTTGAGCGGCTTGCGTTCCGTCGTTGCGCCCGAAGTCGGTTACCTTGCGCCAGACTTCAGGCTGCGAACGCCGACAAACAAGCTAGTATCGTTGGCGAATCATAATAGCGCATTCACGCTGATCTATTTCTGGGCGACCACATGCGCGCCCTGCCGGCGTGAGATGGACGACTTAAACAACCTGCGTGAGAGCCTGCCAACACTGCGCATCCTGGCGGTCAATATGGGTGAAAGCGCCACGGTCGTGAGCGACTGGATTCGCGCGCTGGACTTGCGCTACGATGTCCTGCTTGACCCGTCCCTGCAGGTCGCGCGGCGGTACCAAATCCGCGGGCTGCCCAGCAATTTGCTGCTAAACGGCGGCGGGCGTATCCTGCGCGTCTACTTCGGATCAGTCGGCGCGGAGCAACTGCGGCGTGACATCGCGCGCTATGCACAGCATGGCTGATTTCATAGGACTGCTGCGCATTGCCAGATCGCTTGCCAGGCGACTGCTGCTGAACATGGCGCGGCATTGGCTGCGCATCGCTTTGACCATGTTGGCTCTATACATCAGCTTGCCCTGGCTGGCGCCGACTTTGGCAAAGCTGGGCGCGCACGCGGCTGCGGACGCCATCTATACGCTCTACAGCCCATTTTGCCATCAATTCGCCTTTCGTTCGGTCTTCGTCTATGGCGAGCAGCCCTTTTATCCGCGGGCAGCCGCCGGCAGCGCTTACCAACCTTTCGAGACATACGCCGCTGAGTCAGCCGCTTTTCAGGGGCAATACCACTACTGGGCGCAGGCGCTCGGAAGCGAATCGCCGGCTGCCACTGTGGACGAGCTCGCGACATTCAGCGTGGCGCAGCAGTTGGCCGCCCGCCATTTCATCGGCGACCCGATCTTCGGCTACAAGACCAGCCTTTGCGCGCGCGACTTGGCCATCTATACAGCGATGTTCGTCGGCGGGCTGATATATCGGCGTTATCGCTGGCGCATCCGTCCGCTGCCCTTTTGGCTCTTCATCGTGGCGGGTTTGCTGCCAGTTGCGCTGGACGGGGGCAGCCAACTCCTGAGCTATCCGCCCTTTGAACTGTGGGGTGTTCGCGAGAGCGCGCCGGTCTTCCGCATCGTCACGGGCAGCTTCTTCGGGCTGATGTGCGCCTGGCTTGGCTTCCCGCATATCGAGCGTTCCATGCAGGACATCATTTTGCAGCTGGAGACTAGCGGAGACTAGTCATCCTCCGGCCCACTCAAGCGTGATAGGCGCCGGTTCATGTCGCTGGCATCTTTCCCCTGTGGCTTGGGTTGGCGGGGATCGGGCGCTTCATCCACGATTTGGTAGCGAGTCGGCTTGGCCTCGCGCGCGGGAGCTTTGGGCAAGCTGCGTTCAATCCCGCCTAGCGCCTCATTGAATCGGTCGGCAGCGCTAGCCAGCACGGACGAGGGAGATACGCTGCTACCGGGCTGGGCCTCCTCGACGGGGATGCGCGTGCCGCGCCGCTCCTGCTCATCCAACGTCATCTCCAGCGTGTTCAGTTCCTGCATTAGGTGGCGCGTAACAAGACGATGATCTTGCAATTCCGATTCGGCGATGTTTAGCTGCTGCTGTTTGGCGTTGAGCTGCCCTTGCAAACGCCGCGAGGCAACGCTGTCGCCCGCTTTCAGCGCGGCGTCCACCTGCTCGTCAATGTCCATCGCTTCTTGCAGCAGGCGGTCGATTTTGGCTTGCAGCTCATCTTCGTAGGCGATGGCTTCTTCCAGGCGCTGGCGCAGTCGTCCCGCGGCTTGACGCGGATTGACGGCGGCGGCCTGTTGATTCAGAGAAATGCGCGCCAATGGCGAACGTGGATTGCGCCCAAGCAGCTCATTAACCTGGGCGTTGACCAGTACCGAGAGTTTGTCAAATAGGCTGGACATCACAGCGCCTTTCGTCGCGTTGCGGCAAGCATCATTATAGCGCAGGCTCTTGCTCATCCAGCACGCGGAGCACGACTTCTGCCTTCCCGGCCAGGCGCTCGCTCGTCGAGCTGGTCCATTGCTCCAGCCGGGCTCGCATCTCCTCAGCAGCAGCGCCAGCAACCGGAGACGCGTCTTCTTCGTCCAGCCAGCGGTGAAAAGCATCGCAGATTTGACGGGCGGTAGTCGGGTCCAGTCCCTCGTCAGCGGTTCTCAGGAATGCAACTGTCTCCTCGAATGCATGTTCCTTTTGCATATAGGTCAGCACCCGGAAGGCTGAGGCGCGGGCTTGCGGCCGTAATTGAATCACCTTGAAGAGTTCAGCCGCGGCTTGCTGTAACTCCTCCTTGGACAGCACCAGGCTGCGTAAATCGCGCGACAAGCCATCCAGTTCAAAATCAAACAGAAAGCCTCCTCGCTCTATCGGATGACTGCGTTTTACGACTGTTGTCAGCTGAAACAGGGCATTTTCCCGCCGGTCGAAGTCGACGCCTCGCACATCCTGGTAGAGCTTTGCCAGCGCGCGCTCGCGGTATTTACGTTTCATTGCCGCAACCTTCCCGACCCAAGTTTCGCGCCTTGAGCCAATATGGTCATCCTGTTACTTCCTGTCGCTATTCCGCGCCCGTCTGCGTTATGATATAGGCTTATGCACCTGCTGAATCAATCCGAAGGGATTATAGCGATGTCTGACCTTCTCGCGCTCTATCGTGTCCAGGAACTGGAGCTTGCCATCATCGCGCGTACCGAGCGCATCAAAGCGATCAATGTGGAGATGGCTGGCGACGCCGAGCTGGAAGAAGCCCGCGCCCAACACGAGGCGGCGCAGGCAGCCCACCAGGAAGCCGCCAAACGAGCGACCGACCAGGAACACGAAATCCGCGCGGTGGTGGACAAACGCGCCAGCTCCGAAGCCAGCTTGTATGCCGGCGCCGTCACCAACCCGAAGGAATTGCAGGACTTGCAAATGGAAGTGGAAGCCTTGACCCGCCGTAAGACAGTGCTTGACGACCAAATGCTGCATTTCATCCTAGAGCGCGACGACCTGGGCGAGCAACTGGCAGCCGCCGAAACCAGATTGAGCGAATTGAGCGCGGCACGGGAAGAAGCCAATATCGAACTGCAAGCGGAAAAAGACGATCTGGCGAAAGCCGTCAACAATATGCTGGCGGAACGCAAAAACCAGGTGGCGGAGATTAGCCCGGACTTATTCCAGACCTATCGACAGATGCGCGCGCCCAAAGCCAACCGTCCGCTGGCGCCCCTGCAAGACAATGCCTGCACCAGCTGCGGCATTGAGCAGAATGTCGTGGTCATTAAAGCCATCAGCCGCAGCAACGACATCGTCCACTGCCAGAATTGCGGACGCATCCTGCTGCGACTATAACCAGCGGCGCTAGAGCACCAGCTGCATCAAAACGCTGATCGCCAGGAAGACTACCAGCGGGCTTAGGTCAATGCCACCGAGAGGTGGCAAAGCATTGCGGATCGGCGCGAGCACCGGCTCAGTGACCTGGTACAGAAAGCGCGCGATGGGATTGTTGTAATCCAGATTGGGTATCCAGCTCATAACAACGCGCGCCAGCAGAATCAGCTGGTAAGCCTGCAGCGCCCAAAACAGCAACAAGAACAATTCGCTCATTTGTGATCACCCTTTCGTCAGTTGACTGGCTTAGTTTCGTTCCCCAAATATGGCGCGCCCGACGCGGATCATTGTGGCGCCTTCTTCTATGGCGATCGGGTAGTCGTCCGTCATGCCCATGCTCAATTCCGGCAATGTCGCGCCCAGTGATTCTTGCAGTGCCTCCCGCAGTGCCCGCATGTCCGCGAAGACCCGCCGCAGCACAGACTCCTCGGCATGAAATGGCGCCATGGTCATCAAGCCCTTCACTTGCAAGCCCGGTAGCACCAAGGCTTCGCCGATTTCGCGCCAAAGCTGTTCTTTAACCGCTCCGTCCTCATACCAATTGTAACCCGCAAATCCAAATTTCGATGCTTCGCCGGAGACATTGATCTCCAGCAGCGCCGATATTTCACACCCTTGCTCCGCTGCCAATCGCGAGAATCGCCGCGCCAGACGCAGGCTGTCGACCGATTGCACGAGCTCAAACAGCGGCACCACCTGCTTGGCTTTGCGGCTTTGCACATGCCCGACCATGTGCCAGGTTACGGGCTGGCTGGCGGCCGCGTTCACCTGCGGGATTTTGGCTGCTGCTTCTTCTACGCGGTTTTCGCCCAACTGTTGCGCGCCCGCCTCGACCGCCGCCAACATGGTTGCGACCGTCTGCTGCTTGGTGATGGCGACCAGTGTGACGCCAGCCGGGTCGCGCCCGGACTTGGCGCAGGCGTCGGCAATGCGCCCATGAACGCGCTGGATATTGGCGGCGATGTTCATAGCGAGACCACCACGCCGAAGCGCCCGGTGCATCCTTGCTCGGCGCGGTGCGAGAAGAAATCGCGCGTGTTGTCATGCGTGCAGATGTCGACGATTTGCACCTTCCGTACTCCCTGCCGCGCGAGATCCAAGCGATTGGCGCGCCACAAATCAAGGTAGGCTGTTCCATCTTGCGGGTCGCGCCAGATAACAGCAGCCGAATCGCCGAAATAGTTGGCTGCCTGCGCCACGACTTCTTCGCCGACCTGATAATTATGCTGCGAAATCGCCGGACCGATCAGTACCTCGATGTCTGTGGGACGGCACCAGTAGGCAGACTGCATCGCCTCTATCAACTTGGCAGCCATGCCATGCACTGTGCCGCGCCAGCCCGCGTGCGCCAGCCCAATCGCGCTTTTGACCGGGTCGTAGGCGATCAGCGGCACGCAATCGGCATAGCGCATGGCCAATGGCGTGTCGGGCAAATCGGTGATCAAGGCGTCCGCTTGTGGCAGATGTACCCCACGCTGCGGCTCGTCAACTACAATGGCATCCGTGCTGTGAACCAGCCAGCAGCTTGTTGCGCGCTCGCTATTGACGCCAGCGGCTTCATACAAGCGCGCATGATTTTCGCGCACAGCGTCGATGTCGTCGCCGATTGACGCGCCCAAGTTCAGCGACGCAAAAGGACCGCTGCTGACGCCGCCGCGCCGCGTGAAAATGCCATGGCGCAGCTCGGGCCAGGCGCAATTTCGATAAAAGCTGAGTCCCTTGTGGTTGATGCGCTCGTAGTTGTTGTTTTTCATGCCCGTTCGCTGGCTGCGGTTGACCGTCCCTCGATTCTACTGCATTTTCCAGTCAGTGGCAGCCCGTCGATGCAGGCGATTTGTGCTACAATGCGCGCAAATTTGGAGACGCATTGGCGGACGAGGCAAGGCAATCAAGACACAAAGACGGACACATTCATGATGCGGACGCAGCCGATCGTCAGCCCGGGCGCATGGGCGAGTCTTCTGGCCAGGGTCCAAGCAGCTACCAGTTGGCTGATGGACCTGGTCTTCCCGCCGACTTGTGGTGGTTGCGGACGGGCTGACTTCAGTTTTTGCGACGAGTGTTTGCAAGAGTTGGCGGCAACGCCGCTGTTTGTGACCATCAAGAGCTTGGCCGAACAATCCAGGGTGTTTGCCACTGGCGCCCACGAAGGCATGCTGAGGAAAGCCGTGCAGGCGCTGAAGTACTCGGGCGCCATTGAACTGGACAAGATCCTGGCGGAGCGGCAACTGCAAGCGCTGCAAGGGATAGATTGGCGCTTCGACGCCGTTGTGCCGGTGCCGCTGCATGCCAACCGCCTGGAGAAAAGAGGCTATAATCAGTCTGAGTTATTGAGCAGGATTCTGGCGCAGAGCTTGGGCGTCGCCTGCCAGCCGGGCCTTCTGCAAAGGCTGCGCGACACCAAAGAACAGGCGCAGTTGGAGCGTGGCGAGCGCAGGCAGAATGTCGAAGGCGCGTTTGCAGCGATGGGCGATCTGAGCGGACAGCGCATCCTGCTGGTGGATGATGTAGTGACGACGGGCGCGACAATGAGCCAGTGCGCGCTGGCATTACGCGCAGGCGGGGCAGCAGCGGTGCTTGGCATCGCCGTGACCGGCTCGTAGCAGCCTGATAACTGACCGGGAGGACAAAATGGATATCAGCATTCATGGCGATGGCATCAAAATCTCGGAGGCGCTGGATACCTACACGCGCGCCAAGGTCGACAAGCTAGACCGCTACCTGCCCAATATCGCACAGGTTGGTGTTGAGCTGTCGATCATCCGCACGCACCGCGGCGCGGACCTGGCGATCGCGCAGATCACCGTGCAGCATGCCCGCGGCGCCATTCTCCGCGCCGAAGAGCGCATGAATATCGAAAACCGCGACACCATCCGCCTGGCGATCAACAAAGCCGTCGACAAACTGCACCGGCAGATCGACCGCTTCAAGAGCAAGCGCAAAGCCAAGAGCCAGCGCGTGCGCGTGCGCTACCGCGCGACCATGGCTGAGTTGGATATGGCGGAAGATGTGCCAGCGTACAACGTGCCCGACGCCACTGCCGCCGCCGCGCCAGCCGACATTTTCCGCCGCAAGCAAGTCGAGATGATCCCCATGAACGAAGAAGAAGCCATCGAACAACTGGAATTGCTGGATCATACCTTCTACATGTTCATGAATGCCGAAAGCGGCGCGGTGAATGTGCTGTATCGTCGGGACAACGGCGGTTACGGCATTCTCGTCCCAGAGTAGCGCGGGCTAAGTCCGCTGCCAGTGCGCCGCCAGCAGTTGATATTTGCGATATTCATACCAAGCCATCAGAAGAGAGAGACGCAAGCCGTGCCAGCGGTCGCGGTAGCCGCCTAGCGTCACAAAGCGCCAGTAGAATTGGCGCAGCGGCTGCAGGATGAAGTTGCGCGTCTTTGGGCGTACGCCGCGTTGATACAGGCTGCGGGCGGCGACCGCCGTGTAACACTCTTGCTTGTCCTTGAAATGCGCCAGATCGCGGTAGTTGTAATGGATGATGGGGTTGCGCATGGTGCCTTCCGCGCCGTGCAGCGTCACTACTTCATGCACCGGTTTCGCCAGGTCATAGCGAGCGTGCCCGACCCGCAGCAAGCGAGTCTGATAATCCGGATACCAGCCCGCGCCCTTGGTAAGCACGCCGAAGATGTAGTTATGTCGTGGCAGGCGCCAGCCCGCGTACTCCGGCAGGCGCATCTTCTGGCGGATTTCCACAGCCAGAGCCTCGCTGATGCGCTCGTCGGCATCGACAAACAGCACCCAGTCGGTCATATCGCTGGCGGCTTCCAGGGCGGCATTGCGCTGTTCGGCATAATTCTCGAATTCGTGCTGGAAAATGTCCGCGCCGTTCGCCTGGGCAATGGCGACGGTGTCATCGCGGCTGAAGGAGTCAAAGACGATGATTCGGTCGGCAAAGCGCAGCGTTTTGAGACAGTCCGCGATCTGCCCGGCTTCATCCCGCGTCAACACCACGGCGGTGAGGTGATTCATCGTTGCGCCATTTCAATTATCTCGCCGCAGGCGGCGGCCATGTCTGCGTCGGCTGCCTCCAGCGCGCGCAGCTTTCTGCGCATGCCAAGGTTAATCAGCCAGCGCGCCAGGCGTCGCTTCCAGCCTGGCAGATGTTTATCCATCAATAATAGCCGACTTCGCCACAGATGGACGAGGCTGCCGGGACGCGCCTGTCCCGTGCTTTGCCCGCCCAGGTGAGTGATATGCGCGCGCGGCTCGCAGGCAATGCGCCAGCCCAACTTGCGGATGCGCCAAGCCCAATCCACTTCCTCACAATAAATGAAAAAAGCCTCGTCAAAAATGCCCGCCTGCAAGATGACTTCGCGCTTAAGCATCATGGTCGCGCCCAGCGGGAAGTCGATATCGAATGGCGCCCCCGACTCGTATAACGAGCGACTGTATCGACCATTGAAACTTCCTTCCAGCCAGCGACCGGGCGCGGGGAAGAGCTCGCAATACAACTGGCGGAGACCCGGAAAGCGAAATGCGCTGTGCTGGAAGCTACCATCTGCGTAGCTAAGCGCTGCGCCGAGCACAGCCAAGTCATCGCTGGCCATCAACGTGTCATAGAGCCGTTTGCATGCGCCGGGATGAGTGATGGTGTCAGGGTTGAGCAGGTAGACCGCCGCCGGCAAATCTCCACTGTCTGCATAGCCAAAGCCAAGCTGCCACAGCGCCAGATTATTCGCCGCGCCGAAGCCGCGATTCTCATCGCATTCCAGCAGCTTGACGCGCGGGAAGTCCCGGCGAACGAGCTCGGCAGTGTTGTCGCTGGAGTTGGAATCGACCAACCAAACTTGATAACGGAGTCCGCTGCCCTCCAGGTCCTCAATGAGACTGCGCAGCGCAGGGACGATGACATCGGCGTTGTTCCAGGTAACCAAGATGACCGCCAAATCCGTCATGTCGCGCCCGCTTGGCATCAAGAGCTGGCTTCGGCGGCGGGATCGACGATCATGATCGAGCGCAGGCCGACATGGTTGTTGCGCAGGCTGATGGCGACATCTTCGTGAATCAAGCCCGCCCAGCAATTTTGCGGGTTGCGCGCTTCCACCTCCGTCAGCTGGATGCCGCCCCAGACCACCGCTCGCTGCCCAGCCGGCAGATAGCGGTAAGTGTTGCCGCTGGCCGCGTCAAAGACTTCTGTCAGCGCGTCGTCAGCAGCCACCGCCCAGCGCCAGGGAAAGCTGCTGGTGGATGTCTGGCATTGTAAGCCAACGCGCCAGGCGCCGGACTCGTCAAAATAATCCAGGCTGCCAGCCAACTGATCCTGGCGGTAGACCGTACCCGGCGGGGGACCGCTGGTGCGAATGGGCACATCGCCGTAATTCTCGACCGTCAGGCGGAATACCAGCATATGGTCGATGGGCACAGTAATCTGTTGGGAACTAGCGTAAGCAGCGGGATCATCGGGCATCGGCAGGAGATCGCCAGGCAAGTCGGCGTTGGCAGCAAAGCGCTCGTCAAAGGGCTGCACGGCGAAAGCGACATCCACACCGGGTCTCTGCGGCGCGATTTCCGCATAGGGTTTGCCGCCCAGTGCAATGGTTAGCTGCCCAGCCCGGCGGATGCGCTGCCCGACTTTGTCCTGCGCCAGCGCGACGACTGTGTATGTGCCGTCAGGCGGCGGATCAACGCCCAGGTCAATGCCGCCTTCGTAATCGTAGCGATGTCGGCCCGCCTCGCCATATTGCCGTTCTTCGACGCGCGCCGAGATAGGGATGCGCGCCTCATCTGGACCGAGCAGAAAGACATCCAGCCGCGCGACATCCTTTTCGAGGTAGACATTGATGCTGACGCGATCGTCGACGCCATCTTGATTGGGCGTGAAGACAGTCGGCGCAATGGCGAACTCGGACATGACGGGCAGGGGCGTATCGCCATCCTCGACCAACAGGCTGCCTTGCGCGACCATATTTTCACTATCCGTAGCCGCTTCCAGAAACCACCGATAGGCGCCATTGGGGATCAGCCGGCGCTCGATGACCCCCGCGACCGTCTCGCCCTCGTTCAGATAGCCATCGACGACGCCACTGAACTGCACTGTGTATGCGCCTTCCCCACGCGCTTGCCGCTCGCGAAAATAGAAGGCTCTGCCGTCCTGCGCCAGCAGCGACAGGCTAATTGAGGCTGGGCGAGCCAGCGTGTATTCGAAGACGGCGACATCGTCCTCCCCATCCGCATTGGGGCTGATGGAGTCGCGATCAAAGCCGGCTGCAGCAATCAAGGGCAAGGGCGGGGACAGCAGCAGCCCGCCCAGCACAAGCACGAGCAGGATGCCCACAGCAGCAGCGAGCAGGGTTGGCAGGCGCGGGATAGGCATGGAACGGGGTCTCGTCAGGCTTGGACGCCGCTTAGTCTACTGTTGGCGTATGCCACTTGCAAGTGTGGCAAGGCGCGCGGCGGATACGCTGCCCGGCAGCGAAACCAGCCAAGTATTGCCGCGCTTGTCTGTGCTAGAATGGGAGGCACTTTGGCGTACAACACAGAAAGGGCAAAGCTTTGCCCAAGCAACCAAGCAAGCCGATCAGCGGCATCAGCAACGCCCGGCCGTCCAGCGATGGCAGCTTCGAGCGCAATTTGCTGGTGTTGCCGGATCAGGTGCTATTCCCCAATGTCTTGAGCATGGTGAGGCTCAGCAGCAGCCACAATTTCGAGGCGGCGCGCAGCGCCACCGCCCGCGGCGACACGCTAATTGCCTGCAAGATGTCCGGCAGCGCCACAGGTCCGGATACCATCGACCATATTCACCATATCGGCACGGAAATTGCGCTTGGCGACGAAATCAGCTCCGCCGGCGAGCATATCAATCTCTTGGCGCAAGGACGGCGGCGCGTGCAAATCCTGGAAGTGCGGGACAGCCGCCGCTACCCGGTCGCCCGCGTGCGTCCGCTTGAGGAATCGCCAGCCACACCGCAGGCTACGCAACTGGCCGCGGAGATCTACGAGCTTTTCAAACAAAGCAGCCAATTCAACGAAGCCCTGCCGGACAGCGTTGTCAAGTACATATTGTCGCTGCAAGAGCCGGGCTTGCTCTGCGATTCCCTGGCTGCGGTGCTGCCGCTGGCTGCCGACGACTTACAGCAGCTACTGGAATTGCCCGATATCCAGGCACGCTTGGAATTGCTGTCGCTGATCCTCAGCAGCGAGCTGCACGACAACGAAATCCACGACGAGGTGCATACGCGCCTGCAAGAAGAAATCGCCGCCAACCAGCGCGAAATGTACCTGCGCGAGCAGCTGCGCGTCATCCAGCAGGAATTGGGCGATGGCGATGTCTTCCAGCAGGAATTGCATGAATTGTCCGAGCGCGTCCGCAGCGCCAACCTGCCCGCAGAAGTGCAGGAAAAAGCCTTGAAAGAGGTCTCACGCCTGAACGCCATCCCGCCCATGTCGCCGGAATCGGGCGTCATCCATACCTACCTCGACCGCTTGCTGACCCTGCCCTGGAACACCGTAAGCGAGGAGAACCTGGATCTGGCGCATGCCGAGGACATCCTGGAGCAGGCGCATTATGGGCTGGACAAGGTCAAAGCGCGCATCATTGAGCATATCGCCGTGCGCAAGCTGGCGCGTGACAAAATGAAAAGCCCCATCCTCTGTTTTGTTGGACCGCCGGGCGTCGGCAAGACATCGCTGGGCAAGAGCATCGCCGACGCCTTGGGTTGCAAATTTCTGCGCATCAGCCTAGGCGGCGTTCGCGACGAGGCGGAAATCCGCGGGCACCGCCGCACTTATATCGGCTCTATGCCGGGCAGAATCCTGCAGCAGATGGAACGCGCCGAGACCATCAACCCCGTCTTTATGCTGGACGAAATCGATAAAATGAGTTCGGATTTTCGCGGCGATCCCGCCTCAGCCATGCTGGAAGTGCTGGATCCCGAGCAGAACAGCAAGTTCATCGACCACTACCTGGAAGTGGCTTACGATCTGTCCAAGGTGACCTTCATCACCACCGCCAACGACTTGTACTCCATCCCGGAGGCGCTGGAAGACCGCTTGGAAGTCATTGACTTCAAGGGCTATTCGGAAGAGGAGAAGATCGAGATCGCGCGCCGTTTTCTGATCCCCAAACAGTTGGAAGCCAACGGCATCGGCGGCGCGAGCCTGCGGTTCGCCAAGACAGCGCTGCAGCATATCATCCGTCACTACACTTACGAAAGCGGCGTGCGCAACCTGGAACGGGAAATCGCCAAGATTTGTCGCAAGACGGCGCGGCAAGTGGCGGCGGCTCAGGCGCATCCGCGGCGCATCACGCCAGCGACAGTCGAGAAGCTGCTGGGTCCCCCACAAGTGCTGGACTCGAAAGTCAATCGCAGCGACGCCGTCGGCATTGTCAGCGGCCTGGTGTGGACTCCCAACGGCGGCGAGATCCAGACGGTGGAAGTCTCGCTGGTGGCGGGCAAGGGCAACATGATGCTGACCGGGCAGCTGGGTGATGTGCTGCAAGAGTCAGCGCATATCGCCTTGAGTTATTTGCGGGCGCGTGCCTCCGACTTCAATTTGCCCGCCGAGGACTTCGAGAATTACGACATTCACATTCACATGCCGGAGGGCGCCGTGCCCAAAGACGGTCCTTCGGCCGGCATCACGCTGACGACGGCGCTGGTATCAGCTTTCACGGAATGCCGGGCGCGCGCGGATATCGCCATGACGGGCGAAATCACTTTACGCGGCACGATCTTGCCAGTGGGCGGCATTGTGGAGAAGATTTTGGCAGCCCGTCGGCGCGGCATTCCGCAGATCATCTTGCCCAAAGACAATCGCAAAGACCTGCACGAAATCTCAAAAGCTGTCCTGCGCGATGTAGAGATCAGCTTCGTCGAAGACATGCAGCAAGCACTCGACATGGTGCTGCAGCCGCCGCCGGAAAAACGCCAGCGCGACCAACAGAACGCAGAGCGCGGGCGTAACGCCGACGCCCAGGACTGATGCGCCTCCTGCGCGGGGTTCACCTGCTTGTCGCGTTGTTTCTGCTGGGGGCCTGCAGCGCGCTCAATCAGCCGACAGCCACGCCCACCGCCACGCCGACGCCCCTGCCGACTGCCACGCGCAAGCCAACCGCCACTTTCACGCCTAGCGCCACGCCAACAGCGACCAATACGGCGACAAGCACGCCCACGCCGACCTTATCACCGACGCCAACCACTACGCCGCCGCCCGCCGCCAATATCGTCTTCGACAACTGGAGCTTCAGCGATCTGCCCGACGCGCTCCGCAGTGGCATCAGCAGCCCGCTGGTGGCTTTTGTCAGTGCCAATAACCAGCAGACCATCCGCAATATCGCCACAGCTCAGCCTTTCACCGGCTTGCAAACCCTTTACTTCGCGTCGCCCGCTCGCGCTTTCAGCCGCATCCCCGTGCTCGAGTTGGAGTCTGCGCAGTTGCTGGAAATATATCTAGCGCAGCAGGGCAATGCGTTGGCTTTTGAGCGCGTGGATGGCGTCTCGCCCGGCTTGTACATCCTCAACCTGGAATTGGGCTTGATCGCGCGGGTGCTGCCCGGCGAGGCACCGCTCTTGCAGCGCGGCATCTACTCGCCGCCCAGTTTCTCCCCCGATGGCTCGCAGATGGCGCTGGCGGCGGCAAAGGGCTTCGACATGGATATTTTCGTCGTCGATATCGACGGCAGCGGCTATACAAACATCACAGCGAGCGAGTCCTACGAGTTCTGGCAGAGCTGGTCGCCGGATGGGGGGCGTATCGCTTTCGTCTCCGATCGCGCGGACTGCCCCAGCTGGGCGCCGGGCGAGGCGGGCGCCTGCAGCGCGCGGACTCAAGCGCCACCGAATGGCGGGCACATTTATCTCTATGACTTCGCGAGCGAGGCAACAACGCAAGTGTCCAATGTCATTACATACGAAGCGCCATACTGGATCGACGAAAGGCTGCTGGCTTTTTCCAGCGGCGATCCATTCGACCTGCTCAACCCGCAGCGGCGAATCTGGCAAGCGGATGTCCTCACTGGCGAAACGCGAGAAACGCGTATGCCCGGCGATGATCGGACCAGTTATCTGTCAGAAGTTTGGTCCCCGAGCGGGAGTCGCGCGCTGGTGCAATTCGCGGATGCGGACAATCGCCTGGCGCTATTGCGGGCGGACGGCGCGCTGGTGGCGGATGACAGCGGCTTGGCTTTCCCGCGTTATGGCATGACGGCTTCCTGGTCCCCCAATGGCGGGCGGCTGGCGATTGGCGGCAGCGGCGGCAACTGTCCCTATGGCTTGCGCGTCAAGAGCGGCGCTTTTGAGACTGTCGCCAGGGGCAATCCACCGCCGACCATGTGCGACCCACAGTTTTCGCCAGATGGAGACTATATTGCCTTCAGCGGCGTCAATCCGCGCGTGGACGGGCGCAACGATGTCTATGTGGCCAGCGCCAACGGCTTCGGCGCGGTCAGCCTGACCAGCGACTTGAAGGGGCAGGTGCGGCTCATCGGCTGGGTGGGCGGCTGACCATAGCCAAGCGCGCACGACAGGATTAGACTGAATGCGGGCGTGACAGAGGGATGCGGGAGCGAACAATGGGCAATCTGGATGGGACTGTGGCGCTGGTGACCGGTGGCAGCCGCGGCATCGGACGGGCGATCTGCCTGGAACTGGCGGCGCGGGGCGCAACTGTGATTGTCAACTACCATCGCAGCGAGGCGCCGGCAAAGGAAGTCGTCGCGCAGATCGTCGCTGGCGGCGGTGCAGCGACCTCCATGCAAGCCGATGTCGCTGATGCCGATCAGGTGGCTGCCATGTTCAAGCAAGTCATTTCGGACCAGGGCCGCATCGACATTCTGGTTAACAACGCCGGCATCACGCGCGACAATGTCATCATGCTGTTGAAGCCGGGGGATTTTGACGAAGTTATAAACACGAATCTGCGCAGTTGCTGGCTCTGCTGCAAAACTGCGGCGCGGACCATGATGCGCAAGCGGCGCGGCAGCATCATCAATATCACCAGCGTGGTCGGCATCGCGGGCAATGGCGGGCAGACCAATTACGCGGCCAGCAAAGCCGGCATCATCGGCGTGACCAAATCGCTGGCCAAGGAACTGGCTGTGCGGGGAGTGCGCGTCAATGCTGTGGCGCCGGGCTTCGTCGAGACCGATATGACATCCGATCTGTCCGTCGAGATCCGCAACTCGGCCATCGACGCCATCCCACTGGGACGGATGGGTGCGCCGAACGATATCGCCAAAGCCGTCGCCTTCCTGGCTTCGGACGACGCCGCCTATATCACCGGGCAGACCCTGGTCGTGGACGGCGGCATGGTGATGTGAGCCGACAGGAGGCAGCCAATGAGCAGCATATTCTCCAGGATCATCGCGCGCGAGATCCCAGCCGATATCGTCTACGAAGACGAGTTAGTGCTGGCTTTCCGCGACATTGCGCCGCAGGCTCCGGTGCACATCCTGATTATCCCCAAGCGGGAAATTGCCACCGCCAATGATGTATCGCCAGCGGACGAAGCAGCGCTGGGCAGGCTGCTGCTGGCAGCGGCGAAAATTGCGGCGGACGAGGGCATCGCGGAAGACGGCTACCGGCTGATTGTCAATTGCAATGAGCACGGTGGGCAAGAGGTCTTTCACTTGCACATGCACTTGCTGGGCGGGTGCAGCCTGGGACCGATGCTGGCGCGGGGCAAGTGACAATTCCTGCGCATTGACAATTTCGGGCGACCCATCGGGTAGCCCCTCCGTGGTCTACCCCCCTCGGTCCCCCCGAAGCATCAGGGGGAAGGTTTCGCCGAGCATTCGCATAAACACTGAAACCCATACGGAGTCGTGATTCCGCTTGTCCGTAGCTCCCCTTCCCCGTTGATACGGGGCAAGGGGCCGGGGGATGGGGTAGACAGGCGACACAAGCGTCGCCCCTACTCGCCGATGGCGTCGATGGCGCAAAAGGAATAAGCGCCCTGCCCTAGCTTTCCGGCGCGGCGGTCGCGTCAGACTCGGATTCAGCTTCCGTCGGCTCGATAGCTGTCTCGGTGGGCTGCGGCGATGGCTCGACTGTTGGCTCCTCGGCAGTGGGTTGGGCGGTCTCTGTGGCTTCAATAGTGGGATCGGGCTCGGGCGGCGGCTCGGGCAATCCCCAGTCGTCGGGCGTGGCGTCGTCGATAGCCTGCAAAATAGTCGCCGCAGACGGCAACGCCTGCCCGGCTTCCAGCGTCACGCCATTGACGCGCAAAGTCGGCGTTGTGGACACTTCCGCATTGAGCGCCGCGTTCAGGGTTGCCGAGATATCGGTTGAATTGAAGCAGCTTGTAAACAGGCTATCCCGCATACCCAGCCCGGTGACGCCCGCCAGCAGACGATTCTGCGAAAAAGCCGTGTTGCCGTAACGCGTCTGCCAGTCAAAGAGCAGGTCGTGCATTTCCCAGAACATGCCTTGCTGCCCGGCGCACAAAGCCGCGCGAGAGGCGCCCTGGGCATTGGGCACGCTGCCGGTCTGCAGCGGCACATAGGTGAAGAGCACCTGCCCTTCCCGCACGCGCTGCAGGACGGCTTCCAGGCTGTCGCTGTGGAATTGCTCGCAGCCGGGGCAAGCAAAGCTGGCGTACTCTTCCAGCGTAACCGGCGCGTTTTCATCGCCCAACTGCGGGAAGCCAGCGCGCGAATAGGAGCGGGGGATGCCTTCATATGGGGCGGACAAATCGGGCGGGATATGCGCTTCCACCGGCTGATTAGAAACGACGATGACGGCGACAGCGACCACCGCCACCGCTACCAGCGCGGCCAGCAACAAACTTCTCTGGCTGCGGCGGCGCTGCTGCTGCCGGCGTTGACGAGCTGCGCGCGTGCGGCTGGATCTTCTCTTTGCCATAGTCGGCTCACCCTCAAGCAATACTGGGTTGTCGAATCCGTGTGAGTCTAGCCGAGCGGCGGCGCTTTGTAAATTGCGACGCGGCAAAGGGTCAGGCTGACAAGTGTGGCGATTCCTGCTAGAATTGGCGCTTGTACCTGGATAAATAGTCGCATCATTCGCGCACTTCGCGGGTTGGCGAACAGACAAAGGATGCCTAATGAACGATGTATTTGGCGCGCGCGACAAGCTGGAGTTTGCCGGTGGCAAAGCGACGATCTACCGACTGAGCAAGCTGGCTGCGGATGGCATCGGCAATATTGCTCGCCTGCCTTTCAGCATCAAAATCCTGCTGGAAAATGCGCTGCGCAACCAGGACGGGCTTCATTTCCATGCGGAAGATGTGGCAAATTTGGCGGCTTGGAATGCACGCAGCCATCAAGCGGTCGAGATTCCCTTCAGCCCTGCCCGCGTGATATTGCAGGATTTCACCGGCGTGCCTTCGCTGGTGGATTTGGCGGCTTTGCGTAGCGCCATTCAGCGGATGGGCGGCGACCCGCAGAAGATCAACCCGCAAGTGCCGGTGGATCTGGTCATCGACCACTCCGTGCAAGTCGATGTCTTTGGCAGCGCCGACGCCATTCAGCGGAATGCTGAAATGGAATTTGTGCGCAATCGCGAGCGCTATGAATTTCTGCACTGGGGGCAGAAGGCTTTTGAGAACCTCAAGGTCGTGCCGCCGGCCACGGGCATCGTGCATCAGGTCAATCTGGAGTTCCTGGCGAATGTCGTGCAGCTGCACAGCGATCCACAGGGACGGGGCTTGGTGGCGCTGCCGGATACGCTGGTGGGCACGGACAGCCACACCACCATGATCAACGGACTGGGCGTGCTGGGCTGGGGCGTCGGCGGGATCGAAGCCGAAGCCGCCATGCTGGGCCAGCCGATTTACATGCTCATGCCGGAAGTGATCGGCTTCAAATTGATCGGGCGACTGCCGGAAGGCGCCACCGCCACCGATCTCGTGCTGGTAGTGACGGAGATGCTGCGCGCCAAGGGCGTCGTGGGCAAGTTCGTCGAATTCTACGGACCCGGCTTGAGCAGCATGACCCTGCCCGACCGAGCGACCATTGCCAATATGGCGCCCGAATACGGCGCGACCATGGGCTTCTTCCCGGTCGATGACGAAGCGCTGAGCTACCTGCGGCGCACCGGACGCAACCAAGAACTGGTCAGCCTGGTCGAAGTCTATTGCAAGGAACAAGGGCTGTTCCGCAGCGATGCTATGGACGACCCCGAATACAATGACAACCTGGAGTTGGATTTGGGCACAGTCGAAGCAAGTGTTGCTGGTCCCCTGCGCCCGCAGGATCGCATCCTGGTGCGGGATTTGAAGCCGACCTTCCATCAAGTGCTGCGCGCGCCATTGGGCCCGCAGGGCTTCGCGCTGGAGGCTGAGCAGTTGAGCGCCCGCGGCAACTACCGCGCTAATGGCGGCAGCGCCGACTTGACGCATGGCTCGGTAGTCATCGCCGCCATCACTTCCTGCACCAACACCAGCAATCCGTCAGTCATGGTGGCAGCTGGTTTGCTGGCGAAGAAAGCCAACGAACGCGGTTTGCAGCGCAAGCCCTATGTGAAAACCAGCTTGGCGCCCGGCTCCAAAGTCGTCACTGAATACCTGGACAAAGCCGGCTTGACCCCGCATCTGGAAGCGCTGGGCTTTCACACCGTCGGCTACGGCTGCACCACCTGCATCGGCAACAGCGGTCCCCTGCCGGAGCCCGTTCGCGAAGCCATTTACGAGGCCGATCTCGTGGCTGCATCGGTCTTGAGCGGCAATCGCAATTTCGGCGGACGCATTGGTCCCGATGTGCGCGCCAACTTCTTGGCTTCGCCGCCGCTGGTCGTGGCTTACGCGCTGGCGGGGACGATCGATATCGACATGGCGAATGAGCCGCTGGGACTTGACGACAGTGGCGAAGCGGTGTACCTGCGCGATATCTGGCCCCCGCAAGAGGAGATCCTCGCGACCGTGCAAAGCAGCTTGGACGCGGACATGTTCCTGACACAATACGGCAATGTCTACGATGGTAACGAGCAATGGAACGCCATCCCCAGCGCGGATCGGCCCGTCTATGCCTGGGACGATGACAGCACCTATATCCAGGAACCGCCCTTCTTCGTGGATTTGCCGCGCGAGCCCGCGCCAATCCAGCCGATCCTGGGCGCGAGAGTCATGGTCAAAGGCGGCGACTCGGTTACCACGGACCATATCTCGCCGGCCGGCGCCATCGCGATCAATGGTCCGGCCGGGCAATACTTGCTGGAACGCGATGTCAGCCCGCAGTATTTCAACAGCTTCGGATCGCGGCGCGGCAACGATCGGGTGATGACGCGCGGCACCTTCGCCAATGTGCGCTTGCGAAATCTGCTCGTGCCGGGCAGCGAAGGCGGCGAGACCTATTACCTGCCGACTATGGAGCGGATGTCCATTTACGAGGCGGCGCAGCGCTACAAGCAGGATGACACCCCGCTGATCGTGCTGGCTGGCAAGGACTATGGCATGGGCTCGTCGCGAGACTGGGCGGCCAAAGGCACGCTGCTGCTGGGCATCAAAGCCGTCATCGCTGAGAGCATCGAGCGCATCCACCGCAGCAACCTGGTGATGATGGGCGTGCTGCCACTGACTTTCGCCGCGGGCGAGTCTTACAACTCGCTGGACTTGACGGGGCATGAGACTTTCGACATCCCCGTTGCTGAGGCCATTGAGCCGATGCAGCAGCTGACAGTGACGGCGACGGATGAGTCTGGCAGGCAGAAGCAGTTTGTCGTGACGGTGCGGCTGGATACGCCGGTCGAAGTCGACTACTACCGCAACGGTGGCATTCTGCAGACGGTGCTGCGGAACTTCCTGGCGGAATGAGGGCGGAGACGCGCTATCCGCTGCGCACCAGCCACCGGCTGCTAATAACGATCTTTGCCGTGCAGAGCCTGTTCTCTGCCGCGCAAATCTCCATCATCACGCTGCATGGCATCGCGGCGGGCATCCTGGGCGGCTCGGATGCGGCGGCGGGCTTGCCGACCACGGTGGTGACTTTCTCGCAAGCCATGATGGCTTACGGCATGGGCTTGATCATGGGTCGCTACGGGCGGCGCATGGGCTTGCTCATGGCTTACGGATTTGGGCTGCTGGGCGCGCTGTTGGGCTTGGTGGCGGTGCTGCATGGCATCTTCCCGCTGCTGCTGATCAGCTCGGCGGGCATGGGCATTGCGCGTTCCGGCTCGCAGATGAGTCGCTTTGTCGTTGGCGAAATCTTCCCCGTCGAGATGCGCGCGCGCATGATCGGCCGCGTGGTCTTCGCCGGCACCATCGGCGCGGTCTTTGGACCCGGACTGGTCGAGCCCAGCAGTCAGTTAGCCCGCCTTTTGAACCTGGAAATCACGAGCGGCCTCGCCCTCGCCCAATCGCAGTTGTTGGGTTCGGTCATGCCCAGCGCAGCCTTCACCAGCGAATTGACGACCGGCCCCTGGGTCATCGCCAGCTTGCTGATGATCATTTCCGTGCTGATGACGATACTTCTGCTACGCCCGGAACCAGCCTTGATCGCCCGCCAGTATTCGGATGCGCCCAGCGCGAGCGTCAAAGCGGCTGGCGGCGGCCGCCTGCTGGACTTGCTGCGCCTGCCCAATGTGCAGTTGGCGATTCTGTCGATGGTGATTTGCCAGACAGTGATGAGCACATTGATGACGATCACGCCTTGGCATATGCATCTGGCCGACCACAGCAACGCGCAGGTCTCGCTGGTGATCGCGGCGCATGTGCTGGGCATGTTTGGCTTGTCGCCGCTGACGGGCTACCTCATCGACCGTTATGGACGCACCAGCATGATGGTCATCGCGGCGCTGATGCTGATTGCTTCGACCATCATTGCGCCGCTGTCGACACAACTGCCTTACCTGATTTCCGGGCTGTTTTTGCTGGGCTTGGGTTGGAACTTCGGCTATGTGGCGGGCTCGTCCATGCTGGCGGATGCGCTGAGCGGCGCCAATCGCACGCGCGTAGCTGGCTTCAATGATACGCTGGTGGCATTCTGCGCCGGGCTGGGCACGCTCAGCAGCGGATTTCTGTTTGGCTTGGGTGGATTTCTGTTTGTCAGCGTCGGCGGCGGGGCGATGGCGCTGGTCCTGCTGGGCTTGATCCGCGCGCTGACGATGCGGCAACTGTCGCTGCGACCGAGCTAGACTTCTTCCGAGCCACGCGCGAAATAGCTTTGCTCCACCAGCGCCAGCCAAGCCAAGCCGATAACGAGAGTCGAACTGCCAAAGGCGATGCCGGTGATGATGGCGTTGGCGATAGGGATGCGCTCCAGCATGTCGTGCAACAGCGCCTGCGCCAGGCGAATGCCCACATAGCCCGCAAGGCCGCCGCCCAGGACGACCACGCCGGTCGTCTGCAGCATGCGCACCATATCCTGCGATTTCAGGTCTTTGCCGAAGTAAGTCTTGTAGATGTCGAAGCACATCCAGGCATCGGTGATAGAAATGCCCAGTTGCTTCGCCAATTCCAGCGTCGGCGTTGGCACGGCGCCGGACAGAGCAACGCCGCCCATCGTCCGCGTGATCTTCAGCAGCGCTTCGTAACGCAGATCTTGCAAGTTGCTTTCTTCCGCCACGCCTGTTTCGCCTTTGCGCATCTGTGCTAGACTGCCCTCATCATACTGCAATGTAGCGAACCTATGCAAATCACCATATACACCGATGGCGCCTGCGACATCCACGCGCCAAACCGACCGGGCGGCTGGGCGGCCATTCTGCGCGCGCAGGACGCTAATGGCTTGCTGCTGAAGGAGATCGTCCGCAGCGGCGGGCAAGAGAAAACCACCAACAATCAGATGGAATTGCGCGCCGTCATTGAGGGGCTCAAGGCGCTGACCAGCCCCGCCAAAATCACCATCGTCAGCGATTCCCGCTATGTCATCGATATCGCTCGCGGGGCAAAGAAGCCCAAAGCCAACAAAGCGCTTTGGCAAGAATATCGCGAGCTGGCGGACCGGCAGTACATTGAATGGCGCTTTGTCGAAGGGCATTCCGGTGATCCGCTGAATGAGCGCTGCGACAAGCTGGCCGTGGCCGAACGCAGCAAGTTGACCAGGTCCGTCGCGCCCCCGCAGCCAACTCCCGATACATCCATCGTCGTCTATCTGTCGACGCACTACAAGCACAGCAGCAAGTCAACTGGCTGGGCGGCGGTCATCGTCGCGGACGGCGAGACCCGCGAGCTAAGCGGCTGTCTGCCCAGAACGAGCGAATTGGAAGGCACGTTGATTGGCGCTATCAAAGCGCTGGAGAGCCTGCCTGCGGATATAGACGCCACGCTCTTGACGGCGCAGGAATACCTCGCCAAAGGCATGACTCTGTGGCTGGCGGGCTGGGAAGCGCGGGGCTGGCGGACGCGCAATGGCGAGCCCGTCAAACACCAGCGTCATTGGCGGGCGCTGCACGCCTCGCAAAGTGGACGGTGTCTCCACTTTCGCTTCGTCAAAATGCGCGATGACGAGCCACATTTCCAACGCGGCAAGCAACTGGCGGCGCAAGAATCCTGCTAGCGCAATGCCAGGTGTAAGTCCAAGTAAGTCCTGCGAAAGCCAACAGCAACGCTAAAGTCCAAAGCCGTACGGGCGGGCAGGTGGCTCGCCCGAGAACCCCCTCATACCAGGACGGTGTAGGGGCGCCCTATTGGGTCGCCCGCATACATGCCTATCCCTAACGCGGGCGAATCACAGGGGCGCCCCTACAAATGACTCTTTTGACTGCGAATAAAACAGAGGGAGGGCGACCCGGTCGCCCCCCTATGACCGGCTTTTCTCTGTGCCCTCGATATACTCGGTGTCCTCAGTGGTAAGTGTAATTTGATGCGATGCCTTGAGCGCAATCCGCCGCGCCGTATCCCCTGACGCTGGCTTGTGCTATAGTTTTGCGACATTCGTCCTCTTGGAAACGGGATGCGGTTTATGCCAACTTATGCAAAGCGCGTCGCGCCCTTTGGCACGACGATTTTCACCGAAATTAATCAACTGGCTGCCAAGCACCAAGCGGTCAACCTGGGGCAGGGACGCCCCGATTTTGACGGGCCGCAAGAAATCATTGAGGCTGCCGTCATTGCGCTGCGCAGTGAGGGAGCCAACCAGTACGCGCCCAGCCCAGGTTTGCCGTCGCTGCGGGAAGGCATCGCCCGCCATGCCGAGGTCTTCTATGGGCTGAATGTCGATCCGGAGCGCGGCGTCATCGTGACGGCTGGCGCGACACAGGGCGTGTTCAGCGCCATCATGGGGCTTGTTGATCCCGGCGACGAAGTCATCGTCATCGAACCCTATTACGACAGCTATGTGCCAGGCGTGCAGATGGCGGGCGGCGTCCCTGTCTATGTGCCCATGCACCCGCCCAACTGGACATTCGACGAAGAGGAGCTGCGCGCCGCCTTCAATGACAATACTCGCGCGCTGATCCTCAATACGCCCAATAACCCCTCAGGCCGAGTCTACAATCTCGCCGAATTGCAGCTGCTGGCCGAACTCTGCATCCAGCATGATGTCATCGTGATCTCGGACGAAGTCTATGAGCACCTGTATTTTGAAGGGCATCAGCACATTGCCATCGCCTCGCTGCCGGGCATGTTTGAACGCACGGTGACCATTGGCAGCGCCGGCAAGACCTTCGGTATGACGGGCTGGAAGATTGGCTGGGTCTACGGGCCGCCGGAGTTGATCACCGGCGTTTGGCGCTCGCACCAGTTTGTCACTTTCGCCACCAATCACCCGACGCAAGCAGCGACCGCCTATGCCTTCACGCTGGGCAGCAGCTATTACGAGGAATATCAGACGCTGTACAGCCGCAAGCGCGACTTGGTCATGCAAGTGCTGGACGCGGGGGGCCTGTCCGCCATGCAGCCAGAGGGCACCTACTTCATCATGGGCGATTTCTCGGCTGTGTTTGACGGGGATGATGTCGCCTTTTGCAAATACCTGATCGAAGAAATCGGCGTGGCGACCATCCCGCCTTCGGCATTCTTCAGCGCTCGACACCGCCATCACGCCGAAAATCATGTGCGTCTCGCCTTCTGCAAGAGCGACGAAACGCTGGAACGCGCCGCGGAACGGATGCGGCAACTGCGGGCTTAACCTCCTCGATCCCCTGCACGGTTCGTTGCGGGGGGATGGAGGGGCGGGGTTGCGAGCCCCTGCGCAGGAATCTCGTTAGATGCCCCGATTTGCCTAGACAGGATTCTGCTTTACTGATAGAATAAATGTTGACGCTGTATCAATCCTATTCATCAGACGAATGCTCGACATCAATCTGGGTTCCGACTTTCTCAATTACATCGTGCGGCAGGGCTTCCAGCCGGGCGACCGTTTGCCCTCCATCCAGGAGCTGACCAGCGACTCCCACCTGGATATGAGCGCCAACAAAGTACGCGAACAACTGGAAGTGGCGCGGGCGCTGGGCTGGGTCGAGGTGCGTTCCAAGCGGGGCACGCGCGTCAAGGATTACAACTTCACGCCGGCGGTGCGTTTGAGCGCGCTCTACGCCCTGGCCTGCGGCGAGCGCTTCGAGTCTTTCGCTTCCCTGCGCAACCATGTAGAAGCAGCCTACTGGAACGAAGCTTGCGCCCTGCTGACGGCGGAGGACCTGGCGGAAATGCAAGCCTGCATCGACAGCGCCAACGCCAAGCTGGACTCGCCGCCCATCCACATCCCCAATCCCGAGCACCGCCGCTTTCATCTCACCGTCTTCAAGCACTTGGACAACGCCTTTGTGCTGGGCATCCTGGAAGCCTATTGGGATTTGTACGAAGAGGTCGGCGTCAACCGCTATATGGATTACAGCTATCTGCGGCGGGTCTGGGATTATCACGCGCGGATTTTGCAGCTGATCCGCGTTGGCGAATTTGATTTTGCACAGCAAGCCTTTATCGAACATACGCGGCTGTTGCGGCACGAACGCGACCATGCCTCGTGGCAATTGGAAAGCGGCGTCTAGCAGACGCCGGCACAGGAATCGTATTCACTTTGCGAAAGGAGTGACGCGCATAACAGCGCCCAAAGCTCATGGCAATCAAGGCAGAAATTCAAAGCAAGCTAGACAAGCGCGCGCCGGTTATCAATGACTTCGCCTTTTCGGTGGCGACAAAAAATGGCTCCGGCAGCCAGACTTCCAACAATGTCCTGGTGATGTCGCTCTTCCGCATGGGCATCCCGGTCAACGGCAAGAACCTCTTCCCTTCCAACATCAAGGGGCTGCCGACCTGGTACACCATCCGCGCCAGCAAGGACGGCTACACAGCGCGCAAGGAAATCACCGAAATCGTGGTCGCCTATAACAATGACACGGCGCCCGAGGATGTGATGAACCTACCGCCGGGCGGCGTCTGCATCACCACCGACAAGATCGCCCGCGTCATCCGCCAGCGGGATGACATTTCCTACTATGTCATTCCCGTGACCAAGCTGATGCGGGCGGCGACCGTGCCATCCGCCTTCCGCAAACTGGTCGAAAACATGACCTATGTCGGCGCCGTCGCCCAGCTCTTCGACATCCCGCTGGACTTGATCTACCAGGTGCTGCTGGACAATTTCAAAGGCAGGGAGAAGCCGGCCAAGATGAATCACGATGTCATCAAGCTGGCTTACGACTGGACGGCGGAGAATATCGTCAAGACAGATCCCTACAGTTTCGAGCACATGGACGGCACGCAAGGCAAGATCATAATGACGGGCAACGATGCTGGCGCGCTAGGGGCGATCTTCGGCGGCGTCAATGTGGTCGCCTGGTATCCCATCACGCCATCGACCAGCTTCGTGGATGGCATCATCGGCTTGCGCGGCTTGCGCCAAACCGAGAAGGGCGAAAACACCATCGCCATTGTGCAAGCCGAGGACGAACTGGCTGCGGCCGGCATCATCACCGGCGCGGGCTGGGCTGGCGCACGAGCCTTGACCAGCACCAGCGGCCCTGGTATCAGCTTGATGGCGGAATTCGCGGGCTTGGCTTACTTCGCAGAAATCCCGACCGTGTTTTGGAATATCACGCGCATGGGACCCAGCACCGGCTTGCCAACGCGCACCAGCCAGGGCGACCTGCTCTTCACGCATTTTCTGGGACATGGCGACAGCCGTCAGATCTGCCTGTTACCCGGCAATCTGCAAGAAGCCTTTGAGTTTGGCTGGCGCTCATTTGACATTGCCGAGGCGCTGCAAACGCCCGTCTTCGTCATTAGCGACCTGGACCTGGGCATGAACAACTGGCTCAGCGAGCCCTTCGACTACCCCGATGAACCCATGAACCGCGGCAAGGTGCTGGATGCGGCGGCGTTGCAGGACTTCATCGACGAACATGGCAAATGGGGGCGATACCTGGATGTGGATGGCGATGGCATCCCCTATCGCACGGTGCCGGGCACGGATCACCGCTTTGCCGGCTACTTCGCGCGCGGCACGGGCCACGACGAAATGGCGACTTACAGCGAACGCAGCGATGACTGGATTGAAAACATGACGCGCCTGCGCCTGAAGATGGACACCGCACGAGGGATGCTGCCGCAGCCGCTGATTGATGACGGTAGCGATGCGGATATCGGCATCATCACTTTCGGCACCAACGAAGAAGCCATCCGCGAAGCGCGTGATTGGCTGACCAGCGAAGGCATCGCCACAAACTATCTACGCGTGCTGGCGCTGCCGCTGGCTGCCTCGGTCAGTGACTTCATCGACGCGCACAAGAGCATCTTCGTCATCGAAAACAACTTTGATGGGCAGCTCACTCAGCTCATCCGCCTGGAACATCCGGAGAATATCTCGCATGTGCGTCCGTTGGCGCTGGGCGATGGCCTGCCCATGTCGCCGAGCTGGATCTACCAGAACCTCAAAGAACAGGAGGGTTAATCATGCCGCCACGCGTAAACCAACTGGGATTGAAACGCACGGAATATCGCGGGAAACCCAGCACACTCTGCCCCGGCTGCGGGCATGACTCCATATCCAACCAGATCATCACGATGGCTTATGAACTGGGCTTGGAGCAGCACAAGATCATCAAGGTCAGCGGCATCGGCTGCTCCAGCAAGACGCCAGCCTATTTTCTGGGCGGCTCGCACGGCTTCAACGCGCTGCACGGCCGCATGCCGTCGGTGGTTACCGGCGCGCTGCTGGCGAATACAAACCTGGATTGCATCGCGGTCAGCGGCGATGGCGACAGCGGCAGCATCGGCATGGGGCAATTCAAGCATGTCATCCGCCGCAATGTGCCCTTCGTCTACATCATCGAGAACAATGGCGTCTATGGCTTGACCAAGGGGCAGTTCTCGGCGACGGCGGACGAGGGACAATTCCTGAAGTACTACGGCACGAATCACATGCCGCCAATTGACCTGGCGCTGGAAGCCGTGATCGCGGGCTGCACCTTCGTGGCGCGCAGCTTCAGTGGCGACGCCAAGCAAGTGCAGGCGCTGCTGCAAGCGGCAGTGCGGCATCCTGGTACGGCGGTGCTGGACATCATCAGCCCCTGCGTGACTTTCAACAATGCCGAGACCTCGACCAAGAGCTATCCCTACGGCAAGGACAACGAGATCCCGCTGCACGAGATCCAGATCCTGACGCCGGATTATGTCGACGCCAAAGACGAGATCACCATCGGCGACTACGACGAGGGTGATATCATCGATGTGGCGATGCACGATGGCAGCTACATCCGCCTGAAGAAGCTGGACAACGACCACGACCCGCGCAACCGGCGCATGGCTATGGATGTACTGGAAACTTCCATGCGCGAGCAGATCTTCTCCACTGGGCTGATCTACTACGAAGAGCCGCGCCCGACCCTGGCGCAGACCGAAGAGCTGGTGGAGACGCCACTGGCGCACTTGGGTGACGCCGACTTGCGTCCGCCCAAGTCTGCACTGGATGGCGTGATGCAGCGGCTGATGCGGGGCTAAACAGAATCCCCTCCCAGATCTGGGAGGGGTCAATTTCAATACTTCGGCATGCTTGGGTCAATCTCATCCGCCCAAGCCAGGATGCCGCCCGTGACATTGTACATCTTGTTCAGGTCGTAACCGACTTCCGACAGGTAGGCGATGCTGTCGGCGCTGCGCACCCCTGAGCGGCAGTGCACATACAGGGTCTTGTCGCGCGGGATTTCCCGCAGCACCGTCTCTTCCCACAGCTTGCGCCCAGCCTGAATGCCGTTCTTCGCCAACTGGATATCCGGCTTGGGGATGCGCAGCGTGCCGTCAATGGCGCTGATATCCCATTCGTGCGGGTCGCGCACATCAATGACGACGACATCCGAGCCATTGTCCAGCGCCGCGCGCACATCCTGCACTGTCACGGTCTGTATATCCAGTTCAGCCGTATCTTCGACTGCGCTGAACTCGCTGTGATCGTGCGCCGGCATGCCGCAGAACTGCTCGTAATCAATGAGCGTGACATCGTCTTTTTCGATGCTGCAAACCGGGCAGTTGGGATCTTTGCGTAGCTTGATGGTCTGGAAGCCCATCTCCAGCGCGTCATAAAGCAGCATGCGCCCGATCATCGGCTCGCCAATGCCCAGCAGCAGCTTGATGGCTTCGGTGGCTTGCATGGTGCCGATGGTGCCCGGCAGAATGCCCAGCACGCCGCCTTCCGCGCAGCTGGGGACGAGACCGGGCGGCGGCGGCTCCGGGAACATGCAACGGTAGCAAGGACCTGCCTCGGCGTAGAAGACGCTCAGTTGCCCCTCAAAACGGAAGATGCTGCCGTAGACATTGGGAATCCCTAGTTTGACGCAGGCGTCGTTGACCAGGTAGCGCGTGGGGAAGTTGTCCGTGCCGTCAATGACGACGTCCCAATCTTCACCGAAGATGCGCAGCGCATTTTCCGATGTCAGTGGTTCGTTGTATTTTACGACTTGGATATCTGGATTGAGATCAAGCATGCGCGTCGCGGCGCTATCCAGCTTGGAGTGTCCCACCGTGCTGACGCCGTGGATGACCTGCCGCTGCAGGTTGGTGAAATCGACCACATCGTAATCCACCAAGCCGATGCGACCGACGCCAGCCGCAGCCAGATACAGCGCCAGGGGGCTGCCCAATCCGCCGGTGCCAATCAGCAGCACGCTGGAAGCCTTGAGGCGGCGCTGCCCGTCTATGCCCACTTCCGGCATGATGACATGGCGGCTGTAGCGTTTGACTTCGTCGTGGCTCAGGTCCGCGAGTCGCGGATGCAATGCTGTCATTGTCACGCCCCCTCACTTGTAAATGTCTTCCCCCCAATGCTTTGGGGAGACCGAAGGGGGTTGCCACCGGCGATGCTGGGGATAATGCGCAGGCTGTCATCGCCCTCAATCTCGGTATCCAAGCCCTGCAAAAAACGGATATCCTCGTCGTCGATGAATATGTTGACGAAGCTGCGCAGTTCGTCATCGTTGAACAAATGCGCGCGCAAGTCCGGATGCTGCTCGACAAGGTTGGTCAGCGCTTGCCCGACCGTCTCGCCAGCGACATTGATATCAGCAGCGCCATCAGTGAAGGCGCGCAGTGGCGTGGGGATGCGGATTTTCGCCATGAGGCTCTCCTGCTAAATACAATCCTGGTCTTCTCTTTATACGCCTGCCAGAGGGCGAATCTTACGCTTCACACTGTTCCAGGGTCTGTAATGCCAGTTCGTCAAAGGCGCTTCTGTCCATCCGCAACCGCCAGGCACGCATCTCACCGGCCCGCGCCATCATGACGGCGGTGATGATGTAGACAAAATTGGGCAGCGCATGCTCACGGTCGTATTCGGAAGGCAGGGCTGGCGAGTCGGGATGGCTGTGGTAATAACCGAGCAGGCTCAAACCGCGTTCGTCGGCTTCATCTTCCAGACGCATCCAATCCTGCGGGCGCATGGCGTAACGATGATGCTGCTCGGCTTCGTCAAAGACATTGTCCACCGGCATGACATCGACGATCGTTACCGCCTCGGCCTGGCTCTGCCCTAGCAAGAAGCCGCCGCCCTCGTTGGGATAATTCGCTTCCAGTTGCTCGGCGATTTGCCGCTGCAAGCCCCTGCTGATGCCAATGATCATGTGACTGCCGCGCTCCGTCGTCAAAACAAAAAAGCCAACCGCTAGGGTTAGCTCCTGTCATTCTGCCTGGTCTTCGCATACACGAAACTCAGACAGCGCGCTTCCCCATGCGGCGATATGCCCTGGCGGCGAGACAACAACAGGTGCACTGCGAGCCCGTGTTGTTTGCCTTAGTGGAAGCGGAATTAATGACCATAGCACTTAGCCTAGCACAACTGACAAGCGGTGGCAACGCCCATTTACGCCTATTGTCGCGTTGGCTGGCGAGTGCTATACTTCCGCGCATTGTGTTAGGGCTGGCGCAACGACGGGGAGAGAGCGTAGATGGCTAATCAGGGTGGATTGGAAGGCGCTGTTGTTGCCGATATTAGGACCAGCTTCATTGATGGTAACCGTGGCGAACTGATTTATAGTGGTTACGCGATTGAAGAGCTCGCCGAAAACGCCTCGTTTGAAGAGGCGCTTTTTCTGCTATTCAACTCCCGCCTGCCCAATCGCCAGGAATACGAAGCCTTGCGTACTACCATCGCCACCAACGCAGTCATCCCCGAGGCCGTGATCGCCATGTTGCAATCGCTGCCCAAATCCACATCGGCCATGGCGGCCTTGCGCACAGCCGTTTCGATGCTCTCTCCTTTCGACCCGGACGCCGAGAACCTCTTGGACAAAGACCTGGCTCACGACAAGGCACTGCGCTTGACGGGGCAGATCATGACCATCTGCGCCGCTTGGATGCGCATCGCCCGCGGGGGCGCCCCGATTTCGCCGCGCAAAGACCTGGGCGTCGCGCAGAACTTCATCTACATGGCGACCGGCGACGAACCGGATCCCACCGCCAGCGCCGCGCTTGATGTTTACCTGGTGCTGCTGGCGGAACACGGCATGAATGCCAGCACCTTTGCCGCGCGCGTCGTCACCGCCACCGGCTCGGATATGCACAGCGCTATTGTGGCTGGCATCGCGGCATTGAAGGGTCCCGCGCATGGCGGCGCCAACTCGGCTGCCATGAATATGTTTGTTGAAATCGGCGAAGTAGAGAATGTGGAAGCCTGGTTCGAGGCAAATGTCAAAACCGGCCAGCGGCGGGTCATGGGCATCGGGCACCGCGTCTATAAAGCGCCCGACCCGCGCGCAGCCATCCTCAAGCGGCATGCCGAGGCGCTGGCGACCAGCAGCGGCAATCGCAAATGGTTCGATATCGCCGTCAAGCTGGAAGAGACCGCCCGCGCCGACGACTACTTTATCCAGCGCAACCTCTACCCCAATGTCGATTATTACAGCGCCATCGTCCTCTACACACTCGACCTGGACATCGACATGTTCACGCCGCTATTCGCCATGGCGCGCATGGCTGGTTGGGCGGCGCATGTCATCGCGCAGATGGGTGGCCGACTCATCCGCCCCAAAGCCAATTATGTCGGTCCGCGCGGCTTGAAATGGCAGCCTTTGGACGAACGCTAGCCACGGATTTGCCCCAAAGTCAACCATTGTGCTAGGCTAAGCTCGCGACTTGCAATGGGCTTAGCAGCATGATCCCCTACAAAATCGTTGGTCGGACGGATTATCGCCCCTATGTGGCTTTCTTCGTCACAGTCGCGAATGTGGCGGCCTTCGCGGTCATTGTGGCCTACGCTTTTTTGGGCGGGCTACCGCTGGAGGAAGTTTACCGCAACTACGCGCTGGATGTCTGCTCAGTGTTTGGGCAACCGCTGGCTGAGACCCTGTTGGATGGCGCGCGCAGCATCTTCCTACACATGAGCTTCCTGCATTTGACCTCCAACATCATTATTTTCTATGTCTTTGGCTCGCGGATCGAAGAGCATCTGGGACGGCTGCACTTCTTCGCCTTCTACATGCTGGTGGGCTTCGGCGGGCATTTGGGGCAATTGCTCTTCGGAGCTGGCGGCTGCCCGGAACCGCAGCTGATGGTCGGCTCCAGCGGCGCGATATCCGGTATCATCGGCGCCTTCCTGTTTTTGTTCCCTACCGCGCGTATCAAATCCAAAATCATGATATTGAAGGTCTTCAAATACGATGTGGATGTGCCAGCCTGGATGTATTTGATTTACTGGTTCTTCCTGCAATTCTTCTACCAGGTCGGCTCGGTTGCGCCGCACATCAATGTGCACTGGGGGCATGTTGGCGGCTTCATCTGCGGGCTGGGGCTGATATTTATGCTGTCGCTTTTCATTGCACCGCTACGAACGCGCCCCTAGATTTGCGCGAAACCGCGACCCTGTGCTATCGTATAGTTTGATGAGTCAGACGAGGAATACGCCATGTTTCCACTGACAGTCGTGGGACGCGACAAATCCATCCCCAAGGCGGCGCTGGCGCTGATCGTCATCAACCTGCTGGTCTTCTTATGGGAACTATCGGTGGATGCGCGCGGCGATGGCTTGTTGTTGGAGGCGCTGCGCAATTACGGGCTGGAGGTCTGCAAGATCGGCGAGCAATCGGCCATGACCACGACGCTGGACAGCTTCCGCAGCCTGTTCTTGCACAGCAGCATCGCGCATGTGCTGGCGAATATGTGGTTTTTGTATCTCTTCGGCGGCCTTGTCGAGCGCTATCTGGGCAGTGTCAAATTCGTGCTGGCTTATCTCGGCTTCGGCGCAGTGGCGACCTTTGCGCATGTCGCGCTGGGCAACACGGTCTGCAGCGTGTCGGACACGGGTTTGGTCATCGGCGCGAGCGGCGCGGTGGCTGGCGTGATGGGCGGCTTCCTAGTCATCAAGCCGGGCGCCAAAGTACGCACGATGCTTGGCTTCTTCCGGCCTTTTGTATGGTCGCTCAATTTGCCGGCTTTTGTCTTCTTGGGCTACTGGCTGCTGATGGATATTCTGCAGCAAATCGGCTGGATCGGCGTGGAGACTGATGTGGCGCACTGGGCGCATATCGGCGGCTTCCTGGCGGGGCTGGTGGTGGTATTCCTGGCGGGATTCATCAAGCCGCTGCCCAAGCCCGACCCGCTGGAGCACCTGGCGGAGTAAATCTACCCCCCCCCCTCGGTCCCGCCATATCAATGGGGGCAAGGTTTCGCCGAGTTTCCGCATCGTGGCTGTACCGCACCCTAGTCACGAAATCCGCTTGTCCTAGTTCCCCTCACCGATGTTTCGGAGAGGGTAGCGCTGTGGGCAAATCCGCTTGCTCGGGCGGCTGACAGGCAGAGCGCCGAGCTACAAGGACGGTACATAGAAGATGATCATATTGGCGACGATCTGGCACATCCAGGCGGCCGCCAACCCGTTGCGCGCGCGCACATACACATAAAGCAGATTCATCATCAGCAGTAGCACAGTGATCACCAGCGATACCGCCGGCAGCTCGGTTACCGCGTCCCACATCACCGGGAAGAAGAGCAGGATATTCCACAGCGTCGCCAGCAAGCCAACTATCCAGACCGCCAATTGTCCCTGCAGCAAGCCGCGGAAGAAAAGCGTCTCCGCCAGGGGCATGACAAAGACCAGGAAAGCCAGCAAACTGCCCGGCGACATGTCTGGAAACAGGCGATCCGCAGCCGGCGCGAGCACATGCTGGCTCAGGAAGACCAAGAAGGGGATGCCCAGCAGCACACCAAACAAGATGCCCCAGCCGATATCGTCAGGGCTCTCCTGCCCGATGCGCTCCATATTGCCCAGCAGCCAGCTCAAAACACTGACGCCCGCCAAGGCGCCCCAGGCCAGCGCGTAACGGAACTCGACGCTCTCCGGCAGCAGGGGCGTCAAGCCAATGCTTAGACCGGCCGCGATGATGAAGCCGAAGAAGGGATCGCTGGCGCCCCGCGGCTGCATGCGAGCGCCGATTCGTTGTCGTTGGCTGGCTGGCGGAGAGGCGCTGGACGGCGCCTCATCCCCGTCGCGCGCATCTTCCAGCGGGTCGAATGGCGCTTCCGGCATCATGACAGCAGCGCACCCACCGCGACGATGACCTTGTCGATGGCTTTTTTGTCAATCCAGTAATGCGTTCGCAGGCGGAATTGCCCCAGCTCGCCAGCGTAGGACGAAATCAATATGTTGTGTTGCTCGCGCAGGCTGCCTTCAAACTCGCGCGGAGCGATGCCAGTCGACTGATCCAGTGAGAAATAGACGAAGTTAGTGTTCTGGCTGCCGATGACGATGCCAGGAATTTCGCTCAGACCTTCCGCCAGGAGGGTGGCATTGTCGTGATCGTCGCGCAAGCGGAGACGCATCTCATGCAAAGCGATCAAACCAGCCGCCGCCAGTACGCCTGCCTGACGCAAGCTGCCACCCAGGGCTTTTCTGGCTCGCCGCGCCCGTCTGATGAAGTCGGCATCGCCCACCAGCACTGAGCCAACCGGCGCGCAAAGCCCCTTCGACAAGCAGAAAGTCAATGAATCCGCGCCAGCCGCCAGGTCGCGAGCTTCCACCCCAAATGCCGCAGCCGCGTTGAATATCCGCGCGCCGTCGATATGAAAGCGCAGTCCATTCTGCGCCGCAAAGTCGGCCACTTGCGCCGTGTATTCCGCTGAGATGGGCACACCACCCGCGGCATTGTGCGTGTTTTCGATGGCGACCAGACGCGTGACGGGCTTGTGCTCGTCATCAGGATTGATAGCGGCTTCCATGTCTGCAAGGCGCAACGTGCCATCGGGCTGGACAGGCAGCGTATGCGGCAGGATGCCGCCCAACTGCGCCATGCCGCCTTGCTCGTAGCGGAAGATATGCGAACTATCGCCGATGATGATGGAGTCACCGCGCCCGCAATGCGCCAGCAAGGCGCAGAGATTGCCTTGCGTGCCGCTGGTGACGAAGACCGCCGCTTCCTTGCCCAGCAGCGCCGCCGCATCCGCCTCCAACTGGTTGACGGTCGGATCGTCGTGGTAGACATCGTCGCCGACCGCCGCCTGCGCCATGGCCTCGCGCATGGCTGGCGTGGGATGAGAGACGGTGTCGCTGCGCAGATCAATCGTTTGCATGTCGCCGTCTCGCCCTGGTGGTCATCGCCAATCCGTCGAAATACTAGAGCCTATCCAGGCGCATTACAATAGCCAAAGGCGCTGCGCAGCCGCCTGCCCTGCCGCGAAATTGCGCTAGACTCAGACTTGCGACACAATCCAGCATAGCAGATGCGATTAGGAAACAAGCCTGAGACCCATCAATCCATGAACTCAGAAACAGCCATGTCAGAAGCGTATCGGCATGAAACAGCAGCGGTGCTGGGGCGGCTCGGCGTCGACAAGGCGCAGGGATTGTCCCCGGCGGATGTGGAAGCGCGCCGGCAAATTCATGGTCCCAATGCCCTGCCCAGCGACCAGGGCGTCAAGTGGGCGCAACTCATCCTTGGACAATTCACCGACATCATGGTCATCATTCTCATCATCGCCGCGCTGATTTCGGCGCTGCTGGGCGAGGCCACCGATGTCGTCGTTATTTTGGCTATCGTGGCGCTGAACGCCCTGCTGGGCATCTATCAGGAGTACCAGGCGGAACAAGCGCTGGCGGCGCTGAGTCGCTTGCAGGTCCCGCAGGTGCGCGTGCGGCGCGCTGGAAGTGTGCAGGAGATCAGCGCCGAGGCGCTCGTGCCGGGCGATATCGTACTGCTGATGGAAGGCGACCGCGTGCCCGCCGACGGGCGCTTGGTCGAGGTCATCAATTTGCAGGTCGAAGAAGCGGCGCTGACCGGCGAGTCGCTGCCAGTGGAGAAGCAGACGAGCGTGTTGACTGACGAGGTGGCTGCCGCCCTGGGCGACCGCAGCAATATGGCTTATATGGGCACGGAAGTCACATACGGGCGCGGGGAGATGGCAGTTACCGCCACCGGCCTGGGCACGGAAATCGGCAATATCGCCAGCATGCTCATGCAGGTCGAGGCGGGCACGACGCCCCTGCAGCGACGGCTGAACCAACTGGGGCGCATCCTGGCGACGGCGGCGCTGATTGTGGTGGCGATTGTCTTCTTCGTCGGCTATCTCGTGCAAGGCATCCCGGCCGAGCAAATGTTTCTCATCGCCATCAGCCTGGCGGTGGCGGCTGTTCCAGAAGGATTGCCGGCGCTGGTGACCATCGGCTTGTCGCTGGGCGCAAACCGCATGGTCAAGCGCAACGCCCTGATACGCCGCTTGCCCGCCGTCGAGACGCTGGGCTCGGTCAGCGTGATCTGCTCGGATAAGACTGGCACACTGACCAAAAACGAGATGACAGCCTCCATCCTGGCTCTGCCGCAGCACGACGATATCCACATCAGCGGCACTGGCTACAGCGTGGATGGCGGGCTGATGACGGCTGGCGCGCCGCTGGAAATCGGGAAAGACGCCGCTGCGCAACGAATGCTGATGGCGATGGCGCTCTGCACCAATGGCTATCTGGAAGAAATCGCCGACAGCCCGTCCTTCAAAGTCGTCGGCGACCGCACCGAGGCGGCGCTGTTGGTGGCCGCGCGCAAAGTCGGCTATACCCGCGAGCAGTTGGAGGCGGAAATGCCGCGCGTGGCGGAATTGCCTTTCGAAAGCGAGCGCAAAGCCATGACCACCGTGCACCGGATCGTCGGCGACCGCGCCAGGCAGCTCTTCCCGGACGCGCCTTATGTCGCCATCACGAAGGGCGCCCCGGATCGTCTCATTGACTGGTCCGCCCGCGAGCAGCAGCCCGAGGCAGCAGCCGAAATCAGCGAATCTGCGCGAAGGTCCTGGCAAACCCGGCTGGATGAGATGGCGCTGGCGGGCTTGCGTTTGCTGGGTATCGCCTGGCAGCCGCTGGACGAGTTGCCCGAGAAAATCACGCCGGCACTGGAACGCGGTCTGTCGCTGATTGGCTTGGTCGGCATCCTCGACCCACCCCGCCCGGAAGCCAAACTGGCGGTGCAGCGGGCGCGTGAAGCCGGCATCCGCACCATCATGATCACTGGCGACCATGCCCTCACCGCCGAAGCCATCGCGCGCGACCTCAACATCATCGGCGCGGACAGCACAGCCATCACCGGCACAGAATTGGACAGCCTGGACGACGCGGGCTTGGCCACAGCAGTGCAAGGTACTGCTTGCTTCGCGCGAGTATCGCCGGCGGACAAGCTGCGGCTGGTGCGGGCATTGCAGGCACAGGACAGAATCGTCGCCATGACCGGCGATGGCGTCAACGATGCGCCGGCGCTGAAACAAGCGGATATCGGCGTGGCCATGGGCATTACGGGCGCGGATGTCAGCAAGGGCGCGGCCGCCATGATCCTGACCGATGACAACTTCCGCTCTATTGTGGCCGCCATCGAAGAAGGGCGCGCCATTTACGACAACATCAAAAAGTTCATCAAATACATGCTCAGTTCCAATGTAGGCGAAATCCTGGTCATGTTCCTGGCGCTGCTGATCAACCTGCCCATCCCGCTGCTGGCAATACAGATTCTGTGGATCAACCTGGTGACCGATGGCTTGCCGGCCATCGCCCTGGGTTTTGAGCCGGCCGAGAAAGGTGTCATGCAGCGGAGACCGCGACCTACCGGGGAGAGCATCTTCGCGCATGGCACAGGCGCGCATATTGTGCTGGTCGGCGTGCTGATCGCGGCGTTGACGCTGGTCAGTTACATCTGGGGCTACACGACCATCGGTTTGGACGGCTTCAGCCCGTCGCTGGGCTTGGAAGCGCTGGATCGCGCAGCGGTTGTTCAGGTCGCGGGCGAGGAAGTCGTACCGGCGGCATGGGACAGCTGGAGCGGCGACGAGCGTTTGGCATTTTTAAGCGCGGCGCATGTGGAAGCGGGTGCGGGCTTCCTGCATGAAGAGGGCAAAGATCCGGCGCGTCAGCTGCTAAGCCAGGCGGAGCGCATCCCGCGCACCATCGCCTTTACGGTGCTGGCTTTCACACAAATGTTCCAAGTAGTGGCCATTCATGCTGGCGACCGCAGCACTTTCTGGCAAGCCGGCTTCAAGGGCAATCCCCTGCTATTTTGGGCGGTGCTATCGACATTCATTTTGCAGCTGGTGGTCGTCTATGTACCCTTCTTCCAGCCGCTCTTCGACACCAGCGCTTTAGCATTGAAGCATGTGGTCGTTTCTGTGCTGGCGGGCTTGCTGGTGCTGGTCTTTGTGGAAATCGAGAAGCTAGCTTTTCGGCGTTTATGGCAGCCTCTGTCCGCCGGGCAGGACAAAGCCTAGCTCAACCAGTTTGTCTACGACGAGGCGGGCATTGGCTTCAGCGCTTGTGCCTTCCGCAGTCAGCGTGATTTCGGGGTTCAGCGGCGGCTCGTAGGGGTCGTCAATGCCGGTGAAGCCTTTAATTTCGCCACGCCGCGCTTTGGCGTACAAGCCTTTGACATCATGCGCTTCGACAAATGCCAACGGCGTCGCCATGTGGATCTCCATGAAGCCGGCGCCGACCAGATTGCGGACATCTTGGCGGGTGGCACGGTAAGGGCTGATGGCTGCGCAGATGACGATGCCGCCATGCCGCGCGATCTCGCTAGCGACATAGCCGATGCGCCGGATGTTGGTGTCGCGATCTGCCTTGCTGAAGCCCAGCCCTTTGGACAGGTGTGTCCGCACAACATCGCCGTCCAGCAAGGTTACATTGCGCCCGGCTTCCAGCAGCAGATTGACGATATGCTCGGCTGTCGTGGATTTACCCGAGCCGCTGAGACCGGTGAACCACAGGCAGAGGCCGCGGCGATACGGCGGCGGGTAACTCTGCGCCAGGATCTCGGCGACTTCCGGGCGGGAAAACCAGGCCGGCAGCGGCACGCCCTTGCCTAGATAGTCATTCCGCACCTGCGTGCCAGAGATTTTGCGCGTGCGAGCGCCGGCCGGCAATTTGCTGCTTTCTTCATAGCGGTCTTCATCTTCCAGATAGACCATCTCGGTGAAGGGTACTGCTTGGACACCCAGCTCGTCGGCATGCCGCACGACCATATCCTGGGCATCGTAGGGTCCATAGAAGGGATTGCCCTGCGAGTCCGGACCTGGTCCGGCATGGTCGCGTCCGACGACGAAGTGGTTGGCGCCATAATTGCGGCGGATGATGGCATGCCAGACGGCCTCGCGGGGACCGGCCATGCGCATAGCCAGCGGCAACAGGGAAAGCAAACTGCGGTCGGCTTCGTAATAGTTGTCGATTAGCGTTTTGTAGACGCGGACGCGCGTGTAATGGTCGACATCCCCCGGCTGCGTCATGCCCACAACTGGATGCAGCAGCAGCACGCCATCGACGCTGGCGGCGGCGCGCTTGGTCAGCGCTTCGTGCACGCGGTGCAGCGGATTGCGGGTCTGAAAAGCCACCACATTGGCATGTCCATAGCTCTCCAGCTCGGCGCGGGTCTGGGCGGGGCTGCGGCGCAGTTCAGCAAAATCCAGGCGCGGAGGCAGCTGCAAAACTTCCAGCTTCCCGCTGATATTCACTTTCCCCCAACGGTGCATCTCTGCGATGATGGGGTGGCGCGCGTCATATTTGCCGAAAACCGTCGCCGCCGTCTCCTCCAGGTCCCATTTATAGATTTCGTCAATGCGCTGGATCGCCAGCAGATTGTTGCGGCTGTCGCGCAGGGCGATCTCCATGCCGATGCGCAGATCCGGGTTGGGCTCGACGGGCAAAGTGATGGGCATGGGGAAGAGCGTCCCATCCGCCAAGCGCATGGTCTCCAGCACGCTGCGAAAATCCGCCTGATTCATGAAGCCGCGCAAGGGTGAAAATGCCCCCACCGCCAGCAATTCCAGATCGCAGACGATGCGCGGGCTGACCTGGATTGAGGGCAGGGTATTGGCGTGGGCGGTCCTTTGCAGCAACTGCGCACGGGGGACGAGCAAGTCGACAAGCTCGCCAGCGTAAGGCGAGATGAGCTTAGGCATGGAAGTCTCCTGGCTGGGCTGTAGAAACCGCGCCAGTGTAGCACAGCCCGCGCGGAATGCGGGAGGTCAGCATCAGTCGCCGCGGTCGATGCCGGAGAATTTGCGCCCGATGTAGACCAGGACGATGCTCAGCGCGTAGAGCGTCAGCAGAGGCGCCATAACCAAGAACATATTGACCGGGTCGATGGTTGGCGTGATCAAGGCGGCGGCGATGGACGCGCCCACGATGGCGATGCGCCATTGCTTCACCAGCGTGCCAGCGCTGACCAGCCCTAACAGCGAGATCAGAAAGAAGATCAGCGGCGTCTGGAAAGCCACGCCCATCCAAAACAGCAGCGAGGTGACAAAGCTGATATAACCGTCAGCCGTCCATTCCGGCTCGAAGATCTGCGCCTGAAACTCGCTGAGGAAACCCAGGGCCGGCGGCATCAAAATCCGCCAGGCGAAGAAGACGCCGATGACGAAGAGCGCGGTAGTCGCGGGAATCGACAGCAGCACATAGCGCCGTTCCTTGCGCGTCAAGCCGGGCAGTATGAACATCAGCAGTTGGTAGGTCACCATGGGGATGGACAAGATGCCGCCCACCATCAGCGCAACTTTGAAATAAATCAGGATATTGCCGGTGGGATCAAGGATGATCAGTTCGCAGTTGTTGACGCTGGGGATTTGGCAGTAAGGCTCTTGCAGCAGCATCAACACGCGGTCGGTGAAAAAGACACCGATGACCGTGCCGACAACCAGCGAAAATACCGCGCGGGTCAGCCGTTGCCGCAACTCATCCAGATGCTCGAAGAACCCCATACGGAGTTCATGACCATCGTCCAATTCCTGCAGTTCGCTTGCCTCCGCCATGGGCTGGCCTAGTCGCCGCCTGCCGACCAACTGCCGAGATCGGGCGTGCTGCCATTGGAAGCGCCTTTGGCACCATTTTCGCCGCTCCAGCTGCCCATTTTGACGGGCTCAGGCAAGGAGCCTTTGTCCCTTGCGCCCCCGGCTTTAGCGGGCAGCTTGACGGCCGGTTTCGTAACGGCGGGGGATTGCTTTGGCTTCTTCTGGTTCAGGGCGTCGCTGACTTCCTGGACGCTGTCGATGTCCTTTTTGACCTCGTCCAGCGACTCTTGCACGGGCTTGGTCAATGGCGCGGCGGCGGCGGTGATGGTCTTGTTGAGGTTCTGGCGGGTTGGCGGCTCCTTGGGCAGCTTGATATCGACGCCGGCATCGTCAAATTCCTTCTGCACGATATCGACCGTCTCCGCCCAGATCTTGCGGAATTTCGCGACATGTTGCCCCAGCACATAGGACCAGTGAATCATGCGTTTGGGACCGGCGAAGACCAGCATGATCAGCAAGATGGCGACAAATTCCCACGCGCCGACGCCCAGGATATTCATGCGCCCTCCGCCTCAATGGCTTCCGCCGGTTCATCGTCCTGGCTCTCGCTAGTGATGGAGCCCAGCACGCCATGCACAAAGCTGTGCGCATGCTCCGCGCCGAAGCGACGCGCCAGTTGCACCGCTTCGTTAATGATGACGGGCACGGGTGTGTGACGCTGCTGCAGCAGATGCTCGTAGATGGCCATGCGCAAGATATTCCTGTCGATGACCGCCACCTGATTCACCGGAAACTCGGGCGCGTATTCTTGCAGGATGGCGTCTATCGCCAACTTGTTTTCCAACACGCCCTGCACCAACCGGCGGATGACCGGGCGCACGGCTGCCGAGTCGGCGCTTTCGCGGAAATGCGAGTCCATCACGGCGGCGAAGGAATGCCCTGTCGTGTCCAATTCGTAGAGGATCTGCAGGCTGGCGCGCCGCGCAATCGAGCGATCCGTGCGGCTAACCTCCGGCTCAATGACCTCGCTGAATATTGACAGCTCCTCTTCCTCCGGCCCCAGATGCATCAGAGGCAAGGGAAGGACATCGATTTCGCGTTCGCCCACGGCGCCTCGCCATCTCGTTAGTGACGCAGTCGCCCAGAGTATAGCGCAATGTCGGCGCAAATTCCACAGCCATAGCAAGTCCGGCGCGTACAGCCTACCCGTGCGGGCATGCAGCGTCTACAATGCTGCCAGCCTATCATCTGGACAAGCAAATGACTTTGCAGAAGCTGCCGGCGGCAAGCCAAGCGCTGGTCGTCAAAGACATCACCAAATACTTCCACCTGCCGCAGCCGCCCTTGTGGAGGCGGATCCTGGGCGCGCGAGTCGAGCTGCCGGCGCCGGGCAGCCTGCCAGCCGTTTCCGAGGGCGAGAAGAAACCGCTCGCAGCTGTCGACCATGTCAGCTTTTGCATCCAACGCGGCGAGATTTTCGGCGTGTTGGGACCGAACGGCTCTGGCAAGTCGACGCTCATCCGCCTGATTTCCACACTGCTCACCGCCGACCGCGGCAGCGCCAAGGTGTTCGGCATTGATATCCGCGATGACGAAATGGGCGTGAAGCAGCTGATCAGCCGCGTTTCGGTGGATGCCGCTTTCTTCAAGAAGCTCAGCCCGATGGAGAATCTGCTCTACGGCGCGCGGCTCTATGGCATGACTGGCGCGGAGGCGAAGGTCAAAGCCTACGAGATTCTGGGGCGGCTGGGCTTGAAACGCGCGACCTACAACGAACCCATGGAAGAGATGAGCCGCGGCATGCAGCAGAAAGTCGCCATCGCCCGCGCCTTCTTGACCTCGCCAATTCTGCTGCTGCTGGACGAACCGACCACCGGGCTGGACCCGCGTTCCAAGCGCGAGGTGCGCGCCTTCATTGAAGAACTGCGCGACTCGCATGACGCCACCATTTTGATCACCACCCACGACATGGAAGAGGCGGACCTGCTCTGCGACCGCGTTGCTGTGATTCACGAGGGCAGACTGGTCGCCACTGATACGCCGACCGCGCTCAAACGCAGCATCGCGCAGAACGGCAAGCAGCCTACATTGGAAGATGTCTTCATGCGCCTGACTGGCGAGCAGCTCATCGACCACGACGCGGTGGAGACGCCGTTGCCAGCTTGAAAGGAGGCGGATTGTGAACGCTAAAATCAGCCGAGGGCTGGCTTCCCTGCGCCTGGAGCTGCTGCAATCCTACGGCTTCATGGCGCGCAACTGGCACTTGATCAAGCGCTACTGGGGCTGGGAAGTGGTGTGGTTCTTCTACTCGCTGACCAGCGGCTTGTCGGTCGTCTTCATCGCGCAGGGGGCGGAAGCCTTGACCGGACAAGCGCCCGGCTTTGATGTCCAATACCTCACCATGTATCTCATCATCGGCACGCTGGTCTGGCGCTATCTGTCCAGCATTTTCATGCTTACCAGCGAGGTTATCGCCTGGGAGCGCTGGGAAGGCACCATCGAATACACACTGATGGCGCCGGTGCGGCGTTGGGTGCATTTGGTCGGGCAAACCGGCTTTTCGCTGATATACAGCCTGATTACGACCCTGATCATCGGTGTGGCCATGGCGCTCTTCTTCGACCTAGATTTGTCGCGCGCCAATCTGGCGGGCGCGGGCGCGGTCATCCTGGCGGGCAGCTTGTCGCTGATCGCCATCGGCATCGTCGCCAGCATCTTGCCCTTGCTGTATCCGGAACGCGGCGCGCAGATGACCAATGTGGTTGAAGCGTCGTTTTTGCTGATATCCGGGGTGTATTACCCCATCTCGGTGCTGCCGGAGTGGATGCAAGCCATCGCCCTGGTCTCTCCAGTGACCTTCGTGCTGGACGGGACGCGGGCGGCTGTGCTGGATGGGGCTGGAACGGCAGATTTGTGGCAGTACATTCTGCCGCTCTTGGTCATCGGCGCGGTAGCACTGCCCTTGGGATTGCGCTTGTTCCGCGCGGCTGAGAATTACGCCAAGCGCACGGGCAGATTGAAGCGCGTCGGTTAGCGGGGGGCAGCGCGCAGCAAGTCGGCGTAATTGCGCCCAGGCGTGATCTGCCCCAGGACGCTGGCATGCCTTGCGCCGGTCAAGGCTGGCAGGGTTGCGGGTCTTCCCTGCCAGGTCTCATGCGCCAGCACCGCGAAGACCAGCGCCTCTTTGAAATCGCTGTCCATGCCGATGTCCTCATGCGTCATGACCTTTGCGGGCCACAACAACTGCCGCAGCATACGCACGATGACCGGGTTGCGCCGTCCGCCGCCGCCGAGGATGACCTCGTCTATGGGCGCGGGAGCAAAACGCCTATAGGCATCGGCGATGTTTGAGGCTGTCAACGCCGTCAGCGTGGCGATAATCTCGGAAGCTGCCAGACCGCGCGCCTGGGCAGCCGCCACCAGTTCGCCCGCTGCGGCGCTGCCAAATATCTCGCGGCCAGTTGTCTTGGGGTAACCGCGCTGGTAATAGGGATGCGCCAGCAGTTCGTCCAGCCACTCCTCGTTGAGCCTGCCCTGCTCGGCCAGCACGCCGTCGCGGTCATAGGTCTGCGCGCCACCGGTCAGCAGCGTCACGGCGATATCCAGTAGGGCGTTTCCCGGCCCTGTGTCGAAGGCGATTGGCGCAGATCGCACGTCATTGATCGGCGGCAGAAAAGTGACATTGCCCATCCCGCCGATGTTCTGCACGGCACGCCAGCGCGTCTCGTGGCGCAGCAGCAGCCAATCGACATAACTGGTCAGGGGCGCGCCCTGCCCGCCGGCGGCGATATCCCGCGCGCGGAAGTTGCTGATGGTCGTGATGCCCGTCCGCTCAGCGATGACAGAGGCTTCCCCGATTTGCAGCGAAGCGCTTACCTCCCCGTTGAGCAGCACATTGTGCCAGATCGTCTGCCCGTGGGAAGCGACCAGGTCGACATTATCCAACGGGATGCCAGCGCGCTCACTCTGCCGGAGAACGCATTCCGCGAAGACTTCCGCCAACTCGACATGCAGCGCGGCAATTTCTTCAACGCGGCTCTCGGATGGGTCGCAGCAGGCCAAAATCCGTCTCCGCAGTTCGCGCGAATAGGGGGTTGTCGCGCCGCTGATGAGCTCTGCGCTCAAGCGGCCCGCCTCCCCGCGAATGTCACACAACGCGACATCCACGCCGTCCGCGGAGGTGCCGGACATCAAACCTGCGATAATCATGCAGCGGCTGGTGAGGGCTGGCGCAAGCGGACGCGGCTCAGCATCCTCAGACGGATTCGGCGTAGCGTTTGAAGTTATCGAGGATGGCTTGCCAGCCCGCGCGCTGCATGTCGGCGGGGTTTTCGCTCTCGGCGTCGAAGGTCGTAGTTACGCGCGTTGCCGCGCCGGCATCCACGAAACTTGTCTCGACCTGGCGGCCGTCGGGCATGGTATAGGCAAGGCGAGAGTCGTCCTCGACAACGTCGTAGACGCCCTCAAAGTCAAAGCCAAAGCTGCCATCTTTGGCTTCCATGCGCGAGATGAGCCAGCCGCCAACGCGTAGATCGTTTTCCGCGCGCGGGCAGCACCAGTCATCGCTGGCAAAATTCCAATTGGTGATGTGTTCTGGCAGGTTGAAGCGCTGCCAGACCTCTTGGCGCGGTCGGTTGACCAAGGCTTGAACCACAATTTTCTCGCTCATGTTCCGACTCATTTCTGTCTAGCGTTGTGTCGCGGCAAAGCTGGCGAACTGTAGCAGCAGCTATGGCAAGCGCGCTTCCTACGAAGGAAGCGCGAGAGACATTGACGCACAATCTGTTGGCTTGAAATAAGGCGGAGAGGACAGGATTCGAACCTGCGGTACCCTATGACAGGTACAACCGCTTAGCAGGCGGCCCCAATCAACCACTCTGGCACCTCTCCATTCGTTATAGCTTTGTTAAATGGTCCAAGGCGGAGAGGACAGGATTCGAACCTGCGGTACGGCGATACCGTACAATGGTTTTCAAGACCATCGCCTTAAACCACTCGGCCACCTCTCCCAAGCGCTATGCTCGTCGCGATGTGGCAAGCGCTAGCCTAACATGGATGTCGCGGGCTGTCAACGCGGAAACGCAGGCGGCGCCAAACAGGTTGCCTTTCTATGCTACGCGTCGTTGAGACAAGCGCATTCCGCCTCTATACTGGAAATGTGTAACGAGGCTGACATGGTGAACGGGTTCTTCTTAGCTATCGAAACGCTAATACAGGGATTGAGTCTGGGCGACGCGCCCGGCTTCAAGGCGCGCAAGCCTGTGCATCGCATCGCCGCGGTTTTGCTCTTGCTGGGCGGTCCCCTGGCCTTGGCGAAGGCCGCTCTTCCGCAGGCTCCCGCCCTGGATGCCTGGACAATTCTGCAATCGCAATCATTGACAGCGCTGATATTCGTTATCCTCGCCTTGCTGGGCTTGGGTATGCCGTTCTGGCGAAACTGGACCAGCGCCCGCTTGCGATTGGGCTTGCGGCGGCTGCGGCTTCGAGACATCTTGCTGGCTGTAGTCGCGGGGATTTGCCTGTACCTATGCGCTTATGCGGCGACGCTGCTTTGGTCGCAAGCCCTGCCTGCCCATGAATTTGCTGAGCAAACCCGCACGGCGCGTCAACTGCTTGGGGCTTTTCAAGGGCTTTTGCTGCCGGCGCTCTTTCTGGCGCTGCTGACGGCGACCAGCGAAGAGATCCTGTTTCGCGGGGCGCTGCAGCCGGTCTTTGGCATCCTCATCACCTCGCTTTTCTTCACGCTGCTGCACCCGCAGACGCTCTTTACAGCGGGCGCGCTGATCATATTCAGCGCGTCGCTGGGCTTTGGCTGGCTGCGCCTGCGCTTGCATACGGGCGTCGCGATCATCGCCCATGCCAGTTACAATTTTCTGCCCTTCCTGCTTGTTCAACTGGGCTTGGCATGACGCGCAGGATCAATCTCTACGAGTTCAACCGCGATGAATTGCACGAATTCATGCGCGAATTGAGCGAGAAACCCTTCCGCGCGAGACAAATCTGGGATTGGCTCTACGCTCGGCGCGTCAGCGAGATTGAGGCTATGCGCAATTTGCCGGGCGTGGTCATCCGCCGTCTGTCGACATGCGCCCGCCTGGGCGAGCTTGAACTGGCGGCGCAGCAGGCCAGCCGCGATGGCACAATCAAGCGACTATACCGACTGCGCGACGGGCAGTTGATTGAATCGGTGCTGATGCCTTACGCGGATGGACGCCGTACCACCTGCATCTCCTCGCAAGCCGGCTGCGCCATGGGCTGCGTTTTCTGCGCGACCGGGCAGATGGGCTTCGCTCGCAACTTGAGCGCTGTGGAAATCTTCGAGCAAGCGATGCTCTTCGCGCGGGAATTAGCGGGGCGCGGCGAACGCCTCAGCAATGTCGTCTTCATGGGCATGGGCGAGCCATTTCACAACTACGAGGCCACACTGACGGCTGTGCGCTGGCTGATGGATCGCCTGGATATCGGCGCGCGGCATATCACCATCAGCACTGTGGGGCTGGCGCCGCAGATTCGCCGCTTCGCTGACGAGGGACTGCAAGTCAAGCTGGCGGTCAGCCTGCACAAAGCCGACGATGCCGAGCGCTCCGCCCTGCTGCCGGTCAATCGCCGCTGGGATATCGTCCAACTGCTGGAGGCCTGCCGCTATTACACCGCCCGTGCCAATCGCCGTATTTCTTTTGAATGGGCGGCCATCGCCGGCGAAAACGATACGCGCGAGGAAGCTCAGCGACTGGGGCGACTGCTGCGGGACTTGCATTGCCATGTCAACATCATCCCGCTGAACCCGACTGGCGGCTATACTGGCGCGCCCGCCAATGCGCAGAACATAGAAGCATTCCGCGCTGTGCTGCGGGAATACGGCCTTGGCAGCACCGTGCGCGTGCGGCGCGGCATTGATATCGCGGCTGGCTGCGGTCAACTGAAAACGGCGGCGCTGTTGCCTCAGGCGGGCGCAGGCAGTACCATTGACCCCATGCAGATTCGGCAGATCTCCCAGCAATGACCGAGGGGCGAGCGCCAAAAATTGCGCCGTCGATCCTGGCGGCGGATTTCACCTGCCTGGGCGACCAAGTGAGACAGGCGCAAGAGGCCGGCGCTGACCTCATCCACATCGACATTATGGACGGGCGCTTTGTGCCCAATATCACCATGGGTCCGCTGGTCGTTGAGGCAGTGGCGAAAGTCGCGCGCATCCCGCTGGATGTGCATCTGATGATTGTCGAGCCGGAGCGTTACATCCAGCAATTCGCCGAATGCGGCGCGCATGCCATCAGTGTGCATGTGGAAGCCTGCCCGCACCTGCACCGTACCCTGGCGCAAATCCGTGAGCTAGGCTGCAAACCGGGCGTGGCGCTGAACCCGCATACACCGGCTACTTCTCTTAGCGAAGTGCTGGGCATGATCAGCCATATCAATGTCATGACAGTGAATCCGGGTTTCGGCGGGCAAGGCTTCATCAGTGAAACGATGCATAAAATCCGCCAACTGCGCGAGATGATTCTGGCAAGCGGCTACGATATCGAAATTGAAGTTGATGGCGGCATCAACACGGAGACAATTGCGGCGGCAGTCAACGCCGGCGCCAACATTATCATCGCCGGCACTTGCATTTTCGGGCACAGCGAGGGGATCGCGGCGGGCATAGAAGCGCTGCGGAGCGCGGCTGCCCAATCATGATCGACTGTATCGACGGGCAGTCCCTGAAAGTGGCGCTAGCTGCGGGGGTCGCGCAAGTCTCCCGCTCGGTGGAACAAATCAACGCGCTGAATGTTTTCCCCGTGCCCGATGGCGATACCGGCGCCAACATGTCGCACACCTTGCGCCGCGCCTATTACGAAATCGCGAATCTGGACAGTGACCACGCCGGCACAATCGCATCGCGTTTCGCATATGGCGCCTTGATGGGCGCGCGTGGCAACAGTGGCACGATCCTGTCGCAACTGCTGCGCGGCTTCGCGGATGCGCTGACCGACGCGCCCCTTATCACTGCGACTATGCTGCTGGCGGGGGCGCGTTCGGCTGTGGAACGCGCCTATGCTGCCGTGCCTGAACCCGCCGAAGGCACCATCCTGACCGTCGCGCGACAAGCCTGCGAGAGCCTGGACGCTTGCGACCTGGACTCCACGAGCATGCGCGGCTTGCTGGACACAGCTGTCTGCGCCGCCCGAAAATCGCTGGCTAACAGTCCCAACTTGCTGCCGATTTTGCGCGAGGCTGGCGTGGTGGATGCCGGCGGAATGGGCTTGCTCTGCTTTCTGCAGGGCATGCAGTATGGGCGCGGCGCAGACATAATACAAGACTTTGCGCCTATCAAAGCTGCGCCGCTGCACAGTCCAACTGCTGCGGACAGCTATGGCTACGATGTGCAATTTCTCATGCGTGGCGCGGGGCTAGATGTGGTTGCCGTCCGCCGCGATTTGAGCGCTTTGGGTTGGTCGCTGCTGGTCGTCGGGGATAATTCCGCCATCAAGGTGCACATCCACGCGCATAACCCGGCGTCACCACTGGACTACGCCATTCGCTCCGGCGCGCAACTGGACGATGTCCTTGTCGAGAATATGTCGCTGCAGGCGCAGGCTTTTCGGGCGCAAGAGCGGACAAAGGGAATCGCCGTGATCGCTGTAGCCGATGGCGCAGGCTTGCAAGCGGTGCTGCGAGACCTGGGCTGCGCGAGCATCGTTGATTCCAGCGCCGGCAAGCCCGCCAGCGAAGACTTTATCGCCGCGATCCATGCGCTGCCGCAACGGCAAGTCATCATCCTGCCCAACGACAGCGACATCATCATGGCGGCGCGGCAGGCCGCGGCATTGACCAGCGACAAGCAGGTCCAAGTATTGCCGACGCGCACAGTCCAGCAGGGCATCGGCGCCATGGTCGCGTACGATAAGGAAGCGGCTTTGAATGAACTTCAATCTGATATGCGAGCGGCGAGTGAGGCTGTACTGTCCATCGCCGTGACGCGCGCCAGCCACTCCACACGGATGAACAATCTCGATATCCAGCAGGGCGACTTCATCGCAATGGTCGATGGCGAGATCCGCGCGACCGCTGGCGAGCTTGCTGCTGCATTGATTTGTGCCTGGCAACCATTGGCGGACGATAGAAGAGAGCTGGCGACCCTGTATTACGGCGCGGAAATGACTGACAATCAGGCGGGGGATTTGATGAAGCGCTTGCAAGCGGACTGCGGCGGATTAGAATACGAGCTTGTCTACGGCGGTCAGCGCCTATATCCCATTTTGGTCAGCGTCGAATAATGCCCAGAATTCAAATCGTAACCGATAGCGGCGCGCGCTTTTCCAACCCGCGCCTGGTGCGGCATTTCCCGGTGACCATCCTGCCCAATATCATCACCATCGACGGCACACCCTACCGCGAAGGCATTGACTTTGAACCCGAGGCGGCATTTGCGCTCATCGCGCAGCTAGATACGCCGCCGCTTGTGACGCCACCATCCGAGCGCGATTATGCCGAGCTATACTTGCGGCTGGCCCCACACTGCGATGCCATCATCTCGGTGCACCCCTCGCGGCATCTCAGCCAAAGCTGGGACAACGCGCGTTTGGCTGCGGAATCTGTCGGTGGCGAATGCGAAATCGCCGTGGTGGATTCGGGCAGCCTGTGCGCCGGACAAGGTATGCTGATTCGCGTGGCGGCGCAGGCAGCGGAGGAATTGGATGAAGTGGAGGCGGTCATCCAGCAGGTGCGGCAAGCTGTCAACCGCATCTATTCGGTGTATTGCGTTCGGGATGTGCGCTTCCTGCACGAGAATGGCATCATGAGCGCCTCGCACGCCATTTTATGCGCGCATCTGGACATCAAACCCTTCGTCAGCCTGGAAGGCGGCGAGATTATCGTCATCGAGAAAGTGCGGCATGCCGGCGAAATTATCGAGCGAATGGTCGAGTTCCTGGTAGAATTCAACGAGTTGGAAGACGCGCTAGTGCTGCAAGATCAAATGCCGATCAGCGAGCAAACGCGCCTGATGCACGACCTGTTGGCGCTGGAATTCCCGGGGCAGCACTTCCCCTTCACCATGTACAGCACAACCATGGCTTGCTATCTGGGCACATCCGCCACTGGAGTCGCTATGCTGGAGAAAGCCGACGACGATGACTTCATCTTCTAGCCACGTGCGCATCGCTGCAGACAGCGTCTGTGATCTGCCGGCGTCGCTGGCAGCGCGGCTAGGCGTGCATGTCATCCCCACTTACATCAACATTGGCGACCGCAGCATCGCCGACGACGGCGCATCACTGGATCGCGGGCAATTCTATCGTGATCTGCCCTTGATGACACAGCAGCCGACCACCGCCGCTCCCTCGCCAGGCGATGCCGAAGCCTTCTATCGCGAAATCCTGGCTGACGGGGCTGACCATATCATCTCGCTGCATGTGCCAGCCAAGCTGAGCGGCACGCTGAATGCCATGCGGCTGGGCGCTGCCTTTGCCGCGGATCAAATCACGCTAGTTGACAGCCTGCAGCTGACATTTGGGATCGGCTTACAAGTCTGGGTCGCTGCCGAGATGGCTGCGGAAGGCGAGTCGCCAGCCACCATCTTGGGGGCTCTTGAGCGCGTGCGGCGGCACAGCAAGGTCTACGCCATCATTGACACGCTGGAATACCTGCGCCGCAGCGGTCGCGTCAATGCCCTGGTATCCAGCTTCGGCAGTCTGCTGCGCATCAAACCGATCATCACTGTGCAGGACGGCGACATCAGTTCCATCGCGCGCCTGCGCACCTGGAAACGAGCGGAAGAGCGGCTGCGCGAGTTGACGCGGGAACAAGCGCCGCTGGAACGCCTGGCTATCCTGCATATCGCCAATCGGGCCGGCGCCGAACACTTCTTGGAATCCATAGACGATATCGCCCCATCTGATACACTTGTCCTTGAAACCAGCCCAACCTTGGGGGCGCATGTGGGACCGGGCTCGGTGGGCGTGGCGACCTTGCGCAACGACTGGAGACGATAAGACATGCCATCCGCATTGGAAAATATGGTTGCCCTCCTGAAACGAGAGCGTGACCTTGGAGCGCGTGACACAGCTGTCGATGGTGGGCTGGGCGCTTATGCGGCTGGCTGGCAAAATCAAGCGCGCGAACAGGCGCGCCGCCCCCGCTATCAGATTCTGATTGACGAGATCGTCGATTCGCTGGCGGAGTACGCGGCAATTGGCGACCATGACGAACGTCTGCGCCGGCTCAATTATCTGCTCGACCGCGCCACCAACCGCCTGCCGCCGCCGCCAATCTACAAAAGCCGCCTGCCCGAGTGGGAAGCGAAGATGAAATCCATGCAACAGCCGCGCCGACGCGAAAGCCCCGAGCGCAGACCGCCACGCCAGCAGCGCTCCCAGCAAGGCAGACGCCGCGCCGGTTATGATGGCGATTCCTGGGATGACGATTATGCGGGCGGACCCAGTCGAGCCAGCTTGGACTTGCCACCCATACCGCGTTTGAGTCGTCCGCCGCGGTTGCCCCGCGCCGAGCTTTCCGCAAGCCAAACCGCTGCCTTGCAAGAAGCGCTTGACGCGCCAACATCCAGCGTCAAGGGCATCGGCAAAAAATATGCCGAACTCCTGGCGCAGTTGGATCTGCGCACAGTCCGCGATCTGCTCCACAGTTTCCCGCGGGACTACCGCGATTACACCCGGCAGCAGTGCATCAAAGATGTGCAGCCGGGCGAGGAGCACGCCACCATCATCGCCACAGTGGAGAACTTTCGCACGGTGCCCAGCGGCGGCCGGGAAGACCTCATCCTGGTGGTCAACGACGGCACGGGACGGCTGACCGCGCGCTTTTTCAGCCAGCCTTTTCATGCGCTGCGCATGCGGCGCGGCATGCCAGTTGTGCTGCATGGCAAGGTGACTTTCTTCCGCGATATGAAGCAGATGACGAATCCACAATGGGAAGAGTTGGATTTGGACAACCTGACCATGGTGGGCATCGTGCCGGTGTATCGCATGACGCCGGGCTTGCGGCCCCGTCTCTATCGGCGCACGCTGCAGGCGCTAACGGCAGAATGGCAGGACAAACTGCCCGACCCCCTGCCGCCTGCCCTGCTGGACCGCGCGGAACTCGCCGATTTGGGTTGGGCGATCCGCCATCGGCACTTCCCCGAAGGACAAGATCACCGCGAACACGCCCGCCGACGCCTGGTATTTGACGAGTTGCTGATGTTGCAGCTGGCATTGCTCAGCGCGCGACGAGAATGGCGGTCCCTGCCCGGTCCGCAACTGGAAGTCAGCGACAGCTTTGTAAGCAATTTCTTGGCGGAGGCATTCCCCTATCCATTAACTGGTGATCAGTCGCGGGCTGTCGCCGAGATCCGCGGCGATATGACCGAGGCGCTGCCGATGAACCGGCTGCTGCAAGGCGATGTCGGCAGCGGCAAGACGGCTGTTGCCATGGCAGCGCTGGCGATGACGCTGCACAATGGCAAGCAAGCCGCCGTCATGGCGCCGACCAGCATCTTGGCTGAGCAGCACTATCGCAATATCAGCCAGATCTTCGGCGCGCTTGACTGGAACCAGAAACCGAATATCAGGCTATTGACTGGCGCCTTGACGGCTGCCGAACGCGAGGAGATAACCAAGGGGCTGGCGGAAGGTGAAATCGACATCGTCATTGGTACGCACGCGTTGATTCAACCGGACGTCGAGTTCCACAATTTGGCGCTGGCGATCATTGATGAGCAGCACCGCTTCGGCGTCGATCAACGGGCGCGATTGCGTGGCAAAGGCTATAACCCGCACTTGCTGGTGATGTCGGCAACGCCCTTCCCGCGTACCCTGGCGCTGACCCTCTACGCCGACCTCGACCTGAGCATCATTAGCGAGATGCCGCCGGGACGACAGGCTGTGCAAACGGAGATCATTGAACCGATAGCGCGCGAACGTCTGCACGGCTTCGTGAGGAGCCAACTCGAGCAAGGGCGGCAAGCCTTCTTCGTGCATCCGCTGGTGGACGAGTCCGAGTCGCTGGAAACGGCATCGGCAACCGAGGCCTTTGAGCGTCTGGGACAGGTATTCTTCCGGCATCGAGTCTGTCTCTTGCACGGGCGCATGAGCGCGGCAGAAAAAGACGAGCTGATGGCCGATTTTGCAGCGCAGAAATACGATGTCATGGTGACGACGACGGTCGCGGAAGTCGGCGTGGATGTGCCCAACGCCAGCGTCATCGTCATTGACGGTGCGAATCGCTTCGGTCTGGCGCAACTCCATCAATTCCGCGGGCGCGTAGGACGGGGCGCGCATCAGTCCTACTGCTTTCTGCTGCCCGACGACTCCGGCGACTTCAGCATCGATCACATCCGTCAGGCGCAAGCGGGCGAAATCAGCCAGGGAGAACTGAGCAATGCCGAGCGGCGGTTGGCAGCGCTGGAAGGCACGAACGATGGCTTCGAACTGGCGCAGTTGGACATGGAATTGCGCGGCAGCGGCAGTTTGCCCGGCAAGTTTCAAAGCGGAGTCAACATCTTTCGGAGCGCCGAAATGCTCTCGCCAGACCTGATTGAGCTGGCGCAGCGGGAAGCCCAAACGCTCTTTGAAGAAGACCCGCTGCTGGATCTGCCCGAACATCGGCAGTTGGCGGAGATGATCCAGCAGCGCTGGCAGGTTCGCGGCGACATCAGCTAATCGCGCGCCGCCCGCTATCTGTGATCTCAATTGCAAGTGACGCTGAATCTGTTGGCGCGGATACCGGCGCGCGCCTACAATGCTGTGGCGGTTTGGGAGAGGCATTATGAGCGGCAGGGGCATTGCGCTGTATCCAGCATCGCTTGACCCGATTCATTATGGGCATATTGATGTGGCGCTGCGAGCGTCGCGCTTTTTTGATCGCCTCATCGTCGCCATATACGAGAATCCAGACAGCAAGCGCGTACTATTTGAGGTGGATGAACGGGTGGCCTTAGCGGCGGAAGTCTTTGTCAAATACTCCTCTATTTCGGTTGCGAGTTATTCCGTTCTGACAGTAGAATATGCGAAATCGGTAGGCGCAATCGCATTAGTACGGGGCTTGCGCGTATTTGGCGACTTTGAATTTGAATTCAGAATGGGCATGGCGAACAAGAAACTGGCGCCGGAGCTGGAAACCATTGCGATTTTGTCGGATGAGCAATATATGCATATCAGTTCCAGCACCATTCGCGAAATTGCCCAATTGGGCGGCGATGTGAGTTCGATGGTGCCGCCAAGTATCGCCGATGCCTTAAGCAAGAAGTTTAGCAAAACCAATCCATAGCGCTGTTACAGGGAGGGTAGCGATGGACATTCAACATCTGGTGGATCGTTTGGAAGACTTGATTGACGAGGGGCGTCATCTCTTCGGCACCAAGTACACTATGCTGGACGAAGAGCGCGCGCTTGAAATCATTGATCAAATGCGCATTTCCATACCGGACGAGATTGAGCGCGCGGCACGCACGATTCAACAGCGCGACCGTGTCCTGGCGGAAGCCAATGAAGAAGCCGCTCGCATCGTGCAGCAAGCCCGCCAACACAGCGAAGACCTCATCGACGACCAAGAGATGGTCAAGCAAGCCAAGGTCCGCGCCGAGTTCGTCATTGAACAGGCGAAAATTGAAGCGGACAAGATCACGCAGGAAGCCGACCAGTATGTCCTGGCGCAACTCAGCCAACTCGAGCAGCAATTTGCGCACAGCCTGGACGAGATACGGAATGGCATCCTGTTGATGCAATATCAGGAGACGCCACAGGTTGAGGCCGCGCCGGAGTTGCAGGACACGCATGAGCCGCGCCACAGCATCCGTCAGCAGCCGATCAATTTTGAGCGTCCCGCCCAAGCGCCAGCCGCAGCCAGCCAACTCTAAATCGCGATTCCCTCCATTCTGCCATTCCCAACAGACTTCATGAATTTGAGGTCTGTTTAGCCTGCGCGCTTGTTCACGCCGCCTATACTGGACGACATCGCCAAATGACCACAACGCAATCTACGTGCGACTGGTTTATCTCGCTATCGCCTGGGTTGTCGGCATCAGCTTCGCCCGGGCGCTACCGGCAATTGACTCCCATGTTTGGCTGATCTGCCTGGTCGTCTGTCTGGCGCTGCTGCTGGCGCTTCGCCGCGACCGTTGGGCATTACTGTTGTTGGCGCTGACCGTTGCCGCTGCCGGTGGATGGCGGCAGAGCTCTCTGCCAAGCACAAGCGAAATCGCCGCGTACAACGGCAGCGCGGTCACCATCACTGGCGACGTCATCGCCGAGCCCGCTCTGCGCGGCAACCGCATCCTCCTGCGCGTCGCTGCTGAAACTATCTTCGTCAACAACCACAAACAGACCACCGACGGTCTCGTCCTCATCGAGACTGACCGCAGCCAGGCTGCCTCCTACGGCAACAGAATCCGCGCGACTGGCGCTCTGAACACGCCGGCGACCTGGGATAGATTCTCCTACGCGGACTACCTGGCGCGGCAGGGCATCTTCAGCCACATGGGCAATGCCGCTGTCGAAGTCATCAGCGCGGGACATGGCGATCCCGTCTTTAGGCTGCTGATAGACCTGCGCAACCGCGTCAAGCGAGAAATCGCGGTGGCGCTGCCCGAACCGCAGGCGGGCTTGCTCATCGGCATGCTGACCGGCGACGAAAGCAGCATATCGCCCGAGCTCGCCGAGGCATTTTCTCGCACGGGCGCTTCGCATGTTATCGCCATCAGCGGCTTCAACATGGTCATCGTCAGCACCATCGTCTTCCGCATGATTGCGGCGCTGTTCGGCGATGAGAAGTCCCTAAGCGCCTTCTTCGCGGTGGCTCTCATCCTGCTGTACACGGTCTTCGTCGGCGCCAGCGCCGGCGTCGTCCGCGCTGCCATCATGAGCAGCCTGGTCATCATCGCCAGTTTGCAACGGCGGCCAGTCTGGAGACCGGCCACGCTGGCTTTCGCGACCCTGGTCATGGTCAGCCATCCCAGTGTCCTGCTGGACCTCAGCTTCCAACTGAGTTTCTGCGCCGTGCTGGGCTTGACGCTCTTTGCCGATCCCATGTCGCTGCGCCTCAAACAACTGCTGCGGCGCATCCTGCCAGAGGGACTAGCGCGGGCTGCGCATGGCTTCCTGGCTGAGCCGGTGACGGCCACGCTGGCTGCGCAGATCACGACGCTGCCGCTGATCCTCCTGTATTTCGGGCGGCTGTCATTGGTGGCGCTGCCGGTCAATCTGCTCATCCTGCCAATTCAGACAATACTGCTGGTGCTGGGCTTGGCGGCGGCCGCGGTGGCAGTCTTCGTGCCGGCGCTGGGTACGCTGCTGCTGTGGGCGGACATGCCCTGCTTGTCCTGGACGATCGCCGTGGTGCGCGCTTTTGCAGACTGGGAGTTCGCGGAACTGGTCGTCGATATCGATGGGCGGCTGATCCAAGCCTTCTATGTGTTGCTCATCGCGGGCGCGGTCATGCGAGCGGCGAATCCGCGGCGCTTCTCCAAAGCCTGGGCGATGCTGCGCAGACAATCCGCTGTGCTTGCGCTTTCCACCAGCGCTGCCATTGCGCTCGCGCTGATGCTGGCAATGTTGCTCAGCCGCGGCGGCGATGGTCGATTGCATGTCTGGCTGCTGGATGTCGGGCATAGCAATGCTGTGCTGCTGCAGACACCAACTGGCGCGCATATCCTGGTCGATGGCGGGCGCTATCCCACGCGCCTGCTGACCGCCATGGGCGACCGCCTGCCCTTCTACGACCGCGAGATTGAACTGCTGGCGATCACGCATCCCGACGAGCTGGATATCGCGGCGCTCAATACGCTGCTGGAGCGCTATTCAATTGGCGCGGCAATCTACCATGGGCAGCAGAATGACGGAGAAGTCTTCACGCAGATCATGACGAAGCTGCAAGACAGCGGCACGCCCATTGAGCGTGTCCGCGCCGGTTACACGATTCAACTATCGGACGGAGCTGCCATTGAAGTGCTGCATCCGCAAGAGCGACCGTCCATCGTCGACCGGCTGCATGACGTGGCGCTTGTGCTGCGCGTGAGTTACGGAGACATTTCGCTTTTACTGACTTCGGATCTAAGCGTCTCGGGGCAGCGCGAAATGCTCAGCCATGGCATCTCGCCACAGGCGACGGTGCTGCAACTGCCGCAGCATGGCGGACGTGACTCACTGGATAACAGGCGCCCCTCGCTGGATGCCGAATTCCTCCACTGGACACTCCCGTCCCTGGCGCTGCTGCAATCCGATGCGGGGAACCGCTACGGCGACCCCGATCCGGACACGCTGAATATGATAAAGATGCTGGATGTACCGCTCCGCCGCACGGACGAAGGCGGCACAATCCATCTCAGCACTGATGGCGCTGAACTGCGCGTGCACAACTAATAGCTGATATCCACCCGCTTGCCGCTATTCGCCGACTGCAGAATGGCGTCACAGATGACGGCGTTGCGGTAGCCATCTACGAAAGTCGCGCCATAGGGAGCGACATTGTTGTCGTTGACGATGGCGTCAAAGAAGTGGTGGAATTCATGTACGAAGCTGTGCTCCCAGCCGATGATATGCCCGTGGGGCCACCAGTTCGCCCAATAGGGATGATGTCCCTCGCTGATCAGCACATTGTGAAAGCCCTGTGTGGTGTCCGGCTGCTCGCCCTTCCAGTAGACATTCAACTCGTTCAGCCGCTCCAGGTTGAAGTGGATGGAGCCATTTTCGGCGTTGATTTCGAAGGAGTTGAAGTTTTTGCGCCCTTGTGCAAAACGGGTCGCCTCGACCGTGCCCAGCGCGCCATTCTCAAAGTCCAGCAGTGCCACAAAGCCGTCATCCACATCGGATTTGGTCATGCCGCCAGAGCCATCGGGCCGCTCGGTGATCCAGGTGCGCGCTAAGCCGGAAACAGCCCGCGGCTCGCCCACCAGGAAGCGCGCCAAATCTATGATATGCGCGCCGAGATCGCCCAGCGCGCCACTGCCAGCAATGGCTTGATTGAAGCGCCAACTGGTCTCCATGGCGCGATCCATGCCCCACTCTTGCAGGTAGACCGCGCGCCAATGGTAGATCTGCCCCAGCGCGCCGCTCTCTATCAGTTTTTTGGCTTGCTGCACGGCGGGCACGAAGCGGTAATTGAAGGCGACCATATGCTTGACGCCGGCTGATTGGACGGCATCCAGCATGGCTTTGGCTTCTTCGGCGGTGCGCGCCAGCGGCTTCTCGCAGAAGACATGTTTGCCCGCTTGCGCCGCGGCGATGCAGGGCTCAGCATGGGCGTCGTTAGGTCCGCCATTGTCCAGCACATCGACATCATCGTCGGCCACCAGGTCGCGCCAATCGGTGTAAGCGCGTTCATAGCCATAGCGCTGGGCAGCTGCGTTGACGGCGCTTTCGTTGCGCCCAGCGATGGCCACCAGGCGCGGCACAGCCACCGGCGGATACATCATATAGGGAATGGTCTTGAAGGCGTTGGTATGCGCTTTGCCCATGAAGGCATAGCCGATCATGCCGATGCCCAGCTTGGGCGCGTCGGCGTCGCTGGCCTCCGCTGCCTGGCTGGTGAAGGTGCTGCTGACTTGTTGTTCGTCTGCCATGGTTCTCTCCTATTCGTCGGCGAAGGCGGCGTCAAAAGCCACAGCCGATGCGGTAAAATCATTGGCTTTCACCCAGGCGGCCGACTCGGTCGCGCCAAACTCGCGGTCCATGCCGCTGTCTTCCCACTCGACCGATAGCGGGCCGGTGTAGCCGATGCGGTTGAGGGCGCGGATCATGGAGTCGATATCCAGGTCGCCATGCCCCGGCGAGACAAAATCCCAGCCGCGCCGATGATCGCCGAAATTAAGGTGCGAGCCCAGGATGCTGCTCACATTGTCCAGCGTTACCTTGCTGTCTTTGATATGCACATGGAAGATGCGCTCGCCAAAGCGGTCGATGAACTTGACGGGGTCAAAGAGCTGGTGGATGAAGTGGCTGGGATCAAAGTTGAAGCCGAAAGAAGCATGGTTGTCCAGCGCCGCCAATGTGGCTTCCGCCGTGATGATGTCATAGGCAATTTCACCGGGATGGGCTTCCAGCGCGAATTTGACGCCAAGCTCGGCATAGACATCCAGGATGGGCAGCCAGCGCGCGGCGAATTCCTGATAACCGGCGTCGACCATCTCGTCGGATGTGGGCGGGAAGCGGTAGATCAAATGCCAGACCGGGCTGCCGGTGAAGCCGTTGACGACATCCACGCCGAAGGCTTTGGCGGCCCGGCCCGTGTCCATCATCTCCTGCGCGCAGCGTTCCCGCACGCCGTCCGGGTCGCCATCGCCCCAGAGCCGGTCGGGCAGGATAGCACGGTGGCGTTCGTCAATGAAGGCATCGGCGACGCATTGCCCGACTAGATGGTTGCTAATGGAGAAGTATTGCAAGCCATGCCGCGCCAGCACATCCTTGCGCGACTGGATGTAGCCATCTTCCGAAAGCGCCCTATCGACTTCAAAATGGTCGCCCCAGCAAGCCAGCTCCAGCCCGTCATAGCCAAAGTCGGCGGCTTTCGCGGCGAGGGTCTCAATGGGCAAGTCCGCCCACTGTCCCGTGAATAAAGTTACGGCTCGTGCCATCAGTGCTGTCCCTTCTGCTGCATTCCAAGGTTGCGATATCGGTTCGCGCGATTATAGCCTGCGGCGGCAGATTGACAAATACCGCCCATGCCTGCTCGACTGTTTTTGCGCGCGCCAAGGCGAGTCGTTATCATCCAAAATGGCGTAACGGCATAGTAAGGATTGAACCCATGTACAACGGATTGAAAATCATTGACTTTCATGTGCATTTCCCCTCCCAGCAGCCTTGGTTCATGGGGCGGGGACCCAACCCGCGCGAAGAATACTTGCAGCGCCGGGGCGAGCGCCGCGCCAACATCGCCCGCGAGCATGCCATGAAGTACAACCGGCAATGGCGCGCCACTTGGGGGTTCGACCCGCCCGAACGCCATGACAATTCCGATGAGGAGCAAGCCGATCGCTGGGCTGCCGAAGTCGAGAAATACGGCTTGCGCGCCGTGGGCTTTGTTACGGGCGGTGGCAACCAAAACCTGGCCAAGGTGATCCAGCGGCATCCGGACAAGTTCGTCGGCTTCGCGCATCACTACCTGTTTGGCGAGGGAGCGGCGGAGGAACTCAAACGCGCGGTTCGCGACGATGGCATGCGCGCCTACAAGCTGCTGGCGCCGACGCTGGATCGCCCCGTAGAAGACATGGCCGGCTACCCCGTCTGGGAAATGTGCGCCGAGTTGGATATCCCGGTGCTGATCCATTTCGGCATCCAGGGCAGCGGCGGTGGCATCGCCTGGCACGAGAATATCAACCCACTGAAGCTGCACAATGTCGCCAAAGACTTCCCGGAAGTTACTTTTGTCGTGCCGCATTTCGGCTGCGCCTGGATCCGCGAGACCTTGCAATTGTGCTGGGCTTGCGGCAATGTCAGCATCGACACATCAGGATCGAATCAGTGGGTGAAATGGGTGGACGGCGAGTGGTCGACCAAGAAGCTCTTCCGCAAATACATGGAGACCATCGGTCCCGAGCGCATCATCTTCGGCACGGACTCCAGCTATTTCCCGCGCGGATTCGCCGAGCCCTACCTGACCGACCAGATTCGCGATGTCCGCGAGCTGAACTACCGCGAAGAGGACATTCAGCTGATCTTCGGCGGCAACGCAGCGCGCCTGTTCAAAATGGAGTTGTGAGGCGCTGGCGATTTGGCATTGGCGCGCAGATGCGTTACAGTGAAGGTGCTCTAACAATAACCCAATAGAACGAGGAGACGAAAATGCGTTTCACCAAACTTTTTGCCGTCTTGGCTGTGCTGATTGCCCTGGCGTCGCTTGGCTCGGTTGCGCTTGCGCAAGACGACATGGTCGAGATTGAGTACTGGCAATATAACTTCGGCGCCCGAATTGACGCGATGAATATGCTGATTGAGCAATTTGAAGCGGAAAATCCGGGCATCAGAATCGTGCACAACAGCGATATTCCGCATGCAGACTTTACGACCGAGATAGCAGCGGCGGCACCAGCCGGTGTTGGGCCCGATGTGGTGACGCTCTTCTACGGTTGGATCCCCTCCTTCGTGGACGCCGGTTATTTGGTTCCCTTGCCGGAAGATTCCTTCAGCGAAGACTTCATCCTGGAGACTTTCTCGCCCATGGTCGCCAATTCAAAATTCGAAGGCAGCTACTGGGCGATACCAACAGCCGTGCGTTCGTTGGCGCTGTTCTGGAACAAGGATATATTCGCCGACGCCGGTCTGGATCCGGAGACGCCGCCTGCGACGCTGGACGAAATGGTCGAAATGGCTATCGCCACGACGAAATACGATGGTGACATGAAGGACGTGTATAGCATTTCACAAATGGGACATGCCCCAGCCTTGGCTTCGCAAGACCACCACTGGTTCCGCGAAGTGCTGATCCGCCAATTTGGCGGAGCGCCTTACAGCGATGACGGACGCACGGTGACTTACAACAGCGAAGAGGGCTGCGCGGCGTTCAGCTGGCTGGCCGCCTTTGAGACAGAGCATGTCACGGGCAGTAACGACATTCTCGATGGTGCCACCAACGCCTTCGTCAATGGCGATTCCGCGCTGCATATTGATGGCTCCTTCCGCATCGGCACGATCGCCAGGAACAATCCCGACCTGAATTATGGGGTTGCCGAGCTGCCAGTAGGACCCAACGGCGAGCGGCATACTTTCGGCTCCTATTGGACGCATGGCATCACCCGTCGCGCCAATGACGACCCGGCTCGCCTGGAAGCGGCTGTCAAGTTCTTGCAATTCATCACCACGCCCGAGGCCGGCACGCTCTGGGTCAACAGTGTGGGCGAATTGCCGGCGCAGGCTACAGCGGCAGCCGACGAGATGATTCTGGCAGATCCGATTCTCGGACCGTTCTCCGCCGGTCTGGCTTACTCGCACGCTACCAATTTCGTGGAAGAACGAGCACAGCGTCAGGTTTTGATCGACGCCTTCGACGGTATTCGCCTGGGCGGGATGGATCCCTGCGAAGCGCTGGATGAAGCCGCAGCCATCGAGCAGGAGTTGATCGACTCCTTCTGGGCAGACCGCGAATAGCGCGCCCGAACAGCGAGCAAATGCAACTGCGTCGGGTGGACTTTTGCCCGGCGCAGCGGCACTCCGCACACGGTACCAATAAGGGCGATCCGTTGGGTCGCCCGATGCGCGAATCTCGTCAGGAAGACACATGAAAGAAAAGAACGAACGGATATACGAAGCTGGTTATGAGGACGGTTATGACGATGCCGAGTCGTCTTTTGTGGCGATGTCCGCACAGCCCACGCGCAACAATACCGCCTTCATCATCGGGCTCATCGCGGGTCTCTTCGGCATCTGGGGCTTGGCGCACATCCTCAACGACAAGCTGGGCATGGGCTGCCTGTGGTTTTTCATCGTCGGTCCCCTGGTGGCGGGCTTGCTGGCTGGCGCAATCATGATGACCGGCGGCCTGGGGTCGATCGTGGCGCTGCCATTGTGGCTCTACATCGTCTACTCGCAAGCCAACAACGGCGCGACGAGAACCTGACCTGAACGCGCGAAACAAAATGGCACAATGATGATTGACAATCCCGACAAGAGCAAACGCGCCAACGCCGACAAGGGATTCCGCTGGACGCTGGCACGCCGCAAGGTCGTCTGGGCTTACATCTTCCTGGCCATTCCCATCGTCTTTTTCGCCTACATCCGCATCTATCCGGCACTCTTCGCCTTTCAGATGAGCCTGCATGATTACAACCCGCTGGCCGAAGAGCAGCCCTATGTCGGCTTGGACAATTATCAGAAAGTCGTCGACGAGTTGGGCAAGCGCAAGTCCCCCACCAAAGCCGCCTTCCAAAATACCGCCAATTATTTGCTGCTGGGCGTGCCCATCCAGCTCTGCCTGGCGCTGCTGATCGCGCTGATGCTCAACGAAATTCGCTTCATGAGCACGCTTTACCGCATTATGTTTTTCTTGCCTTTTGTCACCTCGACCATCGCCATCGCCTGGGTCTTCCGCATGCTTTACCAGCCGCGCTTTGGCTTGGTCAATGTCATGCTGCAGTTGGTTTCTTTGCCGCAACAGCCCTTCCTCAACAGCCCCAAGCAAGCGCTGCCCTCTGTGCTGTCGCTGGTCATCTGGCAGGGTATGGGTTTCGCCGTCATCATCTTTCTGGCCGGCTTGAAGCAGATCCCGCGCACCTATTATGAAGCCGCCGAGGTCGATGGCGCCAGCCGCTGGCACACTTTCCGCTACATCACGCTGCCGCTGCTGAATCCGACCATCGTGTTCTTGCTGGTCTTGCAGACGATATCCTTCCTGCGCATGTTCGCGCCCGTGATAGCGATGACCGAATTGGGGAGCGGCGGCCCCCTGGATTCGACGACGACCGTGGTGCTGCGCGTCTATCGGGAGGCTTTCCAGAGTTTCAATATGGGTTACGCTTCGTCGCTGACGGTGGTGCTCTTCGTCTTCATTCTAATCATCACCATTATCCAGCTGCGCGTTACAGCGCGGCGAATCAACTAGAGCGGGCGCAATGGCATCGATCACCCCCAGCAACCTCTTCCGAGAACGCAGCGATTCCCGCGCGGTGGGCAGCGGGCGCGGCGAATGGAAGTACCGGGCTTTTTCTTACCTGGTGCTGACGGTCTGCGCGCTGACGATGGTCGTGCCTTTCATCTGGATGCTTTCGACCTCCTTCAAGCCAGAAAAAGAAATCCTGCGCCGCAATTTCTTCCCCAATGAAGCGACCCTGGGCAATTACAGCGAAGTTGTCAACGAGACAGATCTGCCGCTGTGGTATAAGAATTCCTTCATTGTCGCCGTCTTCAGCACCATTAGCGTGGCCTTCTTCGACTCGCTGGCTGGCTATGTCTTCGCCAAATACAATTTCCCCGGCAAACGCCCCATCTTCATCATGTTCCTGACCTCGCTGATGGTGCCCACGGAGATGCTGATCATCCCCTGGTTCATCATGTCGTCCAACCCGCCCATCGGCGGTAGCTGGGTGGATACGTATTGGGGCATCGCCTTCCCGGGCGTCATCACGGCTTCGGGTATCTTCCTGATGCGACAATTCATGCAGGGCGTGCCGGATGAGTTGCTGGATGCCGGGCGCATTGATGGCGTCAGCGAATTTGGCTTGTATTGGCGGGTGGCAGTGCCGCTCAGCCTGCCGGCCATTGGCGCGCTGTGCATCTTCAACTTCCTGGGCAATTGGAACGCTTTCATCTGGCCCCTGATCGCCACATCCAAGAGCGAGATGTTTACGCTGCCGGTGGGCATTCAGATGTTCTCGTCTGAGGCGCAAACACCCTGGAATCTGATCATGACGGGCGCGTCGCTGTCGGTGGTGCCGCTGCTGATCGTGGTCATCATCTTCCAGCGCTATATCATTGAAGGGATCGCGCTGACCGGGCTCAAAGGCTAGCCATGGCGCAAAGCGACGGATCCTTCCCGCACCCCCTCTACGACAAACATGTGCTGCAGCCCTATTTCGCCGATGCCAAGGTCTATTACTACGCGCCCATGCTGGCGGCTAACCGCGCGCAGGCGGCCATGCTCTGCCACTGCGGCATCATCACGCGGGAAAATGCGGCGGCGCTACTGCTGGCCCTGGAAGAGGTCGAGGCGCTGGGCGTCGACGGGCTGAGTTACCGCGCGGGCGTGGAAGACCTGTTCTTCGCCATGGAAAATAAGTTGATCGAATTGGCTGGCGCGGACTATGGCGGCAACCTGCAGTTGGCGCGCAGCCGCAACGACCTTGGCTACGCGCTGACTCGCCTGGCGCTGCGGACGCTGCTGCTGGAGGCTCAGGCAGATTTGCTGGCATTGCGCAAAAGTTTGCATGCCTTTGCTACGGCACATTTGCATACGCTCATGCCGGGCTACACGCACACCCAGCCCGCCCAGCCCACCACTATGGCTCATTACATCGCTGGCGTGCTGGGAGGGTTGGAACGAGACAACGCTCGTTTGCGCTTTGCCTACCGGACCAACAACCAGAGTCCCTTAGGCGCGGCAGCTTTGACGGGCACGGCTTTCCCCATCGACCGGGAATTGAGCGCGCGTCTGCTCGGCTTTGACGGCGTCATGCACAGCACTTACGACAGCATCGGCGCATCGGACAATTTGACGGATGTAGGCGGGGCGCTGGCATCGCTGGGCGTGAACTTGTCGCGCTTCACTAGGGACATGTTGTTTTGGGCGACGCAGGAAAGCGGCGCCATCCGCATTCATGGCAGCTTCCTGCAGATCAGCTCGATCATGCCGCAGAAACGCAACCCGGTCGTGCTGGAACATCTGCGGGCGCGCATCAGCCGCATGATCGCCCAGGCGCAGGGCATCGCGCTGCAGTGCCACAACATCCCCTTTGGCGACACCCAGGACATCGAAGACGAGATTTTCGCGCTGCTTTTCGGCTCACTAGAGTCGGCGCGGGCGGTGCTGCAACTATACGCTGCGGTCATGGACACGCTGGAAGTCAATGTGGCGCATTTGAATGAGCGCGCTGGCGCTGGCTTCACCACCGTGACCGAGCTGGCGGATACGCTGGTTCGCGAGTGCCAGTTGCCCTTCCGGCAAGCGCATCATGCGGTTTCGGCGCTGGTCACGCATGCTCAAGCCGCGGAATTGACGCCATCCCAGTTGACGACGCGGATGCTGCAAGATGTGGCGGCTGACAATCTGGGGCTGGACATTAGACTTGGTGAAGAAGCCTTCGCGCGCGCGCTGGACGCCCGGGCTTTCGTCGAGGCGCGCAGTTTGCCTGGCGGCGCGTCATCCAGCGCAACGGCAGAAGTCCTGGCTGCGCAACTCGACCAACTCACAGCCGACAGCGCTTGGCTGCGCGATCAACATGATTCGCTGGCATCCGCCGACCGCCTGCTGAAGGACGAAGTCGCTGCCCTGCTTACTCCAGGCTGAGCAGATAAGCGATGATGTCGTAAATATCTTCTTCGCTGAGGATTTGCGCGTAGTTGCGCGGTTCCACGCCGGCGTCATAGCCTTCCACAAGGAAATCGCTCGGATTGACAATGGCATTGAAGAGATACTCGACGGCGCTTTGACCTTCGACGCGGCTTTCGGCGCGCGCCTCAACATCAAGCAGACCGGGGCCGATCAGGCGGGCTTCACTGTCGCTAAAATGGCAGCCGGCGCAAGCAAATCCCGCCTCGGGCTGGAGCTCCATGAAGAGCAGAGCGCCGCGTTCAGCATCCGCTGTCTCCGGCAAGGCGATCTCCCCATACTGCGCCAGGTCGACCGGCGGCGCAGCCTCGGCAGCATCCGGCTCGTCGATATCGGAGGGTCCCTCCAGCGTCATCAGATAGGCAACGATGTCAAAGATCTCCAGATCGCTGTAGATTTCCGCCCAGTTCTGCGGCATCAGCCCGGCTTCAAAGCCCTCGACGATATAGGCATCGGTGTCGATGATGGACTGGTAGATGTATTCAGCAGCGCTCTGCCCCCGCACGCGACCCGCCGCGCGGTCTTTGATGTTCAGCAAGCCGGGTCCAATGAGTTTCTTCTCGCTGGTGGGGCTGTGGCAGTTGGCGCAGGAGTAGTTCGCCGCGTCCTGGAAGGTCTGGAAGAGCGCAGCGCCGTTGTCGGGATTGCGGACGGCGACCAGCCTGTCGATCGGCGATTGTGGCGGCGCGGTGGTGGGCTGTGGGGTTGCGGTTGGTTCGGGCGTTGCGGTTGGCGGCACATCTGTTGGCGGGGCGGTTGGCGGCAGCGGCGTGGCGGTTGGCGGAGTCGTAGCTACGATAGTGGCAGGTTGGCTGCCGGCTTCGATGATGGAAGTCGCGGTGGGCGGCTGCATGACGGGCGTTTCCAGGCTGCCACAACTCACCAGCGCCATCGCTAGCGTGGTCAATGCGCATCGCCAGAGCCAGGTTCTCATCGCCATCGTTCGTTTCAGTCCGGACATGCTGCTCGCGCCCCGTCAGGTCATTTGACAATGCCACGCATTATGGCGAAACGCAGGGCGAAATCACAGGGGCAGCCCGCCACAAACTCGCGGATGCGCTATAGACAGGCTGCTTTGGCTGTGCTAGCCTTAGCGGAGATTCGGTCGCCGTCGTGCGACAGCAATGCCTGGATGGAAAGGAGCATGGGGAGACGTCTCTTACCCGCAGCAGAAGATATGGCAAATCACAAATCGGCTATAAAACGAATCCGCCAAAATGAGAAACGACGTCTGCACAACCGCAGCTTCCGCAACCGCACGCGCACCCTGGTAAAGAAGGCGCGTGAAGCCATCGCCAGCGGTGATGTTGAACAAGCCCGCGAAGCCACTCGCACAGCCGTCCGCGATCTGGACAAGCTAGCTCAGCGCGGCATCGTGCACAAACGCAATGCCGCCCGCCGCAAAAGCCGCCTGATGAAGCAGTTGGCGCGGCTGGAAGCCTAGCAGCGCGCTACATCGCCTCGATCAGATTCAGCAAACGGTCAATCTCGACGCGGGTGTTGTATTGCCCGATGCCGATGCGCACCATGCCTTGCGGGCGCTCCAATCGCTGCATGATCTCCAGCGCGTAATAGTCGCCGCTCCAAACATAGACATGCTGCTCGGCCAGACAGCGGGCGATTTCCTCCGGCGTCTTGCCCTGCTTGACCATGGCCACCGTCGGCACGCGCCAATCCACTCGCGACGCGTCAGTGATGCCGGCGATGCTCACGCCCTTGATGGCGCTCAGCCCGTCGATCAGCGCTGTCGCCAAATCCTGTTCGTAGGCTTGCACAGCAAGCATGCCCCGCTTCATCGCCAGCGCTCGCCCTTGATATGACGGCAGATCGCCTTCGCCAAATCGCTCGCCAAGCATCTGCCAGTACCCCATGCAAGCCAGCAGCCCATGCCAGGTCTCGTAACTGGGCGTGCCATTTTCCCAGCGATATGGCGCGGAGTTCTTGGCAGGGCGCACCTTGTAAACAGGCAGCGATTCCAGCAGTTCCCGCCGTCCCCACATGACTCCCAAGTGCGGACCATAGAATTTGTAGGACGAGCAGAGCAGAAAATCACAGCCCAGCGCCACCACATCAATGGGTACATGCGGCGCGCTCTGCACGGCGTCAACAACATGCCAGGCGTCGACAGCATGCGCCATGTCCGCGATCTGTCTGACGGGGTTGATTGTGCCGACAGCGTTTGAGGCATGAACGGTGGCCACCAGGCGCGTTTTCTCGCTCAACGCCGCCTCCAGCGAAGCCATGTCCAGTGTGCAGTCCTGGCTATGAATGTCGACCCATTTGACCTGCAGGTCATGGTCGCGGGCGATCAGCGTCCAGGGCGATACATTGGCGTCATGATCCATGCGCGTCAGCACAATTTCGTCGCCGGGCGACAAGGTCTGGGCAATGGCGCGGCTCAAGGCGAAACAGAGCGTGGTCATGTTGGGACCGATGACGATTTCGCTCGGGCTGGGCGCATGCAGAAAATCGGCAACAGCCGCCCGCGTCTCGGTGACCATGGCGTCGTTCCGCTGGCTGGTGGCGAAGTAGCCGCCGGAATTGGCGTTCATTTCAAGGTAGTAGCCGCTCACAGCGTCAATCACCGACTGCGGGACTTGCGTGCCAGCCGGGTTGTCCAGGAAGATGGGCTGCCCGCCATCGGCGGCGCGACGGCTCAATGAGGGAAATAGCGGGCGGATGGCTTCCGCGCTGAATGTCATCTCTTCGTCCTTTGCAATTCCTGCGATTGCCTTGCGGCGTATGGTAAGTGGTGATTTGACCACAAAGCCAAGCTAGTACAAGGGCTTAGCTGCCAGACAACAGCTACTCCAGCGGCGATTCGAGCTTGGCGCGGATCTGCTTAGCCAGGCGCAGGAAATCCCGCTGGTAGAACATGTCCGGCGAGCGCGGGCGCGGCAGGTCAATGGCGATATCAGCGACGATTGTGCCCGGGCGCGGCGACAGCACAATGACGCGGTCCGCCAGCAGCGCCGCCTCGTTGATGTCGTGCGTGACCAGCAGGATGGTCGGCCGACTGTCGGCGCGCAGCCGCAGCAACTCCAGGCTGAGTTTCTCCCGCGTCAAGGCATCCAGCGCGCCAAAGGGCTCATCCAACAGCCAGACGCGCGGCGCTTGCACGATCACCCGCCCCAGCGCAGCCCGTTGCGCCATCCCGCCCGACAATTCATGTGGATAGGCACGCTCGAAGCGCTGCAAGCCCAACTGCGGCAGCAAGTCACGAACGATCTCCTGGCGCTGCGCGTGCCCCACCCCCTTAAGTTCCAGAGGTAACGCGATATTGTCCAGCACGCTGCGCCAGGGCAGCAGGTTGGCGTCTTGAAACATAATGGCGATGTCATCCAGCGGACGATTTATGGGCGCGGACTTGTAGAGCGCTGTGCCGCTGCTCGCCGGCAGCAGCCCCGCCAGGACACGCGTCAGGGTGCTCTTGCCGCAGCCGCTCGGCCCGACAAGGCAGACGAATTCGTCGCGGGCGATCTCCAGCGAGATCGGTCCCAGGGCTGGCAGTGGACTGCCATCAGGAGCTTGATAAGAAACTTGCAGTTCGCACAGGCTGATGGTCACTCGGCGCCCGCGATGAATTGATTGCTGAAAGCCTGGCTGAGCTCCAGCGGCGCCTCGCCAAGAAAGCCCATGCGCTCCAATGTATCGCGCATCACTTGCCAGGAAGCCAAATCGCTCAAGCCAAGCTGGTCGGCATCCCAAAGCTCGATGGTATTGAGCAGGATGGTGAATTGTGCCAGGGTCTCGGCGTCGAATTGGCTGGCGAGTTGCTCCGCCAGATCCGCGCGACTTGCGGCCACTTGCATACGGTCCGGACTGGTCGTCAAGAAGGCGTTCTGCGCCTCTGCAGCCGACTCCAGCGCTGCAACCAGCGACTCGCTGCCCGGCAGCGAGTCGACATGCTTCAAGCTGGCCAGGTAGGCGGCAGCCGGGTTGTTGATGCTGTGGCGCAGCGCTGCGGACAAGGCTTCGACCATGTGCCGCACATTCGAAGGGTCATCGTCCAGCAGCTCGCGATTGACAATCAAGCCATTGGACACCAGGTCTACCTGCGAGGCAACCGATGTCACTGCGACATCATCGACATCGCCACATTGACCCGCCTGCGCCAATTGCTGGATCTGCAGCGGCTCGTTGTTGATATAGACGACAGCAGCATCTACCATGCCCAGGCAAAAGACCTCTGGCGCGTTATAGCCGATCTCGCTGAGTTCAATGTCGGCTTCGCTGAGATCCGTGCTGTATAGCAGCGCTGTCAAGCCACTGTAGCTGGCGCCAAAGCGACCGGGGATGCCGATGGTCTTGCCGCGCAACTCGTCCAAATCCCTGAGGTCCAGCGAGTTGGAATACACTAGCCCGACGGGATACTGCTGAAACCATTCGAAAACATAGACCACATCCCTGCCCCGCGACCGCGCCAGGATCACCTGCTCGCCGCTGACAATGCCGAAATTCGCTTGTCCGACCGCCACCAGGTCCAACACTTCCGGTTCCTGCAAGTGTTCCAGCGCGACATTGAAACCAGCCTCCGCGAAGTAGCCCGCTTCAATGCCCACATATAATGGCGCGAACTGCACATTGGGCACGAAGGTCAAGAGCACGCGCTCATCACTAGGTTCGTCCTGCGCGGCGACAATCCCGCAAAGGATGAATGCGATCATGGCGATATTCAGCAGCTTGAACATGGGCTTTTATGGTCTCCTACGATGCATTACGTCAAGTCGTGGCATGGTGGCGCCAAACCAGCACGCGCCACTCGATGTATGCCACCAAGCTATACAGCGCCAGGGCAATGGCGGTCATGGTCAAAGCGCTGACGATGACCAGCGGTGTATCATAACGGCTGCGCGCGGCAATCACAAGCGCCCCCAAGCCATAGCGCGCGCTAACGAACTCGCCAACGACCGCGCCAATCACCGCCAAGGTCGAGCTGGTCTTCAGCCCGGCCAAGATCACTGGCAGCGCAGATGGCAGTTCCAAATGACGAAATGTCTGCCAGTGACTGGCTTGCAGCGAGTGCAGCAGATCGCGCAAATTGGCGGGCGCAGCGCGGATGCCGGCGATGGTGTTCACCAGCGTTGGGAAAAACACGATGATGGCGGTGGTCACAATTTTGCCAGTCACGCCGGTGCCGAACCAGATGACCAATAGCGGCGCATAAGCCACGATGGGCGTGGACTGGAAGGCGACAATGAGCGGCGACAGCAGACTCTCCAGCAGCGGCACTTTGGCGATGGCATATCCCAGCGCCAGCCCAAATCCGACGCCGATCCACAGCCCGTAGAGCATCTCCTCCAGCGTCGTCGCTGCATGACGGAGCAAGCTGCCATCCGCCAGCGCGGTAGACAACGCATCAGCAACGGCGGCTGGCGGCGGTACCAAAATGGGCGAGACCAGTTCAAGGGCGGTAATCAACTGCCACAAGGCTAGCAGCAGCAAGATCGTGCCCAGGGGCGACAAACTGCGAAGCAGGCGGCGATTCCTAGACTGTTGCGGCTTAGCGCTGGACTGAGATGGCATCGCAGGATTCCGCAGGGCTCGTGCCGTCAATAGCGTCAGATATTTGACTACAGTCTAGCAGGGTTGCCAGCGGATGCAATGCGAGCGGGGCAATAGCGATTGACTGTGGGGAGGTGGCTCAGATCGGCGCGAGTTCGGCTGCTGGTGAGTCTTCGCCCTCGGCCGCTGCCGGTGGCTGGAAATCAGCGTCGGATTTCAGCAGCGTGAAGCTGAAGCGCCCACCCTTGCCCTGGCTGTTGCCTTCCGCCCAAATGCGTCCGCCATGCGCTTCCACGATGTGCTTGCAAATGGCAAGTCCCAGCCCCGTGCCTTCATCGCCCGAACGCGAGGCATCAGCCTGGTAGAATCGCTCAAAGATACGCTCGCGGATCTCGTCCGACACGCCAGGTCCGTTGTCGAAGACAGAGACCGCGATTTCGTCGTCACTCTCCGCGGCGGTGATGGTGATGTCGTCAAGGGGCGGCGACCACTTGATGGCATTGTGAATCAAGTTGCCTAGCGCGCGCTTGAGTTGGTCAGCATCGCAAAGCACCTCGTACTCGGCAGGGACATGGCTGACAATGGTCAAGCTCTTCATCTCTGCTTGCGACTCCAACCGTTCGCTGGCTTCATCGACAACTTGTTTCAGTGGTGTCCTGACCATACGCAGAATCTGCTGCCCGGACTCGATCATGGACAAGTCCAGCAGTTCTTGCGCCAGCCAGAGCAACGCATCCGTTTCCATGGCGATTTCTTTCAAGGACTGGATGCTGGCTTTGCGCTTGGGTCTGTCGGCTTCTAGGAACAAACTATCGATGATGAGGCGGATGCGCGTGATGGGTGTGCGCAGCTCGTGCGAGATATTCGCCACCAGGTCGCGCCGCGAGCGATTTAAACTGACGAGTTCGGTGATGTCCTGGATGGCCAGGCTTACGAAGCGCTTTTTGCCGTTGCGCAAGGCTTGCGTTCGGGCGCGATAATGGCGCTGCTCGACCAGAAAGTGCTCTTCCAGGTTCTCGTCTTCGCGCAGGGTCAGCTCGACGAGGCTCAGCAGGTCGGGCGATTCGATCAGTTCGCGAAGGGGCAAGCCGAGGCACTCTTTCACCTCACAGAAGTTGGGTCCCGGTTCTTTGCAGATGATGACCCGTAACTGGTCGTCCAATACCATGACCGAGTCGAAACTGACATTGGCGATGGCGGACGACAAGGCGGCGCATTCCGCCTGCTGATCCTGCGCGGATGCCAACTGGGCGCGCAGGTGGCCGATGCTCTCGTCGCGGCTGCGCAGACTGGCTTCAACTGCCACAAGTTTGCGCTGTTGATGGCGGAGGACGAAAGCCAGCCCCAGCGAGGCAGCAAAAAGCAAGATGGCGGCGATTTCCATGCCTAGCCCTCGAAGCGATAGCCGATGCCGCGCACGGTCGTGATACGCGTGGGACGGGAGGGATCGACTTCAATTTTCTCGCGCAGCCAACGAATATGAACATCTACCGTGCGCTTGTCCATCGGGAAATAATCATGGCCCCAGACCTTGGTCAGAATCAAGTCTCGGGAAAGCACGGCGTTGGGGTTGCGCATGAAGACGGTGAGCAGGTCGAATTCCTTGTTGCTCAGTTTGACCTCGGTTTCATCACGAAAGGCACGTCTACCCGTGATATCCAAGCGCAGATCGCCTGATGACAACTCGTTTTGCAGCAGGCTGCGGTCGGTCGATGGCCGGCGCATCTGCACGCGGACCCGCGCCAGAAATTCGCCCAAGCCAAAGGGCTTTACAATATAGTCGTCCGCGCCACTCTCCAAGCCGACGATTTTGTCGACTTCTGTGCCACGCGCGGTGAGCATGATGATGGGCACATCCGAGGCTTTGCTGTCATTGCGGATCATGCGGCAAAGGCTCAGCCCGTCCAAGCCCGGCAACATGATGTCCAGCACGATCAAATCGTAGCTGTCGCTGCGCGCCAGTGCCCAGCCGGTTTCGCCATCCAGGGCTGTAGCGACTTCATAGCCTTCCGCGCGCAACTTGTCCGCGAGGTTGGCTACCAATCGCTCTTCATCTTCGACCAGCAGGATTTTCTTCGCCACGATCGAGATCCGCGTGCCTTGCCATCTGGCGCATCATACAGGCATTGTACTAAATTACTGTTAAGGGAAATGGCGGGTCTGTTAAGCATGGTGGTCGCTTATCGCAGGAACGCCAGCCAAGGAAGTGGCATGCCAGGCGGCGCGGCGAATGGATTCCGCGACCATTTCCGCGGCGTACGCGCCAACCAGCGTCGCGTCCGCAGGGACCTCACCGGTCGCCAGAGCGAAGATTGTGTCGCCGTCGTAGAGCGTATGCGCCGGGTTGACTGCGCGCGCAATGCCATCATGCGCCATCTGCGCCACCTTTTGCAGCTGCGCTTTGTTCAGCGCGCCATTGGTGACAACTACGCCAATCACGGTATTTTCGCCGCTGCCCAGTTGCGCCGTCATCAGCCCGGTCATGGCATCCAGCACCGAGTCAAATCCATCGCCATCGGCGGAGCGCAAGCCCGCCATGATCTCACCATTAGCGGCGATGATATTGCCTACAGCGTTTACTGCCATCAAAGCGCCGACCAGCAGCCCGCCCGGCAATGCCACGATTGCCGAGCCGATACCGCCTTTGCTGGCGCATTCATTGCCAAGGATAGCTGCGATGCGCGCGCCTGTGCCAGCGCCGACGCTGCCCATACCGACGGGCGCATCTGTGGCATTCTGGCAGGCGCGGTAGCCGGATTCCGCATCAGGATAAATGCCCGGCTCACCGATAGTCAGGTCGAAGAGGATGGCCGCCGGCACGATCGGCACAACTAGGCCACTACGCGACTGATAGCCGATGCCGCGCTCCGCATGCCAGCGCATGACGCCATCCGCTGTCGCCAAGCCAAAGGCGCTGCCGCCGGACAGGACAAGCGCTGTTACCTCCTCGACCAGGTTATGCACCGCCAGCAGGTCCGTCTCGCGGGTGCCGGGCGCGCCGCCGCGCACATCCACTGCGCCGACAGTCTTGGGCGGACACAGGACGACCGTGCAGCCGGTGGCGGCAGCCAGATCCGTATCATGCCCGATCTTGATGCCAGGAATCCGCGTCAGCGTGTCATTCGCCGTCATCGTCGTCCTGCCAAATCAAGCGGATTTTGTCGAGATTGGCTTCGAGTTGATTGTCTTCAGATGGGAAAAGCAACTCGGCAGCGCGGTCATAATCCGCGGGCGAGACCAGCACCTTGACTTCGCCGAGGTTGCCCAGGGTGATGCCGATGGCCGCAGCGCCAGCTTCCTGATGGATCATCGCCGGCACATCATGGGCGTGCAGCTTGCCGACGATGATATGCGCCTCGGGCAGGCTGTGCGTGATGTAGACAGCAAGCCACTGCTGGCCCCGCGCTGCCTTGCGGGCCGGTTTTCGCGCCATAGTTACCCTTCTCAGTGGCGAGTTGAGGCTATTTTAGCATGTATGTATATGGTGAAGGCCCCTTTGCACAAAGCAAAGAGGCAGCAGGGGAGTAGAGCGTTGGCGGCGGCATACTCTCCCACATCGTCTCCAATGCAGTACCATCTGCGCTCGCGGGCTTAACGACCGGGTTCGGGAT
>DAOUKU010000021.1:0-12764 GCA_034420985.1 Anaerolineae bacterium | reverse complement strand
AAACCTGCCGACCGAATTCGCTTCACACTTGCGCACGAAATCGGTCACCTTGTCATGGAGAATGCCAATCCAGATGACGATGAAGAGCAGTTTGCCCATCGGTTCGCAGCGGCATTGCTCGTCCCTGCCGACCACGCGATTCATGAACTAGGAGCATCTCGCGAAAGTCTTGGCTGGGAAGAGCTCAAGTATCTCAAGAGGAAATATGGGATAAGCATGGCAGCTTGGATTCGACGAGCGAAAGATTTGGAGATAATCAGCGAAGAGTGTTACACAGAATTGATGATTGACTTGTCATCCAGACGATGGCGAAAGTCCGAGCCCGGCTCTTATCTCGGCGACGAAGAGCCTATACTGCTTAGGCAGATGGCCACGCGGGCAATGGCGGAAGGCGTCATTAGCCCGGCCCGAATTAACACTGTGTATCCCGAGGCTGTCTACAGTTCAGAAGAACTGGCTAAAGACTACCATCTCAATGTCTACGACCTGCTGGGTATGCCCGAAGCAGAGAGAAATGAAATAATGGCTAAAGCTTTTGCCGCTGCTGCCGAAGACGAAGATTATGAGATATTTGAAGCTAACGAAATCTATGACGAATACGACGAGCTCTATGACAAGCCAGGCGAGGTCTTTGATGCGGGGGCCCAGTAGACGAGGCGTAAACCCACTATGGGGCGAAATCTGGATTGTAAATTTCAACTCACCTTTGCATGCGCCAACTCCGCCCCACGGCTCACCGAGATCAATGCTGCCGACGACAGGTGACGAAATCTACAAGCGCCGGCCCGCTTTGGTCGTGAACAAGATTACAAACCTGGAACTTGATCAGCGTATTGTCGTTCCCCTACGTTCATGGAAAGGCTGGTTCGCGAAGCGACAGTACTACTGGATCATTCGAGTAAAGCAGGATGCGCAGAATGGGCTCAACGGCGACTCGGGTGCGGACACATTTCAAGTCAAGGCACTTTCAACTGACCGATTCATCCGCCGTATCGGCACTTTGCAGCCAGGGCAATTAAGACGAATTGTTGAGACAATTGCATTCCATATAGGTTACCCCCATCTCAAGAAGCCCATTTGAACCACACCCACTTAACACATTTCTTACACTCTGCCCCTATCATACGCCGCGCAGGCTATGCGCGATTCTCGGCTGATAGTAAAATAGGCTTTCGCAGCGCGCCTGTCAGTTCGCCGACCGAGGACATTCCATGATCCGATTCGATCGCTTCACCGAACGCGCTCAGGACGCCGCCGCCCGCGCCTACGAAATCCTGAGCCGGTACAGCCATTCCCAGGTCGATACCGAGCATATCCTGCTCGCCCTGCTGGAGCAGACCGACGGCGTCGTGCCACAGATCCTGGAGCGCCTGAACATTGACTCGCGCGCGCTGCGCTCCCGCGTGGACGATATCCTGCGCCAAAGCCCACGCACCGCCACCATCTACGGACAAGGCGCCAACCAGGTCTTCATCACGCCGCGCCTCAAAAGTGTCATCGACCGCGCCAACGAAGAAGCCAACCGCCTGCGCGACCAATACATCAGCACCGAGCACATCTTCCTCGCTCTGCTCGGCGAGCGCAACACGGCCGTCGCCCGCACCCTGGCCGAGTACAACATCACCCGCGACCGCGTTGGCGATGCCGTCAAAGACATCCGCGGCGGGCAGCGCGTCACCGACCCACAGGCGGAAAGCCGCTACCGCACCCTGGAAAAATACAGCAGCGACCTGACCCGCCTGGCGCAAGAAGGCAAGCTCGACCCTGTCATCGGTCGCGATGCCGAGATTCTGCGCGTCATCCAGGTGCTCAGCCGGCGCACCAAAAACAACCCCGTGCTGATAGGTGAGGCGGGCGTCGGCAAAACTGCCATCGTCGAAGGTTTGGCGCAGAAAATCGCCAGCAACGATGTGCCCGATCTGCTTATTGGCAAGCGCGTGCTCAGCCTTGACCTCAGCGCCATGCTGGCGGGCAGTCGCTTTCGCGGCGAATTCGAAGAACGGCTGAAGGGCACAATTGAAGAGATTCAGCGCTCGGAAGGCGAAATCATCCTCTTCATCGACGAACTACATCAGGTCGTTGGGGCGGGCGCGGCCAGCGGCGCCATGGACGCGGGCAACATGATGAAACCAGCCCTGGCGCGTGGCGAATTGCAGACTGTCGGCGCTACCACGATGGACGAATACCGCCAGCATATCGAAAAAGACAGCGCCCTCGACCGCCGTTTTGCGCCCATCTTCATTGAAGAGCCCAATATCGACGACACAATCGACATGCTCTATGGGCTGCGCGACCGCTACGAGGCGCATCACAATGTCAACATCGCCGATGACGCCATTGAAGCCTCGGCCCGTCTTTCCGCCCGCTACCTGACCGAACGCAAGCTGCCGGACAAAGCCATCGACCTGCTGGACGAAGCGGCGGCAAAGCTGCGCGTCGCCCTGTTCTCCATGCCGACCTACTTGAAAGACATGCGCGGCGCCATTGAACAGCTGGCCATGGAAGAACAGGCGGCTGGCTTGTCGCGGGATTATGAGCGCGCCGCCGATTGCAAAATGCAGCGCATCCAGCTGGAAGAACAATATGAACTGGCGCACCACTCCTGGCGGCAGGAAAATACCTTGGACGAACTGGTCACCGCGGACAATGTCGCCCAGGTCGTCGAGCAGTGGACGGGCATCCCCGTGCAGAACATGCTGGAGACCGAGTCGGAGAAGCTGCTGCGCATGGAAGAGGCGATCCAGCAGCGCGTCATCGGACAGGAAAAAGCCATCAAAGCGCTTTCTGATGCTATCCGCCGGGCGCGCAGCGGCTTGAAAGACCCCAAGCGTCCCATCGGCTCCTTCATCTTCCTGGGTTCCAGCGGCGTCGGCAAAACCGAATTGGCGAAAGCGCTGGCGGAATTCATGTTCGAAGATGAAGATAACCTGGTGCGCGTCGACATGAGCGAATATCGCGAGAAGCACACCGTCAGCCGCTTGTTTGGCGCGCCGCCGGGCTATGTCGGCTACGAAGCTGGCGGACAGTTGACCGAAGCCATTCGCCGCCGTCCTTACCGCGTCATCCTCTTTGACGAGATCGAAAAAGCCCATCCCGATGTCTGGAGCGCGCTGCTGCAAGTGCTGGAAGACGGGCGCATGACCGACGGGCAGGGGCATGTCGTCGATTTCCGCAACACGGTGCTGATCATGACCAGCAACCTGGGTACAGAATTCGCCAGACAAGGCGGCGCTCTGGGCTTCCTGCCGCACGATGACGAAGCCGTCGCCGATCACCAGAAGATCGAGCGTGCTATGCGCGATACCTTCCGCCCCGAATTTCTCAATCGCATTGATGAAGTCATCATTTTCGAGCCGCTGACCCTGCAAGCCGTCGAGCAAATGGTGGACTTGCAGCTGCGCGAGCTGGCGGCGCGCATGGACGAATCGGGCTTGGCGCTGCATCTGACCGAGCCGGCGCGCAACTGGCTGGCCAAACAGGGCTATGATCCGCAGTTTGGCGCTCGTCCGCTGCGGCGCGCCCTGCAGCGGCATATCGAAAATCCGCTGAGCATCCAGTTGCTCAAGGGCGATTTTCGCGCGGGGGATTTGATCGTCATCGACGAGCGCGACGGGGCTTTAGCGTTTGCGCGCCACCCCGACCAGGCCAGCGACTACAGCAATGGCGCGGCAGCCGCGCCCGACGATGCCTACGCGGAAAGTTTTCCACCGGGCGACTACTACCAAGCCAACTACGAAGAAGAAGACTTCGCCGATTTCTTGTCGCGCACGGAGGATGACGACGAGTTTGACGCCTATCCCTCGTCGCCGCGCCGATGACAGGCAATCACGCTGGCGCAGCGCAGACTGCGCTGCTCGGGAAGTGTCTGAATTGTCCTTTGACTATGCCAGCGCAATCGCTATAATCAGCGCCCAGACTTACAGCAAGAGACGGACATTGCCATGAGCGTAGAAGAACGCGGCACGACCGGAGCGCCAGTCGAAGCGACTTCGTCTGCCGAGTTGCCGCCCGCCGAACCCGCCGCGCCAAATGACGCTATCGCCGAAGCCAGCGCCGACCCGCAGCCCAGCCCGGAAATCGCCTCGCCAGCCCCCAGCGAGCCTGTCGTAGCGCCTGTCGCTGAAGCGCCTGCCGAGGCAGCGCCGGACGCCGACGAGCCCGCAGCAGAACCGCCAGTTGACGAGCCCGCAGCAGAGCAGCCGGTTGACGAGCCTGTGGCGGAGCAGCCTGCTGAAGAACCCGCAGCAGAAGCGCCGCCCAAACCCGAACCCAAGTACAAACGCGGGCGCGTCTACCAGGGCAAGATCAGCGAGACCTCGCCGACGGCTGTGATGGTCGATCTTGGCGACGGCGATATTGGCGTCGTGCCCGGGCGCGAGCTGGAGTTGATGACCAAAAAGATGCTCGAATCCCTGGTTGTCGGCGCGGAAATCGACGTCTATGTGGTCAACCCGCGCAATCATCGCGGCAACATCGTGCTGTCCATCAACCACGCTATGGAAGAGATGGATTGGCGCAATGCTGAAGGCTACGCCAAATCCAAAGCTGTCTACGAAGCCTTGATCGGCGGCTACAACAAAGGCGGGCTCATCGTGCGCTTTGGGCGGCTGCGCGGTTTCGTGCCGCAAAGCCAACTATCGGAAAGCCGCACCCGGCAACTCTCCGGCAGCACGCCCGAAGAACGCTACGGTCCCATGGTCAACCAACCCATCGGCGTCAAGGTCATGGAGGTCGACCGCCACCGCAACCGACTGATTCTGTCCGAGCGCGCCGCCACGCGGGAAGTCCGCTCCAAGCGCAAAGAATCGCTGATTGCCGAACTCAAAGTGGGCGAGATCCGCAGCGGCACCGTGGTCAGCCTAGAGAACTTCGGCGCATTCGTTGATATCGGCGGCGGCGAAGGCTTGGTGCATGTCTCGGAACTGGCTTGGGGGCATGTCACGCATCCGCGACAAGTGCTCAGCCTGGGCGAGACCATTGAGGTCGAAGTCATCAGCGTCAACCCGGAGGCGAAGCGCATTGGGCTCAGCCGCCGGCGCGTGATTGGCGACCCCTGGGACGAAATCGCTACTTCGTTGCGGCGCGGTCAGTTGGCTCGCGCCACGGTGACCAAACTAACCAAATTTGGCGCTTTCGCTCGCCTGAACGATTACGAAGCCGTCGAGGGCTTGATTCACATTTCGGAGCTGTCGCCAGAGCGTGTCGAGCACCCCCGCGAGGTCGTCAAGCGCGGACAGGATTTAGTGCTGCGCGTCATAAAGATCGATATCAAAGAGCGCCGCCTAGGTCTGAGCTTGAAGTCCGTCAACTCCACCGAATACCTGGATCTCGACTGGGAAATGGCGATTCAAGAGTCGGCCGCGCTGCCCGTCCCTGAGGACGCGCAAGAAGAAGCGCCAGCTGACGAAACACTAGAAGCGCCAGCGGATGAGACGCTAGAAGCCTTGGTCGACGAAACGCCAGTGGCGACTCCAGAAGAATCTGTCAAGGCGAGCGCCGACTAAAACAGTTTTCGATATCCCCATACGGTGAGGAATTCCAGGCGGGCTTATGGCTCGCCCTTGTTGCAGCGCGGTTAAGGCTGCCCAGCGCGGATTGTCGGTTGATAATCGCTCTGGCATCGGCTAAGCTATGGGTGCGCTGGACGGTCTGGCTGCCCCGTGAGACCGCCCGCAAATCGCAAACTGCTGTTATACTAAGCATGGACAAGGCTTGCTTCACGCGACGATAGCTGGCTGACGATGGAGGGATAGAGCGTGCCGAACAAAATGGAACGCTTCACACAGCGGGCGCGGCGGGTATTGAGTTTGGCGCAGGAAGAGGCCGAGCGCCTGCGGCATCACCAGATCGGCACTGAGCACCTGCTGCTGGGTCTCATGCGTGAAGAAGGCGGCGTGGCGGGCAGAGTCCTGCGCGACCTGGGCTTGGACCTGCGGCGCGTGGAAGAACTGGTGACGCGGCTTTCCACCTCGGATTATCGTGGCGGCCTGGCACAGTTAGATTTGTCGCCCGGCACAAAGAAAGTGCTGGAGTTGGCGGTCGATGAAGCCCGGCGCATGGGGCATCACTATATCGGCACCGAGCATCTCTTGCTGGGCTTGGTGCGGCAGCAGGAAGGCATCGCCCTGGATGTGCTGCGGCGGCTGGGCGTCAACCCTGACGAGATTCGCCGACAGACCAGCAAAGTCTTGCAAGAAAGCCCCGTGCAATCGGCGCAACGCAGCCCTCAGCAAAGCAGAGGCCGATCGTCTCGCAAAGACGGCACGCCTCTAGTCGACCAGCTTTCCACCGACCTGACCAGCCTGGCCGAGTCCGGCAAGCTCGACCCCGTTGTCGGACGGGAAATGGAGATTGAGCGCGTCATCCAGGTGCTGAGCCGGCGCCGCAAAAACAACCCGGCCTTGATTGGCGAGCCCGGCGTTGGCAAAACCGCCATCGTCGAGGGGCTGGCGCAGCGCATCGTCGAAGGCGAGACCCCCAAACCCCTGCTGCGCAAGCGCGTCCTGCAGTTGGATGTCGGCTCGCTGGTGGCGGGTACTATGTACCGCGGGCAGTTCGAAGAGCGCCTCAAACGGGTCATCGAAGAGCTCAAAAAATCGGACACGATTCTGTTCATAGACGAAGTGCACATGCTGGTAGGGGCTGGCGCGGCTGGCAGCAGCGTGGACGCCGCCAATATCCTCAAACCGGCCCTGGCGCGTGGCGAACTGCAGTGCATCGGCGCGACCACCCTGGACGAGTATCGCAAGCATGTCGAAAGCGATGCCGCGCTGGAACGGCGCTTCCAGCAAATCCAGGTGACGGAACCGACCATTGAAGAAACAATCGAAATCCTCCAGGGCATCAAATCCCCTTATCAAGATCATCACAATGTCGAAATCACCGACGACGCCATCGAGACCGCCGCCAATCTCTCCGCCCGCTACATCCCCGATCGTTACCTGCCCGACAAAGCCATTGACCTGATCGATGAAGCGGCCGCCCGCTTGCGCATGTACAAGAGCCCCGACGCGGCTTCGGTGCGGCGCGTCCTGGATGAGCTGGAAGGCATCGGCGACGAAATCGAACTGGCTGAGATGGCTGGCGAGCACGGCGAAGCGGACAACCTGCGGCGGCGGCGAGACTCCCTGTCCGAGACGCTGGACGACATCAGAATCAACTGGAATGGTGAAACAGGGCAGCCGCGTCTACTTAGCGAAGACATCTCGGAAGTGGCGGCCATGTGGACGGGCATCCCAGTTACGCGCATTGCGGACGAAGAGAGTGAACGCCTGCTGGAGATGGAAGAACGCCTGCACGAACGCATCGTCGGGCAGCACGAAGCTATCATCAAAATCAGCCGGGCGGTGCGGCGAGCTCGCGCCGGCTTAAAAGACCCGCGCCGTCCCATCGGCTCCTTTATGTTTCTCGGTCCCACCGGCGTCGGCAAAACCGAGCTGACCAAGGCGCTGGCGGAATTCCTCTTCGGCAGCGAAGAAGCGCTGATCCAGTTGGATATGAGCGAATTCATGGAAAGGCATTCGGTGGCCAGGCTGGTTGGCGCGCCGCCAGGCTACGTCGGCTATGACGACGCCGGGCAGCTGACCGAAGCCGTGCGCCGCCGCCCCTACAGCATCATCGTCTTTGACGAGGTGGAAAAGGCGCATCCCGAAGTCTTCAACATGCTACTACAGATGATGGAAGAGGGCACGCTGACCGATGCGCGCGGACGTCGAGTTGACTTCCGCAACGCCATGCTGGTTATGACCAGCAATGTTGGCGCGGACCTCATCAAACCCGGCGCCAGCCTCGGCTTCAACACCCAGCGCGATATCGACGCCGAAGGCGAAGAAGCTTACGAAGACATGAGCCAAAATGTCACCGACCAGTTGCAGCGCCTCTTCCGACCCGAATTCCTCAACCGCGTCGACGCCACCATCATCTTCCGCTCCCTCAGCCGCGACGAAATCAAACAAATTGTCGACCTTGAACTCAACAAAGTGCGCGAGCGCCTGTTGGAGCACGCCATCACCCTGGAGGTGGACGACGAGGGGCTGGACTGGCTGGGCGAGCATGGCTACAACCCCGAATTCGGCGCGAGACCACTGCGCCGCCTGATCCAGAATGAAATTGAAGACCGCCTCTCCGACGGCATCCTCACCGGCGAGTTTGGCCTGGCCAGCGTCGTGCGCATCCAGGTGGACGACGACGGCGGCCTGGAACTGCGCAGCGTCGAGGAAGACGAGATCGAGGGCGAGCTGGAAGCGGCGGTCTAGGCGTTCCGCACTTGGCGCATGCCGCCTGCGCAGGACTAGGGAAGCCGATTGAATCACAGACTTCGACACAGCGCCTCGGCGCTGCTGGTCCTGGCCGCGGCGATTCCGCTAGCGCTGTATGCCTACCTAGGGCAGTTCTCCCGTCTGATGTGGGATGACTTCTGCAATTTTGGCCTCGGCCAGCAAATAACTTTCTGGGAAATACTGAACCATAATCGTACTACGACACGACATGCTAGTAGCTACCTTGACAACTTCTTCTGGGGCTTGACCCCGCCTCAGGACCTTGCCGCCGTTCGACTATTCCTTCTGTTGGTCATTCTGATCTGGCTGCCGGCTTTGGCCTGGCTCGTGCGCAGCTTGTGCCGCCTCGCGCAGGTCAAGGGCGGCAGCAAGTCTCGCATGCTCGCCGCTTCCGCGTTGATGCTGGCGGGCATACTTTTCGCCATGCCGTCGCCACAGGTCCTGTACTGGTATGCCGGCGCTGTCCGCTACCTGCTGCCGCTGGCTATTCTGACGGTGTATGTTGCGCTATTGCTGGAGATGGGCTTGCGTCCGCGCTCAAATAAGCGCGATGGTTTGGCGCTGGCGGCGGGGGCGCTGCTCTGTTTCTTCAGCGCCGGCCTGGCAGAAATGTCCCTCGTAATTCAGATTGCCACCCTGGTGATCATGACGCCGTTGCTTTTATGCGCCAGACAGCCGGCTGATCGTGGTTTCTTTGTCAGAATGTGGCTGGCTGGCTTGATGGCGTCGCTGGCCGGCTTGGCCATTGTTGTGAGCGCGCCCAGCATGATCGGACGTGTGTCTTCGCCTTTCGCAGCCAACCAAGGAGTCGACTTTCAGTTTATCCTGTCCAGCTTCCTCGGCAGGACGAACAACTATGTCCTGCATGAAGATTTCAACGCGGTAGCCTTGCTCAGCCTGGCGATAGGTGCGCTGCTCAGTCTGCGCGGCTGTCAGGCGAGTAGCCAGTCCCGCGCTGCAGATCGCGGCCAGCTGTCGCGGGCGCCGCTGCTGGCGCTTCTCGCTGTGCAGCTCGCATTGATTCCCGTCATCTGGGATCATGCCAGTGATTTGCCGGCGGTACTGGGTCGTTTCAGCGCTGGCTATGCGCTCGTCATCGCCATCAACCTCCTGCTGACCAGCGCATTTTGCATCCTGCTGTGGCGCAGGCGGATCATCAACGATCATTTGCGCCGTCGCGGCTGGGGCGCAACGCATCTCTGGGCGCTGGCGGTCCTCGTCGTCGCCGGCCTGGTCTTGCTGGCGGAAGCTCGCTCAATCCACTGGCGCGCCCTGGTTTATTTGACCGCCAGTCAGTCTTCAATCTTGTTGGCAATGTTGTGGCAGTCGCGCGCGCTGGCGGCTGAACCTCTCTGCAAGCGGCTGCTCTTTGCCACCTTTGCGTTTGCCTTCCTGGCTTACATCGTCACCGCGGCCGTCATATTCGTGGAGCTTTTACTGGAACATGTAATCGAGAACCGGACGATGGGTTTCATGTCCGTGTTTTGCGCCATAGCGGGCTTGCTTATGGGCATGACCATGGGCTGCGCGATCCGTGCCCAGCGTCCCGCTCCAGCCCCGCTACGCGTGATCCAGGCTGGATTCGCCTTCGTCATCTTGGCGCTTGCGCTGAATATAGCTCGTGAGCAAGCGGCGCTGATGCCGAGATTCCGGCAATTCGCCCAGGAGTGGGACGCGCGGCATGCGCAGATCCTCGCCGACAGCCAGCGCGGGCTGCAGGTGATTGAGGTCCAGCCGCTGTCCGTAGACCTCGAGAAAGAAATCAGCCGCCGCGCGGCTTACGAGGAGCCCTGCAGCAATATCTACTACGGGGTCAAGGATATTATTCTGGCCGAGGCTTAAAGTCGCGCGAACATGCGAGGTACAGGCGCTGTTTGGCGCGCTGGCGGCAAGCTATCTCAGAATTCAGGCGTATCGGCGCGCGGCAGCAGGATGTTCTTGATGAAGGCCACGTCGGCCTGCGCTTGCTCCAGTCGACCCTCTATCCGTTCCAGGCGGCGCGTATGATCCGCGAGGATTTGCACCGTCATTCTCCAAGCCTCTGCAAGTCCTAGCGTCCCAAGACACAACGCGCTCCACGGACCTAAGAAAAGAGGACTGCCGCCTGGACAGTCCTCCTGTACTCCTCTTGCGTCTGGCTGGGCGCCAGCTTACATCATGCCGCCCATACCACCCATGCCGTCCATGCCGCCACCGGGCATCGGCGGGGGCGTCTCTTCCGGCACATCGGTGATCAGCGCTTCGGTGGTCAGGATCATCGCCGCGATAGACGCCGAGTTCTCGATAGCGCCGCGGGTGACCTTGGCCGGGTCGGGGATGCCGGCTTCGATCATGTCACCATAATCCCCAGTCATCACATTGAAGCCAACGCGGTGATTCTCGCCATCGGCTTGGGCGCGGCGTACATTCTGGATGATGACGGCGCCATCTTCGCCAGCATTGGCGGCGATCTTGCGCATCGGCATCTCCAGCGCGCGGCGCATGATGGTCACACCGGTGTTCTCGTCGCTGACGGACAGGCTCACGTTGTCCAGCGAGGAGACCGCGTTGATCAGCGCGACACCGCCACCGGGCACGATGCCCTCTTCGACTGCAGCGCGGGTGGCGCTCAAGGCGTCTTCCACGCGATGCTTCTTCTCTTTCAGCTCGGTCTCGGTAGCCGCGCCAACGCGGATGACCGCCACGCCGCCGCTGAGCTTGGCCAGGCGTTCCTGCAGCTTCTCGCGGTCGTAGTCGCTGGTGCTGTTGTCGATTTCGCGGCGGATCTCTTCGATGCGTCCGGCGATTGAGCCCTCTTCGCCGGCGCCGTCGACGACGACGGTGTCATCCTTGGTGCTGACGACTTTGGCGGCGCGCCCCAGATCCTGCACGCTGACGCTGTCCAGTTTGCGTCCGGTCTCTTCGCTGATGACGGTGCCGCCAGTCAGCACAGCAATATCGCGCAGCATGGCTTTGCGGCGGTCGCCAAAACCGGGCGCCTTGACAGCCAGCACATTGATTGCGCCGCGCAGCTTGTTGACGACCATGGTCGCCAGCGCCTCGCCATCCACATCCTCAGCGATGATGACCAGCTCGCGCTTGCCAATCTGGTGCAGCTTCTCCAGGATGGGGATGATATCCTGCGCCGCGCTGACCTTCTTGTCGTGAATCAGGATGTAGGGCTCTTCAATGCTGGCTTCCATCGTCTCCGGATTGCTGACGAAGTAGGGGCTGATGTAGCCGCGATCGAACTGCATGCCTTCGACATATTCGGTCTCGAATTCCAAGCCGCGGCTCTCCTCGACCGTGACGACGCCGTCCTTGCCGACCTTGTCCATGACCTCGGCGATGAGGTTGCCAATTTCGCTGTCCTGCGCGGACACGCTGGCGACATTGGCGATCTCATCTTTGGTCTCGATGGGCGTGGATTGCGCCAGGATGTCCTGGGAGACGATGTCGGCCGCATGCAGGATGCCGCGCTTCAACAGCATGGGGTTGGCGCCAGCGGCGACATTTTTCAAGCCTTCATTGACGATGGCTTGCGCCAGGACAGTCGCGGTGGTGGTGCCGTCGCCGGCGATGTCGTTGGTCTTGGTGGCGGCTTCCTTCAGCAGTTGTGCGCCCATGTTTTCGTAGGGGTCTTCCAGTTCAATCTCTTTGGCCACGGTGACGCCATCGTGGGTGACCGTGGGAGCGCCAAATTTCTTGTCCAGCGCCACATTGCGCCCTTTGGGACCGAGGGTCGTGCTTACCGCGTTGGCGACTTTGTCAACGCCGGCTTGCAGCTTGCGGCGCGCATCTTCTTTGAATACGAGTTGCTTTGCCATTCTTGCCTCCTGGATTGGCTGAAAATCAGTGATTGCGGCTGGCTAGGCATCGACGATGCCGAGGATGTCGGACTCTTTCATGATGAGCATTTTGACGCCATCAAGCTTGACTTCGGTGCCGGCGTATTTGGCGAAGAGCACACGGTCGCCTTCCTGCACATCCATGGGGATGCGCTTGTCGCCCTCATCATCGTACTTGCCGGGACCAGCAGCGCGCACCAAGCCTTGCTGCGGCTTTTCCTTGGCCGTCTCTGGCAGGACAAAGGCGCCACCAGCGAAGGTTTCTTCGGACTCGACCGGTTCCACCAGGACGCGGTCGCCGAGCGGGCGGATTGTTACAGGCATTTTCCTCTCCTTCATGAATTCTGAGCGGATTCAGTTAGCACTCATTAGCTTAGAGTGCCAAGAGCATGATGTCAAGGTATATCAATGATGGGAATTAGTCAATGGATTTGGCAGCCGACAGGAGAGTTTGCCAGGTTTTTTACGCGATTCTTATGCGCGGTTTGCCTCATTCGCGCTTCTAGCGGAAGCCATAATAATAGTTCGCATTGTTGGCGGAGGTTTCGTTGGAGCAGCAGAAGAACTCGGTGATGTCAGTGGTCAATTCCGGCACGGACACATCGGTCCGACCGCTGGCTTGGTAGCTCAGCATCTGCTCGTGACGCGCGTCCCACTC
>DAOUKU010000020.1:0-17424 GCA_034420985.1 Anaerolineae bacterium | reverse complement strand
CCATCCCCCCCCCCCCCCCCCGAAGCATTGAGGGAGGCTAGATGCTAAGGCAATATCGGTATATCCGGTAGCTGTACGGGGTGACCGAGGACGGCTTAAGCGAGAATAAGCGCAATCTTGACAGCCACCGCAACCTGCGATAGATTCTCGTACAGCGTTTTCCGCCGCCTGTTAAGATTACGCTTTGGATGGGAGCGCTCTTACACAGTCGAGCAATCCGGTTCTTCATCAACCTGACCCGCAGCGCATAGCCAAGAAAGAAACCCTAGGCGCCAATGCGAGTGTTCAAGCGCAAGAGGCACCCCATGTCGCCAGCGCGAAAACGCGAGGCGCTGACCGGCTACCTCTTCACTTCGCCCTGGCTGCTGGGCTTTTTGATTTTCGTGGTCGGTCCCATGATCGGGCTGCTCTGGCTGAGCTTCCACCGCTGGGACTTGATCGGCGACCCGCGTGAAGTCGGCTTCCGCAATTACGAACGGCTCTTCCGCGACAGGCTCTTCCTCAAGTCGATGGAAGTCACCATCGTCTATGGCTTGGGGCGAGTGCCGCTGGGCATCTTCGTGGCGCTGGGGACGGCGCTGCTGCTGAACAACCGCCGCATCAAATTCATTGGCATCTGGCGCACGATCTATTATTTGCCGGTGGTGCTGCCGCCGGTGGCTATTTCCCTGGTCTGGATGTGGATATACAACCCGCGTTACGGCATTCTGAATTCGACGATACAGCAGGTCCTGGGGGTGCCTGGTCCCCGTTGGCTGGACGACCCGGCGCTGGTCTTGCCGTCCTTGATGATCATGGCGGTCTGGGTGGCGGCGGGCCGGAATATGATCATCTATCTGTCTGGTTTGCAGGGTATATCCGAAGAGCTCTACGAAGCCTCGTCCATTGACGGCGCGGGCTACTGGCGGCAGTTCTGGCGCATCACGCTGCCGCTGCTGACGCCGGTCATCTTCTTCAACCTGATCACCGGCATGATCGACACTTTCAAGCTCTTCACGCAAGCCTATGTGATGACCGAGGGTGGACCGCGCAATCAGTCGCTCTTCTTCACCTATTACCTGTATCAGAAGGGCTTCGAGCAATACTCAATGGGCTACGCGTCGGCGATGGCGGTGGTGGTCTTCATCATCATCATGGCGCTGACCTTACTGGTCTTCCGCTGGTCGAAGGCCTGGGTCTTCTACGAAGGCGAATTGTCGGGGGCGAGCTAATCTGATGGCGGCGCATGTCACGGCAGTGAGGACAAAGCGCAAGTCTCGTTTCCAGGAGCAGCTCCTGTCGCATGCCAGCGTGGGCGCGATCTACGCGATATTGCTGCTGGGCGCGGTGCTGGTTTTCTTCCCCTTCGCCTGGACGATATCGACTTCGCTGAAGACCGAGCAGCAGACCTTGGAACACCCGCCCAGCTGGGTGCCGGAGCCGATAATGTGGGAGAATTACCCGGATGCGCTGACGGCGCGCCCCTTCGACCGCTATTACATCAACACCGCCTTCATCACGGTGCTCAGCGTCATTGGGCAGGTCTGCTCTTCAGCGGTGGTCGCTTATGGATTCGCGCGTTTTCGTTTTCCTGGGCGCGGCTTGATGTTCTTGATCGTGCTCAGTACCTTGATGATCCCTTTCCACATGCTGATCATCCCGCGTTTCATCCTCTTCAAGTACTTGGGCTGGCTGGATACATTCTTGCCGCTGATCGTGCCGAACTTCTTCGGCGGCGCCTTCTCCATATTCCTGCTGCGGCAATACTTCCTGACCATCCCGCTGGACTTGGATGAAGCAGCCAAGATGGATGGCGCCAGCGCCTTGCAGATCTTCATCCGCATCATCCTGCCCTTGGCGCGTCCAGCCCTGGGCGCGGTGGCTGTCTTCGAGTTTGTCTCAACCTGGAACGACTTCCTGGGTCCGCTGATCTACTTGAGCTCGGAGCGCAATTACACGGTGTCTCTAGGCTTGGCGGCCTTCCGCAATGACTTTTTCACGGAGTGGAATCTCTTCATGGCGGCGTCGGCGGTGGCTATGCTTGCGCCACTGGTCGTCTTCTTCCTGGCGCAGAAGTACTTCATCAGTGGGGTTGCGCTAACCGGTTCTGGTGGTTCTAAAGGCTGAAATCGCGAGCAAAGGAGGCAGCGCGAACAAACTTGCAAGTCCCACAACACAAATACGCGAAACCAATTCACAAGGAGCAATATCATGCGCAAGACTGTATGCACAGCCCTATTGGCAATCTTTCTGCTGGCGCTATGTTTGGGCGCCTCCGCGCAGGACGCTACCGAAATCCGCTGGTTCATGCGCTGGGACCAAAACCGCGTCGACAATGTCGCCATGCCCATCGCGGAAGCCTTCACCGCCGAAACCGGCATCGGCATTGAATTCGAGAATATCGGCAGCGGCCGCGACTACTACACCAAGCTGCAGACGACCGTGGCTGGCGGCACGCCGCCCGATGTTTTCTATCCGGCTACTCATGTCGCCAACGCTTACGCCAGCAAGGGCGCTTTGCTGACCCTCAACGAATTCATTGAGCGCGATGGCATCGACCTTTCCGCCTATGACCCGACCATCTTGGCAAATTACACCATCGACGGCGAAGTGCACTGCCTGCCGATCGATCACGCCGCCCTGGTGGTCTACTACAACAAAGAAATCTTCGATGCAGCCGGCGTCGACTATCCGCAAGACGGTTGGACCTGGGATGACTTCGTCGAGACCGGCAAAGCGCTGACCATGGACATCGACGGCGACGGCATGACCGACCAATTCGGCGTCGACACCTTCCGCAACTACTGGCCCATGGTGGTCTGGAGCAATACCGACCGCGGTCTCTTCGATGACATTCGCAATCCAACCGAATTTTACGGCATGGACCAAGGCGTCATCGATTCGGTGCAGTTCGTTGCCAACTTGATCCTGGAACACAACATCATGCCGTCGGATGAGCAGCGCGCGGACATCAGCGATCTCTTCGCGGCGGGCAAGGCTGGCATGCAGGTCGTGGGTCACTGGCGCATGCAGCGCTATCTGGGCTCTGGCTTCAACTTTGACATGGCGCCCCTGCCCCTGGGCGAGAGCGGCGAATCGGTCAATCGCGCCGATGGCAGCTGCTTCGCCATTTCTGCGGATACCGAGCATCCGGAAGAGGCTTGGCAGTTGGTCAAGTACCTGGCGGGTCCCGGCTCGGAAGGCGTCAACATGCTGCTGGATCTGCAGGTCATGACCCCGGCGCTGACCGAGTTCAAGAGCGATCCGCGTTTCCTGGAGCCAGAATTGCTGCCGGGTTCCAACAAAGCCGCCTTCCTGGCTGGCGCTGGCAACTACTTCTCGATGTACGACCCGATTCACCCGATGTATTCGGCTTTCGACTCGCTGTGGAAGCAGGAGTTGGGCGAAGTTTGGATCGGCGCGGCCACGGCTGAAGAAGCTATGGCGCGCATCGCCGACGAGGTCGGCTACATCCTCGAGAATCTAGAGGACTACGAGTAGGGGCAATCCCCCTACACCGCGCATTGTAGGGGCGACCCGATGGGTCGCCCGATTCAACCCCCCTCGGTCCCCCCGCATCTACGGGGGGAAGGTTTCGCTGAGATTTGTTTTGGATGGCGAAACCCTAAACATAATCGCGAATCCGCTGGGATTAGCTCCCCTCCCCGTATCAACGGGGAGGGGCCGGGGGAGGGGTAGACACGCCGAGGGTTAGCATGATGCCAAGACGATTCGCACTGCTCTGCTTTGCCCTGCTGCTCTGCCTGCCCCTGCATGCGCAGTCGGACGGCGTCCATTATTTTGTGGATCCGCAAGGCGACGATGGGGACAGCGGCGCGAACGTCTCCAGCCCCTTCCGCAGGATTCAAACGGCGCTACAGTTGGCGCAGCCCGGCGACACCATTCACCTGGCGCCCGGGCATTATTACCAGGATGTCTACACCGTCCGCGATGGCGCGCCTGGCAAGCCCATCACCATCGTCGGCACAGCCAATGCCGTCGTGCATGGCTTGACCAGCAACCGCATCTTCCAGGTGCATCACGATTACATCACCCTGCTCGGCTTCACGATTGACGGCCTGCGGCGCAATGCCGAGCCCAACCGCATGGGCGCCTTCCGCGAGAAGCTGCTCTATGTCATCGGCTACGACAAGCGCGACGGCGTGCAGCACCTGCGCGTGATCAATATGACTTTTCGCAATGCCGGCGAGGAATGCCTGCGCATCAAATACTTCGCGCGTTACAACGAAATCGCTTATTCAAAGTTCGATGACTGCGGCATCTGGGATTTCGTCTTCGACGCGCATGGCGTGGTCGGCGAGGCGATCTACCTGGGCACCTCCAGCAAGCAATGGGACATCAATCTGACCATCGAGCCGGATATCACGGCGCATAACTGGGTGCATCACAATGTCATCAACACGCAGGGCAATGAATGCGTTGAAGCCAAAGAAGGCAGCGAGTATAATCTCATCGAGTACAACCTCTGCACGGGGCAGAAGGATCCCAACTCGGGCGGCATCGTCTCGCGGGGCAAAGCCAATATCATCCGCTACAACGAGATTCATGGGGGCGTCGGCGCGGGGGTGCGGCTGGGCGGGCATTTTGTCGATGGCATCCAGTACGGCGTGGATAACGAAGTCTATGGCAACCGCATCTACAACAACGCGGCTGGCGGCATCAAACTCGTGATCGCTGGGCAGGGGCGCATCTGTGGCAACATGCTGTGGGACAACGAAGGCGGCGCGGTCACCGGCGCTGCGGCCGACGGCATCGACCCGGCCAAACCCTGCGTCTAGCTTGACGCTGCAAAGGCGTCTCCACCCAAAGATCGTAGAATTCGGCGGGTATCCTCAATGACTGCGCCAAGCGCGGAAGCCTTCGCCATCATCAGCTTGCCGCCATCGCGCTGGCGCGAGTCGCGGAGTCTGCGCTTGCAGGCGCTGCAGACGGATCCTAGCGCCTTCGCCTCCAGTTACGCCGATGAGCTGGCCTTTGCCGACTCAGTATGGATTTCGCGCATCAACAGCGCCCAGCAACGCGCCGGCAACATGAGCTTTTTTGCGGAAGTCGCCGGCGAGTTGGCGGGCATGGCAGGTGCGCGCTGGTCAGACCGCGAGAAGCTGCGTCATGTGGCAAATGTCTATGGTGTGTATGTCCGCCCTGCCCTGCGCGGCAAAGGCATCGCCAGCGCGCTCATGCGGCGTCTGCTCAGTGAGTTGGCAGCGCTGCCACAGATCGAGAAGGTCAACCTGTCCGTCCATAGCGAGAACCCGGCCGCCATTGCGCTCTATGCCAGGCTGGGCTTTGTCATCGTCGGCACAGCCAAACGCGAACTGCAGGAGGCGGGTCGCTACTACGACATGCACTATATGGAACGGCACTTTTAGAGCCTGTCCGCCTTCGTCAACTCCCTCGGTTCCCCCATCAAGTCGGGGGGAGGCTAGATGCGGCGCAGCAACCCCACATCCGCGCCTAGTGCGATCTTTATAGGGGCGGCCCGGTGGGTCCTCCCTACAGTCCCCCACATGTTGAAGGGCTCAGGCTTTGATTGAACCGCTGGTCAAGCCGCTGATGAACTGGCGCATGGCCACCGCAAAGACGCAGAGCAGCGGTATCGACGAAATCACATAACCGGCGAAAAGCGTGCCCCAATCCGTCTCGAAGTCGGACGAGAACTGCATCAGCCCCAGCGCCAGCGGCATCTTGCCCTTGTCCGTGATGGTGACCAGAGGCCAGATCAGGTCGTTCCAGGTGCTGATCAAGGTGGTCATAGCGACTGTGGCGATCATCGGGCGGGCTAGCGGCACAGAGACATAGATGAAGACCTGCCACTCGGCCGCGCCATCGACATAAGCGGCGTCGAAGAGTTCCTGCGGCAGTGATTCGAAGTAACTGCGCATCAGCCAGGTCGAAAGCACCAGCCCGCCGCTCACCCAGACGGAAATCAGCGCCATGGGCGTATTGACAAAGCCGAGATCGCGCACCAGCACAAAACGCGGCGCCAGCGTCAGCACGCCCGGCACCATGATCAAAGTGATGAATGCCAGGAAGAGCGCCGTCTTGAAAGGGAAGCGAAAGCGCGCGAAGACATAACCCGCCACCGACGCGATGCAGGCGATCAGGCAGATCGTCGAGCCGGAGTACAGCACGCTGTTGACGATGTAGCGCCAGATGATGCGGAAGGCGGAACTGTAATTGCCGAAGTGAAAGGGCAACTCCGGCAGCCAAAAGTTGTGATAGAACTGCGTATTGCTCTTCAGCGAGGTGATGACCACCAGCACTAGCGGAAAAAAGGTCACGAAGCCGAAAGCGAAAAGCACGACCTGGAAGGGTAGATCGCGACTGCTAAGGCGGAGTCGTGGTCGATTTCTCAAGAGCCGTTCCCATTTACTCGCTGGGCGACTCGGTCGATGCCTAGCCCGCTCGGTCCCCCCAAATCATTGGGGAGAAGGTTTCGCCGAGGATACGCATTAACGCTGGAACGCCCAAAGTATCCCAAAACCGCTTTCCAGAGCACCCCGTCCCAATGCATCGTCCCCGCCTTAGTCATTGGAGCCTCCGGCCGAGACGCGCAGATTGATGATGGTCAAGGCGAGCATAGCCACGAAGAGCACCACGCCGATGGCTGAGGCGTAACCGAACTCCAGGAAGTGAAAGGCCGACTGATAGAGCTGCAGGGCCGGCACCATGCTGCTGTAGCCGGGTCCGCCGTCGGTCATAACCAGGAAGAGATCAAAGCGCTGCGTCATGAAGAGCATGGTCAGGATCATCGCCAGGGTGATCTGCCGCTTCGTCATAGGGATATCGATATAGAAGAGCCGCCGCCAGAAGCCCGCGCCATCAATGGCCGCGCTTTCATGCACTTCCTGCGGGATGGTCTGCAAACCGCCCAGGATGATCAGGAATTGCAGAGTCGGCAGCCAGGGAAAGCGCACGAAAGCCAGCGCCCACATTACGGTGTTGGGGTCGCCCAGCCAAGCGTGGGTGTATTCCTCCAAGCCGATCAGCTTCAAACCCTCATTGAGCAAGCCGACCTGGGGGTTGTAGATGAAGCGCCAGATCAGGTAATTGAGGATCGTTGGCACGACCATGGGGAAGACAAAGATGATCTTCCACCAGTAGGACCAGCGCGCGCTGCGCAGGTTGACGATCATTTCAGCGGCAAAGAAAGGCAGCGCCGTCTGCATGACCACGCGGAAGAACACGAAGCTGACCAGGTTGGTAATGGCCACGCGGAAGGTGCGGTCGCTGAGCATGCGCTCGTAATGCTCCAGCCCGACGTAGAAATGCACCTTGCCGCCATTCCAAATGTAGAGCGAGTTGTAGAGCGCGCTGAAAGCCGGCAGCCATTCGAAAATTAGCAGCAGCGCCACGGGAATCAGCAGCGCCAGATAGAGCCATTTGGCCTGCCAGATACGCAAGGGCAGGGGGCTCGCCTTTGCGCGGATGTTGCTGCCGCCCGCGCGCGCCAATGCGAAACGCCTAAACATGAGTCTCAGTTCCGCTGCCTCAAAGTCATAGACATTACGGTATCTGTCAAGTCGCCCTGTGTCTGTCTACCCCCTCGGTCCCCCGTATCAACGGGGGGAAGGTTTCGCCGAGCGTTCGCACAAACGCTGAAACGCCTTCGGAGACGCGATTCCGCCTGCCTTAGCTCCCCTCCCCGATGACTCGGGGAGGGGCCGGAGGTGGGGTAGACGGGCGAGTCACCGCCTCGCCCTTACACGGGGGCGTCAAGTGGGTTGCGCCCTACCCCATCTGGAAGTCACAGGTCCATTCGTTCTCGGCGATGACGACGCGGGCTTCGCGGGTCATCAGGCGGTCTTCCTCGGCGATCAGCGTTTCCAAGTCAATCTGATCGGTGAAGTATTCCTGCATCAGCCGGCGATGGTCTTCGCCATAACGGCGGCTCAGGCGCGGATCGGGATCCTTGAGCGCGCGGATGGGCAGTTCAAGGAAGGAGACCGTCGGCTTCAAGGCATCGGGCACATCCAGGCCGAACTGCGTCGGAATGCTGCGCGGCGAGTCAGTGACGACTCGACCCCATTGCGGCTGCGCGGTCAAATACATCAGGAAATCCACCACCTGGTCAGTAATGCCCTCGCGCCGGGCGCGGTCGGTCACGGTGAAGCCGGCCGTAAAGCCGCCGACCAGATAGGCGCTCTCGTTGTTGGCGGCATGCGGGCTGGTCGTTTCCGTGACCGGCGGGAAGTAGCTGATACCCCAGTTGAAGTCGGCGTCGCGGGTCACATTCAGTGTTTGGCTGGCCGCGTTGCCCAGCAGGAAGGGCGTCTTTTCGGTGATGAAGAGGCGATAGGCTTCGTCCCAGGTCATAGTAGCGTAGCCGTCCACCCACATGGGCTCAAAATCAGCCAGGAGCCCCAGCCAATCGGCGAAGGCATCGTCATGGGCGCTAATTAAGCCGTTCTGAATCGCACAGGCAAACTCGCGCTGATTGAGCGCGTGCCAACTGGCGCCCGGCTCCCACCAACTCTCGATATGGTCAATGTACATGCTGGTCAGGCTAGTGCCATCAAACCAGTTGTAGGTATAGGGCGAGGCGGTGGACATGCTCATCGCCAGCGGTTTCGCGCCAGTTTCGGCAAAGGCGCCCATCTCGCTGATCATCGTCTCCCAGTCTTCCCAGAGCGAGTAGGAGATGTCGAATTCGGCATCGATGCCGGCCGCTTCCAGCATGTCGATGTTGTAATAGAAGCCGACCGCGACGGCGTTGACCGTCACCACATACTGATTGCCACTGCCAGTATGATAGGTCGTGTCCCAGACGACATCGGGAATGCTGTCCGCCCAGCTTCCGTGGCCCGGACTGCCCTCGGGAATGTAGGGGTTGGGGGCCGCGATGTAGTCGTTGAGCGGCACATACCAGTCGTTGCCCTGCTCCTGCCAGACGCGGATGTAATTGTTGACGATGATATGCGGCTCGTTTTGCCCATTGAAGACCGTGCTGCGCCATTGATCGCCGGAAATGTTGGCGGGCGTGTCTACCAGTTCGATGTTGACGCCCGGGTTGGCTGCTTCGTATTCGGCGACGATCGTATTGAGCATCCGGGGCGGGTTCGGGTTGTTCTCCGTCGGTTCGTCGGGGTAGTAAGCGCCGACAGTGGCAAAGATGGTAATCTCGTCTTGCGCCAGGCTGATCGCGCCGCCAAAGAGCAAGGCAGCCAGCGCCAGCAAACTCAGAAAACGAAGCATGGGACAGTCCTTTCCATTAGGGATCACTTGTGAAAGCACTCGCTTGCAGACGCCCAGTAGTCTAGCCAAGCCCGTCCGGCGAATCAAGAAACTCGCGCGTACCCTCGCTTCCTGTGACAGGTCGGGGGACAATCGTCCTTGACTAGTGATACCTATGCTAAAATCCAATCCTGAAGACGGTGGGCATTGCGCAGGACAGCCATGCAAAACACATGGCAAGTACAGGATTGGCAGCCAGCCATGCACGCAGCGCTGAAGCGCGCCCTGCAGCCGGCCGTCCTGCTGCGCAGCCTCTTCGCCGCCACCACCATCTGGCTGATCATGGCCAGCTTGACTCCGTCTTATTCCCGGTTGATCTTTCAAGGCAAATTGGCGGGTTACTTTGCCGCCGGGTTGGGCATCGCGCTGGTCAGCGAAATCGCCATTGGCCTGGTGTCCGGGCTCTTTAGCTCCGATGAAGCGACCATGGCCTTCCCGCAGAGCCCGACGGCGGTCATCCTGGGCATCATCGCCAGTGAAGTCATTGCGGCCGCGCCCGCCGATATGTCCCCGCAGGCGCTCTTTGGCGCTGTCTTTTGGGTGATCATCCTGTCCTCGCTCCTCACTGGCATAACGCTGCTGCTGCTGGGCATCGTGCGCGCCGGCGGACTGGTTCGCTATCTTCCCTATCCGATTGTGGGTGGCTTTTTGGCGGGGCTGGGCTGGCTGCTAGTGCAGGCCAGTTTTCTGATCGCCGTCGAAACGAGGCTGAACCTCGCGGCGCTGCCCATGCTGCTGGAAGGCGCTGTCTTGATTCGCTGGCTGCCCGCCGTGCTGATGGCGGTACTCATACTCGCAATACAAGCCCGCATCAAAAATTATCTCATTGTTCCCGGCATGATATTGGCAGCATTTGTCCTGTTCTACCTCGTCCTGCACTTGTCCGGCGCCAGCGTGGAGTCATTGAGCGAGGCCGGCTGGTTCTTGCCAAAAGTGCCCAGCACGCTGTCCTGGCAGCTACCTGATTTTGGCGCGCTGGGGCATATCAATTCGTCCATGCTGCTGGCGAGCGCCGGCGGCATTATTACGCTGATGCTTTTTTGCATTCTCAACCTGGTGTTCCGCGCTAGCGGGCAGGAGTTGCTGGTTGGGCGCGAACTGGACATCAATCGCGAATGCGCGGTGAATGGCGCGGCGAATATCGTCTCGAGCCTGGTGGGCGGCGGCATTGTCGGCTATCCAGCGCCGGCGCAAGCCTCCTTGGTGCAAACACTTGGCGCCTATGGCCGTCTTGTCAGCGTGATCCTGGCAGTGATGTTCGGGCTGACGCTCTTGGTCGGGGGCGTCATCTTTGCCATCGTGCCGCGCTTCGTGCCAGCGGGCTTGCTGATGTACATTGGCTTGCGCTACTTGAAGGAGTGGCTGTGGAACAGTCGCGCTCAATTGCCGCGGCAAGATTATTTCGTCATCTTCCTCATCGCGCTGTCGACCGCCTTCATTGGTCTGCTGCCGGGTGTCGCCGTCGGCATCGTGTTGGCGATTTTCTTTTTCGTCCTGGAATACAGCCGCATGGATGTCATCAAGCAGGAGTTTACCGCCAGCAACCATCGCAGCCACCTCGACCGCTCTTTCGCGCAGAACCAAGTGCTGCAGCGCCAGGGCAAGCAGGTGCTGATTCTGCGCTTGCAGGGCTATGTCTTTTTCGGCACCGCCTATCGACTATACGAGCACATCAAAGCGCATATTTATGCGCAAGCCAGCCAATCGCTGAGGATGCTCGCGCTGGACTTTGAATCCGTGCGGGGCTTGGATGTTTCTTCGATACAAGACTTCCAAAAACTGAAGAAGCTGACCGACAAGTATGGCGTCGAGTTGCTGGTATCCGGCGTCCAGCCGCATTTGCAAGCCACGATCGCCGACAGCGCCATCGCAGAAAGAAAGGGCGGGGGGACGCTGCTCTTCGACGACCTGGATCACGCGCTGGAATGGTGCGAAAACGCCTTGCTTAGGGAAGCCGATTTGCTAGCCGCGCAGCGAATTACCGTAGCGCAGCAGCTCGCCCAGCACGCCATGGTTGCCGCTGACGACGCGCAGGCGCTGGAAGGCTATCTGGAACGCATTGAGGCACAGGCTGGCGACATCATCTTCGCCCAGGACGATCCGCCGGACGCGCTCTACTTCATCGAGACGGGCCGCGTGGATGTGCTGCTGGGCGCGGAATCCGACCGCGCCTTGCGATTGCGCAGCATAGGCGCTGGCACGGTCATTGGCGAAGTTGGTTTCTACTTGAAACAAGCGCGCTCGGCCGCGGTGGTGGCGACCGAGCCTTGTATCCTGCAGCGGCTCAGCCTGGACGCGCTGCGTGACATGGAAATGTCGGCGCCGCGCGCGGCATCAGCGCTTCATGTGCATATCAGTTGCATCCTGTCGGACCGGCTGTCCGTCACAAACCGCGTGATTCAGGAGCTCATGGACTGAGAACGCGCCGGGCATCTACCCGTCCAACGCGGAGCGGATCGCCGCGACCATGCCATCGGTCATCCCGTAGGGCGCGATTGTAATGGTCTTCAGTTTGCGATCATTTCTCGCTCAAGAAGCTGTGCAGCGCCGCGTTGAATTCCGCCGCTTTTTCGATGAAGGGACTGTGCCCGCAATCGGCCAGGACGACTTCCTCGACGCTGCCGCCAGCCGCCGCGTAGGCATCCAACACAGCGCTGGTCTGCGCGATCATGGGCTGGGGCGGGCAGACCTCATCGCCGGGCCAACCGGGCACGACGCCCAGCTTGCCAAATGTCGCCAGGTCGAAGAAGGACATATCGGCGATGACCTGGTCATTGTCGCCGCGCAGCCACAGCACGGGCGGTTTCTGCGCCAGCTGCGCCAAACGGGCGGGGTCGGGCTGGTTCTTGGGCGCCATGGCATTCAGCACGCCCCAGCGTCCCGGCGCGACTTGGGGCCAATTCTCGGAGGCTACGAAGTCGCCGGGATAATCGCGCTCGCCAGTGTGGGTCGCCAGCACGCTGCTTAGCAAGTCTTCTTCGCGCGGGGAGGCATAGCCGGGCTTCCAGTAGAAGTTGTTCATCACATGGCGGGGCGACATTTCGCCATCGCCGCGTTCGCCATCGCGCAGCTGCTGCGTATATTGCGGGTTGGCGACACCGCCGCCGCTGCCCGCCGCATCGTCCGCGCAGAGCGCACCAGCCGCGTCCTTCGTACCGCCGAAGCCATAGGGCGAAACAGGCGCCACAAAGCACGCGCTCAGCAGGCGTTGCGGCGCGTCGCCAAGCAGCTGCCAGAGCACGCCGCCACCCATGGAATGTCCGACCACATGGGCTTGCGCTATGCCCAGCGCGTCCATCAGCGCGAGCACATCATCGGACATATCTGCCAAGCCGCGCGCGCCATCGACAACGGCGGACGGGTCAGAATCGCCAAAACCGCGTTGATCCAGGGCGATGCAGCGGTAACGAGACGGCATAGCCAGCATGCTCTCTTCCCAAAAGGTAGCGGAAGTGAGGTTGCCGTGTACGAAAATGACCGCCAGGCCGGCTGCATCGCCGCTAAAGAGGACGCGCGTCGTCAGTCGAGAAGAAGTGATGGTCTCAGCAGTGATGCCGGGCAGGGTTGGGATGGGCATGGTCTGTTCCTTTGCAAACGGGTTTCCTATTCTTAGTCTAGCGCGGAATGTGGCATCTAGGCAAACAGAGCTCTCTATGGCTGCGAATGCTGTACGGGCGAGCCGGTGGAGCTAGGAAATGCGTAGGCGGGCGACACAAGCGTCGCCCCTACACTTCGCCATTTTGGAGCGAGCATGGGGGTTATGCGGGCGAGGGGGCAGACCACTAGCGGACAAGCCTTACAGCTTCACAAACTTAGTGCCCGCTGCAGTTCGATCGTTTATTCGTTAGACTACTCCGCAATGCCGACATCAGCACAGGCGAGCGCCATGCGCAAATCTCCCTTCCCCAAAGTCGTCGTCATCGGCGCGGGCAGCCTCTTCTTCGGCCGCCAAGCCATCTGGCAGATGAGCCAATCGTCACATCTCCGCGAGGGCTGCCTGGCGCTGGTGGACAGCGACCCGCAGCGCCTGGACAAAATGGGACGACTCGCCGAAATGGTGGCGGCCAGGACAGGCGCGCCGCTTTCTATCCAAGTCGCTGCCGACTGGAAAGACGTCTTGCCTGGCGCGGACTTCGTCGTGCTCAGCTTTGCCAGGGACACCGTGCGCTACCGCGACCTGGATTGCCAGATCAGCGCCAAATATGGGCTGCGCATGTGCAGCGGCGACACCATCGGTCCGGGCGGTATCATGCGCGCCCTGCGGGATTTGCCGGCCGTGCTGGATTGCGCTGACGATGTCGCGCGCCTCTGCCCCGATGCCTGGTTGATCAATTACATCAACCCCAGCGCCGTCAACGGCATAGCGCTGGCGCGTTTCAAGCCGGCAGTGAAGAGCTTTGCCCTCTGCGATTCGCTGCATATGCCGCATGTGAAGATTCGCTATGCCCTGCTGGCGGGGCTGCTTGACGAGCCAAGTCAATGGAACGAGGCGCTGGACGCGGATTTTGACCTGCGCATCGCCGGCGTCAATCACTTCACCTGGATGCTGCGCGCCGAGATGCGGGAGTGCGATGTCAGGCCGCAGATCGTCGCCGCCCTCCGTCAACGCGCCGCAACTGCCGACACAGCCGGTCAAGGCGCCAAAGCCCTGCACAACGATGCCATCGCCTGCCAGCTTTACGACATTTTCGGCAGTCTGCCGGTTTGCGTCGCGCATACCAAAGAATACCTGCGCTTCTACCAGGGGCATGGCCTGCTGCCCGGCGACATCCCGCCCCTGTCGATTTGGGAGAGCGAGCCGCGCTATGCCCGTCACGCCGATATGTGGCATGAGGTCGATGAAGTGCTGAACGGCGCGCTGCCCGTGAGCGACTTTCTGCGGCGGCACGGTCCCGATCACGCTACGGATATCATCGAGACCATGGCCGGGGGACTGGAGCGTCCCTATTACATCAACACTGCCAACAGGGGCGCAGTGAGCAATCTGCCGGAAGACGCTTTTCTGGAGCTGCTCTGCGATGTCGATAAGGACGGTCCGCGACCACAAGAAGTCGGCGAGATGCCGCGGGGCTTGCGCGGGATGACGCAGTTGGTGCTGGATACGCACGAATTAACCGCCGAGGCGGTGGCGCGCGGAAACTTTGCCCTGTTGCGGCGCGCGCTGATGACCGACCCGCTGACCAACTCCATCGCCGATGCCGACGCCATGCTGCGCGAACTGCTGGATGCGCAGCGGGAAGCCCTGCCCGAACGCTTCTTCCACCGCTAGCCAGCCGCTTAGACATTAGCCACAAAGACACTGAAGTAGTGCCAAGTAAGTAATGCAAAAGCTTAGCGCCGAGGACGCCGAGTCTAACGAGGGCACAGAGAAAAGGGAGTTGTAGGGGCGGCACTTGTGTCGCCCGACTTTCCTATCCCCCGGACCCTCTGCCAGGACTGGGGCGAGCCACCGGCTCGCCCCTACAGTCGCCGGCATAAGGTCATTCTGCGCTTTCCGCGTTCTCTGTGGTTGAATCTCTTTGTTAGCATCGCTGAGTGCTATTATTCGGGCGTCTTGCTGAGACGTCCCTACATGGTTCGCTGTTGACGGAGGAATAGGGAGTTGCGCACATGACCGCTGCCGTCATCCTGGCTGTCGATATCGGTGGCACCTTCACCGACCTTGTCGCGCTCGACCCAAGGGATGCCCGCATCACCGTCGAGAAGCTGCTGACCACTTATCCCGATCCCTCGCTGGCGGTGCTGGAGGGCATGCGCAGGCTGCTGGAACGCGAGAAAATCCCGCCCGCCGCCATCCGATATGTCGTGCACGGCACCACGCTGATCGCCAATACGCTGATTGAACGAACCGGCGCCAAGACCGCCCTGCTGGCGACGGCTGGTTTTCGCGATGCCATCGAGATCGGCAATGAAGGGCGCTACGATATGTACGACCTAGCGTTGAAGAAGCCGCCACCGTTGGCGCCGCGGCAGCTACGCTGTGATGTGCCGGAGCGCATGCTGGCTGACGGCCGCGTTTACAAGCCGCTGGACAAGCCGGCGCTGCGCGAGATCTGTAGGGGCTTGCAGACGCTAGGCATTGAAGCGGTCGCCATCTGTTTCTTGCACGCCTATACCAATCCAGCGCATGAACTGCGAGCGCTGCAGATCACGCGGGAGTTGCTGCCCGGCGCGTCCATATCCGTCTCGCACCAGGTGGCGCCCGGCATGCGCGAATATCCGCGCGCCTCCACGACCATCGCCAACGCCTATGTGCAGCCAATCACCGAGCGTTACCTGGACAACCTGGCGCGGGACATGGGCGAGGCTGGCATAACAGCGCCGCTCAATATCATGCTCAGCAGCGGCGGCACGACTACGTTGGAAGCCGCTCGCGATTATCCCATTCGCCTGGTGGAAAGCGGGCCGGCCGGCGGCGCGCTGGCTGGCTTGCATTGGGGGCGTTTGCTGGGGCAGCAGGATGTGCTGGCTTTCGACATGGGCGGCACAACAGCCAAAGCGGCGCTGACGCGGCAGGGCGAGTTGGTCATCAGCCATCAGAGCGAAGTGGCGCATGTGCATCGCTTCAAGCGCGGCAGTGGTTTGCCTTTGATGACGCCGATGATTGAGATGATCGAGATCGGCGCTGGCGGCGGCAGCATCGCTCGGCTCAATGACCTGGGCTTGCCGACCGTGGGTCCGCAGAGCGCCGGCAGTTCGCCCGGTCCAGCCTGCTACGGACTGGGCGGGACACAGCTCACCGTCACCGATGCCGATTTGCTGCTGGGCTACTTGAATCCCGATCACTTCGCTGGCGGCGCAATGCTGCTGGATGTTGATGCCGCGGAAGCCGCCTGCAGCGAACTGGCGACAAAGCTGGATCTGCCGCTGCAGCAGATGGCTTGGGGCGTACAGCGGCTGGTCAACGAGAATATGGCTGCCGCAGCGCGCGTGCATGCCGCCGAACGCGGGCTGGAGATCCGCCGTTACTGCATGGTGGCGACGGGCGGCGCCGGTCCCGTGCATGCCTGCGGAGTGGCGGAAGGCTTGGGCATCACGCGCATCATCATCCCGCCGCTGGCTGGGGTGGGCAGCGCCTTTGGCTTTCTCACCGCGCCCATCGCCTTTGATTTCACGCGCAGTTATGTCGCCAAACTGGACGACATCGATCTGGACGAGCTCAACGGCATCCTGCGACAACTGCAGAACGACGGTAGCCAGATTGTGCGGGCGGCTGGCCTGGCAACTGCCGATATCCGCGTGCGGCTCAATATCGACATGCGCTATGTTGGGCAGGGCTACGAAGTGCGCCTGCCCTTCCCCATGGAGACGCTGACGCGCGAGCATATTCGTCAGATGCGCGAAGTCTTTGAAAATGAGTATCGGGCCTTTTACGGGCAGCTTGCCGACGGCGTGCCCATCGAAGCAGTCAACTGGCGCGTGCTGATCAGCGGTCCGCAGCCGCAACTCAATAGCCCGCCGGCGCCGCCACAGGGCTGCGATGAGCCGATCGCCAGGCGCCCCCTGCGCTTTGATGGCGAGTCCCCGCCGCGGGAGACGCCGGTGTATCGCCGCGAGCAGTTAAGCGCTGATTGGACGGCGGAAGGACCCTTGGTCATTGAAGAAGACGCATCCACGACGGTGGCGCTGCCGGGCTGGTCGGCGCAGGTGGCGGACGGAGGGTGTCTGTTGCTGGAGCGTGCGGAAGCCAACGAATAAAGCCTTGCCACAGAAACAGTGCCAGGTAAGTAATGCAAAGGGGCTTATATCGAATAGTGCCACTACCGCCTCGGTTTGCTTATTCCTATTGGGCATCTTCTGGCAATAGAAACTTCAATACAAGCACACAACCGTTTATCAATACAACTACATCTTGAGTAGTATGACCATCCCATACAGCAATAAAATGATCCAATTAGAATTATCCCGCACATTACCGTCATTGATGACGGAACATTATCTTTTATGTTCACTTATGACTTTGGGGTGAACCCGATGCTTATGGTTATCCATCACTATACTCTAACTCTAGTTAGGTAAGACCTATTCGCGCTTCTAGCGGAAGCCATAATAATAGTTCGCATTGTTGGCGGAGGTCTCGTTGGAGCAGCAGAAGAACTCGGTGATGTCAGTGGTCAATTCCGGCACGGACACATCGGTCCGACCGCTGGCTTGGTAGCTCAGCATCTGCTCGTGACGCGCGTCCCACTC
>DAOUKU010000019.1:0-38080 GCA_034420985.1 Anaerolineae bacterium | reverse complement strand
AGGATGGCGGCGGCATCGCGTTTGTATTGGCGGTAATAATCGGCGACATGATTGCTTGTGCCGATGCCGATATGGCGCAAACCGCGCTCGATGGTCCAGCGGCGGAAATCCTCGATCGACTTGTCGAGCTTGAATTGGCTGAAATCAAGGACGTGCTCGGGCAGGTCGTAATAGCGCTGGAAATTGACGCGATGGCTGACCATCAATTCGCCATAGTCGAAGAGGAATTCCAGCGCCACCTTGGTCGGCTTCCAATTCCACCAGCCGCCATCGCCGCGGCGCTCGCTTTCAAAATCCTTCGACGACATCGGTCCGCGCTGGCGTACCGTCTCCAGCACATGCTCAATGATAGGACCCATATCGATATCAAAGCGATCGAGCTGCCACTGGCTCTCCTTGAGTTGCTTCTGCTGGATGTAGGCGTGATACCAGGGGTAGTGCGCCGTCGGCAGCTGGCACATGGCATGCGCCCAGGTCTCGAAGAGGAAGCCGTTAGATAGCAAGGCGTCCAGCTGTGCCGGGTCGTACAAGCCCGCGCGCGCGAGCATGACTAGGTAGTGGCTGCGCGCGACCACGCTGATGGAATCCAGCTGCAGCAAGCCGATGCGCTCGATGATGCGCTTGAGGGCGGCTTGATCGCTGGATGCCGGGCGCTGGTGCAAGCCTTGCTTGGTGACGCTGAGGCGCTTGACGTGGTCGCGGGTGACGGGGATGGGGGAGGTCATGGTGGGGAGTTTAGCATGGGGGATGGGGAAATCTCCATCGGTGATTTGGTGACTTATATACGATCTTGCGACGCTGACTTTACGTGCGTTCGCTTGTGAATTATCATTGTCTAGTTGCCTCGACGCTTATGGAGAAATGTTGCCAGACTGTTGGTGAAACCAAGGGCGACATCATACGGCTGGTCGGCTTAATGCATTGACACCTGTGACGGGGACCGAATGAATGCCGAGGGACAGTTAAGTGAGTTCTGCCCGAAAGACACTTGATCAGGTACGCGAGGCGGACTCTACATTAGATATGCTATTCAAGCAGCCCGGAACGGTTAGGGTGATTCATTATTCTTGTGAAGATTTTCGGTTAAGAAATAACGGAACCACTCCACGTATTACGTCAATTGCGATTTGTAATCTCGAAAATCACCAGTGCAAGTCTTTTTCGATTCATCATGCGGCCGAGATCGACGGGATTCCGTTTAGCGAGATCCCCAGTGAGTATGATGTACTAGAAAAATCGATGCTGGACGACTTCTATAGCGATGTTCGGCAACACAAAAATAGCAAATGGATTCATTGGAATATGCGCGACAGCAACTTTGGATTTGAAGCTATCGAACATCGCTATCGAGTCCTTGGTGGTTCGCCTTTCGTTGTTCCAGAAGCACAGCGATATGACTTACCGCGCCTTCTAGGTGACAAATATGGCGAGAAGTACATCGGCGATCCAAAACTGAAGTGCCTTATAGCCCGTAACAATTTGACAGATCTCGATTTCGTTCCGGGTCAAGAGGAGCCGGAATTGTTCGCGGATGGAAAGTACGTTCAGATGCATCAGTCTACATTGAGAAAGACTGTCGTTATTGCTGAGATTGCGAAAAGAGCGTGGTTGCGAGAACTTAAGACTGATGCCAAATGGTGGAAGGCACACAGACTTAGCTTCAGGGCATGGATCGAAACGACATATGACCATTGGCTATTCAAGGCCGTGGGCATATTGATTGCGCTGTTTGCGCTGTATCAGATAGGACGCGCTCTTGGCCTTTACTAGTATTTATATCGCATTATACTTCAGTGAATTCTCGACACTAGAGTCTTTTCGTTTGCCCCATTAAGTTTCCGCTACTCCAACACCAACTGATGCGCCGGGCTGAAGAACTGCCGGTAGGTCAGCCAAGCCGCGATCAGCCCGGTGAAGGTCGCCGCGCCCACCAGCATATACATCACGATAATTTGCAGCTGCACCGCCTCCAGCGGGCTCGCCCCCGCCAGGATCATGCCCGTCATCGCGCCCGGCAGCTTGATCAAGCCGACCGTCTTGGTTGTATCGACGATCGGCGTCATCGCCCCCACGATCGTGCGCTGGAACTGCGTCAGCGAGGCTTGCCGGCTCGTCGCCCCCAGCGCCAGCTTGCTCTCGATCAGGTCGCGCTGGTCATGGAAGTCGCTGCTCAGACGCGTAATGACCAGGGTGGCGGTGGTCATCGATGTGCCTACGATCATGCCGCCGATGGGGATGATGTCCTTGGGCACGAACTGGAAGACGCCCAGCGCCACCAGCAGCGCAATGGTCAGCCCAGAACCGATGCCGATCGCCAGGAAAGCGACCATGACGCCGTTTGGCGTCTTCTTGGCGCGCGCCCCGCTGGTGCGGCCGCCAATCGTGATCATGACCAGGAGGATGGCGATTGTGAAAAGCGGGACATCCATCTCGAAGACGAGCTCCGGCACATAACCGATGGCGATGAGCTGGATGAAGCTGCGCACGGCGGCGATTGCCAAGTCTTTCTCGAGGTCGGAATGCTGCCAGCGCGAGATGGCGGCGGCGATGAAGACGAAGGCGATTGACATCAGCACGCGGTCGATGCCCTCCAGTCCGGCGAATAATTCGGGCATGGCGCTGCCTCCTTGCCATAGGGCAATAAGTCCTGCGATTGTTAGATTCTACCGCATTACATGGCTCACTAGCGTGCGAGACGACGCTCCCCTTCCCCAACTCGCTACTGAGGGCGGGACAGGTTTGACTCAATTGAGCGTATGGGCGGCACGTCAGACTTAAAAAGCGTCTCTCGTGGCGAAAACTGTAGGGGCGACTGGCGGTCAGTGTCTACGCGACCCTGTGAGTCGCCCGAATAAGCTCAAAAAATGTAGAGTTCGCGACTACATATTGCTCGCTGAAAAACTGTCCAGTCGTCAGTAGCGCGCTGGATAAGGGGCTGGAGGATGGGGTGGGACTTTCTCGCTACCAGCTCAGCTCGCGGTTCTTGAAGGGGACCAGCGCCATAATCATTGCGTGGGTGTAATAGGCTTCGCGATCGACGAGATCATCGGTCAGCAAGCCGATGGCGCCGTTGGCTTGCTTGGAGTTGTCGCGCCCGAATACGCGGTCATCCGCGTGGCCGAGTTCCATGCCGTCGCGCACCAGCTCCGCCACTTCCCACGGCAAATAGAATACGGCTGTTTGCCCCAGACCGACCAAGCCGTCGCGCCCGAGCACATGCACACGGGCGAAACAGGTCATGCCGAGCGCGCTGTCTTCGATGCCGCCTTCAATGCCGACCCAGAAGTCGGATTCCGGCGCCGCGGCGCGGGCCCTCTCCGCTCGGTTTTGCGCGCCCGCCATCGTTACGCGAAGCGAGGTCGGCTGATCGGGCACGCCCGATGGCACGGATACACCAGCCGCAGCGAACTCTTCAGCGGGAAACATCTGTTGAAAGGCGGCCTGCGCCGCTTTGAGCTTTACTGGATTCTGCGATGCGACTGTGATCTTGGGCATTTAGCAATTCTAATGAGCAATAAGTTAGTTGTGCAATACACAGCGTCGCGGCGGATGCTCCCCTCCCTGATGCTTCGGGGAGGGGACCGGGGAGGGGTTGGCGAAACTGCATCTCCGGATTTCCGTAGCTTGTTTTGAACGAATTCAGCGCCCAGCGCTACAAACCTAGCAGAAGCTGCCGCGCCCTCAAGGGCTGTTGTCAGGATGGCGGGGGCTGGTACACTATGCTTAAAGACGAGGGCGAGGAAGCCAGATGCTGGGTGACAGATCCAAAGCGATAAGCATCAGCAAAGCCGGGGCGGCCGACCTGGTCGATCTCTCCGATTTCATCAAGCCATTCGTCGATAGCGGCGAGATTCTGCCGCGCACTTATGACGAACTAGAGTACTTGCTGGATACCTTCTTTATCGCTCGCTTGGGCGGACGGCTTGTCGGCTGCGGGGCGCTGGAAATCTACAGCAGGAAACTTTGTGAGATCCGCAGCCTGGCGGTCGCTCCCGAAGCGCAGGGCTTGGGCATCGGCAAGGGACTGGTCTCCGCCTGCGTCGAGCTGGCGGCGCGCGAAGGCGTGTACGAGATCATGGCGATCAGCTCAGCTGAAGAATTCTTCAAATCCTGCGGATTCGATTTCACGCTCCCCAATCTCAAGCGGGCTTTCTTCCTGCAAACCCGCGATGAAATGTGACAGCGCGCGTTGAATTCGAGTCCCGTGCAATCACACAGATATGCTCGACTGTGTTGCGCTTTTCTCCGCTTTCTTGACAATAGTCGGCCCGTACCAACTATGAATCAACTGCGAGCCCCCATCACCCGGCCCCTTCCCCCTCAAGGAGGGAAGCGGAGCTTAAGCGCACAGCCCACGTATGAATACAGCCCCTCCCTCTCTATGGGGGAGGGGTTTGGGGTGGGGGTTTAGCTTCCGCATGAAAATCGACGTCTTGACCCTCTTCCCCGATATATTCAGCGCCGTCATGTCCGAGAGCATCATGTGGAAAGCGAGCGACCGCGGCTTGCTCGAATTCGCGACGCGCGACATCCGCGACTTCACGCTGGACAAACATCGTCAGGTCGATGACAGTCCCTATGGCGGCGGCGGCGGCATGATCCTCAAGCCCGATGTGCTCACCCACGCGATTGAAGCTGTTCGCCCCGATGAGAGGGCGCCGGTCATTCTCCTCTCCCCGCAAGGCCGGCTGCTCACGCACAGCGTCGCCGCGGAGCTGTCCAGACAGACGCATCTGCTGCTGGTCTGCGGGCATTACGAAGGCATCGACGAGCGTGTGCGCCAGCTGGTCATCGATGATGAAATCAGCATTGGCGATTATGTGCTGACGGGCGGCGAGCTGGCGGCCATGGTATTGATTGACGCCGTCGTGCGACTGATCCCAGGACTGCTGGGGGCGGCAGGCGCGCAAGACCGCGACAGCCATGCCGATGGCCTGCTGGAAGGACCGCATTACACCCGCCCGCATGGCTTTCGTGGTCTGGCTGTGCCGGCAGTGCTCACCAGCGGGCATCATGGCGAGGTGGCGAAATGGCGGCGGCGCCAGGCATTGCAGCGCACTTGGCAGCGGCGTCCGGAATTGCTGGCGCGCGCCCAGCTCAGCGACGATGATCGCGCCTGGCTGGATGAATTGGCGGGCGGCTGCGATTAACGCCATTGCCTCGCCCCTACATCCCCCTAGTCTTTGTGCCCCCTGTGGTTCAATCTTTTCATTCGACTCTACTCACCCCGCATGCCAGCCTGGTCGCCACCGGCGAAGGCCAGTGCCCGTTTGTCCCCGTTAACCGGGTCCAGCATGGCGGCCACGCTATCCACCCGCAATGCGCGCCCCTCGTCCAGCAATAGCACGCGGCTGCCCACCCGCCGAGCTTGCTCAATCGAATGCGACACCCAGATCATCGTCAGCCTGGTCTTTTCGCGCAACTGTAGCAGCGCCTCTTCCACGCGGCTGGTGGCGATGGGGTCGAGCGCCGATGTTGGCTCGTCCAGCAGCAGCAGCGATGGTGAAAGCGCCAGCGCCCGAGCCAGGGCTAATCGCTGCTCCTGCCCGCCGGATAACGCCGAAGCTTTCTCATCAAACAAGGATTCCTCCAGCGATGCCTGCGCCATCAAGTCCAAAATGGCGGCGCGCGTGAGAGGCTCTCCCTGCAACTGCGCGCCATAGGCGATATTCTCCGCCACGCTGCCCTCGAAAGCTGTCGACTTCTGGAAGAGCATGCCGACTTTGCGCCGCAGCTCGGTCACCGGCATGTCGCTGATGGCGCGCCCGTCCAGTTTGATCTCCCCCGCTTCAATATCGTTGAGCCGATTGATGCAGCGCAGCAGGGAGCTCTTGCCGCTGCCGCTGCGTCCGATGACCACCAGCAGCTCGCCCTCGGCCACCTCCAGCGAGATATCGCGCAGCACCGTCTTCCCCGCTCGCTTCAGTTGCAACTGGCGTATGGACAACTTGGACATGCAGCGCTTCCCTCGACCTCTATGCAGTTAAATTGTAGCGCAGCGCGGCGCTGTCTTGCCCTCCTTGCCGTTTGTGTCCTTGTGCCCTTTGTGGTTAAATCGACGGACATATTTCAAGCGACAAGCACAGAGGCAGCCAAATGGACGACACGCTGACTTGCGCCGCAGAATCTCGCGCGGCTGAAGAAATGCTGGCGGGCACCTTCAAGCCGGCTGATACCTTCTTCCTCATCGAAAGCAACCTGGCTGGCGATGGCGGCTGGCGGCATGAGACCGTCAAATCCGCCAGCAAAGTAGGAGATTTCGCGATCATCTTGCGTCACTTGGCTGGTGCGCCGCGAGCAAAAACCCTCTTCATCCGCCGTCCGCAGTCCACGGGCAAAAACTTCTTCGCCGCGCTTACGAATCAAGCGCAGCCCAAGCTCTATCACGCGCAATTGGACGGCTATGACGACTTGCTCAGCTTGGACATAGACAGCTTGAATGGGGTGAGCGCGCCCCAAATCAAGGGACGCGCCATGGACGAAATTGACGAGCTTTACGCCATCTGCACGAATGGGCGGCATGATCCCTGCTGCGCGGCTTACGGGACGCCGGTCTATCAGCAGTTGGTCGCGCATGCGGGCGAAGAGCGCGTCTGGCAGACCACGCATTTGGGCGGGCATCGCATGGCGGCGACTATGCTGGCTTTCCCGCAGGGTCTCGCCTATGGTCATCTCGACCCGGCGGATGCCGAAGCTGTTGTGACCAATCATCGCGCCGGCTACCTGCTGACGCACAAATATCGCGGGCGCGGGGCTTATGCAGGACATCAACTGGATGGCGACGCGCATCAGGCTGTCGGTGCTGCGGAAGCGTTAATCCGTGAGTTGACGCGCAAATATCGCATTGATGAACTGCGTTTGAGCGCTGTGGATTCGCTGACAGACGGTGGGCGACGCGTATGTTTCGTCGATGCGCAAGGCGCTGATTATGCCGCGGAAGTGCGCACGGAGATGTCCGCGCCTCGGCAGACCTCCTGTGGCGAGCCGTCAAAACCCATGCCCCGGCACGAAGTCGCGCTTTACGCCAAAGCCTGATGTCCAGCCCACCCCTGCCGCGCTCGCCCTTGCTGGTGCGTTTGCTGCGCGCAGCCATTTTGTCGCTGCTCGGCTTGAGCCTGCTGGCGCTATGTCTGGCGGCGGCAACGGCGGCTGTGCAAGCGGCTTTGCAGACTCGGATTGCCCCCGGCGTCCGCGTTGGCGAAGTGGCGCTGGGCGGGCTTACACGCGCGCAAGCTGTTGATGCCGTGACCGACAGATATGGCGCGGCAGAAACTGTCGCCTATACCTTTCATGATGGTGAGCGAACCTGGACCGCGTCTGCGGCCGATCTGGGGCTGCGCTTGCAAGTCGAGCAACTGGTCGAGCGCGCCTTCGCCATTGGGCATGCGGAGACGACCCGGCAGAGCCTGCAAGAATTGGCGCAGGCTTGGCTCGAGGGCATTGACACCCCGCTCAACATGGTCTTTGACGAAGCGGTCGCGTTTGAATTTCTGCAAAGCCTGGCGGAGGAAATCAACCGCGAGCGCCGCGACGCTACACTGCTGATCCGCGGACTGCATGTCGCCATTGATATCGGCGAACCCGGTCGCCAGCTGGATATGGCCGCGACCTATCGACGCTTGCGTGAAGCCTTGCTGGCGGGGCAGGGCGGGTCTATTGACCTGGTGATTCGCGAGAGCGCCCCGCGCGCCTGGAATGTTACGGAAGCGGCGCAGCAAGTTCACACGGCGCTTTCTAGTCCCGTGTATCTGTACGCGACCGAGCGCAATGGCGAGCCGCTGCCGCCCTGGCAGATCAGGCCGGAGCAAATCCGCGACGCGCTTTCGGTGATGCTCTTGCCCGCGGGGGACGCCATGCGCTTTGATGTGCAGGTCGATTTGAGCGCCTTCCGCCCCTTTCTCATGTCCTTAACGCGGACCTTGTCCAGCCAGCCTGTCGACAGCCGTCTTGACTTCGAGCCGACGACCGGGCAACTGCGCGCCTTGACGCCATCCGCGACCGGGCGTCATGTCGATGTCGATGAAACGCTGCGCCGCCTGGAAGCAGCGGTCTTTGCGCCTGACGAGCGCCGCGTCGATATGGTATTCCTGTCGCTGCCGCCTCGCTTTCACGAAGCGTCTGATGCCGCCGAGCTGGGCATACGCGAGCTGGTGGCCGAGGCGACGACCTATTACTGGGGCAGCCCGCCAAACCGCCGCGACAATATCGGCTTGGGCACGAACAAGCTGCATGGCATCGTGGTGGCGCCGGGCGAGGAGTTTTCTTTCAATCAGCATCTTGGCGCAATCACGGCGGCGGCTGGCTATCTGGAAGGCAGCGTGATCCTGGGCGGCGCGACTGTCACCGGCATCGGCGGTGGCATCTGCCAGGTCAGCACGACCATGTATCGCGCGGCGATGAATGGCGGCTACGCCATCACTGAGCGCCACAGCCACGGTTATCGCGTCGGTTACTACGAATATGCCGGCGCAGGACCTGGCTTGGACGCGGCCATCTGGCAGCCAAACGTCGACCTGCGCTTCCGCAACAACAGTCCTTTTCACCTGTTGATTGAGAGTTCCTTTTTACCGGCGCAGGACGCCCTGCAATTCCGCATCTACAGCACGCGGCACTGGACGACGCGCATTGAACCGCCAGTGATCGAAAATATCGTCCCGCCGCCGCCCGACCTCTACATCGTGGCGGATGACTTGTTGCCCGGACAGATTCGGCAGATCGACTGGTCGGCGCCGGCCGCGGATGTCGTGGTCTATCGTAATATCTATGATGCGGCAGGCGCGCAGGTCGAACGACAGCGAGTCTTCACGCGTTACCAGCCCTGGCAGGCTGTCTACGAAGTGGCGGCCGGCGACCCGCGACTGCCGGTCGAAGAAGAAACGCCAGAGGACGAGGCCGCGGAGAGCACAGAGAAAAGGACTCCGTAGGGGCGACCCATTGGGTCGCCCGCTTAACCAGCCACTTTGCGCCCGGCGGCTGGAACTCTAACGACTAACTTGGACTTACTTCTGCGAGATGCCCCTACAACGAAACCTTCCTCCCAATAATTTGGGGGACCGAGGGGGTAGACCAAGGGCTGCCTGCTCAGACCGCTGCAGCTGTCCGCGCGGGCGACACCCAGTCTTTCAAGATTTTTTCCAGCGCCATCGTGTGGCTGCAGACGCCTCGCTGGGCGAAAAAGGACGCTGTGCTCGTCCAGGCGCCGTCGTCGTAAGTGACGATATGCGTTTTGTTGTAGCCCTCAAAGCTGCAAGCGAAGCTAAGGATTTGGATGCGGTCGCGCTCTTGGGCGTAACGTTTGGCTTTTTTGACATCGCTCACGATATTTTGACCCGGCGCATAAGGCAGGGGACGCCGCTTGAGCTGCGGCTTAAAGAGGCTTTCCAACGCCATAATGTGCGGGCAAATGGCGTATTTCGTGAAACCGGCGCAACTGCAAGCCCAGCCCGCCTCGTCCAGGCTGACGATATAGCTGCTGTTGTCGCCGTGGAAGCGCACGCGAAGGCTGTTGAAGGTGGCGCGCTCCGGCTGGCTGGCATAGGCGCTGGCTTTCTGGATTTTGTTGATCATGCTAGCGTCCATATTTGTCCTTTCTGTGGCGACACTCGCTCAAACTGCAAACAAAAAACGCGCTGCAACTGAATCGGCTGCACCGCGCCCAAGCTGGTGGTTTCCCATGTCTTCGCGGCCCGTTTCATGGCGCGCGCTGCTCCCAGATAGTTATCTCAAGTTTAAGTGCAGCTTAAGCCATCGTCAAACGATATTGCGCCGATTCGGCTACTTTGCACAAGGCGAAGCAGCCGGCAGCAAGCCTAGTGTCAGCGACTCGATATAAATGCAGTGACGCCAGGGGATAGCGACATCGGCAGCGGCCAATGGCGCGTCGCTCAGGCGGATATCCGCGCCGCGCATGATGGCGAAGGGCGTGGCTTCATCTCGCTCGCCCATCACCACCTGCGCACAGACCGCCAGCGCATCCGCCATGCCGATTTGCGTCACCATCATGGGGTTGTCGAAGAGATCGCTCTTGCCGCGCTCGTCACGAATGGGCTGGAAGCCGCTCATGGCGATGGCGACTCCGGTCGTGCCATAGCGCCCGGGCATCAGCCAGCTGTCGCTGAGCAGGACGCCCAGGCGGCAATTGAATTCCGCTTGCAGGGACGCGCGCAGACGCTCGGCAGTGGCGAAGGGATCGCTCGGCAGCAGCACGACTTGCCCGCTGGGAATATTTGAGCGGTCCAAACCGGCGTTGGGCGAGATCACGCCGCCCTTGGCTGTCAGCAGAAAACCCAGTTCAATGCCGCCGAAGATGTGCTCGGCTTCCTCAATGACAAGTTGGGCGATGGACGCGTCCATGCCATAGCGCCCGGCGAGATCCTGAGCTTGCTCGCTTGGCTGCACCTGATCCAGCTGACGCACGCGGCCGGCGGCGATGCTGGCGTACTTGCTGGAGACGGCGATGACATCGCCTTCCTGCAGCCGCAGATCCGCAGCGCGCAGACTCTCCAGCAGCACGGCGGGGAGGTCAAAGGGGCGCGTCTGTACCGGCGCGCCCACCGGGATAACAGTCAATGTCGCAGGCATGGAGCTAATGCTATCCAATCTGCGGGCTCGCCCCAAAAGGTCCAGCGGGACCCGCTCACTCGATCGTGCCCAGCAGCAGCGCCCGGTCATCCGCCGCCATCGCCAGGAAGCGCCCGTCGGGACTGAATGCCAGTGTATTGGCAGGCAGACGCAGCGTTTTGCCCGGGGCTGCGGCATTGCCAGCATCCACCAGCGCCGTCCAGCTCACACCTTCCGACTCCAGCGCCAGCGCCAGCAGCAGGTCGGCGTCGCCCCTATTGAAGGCCATGCCGCGCAGCTGCGCACCTGCTAACTGATAGAAGGCTCGCGAGTCGCCGCTTTCAACGGACAGCTGATAGAGTTTGTCGGCGCTGCTATAGACGAAGTCGCCAAAGCGCTCATCTGGCGCCGGCACGACCATGGGCGGCAGCCCGGCCGCGACCAGCGCCCGCGACAGCGCCAGTTCGCCGCGCATGTCGTAAATCCAGATAGCGGCGCGCTTTGTCCTCGGCGATGCGCCAGTTACCGCCAGCCACCGATCGTCGCGGCTGAAGGCGACGCCGCGCAGTGGCATGGTGAAGCTGTAATGCCATATCTGTGTTGCCGATTCGATATCCCAGATTCGCAGCTCACGCCCGCTGACGGCGCCCAGTTTGTCGCCAGCGCTCGACCAAGTCAGCGCCTCAGTGGTTTGCGACGCTTGCGTCAGCTGCCGCGCGATGCCATCACTGAAGGCGGCATCCAAGGCCACTGGCGTGAAATCCTGCGCCGTGAAGATTGCCGCCCCAGACTCGCTCGTCACCGCCAGCAGCGACCCATCCGGCGAAAAGGTCAGATTGCGCGCCCCAGTCACATCCAGCACGGCGATGGTATCGATAAGCGCGGCCGGGCTGTCGATGCGGCGCCGGGAGGCAGGCTGCGGCAATTTGGATGGCGTATGCGGGCGCAGCGAGGGCGCTTGGTAAGGCTCCAGGTAATAAAAATTGGCTATGCTGTCACTTTCGATGGTCCAGCCGACTGTGCCATTTACCGCCACCTGCCACCAGATGTAGCTGCCCTGGCAGGCCGGTCCATCCAGCACAGCCTCCAGGATTTGCCGCGGTGGAATCTCGGCGAGCAGCTCGGCGCTGGCAGTTGGTTCGGCGCGCAGACGATTGGCGAAATCTGACGAGGTGCTGCGAGCCGACTTGCGACCGATGCCGATTCGCGGCGGCAGGTAGCCTTCATAGCCGGCCGGGCAGTAGTGAATCACGCCGCTGGCGACCTGTGCCGGATCCAGCAGCGGCAGATCATCGCAGTTGCCGCGCAGCAGCAGCCCCGAGCGCTTGACCCAGCCTTCGCGATAGAAGAGCCAGTCACCAGCTTCGTTCCTGCCCAACGCTGGATGCTGCTGCAGGCGGTCGAGCTTGGTCACGGGAGCGCCGCGTGGCGCCGCGCGCACATTGCGCCCGTCCTGGCTCGCGCGCAGCCAGCAGCCCGTATCCGCATCAATTGGCGCTGTGAGCGGATCGCGGGCTGCGGGAATCAAGCCAGCGCCGAGATTGGAAACCCGCGCGTCGCATAGCTGCGTCAAAGCGCCATCGACCGTCGTATGCACAGCGAAATCGCCAGCGACATTGGGAAACGAGATTCGGTAGGCGTCCAGCGCCTGCGCCAGCGGCAAGCCCGCCACCAGGTCGCAGCCCAGCGCAGTACTGTTCCTGGCAGGCAGCAGGTTGAACCTGGGCGGCGGCGAGACATCAACGAAAGGGGCGGCGGCTCTGCGAGCGGCAGCCAGTGCGGTATCCAGCTGGGCTTGCGCCGGCAGCAGCAATAGCCATAGCAGCAGGCAGCTAAGGGCAGGACGCAAGGCTGGCTCCGGGAACTTCTGCAAACGAAGGCATTTAACCACAGCGGCGCGCTCGCATTAAGCCCTGTGTTGCCGCGTCAAAAACTGCTACTATCGTCGTTTAGCCGCCGCTTAGCGGCCCAGCGAGCGCCACTGCCCATGCCGCAGTTGACCGACTTGTACAACCTCAAAAATTATATCGATACCTTTGCGCTGGGGCATTACGCGCGCGTGCTGGATGCCGTCGACCAGCGCAATGGCAGACAGGTCGCCTTCAAAGTCATGCGCCCGGAGCACCTGAACGGCGATGACGACATCCGCTGGGAGTACCGCGCTTTTGGCAACGAAGCCGACATCCTGGCGCGCCTGTGGCACAGCCCCAATATCGTCAAGCTCTATGACTGCGGCTATGTCTCCGACCACGAAGAAGCCCCCCGCGCCGGCGACATCAACAGCTTCCAGGTCAATGTCCGCGCCTTCGTGGAGGCAATGGGGCAATACGCCGCGGCCGGCTGGAGACCTTACCTGGCGCTGGAGCCGCTGCCGCGCCAGCACAGCCTCTTTTACCTGATGAAGCCCAACAAGCCCAACAGCCGCTGGCGATTGCCCAGCGAAGAGGGCTTGGCGCTGGCTTTGCAATTCTGCGCGCTGCTGTCCCTGGCGCACGAGAACAACATCGTCTACCTCGACCACAAGCTGGAGCATGTCTACTGGGATGGCGCGCACTTGAAGGTCATCGACTTCAATAGTTCGCGCAAGCTGGAGGACGACCGCGGGCAAGCTCCGCAGCAGTACACCAAAGATGTGCACAATATGTGCGTTGGCGTGCTCTACCCCATTTTCACGGGCATGTCGCCGCAGATGACCGCCCTGCGCCCGCAGCCAAGCAGCCGCGACGCCGTGGAAGCGCGCTACAGCGATATCAATCAGTTGGATTTCAGCCTGGAGCCGCAGCTAAGCGACGGCATCGTTGAGTTGCTGCAGCGCGGCGCCGCCCAAGACCTGGACTCCCTGCAGGAGTTCGTCAATGGCTTGCAGCGCGTGGCCACGCAGCACGGCTTCCAATTCCCCGATTATTACACGAATACCGCCAGCCGCGAGGCGCGCGAGCAGATGCGCGCCGGCTTGCAGCGCTTGCGCCAGGGGCAGGAGCAGCTCCGCGATGCCCGCGATATCTTCCGCGAGGCGCTGATCCAAGACGGGGTCAGCCGCGATCTGGAAGATGAGCTGCGGCGGCTGGTGGTCGTGCTGAACGAGATGCTGAATCACCGCGCCGTGCCATAACCTCGATCGCGGCGAACCGTGTAGGGGCGAGGCATTGCCTCGCCCGAAGGCGCATGGGATAGGCGGGCGACCCGATGGGTCGCCCCTACGCGAGACTCTTGGGTGGCAGATAAAACAGGGGCGAGGTCGTGGCTCTATACGCCGGCGTTCAAAAGCAAGCTGATAATCAAAATGACCAAAGTGGCAATGCTTACCAGCAAGGGCACGACAGTTTTGATGAAGTCGGCCGCGCCAGTGATGCGCTGCTGCTTTTCGCTAAGGATGCGGACCTGGTCGCTGAGCGCCTCGATATTGCCCAGAACCTCTCCAAAGCGCTGGTTCACCTCTCCAAAGCGCTGGTTCATCTCCGCATTCAGCACTTGCGTCTGCTCTTGCACGACTTCGCGAACGAATTCTTTCGTCGCCAGCGAATCGAGCTTGCCGCGCAATTCGCCGATTTCGCGTTCGTGCCGCGTAAGCTGTTCCTGTATCAAGTCCCGGTTGTCGTCTGCCATTGCTGACCCCTTCGTATACACTTAGAGCCTAGCAGATTATCGCTGAATTCACAAGGAAGCGCATGACCCCGCAAGAGTTCGTTAGCAAATGGGCGAACACCAGGCTTGGTGAGCAGCAAAGCTACCAACTGCATTTCAACGATGTCTGTGAGCTAGTCGGACATGCCAAGCCAGGCTCAAGCGAACACACCACGGACGGAGAGTATTTTCACTTTCAGCGGCTAACGCGCAAGATTCGCGGTGAGAACGGCTTCGCTGATGTGTATTACGAGAATCATTTTGCGATTGAATACAAGAAACCGCGAAAATATAAAAACCTTGACAGGGCTTTCGAACAGCTTCAACAGTATCAGAGACAGTTGAATAATCCGCCTTTGCTCATCGTTACAGATATTGAAAGCTGGCGGATTCACACCAACTTCACGAGCACAACTCCTAATGTCTTTGAATTCTCCAATCATGAAATCAGCACGAAACCAGAGGTTTTTCGCTGGCTGCAAGATATTTTCTTCAATCCGCAAGTCTTCAATCCCGCACGCAACACACATGTAGTTACGCGCGAAACGGCGAATGCCCTAAAGGCGGTTGCCGACGATATGCGGCTCAAATATGGGGTGCGTCCCGAGCGAGCGGCGCGCTTTCTGACCCGGATCATCTTCAGCCTCTTTGCGGAAGATATAGGCTTGTTGCCGAGCGTCGTGCAAGGTAAAGGAATCTTTACCTACATCGTGGAGCAGAATCGCGGCAACTCAAAGAATTTCGAATTTGATATTCAGGCGCTCTTCAAGCAAATGGAAGACGGTGGCAGGCTGCACTCGCTTGATATCAAGTGGTTCAACGGCGCGCTATTTCGGAATGTGCAGACGCACAGACTATCGATTCGCGCTATCGTCAGTCTCGAAAACGCTTGCAGGCATGACTGGCGATATGTCGAGCCCGCTATATTCGGCACTCTGTTCGAGCGTTGTCTTGATCCTGCCAAGCGCGCGCAACTGGGCGCTCACTACACATCGCCCGAAGACATCTTGCTCATTGTTGAACCGGTGCTGATGCAGCCGCTCCGACGCGAATGGGCCGTGGCAAAAGAGAAAGCGCACCCTGTGCGTGAACGATTCTTGAATGCAAGAAATGTACGCGGAGAAGAGACAATTAAAACGGAACTGCTCGCTATCAGAGACGAAATGCTTGACAGACTGCGCTCTACGACTGTTCTGGACCCGGCATGTGGCAGTGGAAACTTTTTGTATATCGCGTTGCAACAGATGATGGATCTGGAGTTGGACATCATCAACGATCCGCTTTGGGACGACTTGGATCGCGCTGCATTGGGCGTCAGCCCCGCTCAGCTCTACGGAATCGAGAAAGATGAGATTGCGCATGCGCTGGCCAGCATCGTCGTCTGGATTGGCTACATCAAATGGCGCGAAGACCATGGCTTTCGCTATGACGAAAAGCCGCTGCTATCAGACCTGAGCCAAAATATCGTCTGCAAAGACGCGATTCTGGCTTTCGACGCAGAAGGAAACCCGATCGAGCCAGACTGGCCAGCAGTGGATGTCATCATCGGCAACCCGCCTTTTTTGGGCGGCAAGAAGCAGCGACGCGAACTAGGCGATAACTACATTGAAAGGCTACTGACACAATTCCCGCAAATTCACGGTGAGGCAGACTTTTCTACGTACTGGTTCGAGAAATCAAGACAACAGATTGAAACAAGCAAGGCGAAGCGTGTCGGGCTACTGAGCACAAATAGCATTCGTGGCATTAGAAGTCGCCCGGTTCTTAGTCGAATTAAAGAAACGGGCGACTTATTTATGGCGTGGTCTGACCGCGAATGGATACTTGATGGTGCGGCGGTACGCATCTCGATGGTCGGCTTCGACGATGGCTCAGAATCTATCAAGACATTGGATGGTGTAAATGTTCAATCAATAAACCCTGATTTGACCGGGTTAATTGATATTTCTGCTGCACTGCCCTTAGCTGAAAACAAAGGTATAGCATTTATGGGGCTATCCCCGACAGGTGACTTTCCAATTTCAAATGAACTCGCTCAGAAAATGTTAAATGCCGAGCCGAAAAATAACGCGGTCTTGCGCCGCTATATCAGTGGCAAAGACATTACATCGCGCGATCGCGCAAAGTGGATAGTTGACTTTACGGGGTTAGATTTCGACCAAGCTCAAAAGTACGAGTGGCCAATGCAATATGTTTTACAGAGCGTCAAGCCATACCGAGATAAGCACAAGAACACAAAGCTACGCGCGAACTGGTGGCTTTTTGAGGCAACCAGAACGGGAATGGTTGCTGCTTTGCGCGGCAAGTCCCGCCAATTGATGACATCGCTTACTGCAAAGCACCGATTCTTTGTCTGGTATCCAAGCGAAGCTCGCGCCGCGAATTCAGTAGTCGCTATCGCTAGAGACGATGACTACATGTTTGGAGTTCTACATTCAAGACTTCATATTGTCTGGGCACTTCGTAAGTCTGGGTGGCTCGGCAAAGGCAATGATCCCCGCTATACAAACACCACCACCTTCGAGACCTTCCCCTTCCCCTGGTCGCCTGGGCAGGAAGACAAGTCCCATCCCGCGCATGCCGCCATCAGCCGCGCCGCCAAACAGCTGCACGCAGAGCGCCAGGCCTGGCTCAACCCCGAAGACGTTGACGCGAGCAAACTTCCCCCCAATGCTTTGGGGGGACCGAGGGGGGTTAAAGACCGCACCCTGACCAACCTCTACAATGCCTTGCAAGTCTTTCGCGGCCGCGACAGCATCAAGACCAAAGCGGCCGCCGCCGACTTCGCGCCGCGCCTGGATGCGCTGCATCGGGCGCTGGACGAGGCGGTTTGTGATGCCTACGGCTGGGGGTATGCAGTGCTGGATGACGAGGAAGAGATTCTGCGGCGTCTGCTGGCGCTGAATTTGGCGCGGGCGGGGTGAGGATGACTGCGTGTGGCGGGGGTGGGTGATTATTTGTCCGTTTCTCTAACAACTTTCTTATGTTGAGCGGGTATGGTGGCTACGTTAATACGGTCGCTAAGCGGAGTAGTTAAGACATGGACATGTTAGGCCAAGAAGGAAGGGAACGCACCTGGTCTCAATTCTACAAGCTATTTGTTGAGCCGGAGTTAGAAAAACGATCCGATGTAGCCTGGAGTGACATTCACAAAGTGTTGATTAAGCTCCCACAAGACAAAGAACCTATCGTGGAGTTTAACGATGAAGTTCAGTTCAAATACGCGGTAGAGGATCCCGTTGCAAGAAATAAAGGTGACGTACTGAAATACTATGACATTAGAGAAATCAAGGAGATTTTACCTCCAAAGGTTGACGATCGTTACGTAGCTTTTGTCTACGCGTGGCGCAGCGGTGACTACATTAACTTTGCGTTCGACTGTACGCCCAATCATTCCGATTTTGATAAAAACGAGCACAAACTAGCAGAGGCTCTAAGTTTACGACTATATTATGAAGCGATGGAGGTTATCATGTCTCCAGTCTTCGAGACTCATAAGCAACTTGCTCTGATTGGTTTGCCTCTTTGCCCTGAACTGATTCCGTTTCCACTTAACAAAATCGTCAAACATATTCGTGCCAATGAGCTAGATGCGGCTTTGAAGCTAATAGAGGTACACTGCGATGATACATTCCTAGAAGAGTTGGTCCAGAAGTGGTATAGTCGCGAGATGCCAAGAGAGAGAAGAGCCCTATATGACCAGGCATTGAAAACACATGTATGTGATCTGTACGTTGTTACCATGAACGCGCTTATGGGGGAGTTTGAAGGAATCATTACAGAATGGCTAACTAAAGATTTAGCAGGGGTTGAAGTAACTGACCTAGGAAGTTATAGAAAAAAGTTCGAGAAATTCAAATCAATAGTGGAAACAGCCATCCCACTAGAAACCATTGAACATAAGGTACTACAGTCCATTACCAAATTCCTTATTTCACCAGACACTTTGTTGCAAAAGTTCAATATTGCTGAATGGAACAACCCGAGCATAAATGTAAACAATCCATCTCGACACATCATTCAGCACGGCAAGCATGTTCCTGAATACTATACGAAGATTAACTCAATCAAAATGTTCTTAGTAATTCACAGTATCTATTGGTGTATCTATTGCTACGAGACCTACAAGCGAGACATACGCCAAGAACAGCAATGATATTCAATCTGCCCGAGTAACGTCTGCGTTACCCCAACGCCCCTTCGTGTCTTTGTGGTGAAAAATCTCTGCCCTCTGTGCCTCTGTGGTTCAGAATACCCGCCGCGCCTCGCTTTCGATGAACTCCACCGTCCCGGCGATGCTGGGATTGGGCGGCGTCCTGGCCGGCATCTCGCATATAGTCGCGCCGACCAGTTCCAGCCCATCCCCCAGGCCAGCCGCGCCAAGCCCACTTGCCCCTTGGGAACATTCGCCAGCCGCAGCGAAGAGGCGCTGGACAATATCACAGAGGCAGTTTCGCTCTTCCTGGAAGTCGCGTCTCCAGACGAAATTGAGCGCCGACTGGCGTTGAATCTGGCGCGGGCGGCAGAGTCCGGTTAGGAGTCGGTGTCGGGCTTCTGGTAGTTGAGGCCAAAATGGTCGGCGATGGCGACCAGGATGGCGCGGTTTTCGCGTATTGCGTCGCGGTTCTCGATAATCATGGCGCGGTTTTCTGCCAAGCCCTGCTCGACCTGGTCCAACCTGGCTTCGAGCGCTTGCAGTCGAAGGTCGAGCGCTTCCAGCCGAAGGTCGAGCGCTTCCAGCCGAAGTTCGAACCGATCCATTCTGACTTCGAGTCGGTCCATTCGAGATTCGAGTCGTCCCAGCCGGTCCCGGTTGTCGGAAGCGATGTCACGCACTTCTCTATGTGTCTCGGCGAAGCGGTCGAATCGATCCAGGACTGCATTCTGCGTGCTGCGCAGCGTCTCAATATCTTGTTCAACGCGCTGTTCGCGAAGCTCGGCCAATTCCATAGCGTCTCCTGGCGCACCATACAAATCTCCGCGATTATAAGCATAGCCGCGGCCTGCTATCGTGTCAAGCAGAGCGGATTGAGCCTTTGCTTGACCTGTCGGGAGTTACCCGCCGCGCCTCGCTTTCGATGAACTCCACCGTCCCGGCGATGCTGGGATTGGGCGGCGTCCTGGACGGCATCTCGCATACAGTCGCGCCGACCAGTTCCAGCCCATCCCCCCAGGCCAGCCGCGCCAAGCCCACTTGCCCCTTGGGAACATTCGCCAGCCGCAGCGTCGCTCCTGTCAATTCGGTTTGCTCGCCCGCCCGTAAACAGATTTGCCAGCCTGCGTAACGCTCGCGCGGAGTCAGCGTCGCCAGCGCGTTCCCAGCCTGCCAGCGCCAGTCATGCGCCGCATCCACCAGCCCCAGCGTGACTTGCCCGGCTAGTTGCCTGCGCTGGGCTGGTTTTAGCTGCCCCTCGACATTGGCGGCGTGATAGCCCATGGCGTCCAGCGCCAGCAGGCTCGAGCGCCCGCCCGTCGCGCGGCAATGCCAGCTGGCGTCGCTACAGGATGCGCCCAAATCCAGCAGCAGCGTGCCTTCGCGCTCGTTATCTGCCATCAAGCCCGCCAAAAAGGTATGCAGGCGGGGCAGCAGCGCCAGGTCGCCGCGGATCTGCGCGGTGTAGAGAATCGTCAGCGATTTTGCCAAGTCGCTCGCCGTTTTTCGATGAAGGCGCGCATGCCCTCGGCTTTGTCTTCGCTGCCGAAGGCGATGAGGAAATTGCGCCGCTCGAAGTCCAGCCCAGCCGCCAGCGAGGTCTCGTGGGCTTTGTTGACGGCTTCTTTGGTCAGCCGCACGGCCACTTGCGAACGCCGCCCCACCTTGCGCGCGATGTCGATGGCGACGCCCATGAAGTCAGCGACGGGCGCCACGCGATTGACCAAGCCCGCGGCCAGCGCTGCCTGCGCGTCCAGCCGCCGGTCGGTGAGCATGATTTCCATAGCCAGCGCCTTGCCGACCGCCCGGGTCAGGCGTTGCGTGCCGCCAGCGCCGGGGATGATGCCCAGGTTGATCTCCGGCTGCCCGAATACCGCCGTCTCCGACGCCACGATCATGTCGCAGCTCATGGCCACTTCGCAGCCGCCGCCCAGCGCATAGCCGGAGACCGCCGCGATGACGGGCTTGGACAGCTGCCGGAAATCGAATAGCGAGACCAGCGACTCGCCCATGTACATATCGACCGCCGTTTTGCCGTCCATCTCTTTGATGTCCGCGCCGGCCGCGAAGACCTTATCGCCGCCGGTCAGGATCATCGCGCCGATGTCCGGGTCGGCGTCAAAAGCCCGCATGGCTCGGTTGACCTCTTGCAGCAGCGGACTGTTCAGGGCGTTCAGCGCCTTGGGGCGGTTCAGCGTAACGCGGCCGACTCCCTCGGCGGGTGCATCGACCAGGATGAATTCATAGCTCACGGGGCGCTCCTTGTGTGGCTGGCGAATGCGGCAAGTGTAGCACGAGTCGCGCGCTCAAGAGTCCAGCCAGGTCCGGATAGCCTCCGCCGCCGCCTGCGGAGACTCGGGCTGATGCAGCGCCAGGCTGTCGTCTGTGAAGGGGGCATAACGCCGCGGGTCGGTGGCGCTCATCAGCATGACGGTCTTGGCGCCGCTAGCCGCCGCCAGGTGCGTCAAGCCGCTGTCGTTGCCGATGTAGAGCCGCGCCGCCGCCGCCAGCGCGCCGATCTCGGCAAAGTCGAGTTCGCCGATCCATTGCTGCGCGGGCTCGCGCATGCGCCGCGCTACATCCGCCGCCAGCGCGCCATCGTCCGGTCCACCCAGCAAGATGACTTCCGCGCCCAACGGCAAAGCCAGTTGCTCCAGCAGCGCCGCCAGGTCGGCCGGAGGGTAGCGCTTGGCGGCTAGCTGCGCGCCGGGATTGCTGCCGCCGCCGGGATGCGCGACCAGAAAGGGCGGGCTGATTCCTGCGCGCTGCAGGCGAGACGCAACCGTCGTCCGCGCCGCTTCCGTCACCGGCAAGTTGGCGGGGGCATGCAACCCCCGTCCCGCGCAAAGGCTGGCTACGCGCAGATAGAGCTCGGCTTCGTGGGCTGGCTCGTTTGGGTCGACCGCCGCGCGCAGGTTGTAGCCGAAGCCGCGTCCGCCGCTGTCCATGCCCGCGCGGGCTGGAATGCCCGACAGCCAGACCGCCAGGCTCATCAGTGGCGAGCGTACAAGAGAAACTGCCAGGTCGTAGTCTCCGCCGCGCAAGAGCCGTACAAATCGCCAGAAATGAGCGGGTTGGCGCAGGGGCATGTCCGCGTCGAGAACCAGCATTTCGTCCAGCGCGGGATGGGGGGCAATGGCGCGGGCAGACCAGGCGCCAGCCGCGAAGCTGATATGCGCAGCCGGGAAAGCCTCGCGCAGTGCCGTCAATGCCGCCGTCGCCATGACCACATCGCCGATGCAGCAGGGGCGCAGGATGACGATGCGCCGTGGCGCAGCGAGTCCCGTGCGGGTTGGGAAAAGGCACTGCAAGAGACGATAGGGCATGGCAATGCGCCGGGCTGATTTGACGCCGCCCATTGTAACCGCCGCGCCACTATGGCGAGGTCAATTTGACGAATCCCGAGCAATATGTTGCATTTTGATTAAATCATGTTAAGTTTGCGTTAAGCAATACTGAATGCTCTTAACAGAGGAGGTACAGCTATGACTGTTGTACAGGCCTTCACTTATGTATTTAGCGACCGTAACTGGCGCGGCAAATTGCTAGAGACCGCCGTTTTTGTTTTGCTGTTGCCCTTCCCCGTCATTGGAATCGTCTCGCTTTGCGTGCTGCTGGGCTACCTCGCCGGGATCATTCGCAATGTCAGCAGCGGCTTCAAAACTCCGCTGCCGGAGTGGGATCACATTGGCGAAGACATCAGCAAGGGCATCCCGGTTCTGCTAGCTATCATCGTCTATCACCTGCCGCTGCTGCTGGCTGCTGCTTTATTGCAGGTGCCTCGTCATTCGCTGAGTCCTGGTTTCCTGGAGGGCTTGTCTTCAGCGGCGCCGTTCTTGCTGTTCGTCTATGCCGCAGCGGCCTGGTCGCTGCTGACGCTGGGGCTGCTGCGCTATGCCGAGACTTGGGAATCCGACAGTTTCTACCAGTTCGACCGCAACCTGCGCATCTTGCAGCAAAATGTTCCGCTGGCGCTGGAGTGGCTGCTGCTTTCGCTGATCGCCAATGTGATATTGCTGGCGCTGCTGCCGCTGGCGCTGCTGGGCGCATTCTTGTTTGTGCCGGTGCAGGGCTATCTGGCTGGCAGCTATGCGCTGCGCTTGCGGGAAGCGCGTCATGCCAACCCGCCCAGCCACGCCGCTGATCCAGCTGGCTTGGCGCAGAACCGCCGCGGAGTCGAGGCGACCGTCTAACCGTCGATTTGACGCCGCCAATGGTCTATCCCCTCGGTCCCCCCATAGCAATGGGGGGAAGGTTTCGTCGAGCTTGCTCATAATCACTGAAACGCATACGAAGTGGCGATTCCGCCTGTGTTAGCTCCCCTCCCTGATGCTTCGGGGAGGGATAGACCCATAAAGCGGCAAGCAAATCGCAGCATCGGACAAGCCTTGGGCGCTATCCAGCCGCCCTGTCGATTCTGGCGCGTCTCTGCTAGCATTGCTGCCGTCCGCCCGCAAATGCAGCGAAAGAGACGACCATGCCTGATGCCCTGCCCGAACGCCAAACCGGTGCCGAAAATGTCATCTGGGACCTATCTGTTTTCTACGACGGCTTGGACGACCCGCAGTTGGAATCGGATATAAAGCGCCTGGATGGCATGGTCGCCGACTTCCAAGCCAGCTGGCGCGGCAAAGTCGCCCAAATGAGCGCGGCTGATTTCGTGACGGCTTACCAGCAGATGGAAGCCATTTACGATTTGCGCGGTCGCCTGGGCGCCTTCGCCTTCCTTAATTTCTCCACTGACACGGGGCAGCCCGCCTACCAAGCCGCTGTCGCCCGCGTCGAAGAGTTGGAGGCTCGCCTCAGCCAGCAGATGGTCTTCTTCGAGTTGGAATGGAACGCGCTGGACGACGAGGCTGCCAGCGCCATCCTGGCTGACCCCGCCATCGCCGCGTATCGCTACTATCTGGAAGCCGAGCGCCGCTACCGTCCCTACCAGCTCAGCGAAGCCGAAGAGCAAATCATCATTGAAAAGGGCGTCACGGGCAGCAGCGCCTGGACGCGCTTCTTCACGCAGTTGACCAGCGCCTTCCGCTTCGATTGGCTTGGCGAAGAAGTCAACATGACCTTTGTGCTCAACAAACTGCGCGATGCCGACCGCGATGTCCGCGAAATGGCTTGGCGCAAGCTCACCGACAAGCTGCGCGAAAAACAGATGGAATTGACCTTCATTTTCAACACCCTGGCGCTGGACAAAGCCAATAGCGACCGCCGCCGCGGCTATGCCAGTTGGGTGTCGTCGCGCAACCTCAGCAACAAAGCCAGCGACGAAGTGGTCGAAGCGCTGGTGCAGACCGTCACCGGCAATTACGCCCTGGTCGCCCGCCACTACCACATCAAACGTGCCCTGCTGGGCTATGACGAGCTCTATGACTACGACCGCTACGCCCCGCTGAACCTGAAGGAAAGCGAGGCTTTCTACAACTGGGAAGCCGCGCGCGATATCGTGTTGGAGGCTTTCGCCAATTTCAGCCCACGCATGCGGGGAGTTGCTGAAACTTTCTTCGCGAGCAACTGGATTCATGCGCCGGTGCTGCCCAATAAGCGCGGCGGCGCTTTTGCGGCCTCGACTGTCGCTTCCGCCAATCCCTTCGTCTTTCTCAACTATCTGGGCGACGCCCGCGATGTCACCACCCTGGCGCACGAGCTGGGGCATGGCATCCACATGTACCTCTCCGGCAAAGAGAAGGGGCTATTCGCCCTGTACACGCCGCTGACCACCGCCGAAATGGCTTCCACATTCGCCGAGATGCTGGTTTTCCAAGATATGATGGCGGCCGAGGACGACCCGGAAATCAAGCTGTCCATGGTGATGGAAAAGATCGAAGACAGTTTCGCCACAGTCTTCCGACAGATTTCCATGAACCGCTTCGAAGACCTGCTGCACAATGCCCGCCGCGACGAAGGCGAGTTGACCGCCCAGCGCTTCAACGAAATGTGGCTGGAAACGCAGCGCGACATGTTTGGCGATAGCCTGATTATCACCGATGAATATGGCAGTTGGTGGAGCTATGTGCCGCACTTCCTGCACACACCCGGCTATGTCTATGCCTATTCCTTCGGCGAACTGCTGGTGCTGGCGCTGTACAAGATCTACCAGGAAGAGGGCGCGCCCTTCGTGCCCAAGTACCTGGACTTGCTGGCCGCTGGCGACTCGGATTATCCCGATCGGCTGCTGGCGCAAGTCGGCGTCGACATCAACGATCCCGGCTTCTGGCAGAAGGGCATCGATGTCATCGGCGAATGGATCGACCAAGCAGAAGCCCTGGCTCAGCAACTGTATCCGGACCATTTCGCTTGAGCGCGGCATTTGGGCGCGGCATGAGCGCAGGCTATTCCGGAACGCCACTGGTCAAGAAGCTGGGCATCAAGCGCGGCTTCCGCATTGCGCTGCTGAATGCGCCCAATAACTATCTGAGCTTGCTGGGCGATCTGCCGCTCGATTTGCAAATCGACTGGTCGCTAGACGGCGGCGACTATGATTTCATCCAGGCATTCTATGTGTGGCGCGGGGATTACGAGAGTGACTTCGCGCGCCTGAAAGACGCCATGCACAAGCGCGGCATGCTCTGGATTTCCTGGTACAAAAAAGCTGCCAAACTGCCCACCGACCTCAGCGAAAACATCGTCCGAGAAGTGGCGCTGGCGGGTGGGCTGGTGGATGTCAAGGTCGCCGCTGTAGACGCGCAGTGGTCGGGCTTGAAGCTGGTCTACCGGCTCAAAGACCGCTGAGGAGCAGCAGATGTGGCGACCGCTTGGGCTGGAAGAAATGCAAGCGCTGCGCGAAAGGCTGCGCCAGGCTGGGGAGACGCTGGTTTTCACCAACGGGCACTTCGACCTGCTGCACCTCGGGCATGTGGACTATCTGCAGAAGGCGCGGGCATTGGGCGATGCGCTCTTTGTTGGCGTGAATGGCGATCAGTCATCGCGGCGGCTGAAAGGCTCCGGGCGTCCCATCCTGCCAGCTCTGGAGCGAGCGCGTCTGTTAGGGGCGTTGCGCTGCGTGGATGCCGTCATTATCTTTGATGTGGATACGGCGCGCGATTTATTAGAGGCGCTGCAACCCGAGGTCTATGCCAAGGGCGGCGACTATGCCAGCAAGCCACTGCCGGAACGCGAGGTCGTCGAGGGCTACGGAGGGCGCGTGGAGTTGATTGATTTCCTGCCTGGGCACAGCACCAGCGGGCTCATCGAGAAGATCCGCCGTTTGCCTGGATAACGACAGGCCTGAATACAGTCACGCAGCCATAGCCGGGCGTCTCAGCGAGACGCCCCTAGAGTATTGAATTGCGGAGGGAGCGAAGGGGTTAGGCGGGCGTCAAGTCAAGCGGTTGTAATACTCGACTACCATCTGGATGTCGACTGGCGTCTGCACTTCGCCTTCTTCCGGCGCGCGCTCCAGCGTCACGCGGAAGTTGTCCTTGTCTACCACCATGTAGGGCGGGAAGTAAGCCGCCTGCTGCACCCACTCGATGATATGCACATTCTTCTTCATCTTGTCACTGACTTCCACGACATCGCCCGCGCGCACCTGATACGACGGCAGGTCGAGGCGGCGTCCGTTGACCAGGATATGCCCATGACCGACGATCTGCCGCGCTGACCAAATTGTCGCTGCCAGTCCACTACGATAGACGACATTGTCCAGCCGCCGCTCCAACAGGCTCAGCAGGTTGACGCCGGTTGGTCCCGCCATCAACGCCGCTTTCTTGTAATAATTGCGCAGCTGCCGGTCGCGCACATTGTAGATGAAAGCCAGCTTCTGCTTCTCTTCCAACTGGATGGCGTAGTTGCTGCGCCGCGACTGACGGAAGGATTTCTCGCGGCCGTGCTCGCCAGGCGGGTAGGCGCGGTTTTCCAGGATGCGCGAGTATTTTGGGCGCGGCACGAGCAGTTCGCCGAAGCGGCGCTGCTTTTTTGCTTTTGGTCCGTGATACGATGCCATATTGTCCTGCTGCCTCTTGGCTGGCTTGCGAATGTAGCGCGCCAGTTTAGCAGATTGCTGATGGATTTCTAGGGTGATTTTTGGCGGGCGCCCCCACCCTAAATCCCTCCCCCAAAATGAGGGAGGGACTTTTCTATCCCGCTGTCATTGCTATGCTCCCCTTCCCTCGTTCTGGGGGAAGGGGCTGGGGGATGGGGGTTTATGCCGGCATATTCTCCAGCCGGCCCAGCCAGTAGTGCACATCAAAGTTATTGTCGCCCGTCAGGAAGCGCCACAGCTTGATGCGATTGACGATCTCCAGCCGCCCGCTGGCTTGCTCAAACCAGGGTTCGCGCCGGCTCAGGATGTCTTGCACGCCATTGTCGCGCGCGCCGGTCGTGTAGATTTCGCGCTGCGACCGATAGTCATCGACCAGGTCGTCGGTATTCCACAGGCGCAGTTGCCGCACAGCTGGGTTCAAGCGCAGCTTGAACATATAACGGCGGCGGTCGGTCTTATTTTGACGCCCGCAATGCCAGATGCCGTGATGCAGAGCCAACAGCGTACCCGCCTTGCAGACCATGGCGATCTGCCCGCGCATATTCTGGTAGGCGGCTACATCCATTTCGTTGACGCGGCGGAAGTGACTGCCCGGCAGCAGCAGGGTCCCGCCCATTTCCAGCGGCACATCATGCGGGAAGTACATGAGCTGGATATCGAAGTGCGTCCGCACATCAATGATCGAGTCGGCATGCAGGCCCTGCGCCTTGCCTTCGTTGGGCTCGCGCACATGGATGGCGTCATGGTCGAAGAGCGGGTCTTCGCCCACCAGGCTGTGGATCAAGCCATGCACCTGCGGCAAGTCCAGCAGGCGGCGGATAGCGGTATCAGCGTAGCATTGGGATAAAGGCGTGCCAGCTGGCGCGCCCTTGATGACTTGGCGGTCGATGTCGCGCATGACCGCCTCGTTGATATCGTTCGGCACCAGCTCGTCAAAGCGCAAGAAGCCCCGCGCCACGAACTCCGCCATTTGCGCCGAGTTCAGCAAATGCTGCTTGTCGATCATGCGTCCAAGTCCTCCAGTTTCTCAAAGACGAAGCCATATTTCATGAACGAAGTACTGTACTCTTCGCCGGGGTAGGGCGGGAAGAGTACGGGATGCTGGATGAGCCGCCAGCCATCGCGCAGCGCCTCCAAGCCTGTGTCGTAGGGCGGCGCGTCGCTGTCGCCAGTGGTATGCGCCTCTTCGCCCGTGCCATCGTAGATCGACCAGCCCAGCACGTGGCTGTCCAGCGCCGATGTCGAAAGGTAGAGCGTCAATACCTGCTGTCGAATTTTCGCCATTTGTGCCTCTGCCGCGTGCGGATACCGCGAAAATGCTAACGCAGGAGCCTGGCAGGTGCAAGCGATTGTGCGCTTAGTCTTCCGTCTCGACCGGGATCAGCACGCGCGTATCCGGCAAATCCGAGCGCTCGCGGAAGTAACGGATGACGACATCGCCGATGACCTTGGCTTTAGCGGCCATGGCCGCGCTCTTGACCGCCCAGCCCGCCAATGGGATCAAGCCAGCCACCTCGGCAATCACGCCGCCGGCAATAGCGCTGCCCACCGCGCCAGACAGCGTCGACAGCAGATGATCCATCTCAAAGGCACTGACTTTATAGACATTGGACACCTGGTGGATCATGGCCGTGTCCGCGGCGGTGAGGAAGAAGGCGCTGCCCGGGATCCAGCCTGTCAACGCTGCGCCAGTCGTCCAGTTCGCCACCAGTTTGCGCGCCTCCCGGTCGGCATCTTGCAGTGACTTCTGCATGGGCAATTCCCCTTGGTTTGTATATCTAGTATACGCGAGATGAGGTGGCGGGTCGCGCTTGAGCCAAACGCCATTGGATCGGTGTAGGGGCGACCCATCGGGTCGTCCGAAAACCCGCCTCGACATTCGATCTCCATGAATACGGGGTGTCTCAGCGAGATGCCCCTACGACTTCCGCTAAATGCCCTCCCCATTTCAACGGGGGAGGGGGCGAGGGGGTTGACGCGCCGCGCTGATGCTACAATCCCAGTGATGAAAATCTTGCTACTCAACGACCGCATCCCGCCGGAAGGCAAAGGCGGCGCCGAAGCGGTCGTCTGGCGGCTGGCGCAGGGACTGCGCGCGCAGGGGCATATCGTCCACATCGCTGCTGCCACGGAAGGCGAATCCTTTGACGAGCTGCGCGACGGCATCCCCACGCATCATCTGCATGCCCGCTATCGCGAGCGCTTCCGCAGTTGGCTGTCCCTTTACAATCCGCAGACGGCCGGCGCATTCCGGCGTTTGCTGGCGCGCCTCCGTCCCGATGTCGTCAACGCGCACAATGTGCATGCCTGGCTCAGTTGGCATACTTTGCGTCTGGCGCGGGACTTCGGCTGCGGCGTCGTCTTCAGCGGGCACGACTGCATGCCCATCGTCTATGGCAAAATGGGCTATTTCGTGAAGTCCGATGGCGGGCGGATGCCGGCACCAGAAGAGTATCGCTTGCCGCGGCTGCACAACCTGCGCGAGAATCGCTTTCGCTACAATCCCATTCGCAATCTATTTATTCGCCGCGCCCTTCGACACGCGCAGGAAGTTACCGTGCCCAGCCAGGCGCTGGCTGATGTCTACGCAGTCAATGGCTTACCGCCCGCGCATGTCCTGCCCAACGGCATCGACCTGCAGGCCTGGACTCCCGCCAGCAGAGAACTCGTTTGCCAGTTGCGGGGGCGTTTCGAGCTGGAGGGGGTGCGCATCATCCTGGTCGCTGGTCGGATGACCCGGGAAAAAGGCGTCGAGCAGCTTTTGGCGGCGCTGGACAAGCTGCGGAGTAGCCTGCCCAATGCGCGCTTGCTCGTACTCTCCTCTCGCAGCATCGAGTCGCAGGTCCCGGCGCGATTCCGCCACTTGCTCGGCATGATCGTTGCCGGCGGCTGGCTCAGCGGAACGGAACTGCGCGGGGCATTTCAACTGGCGGATGTCGTGGCTGTACCGTCGATCTGCTTTGATACCTTCCCCACTGTCAATCTGGAAGCCATGGCGCTGGGGGTTCCCGTGATCGCCACTTGTTTTGGCGGCTCGCGGGAGCAGGTCATTGATGGCGAAACCGGCTACATCATCAATCCATTTGATACCGACACATTCGCCGAGCGGCTGCATACTCTGCTGGGGAAGGACTCGCTTCGTGAGAACATAGGGCAGCGCGCTCGCGAGCATGTCACCGCAAATTTCAGCCTGGATCAACAAGTTTCGGCGCTGACAGCCATTTATGAGAGGACGCTATGATGCAAGCGCAAGCCTACCAGTCGCCAGCCGATCTTTTCCGCGCGCAAGCCGCTCTTATGCGCTGGGCAAGCGAGTGCGGCCACGGCTACTACTTTCACAAGGGCGATATCGGGCATCGCATCTTCAATGGCGGCTACAAATTTGATCCCTCCGAATTGTTCTTCAGTTGGCTGGACAGGGACGAGCTCCTTGCATTTGCCATCCTGGCTCCGAATTGGGAGATCTTCGACTTGCAAGTCGCGCCGGAGCGGCTCTACAGCGACCTGCACAGCCAGGCAATCCGCTTCTGCGAGAGCGAAATGCTGCAACTGACGCAGCGCCACAAGCTGAGCCTGAGCCAATTGCTGCTTGAGGTTGGCGAAACGGACAGAGCCTATAGCGATTTTGTCGTCCAGCACGGCTACAAGTACAGCAAGCCCTGCATCTCCGTGACTCGTCACGACCTCGCCGAACTTCCAGACAAGCCGCTGCCAGTTGGTTTTCACTTTCACGACGCGGTGGCCGCAGACGCGGCGCAACTGGCGGATGTGCATAATCACAGCTTTACGCCCAAGTGGGATGCCGGGACCTATGCCGCCGTCTTCAACGCTCCGCACATGGAACGCGAGATCGTTGTCGTGGCGCCGGATGGACGATTTGCGGCTTATGTCAATGTCTGGCATGACAGCGTCAATCGCTCGCTGCTCTTTGAACCGGTGGGCACACACAGCGATTTTCGCCGGCGGGGCTTGGCCAGCGCCTTGATGACATACGCGATGCGGCGCATGCAAGCCGAGTGGGGCATCAAATGCGCCTATGTCTGCCATGAGCCGCTTGACATGAATGCCGCCTCGGGACCGCTCTACGCTTCCCTGGGTTTCGTCAAGCTGCATGATTTTGCCGAGTATGCCAAGCCGGTGAACTAGCCATCCTTTGGCGCTTTTCCTCGTCAATGCCCATCCGCACAAGGCGCGACAATCTGCTACAATGCCCCCAATGATGGGGGATAATCGACAGGACTTCGCCAGCGATGACCTTGCAGCTATTCAATGTATTGGGGCGGGAGAAACAGCCCTTTAGACCGATCATCGACGGGCGCGTCGGCATGTATGTCTGCGGACCGACCGTCTACGAACACTCGCATCTGGGGCATGCCAAGACGTATGTTTCATTTGATGTCGTGGCGCGTTATCTGCGCTGGCGGGGCTACGACCTACTCTATGTGCAGAATATCACCGATGTCGGGCATTTGCGCGCCAATGAAGAAGACCGCGTGCTGGTGCGCGCCGCCCAGTTGAACGCCAAACCCATGCAAGTCGTGGAGACTTACACGCGCAGCTATTTTGAAGATATGGACGCGCTGGGAGTCGCGCGACCGGATATCTCGCCGCGGGCCTCCGGCCATGTGCCCGAGCAGATCGACATGATCGAGACGCTAATCGCCGGCGGGCACGCTTATGTCGCCGATGGCAATGTCTATTTTGATGTGCTCAGCGATGCCGATTATGGCAAGCTTTCCAACCGTCGCGTCGAGCAGCAGCAGGACGAATCCCGTGAATTGGTGGGTGGCGACAAGCGACATCCGGCCGACTTCGCCCTGTGGAAGCGCGCCGAACCAGAACATATCTTGCGCTGGAACAGCCCCTGGGGCGTCGGCTTCCCGGGCTGGCACATCGAATGCTCAGCCATGGCGAAGAAATACCTGGGCGCCAATTTCGATATTCACGGCGGTGGCATCGACAATATCTACCCGCATAACGAAAACGAAATCGCCCAAAGCGAATGCGCCAACCATGCCGCCTTCGCCAACTATTGGTTGCTGACCGGCAGCCTCAATGTGCTCGACCCGGACGAGGGCATCCCCGTCAAAATGAGCAAGTCGCTAGGCAACTACATCACCATCAAGGACGCCCTGCAGGAATGGCGTCCGCAGGAACTGCGTTACTTTATCCTGACTTCCCATTACAGCAACCCGGTCGTGTACAGCGAGGAGGCGCTGGCTTCGGCGAAGGCGGGCTGGGAGCGGCTGATGAACGCCCGGCAACTGGTGCGGCGGCAGTTGAATACCGCGCCGGAAGGTGGCGCCGGGGGAGACTTCATGTCTCGGCTGCAGCGTGCCGAAAGCGAGTTCCGCGCTGTGATGGACGATGATGTCAATTCGCCGCGCGGCATCGCTGTCCTGCAAGACCTCACCCGCGATGTCAATAGCCTGCTTAACAGCGATGCGCCAGTAGGCGTCGAGACCCTGGTGGCCATTGACGCGACCTATCAGACGCTGGGCGGAGATGTGTTGGGTCTTCTGCCGGCTGCGGATGACGATGCTGGCGGCGACAGCCAGCGAGAAGCCGCGCTGATCGACATGCTGGTGGACATGCGCGCCCAAGCCCGTGCCGAACGGGATTACGCCCGCAGCGACCAAATCCGCGACCAGTTGGCATCCCTGGGCATCACGCTGGAAGACCGCGCCGACGGCACGCTGTGGAAGCTGTCGTAGGGGCAGGGCGACCCATCGGCTCGCCCCTACAATTGCCTGAGAAAAGGACCAGCCATCGTGCCAGAATTCTTGTACGGACATTGGGCAGTCATCGAAGCTATGCGCTCGCGGCGGCGACAGTTGGACTCGCTGGTGATCCACGAACGCGCCGACAAACGCGGTTCTATCGGCGACGCCATCACCATGGCCGACGAACTCAGCTTGCCCGTCCAGCGCGTGCAGCGCCGCATCCTGGATGACCTGGCGAATGGCGGCAAGCACCAGGGACTGGTGCTGCGCGTCGGCGGCTACCCCTATTGCGACCTCGAGGACATCCTCAGCACAGCGGCGCGGCGCAACGAAAAACCTTTCATCCTGCTGCTGGACCTGCTGAAGGATCCGCAGAATGTCGGCTCGCTGATTCGCGTCAGCGATGCGGTTGGCGCGCACGGCATCGTGATTCAGGAGCGGCGCAGCGTGGCTGTCACGCCGGCGGTGGTCAATGCCTCGTCGGGCGCGGTCGAGCACTGCAATGTCGCCCAGGTGCCCAACCTGGTCGCGGCGATGAAGCAGTTGAAACAGGACGATGTCTGGCTGGTGGGCTTGGATGTGGGAGCGAATATCCCGCCGCTGGACAAAACTGACCTCAACATGTCGCTGGGGCTGGTGATGGGCAGCGAGGGCGAGGGTTTGCGGCGGCTGGTGCGCGACACCTGCGATCTGCTGCTGACGCTGCCCATGCGCGGCGCGGTGGGCAGTTTGAATGTGGCGACAGCCGGCGCCATCGCCATGTACGCCGCCTGGAGCGCCCGCGAATGGCAAGGCTGGGCGCACGCTTAGACGCGCAGTTGCCAGTATTTGCCCACCTTTGGGATTTGTGCTAGCGTTAGTCTACGGACGGCACGCAGCCTGGATAGCGCATGCCCACCTCACGCGAATATGCCCGCTTGCGCAGCCGCATGGTCGACGAACAGCTTGTCGAACGCGGCATCAGCGACGCGCGCTTGTTGGACGCCATGCGCATGATGCCACGCCACCAGTTCGTGCCCGACGAATTCAAAGCCCAAGCCTACGACGACCGCCCCCTGCCCATCGGCGACGGGCAGACCATCTCCCAACCCTATATTGTCGCCTTCATGACCGAGCGGCTGGATCTCAAAAGCCATCACAAAGTGCTGGAGATTGGCACGGGTTCCGGCTATCAGACGGCGATTCTCTGCCACCTGGCGCAGTATGTCTTCAGTATGGAGCGCATCTTGCGGCTGGCGGAGGCGGCTGGTGCGCGTATCGGCGATATGGGCTACAGCAATCTGGATATCCATGTCGGCGATGGCAGCCAGGGCTTGCCCGACCAGGCGACATTTGACCGCATCATCGTTACTGCCGCCGTGCCGCGCTTGCCCAGCGTCCTCTGCGCCCAGCTCAGTCCGCGCGCTGGGCAGTTGATTTTGCCCATCGGCGACGCTCGCGAACAGGAACTCAAACTGGTGACGCGGGCAGCCGACAAATACCGGACTCGCACCCTGCTGCGTTGCCGATTCGTGCCGCTGATCGGGCGCTACGGCTTCGACAGCAAGACCGACAACGCGCCCCGCGGAGGCTGCTGATGCCAGACCAGCAAACCCCTGGGCAGCCCAACTTGGCGCTGATCCAGATGGTGCAGAACGCACGCATGCTGCACGACGAGAAAGCCCGCCCCAGCGATTATTCCGCCGTCTATTGGATCGAAGCCAAGCTCAAAGCTGGCAATTATCCGCCGCCGACCGCCAGGTCTGGCGAATGGCGTGTTTCCTTGCAGGCGCATGAAGTCGACGCCACCTGGGAGCGGGTCAAAGCGGCGACAGTGGCTGGCAAACTGGGCTACAAATCCAAGGTGTCGACGCGCCCGGCCGCTGGACAAACGCAGCCTGATCAGCGCCTGCTCTGCGCGCGCACTTACGACGCCAGCGACGCGGAAGATGTCGCGCGCGTGGAAGCTGTTCTGCGCGAACTGGGATTGAAGCAACTGACCTATGTGCCGGACAAGGCGCCGGGCGACTGACCAATCTACCCCCCTCGGTCCCCCCATATCAATGGGAGGAAGGTTTCGCCGCGCATTCGCATAGATGCTGAAACCCATGCGGAGTCGCGATTCCGCCTGCCTTAGCCGCCCTCCCCGATGATTCGGGGAGGGGTGGTAGCGCCGTGGGCGAGTCCTTTTGCTTGAGCGGCTGCCTTGCAGCGTGCGTAGCCTCCCCCTGACTCGTCGGGAGGACTGGCGCGGAGGGGCTAGCCTGCCGCCGCCAGCGCCTGATCAATATCTTCGATGATGTCGTCGATGTGCTCAATGCCGATGCACAGACGAATTGTCTCCGGGGTGACACCCGCGGCCAACTGCTCTTCTGGCGTCAGCTGACGGTGCGTTGTCGAGGCCGGGTGCGCCGCCAGGGACTTGGCATCGCCGATATTCACCAGCCGCTTGTGCACCTTCAGCGCATCGTAGAACGATACACCGGCGTCGTAGCCGCCCTTGACGCCGAAGGTCAGCAGCGCCGCGGGACGCCCGCCAGTGTATTTCTGCGCCAGGTCGTAATATGGTGAGTCTTCCAAGCCCGCATAGCTGACCCACTCAACGCTATTGTGTCCCTGCAGATGCTTCGCCACAGCCAGAGCGTTGTCTGTATGCCGCTCCATGCGGATGGAAAGCGTCTGTATGCCCTGCAGGATCAGGAAGGCGTTGAAGGGGCTGAGCGCCGCTCCTGTGTTGCGTAGCGCCACCGTCCGCGCGCGACCGATGTAGGCGGCCGCGCCCAAGGCATCAGCATAGACTACGCCGTGATAGCTCGGCTCTGGTTCGGTGAATTGATAAAACTTGTCGCCGTGGGCTTTCCAGTCGAAGATACCGCCATCGACCAGCACGCCGGCGATCGTCGTGCCCAAACCCCCCATATATTTGGTGGCTGAATGCAGCACGATGTCGCAGCCAAATTCCACCGGACGGCAGAGCGCTGGGGTAGGCACGGTGTTGTCGACGATGACGGGCAGGCCATGGGCATGCGCCATATCGGCGATGGCCTCCATGTCGGGGATGTTGCCCGCCGGGTTGCCGATGGATTCGCAGTAGACCGCGCGGGTGTTGCTGTCGATATGCTTGGCCAGGCCCTCGGCGCTGTCATCTTCCGCGAAGCGCACATCGATGCCCAGCTTGGGCAGCATGTGGCGGAAGAGCGTCCAGGTGCCGCCGTAGAGTTGAGGCACGGTGACGATGTTGTTGCCCGCCTCCGCCAGATTGACGATGGAATAGTGGATGGCTGCTTGTCCGGAAGCCAGCGCCAGCGCGGCCACGCCACCTTCCATAGCCGCGACCCGTTCCTCAAGCACGGCATTGGTCGGGTTCATGATGCGCGTGTAGATATTGCCCGGCACCGCTAGGTTGAATAGATCGGCGCCGTGCTGCGCATTGTCGAATTCGTAGGCGACGGTCTGATAAATCGGCACAGCCACGGCGTGCGTGGTCGGCTCGCTCTCGTAGCCCGCGTGAATAGCGAGCGTCTCCAGCTTCATATAGGTCTCCCCCACTGATTCTTTGCGCTTTACGGCTACTAGACTACGCTAGCGCCATCATTCTTACAAGTGCTTGTGCGGAGGCTAGGTCCCGCCATGCCGCCGGCGCGCCCGTGTCTGCTCGTAAGTAACGATGACCACGCCATAGATCACCAGGCCGCTGCCCGCCACTTGCAGCAGGGAAGGAATCTCGCCAAAGACCAGCAACGCAATCACCGCGCTGAATACGACGCCGACCTGCAGCAGGATCGCCAAGGCCGTCGCCCGCAAAAATTGCAGCGCTATGTTCATGAAGAGATGCCCCAGCACTTGCGCCATCACCGTTACAACCAGCGTCCACAAGTAGCCTTCCAGCGAGTAGCCCAGGACCGGCGTGCCCGTGATCGCCACTGCCAGGCTGATGCACAGCGCCGCGCTGAAAAACACCAGAAAGCTGTAGAGCATGGGCGGGATGACATTGTTCAGCTGCCGCCCGATCAGCAGATACGCGCCGAAGCAGAAACTGCCGCAAATTGCCAGCGCGCCGCCAAACAAGGGGTCGCTGCCCGCTTCAACGGCTGTCAGACCGCCCAAGCCCACCAGCGTCACGCCGATTAGCGTAATCACCAGGCTGATCCAAAAGCGCCGCGAGAAGACCACACCGAAAATCAATATCTCCGGCAGCACAATCCACATCGGCGTCGTGCGCCGCAGCAAACTGGTCATCAGCACGCTGGTGTATTCCAGCGACACGAAGAGCAGCAGCAAGTTCAGCGCCAGCCAAAAGCCCGCCACGCCCGCCAGCAGAGCCTGCCGCCGCGTCAGAGCCAGCAAGCTACTGCGGTAGCGCGCCCACACCAACGGCAGCAAACCCAGCGACACCAGCCAGAGACGAATCAGCACAATCACCAGCGAGGGCAGGCCATGTCCCTGGGTGATGCGGATGGCGATGGGCGTAAGGCCCGCTGAGAATATCAGCGTCAGGATGATCCATAGGCGCTTGTCTCGCATTGCGGAATGCTAGCACAGCCAGAGGGCGCTGCCTATGATGCGCGGGGCAGAATGAACCACAAAGAGCGCAGAGGGCCTTGAGGCGATGTGCCGGTTATGCCTCGCGCCTATCGCAAATCCGTCAGGACAACTGTGCCCGGGCGAGAAATCGCGGCGCAGGTAGATCCGCCCTCAACGAATGATGGCAAGGGATATACAGCCGGGGGCGATGCTGTCGTATCAATGAAGACCAGTTGCCCGGGAATCCTGAAGCAAATCCGCGTGTTGGTCAGTTCCCTCATGTGTTGCGCACAAATCGGCAAGGTCAGCTCCTGCCCGACTGCAATCAGATCCGACAAGAGATAGTTATGTCTCTTGAGCGCCTCCGCTGTCGTATCGTAGCGGATCGCCAGGCGAAACAGGTTCTCGCCCGCGGCGACCCGATGCGTACATTGCGGGTTCGAGCGCCAGACCCTCGCCGCAAGCCGGCCGCCTTGCAGGTCCGGATGTTTGTCCAGGTCAAGCATGGCCAGCTTATCAAAGCGAATATCGTCGTTGTCTGATTGCACGACAATCCGCTCGCTCACTGTGAAGATATGTTTCGGCGGCGTACCGCCATCAGTCGGCGGGCTGCCATTGGTGGGTGGCTGATCGCCATTGGTGGGCGGCGGGTCGCCACTAGTGGGTGGGTCGCCATTGGTGGGCGGGCTGCCATTAGTTGGCGGATCCTCTCTGCCTGGTTGTGTAGCCGTGGCAGTGGGCGTTGCCGTTGGCGTGGCTGTCGCGGTTGCCGTAGCCGTAGCGGTTGCCGTAGCGGTTGCAGTTGCAGTTGCTGTCGCGGTCGCAGTTGCCGTTGCAGTTGCTGTCGCGGTCGCAGTTGCCGTTGCCGTTGCCGTTGCTGTCGCGGTCGCAGTTGCCGTTGCCGTTGCCGTTGCCGTTGCCGTTGCCGTTGCGGTTGCCGTTGCTGTTGCAGTTGCAGTTGCGGTTGCGGTTGCCGTAGCGGTTGCCGTAGCGGTTGCGGTTGCCGTAGCGGTTGCCGTTGCCGTTGCGGTTGCCGTTGCATTTGGCGTGTTCGTTGGCGTACTCGTGGCGCAGGCCGAGCCGTCCAAGGTGTCGGTACTATCTTGAGTCGCGACCGCCGCCGCGGCTAATTCAAAAGCGCCGATATCGCACCTGCCATTGGCTGGCTGCGGACGCGGGATGCCGCGCTGGTCGCCTGGAATACCGCCAATACAATCGACGGCATTGACCGCCGGACTGTCGGTGGGCAGGGCGAGATAGGGCGGACTGCCGCTTGCGCTTGTGGGCAGCAGCGGGTCGGTGTTGTAGGCTGCGGATCCGCAGTTGCTCGCGCGAATCAAGTTGCCTGTATTGCCAATTGTCGCGCCCTCGGCCAACTGACAGTCATTGGCGCTGTTGCCGGCCAGCAAACTGTTGCGCAGCGCCACGCAAAAGGGTTCGGGCGTTTCGCCTTCCGTCTGCGGGGCATAAGCGTCGGTTGAAATGTAGACCCCCCCCCCCCCCCCCCCCCCTCTGCGGGCGCGGGGGGGGGCG
>DAOUKU010000018.1:0-20231 GCA_034420985.1 Anaerolineae bacterium | reverse complement strand
AGCTGGCATCTCGCCGAAGTTCTCGTCCATTTGCATCATGCCGCCGTTGCTGCGGCCCCGGTTCGTGATGTGGATATAATGCTCACCGCCATGGAACTCCCAACCCAGCACGGCGCTGTAGAAGGCTTTGGCTGTTTCAGCGTCGCGCGTGAGTAGCTCGTTCCAGCACATGGCGCCGACGGTGTTGACGATGCCCGCGCCGATGTGTTGTTGCGGCTGCCACAAGAACAACTGGGCTCCCGTAGGGTCTTGTATGCCCATAAGTCGGCCGCTATCCATAACAGTCATGGGTCCGAAAATGATCGTACCGCCATTCGCTGTGACGACATCAATCAGCGCGTCCACATCATCCACTGTAACGAAGTTCGTCCAATGCGAGGGCGCGCCAGCCGCTTGCATCTCTGGCATCATGCTCGCGTGCGCCACGGCATATTCGCCCTGGTGCTGGAACATCGTATAGTCAAAGTCATCGCCCATCGGGATCTCGACTTTGCCCCAGCCGAACATGTCCATGTAGAAGGCTTTGGATGTCTTCGCGTCGGTCGAGTTGACTTGTGCCCAGCTAAATGTACCGTGCGGGTATTTTGTCACTTTGTACATTTTCTTTGTTCCTTTCACAGCGGGCGAATCCATTTTCTTGGGCGGCTGCCATGCAGCGCGCGGGGCTACAACCATGTTCGCTTTTTGCAGCGCCGTCTATTCTTCCCAGGCGTCGGCATTGAGGAGCTGCATGATATAGAAATGCGCGCCGGCTGGGTCTGTCGCCAGCGCCCAATAGCCCGTATCCGGCGCCTCGTTGGGACCCATGTGCACCTGCCCGCCCAGCTCGTTGACGCGCGCGATGCCCGCGTTGATTTCGCCGATGTTGAAATAGGGCATCCAGCAGGGCGGCGTATCGCCGAAGTTCTCGTCCATCTCGATCATACCGCCGTTGTTGCGGCCCTGGTTCCTGATGTGGATGTAATGCTCATCGCCGTAGAACTCCCAGCCTAGCACGGCGCTGTAGAAGGTTTTGGCTGCCGCAGCGTCGCGCGTGAGCAGCTCGTTCCAGCACATGGCGCCGACGGTGTTGACGATGCCTGCGCCGATGTGCTGTTTGGGCTGCCACAAGCCCAGCGCCGCGCCAGTCGGGTCCATGAGGAAAGCCATGCGCCCGCTGTCGAAGACATCCATCGGCCCAAAGATGATCTGGCCGCCATTGGCTGTGACGACTGGCAAGAGCGCATCGACATCATCGACAGACACGTAGCATGACCAATGCGATGGGATATTCTGCTCGAGCGCCTCTTGTGTGGCTTCGCTCAGCGCAGCGACATGTTGGCCCTGGTGCTGGAACATCGTGTAGGTCATGCCGGGACCCACGGGGATATCGGTTTTGCTCCAGCCGAAGAGATCCATATAGAACTGCTTGGCCGCCCCCGGATCGGTCGAGCTGGTATCCGCCCAGCTAAATGTGCCGTGGGGATATTTCGTCACTGTGTACATTTTTTCCTCCCTAACGCCCTGTGTTTGCGCAGAGCTTCCGTTAAAGGTGTTCCAAGTTAGTCATGCGAAAGGCGGGTAGATAGCACAGGCGGGCGACCTGATAGGTCGCCCCTGCATTTGTAAGGCATAGCGAGCAGAGCGCCTACTCTTCCCAAGGCTCAGCCTGGTTTAGCTGAATGATGTAGAAATGGGCGCCGGCGGGGTCGGACAGATAGGCGAAATGACCAGCGCCAGGCGCTTCCGTCTTGGGAATGATGATTGTGCCACCGCTGCTTTGCGCCTGGGCGATGGACGCGTCGATGTCGGCGACGGTGAAATAGGGTTGCCACATGGACGGCATGCTGCCGAAGCTCTCGTCCATCTGCATCATCGCGCCATTATTGCGCCCGCGATTGCTGATCATGATGTAGCCGTTTTCGTCGGTCTGGTATTCCCAGCCGAAGAGCTTGGCGTAGAAGGCTTTGGCTGCTTCGGCATCGGTGGTGAGCAGTTCGTTCCAACACATGGCGCCGGCGGTGTTGACCAAGCCCGCGCCGATGTGATTACGCGCCTGCCACAAGCCCAACTGTGCGCCAGTCGGGTCCTGGATATGCAGCATGCGCCCGCTTTCAAAGACTTCCATGGGACCGGCGAGGATCTGCCCGCCATTGCCGGTAACGACATCGACAAGTGCGTCAACATCGTCGACGGTGACATAATTCGTCCAGTGGGATGGAATGTTCATGGCTTGCATATCGGGCATCATCGCCGCGAAGCCGGCTACATGCTGTCCCTGGTGCTGGAACATGGTGTAGGTCGCGCCTTCAAACATGGGCTCTTCGATTTTGCCCCAGCCAAAGAGATCGAGATAGAAGGGTTTGGCCGCCTCGGGATTAGTGGAACTGTTGTCCGTCCAGGAGAATGTCCCGTGAGGATACTTGGTGACTGTGTACATGATACGCTCCCTAGCCTTTATTGCGTATGGGGCTGGCAATTCTAGGCGCGTATGGCGTTGCTGTCAAGCGGGGCGCTATGAGCTCACTGCTGAGCCATCTCCCGGTGCTGCAGGGCTTCCTGGATTTCAAAGATCGAGCCGGCGTTTTTTGGTTTGGGCAGAGGGATGATGACGGGCACAGCCGTCAAGCGCGGGCGAACACTGGGCTGGCCGCGGATGATGGACGCGCAATAGTCATCGTAACTGGCGAAACCTTCCAGGGGCCAAGAGTCCAGCGAGCAGTATTGAAAGAGCAGCAGACGCCGCGGTTTGGACGAGTGGTTGGGCGTGGAGGCGTGCAGAGTGCGCGCGTGATGGATGGTGATGCCGCCAGCTTTGACCAAGCATTTGGCGACGGTTTCTGGCTGGAAATCGCTCTCGCTGACCGCGCCCACGAAGACGCCATTTTCGTGGTGGCTATACAAGTCCGCGCGATGCGAGCCAGGCACCATGAGCATACAGCCGTTTTCTTCGGTCATGTCGTCAATGGCCACGCCCACCGCCAGCAAATCATCATTGGTATGCGGGTAGAAAGCCCAGTCCTGGTGCCATTCGACGGCGCTGCCATGATCGGGCTCTTTCATATTGAGCTTGTTGCCATTGCTGCGGACGCCTACCCCGATGAGCTGCTCGACGATGTCCAGGATGGCGGGGTTGCGCAGGGTCTGGTCGTAGACTTCGTGATGCAGGATGGGGCTTTTGATGCGGCGCAGGCGTGGCTTCTCGGCGCTGTGATTCGGCTCCAGGTCGAAGATGGCATCATGCGCTGTGATCGACCGCGAGCGCTCGACAAATTCGTCGGTAACCCGCTGCAATGCCGCCAACTCGTCGGGCTGCAGCACATTCTCGACGGTGAGGTAGCCATTTTCATGATAGAAGGCGATTTGCTGTGGGCTGAGCATCGCGAACCTCCGCCGCTGGTCGACAGGGGGAGTATGGAAGGGCAAGGGCGAGCTGTCAACAAATTGCGCTGAAGTCCGCGCTATTCGCCCTGCACCGCCAAGCCAGCCTGCAGCGCCGCCGTGATTTTGTCTACATCATAGACGCTGCCCGCCCAGACGCCACCGCTGGCGGCTTGCAGCGCCGCCCACAAGCGCGTGTCGGCGGGCAAATCGGGATGCGGCTGCAGGTCGGGGTGGGGCGCGCGCGAGTCCAGCAACTGCGCCGCTTCCTCCGCTGTCAGATCGCCAGCCGCCGTAGCGACCAGGTCAACCGTGCCGCTCAGCTGATTGCGGTCAATGCTGATTTCGATGATATCGCCATCGCGCAGCTTGCCAATAGGACCGCCGGCCAGCGCCTCCGGACCGACATGCCCGATGCAAGCGCCAGTGGACACGCCTGAAAAACGCGCGTCGGTGATGATGGGCACATGTTTGCCCCAAGGGATGAACTTCAGCGCCGAGGTCAGTTGATAAGTCTCTTCCATGCCCGTGCCCATGGGACCGACGCCGGCCAGCACCAGCACATCCCCGGGTTGGATTTTCGCGCCACCCAAGCCTTTCAAAGCGCGTATGGCCGCGCGTTCGGAGGTGAAGACGCGCGCCGAGCCGCGATGCCGGTAGAGGCCATCCGCGCCGACCACGCTGGGGTCAATCGCCGTGGCTTTGATGACCGAGCCTTGCGGGGCGATATTGCCGATGGGGAAGACGACCGTGCTGGTCAAACCGCGCGAACGCGCCGAATCCGGCGACATGATGACATCGTCCGGGTCGATGCCGTCGCTGTCACGCAACCGCTGCCTGGCTAGATGCCGCCTTTCGCTATCCTGCCACCAGTCCAGGGCAGCGTCCAGCGTATCGCCGGTGACGGTCAGCGCCTTGGTATTCAGCAAGCCCTGCGCGCGCAGATGCAGCAGCACTTCTGGCACGCCGCCCGCCATGAAAACCTGCACTGTAGGGTGGTTACGAGGTCCATTGGGCAGGGCATCGACCAGGCGCGGTGTGCTGCGGTTGACGCGAATCCAGTCATCGACTGTCGGCGGCTTGAGACCCGCGGCATGGGCGATGGCGGGGATGTGCAACAGCAAGTTGGTTGACCCGCCAAAAGCCGAGTGTGCCAGCATGGCGTTTTCCAGCGCGGCTGGCGTGATAATGCGCCCGAGCGTGATGCCCGAGGCTTTTAAGGCCAGCAGCGCCAGCGCCGAGCGCCTTGCGTTGTCGCGCCAGACGGCTTCTCCGGATGGCACGAGCGCGCTGTGCGGCAGCGCCAAACCCAGAGCCTCGGCCACCACTTGGGAGGTGGCTGCTGTACCGAGAAATTGGCAGCCGCCGCCGGAGGAGCCACAGGCTTTACAGCCCATCTCCGCAGCGTAATCCAGGCTGATCAGGCCATGGGCAAAGCGCGCGCCGATGGTCTGCACGGTGCCGGCATCTTCCGCGCCTTCGGCCGGCAGGGTGACGCCGCCCGGCACGATGATTCCCGGCAGGTCGGGGCAGCCGGCCAGCGCGATCATGGCGGCTGGCAAGCCCTTGTCACATGTGGCCACACCCATGACGCCGTCGCGAGTCGGCAGCGAGCGGATCATGCGCCGCATCACCAGGGCGGCATCGTTGCGGTAAGCCAGACTGTCCATCATGCCGGTTGTGCCTTGCGAGCGCCCATCGCAGGGGTCAGAGCAGTAGATGGCGAAGGGAATGGCGTCCTTGTCGCGGATGGTCTGCGCCGCTTCTTGCACCAGCAGGCTGATTTCCCAATGCCCGGTGTGGTAGCCCAGCGCGACCGGGCTGCCATCTTCCGCGCGCAAACCGCCTTTGGTGCTGACGATGACATACTGCTCGCGATTGACTTCTTCGGGATGCCAGCCCATGGCGACATTCTGGGTCATGGCGAAGAGGTTGCCGCTGGCTTCCTGCAGCAGCATGTCTTCATCGAGGGGCAGCCGGCCTTCGCGACCTTGCCCGCGCGTGCGTGTGGTGGGCAGCAGGTCGCCGCCGCCGTAGATTTCCTTGTGAGTCATGCGTATGCCTCCTTGGCGCGGAGTCTAGCGCAGATGATAACGCGGGGCGAAACTCCGGTCTCCCGACTGGTCGGGGGACGCTTCCCTTTGTGTGGCGTGATTCCGAACAAGAATCCCGATTCCGCAGAAGTTAACTCCCCTCCCCGTTGACACGGGGAGGGGTAGGCGGTGGGCGATACAAGCGTCGCCCTTACACGATTCGCCGGTGGCGGACAGGGGCGAGTCGCCGACTTGCCGGTGCAAAATTCGTCGTAGACGGACAATCGCTGTGCCCGCTGCGTCCTCTGTGGTTAGAATATCCTCTCAACCATGCAGCGCAATCGAGACAGCCTATGACATCAATGCGATTTCAAGATCAAAGCGTCATCGTAACGGGCGCGGGCGAGGGCATCGGCTACGAAGTGGCACGGCAGTTCTGTGGGGAAGGCGCGGCTGTGCTGCTGAACGACATCCTGCCGGAGCGCGCGCATAAAGCTGCCAAGTCCATCGCTGCCGAGACGGGCGCTCGTTGCCTGGCTGCGCCGGGCGATGTCGCCGATGTGAACTTTGTGCGGGCTTTGGCGGCGCAGGCGGCAGTGGAATTCGGCGGGCTGGATGTCTGCGTCTGCAACGCCGGTTTGACCTCCTGGGGCGACTTTTTCAGCTATACGCCAGCTGATTTTGAGCGCGTGGTGAATGTGAATCTGCGCGGCACTTACTTTCTGGCGCAGGCGGCGGCGAGGCAATTTCGCGCGCAGGGAAGGGGCGGGCGCATCGTGCTGATGTCGTCGGTGACGGGGCATCAAGCCGTGCCTTATCTCAGCGCTTATGGCATGACCAAAGCCGGGCTGGAGATGCTGGCGCGCAACCTGGTGCTGGAGTTAAGCCCGCACGGCATCACCATCAACTGCGTGGCGCCCGGCGCTGTCCTCACGCCGCGCAATTTGGGCGACGATCCCGATTATGACGCTACCTGGTCGGCGCTGACCCCCACTGGCAAAGCCATAGAAAGCGTTGATATCGCCAATGCTGTGCTATTCTTGGCGGCGCCGGGCGCCGGACAAATCACCGGACAAGCGCTGGTCGTCGATGGTGGTTGGAGCCGCACCAGCCCCATCCCGAATATGGACTATGGCAAGGACTACCAAAATTGATCGCTGCAAGTCTGATTGAATCGGAGCGGAAGGGTTGAGCATGCCTCTGGACATGCTGACCATCGGCGAGGCGCTGGTGGAGGTGATGCGCGCGGGCATCGACCAGCCGCTGGATGCGCCCGGACCCTTCATGGGACCCTATCCCAGCGGCGCGCCTTTCATCTTCGCTGCTCAGGCGGCGCGTTTGGGCTTGTCCAGCGCGGCGATTGGCTCGGTTGGCGCGGATGCCTTTGGCGACTGCCTGCTGAATCAACTGGCGGCGGATGGCGTGGCGACGGCGGGCTTGCGGCGGCTGGACGGCTTGACGACTGGCGTGGCTTTTGTGTCCTATCACGGCGATGGCTCGCGGGATTATGTCTTCAGCTTGGGCGCGGGCGGCTGCCTCAGCGAAGACATGCTGCTGCCGGAGCTCTTCGCCGGTTTGCGCTGTTTTCATGTCATGGGCTCGACCCTATCGATGAGCGAGTTGGCGCTAGCGGTATGTCGGCGGGCGCTGGATATGGCGCTTGCTGCGGGCGCGCTGATCAGCTTCGACCCCAACTTGCGTCCGGAATTGCTGCCGCTGGAGCAGGCGCGCATTGCCTTCGCCGACTTCATGAACGCGGCCGATGTCCTACTGCCCACGGCAGACGAGCTGCTGGGCTTGATGGGCGCGGACACAGTCGATTCGGCTGTGGGGGACCTGTTGGCGGACAAGGGCGGGCGCCTGATCGTGGTTACGCGGGGCGCGGACGGATGCAGCGTCTACAGTGCGGATGAGCGCGTCGATGTGCCAGGCTATCAGGCTAGTGAGATCGACCCGACTGGCGCTGGCGACTGTTTCGACGCGGGTTTTCTCTGTGGTCTGCTGGAAGATATGTCGCCTGCGGAATCGGCACGGCTGGGCAATGCTTGCGGGGCGTTGGCGGTTGCCAAAAAAGGACCCATGGCCGGTGTGGAGAAGCGGGCTGTCGTCGATGCACTGGCGGGATTTTAAGGCGTAACGGGCAAGTGTAGGGACGTTTCGCTGGAACGCCCTGCCCCTACGACTACCGAGTATGGCGAGACTGGGGCGAGCCGGCGGCTCGCCCGTACAGCTAGCACGTTGTTATTAGCCTCCCCCCGTTGCTTCAGCGGGAGGGGGTTAGCCAAGCAGTTTCTCGAAACTACGCCGCCATTCGGGAGAGAGCGCCCGCAACTGCACGGCGCGTTCGGCGGTTTCGCGGTCGCCATTGCCTAGATGCAGCGCGGCGTTGATGACTGTGACGGTCATGCCCAGGGGATCGCGTTCTACAAGCGCGATCGGTTCGCCAGCCTCGACTCGCCCCTCTTGCAAGACGCGGGCATAGAAGCCAATGCGATTGGCTGCCAGGAAGGTCTTCTCGAAACCAGGGATGCTCATTTTGTCCGCCAGTTTGTAGCAGGGGACGCGCGGCTGCGAGACTTGGATGAGCGCCTGCCCGCCGATGCGATAGATATCACCGATGCAGGCTTCGCTTTCCAGCAGTCCCAGGGTGGTCAGGTTTTCGCCGAATTGCCCATAGCGGAAGTCGCGCCGTTCCAACTGCGCCGACCAATAGCTGTAGTTTTCATGCGCGTAGCAGTAGAGGGCGCGGTGTGGTCCGCCGTGATTTTTCAAGTCGGCTTGCCCATCGCCCTCCAGCCCCAGCCGCCGCAGCCAGCGACCGCCCATCGCGACAGATTTGTAGATGCCGGTGCGGTACTGGCGTCCCTTGATGTCGACGGTTTGGGGCTGCCCGATATTGACGGAAAGCAGCCTCATGGCGCGTCGTCCCCATCCAGGCGCTGCTTGCGGGCGCGTATCCCCTCGAGGATTTCTTGCGCGGGGGTGGTGGCGTCCAGGTATTGGCTGCGCGCCCGCTCGATGGCGCTGAGTCGTTCATGCGCGGCGCTGTCGTCAGTGTCAAATTCTTCGTCTGCGTCGTCAAAATCCGCGCCAGTCATATGATCCAGCGTGCGGGCTTGCTCCGCCAATTCGTCGGCCATGGCTTCGGGCTCATCGCGCCCTTCCAGCACGATTTTGTAGAAGGCGAAGCCGCCGACCAGCACCAGCGCCAGAGGCACGATCAACTGCAGGGCGGTGGAGACAAGGCTCAGCAAGCCCAGTGCCAGAATAACCAGCAGCACCGCGATTACAAGCTGGCGGATGCGTTTGTCATTCAACAGGCTCATGGGGCTAATTGTAGCGCAGTTTTGCAGGCGCGTTGAAGCAAGTCCCAGTCAGTTATGCGAAGACGCCGACCGCGGAGTGCGCGGAGCGCGCTGAGAAAAGAACGAGCGTCTCAGCAAGACGCCCCTACTGCTTTTTAAATCTCTGTGCCCTCGTTTGACTCGGTATACTCGGTGGTTAGCTTTTGCATTGCTCAATGGGCATCACTGCCTAAGCCGCGCCGACGATGTGCCGCACGACCAATTCTTCGCTGGCTTCCGCGCGCGGCATATTCGCTACTACCTGCCCGCGCCGCATGATGACCAGCCGGTCCGCCACCGCCATGACATCGTGCAGAGTGTGGCTGATGAGGATGACGGGGATGCCGCTTTCCCGCAGCGAGAGAATCAGCGCCAGGACTTTGCGCTGTTCGGGCACAGCCAGGGCGGCGGTCGGCTCGTCCATGATCATCAACTGCGCCTGCCAGTAAAGCGCGCGGGCGATTGCCACGGCTTGTCGCTGCCCGCCGGACAGGTTGACCAGCTTCTGCTTTAGCGATGGGATGTGAATATCCAGTTGGTCTAGGGCGCCGGCGGCTTCCTGACGCATGCGATTGTCGTCGGTCACAGGAAAAATACCCAGCACGCGGCGCACCAACTCCTTGCCTAAGAATACATTGGCGCCGACATCCAGGTTCTCCGCCAGCGCCAAATCTTGGTAGATGGTCTCGATGCCGCGTTCGCGGATATCGGCTGGGGCATGCCCGGTAATATCGGCTTTTTTGAAGCGCACGCTGCCGTTCTCGGGGCGGTACACGCCGGAAATGCACTTGATCAGCGTTGATTTGCCCGCGCCGTTGTCACCGAGCAGCGCCACCACTTCGCCGGGGCTGACTTCGAAATCCACATTGTCCACCGCCGTCAAGCCCCCGAAATGCTTGCTGATGCCGCGCGCCGTCAGGATTGGTTCAGACATTGACTTGATACCTTTCCAGCGCCGCCTGCAGCTGATTGACCAGTACGGCGATGATGATGACCACGCCAACCACGATGAACTGCCAGATAGAATCGATGTTCAGGATGACCAGCCCGGTCTGCAGCACGGCGATGATCAGCGAGCCGACCACCGCGCCCATGATGTCGCCTTCGCCGCCGAAGAGGTTCGTCCCGCCGATGACGACCGCCGCCACCGACGAGAGCAGCGCAGCCTCGCCAGCCTGGGGCGCGCCAGCCGTGAAGCGGAACAAATGCAACACGCCGGCGATGCCCGCGGTGAAGCCGCAGAGGATATAGATGATGATCAAGTGGCGGTTGACATTAATGCCGGAGCGCCGCGCCGCCTCTTCGCTGCCGCCGATGACATAGGTGTGGCGTCCGAACTTGGTGCGCGCCAGGATGAAGGCGAAGACCAAGACCACGAAGGCCGTGATTAGCACGGGATAAGGCAGCAACTGCTGGACGAGCCGCAGCTCCTGGGGACTCAGGTCGGGCGGTCTGGTGAACCAGGCGAAGCCGCGGTCCGGGATATAGAAGAGCAGGCTGCCATTGCCGATTTCCCGCAATGCCTCCCGCAATTCCGAGGACAGCCCGCGCACCACTTGCTGCCCGTCGGTAAGCAGGAAGGCGGCGCCGCGCACAATGCCGAACATGCCCAGGGTAGCGATGAAGGGGGGCACCTTGATGCGCGCGACCAGCACGCCATTGACCAAGCCAGGGATCAGCGCCACCAGCAAGCCCGCGAAGACGCCCACCAGCATGGCGTAGCCGATGTCGTTGCCGCTGTCCGCCAAATCGCGCATGACGCGGGCTGTGGTCACGGAGGACAAGCCCACCGTCCAGCCGATGGACAGGTCGATGCCGGCCGTGATGATGACATAGGTCTGGCCGATGGACATCAGCATGATCAGCGTGCTAGTGGTCAAAATGGTGGAGAAATTGCGCACGGAGAAGAAGCCAGTGCCGGTGAGCGAGAAGAAGATCACCAGTGCAAGCAGGAAGAGGTAAGACCAGCTTTTGGTAAGGACTTCGATGGTGCGCGGGTTCATCAGTGAGTTGCGCTGCGCCGCGCCCAGTTTGGATGGCAGTTGCATAGGGTTTCGGTTGTCTCCTTTACCCCTCCCCCAACCCTCCCCGTCAAGACGGAGAGGGTAAAAGATTGTCCTTCCCCCCGACTCGACGGGGGAGCGAGGGGGGTTTGAGTCGCCCTTTTAACCCCTCCCCCAGCCCCTCCCCGTCAAGACGGAGAGGGTAGCCAAGGCTTGCCTCCCCCCGACCTGTCGGGGGGAGCGAGGGGGGTTCGCCTAACCGGTATAGATGAACCGGGCGACATCCGGATCGTCAACATTGTCGATAGTGATGACGGCGTATCCCGTGGGGACGCGGGCCGGCATGGAAGTTACGCCGCGCACATTCGCCGCTTGCGCCACGACGCCCAGGTAGCCCATGTCGGCGGGCTTCTGCGCGATCACCAGCGAGACGATGCCATCGCGCAGGAACTGGATGTTCTCTTCGCCAGCGTCAAAGAGCGCGACTTCCACCGCGCCTTGCAGACCGGCGTTTTGAATGGCGTTGCCCGCGCCGACCGCGCCAAACAGATTGGTCGCGAACATGCCGACGATATCCGGGTTGGCTTGCAGGACAGCAGCTGTCTGCGCCTGAGCGATATCCGCGCTGTTCTCGTTGTAATCCACGCGCGCCACGACCAGTCCGCGATCGGCCGCCGCGTTCAAACAGCCTTCTTCACGCTGGTCGGTGGTGCTGATGCCGGGGCGGGTATTGGTCACATAAATCTTCGAGCCCTCGGGCAGCGCGTCGGCCAGCGCCGTGCAAGCGATGTAACCACCCTGGACATTGTCCGAGCCGATGTAGGTCATCGGGAAGGTGACCTCGCCGTCCGCATAGTTGCCGTCGCCGATGAAGGTATCAACTGTCAGCACAGGGATGCCGGATTCATGCGCCGATTGCAGCACGGGGATGGACTGCTCTTTGTCGTTGGGCGCGGTGACCAGCGCGTCAATGTCGCCGCGGGCGATCAAAGCTTCGATGATGGGCGCGGAGACGGTGACATCAAAGCGCTCCGGGTCTTGCTGGATGACATTGATGCCCATGCGTTCCGCCGCTTTATAGACGCCGCGCGACATGGTGATGTAGAAGGGATCGGGATTGACGCCCGGCACGAAAGCCAGGTTGTAGCTCTCGTCGAGGGCTGGCGCCGGGTCGGAGGTGTTGCTGGTATAGATGAAGCGGGAGACATTCGGGTCATCGACATTATCTATGGTGATGACGGCGTAGCCGGTGCCGATGCGCGCCGGGATGCTGCCCACGCCATCTAGATAAGCCGTCGCCAGCGATAGGCCCAGGTAGCCCATGTCGGCGGGTTTCTGCGCGATCACCAGCGAGACGATGCCATCGCGCAGGAAGCCGATGTTCTCTTCGCTGGCGTCAAAGAGCGCAACTTCCACCGCGCCTTGCAGACCGGCGTTTTGGATGGCTGTGCCAGCGCCTAATGCTCCGAAGGTGTTGGTGGCGAACATGCCGACGATGTCCGGGTTGGCTTGCAGGACAGCGGCAGTTTGCGCTTGAGCGGTGTCGGCGCTGTTCTCGTTGTAATCCACGCGCGCCACGACCAGTCCGCGATCGGCAGCCGCCGCCAGGCAGCCTTCTTCACGCTGGTCGGTGGTGCTGATGCCGGGGCGGGTATTGGTTACATAAATCTTGGAGCCCTCTGGCAGCGCGTCCGCCAGCGCCGAACAAGCGATGTAACCGCCTTGCGTGTTGTCCGAGCCGATATAGCTGATGGGGAAGGTGACCTCGCCGTCCGCATAGTTGCCGTCGCCGATGAAAGTGTCGACGGTCAGAACGACGATGCCGGCTTCATGCGCGGCTTGCAGGACGGGGATGGACTGCTCTTTGTCATTAGGCGCGGTGACCAGCGCGTCAATGTCGCCGCGGGCGATGAGGGCTTCAATAATGGGCGTGGAGACGGTGACATCAAAGCGTTCCGGGTCCTGCTGGATGACCTCCACGCCCATGTCTGCCGCCGCTTGATAGACGCCGGTGGACATGGTGATGTAGAAGGGATCGGGATTGACGCCGGGCACGAAAGCGATGGTATAGCTATCGTCCGCCAGCGCGCTGGGCAAGAGGCTGAAGATCAGCAAAAGCAGCGCAGTCAAAAGCAGTAAGCGTTTCATGGGGTTTGCTCCTTGTCATAAATAGGGTCTGAGGCGGTACGGCGAGCGCACACAAGGAGGGAGTGTAACGCAACTGCGAACTTGGTGCAAACAGCGGCACCTCCTCGCCCCGACGAGTCGCAGTAAATGCTTCAATTTTGCATCAGCGCAGCCAGGTATGCTAAACTGCCGCGCATGGCATTTGACGCGACCATCACGCTGCATCCCGAGCGCATCATCGGCGAGGCGCGCGACCATCTCTACGGCGCCAACCTGGAACACCTTGGGCAGGCGGTCTACGGCGGCATCTGGGCGGAGATACTACGCGACCGCAAATTCGCCGGCAACGACCGCATGTACCGGGGGCTTAGTGAAGGCTTCCACAATACCCATCCTGGTGCTGGGGTGGTCGTACCCTGGCAAGCGCATAATCCCGACTTTGGCGCGGTTCGTTACGCCCACGACAACAGCGTGTTCTACACCGGGCGTCAATCGCAGCGCATCCATATTCGGCGCGCGGACGGAAACTGGCGCGGCATCTGGCAGGGCAGCTTGTACCTGGAGGCGCAACGCAGCTATCACTTGCGGCTGGTGGCGCGGGGCGAGGGGCAAGCGCTGCGGGTGCAGCTCGGCGATGAAAGCTGGCACATCGACAGCCTGCCCGGCGACTGGAGGACATTCGAGCATACTTTCACCGCAGCCGGCGAGGACCCGCAGGGGCAGCTAAGCCTGTGCATACAAAGCCGCAGTGCCTGGATCGGCTGTGCTTCGCTGATGCCAGACGACCATGTGCAAGGTTTCCGCGCGGATGTGCTGGCGGCGCTCAAGGATTGGTCGCCGACGCAGCTACGTTGGCCCGGCGGCAATTTCGTCTCCGCCTATCACTGGCGTCAGGGCATTGGCGACCGCGACAAGAGACCTGCATATTTGGATCCCGCCTGGTGGCAGTGGGAGTCCAACGATATGGGCACGGATGAATTTATCGCGCTGTGTCGGCTGATCGACGCCGAGCCGGTGCTGACCGCCAATTTGGGCGATGGCAGCGCCGAAGAAGCCGCCGCCTGGGTGGAATACTGCAACGGCGGCCTGGACACAGCGGGGGGAAGGCTGCGGGCGGAAAATGGGCATGCGCAGCCGCATGCGGTGAGCGTATGGTTCGTGGGCAACGAGCAATTTGGCAACTGGCAGGTGGGGCATTGCGATGCGCGGACTTACGCCCATCGCTACTTGGACTTTGCGCGGGCGATGCGGGCGGTCGATGCCGATTTGACGCTGATCGGCGTTGGCGCGCCGGGCGAACTCTACAGCGGCTGGAACGAAGATGTCCTGGAAATTGCCGGCGCGGAGATGGACCAGCTGAGCCTGCATTATTATTCGCTGCGCACGGAGAAATGGTCGCAACCGCCGCCGCCCGAGCAGATCTACCTGCCCAAGCTGGCGGCCGCCCACGAAGTCGAGCAGATGCTGGATGCCACGCTGGCGGTGGTTGACAAACATGCGCCAGGGCTGCCGCTGGCATTTGATGAATGGAATACCTATGTGGGGGCGAAAGCGCCTGACTTCATTGAAGAGTACAACCTGGCGGACGCGGTCTACACGGCCTGGCTGATGAACGCCTGCTTGCAGCGCGCCGACCGCATTCACTACAGCGCCATCTACCATCTGGTCAATGTGATGGGCTGCTATGTATGCGCGCCGCTGTATCGCTGGGAGGCACTGTTTATGGGGCGTGGCGGCGGCTGGGTGCCGGTCGATTGTGGGGACAGGCCCGATGCGCCAGCCACCATCAAAATGCCGGCCACCTTCGTGCTGGAGCTGATGACGCGCCATCGCGGTTCGCAGGCGTTGGGCTGTGAGGTCGAATGCGGGACATGGCGCAGTCCGGCGGCGGGCAACATGCCAGCCATGGACGCTGTCCCGCTGTTCAGTGCGGCGGCAACGGGGGACGCGGGCGGGCGGGAAGTCTATGTCTCGCTGGTGAATTGCGATGCCGAGCGGTCGGCGCGAATCACACTGTCGGGCGTCGAGGCGGAAGACGAGGCGACGATGTACCTGGTGGCGGGGGATAGTCCGCTGGCGACCAATACTTTCGCCGAGCCAGAGACCGTGTCCATTGAGAAGCGCGCGGTGAGCCTGGACTCGCTGGAAATTCCGCCGCACAGCTTTGCGTTGTTGGCCATATCTCTCGCTTGAGCGCTATTCGCCGACGCCGCGTGACATCACAGCCAACGCTTGTAGCGCAAGGCAAGCGCGGCTAGACTCCTGCCATGCCCTCGCTCCAGCGCATTTTCCGCTTCATGCGCCCTTATGGCTGGTATTTGTTCTTCGGCTTCTGGGCGACGGTGCTGCCTGTCGCCATGGAGCTGAGCGTGCCGCGCCTGCTGCAATTCATGATTGACGAAGGCATTCGCCCGCGCGAGATGGATATGATCGTGCTGGGCGCGTTTTGGATGTTCGTGGCGGCCATGATCGGCGCGCTGAGCACGTTGGGGCAGGGCTGGTGCCGGGCGGTCGTCTCGCAGGGCTTGGCTTTTGACATCCGCCATGCCGTTTTCCGCCATATCCAGTCGCTGTCCTTCGCCAACCTGGACCAGATGCAGACCGGGCGGCTGATGACGCGGGTCTCCAGCGATGTGGATGTGGTGCGGATGTTTTCCAGCGCGGGTCTGGCGCTGCTGCTGCGCGTGCTGTTAATGATCATCGGCAGTATTTTCATGCTGCTGATCACGGATTGGCAATTGTCGCTGATTATGTTCGCGGTGGCGGGCGTATCGGCGGTATTCATCCGCTATTTGATGCTGCAGGCGACGCGCCTTTTTGGCGTCGTGCAATTGAAGCTGGGCGAGCTCAACACATTGGTGCAGGAGAACCTAGCGGGCATCCAGGTGGTGAAAGCTTTCGTGCGCGGGCGCTACGAGATTGAGCAATTCGAAGCCAGCAACAGCGACTACCGCGAGCGGAATATTGAAGTGGGCGTGCTGATGGCGGTGGCCATGCCGGTGCTGCAAGTGCTGACGAATGTGGGCACGGTGGCGGTGCTGTGGTTTGGCGGCTTGTCGGTGCTGGGCGACCGACTGACCGTCGGCGAGTTGATCGCCTTCAACAATTACCTGATGATTGGCATGAGTCCGTTGCTCTTTCTAGGGAATCTGCTGATGATGGCGGCGCGCGCCGAAGCCTCTGCCGAGCGCGTGCTGGAAGTGTTGGATACGCCGCCGCGGCTGCAAATCGCTGCGCAGCCGCACCGCGCCGAACGCATTGCCGGGCGCGTGGCTTTCGAGAATGTGTCCTTTCATTATAGTCGCCGCGACCTCAGCAAGTCGAATGGCGCGGGACCAGTCAGTGGCGATGATGTGCTGCAGGGCATCAGTTTCAGCGTCGATCCGGGCGAGCAGATTGCGCTGCTGGGGGCGACTGGCGCTGGCAAGAGCACGCTGGTGAACTTGATTCCGCGTTTTTATGATGTCCATGGCGGCGCGGTGAAGGTTGATGGCGTGGATGTGCGCCAATGGGATGCGCAAGCCTTGCGCGGGCAGATCGGCATGGTGCTGCAGGAGACGATTCTCTTCAGCGGCAGCGTGCGGGAAAATATCGCCTTTGGCGCGCCGGATGCGTCTCTGGACGAGGTTGTGGCGGCGGCAAAAGCGGCGCAGGCTCACGACTTCATCAGCCGGATGCCGGACGGTTATGACAGCGCCATTGAAGCCGGCGGCGCCAACTTGAGCGGCGGGCAGAAGCAGCGCATCGCCATTGCCCGGGCTTTACTGGTCAAGCCGGGCATCCTGGTCTTTGACGACAGCACCAGCGCCGTCGATATGGAAACCGAGTACAAGATTCAGACGGCGCTGCAGGGGCTGGCAGCGACAAGCACCACCTTCATCATCGCGCAGCGCATCACCAGCGTCTTGGGGGCGGACCAGATTCTGGTGCTGGACCAGGGGCGCATCGCCGAGCGCGGACGCCATCAGGACTTACTGGCAAGCAGCCGCATCTACCGCGAAATCTACGAGTCGCAGCTTGGCGAGACGGGAAAAGCTTAACCACCGAGAACACCGAGAAAAGAGAGAGAACACCGAGGGAAATGTTTATTTGTTTAAGCGTGATGGAGACATGACGAAAATGGACAGAGCACGGGGGCGCGTCTATGAGCATGACGAAGTGACCTATCGTATCAATGGGGCGGCCATCGCCGTGCATCGAGAGTTGGGACCCGGCTTGTTTGAATCCGTTTACGAAAATGCGCTTTGCGTAGAATTTAGAAAGCGAAACATTCGGTTTGAGCGACAGAAGCGTTTCTATGTGGAATATCAGTGTGAGCCGGTGGGTCACCTGGTTGCCGATCTGGTCGTAGAAGATGAGGTGATAGTCGAGTTGAAGTCGGTCAGTGAGCTTCTGCCTTTGCATGAAGCGCAACTAATAGCCTATCTCAAGGCGGCAAAACTGAAGACAGGCTTGCTCATCAACTTCAATGTAAAGCTGTTAAAGACAGGTATCAAACGGATAAGTGTTTAAGCATTCTCGGTGTTCTCTCTTTTTCTCGTTTTTCTCGGTGGTAAAGCTTTCGGTGGTTAATTCATGACCAACGCATCCACAAATCGGCCCCGCTTTGTCGGCGGGCACGGCGGCTCGCGACCGACTGGCGAGAAAGCCAAGGATCGGCGCGGCGCGCTGCGGCGGCTGGCGGACTACCTCAAGCCCTATCACGCGCGGTTGGCAGTGGTGGCGGGGCTGGTGGTGGTGGCGACGGCGCTGGGGCTGGCGGGTCCAGCCTTGTTGGGGCGGGCGATTGACGCCTATGTCTTGCACGACGATATCGAGGGGCTGGCGCTGATGGTGGCGCTGATGGCGGCGGTCTACCTGCTGCAGGGCCTTTTCACGGTGCTGCACGGCATCATCATGATCCGCGTTGGGCAGTTCTTTGTGGCGGATATCCGCTCGGCGCTCTTCCGGCATTTTCAGGCGCTATCTATGGATTATCACGACCGCAACCGCGTCGGCGACTTGATGAGCCGCATCGCCAATGACAGCGAAACCATCAATCAGATTCTGTCCAACGGCTTGATCCAGTTCACGACCAACATTCTATCGCTGGGCGGCATTATGGTAGCCATGCTGCTGCTGAATCTGCCGCTGGCGATTGGCACGCTAATCATATTGCCCATCATGCTCTACATCACCAAGCTGGTGACCGAGCGCACTCGGGTAGCTTTCCGCGGCATGCAGAAGAACCTGGGCTGGCTGAACGCGGTCATGGAAGAGAACATCACCGGCATCCGCGTGGTGCAAGCCTACGCGCAGGAAGACGCCGCCATCGCTCAATTCCAGCGCGCCAGCCAAGCCTATCGCAGCGTGGGCATCCGCGCTGACTTCATCACTGCCGCGCTGGGACCGATGTTCACGACCATGATGATCCTGACTGTGGCGGCGACCTCGCTATTGGGCGGCTGGCTGGCGCTGCAGGATGTCGTGTCGGTGGGCATCATCGCGGCATTTGTGGTTTACATCATGAATTTCTTCCGTCCCATGCGCGGCATCGCCATGGTCTACAACCAACTGCAATCGGCGCTGGCGGGCGCGGAACGGATATTCGCCGCGCTGGATGAGAGGCCTAGCGTGGTCGATGCGCCGGATGCCGTCCCTCTGCGGGATATCCGCGGCGCGGTTCGTTTCGATTCGGTCAGCTTCGCCTATCAGCCGGGTGAATTGGTGCTGCGCGATATCAACCTGGATGTTCAGCCCGGACAGACCATCGCCCTGGTGGGACCGACCGGCGCGGGCAAGACGACCATCATCAGCCTGCTGAGCCGCTTCTACGATATCAGCCGGGGCAGCATTTGCATCGACGGCGCGGACATCCGCGGGCTGACGCAAGACTCGATACGCGCGCAGCTCGGTATCGTGCTGCAAGACACTTTTTTGTTCAGCGGCACGGTCATGGAGAACATCCGCTATGGGCGGCTGGGCGCCAGCGATGACGAGGTCATCGAAGCGGCACGACTGGCCAATGCCGATGGCTTCATCCACTTGCTGCCGCGCGGCTACCAGACGCAGGTATCGGAAAAAGGGCATAATTTCAGCCAAGGGCAAAGGCAGCTGCTGGCGATCGCGCGGGCGATCCTGGCGGATCCGCGCATTTTGATTTTGGACGAAGCCACCAGCAGCGTCGACACCCGCACCGAGATTCATATTCAGGAGGCGCTGCTGCGCCTGCTGGAAGGGCGCACTGCCTTTGTCATCGCCCACCGCCTGAGCACCATCCGCAATGCCGACCAGGTGCTTGTCATCAACGATCAGCGCATCATTGAGCGCGGCACGCATGAGGAACTGCTGGCGCTGGACGGCTTCTATGCGCAGCTCTATCGCAGCCAATACCAGCGGATTGAGGAGATGGTGGAGGTCTGATCAGCCCTTAAGCGCGCCGACGGTGACTCCCTTTTGAATCTGGTTCTGAAAGACGGCGTAGACCAGTAGAGTCGGGATCATGATGATGGACAGGGCTGCTAAGAGCGCCGACCAATCGGTTTTGTAGTATTGCTGATGCAGGATGAAGGACAAGCCCTGCGGCAAGACATAGTTCTCGCGCTCGGTCATCAGCACCAGCGGCAAGATGAACTGATTCCACATACCCAGGAAATTGAAGATCGCCATCGTAACCAAGCCCGGCTGCGCCAGCGGCAGCATCACGCGGAAGAAGACCTGGTATTCGTTCGCGCCGTCGATCAGCGCAGCTTCGTGCAATTCCGAGGGCAGGGTCTTGAAGAAGCTGGTCAGGAAGAAAATCGTGAAAGGCAGGGAGTATGCCGTGTACACCAGCGTGAGGCCCGTGAAGGTGTTGAGCAGCTGCAAGTCTTTTGCCAGGAAGAAGAGCGGCACCAGCGCCAGAAATATGGGGAAGAGCATACCCGCCATGAACAAATAGAAGAGCGCGCGGTTGCCAAAGAACTGAAAGCGCGCCAGCACATACGATGTCATCGACGCCAGCGCCAGCGTCAGCGCTAGGCTGGGTATCACTACTTTCATGCTGTTGAGGAAGTACTGCCCGATGTGCACAGCCACCCAGGCGCGTTCGAAATTTGCCCATTGCAGAGTCTGCGGTAGCGCCCAGGGCTCAAAAAATATCTCTTGGTCTGTTTTGAAAGAACTGTATAGCAGCCAAACGAGGGGAAGGATGACGATGATCGCCCAGACGAAGAGGCTGATATTGATGAGGGACTGCGATATCAGCGAGCGTGATTCTTGAGCGCGCTGCTCTGCTGCCATGATCAGTACTCCAGCGATTCGCGGCGGGTGGCGCGCATGGTCAGGATGGACAGCGCGAAAGCCAGCAGGAACATGGCGACCGCGACAGCCGTGGCATAACCGAA
>DAOUKU010000017.1:0-2708 GCA_034420985.1 Anaerolineae bacterium | reverse complement strand
GTGGCGGACACGCCTACCCCGATCCCAGCAGCGGATATTAGCGGGCGGGATGCGAGCTAGAAAAAGATGATGAGAAAGCAAACAGCGATGATTGCGCCGCCCAGCGCCACCGCAAGGATTTCGCTGGTCGTTATGGGCAACGCGCTTGCGTAGGGACGTGGCAAGATGCGAAGATGGCGCAAGCGCCAGGCAATTGCCAAGCCGCCAACGAGCGCCAAAGCGGAAATCCACGCGCCAGCGTCGCGAGGCGGCGTCGAACCTAGGTAGACGCGCAGCGTATATTCGCCGGCGGGCAAGGACGCGCGAATCAAGCCCAAGTCTGCGGAGGGCGCGACCGGCACAGCCCTGCCATCGACCGTCGCCGCCCAGCCGGGCCACCAGTAGTTCAAGATAATCGCGTCAAATGGCGCCGGTGAAAGCACGCGCCAGGCATGGAATTCAGGCGCGTTGCGCAACAGCGTCGCCTCGGTGCCGGGCGGCAGACTGTCGCGATCGAATTTGTCGATTGGGTAGCCGTCGACGTAATCGCCCAGCAGGCGCGTTTGATCCACATCTCGACTTGCCGTGCCTGGCAAGTAGTCGTCGGTGGGGGACGTGCCAGGTTTACTGGTGGTCATCAGCCGCAGCGTCGAAACGTCAATGTTCTGGCGCTTCCAGCTCATCGTGCGTGACATGGCAAAGCCGGCAACGACCACCGCGGCGACGGCAATCGCGATCGCAATCAGCCTCATCTTGCCCGGCAGCCGCCGCAGCCATAGCCCGTTCATGCTCGCCAGATAGCCGCAGCACAAGACTATGGGGCCGAGGAAGCGTATCGGGAATTGCAAGTAACGAAACGGAACAATGGAATGCCAAAACGGATGCGACCAGGGCAGCATCAGCACAACTAGCGCAAGAGAAAGCAAGAAGAAGAACAAGGCGCCGAGGAAGGCGCCTGGATGGCGGGTGCGAAAGCCGCGGATGTACAGCGTCAGCCCGCCGCCAGCGCCAACAAGCGCGTAGGTCCATTGCGCAATGCCGATGTGGATGGAATCCGGGATGGTCGGTCGCGCCCAGGTATAAAACTGATCCGGTATCTTCAACAGCTCGCTCAAGCTCGGCCAAAGCGAAATGCTCCGGCTTTTGAAGAGACCTTCACTTTTGATTGTATGCCCTTCCAGCAAGATGGGCAGCCAAAAGCTGGCGGCGGCCAATATGCCGAGCAGCAGCGCCAGCGCCGCCCACAAGTCGCCGCGGGCATCCAGCCGGCTGGCTTCACGGTTGATGCGATGAATCAGCCCTTCCCATGCCAGCCAAGCGAAGGCGACCCCAGTGGATAGGACCGCGTGCAGGTTGTGTGTGTTTATGAGCGCGGCTTCAATTAAGATGACCAGCAGGAAATTGCGTCCGCAGGGGGCGTCTCGCAGGGCGTCCACGCGCCAGAGCAAGAGCGGAAGGAGCGCCTGGGCGAACAGCGCCGGGTAAGCCCCGCGCACATCAGCCTCGATGACCAGAAAATAAGGGCTGCTGACATAAATTAGCCCGCCGATAAGCGCGCCAATCGCGCCGCTGCGCTGGCGACAAAACAAGTACATGCCGACGCCAGCCGTCATAAATGACAGCAGCAACAGCCAGCGCGCCGCCTGAACCAGGCCGAGGTTGAAAACGAGCTGGATGGCGCTTGCGATTTGGTAGGTCAAGCTGGCATAGAAGTGGAAGACCGGCGAGCCATAACCCCAGTAAGTGGCCTCCGCCCAAGACGGGAAGAACTCGCCCTCCAGCCAACTGCTGCGCATCAGCACAATTCGACGAAGATGATGACTCTCGTCCCCTGCTGGGCTGGACAGCCCGTCGCTCGTCCAAATCGGCTCGGCGACGACGAACGTCAGGCAGATGATGAGCAGCAGCCCAGGGTCAATCAGCCGCTTTAGCCGGAGGCGCTTATGCAGTAGGAACGGCAACACTCTTCTTCCACCGAATATGTCGAGATGGCCGAGGCGTTTTCATTTTGCCCCCATTTCAGATTATGCGCCACTAGCCGGTCTTGCAGCCGCTGGCGCATAGAAATCCTCGTGCTTTTCTCGGCGTTCACTTTCCTCTCGCTGAACTCCGTGGTAAATTTGCAGTCCCGGCAACATTCCGGCAAGCGGCATTCCAGCGAGGGAACCCGTCATGAGCGAGCGCGGACGAGACGAAACGACATACAAACGGCGCATTAACGCCTGGGCGATGTACGATTGGGCGAACTCCGCCTTCGCGACCACCATCCTGGCCAGCCTGCTGCCGGTCTATTACAGCACTGTCGCCGGCAGCGCGCTGCCCAGCGAAGCGACAGCCACCGCCTATTGGTCGCTGACGATCAGTTTCTCGCTCTTCGTCCTCGCCATACTGTCGCCGATCCTAGGCACGATTTCTGATGTCATGCGCAGCAAGAAACGCTTCCTGTCGATCTTCATAGGCGGGGGGGTCTTGGGCACGGGCTTGTTGATTTTCGTCAGTACGGGCGATTGGCTGCTGGCGTCGCTTTGCTTCGTGCTCGGGCGAATTGGATTCGGCGGCTCAATCGTCTTCTATGACGCCCTGCTGCCCCATGTCGCCCGGGCGGAAGACCGCGACTGGGTCTCGACCCGAGGTTATGCGCTGGGTTATCTGGGCGGCGGCATCTTGCTGGCGATCAACGTGGCGATGTTCTTCTTCATCCCCGATAGCGTCTTCGAGAACGCCGGCAT
>DAOUKU010000016.1:0-1568 GCA_034420985.1 Anaerolineae bacterium | reverse complement strand
ATCGCAGTCGTGTCGATGAACTTGATCGAGCCGCTGTCCGCGCGGAAGCAGACCTGCGTGCCTGACGTAACCCAGCCCCACAAATCCACCACCAGACTCGGCATGGCCGCGATGACATCGGGATGGCCAATCTCGCTGCCTTCCACGCGCGAACAGCTTGTGCCGCTGCTGGCTTTGCTGACGACGATGTCGGGCTGCAGGGTCTGGCAAGACTGCGCTGGCGAATAGCGAATGACCGGGACGGCTGTGGGCATCGCCTCGGCCTGGCTTCCGCCGGATCGGCTGCTTGCACTGCTGCCTCCGGGACCCCCGACATCAGAGCCTGGCGGCGCTGGTTGTGGCGGTGGCGGCGGATACTGGTATTCATAAGCCCCAATATCGCAGCGAACGCCGCTGGGTCGCCTGCGTCCTCGCTGGTCCTGGTTGAGACCGCTGATGCAGGCAGCAGCGTCGACAGCCGGGCTGCTTTGCGACAAGGCAAAATAGCCGCTGGACGCGCTGGCTGGCAACTGCGGATCCCCGCCGCCGCCGAATACCCCTGTGGGCGTACCGCAGTTGCCGTCCCCGATGATATTCCCGACATTGGTGCTTAGCTGCGGCACATTTGTTCCGAGGCGCGAACACTGCCGACCGGTCGAATTGCCATAGATGATGCTGTTCTGGATGTGCAGCTGTACACCCGCCAGCACGAAGTGCAGCGCGCCTTCCGTACCAGACGGGCTGGCCTCGGCATTGCGATTGCCGGTGATCGTGACATGATTCAGGCGGATCGGTCTTTGTGTAGCGCCGCTTCCCGTGCCCGGCGCGTATATGGCCGCCCCGCGCCCGTCCACCACGCCCGCCGCATCCCCGACCTTATTACCGAAAATGCTGGTGTGGTTGATGGTGGCTTGCGCGCCTCGCCCAATATGGAAGGCACCGCCATTCAATCTGGCTGAGTTATTGAAGAAGGCGCTGCGGTTGATCGTCGCCCGGCAGTTGCCGGTCATAAAGATGGCGCCGCCTTCGTTCCCCGCGTTGTTGAAAAACGCGCTGTCGCTGATGGTGAAACCGGCAGCGTTGCAATACAAGCCGCCGCCGTCATTCGTGTTGCTCGAGTACCAGGCGGCGCTGTCGCGGACGGTGACGCCGTTCAGCGCTAACGCGGAGCCCTGCCTGTAACGGATGGCGCCGCCTGGGTTGGCCGCTGGCGCCTGGTTTTCGTTCAGCGTGAGATTGTTGATGGTCACAGAAATCCCGGCGGCGTCTATGGTAATGGCGCGATGGCTGTCCGCGCCGTTGATGGTGTTGCTGTTGCCGTTGATCGTTATATTGCTGGTGATGGTGGGCAGGTCGGCAGTGAGCGTGATATTGGCGGTGATATTGATGGTGTCGGCTTCGCTGTTGCCGTTGGCGGAATTGATGGCGCTGACCAGCGTGGCGTGACTATTCGCAGTGAAGGTAGCGGCCTGGACCCGCGCCGCCGAAAGCAGCAGGAAGACCAGCGCGACGAAAATGAATTTGAGAAGAAGGGAAGAGCGAGAATCAAGTAAGCAGGTATTATCAAGCGATATTACGGGGGGGGGGGG
>DAOUKU010000015.1:0-57784 GCA_034420985.1 Anaerolineae bacterium | reverse complement strand
GATGAAGGCGGCGTCATTGAGATCTGGAATGGCGATCTGGTGATGCACAATACCACGCTCAATAGCAACAGCGCGCGCGAGGGCGGCGCCATCAACGCCGGCGCAGATACGGTGTCCACGGGCTCGGTAGAGCTCATTCACAACACTTTCACCAGCAACAGCGCAGTCGAGCGCGGGGGTGCTGTAGCGATGACGGGCGTCAACGCCAGTCTGCGGATTGGCAACACCTGGATTTCCGGCACGTTGCCCAGCGGCGTCCTGCACTGCGACCCTGGGGTCAGCCCCTATACCATCCTCGGCAATGTGACCAATTACATTCAGGATAACTCTTGCCCGCGCCCGCCTGCTTCCACAGCGACGCCGACAGCGACGCCTACGCCAGATCCCGACTCGAGCGCGCAGTCAGCGCAGCTTGTAGGGGAGGTAGTTGAGGTCGAAGCGCAATCGGCGGCGGAAGAGGAAGAGTTCAGCGCGCAGGACGCGGCGGAAGAATTGCAGAGGCTGCGACTGGGCGCGCTGCGGGAGATTGAAGGCGTAATTTATCATCCCCTGTTGCAAGGCAGCCGCGCCATCAACGCCGCTGACCAAGACCTCTGCGAGCAGCTTGATAATCCCGACGATGATGTGGTCAATACACGGCGTCCGCAGGGTGATGCCTGTGATATCGGCGCCTTTGAACTGCCGGTTCCGACGCCGACTTCGCCCCCAGAAAGCCCGCCACCAGCGCCGCAAGCGACCAATACGCCTAGCGCTCCAGCGCCGACGCCGACACCCATGAAGTATCTTTGCCCCGGCCTGCCGGATGGCTATCGCGTCGTATCCAACAGCCCGAATGTGCGCTGTGAGGTCGTGGTGATCGCCGATATAGACAAACACCCGCTGATGAACGCCGGCGTAGAACAAACGCTGGACATTCGGGGCGAGGTCGAAGCGGGCACGGAATTCTGCTTCCGCGGCGCTGGTTCATTGGTCTTTGAAGATGACAGCGTTTCGCCGGCGCTGGCTTCGCGGCTGCCCTTGTACAGCGCAAATGACATGAACTGCGCCCAAGTTCCCAAGGGTGGCAGGGTCACGCATGTCGCTGCGCTGACAGATGACCAGGCCATTCCTTTGCGCGGCTGCAGCGTAACGACGACCAATGTAGCGCGGCTGCGGGATGCGCCTGGTGGCAGCAATGTGCAAGCGCTGACACCCTTCAATGTCACTTTGCCAGCCTCGGCTCGCACAGCCAATTGGTTCCTGGTCGAGTATCTCGGTCGATCCGGCTGGATCAGCGCAGCGCTCCTGCAAACCGAAGGCGCTTGCGACTAGCGCAAATACTTTCGTTTCATTCGCTAAGGCTGCTTTGCGCACAGGCTCTGTGCCTGGCGCGCCACTCGCGGTTACAATGTCTGCTCGACAGGCGCAATGCAGCGAGGCGATAGAATCCATGAAGGTTGAGCGCGTAGAAACCTTTGTTGCCGAAGAGAGACTGGCGACGCCCTTCTATTTTTCGCAGTCGGGTTTCGACAAGCGTCAGGTCTGCCTGGTTAAGGTAACCGCCAGCGATGGGCAGTACGGCTGGGGCGAAAGTTACGCGCCTACGGTGGTCGCTCGCGCCAGCATCGACTGGTTAGCGGAGCAGGTCATCGGTGAAGACCCGCTGCACATTGAAGCCATCTGGAGCAAGCTGCGGCGCAAAATCGGCGTTTTTGGGCGTAGCGGCGTGCTGGTCGGCGCATTGAGCGCCATCGACATCGCGCTTTGGGACCTGCGCGGTAAGTTGCTGGGGCAGCCGGTCTCGACGCTGCTCGGCGGGCAACGCCGCGACAAAGTCAGGGTCTATGCCACTGGTATGTATTTTACCGATTCCAATGATCTCCCCGGCAAACTGGCGGAAGAAGCGCGCGGCTATGTAGCGCAGGGCTTCACCGCCATGAAAATGAAGATCGGTCTGGGCATCGAAACCGACCTGCGGCTTGTCCGCGCGGTTCACGCAGCCATCGGCGGCCGCGCCGAACTCATGGTCGACGCCAATTGCGCCTACTCACTAAGCGAGGCTTTGCGCCTGGCAAAGCTGCTGGAACCCTTCGACATCAGTTGGTTCGAAGAGCCGCTTTCGCCCGACGATTACGAAGGCTATCGAGAGCTGCGGCAGCGGAGGACCATCCCCATCGCCAGCGGCGAAAATGAATATCTGATAACGGGCTTTCGGCATTTGTTGGTCCATCGCTGCGTGGATATCGCCCAGCCGGATATTTGTGGCGCTGGCGGTTTGACTGAATGCAAGCGCATCGCCAACCTGGCGGCCGCCTTTCAGATCAACTTCGCGCCGCACAGCTGGGGCACGGGTATCGCCTTTGCCGCCGGTCTGCACCTGGTCAGCACCCTGGATGTCCTGCCTGGCCGCCTGAAGCAGCCCGAGCCGCTGCTGGAATACGACCGCTCGGAAAATCCTTTGCGCGAGGAGCTCACAGCGCCGCGATTCGTTCAGGAAGACGGCTTTGTGGCTGTGCCCGACGCGCCGGGGCTGGGCGTCGATATTGATATGGAAACTCTGACGCAGCGCCTGGTATGAGCGCCATCCCGCTGGCGGACATTCAAGCTGCCGCCGAGCGCATCGCCGATTCCGTTATCCGCACGCCGCTGTTGCGCTTGCATCTGGACGACGCGCTCTGCCAGATTCACCTCAAGCTGGAGAATCTGCAACCCATCGGCAGCTTCAAACTGCGCGGCGCCGGCAATGCTATGGCTCTGGCAGACCCGGATGAACTGGTCAAAGGCGTCTACACAGCGTCCGCCGGCAATATGGCGCAGGGAGTCGCCTGGCATGCGCGCCGTCTGGGCATCCCCTGCCATGTCATCGTGCCCGAGCACGCCCCACAGGCCAAGCTGAATGCCATTCGGCGCTTGGACGGCGCAGTGATCCCTGTGCCCTTCGCGCGCTGGTGGGAGACGCTGCTCAGCCGCGAATTTCCGGGGTTGGATGGCGTCTTCATCCACCCGGTCAGCGATCCTGCCGTGATGGCGGGCAATGGCACAATCGGGCTGGAGATCCTGCGCGACCTGCCGGATGTCGACGCGGTCGTCATCCCTTATGGCGGCGGCGGATTGAGCGCCGGCATCGCCTCAGCCATACGCGCCATCAAACCCGATACGCGCGTCTATGCGGCCGAAGTGGAAACTGCCGCGCCGCTGCAGGCGTCCTTGCGCGTCGGGCAGCCGGTCGCCATTGACTACCAACCCAGCTTCGTGGACGGCATCGGCGGGGCGAGTGTGCTGCCGGAGATGTGGCCGCTGGTGAGTAACTTGCTGGATGGGTCGCTGGTCGTATCGCTGGATCAAGTGCGGGCGGCGATTCATGCGCTGGCGCTGCATGCGGGGGTGATTGCCGAGGGCGCCGGCGCTGCCAGCCTGGCTGCGGCTCTAACTGGCGGCGCGGGCTCTGGCAAGGTAGTCTGTGTCATCAGCGGCGGCAATATCGATTTGCCCCTGCTGGCGGAAATCCTGGCGAAAGAAAGCTAGGCGCGCCTACTCCGGCACGACAGCCAGCAGCGGCAAGTCCACATCTTCGCGACGCCGCACCACAGCGCTTTCCAGATACTCCAGTACGAAGACGATGATGCCGCCCAAAAACGCGCCGGCGATCAAACCGACCAGGCTGTTGATGGTGACATTGGGCCGCGCGCGCACAGTGACGGGGTTGTCCTGCAAACTGGCTTCGATGCGGTCTTCGCGCCGCGCCTGCTGGTTGAGGTCGTTGCGATACTGCACCAGCATCTGCCCGTATTCGGCGGCCACCCGCTGGGCTTGCCCGACATCCTGATGCTCGACATCAATTTGGATGAGCAGTCGGTCAATATCGGGAGCGATGCGCACATCGGCGCGCAGTTGCAGCGGCGTCATGTCCATCTGCAGGCGGTCAATGACTTCCGCGGCGCGCAGGGAGCTGTCCAGCCAGGCGACATGGTTGTTGAGCGTCTGCTTGATGGCTTGCGTCAAGCCGAAATCGCTGCGGCTGGGCACGATGAGGACTTTCTGCGTCGAGCGGTAAACGGGGTCCAGCGTGCGGCTGAATAGGAAGGCGGCGCCAGCGGCAATGGCAGCAAGCAGCAGCATGATCCAGCCGCGGCGGATGAGGATGCTGGTGTAGTCAAGCAGGTTCATGGAGGGTAGTTTACCATAGCGGACTTAGAATCAACGGTACAAACAAGATTGAACCACAGAGGCCACAGAGGGGGCAGAAATAAAGCGACTGTATGGCTCGCCCAGCAATTCGTGGCTTGGGTTGACAATTGGCGCTTCCGCCCATGAAGAACCGCGTAGAGGCGACCCAGTGGGTCGCCCGCCTGCCGCCACCTCCCGACTGGCCGGGCGACCAAGCAAGAGGGTATGCGGGCGAGACAATGCTTAGCCCCTACAACTCCTAATCCTCGCGCCCTCTGTAGTTAATCCCTACCTCTCCATATCAATCACGATCTTCACCGCGCCTTCGTCCTGCAGTTGATGCAGCGCGTAAGCCTCAAAGACGTCATCGAAGGCGAATGTATGCGTGAGCATGCCCGCCGCATCGACCGCGCCGCTGCTAATCCACTCCAGCGCCTGGCGCGTGCAGCGATGCCCCGGGTCACTGGCCGCGCCGACCATGCCGCGCGAAGTGACTGTCTTCCAAAACAGCTCGAAAATGGGAAAGTCCATGTTCTCGAATCTAGGCACGCCAAACCACAGGATAAAGCCATTGGGTCGCGCGATTTCTACCGCCAGCCTTATGGACTCGACTTCGCCAGCCGCTTCAATCACGATATCTGGCAGCGCCCCGCCGCAGATCTCCCGCAGCGCCGCGACCGGCGACTTGTCCGCGTTGCAAATCGTGTGCGTCGCCCCATAGCGCTGGCTGTAGGCGAGACGGTAGGCTTTCAAGTCGATGGCGATGATTTTCTCCGCGCCGCGCCGTTGCAGCGCCTCCAGAAACCACAAGCCCGCCGAACCCTGGCCGATGACGGCGACAGATTTGCCGTGCAGATCTGGCAGGACTTTGCAGGCGTAGAGCACCGTGCCCAACTGCTGCGCCTGCACGGCGTGTTCTAACGGCGTCTTGGGGTCGAAAGGCAGCAGATGGTCGACCGGCGCGCGATAATACTCCGTCATAGCGCGATGGTCGGGCGCCAGGCAGAGCACGCGGTCGCCAGGTTTGAAGGCGCCATTGGGCGAGTCAATCGCCACGATCTCGCCGACCATTTCATGCCCGGTTTCGCCGGGCGCGGTCGGGTAGCGGCTCTCCGGCAGATGATGCAAGTGCCGGATATCACTGCCACAGAGCGAGACGCGCAGGGTGCGCACGATGGCGGTGCCAGGCTGCAGATCCGGTTTGGGGACTTCAACGAAGACAGGCTGCCCCGGCGCGATGATTTTGGCGGCTTTCATACGGATGCGATCTCCGACCTTTGACACAATAGCGGCGAGTATAGCACTGTCTGCGCATTACGAGCCCTGTAACCCCGCGCGCTGCCTGGCATCCGCCCAAGCAAGCAATTCGTCTCGCTAGACTACCCGGCCCCTCCCCGAACATCAGGGAGGGGAGCTTAGACAGGCGGAGTTCTGAGTCAATATGCGGTTCAGCATCTAAGCGGAAGCTCGGCAAAACCTTCCCCCGTTGATACGGGGGGGGGGGGGTGGGGGGGGGGGGGGGGGGGGGGGGGGACAAATCAGCAAGGACCAAACCGTTTGTCGCCAAAATCCAATTTACATCTGATGCCGCTGTGATTACACTGCCAAAGCGCAGAAGGATCGAGGGCAAAACATGAGCGAACAACTTACTTTTCAAGCCGAGACGCAGCAACTACTCAACATTCTCATTCATTCGCTTTACACCGAGAAAGAGATCTTCCTGCGCGAGTTGATCTCCAATGCCTCGGACGCGCTCAACCGCCTGCAATTTGAGATGCTGACCAATGACTCTGTGCTCGACCCGGACGCGGAGCTGGCCATCCGCATCCAGTTGGACGAAGACGCCAAGACTCTGACCATCAGCGACAGCGGCATCGGCATGGATCGCGCCGAGGTCATCGCCGGGCTGGGTACGATCGCCAAATCGGGCGCCAAAGCCTTCATCGAAGCCATGCGCGACCAGCCCGATAGCGTCAACGACATCATCGGGCAATTCGGCGTCGGCTTCTACTCGGCTTTCATGGTCGCTCGGCAGGTGGATGTCCTTTCGCGATCCTTCCGTCCCGATGACGAAGGCATCATGTGGTCGGCGACTGGCGGCGAGAACTACAGCTTGGCCCCGGTGGATAAATCTGCGCGCGGCACGGATGTGGTCATCCATCTGCAGGACGACGAAATCGAATTCGCGCGCGAGTTCCGCGTCAAAGACATCATTCGCCGACATTCGGATTATGTGGCTTTCCCCATCTATGTGGGCGATGACGAAGAGCCGACCAACAAGCAGCAGGCGATCTGGCGGCGCAGCCCTGGCGAAGTCGAGGACGAAGAATACGACAGCTTCTACAAGATGCTGACGATGGACTTCGGCGGCGCGGCGCATCACCTGCATATCCGTGCCGATGTGCCCATGCAATTCTATGCCTTGCTCTATATCCCTGGCAGCAGCCAGCCCAACATGTTCAGCCCGCGCAAAGACCCGGGGCTGAAGCTCTACGCCCGCAAAATCCTCATTGAAGAGTACAACCGCGAGCTGCTGCCGGAATACCTCAGCTTCGTGCAAGGCGTCGTCGACAGCGAAGACTTGCCGCTAAGCGTGAGCCGCGAAAGCATCCAGGCTACGCGCGTCATCGCCAGCTTGAAGAAGACTATCACCCGCCGCCTGCTTTCCGAATTGAAACGAATGGCGAAGAACGACCGCGACAAGTACCTGCGCATCTTCCAGGAGTTTGGCGCTTGGATCAAGCAAGGGCTGGTCGTGGAGAGCGACGCTCGTAGCGACCTGGAGCCTCTGCTCTTCTTCCAGTCCACGCGCGATGAGGACCCCGAGCAATATCACTCGCTGGACGACTATGTGGCGCGCATGGCGGACAACCAAGACGAGATTTATTACATCATCGCCGATGACTACAGCAGCGGCGCGCGCAGCCCCCACCTGGACGCTTTCCGACAGCGCGATATCGAAGTGCTCTACTTCACGCACCCGGTCGACGCCATGCTGCCCATGGGCTTGCCCGACTATAGCGGACACAAGCTGGTCAGCGTCGACTCGGCGGAACTGGACTTGGCAGATATCGGCGAGCCAGCGGAAGCCGCGGACGAGCCGCAAGAATCGCTGGAAGACGATGCATTTGACGCGCTGCGAACTTGTGTTGCCGAGACCTTGGGCGAGCGCGTCAGCGATGTGCGCGCCAGCAAAAGCCTAGTCGGCAGCCCCGCCCGTCTGGTCAGCGACGACGACAGTGATGGGCGCTATATGTTCCGCATCAACCGCTTGCTGGACAAAGATTACGAGCTGCCCGTCAAGAGCCTGGAATTGAACGCCCGCCACCCGCTGATGCACAACCTGAGCAGCATGATCGCGGACGGCGGAGATGCGCAGTTGGTGGATGCCGTGATCGAGCAAGTCTTTGAGACCGCGCTGCTGCAAGATGGCATCCATCCCGACCCGTCTAGCATGGCGCAGCGCCTGACTCTGCTGATGCAAGCCGCCACGGGCTCAGCCGGCTCGGATCTGGATTTCAGCGCTGCGAGCAGGATAACATCGACCACCGAGGACGCAGAGGATGCAGAGGGTATAGAGCATACAGAGCAAATGTAGGCGCAGGGCGATGTCGCCCCCGTGCCCCCGCCGATCGCGCAGGGTGTTGCAGGCAGGGCGTTCCAGCGAAACGCCCCTATAGCCTCCCCAAAACCGCTACTCAGGAGACAGGACCATGGCAGAGAACAAAACACAGCGCAATGACGGCGATGTGATAGCCTATTTGCAGTCTGTCGCCAACAAACGCCGCCGCGAAGACAGCCTGGTCGTCCTGGACATAATGGGCGAAGTGACAGGCTTGCCCGCCGAGATGTGGGGCAGCAGCATTGTTGGTTTTGGCAGCTACCACTACAGATACGCCAGCGGCCGCGAAGGCGATTTCATGCTGACCGGCTTCGCGCCGCGCAAGCAAGCCCTCACCCTCTACATCATGGGCGGCCACGAGCGCTATGCCGAGCTGTTTGCCAGGCTGGGCAAGCACCGCACCGGCAGCTCCTGCCTCTACATTAACAAGTTGGCTGATATTGACCTGGATGTCCTGCGCGAGATCATCAGCGAGTCGGTGGCTTACATGCGCAGCGCAAATCATATCGCGGGCGACTGAGGGCTGCGCTGCCCGCAACAGAAGCCAGCTTGCCTGCGTATAGTTGCACAGAGGTATCTCTTTTGTCCCGTGTTATACTCGGAGCAGTCAATATGCGGACTGGTGGCGCCGACGCCATGGACGGTTTGAGATTACTCGGTCAAATCGGCAAGGGCATTGTCAAGACGATCGAATTGGTCGGCAAGGGCATCGGCTTGACCGGACAAGCCATCAACGAAAGTGCAGTTGCAGTGAGGACAGCCATGCCAGTTACAGAAGTGACTTCGGTATTCAACACCACTGACGAGACGATTCGCTTCGTCAATCAGGAACAGCCGCGCGACAGCAAAGAGATCTTGCCACAGAGTGCCGTCTCGATGAAGACGGACAAGACAGCCGGCGCCTGGGTGCCATGGTTTCACCCGCCGCGCTTTGCCCCCTTCAGCAAAAAGCGCATGGAAATCGTTGTCGATGACCTGCCTGTCATCTACCTCTGGCAGCGCGACGACCATATCTACTGGTGCAACCGACTCGACAGCCAGGGCAACCCCGCCAAAGCCTATGAAGTGCCCGGTATCTCCCATGTCGGTGGCAAACGCATGCTGGTGGTGCGCAACGACCCGGAAAATGGCTACAGCGCCTTCCTCAGCGAGAGCGTCGAGAACAAGTGAAGTCTGATGATCACGACCATCGCCACCGTCACCATCTTTGTGCATGACCAGGCTCGAGCCAGGCAGTTCTACACCGAAACGCTAGGTATGGAACTGCGCGCGGATGCCGAAATGTTCCCCGGCGCGCCAATGCGCTGGATCACCGTGGCGCCGCCTGGCTGCCCCACCGAAATCAGCCTCTTCCCCATGGGCGAGCAGTGGGAGCACTATCGCGAGGCCATGGGCAAGCCGCAGGCTATCACCCTGCATTGCGACGACATCGACGCGACTTTCCAGGCGCTTAGCGACAAGGGCGTGCAATTCCTGGGCGAACCGCAGAAACAGCCCTGGGGCAGCTTCGCCATCTTGGTCGACTCGGAAGGCAATCAAATCGTGCTGGGGCAGCGGGCTTGATATGCGCGTTCCGACTTACCTCGACTCTGCGCTAAGGACTATGGCTGGCGGGGAGGGTCATCTATGATCGGTCGCGTAGGCACAGCGCTAATATTCGTGCAGGATCAAGACCGCGCCAAAGCCTTCTATACTGAGAAGCTGGGCATGCAACTGCTTGCGGATGTACTGATGGATCCGGCCACGGGGTCGCGCTGGCTTAGTGTGTTGCCGCCCGGAGGACAAACCGACATTGTGCTGCGCAAGTTAGATGACAGTTGGGCGCATTATCGGGCGGCGTTGGGGAAGACCCAAGCCTTGACTCTGCAGTGCGACGACATTGACGAAACCTATCGCCTATATCGATCCAGGGGCGTGCGCTTCCTTGGCGAGCCCAAAACCGAACCCTGGGGCCGCTTTGCCACCCTGGTCGATTCCGAAGGCAACCGCCTCATCCTTGTCCAGTAGCGCTGGCTTATTGCGACTGGATATCGCGCTATCACACTTATATCGTCAATCATGCGAGGACTGAGAACATGATCACGCAAGTAGGCACCGTATCCATATTTGTTGAAGATCAAGACCGCGCCAAAGCCTTCTATACTGAGAAGCTGGGCATGGAACTCCGCGGAGACACGGAGCTTTATCCCGGCGCGGACAGCCGTTGGGTCGCTGTTGCCCCGCCCGGCGCCGCCACCCAAATCGTGCTCTACAAGTTCGATGAGCATTGGGAGCACTACCGCAGCACCTTCCAGCAGTCGCAATCCCTGACCCTGCAATGCAAGGATATTCAGGCCACCTACCAACTCTATACAGAGCGCGGCGTCGCAACCTTCGGCGAGCCGGAAACGCAGCATTGGGGCAGCTTCTTCATGCTACGCGACTCGGAAGGCAATTCGCTGATCGTCGTCCAGGTTTGATGGCGGACGACCTGCTGGCGCTGTCGGAGCAGGTCGGTCTCGCCTTGATCGCCAGCGGCGAGACGGTCTGCGCGGCCGAGTCCTGCACGGGCGGGCTGGCGCTGAGCGCGCTTACCGACCGCGCCGGCAGTTCCGCCTATGTCCTGGGCGGGCTGGTCACCTATAGCAACCAAGCCAAAATGCAATTCCTGGGCGTGCGAGAGGCGACGCTGCTTGAACATGGCGCAGTTAGCCAAGCCACGGCAGCGGAGATGGCTTCTGGCGCGCAATCCTTGTTTGACAGCGACTATGCCCTCAGCGTAACTGGCATCGCGGGACCCGGCGGCGCAACCGCGGACAAACCGATCGGCTTGACTTTCATTGGGCTGGCTGGTCGCGGGGGACTCCTGCGCGTCGAGCGGCATGTCTGGGGTGGCGACCGCCTCCGAAACAAGCGGTTAAGCGTCGCGGCAGCTTTGCGCTTGCTGCTGCGCGCCCTGCAGAATTAACTGACTTCCACGCCGCGACACACTTCCGCCAGTGGCAGCTCAATCGTCAGATCTTTCAGCGGGACGGCCTCGCCCAACGTGCGTATGCAGCAGTTCTGCGGCGTCGCGGGACCCGGCGGCGCGGTTGATTCACTGCCACGCTTCATTTGCCAGGCGCGAGCTCCCCCACAAACCTAGTTCCGCCCGCAATATGCCGAACTCGCCGATGTGATATGAATTGTGCGCCGCGACGACCAGGATCTCGCGCAGGATGCTATGCCCTGCTTCGCCATGCGGGATCTGCGCGCATAGGTCGCGCGCCGGGTCCTGCACAATCGCGACTAACGCCGCCAGATCCGCCTTGAAGGCCGCGATCGTGCTCTGCCAGGCAGCCCCGTCCGCCGTCGCGTCGCGCGGAGGCCAGTAGTCGTCTGGGAACTTGAGATAGGCATACGCTGGATTCTTGATGTAGTCGAGAATGTCAGCTTGGGCGATGCGCATATGCTCCAGCAAGTGCCAAAAGCTGTAGTTGAGGCTGGGCGGGCAACTGTTGTAATGCGCGGCGGGGAAGTCGGCGATGACCTCGTCAAAGCGCTGGTGAGCCTGCCGCGCCGTCAGGGCATTGACTAGCTGCTGCCGCAAATGCTGGTCCTGCATGGGTTGCCTCCCGCGATACGGCTGGTCTGGTTGGGTGATTTGCCTTGCCGCGCCAATTCCGACTATTCTAGCATTTGTGCGCAATTGCCGCAGCACTTGCGCAGACAGCGACGCACTTGCCATATTGCCGCCATTTGCGCTACACTAGTGGAGCAAGAGCGGGGGTTAACATGTACGACAACTACCCACAGCACCATGTGCCGCGCAGCAATATCATCCAGCGCTTTTTCGCCCAGCCCGCAGGCGCTATCGCGTTGGAGATCGTGATGACCCTAGTCATCATGCTGGCCGCGGACAGCGCTTTTGACCTTTTTGATCCCTTTGAAGACCCCGCCGCTGCTTCCGCTGACTCGGCGCAGATAATGCCTATGCCGCATGATCCGCTGCGGGAGGCCAGCATGACCTACTTGGCCGAGCGGCGCTTCCTGGCGGCTGAAGCCGTGGCGGATGTGGCGGCTGCCAGTGCCCCCTACGATCCGGCGAATTTCGCTCTTCGCGGCCTCGTCAATCTGTATAGCGGCGACTATGCCGGCGCGCAAAACGACTTTACAACCGTGCTTGATCTGGCCCCGCATGACTTCCACGGGCACAACGCGCTTTGCTGGACAGAAGGCGAGCTTGGCGCATTTACTTCCGCCCTGCGGCATTGTGAGGCGGCTTTGCTGGCGGCGCTTAGTCCGGTGCAGCGGGCTTCCGCGTTGGAAAACCGCTGCTGGTTAAGTGTGGAGATGGGCGATATTGCCGCTGCGGCGCGCGATTGTCAGGCGGTGTTGAACCTGCTGAAGGACTGCCATAGCGAGATTTGCGCGTTGGCGCACTATAACTTGGGGCGCGTCGCCGTCGCCCGTGGACAGCAGCAGGTGGCGCTGCGGCACTTCAACCTGGCCGCGCAGACAGGTTCCGCCTATGCGAAAATGTATTTGGATATCAGCCGATTCTACGCTACACTTGGTTATGAAGTTGCGGCGGAAAGCAGTTTGACGCTGTATCATCAGTTGAATGACGTTGATTCGGCGGCGAATTGAGGCAATTGCTTGACTCTTGCGCCGTGCTATGTGATATACTCATCGTCAAGTTAGCGGAGTTTGTTTTAGTGATCAGCAGCTGAAGGGTCGAGGGGGGATTCCTATGCCGAAACAGTACCCACAATACGATGTCCCGAAACGTTCAGTCAAAGATCGCGTACTTAGCCAGCGCCCAAGCGCTCTGATCATTGAGGGTTTGCTGGTGCTGGTCGCCGTCGTGGTCACCATCGGATTCCTTAGCCCGGTAGCGCCCGTCGAGGACAACAGCGACGCCGTGATTGCCGAGCTGGAAGCAGTCATCGCCGCCCAGGAAGCAGCATTGGCGGAAGCGGCTGAAGCTGTCGCGCAAGCAGCCGAAGCGGCTGCCATTCCGCGGGGCTTCCTTAGCGCCTCTGTCGCCAAGAGCATGGCTTGGTCGAGTCTGTCGAACGAAGAATACCGTTCCGCCATCGCGCTCTACAATGTGCTGATTGCCGAGGGCGAAGCCGACATGACGACGATCTTCGCGCGCGGCTATGCTTACAGCATGATCGACGAGCACGCTCTGGCAGCGCAGGATTACACTACCGTCTTGCAAGCCGACCCGGCTGAGACCAGCGCGCTCAACAACCGCTGCTGGGCATTCAGCGAAATTGGGCAGTTCGACCGCGCCTTGCAAGATTGCAACAGCCTGATCTCCCTTTCCGAGGGCGCAGCCTATCCCTATCTCAACCGTGGCATCGTCTATGAAAAGATGGGGCACATGGACGAGGCGCTCGACGACTATGTCGAGTACATGAAGCGCAACAAGCAGCGTGTCATCCGCAACGAAAACCTGGTCTGGGAGGGCAACCTGGAAGTGCCCATGGAAGAGGGATTGATCTATGTATTCCCCTTCAACGCCAGTGCCGGGCAGGATGTGGTCGTCAGCGCCACCAGCGTACAACGCGACCTGGATGCCGACCCGCTGGTGCTCATCCTGGATCCGCAGGGCGAAGCGCTCATCGCCAACGATGACACAGGCGAGTGGTGGGACAGCTATGTCCGCTTCCGTGCGCCGGTCAGCGGCGAATATGCGGTCGTCATGACGCATGCCGGCGGCAGCACCGAGGGTATGATCGAAGTCGAATTCGATATCGCCGGTCAATTCACCATGGGCAACGATGTCGCGCGCTTCAAGAGCGATGCCTACCGCGCCCTCATGTCCGGCGACTATGCCACCGCGCAGGAGAGCTTCCGCCGTGCTCTTGCCATCAACCACCAAGATGCCGAAGCCATGAACTGGCTGGGCGTGACCTACCGCTACATGGGCGAGTACGAAGCCTCGCTGAGCCACATCAGCATGGCCATGCAGCTGGATGACAGCTACACGCTGCCCTACCTGTCGCGCGGCATCACCTACGAAAACATGGGCGAGTCCGCTGCCAGCGCTGCCGATTACTTCCAGTACGCCATGCGCAACCGCAGCCGCACGCTCTTCCATGCCGAGTTGGAGGACAGCAGCAACTTCCAGCTGCCAATGCGCGAAGGCTGGGTCTACAGCATTCCCTTTGACGGCGTCCGCGGGCAGGAACTGGACATCACGGTAGCGACCGGCGAGCCCGGTTTCGTCGACCCGCTGATCATCCTGATCGGTCCCAACGGCAAACCGCTGATTGGCGATGACGATATCTCCAGCAGCGAGTACGACTCGACCATCAGCGACTTCCGCTTGCCGAAGACCGGCGAGTACACGCTGGTCATCAGCCATGCCGAAGGCGGCTCCAATGGCTTGATCAATGTCGATGTCGAGGTTACGCAGCCCCCGCCCATGTCCATCCCCAGCTACAGCGGCTGCAGCAGCGGGCACTAAACCGCGACAGTTCCACAGCAAGATCAAGGGCGGGTCAATTGGCTCGCCCTTTTTGATTCCTAGGCGCTTTGGACTACTGCCCGGTAACCGAGCGCGCATTGCGGAAGATGCGCTGTAGACGCCGGGTGTCCGCTGCTGGCAGGGCAGGTCCCGCGAAGGACTCCAAATTGGCGCTCAAATGGTGTGGGTTGCCGGTACCAGACAGCACGACATGCACGCCTGGCTCATCGCGGCAGAATCGGTAGGCGGCATCGGGGATGGATGCGGCGCCCCCGTCCAGCAGAAAGGACAGCGGATCCGCCAGATCAAGTTCCCTCGAGTCGACTTCACCGCTGTCGATCAACTGTCGAAGGGTCTCGCGCAGCCTGTCCGGCTTGCTCAGCGCCAGGCGAATAGCGAACATGATCAGCACGCCGATGTTGGCTGCCAGCGCCGGTTGCAGCACGCTCTCCCGCGCGCTTTGATTCAGCAGGTTGAAGCCAACCATGATGACATCCCAGACACCGTCCTGCAGGGCGCGCTGCAGCATTTTATGTTCCTTGTCGTCATTCCAGTGTTCGGTAACGCCGATGAAGCCGATTTTGCCTTCGCTTTGCAGGCGCTGCATTTCCGGCACGATTTCGTTGAGATAGTAGTCATATTGCTGCGGGCGCAGGCCATGCAAATGGTAGACATCAATGGTTTCGGTACCCAGGCGGCGCAGGCTGGCATGCAGTCCGTCGCGCAGTTGCCGGCGGGTGATTTTCTGCTTTCCCAAACCCTTCTTGCTGGAGATGACCAGTTGGCTGCGCTCGCGCTGGGCGATGGCCGCGCCAACCGTCTCTTCCGTGCCATAGCCCTCCGCCGTGTCGATGAAGTTGACGCCGCTGTCCAAGGCGCGTAGCAAAATCGCTACCGACTCTTGCGTGGTCAAGCGGTCATCACGCAGGCCCAGGCGGCTGGGGCCGCCAGCGCCAATGCCCATAACGGATACGCGCAAGCCCGTGCGTCCCAGTCTGCGATATTGCATGGCTAATCCTGTCGCTGTCGATTGCAGATTGCGCGGGATTGTACGCCAGGGCGGGGCGCTGCGGATAGGGGTAGCCAATACGGAGACGCCACATTGCCGACAAAATCTCGCTGGCTTTCTGCTACAATGAGCGCATAAGAGCTGAGGTGGCAGCCATGCAAATCCACACTTTTTCGATAGTTGCCTACTGCAGGACCGAATCAGCCTGGGGCGTCGCCGTCGCCAGCAAGTTCCCGGCTGTCGGCGCGGTTGTGCCCTGGACGCGGGCGGGCGCAGGCGCGGTGGCCACGCAGTCCTACGCCAAAATGGGCTTCGGCCCCGATGGCTTGGCATTGATGAATCAGGGCGAATCCGCGGACGATGTCTTGCATGCCCTACTGGCTGCCGACCCGCAGCGCGAGACCCGTCAGGTGGCGCTGGTGGATGTGAAAGGCGGCGTCGCGGCGCACACCGGTGGTGAATGCCACAACTGGGCGGGCCACAAACTCGGCGACGGCTTCAGCGTGCAAGGCAACCTGCTGGCGGGCGAAGCCGTCATTGACGCCATGGCAACTGCTTTCACACGCTCCAATGGTGAGCTGGCGGATCGGCTGGTGACGGCGCTGCGAGCGGGTGAATATGCGGGCGGTGACCGGCGCGGCAAGCAATCCGCTGCTGTGCAGGTGGCGCGACCCAACGGCGGCTACGGCAAGGATACCGACCGTTACCTTGACCTGCGCGTTGATGACCACGCCGAGCCAGTCGACCGGCTCATCGAACTGGTGCAGATGCACCACCTCTATTTCCAGCCGCCCAATCCCGAAGATGCTGTACTGATTGAAGGCGATGTCGCACGTGAATTGCAGGCCATAATGATTGCGCGCGGCTACATGACCGGCGAGGTCAATGGCGAGTGGGACGAGGTCTGCCAACAAGTCTTCCGCATGTTGATCGGCAATGAAAACCTGGAGATGCGCTGGTCGCTGGAGTCGAACCGCAATTCGATTGACCGCGTAGCGCTGGACTACCTGCGCGAGCGCTTTGGCTAGATCCAGCAAAGGCATTCTCGCCCGCCTTTTCATCCTCCTTTTGGCCAGCCTGCTTCAGTTTCATTTGCTTGCGCTGGACGAACGCTTCCTGCCCGATGAAGCGCATTTTATGACCTTCGCTCGCGGCGCGGCGGTGCAGGGACATTGGCTACTGCCGGGCGCGCTGGATAAACCGCCGCTGTCCATCTACTTCAGCGCCTTCAGTATGGTCCTCGTTGGCAATACCGCAGACGCAGAGGGCGTGCTGCATCTGGGCGCGCGGGCTGGCGAGTTCGCCGGCAAATTGCCGAATGCGCTGCTGGCGCTGCTTTTCGTCGCGCTGATGATGCGCCTTGGCGGGCGCGTCGGCCGCGGCGATGCTGGCGCGTTGCTGGCTGGGCTGCTGGCGGCATGTTCGCCATTCACGCTGATCTACGGAGCCAGCGCTTTCACCGATATGAGCCTGCTCTGCTTTGTCGCGGCTGCGCTTTGCTGCGGGATGTCACGGCGCTGGGGCTGGGCTGGCGCGATGCTGGGGCTGGCTCTTTGCTGCAAGCCACAGATGCTCCTGGCTGCGCCGCTGATCCTCGCCTTGACGCTATACCTGCGAACGCTGAGACAGGCTTGGTTGCGAATGTTGCCGCCGTTTCTGCTGCTTGCTGGCGCGCTGCTGCTCTGGGATTGGGCTCGTCCCGAAACCAGCCTCTTCCAGCTTGCGGCCGCCAATAACCTGTCGCCGCAGTTGATAGCCGAGGCGGGCGACTGGCATAGGCGACTGTTGGCTTGGCTGGGCGCCGGCGCATGGCTGCTGGGTCCGCCGCTGGTGACGGGCATCGTTGTCGCTTGCCTGGCGCTTGCCTGGCGTGGTTCGCGTAATCGCCGCCTGCAGGGGCTGCTTCTTGCCTATAGCGCGCTTTTCATCGCCATTCATACTGTCTTCAACATCAATCTATACGCTCGTTATCTCTTCCTGCTATTGCCCCCGGCCTTGCTTCTGGTTTCGGGCGCATTCTGCCGTCGGCGCAGCCTGACGATGGTTCTAGCCGCATTGGTCGCGCTGGGCGGACTCTGGACGCTGTCGCATGGCGCGCCCCTGGAAACCGGTCGCGATCAGCACGCTGGCATCCCGGCGCTGGCGGAACATCTCAACAGCAAGCCGGTTGCCACAGTCATCTATGATCCCTGGCTGGGCTGGCAGTTGGATTATTATCTGGGCGCATGGCACGACAAGCGGCGCGTGCATTATCCAAGAGCTGAGCAGCTGGCGGCTGGGGCGGCTGCGTTGGACGAGCGGGGAAATCGCTACTTCGTCGCGCCCGCGAGCCAAGCCCACGGTGAATGGTTGCAGGCGCTGCGGGAAGCCGGTTTCGCTGTCAGCCTGGACTACGAGAGCGCAGGATATCTGGTATGGCGGCTTGTCCCGCGCCAATAGGGCTGGCTTGAGCGGGCGGCACTTGTGTCGCCCCTACGGCTTGCCTTTTTCTGCGCCCTCTGTGTTGCCTCGTTTCCTCTGTGGTGAGACTTTATCGTTTGGCTTTCGCATCACCCCAAACACTGGGGGGCGGCCGGCAGCGCAGGCCATCTGTTACTATCGGGATGAACAACGGGCTGCGGCGCAAACTGCGCGAAAATTGCCAGCCAGCGCAAGCGCGACGTATAATTGAGCCAAAGCGTTACGCTTGATAGGGAGTGGGACGGGCACATGGACATGCTGAACGACCCGAACTTTGTCTATTTCCTGCTGATGGCTGGCCTGTGGGTCAGCGCCACCGGCACCTACATCCCCGGCACGGGCGTGGCCGAGGTGGCTGGCATTGCCCTGATTGTTGGCTCGCTCTACCTGATGAGCCTGCTGGCCGTCAACTGGATCGCCGTGATTGCCCTGGTGGCCGGAGCCTCGCTCTTCTTTTTGTTGCCCTTGTTGAAAGCGGAGTGGGAACCCTTTGCCATCGCCGGCTTGCTGATCCAGGCGGTCGCCAGTTTCTTCCTGTTCAGCGAAGGCAGCGTCTCGCCCCTGTTCATTGCGGTCGGCGTCTTGCTGGCTTTCGCTTATCATCGCGGCATCTTGCGCTCCATTTTGCAGCAGCAGCGCGAATTGTCATCGACGCAGAAAGACGAATTTCTGGTGGGCGAGCGCGGACGGGTCATGGCGGAAATCGATGAACGCGGCACAGTGCAGGTCAAGGGCGAGCTCTGGACGGCGCGCAGCCACCTGCGCTTGGAGACCGGCACGGAGGTCGTGGTGACCCAGCAAGATGGCTTGGAGCTGCATGTGGAAAAAGCCAAGCGAGGGTCCGCTGACTAGCGCCGCCCAATTTCGGCGCGGCATGGCACGTAATTGGAGACAGAGGAGACAAACATGAACGAATTTGCGCAAGCGCTGGGCACAGGCGTACAAGGCATACTGCTGGTTGTCGTAGTGCTGGGCATTGTTTGGCTGTTGCGCACTTCGATTCGCGCAGTCAAAGAGTACGATCGCCTGGTGATTTTCTTCATCGGGCGCTTCCGCACCGTGCGTGGTCCCGGCTTGACCTTCGTATTGCCATTCATCGAGTCCGTCATCCGCGTTGATATGCGCGAGACGATCATCGACATTCCGTCGCAGACCGCCATCACCAAGGACAATGCCTCCATCGGCATCGACTTCCTGGTCTATTACCGCATCACCAACCCGGAGTTGTCCGTGACCAAAGTGGAGGATGTTGTCGAAGCCACTGGCAAGATCGCCACCACCACTTTGCGCGCGGTCATCGGCGATATCGTGCTGGATGATGTACTTTCCCGCCGCGATCAGATCAACGATGTACTGCGCGTCAAGCTGGATGAAACCACCGAGCGCTGGGGAATGAAGATCACCACCGTGGAAATCCGCGAGATCGAGCCGCCGCGGGCTATCCAGGAAGCCATGAACCGTCAGATGAGCGCCGAACGCGACCGCCGCGCCGAAGTCACGCTGGCCGAAGGCGAACGACAAGCCGCCATCGCACGCGCCGAAGGCAGCAAGCAATCCGCCATCCTGGAAGCGGAAGGGCAGAAGCAATCGCAAATCCTGCGCGCGCAGGGCGAACGCGAAGCGCAACTGCTGCGGGCAGAGGGATACGCCCAGGCGCTGCAAGCCATCTACCAGGAAGCTCGCGACATCGACAGCAAGACCATGGCGCTGCAATACATGGACATGTTGGAAAAGGTCGGCAGCAGCCCCTCCACCAAATTCGTGCTGCCCATGGAGTTGACTGGCATCGTGCAGAACATCGCCAGCGCCGTGAACGACAATGGCGGATCAGCGAATGGCAGCAAGCGCAGCGACCGGCAAGAGCCCGTTTCCCTTGGCGAAGTGGTCATCGACTGAGCCCAAGCAGAAGACTGTGCGGGCGTCTCAGCGAGACGCCCGCAATACTCCGCCCATTTTTCTGGGATGTAGCAGGGGCGACACAAGTGTCGCCGCAACACTACCTCTCCCCCGGCCCCTCCCCGAAGCATCAGGGAGGGGAGCTGAGACAAGCGAATTCGTGTCTCCGTATGCGCTTCCGGGTTTGAGCAAATGCCCCCCCCCCCCAGTGATATGGGGGACCGAAGAGGTAGACCAGGCCTCGCTCGGTCACTCCAGCCTGAGCTCCCAGGCAGATACGCCCAGCACGACGCCTGGCGCCGCCACTACCGCTGGCAGCAACGCGGCATCGGCGGGCAGGCTGGCAATGGGCTCGCCGACTTGCGCGTCATTGAAATAGGCGCGAACCTCGCCCGTAGCTCCATCGCGATCCAAACGCAGACGCGCGATCATATTCGGCACGCTGCGCTGGCTGATGGTGTCCGCGACGCCATCCCGCACTTGCGCCAGGCTGATGACACTGTTGCCATCCTGGCGAATCTGAATGCCAGCGCTGCTCTCGCCTTCTATCGCGTTTAGTCGGATGCCAAAGCTGACCTCGCCGTCACCGACCAGCGCTGCGGTCGCGCTGCGCAGGCTCAACACGGCTTCCAGGCTGCGGATGCGAGCGCTTGGATCATTGCCATACTGCCTCGAGAGCAATTCCGCGGGCGGCGACAGCACAAGCGTTTGTCCAGCTCCCTCTCCGCTCATCAGCCAGGAATTGCCTTCCTGCTTGAAGACCTCATCGTCCCAAAATGGCGCATTCAGCCGCTCTTGATAGAGCAGCAGCAGGTCCTGCCCGCCAGTGAGCCCGCCCGGTGGCAGAATCGGCGTAGGCTGTTCAGTAGGTGGCGCGGGACTGTCTGTAGCGGCGAGCGTTGGCGTCGCTGTCGGCGATGGGGCTGGCGTATCGGTACTGGTCGCTGTTGCCGTTGGTTCATTCGTGGCAGTTTCGGTTGGCGTAGCGCTGGGAGTCGCTGTAGGCGTTTCGGTTGGCGTGGCTGTGGCTGTCGGCGGCCGCTGCAGAATCGCCAGCAGCGACTGGAAATTGCCATCGCCCGCCAGCGCAGCCAGCCCGCCGATGACCAGCACGATGCCGATGATCGCCGCCAGGTTATACATCCAGCGGCTCGCTTCCTTGCGTTCGGGCTCGTCCTCGTCTGGCGCGGGACTGTCGTCCACTTCAGCATCGGGCTTTTGTGGCGTGGCGGCTTCAATTGGCGCCGGCGCAGCATCATCCTCGTCTTCTGCCGGCTCTTCGGGCAGCGCCTCCACTAGCCGATACCAGTGGCGAAAGAGTGGATAAGCTGGGTGACGGTCGATGAACATGGCTTTGAAATGCTCGTCCATGGCCGCCAGCTTTTGCCCCCGCCGCTTGTCGCCTGTATAGATGGCGACGAAGGCCTCGTAAGTATCCCGCCAGCCCAGCATGACTTGCGCCTGCTGATAACCGAGCAGGTCTTCGGTGACATCGGCTTGCAAGTGAATGGCTTCGCGGATATTCGGTTGTGGCAGATCTTCCTGGCGGTCGATGGCTTGCGTCAGACTCCGCTTCTTGACGCTCAGTTCCGCCAGCGCCGTCTGCAAGTCCATGATCCAGGCGCGGAAGCTGCCCAACTGCAAATCGGCATTGGACTCGGCTTCCGTGATATAGCGCAGCACCTGCTCCAGCTTGACGCCAGCCGCGCGAAACTCGGCATCCGCCCAATCGGCCAGCGCCGCTTCCAGGGCGCGCAAGCTCTGTATGCCCGGCGTCAGCAGTTGCGCTTGCGAGTTGGCTTCCAGCTGTTTCGCCAACTCGCTCAGGCTGTCGACGCCTTGCGAGCCGCGCAATTCGGCAAAGATAGTCTGCGCCGCCAGCAAGTTCTCGCGCCGCGTGATGAAGTCATCCAGGCTGCGGATGGCGCTGTGCTTTTCGGCCAGTTTCGGCAGGCAGCGCTGCGCGGCCGATTGCCAAAAGCGTGCGTCTTCCAGGGCGCCTTCATGCGCGGCCAGCACGCCGTTCAGCGTGTACTGCGTGAACAGAATCCGCAGCGCCGCCGTGTTTGACGACGCGAAGGCATGCACCAACCCTTGCCCCATCGCCTTGAGATAGGTCGCAGTGCTTGGCATTTGCTTCTCGAATTGCTCAACCGCCCGCGCCTCCACATCGCTGAACAGCGCCTCAATTTCGGTCAGCGCCGCCTCGGTGCGAGTTTCGCTTTCGATGCCGTTGCGCTCCAGCCAATCCCGCAAGCCCCGCGAGAGCTTCATTAAGCGCTCGGCGATGAATTGCTCGCTGTCGCTGCGGGCGATTTCCAGCGCTTGCTGCCCCAAGCGCTGCGCATCCGCCAGTTGCGAATTGTCAAAAGCCGCCCAGCCATCCGCCAGCGTCCGCCCCAGATGCCCGGGCAAAGAGTGCCGCTCGACATAATTGGCGCCGTTCACCACCGAGCGCAGTTGATTGAACCAGGTTGTGAGGCTGGGGCTGAGCAGATGCAGCGCCCCGGCCGCGCGTTCCAGGGCGGCAGTCGCTTCCGCCTTGTCGCCAGCCACGATGACTTGGCGATAGTGCGCCCAAGCCGTTTCTGCGCCTTCCAACCCGGCCAGCATCGCCTCAAGCTGCTCATCGAATAGCTGCGCCGCAAAGGGCTGTAGTTCGCTCCGCTGTGCCGCCAGCCAGGCTTCCAAATCGGCGCCGTCCACCGCCGGCACAAAGCTCTGGCTATCTTGCAAAATCTCGTAGAGCAAGCTCAAGAAGTCTTCCAATTGGTCCCAGACAAGGTTGGGCGGGTCAATGGCGCGGCAGGCATCCAGGGCGTTCAGCGCCGCGCGGGGATCGCTGGCCGCGTTCTGCCCGATGACTTCTGCGTTGCCAGTCAGCGCTCGCGCCGCATCCAGCGCCCGTGCCAGCGCCAACAGGGGCAAACGCCGATCCGACAGCCCCAGCCGATGACCAAGCAAACCCAAACTACCTTCCAGCGCCGACAGGCTATTGACCACTTCGCGATAAGTGCTGTGCAGGCTGTTGACCCCCCGCTGGGCAGCCTCTGGACTCGCTTCGATCATTTGCATGATGGTGGCGAGGCTGGCCCGTGCTTCGTGAACCTCAATGCCTTGCGCTGCCAGCAGACGCAGTGCATCGGCCATCCGCGCCAGATTGGGACGCAGCAGCAGCACAGCAGGCACATGCGCGCTGATTCGTTCGGCCAGTTGCCATTGCAGCGCCAGCATATTTGGGTTGGACGCGTCGGTGGCTAGCAGGCGATCAGCGGCTTTGTCGGCTTTGTCCTCAAAGAGCAGGGCAGTTGCATCGTTGATCCAGGCGGGTGCGTCATCGGCCGGGGCATCCGCCAGCAGCAGACACCAATCCAGCAGCAGATGCACAAGAGCGGCGGTTTTGCTGCCAGCTCGGTCGCGCAAGTCCGCCAGCAGATCGGCTGCGCCAGCCCAATTGGACGCGCGTAAATAAATACGCACGGCGTCCAAATCCGCCGATACTTCCAGGTCGCGCAGGCGGTCGATAATCTCGCTGCTGGTTGCTCGCGTGGCCGGATGCGCCGAGTCTTGTCGCAGCGCGCTCTGCAAGTCATTCTGCAGCGCCAGCAGGTCGTTGCGGCTCAAGTTGTTGGTCTTCAGCTTGTCGCTGATTCGCGAGACGACTTCATCGCGGCGCTGTTCCAGGGGGCGGCGGTAACGCAGTAAGTCGGTGCTGAGCTCGGTTAGCGCGGCATAGCGATATCGCAGGTTGGGGTGGGCGGCGCGCGTGACGATGGCTTGCAGCCGCGGGTCAATTTCCCCGTCTTCTTGATGGAACTCCACCATGAAATCGTCATCGCCAGACCGCGGCACTTCCAGACGCCGCCCGCCAGTGAGCAAAAAATACAGCAATTCGCCCAACTGAAAGATATCCGTCTGCCGGCTGATGCCTTGTGCTGTGACCTCGTCGCCTTCCAGGAAGACGGCGTTGCCCCAGTCGATCACCTTGAGCTGGTATTTGTCGCGATTCCAAAACAGATGCTTGGCGTCCACATCGTTGTAAACAATATCTTTGTCGTGCGCCGCCTGCAGCAGATCGACCAATTGCCCGACGATCTCCAGCATCTCCAACTCGGGCAAGCGCTGCTGCTGCCCGGCCAGGCGCGCCACTTCCTCGGCGATGATGACGCCCTCGGCGCGTTCCATGACGATGTACTGTTGCGGGATGCCGCCGACGAAGAATTGCCCGCTGCCCAGCAATTCCGTCAAGACCGGATGCCCGGCCAGCCGCGTCAAAGCCTCACGCTCGTTGATGATGCTGACTTCTTGCCCGGCGCGGATTGGCGGCGCGTCGTTGGGGTGCGGGCGTTTAATGGCCACCGGCTGGTCGCCGCGCTGGGTGTCGACGCCGCGCAAGGTCTCGCCGGAGCGCCCACGCGGATAGATGTAATTGTAGCGATAGCGCTTGTCAAACAGGCTGTCCGCCATGTCGCCCTGCCTTTGGCGCTGCTCCTGCAGAACTGACGATGTGGGACCAACAGCGCGGGTTTGGTCGAGCAAAATCGCCATCATTGTAGACCTATCGGCAATGCGCGCAAGGCGGATAGACTGCAATAGCCGCGCGCTGCGGGGCAGCCGCCCAAGCAAAAGGATTCGCCCGCATCACTACCCCTCCTCCGGCCCCTCCCGTAGTGCTGTGTCTATGCGCGCCGAAGCATTAGGGAGGGGAGCTAAGACGGGCGGCATCGCGACTCTGTATGCATTTCAGTGATTATGTGAAGGATCGGCGAAACCTTCCCCCTGATGCTTCGGGGGGTGGGGGGGGGTAGACGGGCGACTTTCAAAGTCGCCCCTACAATATTCTCATTGAGCGCATTGGTCGCTCACCATCCTTGGCGGTGCATTATCGGACAAGCGTTGTACACTTGATTGGGATTTGGCGACGATATCGCGAGCGAACCGTTGCCAGACCCTTTGTCCGCTCTGGATTTGCTGAAGTCGATACGACAGCCGCCCATGCCGCAACTGCTACGCTGCGCCGCGCCCGACCTCGCCTTGATTGCACTCATGCTGCTGGCGCCGCTGCTTATGTTTCACCAGCAGACCCTGGGCGACCGCACCCTGCTGCCCAGTGAGAACCTCTTCCAGTACCCGCCCTACGCTGCCTACCGCGAAGTGGCGAAAGCGCCGCCGCCGCAGAACCACCTGCTGTCGGATATGGCGCTGCAGAATATGCAGTGGAAATCCTTCATCCGCGCGCAAATCGCCCAGGGCGAGATCCCGCTGTGGAATCCGCATCTCTTCGCCGGCATCCCCTTTTTCGCCGCCGGGCAGCATTCCGCGCTCTATCCCTTGAGCCTGGTTTATTATCTCCTGCCGCTGAGCGTTGCCTATGGCTGGTTCATCGTGCTGAATTTGTGGCTGGCGGGTGGCTTCATGGCTGGCTATCTGCGCTCCCTGGGGGGAAATCGGGCGGGCGCAGCGCTGGCGGGCGTCGTCTATCAACTATCGGGTTTTCTCATCGCCAACGCCGTCTTCCCCATGATCGTGGCGGCGGCGGTCTGGCTGCCTTTGATCCTGTGGATGATAGAGAATATCCTGCGCGGGCGCAGCCTGTGGATTTTCCGCGGCACAGCGCTGTTGTGGGTGGCTATTGGCGCTGGCGCGATCGCCTGCAACATCCTGGCGGGCCATGTCGAAATGACGATCTACAGTCTGCTGGTGGCCGGCTTCTACGGCACCTGTCGGCTGCTTTGGACCAGCGCGACGCATTGGCGGGTGCAGGGACGCCTTCCCCTGCGCTGGTTGCTGGAATCCTGCGCCTGGCTTGTGCTGCTGGCCGGGCTGGGCTTGGGCTTGGCGGCGCTGCAACTGATCCCGCTCTACGAATTCGTGCAGTCCAACTGGCGGGCTGAGCGCTCCAGCCTGGAGACTGTGCTCGGTTACGCTCATCCAGCGCGTGACCTGCTGCTCTTCGCCCTGCCCAATATCTTCGGCAGCCCGGCGCATCACAGCTATGTCGATGTTTTCAGCGGGCAGCAAATCACCACACTGCGTAATGCCGCCGGCGAAAGCATCAACTTCATTTTTTGGGGCATCAAAAATTATGTGGAGGGCGCGCTCTATGTGGGCGTCCTGCCGCTTTGTTTGGCTGGTTGGGCGCTGCTGACTGCTCTGCGGCGTCGCCAGCCGCAAGCGCAGTATCTGGTGATTTTCGGCGCCCTGGCTTTGCTTGCGCTCTTCTTCATGTTCGGCGCGCCCATATACAGCCTGGTCTATCAGCTGCCGGGGATGAATCAGCTCAACTCGCCATTTCGCTGGGTCTACGCGCTGACACTGGCTTTAGCAGTGATGGCTGGCTTAAGCCTGCACATGCTGTCTACACAGCGTATTCGAGCAAGCTGGCTGGGGCGGATGCTGCTGCTGGCTGGCGCGGGACTGGGCTTTGGCGCGGGCATCGTCTTTGTCGCATTCGACCAATTCCAAGCGCAATTCGACCGCCTGCTGCAGGGACTGGCGCTGGCTGATCGCGCCTTTGCCGATGGGCGCGCCTTCTTCAGCTATATGCTGCCGCAAGTCTTGATTCTGGCGGCGCTGCTCCTTGGTACTGGGCTTGTTTTCTGGTTGGCGGTTCGCGGGCGCGGGGGGCGCTGGGCCTGGCTGGCAGTAGCCCTTGTGGCGATTGACCTGTTGCTGGCCTCCTACGGCTTCAACCCGGCCAGCGACCCGGCGCTGCTGGACTTCATGCCGCCGTCGGTGGAATTTTTGCAGGGGCAGCGCGGGCACTTCCGCATCACCAGCCTGGAAGATGGGCGGAGTCCCGGACCGATCATGGTTGCCAACAGCGGCCTGCGCTATAGCTTGGACGATGTACGCGGCTACGACAGCATCATTCCCGCCGGCTATGTCGCCACCATGCGTTCGCTGCAGCCCTGGCATAACCTGGACCACAATCGCATCTCGCCTTTGCAAACCGCGCCCGAGAAAAATCACGCCGGCTACGAAACCGCCCTGCAATCCGACTTGCTCAACCTCTTGAATGTGCGCTATGTGCTGACCGCGCCCGACCTGGTGATTCCGCTGCCCGGCTGGAAGCTGGTCTACCGTCAGGAAATCGCTATTTGGGAAAACGAGTCGGTCATGCCGCGCGCCTTCACAGTCGACAAAGCCGATTGGCAAGCGCGCTGGACGGCTGAGCATGGTGGCGGCTTCCGCTTTAATGACCTGGGCATCCTGGCCGGCGGCTTGCATATCCCGCGTTATCAGGCAGCGACCATCACGCAGGACAGTGGACGCGAGAAATTCATCGATGTCAGCCTGCCGAGCGACAGCTGGCTGGTCCTCAGCGAGAGCTACATGCCGGGCTGGCGCGCCTTTGCCCGTCCCTTTGCCGCGGACGAAGATGCCGAATTCGGGCTGGAAGTGCGGCTGGTTCTGGCGAATTTCCAGGGCGTGGAGCTGCCGGCCGGCAACTGGACTCTGCGCTTGATCTACAGCCCGGCCAGCGTGCAACTGGGCATGTTCGCCTCGTCGATCTCTGTGGCGCTGATCATATTTCTGCTGGGCGGCTGGTTCTGGCGAGCCTATATCGGTTTGAATAACGCCGAGTCCTCCGGTGTAGCCAAGGTGGCGCGCAACAGCCTGGCGCCCATCCTGCTGAATCTCTTCAACCGCGGCATTGATTTCGCCTTCGCCATCGTCATGTATCGGCTGCTGCTGCCAGTCGAGGTCGGCATTTACAATTTTGCGGTGGTGCTCTTCGTCGCCTTCGACATTTTCACCAATTTTGGCTTGGACTTGTTCCTCATCCGCGAGGCATCTCAGCAGCGGAAGCGCGCTGGACACCTCTTTTACAACACTTCGCTCTTCCGCCTGTGTTTGAGCGCGGCGGGCGCGCCCTTGCTGGCCGGCGCCATGCTGCTATGGCAAAGCTCCGGCGCGGAAGCCATCGGCGGCGAGGGTTTGCTGGCCATCGGCTTGCTCTATGTGGGTCTCTTCCCGGCCAGCTTGTCCAAAGGCATGACCTCGCTCTTCTACGCCAATGAACAGGCGGAAAAGCCCGCTGCCATCGCCACCATCACCACCATCAACAAAGCCGTGCTGGGCGTCATCGCGCTGCTGCTGGGCTACGGCATTGTGGGTCTGGCAGCGATTAGCATCTTCAACAACCTGCTGACGCTGGTCGTGCTGCTATGGACGGGTCGCGCGCTTATCGGTCGCATCAACTTGCGCCTGCCCGATCGCCAACTTGTCCGCAACATGGTGGGCGAGAGCTTCCCGCTCATGCTCAATCACTTTCTGGCGACGGTTTTCTTCCAGGTCGATATCGTCATCCTGCAGGCTCTCAAGGGGGCAGCCACCGTCGCCCAATACAGCACCGCCTACAAGTGGCTGCTGGCCATCAATATCGTGCCCGCTTTCTTCACGCAGGCGCTCTTCCCAGTCATGTCGCGCCAAGCGCAGGACGATAGACGCGCGCTGAGCCAGACTTATCGCTTCGGTATCAAATTGCTATTCGCCTTGACGCTGCCGCTGGCGGTGGCTTTCACCGCGCTGGCTGAGCCGCTGACGCTGATCCTGGGCGGCGCTCGCTACCTGCCCGATGGCGCAATTGCCCTGCAGCTGATGATCTGGAGCATCCCGCTGGGCTGGCTCAACAGCTTGACGCAATACGCTTTGATCGCCTTGGGCTTGCAGCGGATGATCACGCGCGCCTTTGCCGCCGCCGTGCTCTTCAACCTGGCGGCCAACCTGATCTTCATCCCGCAATACGGCTTCCAGGCGGCTGCGCTGGCGACCATCGCTTCGGAACTGGCGCTGTTCTTGCCCTTCATCATCCTGCTACAGCGCGAATTGGCGGATCTGCGCGTGCCGAGTTTGCTATGGCGTCCTGTCGTTGCGCTGGCGGCCATGAGCTTGGCGCTACTAATATTGGGGGCGTCGCTGCTGGGGCTGCTAGCCAGTGGCGCAGTTTATGTCGGCGTCCTGCTGCTGCTGAGGCCACTGGACGCGGCGGAAGGCGCTGCGCTGATGAATCTGCTGCCGGAGACGGCGCGGAGCCTGCCGATTTTGCGCTGGCTCACCGCAGTTCCTTGACCAGGTAAAGCACGAGGTCGTCGTCAACCGGGCAGGGCTGACCCGGCGGCACGGGCTGATTCTGATAGTGAATTCCGCGCCCGTCGGGCACATAGCCGCGTGTGATGTAAAGCCGCTGCGCCGCGCCATAATCGGCATATAAGCCAAAGCCGATGCCCGCATAACGTGAACGCTTGGCGATTCGCCCTTCAGCTTCTGCAATCAGCCGCGATGCCAAGCCCCGTCGCCGCTGCGACCGAACCACATTCAAATCCTGGATCTCGGGTATGCCGCGCTCGCGGAAGCCCGGGTAGCCGCTGGCCCAGACCAGATGACAGTGCCCCAGATACGCGCCCTTTGCGACCGCCAATAGCAAAATCGACTCGCCCAGACGCTGCCGCCGCAAGCAGGCCTCGAAGTAGCCCTCAGGTTTCCGCCAGCCCAGCCCGCTCGCGAATTGCTCCTGCAGCCAGTCGGCTTCCCCTGGCTTGGCGGGGCGGATGCGCAATGTCGATCAGCCGGCGCTGGCCGGGTTCGCCCAGCGATTGCTGAACACGAGCTTGCCATCGCCCAGATACACGCCGTCAACGAGGTCGCTACGGGGCGGTTCAATAACGCGGAAATCGATGCGATAGCCGTCTCCCGCGCTGCTGATCAGTTCCAGCACGAAATTGTCTCGCAATTCGAGATCCTGGGTCAGGTTTATCAGCATCAGATGCAGCCCACCGGGCTCCAACTTGAGATCGCTCTTGCCTGGCACGACCAACTCGTCCACGCGCGTCATCGAGGCGACATCATTCACAACGCTGGTCTGATGAAATTCGACTGACTCCGCCACCGCGGTAACTGCCGACACAAAGACGAAGTCTTCCTCGCCGCGATTCGTGACTTCCATATAGGCAGTGCTGCTGCTGCCCGCCGTATCCTCCGCTGGCATAGGCATGTCCGCCATGCCGTCTTCCGCCTCGCTCATGACTTCGTAGCGGAAGGTCTGCTTGGCAACGGCGCCGCCGGGCAGGCTCAGCGTGGCGTCGACTGTCCAACTGCCGCCCATGGTCCATTCAAATGGCACGCTGAACCTGCCATCCACCGCTGTCTCGGATTCCGCCAAGACGGGCGTCATACCAGCGTGGTCCATATCCCCGCGCAGCTCAAGCGTGCCGGGCTCGGCGATGGCTTTGCCCTGCTTGTCGGTCACACTGAGCAGCAGCGTGGTTTCGCCCACTAGCAAATCGCTGACCGTCAAGTCCAACTGAACATCGCTGGCGGTCAATTTCTGCTCTTGGCGGCAGGCTGTGCAGACCACCAACAAGCAAATGAACAGGAAAATGCGCAAAGGGGTAGCAGTTGACATCTTTACCTCGCAGATCTATCACTAGTCTATTTTGCGGGCGCGGGCGGCGGGCTCATCAGCAGACTCAAGCCATAGCCGATTGCGCCAGCCATAACCGGCACGCCTAGCCACATGTGAATCAGCCACCACAGACCACCCTCTCCCCAGACGCTGTCGCCCAGGATCTCAATCGCGATTAGCGCGCCCAGGCTGTAGGCAAAGGGAATCGCCATGGCGAAGACGCGCGTGCCAACCGTCGTCTCCAACGTGCCACGCTGCAGCAGCCAATCTGCCAGCAAGCCTACCGCCACGGCGCTGATGACAAAGATAAACTCCTCGTTGTTGCGAACGCGCAGCCAGGTCATCAATGCCGCGCTGACCCCAAAGAGCACGGTAGCCGTGCCAAAAGGCAGTCGCCAGCGCCGCGTCATCACCAGCAGTACGCCCAGCAGGATATTGCTGTGCGAAAGGAAGGCCACGATGCCTATGGCGTCCAGGACACTTGTAGACTCCGGTCGCGGCCCAGTCAGCATGGCTGTGCTGCTGGTGACTGCCGCGAAAGAGGTGAAGAAGATGAATATTGAAGTGATGCAGGTGAATGTCAGGATCGCTGGCAGCAGCTCACCCCAGCTATTGCCAGTCCGGCGCTGCCAGGTCGCGCGGATGGGACCCGTCATGATGAGCAAACCCGCTACCGCCAGGAAGAGATGCGATGGGCTGATCAGCGCTTCCGTACCTTCTTCGAAACCAAAAGCCTCATGCCAGAACATATCAGCGATGCCGCCAGCCGCGAACATGAAGAAGCCGATCAGCGACCAGGTGTAGCCCTGCGGCAGCGCGCCAGTAAAGGTGAAGCCCTTGCCGACATTGCGCAAGTGCGTCACAATCAGGATCAGCCCGGAAAAAGCCACCGCGCCGTAGAGTAGCGCATGCCAGGGCGTGAAAAAGCTGTCATCGACTTGACCATGGTTATGCGCCCAGCCATCAATGAACAAGCCGAAGGTGATGAGACAAGCCGCAAAAGCCATCCAGCGGTCGAGTTGAATGCTGTCCACGGGGATGGTGGCTGCTTCACCCTTGCCGCGCGCGAATAGTCTGTCCCGCAACAAACCTATGCTGGCCATGGCGACAACTCCTCTTGTTCGTCCTCACTGACATTATAGCGAGATTCGCTGGCTGGCGACAAGTTCGACGGTCGTCGCAGCGACGGCAAATCCCAGCCCAAGCGCCGCGCTGCTGGCTAGCGCGTTTTGCGACTTGCTGTAGAATCGCCAATGTTGTCTGGTACTGCTGTCCTGGTGAAGCATGGCCTTTGATTTGGAAGCCTTGGTCGGGCATCTCTACATTGTTGGCGGGCGCGTAATTAATGTTAACCCGCCGGGCTCGCTGGTGGAAGTCGCGCCGACAAGCGCCGCGTCCGGCCGCGAAGGCGATACTTTTTTCATCCTCATTGTGCCATCCGGCTCCATCGCGCCGACCACTTTTTATGAGCAACTGGCGCAGTTGGCAGCCGAGCGCTACTTCAGCATGGGCGGCAGCGTGGCTCTGGCTCTGCGCACCATGTTCCAACAGATCAATCGCAATCTCTACGAACACAATCTGGAGCACGCGGCGGCCGGCAAGCAGCAATTCGAGACCAGCATGATCGCCGCGGTCTTGCACGAAGACGACATGGTGGTGGCTCGTGCAGGTCCCGTGATTTCGGCTTTGCAGACGGCTGGCTTGACGCTGACCTTCCCCGATGACCTCAGCCAGACAGAACCAATCTTCAGCGTGCCGCTGGGTTTGTTGCCGGAGCCGGAAATCGCTATGGTGCGCTATGGCGTCAACGCGGGCAGCCGGCTGGTACTTTCCGATGCCAACCTGGCGGAAATCCCGGCCGAACGCCTGACTAGCATCCTGCTGGAAAACGACATAGCGCGGATGCTGGACGGGCTGCGCAGAACGATTCGCTTCCAAAGCCAACTGATGCTGGTTGAGTTGGTGCCGCCGGAATACGAAGCGCCCGTGCTGGCCGCGCCGGGAGAATCTTCGCATGAGGTGCAGATGCGCCTGGGCGAAGCCCGCATGCAGCTGGAAGCTGCGTCGTCACAATGGCAGTTGCCGCGCCGTGATGATTTTGGCTCCTTGCTCAGCTGGGGTTTGGCGCGCCTGGCGGGCCGGGCGGCCGGGGTCTTCATGTCGCTGGGCGCGCTTTTTCAGCGCTTTTTCCCCTTGCCCTCCACCGCGCCATCCCGCCGCGCTTCTTCTGGCACGCTCATCCTGACCGTCCTGCTCATCCCGCTGCTCATCGTCAGCATTGTGGTCGTCTCCTGGGTGTCTAATCTGGGCGAAACCGAGTTTGAGCAGTGCCTGGGCAAATTGCAAGAGACGGCGAATCTGGCGCGCTCTATCGATTCCAGCAACCGCCGCAGCACCACCTCAGCCTGGAACGCCACGCTGCAAATCGCCGCCGCCTGCGATATCATGCGCCCCGATGACCCCTTCGTCTCCAATATGCGGCGTGAAGCTCAAGCCCTCATTGATACCATCAACAATGTCAAACGCCGCGAAGCCGTCCCGCTGGCCAATTTCGAGAATGCATCCATCAGTCGTCTGCGCCTGCAAGGCACCGACCTCTATGCGCTGGATGACCGCAATGACCTGGTCTACCATGTCTCGCTCTCGGATGATGGAACGCAAGCGCTGCGACAAGACCCCGTATCGCGAATGCGGCTGGGCGCTACTTATGAGGGCTACACCATCGGGCAGATCGCCGATATCGCCTTCGACAGTTACTCCGGCGACCTGGCCATGCTGGATGGCAACGGCACGCTGCTGCGCTGTGAACCGCAGATCATTTTGAATTGCGATGTGCAGCGCGTTCTGAACGCCGACGACTGGGAGAAGCCGATTTCACTCACCATATGGGATCGCAAGCTCTACATCCTCGATAGCGAAGGCGGGCAGATCTGGCGCTACGACCCCTCCGGCAGCAGCTATGTCAGCGCGCCGCGCGAGTATTTCTCCGGCAATGCCCGCCCCAATCTGCGCAATGTTGTCGACTTCACCATTAGCGCCGATGGCGTGGTCTATGTGCTTTATGCCGACGGCGTGATGAAGAGCTATATCTCCGGCAACGAAGCGCCCTTTGCCTTCAGTGGCTTCAACGAAGGCAGCGAGCCACATGTCGTGCGCACCGAGGGCTTTGCGCTTAATGACAGCGCCTTTGCGCCGGGCTTCTTTTTCATCAGCCGCGGGACGCGCGCCATCTACGAAACAACCGTGGCCGGCACCTTCATCGACAGCTACCAAGCCTACGACCAATCTAAGCTAGAGTTGATATCGGCGGTGGTTACCTATCCGGAACAAAACATCATTTATGTCGCGTCCGGCAATACTATCTTCCGCATTGATATGGCTTTTCAATAGCTTGCGCGGCGGCGGTGTAACCTGCCAAAATTGAACCTGGCGCAAACACAATGGAGAAGGACACGATGGCGAAACATGTACTGATCGTCTACGGCGGCTGGCAAGGGCACGACCCGACAGAGACCTCGCAGCTCTTCGCCGGCTTGCTGCGCGAGGCTGGCTTGGAAGTGACCTTGTCCGAGACGCTGGACAGCTTCTTGGATGTCGAGCTGATGAATTCCGTGGATATGGCGGTGCCGATCTACACCATGAGCAGCATCACGCGCGAGCAGGAAGCCGGCTTGCTGGACGCAGTGCGGGAGCGCGGCGTCAATGTCGGCGGCTGGCATGGCGGCATGGCGGATGCCTTCCGTCTCAACACCGAGTACCAGTTCATGTGCGGCGGGCAGTGGGTGGCGCACCCGGGCAATATCATCGACTATCGGGTCAATGTTCTTGACCAGGAGCACCCCATCACCGCGGGCATTTCCGACTTTGACATGTGTTCCGAGCAGTATTACATGCACATCGACCCGGGCAATGCTGTGCTGGCTACCACGACCTTCAGCGGCGAGCATGCGCCCTGGATTGATGGCACGGTCATGCCAGTGGTCTGGACGCGGCGCTATGGGGCGGGCAAGGTCTTCTACAGCTCGCTTGGGCATGTCATCGGCGATTTTGATGTGCCGGAAGCGCGGGAGATCGTGCGGCGCGGCTTGCTGTGGGCGGCGGATAGTCTATAGCTTGTATGAGCCTTGCCGGCGGTCCTTGCGCGACAAATTGCGGTGACGCCAACGGATTTGCCAGACTCGCATGGCCGCCTCTAGCGCAATGCGAGTCGACATCTTGGATTCCCCGTGCTGCCTGTCGGGGAAGTGAATCGGCACTTCTCCCAGCCTGTAGTCCAGTCGCTGCGCGACATACAGGAGCTCAACCAGAAAGATATAGCCATTGGAGCGCACTCGATCGAGGTCAATGCCGATCAGCGCTTCCCTCCGAAACAAGCGGAAGCCGCCTGTGGCATCGCGCACTGGCAGCTTCAAAATGAACCGCGTATAGATGCGGTTCGCCCAAAAGCTGAGCAACTTGCGCTGGATACCCCAGTTGCTGTCCACGCTGCCGCCAGCCACATACCGCGAGCCGATCACGATATCGCAGCTCTGAATGCGCTCCAGCAGCGCCGGAATCCGTTGAGGCTGATGCGAGAAATCGGCGTCCATGCCGATGACCAGGTCCGCGCCCATCGCCAGCGCCTGCTTGAAGCCAGCGATATAAGCAGGACCCAAGCCCTGCTTCTGCGCGCGATGCAACACAGCCACTCTTCCCTGATATTCCGGTCGTTTCGCTAGTTCATCAGCCAGCGCGCCAGTGCCATCGGGCGAATTGTCATCAACGACCAACACATATAAATTGGGCGCTTGCAGCGCCAACAGCTTCGGTACCAAACGGGCGATGTTTTCTCGTTCGTTATAGGTCGGCAAGACGACCACCAGCTTGGGAGTCGCATCTCCCACCGCCTTCTCAGTCATCAAGCAGCGAACTGACCGCTTCCGCGAGGTGCCCCGGCGTCAAGCCGTACTGCTGATAGATTTCGCTGTAGGGAGCGCTGGCGCCAAAGCGATCGACTCCCAGCGCCAAGCCCTCCGAGCCGATGTAGCGCTCCCAGCCCAGGGTTGCGCCGGCTTCAATGCTGACGCGGCAGGTCACCTCGGGAGGCAGAACGCTGGCTTTGTAGTCGACATCCTGGGCTTCAAACAGCTCCCAGCAGGGCATTGAGACGACGCGCGCGCGGATGTCGGCTTCTTCCAGCAAGCCGGCCGCATCCAGCGCGATGGAAACTTCACTGCCGCTGGCCAGGATGATGGCGTCTACTTCGCCCGATTCGTGTTCGGAAAGCACATAAGCGCCACGAGCAACGCCCTCATAAATGCCGGCGTCGTTGCCGCCCAGCACTGGCAAGTTCTGCCGGCTGAGCACGATGGCGGCGGGATAAGGCAATTCGGCGATGGCTGCCCAAGCGCCGGCGGTTTCAGTGGCGTCAGCCGGGCGGAAAACATGCAGATTGGGCATAGCTCGCAGCGACATCAAATGCTCGACAGGCTGGTGCGTCGGTCCGTCTTCGCCCAAGCCGATGCTGTCATGTGTGAAAACATAGACCGTCGGCAAGCCCATCAAAGCGCCGAGCCGTATGGCTGGCCGCATATAGTCGCTGAATGTGAAAAAAGTCGCGCTGTAGGGTTTGACGATGCCGCCATGCAGCGCCAGCCCGTTGACAATAGCGCCCATGGCGTGTTCGCGCACGCCAAAGCGCAGATTGCGCTCGGCCGGCTGGCCTGGTCCGGTGTTTGCCGCGCCCTTGATCAGCGTGCGGGTGCTGCCAGCCAGGTCGGCATCGCCACCGATCATGGTCGGTGCCTGGCTCGCCAGCGCATTCAGCGCTTCGCCGCCGGCGCTGCGCGTCGCCACTTGCTCGCCCGCCTGCCAGCTCGGCAATTGCCCACGCCAGCCCGGCGCGAACTCGCCAGCCTGCGCGCGCTCGTAGTCGGCCGCCAATTCGGGGTAAGCTGCGCTCCAAGCCTCGAATCCTGCCTGCCAGTCGCTTTCGGCAGCCGCGCCAGCGTCGATGCAACTGCGGAAATGTTCCAGCGCCTCGCCCGGGACGAAGAAATCTTCGCTCGCGCTCCAACCCAGCGTTTGCTTCGCCAGCGCCACTTCGTCCGCGCCCAAGGGGCTGCCGTGGGCGGCGCTGGTGCCTTGTTTGTTGGGGCTGCCGAAACCGATGATGGTGCGCACGGCGATCAGGCTGGGCTTATCCGTCTGCGCTTTGGCGTCGCGGATGGCGCTGGATATCGCCTTCACATTTCTGCCCTCCGCCACGCGACTGACATGCCAGCCCATTGCGGTGAAGCGCCCGGCGATGTCCTCGCTGAAGGTCATGCGCGCTTCGCCATCCAGCGTCACCTGGTTGTCGTCATAGAGGAAAATCAGCTTGCCCAAACCCCAGTGGCCCGCCAGCGCGCAGGCTTCCAGGCAGACGCCTTCCATCAAATCGCCATCGCTGACCAGTACATAGGTGTGGTGATCGACGATATTGTGCCCGTCGCGGTTGAAATAGCGGCCCAGATAGGCTTCCGCCAGCGCCATGCCGACCGCCGTGGCCGCGCCTTGCCCCAGCGGACCCGTTGTCGTCTCCACGCCCGGCGCATGCCCATATTCAGGATGCCCCGGCGTTTTGCTGCCCCACTGGCGGAAGTTTTTGATCTCGTCCAGCGACAGATCATAGCCGGTCAGATAGAGCAGGGCATACAGCAACATGGAGCCGTGCCCGGCGCTGAGTACAAAGCGATCGCGATTTGCCCAGGCGGGGTTGCGTGGGTTGTGCCGCATGTGCTGGACCCACAGCGCATAGGCAAGCGGCGCAGCGCCCATCGGCAAGCCAGGATGCCCGCTGTTGGCTTTCTGCACAGCATCCATGGACAGCGTACGGATGGTGTTGATAGCGAGATTTGTCAAGTCGGACAAGAGCGCGCTCCCTGCCGCAGCCTCAATTGACCGCGCGCATTATAACAGCGGCGCTGTAGACGGCTATAGCCTTTTGTGCGAAGGGACTGGGAGTGATCTAACCCACAACCGGACGCGGCTCCACGCGGAAGCGCACAGCCGTCCGTTCCTGCCCGTCGATCTCGACTTCGGTGAAATAGGGCGTGGCCACGATGTCAATGTCATCGCGCTCAAGGTAGCCGCGGGCGATAGCCAAGGCTTTCACCGCCTGGTTGACCGCGCCGGCGCCGATGGCTTGCACCTCCGCGCTGCCATGTTGGCGCATTACGCCAGCGATTGCGCCTGCCACCGCCGTCGATCGCGAACGGGCTGACACCTTGATGATTTCTGGACCGTCCGCCACGATGTGACTAAGTTCATGTACGTAAGTGTCTGAAGGGGTCAAATGGCTATACTCGGACATCATTGCCTTCTTTCATAGCGTACGAATGATAGCGGTATGACGCGCCGCGTACGCTCTACAGTTTATTTTCAAAACCTGAGCGTGAAAGTTCCAGAATTATACAAAACCTTACAAGGTCTGTCTATAGGCAATGTGCAATCGTTTTCATTCTGCTATGACAGCGCCCGCAACCAGCCTGTAGACATAGCTTCTTCTCGGTTACAATGGCGCTTGTAGGCCAAGTCGCGCCGCGGCAAGGCCATCTGCTTTAGCGATGGGAATGCCCAATGCAGCTTACCGCGCCAGCCGTCGTGCTTCTGCTGGTCATCCTGCTGCCGCTGCTGTGGTTCATCGGCTTCCCCCGGCACGCTTTCCGCCGCCGCCGCGATGTCAGCAGTTTGCTCCTGCGCACGCTGATCGTGATCCTGTTGGTGCTGGCTGCGGCTGGCTTGCAGCAAGTGGGCGCAGTTGAACGGCTGGCGGTCATCTTCCTGGTGGACGCCTCCGACAGCATAGGCAGCGATGCCGAGCTCGCCCAGTTGGACTTTGTCAGCCAGGCGATTGCCAGCAAGCCGCATGACGACGAATGGGCGCTGCTGCTCTTCGGGGAAAATGCCGTGCCGGAGAAGGACTTCAGCGCGGTGACCGAGATTGAGGGCTTCGCGTCCATCCCGCGGGCTGGCGGCACCGACATCGCCAGAGCCTTGCAAACGGCGCTTTCCATGTTCTTGCCGGACGCCGCCCGCCGCATCGTTATTCTCAGCGATGGCGCGGCAACGCATGGCGACGCCCTGGCCCGCGCGCAACGAGCCGCCGCCGCAGCCGTCGAAATCAGCTATGTGCCCTTCGTCCGCGAGCCAGCACCGGATCTGCGAGTCAGATCCCTGGATACGCCTAGTCGCGTGGCCGAACAGCAAGACTTTGACATCTCCGTAACTATCGAAGCCGACGCCCCCACCACCGCAACCCTGTTGATATTCTCCGCTGGCGAGCTAATTCACGAACAGTCACTGGACCTGCTGGCGGGCGAAAATCGCTACAGTCTGACGCAGCTAAGCGGCAAAAGCGGCTTCTTGGATTTCACTGCGCAGATCATCGCACCGGGCGAAAGCGACCATTTCGCGCAGAACAATCGCTTGGGCGCCTTTAGCCAGGTGATCGGGCCAGCGCGCGTCCTGCTTATCAGCGCCGATGAGTCCGAGACGCAATTTCTGCTGCCGGCGCTGGAGCAAGCGGGCTTGCTGATTGAAGTCGCGCCGCCGCACAGCCTGCCCGTCAACATGGCCGACCTGGCCGATTACAAAAGCGTCATTCTGGCGAATGTGCCAGCCACCGACCTCAGCCGCGCGCAAATGAGCCTGCTGGACAAGTATGTCAGCGAGATTGGCGGCGGTCTGGTGATGATCGGCGGACCGCAGAGTTATGCCCCGGGCGGCTATTTCCAGACGCCGCTGGAGCGCACCCTGCCGGTGGACATGCAAATCAAAGACCAGCGCCGCCTGCCGCAGCTGACCATCGCTTATCTCATCGACCGCTCCGGCAGCATGGGGCAAATCGGGCGCAGCGGCGTGCCCAACCTGGAACTGGCCAAGCGCGCCATCGTGCTCTCGTTGGAATTGCTGCAAGCCAGCGACCGCGCCGCTATTGGCACTTTTGACACCGGCGGCGCATGGGTCGTGCCCTTCCAGCAGGTCAATGACGCCCAGGCGCTGATCGCCATGACCAATACCATCCGCTCCGGCGGTGGCACGGATATCATGGCTGGCTTGAAATTGGTCGCGCGCGATATCAAGGAAGAACCGTCTCAACTCAAGCATTTGATCCTGCTGACAGATGGCGGCGCAAATTCGACGGGCTTGGTGGAACTGACGGAGTCCCTGCACACCGACCACAATGTGACGCTGTCGGCGATCGCCATCGGCAGAAACCCAGGCGCCTTCCTTGAGCCGATGGCTGAAGCTGGTCATGGCAACTACTACCGCGTGGCGAATGTGGAAGAAATCCCGCTGATTTTTGCGCAGGAGACGGTGCTGGCTTCCCGCTCTTATATTGTTGAAGAGCCCTTTACGCCGCGCGTCACCGGCAGCAGCGCCATTTTGGATGGCATTGGCTCATTGCCCGCGCTGCGAGGCTATGTGGCTGCCACGCCCAAAACCGCCGCCCAACGGATTCTCAGTGGACCGGAACCGTATGCCGATCCTATCCTGGCGGTTTGGCAATACGGCTTGGGCAGGGTGGTCGCCTGGACAACTGATGCCAGCGCGCGCTGGGCGAATGAATGGGTCGTCTGGGAAGACTTCTCGCGTTTCTGGGGGCAGGCAGTCGCATGGAGCATCAATGCCGGCGCCAACGAGAACCTGGAAACGCGCATCCTGCTGGAAGAAGACCGCGCCCGGATTGTCGTCGACGCGCGGGACGAGAGCGGCGGTTTTCTGGATGGCTTGGCGCTCAGCGGCGCTGTGCTTGATCCCGATGGCGACAGCATGCGCCTGGGGCTGCAGCAGACCGCCCCCGGACGCTACGAAGCCAGCTTCACGCCACAAAGCGAAGGCGCTTATTTCCTGAATATCAGCGGCGAGGCAGCGCTGGCCTCCGGCGCTACGGCATTGACCGATCTCAATGGCTGGGTCATGTCCTATTCGCCGGAGTATTTGCCGCACACGGGGGATGCGCGGCTACTGGCGGACTTGGCGGAAATCACCGGCGGGCGCAACCTGGCTGAGGCGCCAGGCGATGTCTTCGCGCATAACCTGGGTGAGCGGCAAGCCGCCAACGATATCTGGGAGAGCCTCATCCTGCTGGCGCTGCTGCTGCTGCCCCTGGATATCGCCCTGCGCCGGCTGATCATCACACGGGGCGATTTGCAGCGTTTGCGAGCCTTTATCACCGGGCGCGGCTCAGGGCAGGCGCGTTCGCAGCAGATGCAGGCGCTCTTCAGCGCGCGCAGCCGCAGCCGGGAGACGACTCGCTATGGCGATGACGCTCCTCGAAGTCCCTTGCCCACGGGTGGCGACAGTCCGCTGCCCGTGATGCGACCGTCCGACAGCCCACGAACATCCACGCGCGAGCCGCAATTCATGGAGCCGCCACCGGAGGAACCGCCGAATCTGGGCGCGCGCCTGCTGGAACGCAAACAACGGAGAGAGTGATTAGCCGACCGCGCCAGCAACTTCATCCAGAAATATCGGAAAATCCAACTCCCCGGGCGAACATCCGAGGTCAGTCAGCAGCGCCGCGCACTCGGCCCGGTGCTGCGTGCCGTGATTCACCACATGCCACAATACCTGCCACACCTGGCGACGGCGCGGCCCAGCATCGCCAACATACTGGAAGTCTCGCGCCAGGTCTGCGTCCGTCAAGCCATCCACATAAGCCCAAAACGCGGCTTTCTCGCCTCGCCACAGCGCCCGCACCGCCGCCAGATCGGCATAATCGCTTGGCTGCAAGTAGTCGCTGAATTTGCCACCCGTGAGCATCATCCGCCAGGCAGTCTGCGCCTCGCAGATATGCGCCAGGGTCTCCAGCAGTTGTGGCGGCGCGGATTCTAGTTCGCCCGCTTTGTTCAGCAAGCGCTCGGTCGCCCAGTCACTATAGGCTAAGAGCAGTTTGAAGTCCGCCAGGCGCATCGCTAGTCTGCTGGTCGCCGTGCCTAGCCCTGATCCCTGTTCAGGTAGAGCATCATGTCCATGTCGCCGGGCGAATGCCCCAGATTGGTCAAGAGCGCCGCGCACTCGGCTCAATGCTGCGTGCCGTGATTGACCACATGCGCCAGGCAGTGCCAAAGGACATGGCTGCGCTGCTCGCCATCGACTTCGTAATAGACCTTCCGCTGCAAATCATCGTCCGCCAGCCCCCCGACAAAGCGTCGCATTTCGGCATTTTCGAGCGCCCAACGGTCTCTTATCTCCTCAAAATCGTCAAAGTCGCTGGCTTCCAGCCACTTCACATCCTGTGCAAGTTCCAGATAGTGCCGCCAGCCGTACTCGGCATCCAGAATATGTATTAGTGTGCCGAACAAGCTGCCCCAGCCGAAGTCATTGGGCTGCCGCAGCTGCTCCGCGTCCAGTTGACTGGCTTGTGCAAAGATGCGCGCATTCGCCCATTCGTTGTAGGCGTAAAGCAGCTCAATCGCTTCGCTGTTCATCTTGCCTCCGTTGCTGATGGGTCGGTTCTCGCTGATGTAGACTGTCATATCCAGGTCGCCGGGTGAATGTCCCCAGCCAGTCAGCAGTGCCGCGCATTCAGCTCGATGCTGCGTGCCATGATTGACCAAATGCTGCAGCGCCTGCCGCACGCTCGTCGTCATCCGCCATCCGCCGCGCTCGCGGGTGAAGACGCGCGCCAGGTCGTCGGCTGTCAAGGCGTTTAGGCAGCGCCTCAGCCGCGCATTCTCTTGCGCCCAGCGTTCTTGCAGCGCCGCCACATCGGCAAAGTCGTCGGCATCCAAGCCATGGCTAAGCGGCTCGCCAAACAGGCGACTGACCCAGCGACTCTCCGCCGCCATGATATGCGCTAGCCCGCCCAGGAAGCTGCCCCAGCCAAGTTTATTTTCCGCGCGCAACTGCGCCTGACTGAGCTTGGCTGCCTGCGTCAAGATGCGCTCGTTCGCCCAATTGTTATAGTCATACAGAAACTTGATCGCAACTATATCCATGCCATTCTCCCAGCCGTTTCAATCACACAGGCGCGATTCTAACACAAGTGATACCAAGAAAGAGATTGAATCGCAGAGGACACAGAAGCAAGTACAAGCAAGTCACGCGAATGTCAAACGTTTGGCCATTTGCCACAGAGACACAAAGGCACAGAGATCTAAATGGTCGTAGGGCGACTCTTGTGTCCTTTGTGGTTCAATCTTTTCTCGGTGTTGCTGGGATTGACGCGCTGAGCAGGGCTTGCCGTCTCAGTGGTAAAATCAGCCTGGACGATGCGAAGCTGGGGTGGATTGCACGATGACGGTACTGACGAGCCTGGCGGTGATTTTGGGGGCGGTCTTTGTCTTGGCGGCGCTGACGGACAAGTTCTTCATCCCCAGCCTGGATACCATCTCGCGGCGGCTCAAGCTGTCGGACGAAGTGGCTGGCGCGTCATTGATGGCGATTGGCTCGTCGGCGCCGGAGCTGGCCATTGCCTTGATGGCGCTGTTCACGAGCGGCGGCGCGCATAGCGATGTCGGCATCGGCACTATCGTTGGCTCGGCGGTCTTCAACATTCTGGTCATCACGGGTGTATCGGCGGTGGTGGCTGGGGGCTTGCACATTCATGTATTCGCCGTCCGCCGCGACATGCTCGCCTATTTGGTTGCCATCGCCTACTTGGGCTTGATATTCTCCGATGGCGAGGTGGTCCCGCTGGAGGCATTGGCTGGCTTGGCGCTGTATGTCCTTTATCTGCTGGCGTTGATCAAGCTCAAACTCCCGCCGCCCGCAGACGATTCGCAGTCAAGGCAACCAAGGCAGCCACGCAGCAAAACCACGCGCGCGCATCCCAAACCGGCCGCCTGGCAGCGAGTCGAGTCCCTGCTGGCCTCCGCATTAGCCCGCGTCACTGGCGACCCGCGACAAAACTACCTCTGGGCATTTGCCGTCTCCATCGCGCTGATCGTGGCTTTGAGCTACCTGCTGGTGGAAGCCACCGTAGCCTTCTCAAGCAGTATCGGCATACCGTCCGTCATCGTGGCGCTGACCCTGCTGGCGGCGGGGACATCCGCGCCGGATTTAATGTCCTCGCTGGAGGTGGCGCGCGCGGGCAGAGGCGGCATGGCGGTGGCGAATGCCGTCGGCTCCAACACCTTTGACTTGCTAATCGGTTTAGGAGTGCCTTGGGCGGTTGCGCTGGCACTGCAGGGCGGGTCCCGCATCCATGTCGGTACGGACGACCTGTGGATGTCGATCGGCATGCTGGTGTTCACGACCATCGTGCTCTTCATCTTTCTGGAGACGCAGCGCCTGTTGAGCCGCCGCGAGGGTTGGCTGCTACTGCTGCTCTACGGCGCGTTTGTCTTATACACGCTTCTGGGCTGAGGGAACGTCTGGGATGAGAGCCTCTGCAGAAGGAAACCAGCTGGGCAGGGATGCCTTGCAGTTGCCCATCATTGGCGCTTTGTTGGGCGGGCGCTACGGTCGTCTGGCGCTACAGTTGCCGCTGACTGTGATTGCCCTGGCGCTGATGATCGACGGCTTTGTGGGACCGCAGTCAGCCGCGCGCAACCTGGCCACAGTCGCCCCTTGGGTGCATTATCGCGGGCTGGTGGTGCTGGCCTTGCTGCTGGCGGGCAACTTGTTCTGTATGGGCTGCCCCTTCACCCTGCCGCGCTCTCTGGCAAAGCGACTGTCCAGCCGCGGGCGGCGCTTCCCGCAGCGTTTGCGTAACAAATGGCTGGCGATTGGCAGCTTGTTCGCGCTCTTTTTCTTTTACGAATATCTTGACTTGTGGGCGAGCCCGCTGCTAACCGCCTGGCTGATCGCCGCCTATTTTGTGGCGTCTTTCTTGCTGGAAGCTGCTTTTAGCGAGTCGGCATTTTGCAAATACATCTGCCCGCTCGGCTCTTTCAATATGATTTACTCGACCCTGTCGCCGACGCAGATTTCCGTGAAGTCGCCGGACATCTGCGCGACCTGCGTGGGCAAAGAATGCGTCAACGGCAGTTACGCGGCGCAGCCCACCATCCGCATTGATGAGATTCCCACGTTTGGCGGCGAACCAACGAAGACTTTGCAGGTAGCCCACGGACCAGCCGGCGCTCTTGGCTGCGGCACGGAGCTCTTCGCCCCGCAGATCCACAGCAATATGGACTGCACCATGTGCCTGGATTGCGTGCGCGCCTGCCCGCATGACAACGCTAGTTTGTTCATGCGCGGGGCGGGGGCGGAGCTCAGCCGAGCAGACAGCCTGCCGCGCCGCTGGGACATGTCGCTGCTGCTGATTGCGCTGGCTTTCATGGGACTGTCCAACGCCTTTGGCATGGTTCCACCCTATTATGCGTTTCAAGAATGGCTGGCGCTGAATCTCGGCATCCGCAGTGAATTCGTCGTGTTGCTGTTGATTTTTGGCGCCTTCAATCTGTTGCTGCCACCGCTGGCTGCAATAGTCGCGGCTTATGCGAGCAGATGGCTGGGCGAGACAGAACGCCGCGACTCGCTACGCGACTCGGTGGCTGCCTTTGCGCCTGCTTTCGTGCCCATCGGCTTTGGCATCTGGTTCGCCCACTACAGCTTCCACTTCCTGGTCGGTCCGGGCTTGATCCTGCCTGTTATTCAGGAATTCTTCGGCGCAACTGGCGATTGGGCGCGTTGGAGCTTCAGCCTGGACAGCAACCTCATCGGCTTGCTGCAAGTCGTCGCGTTGATCGGCGGCTTCTTGTGGAGTCTGCGTCTTGTGCAGAAAACTGCCCTGCGCCTCTACCGCCGCAAAGCCGCGCTTGGCATGCTGCCCTGGGCGCTGCTGCATTTGCTGTTGATGCTGGCTGCCTGGCAGATCTTCACCCTGCCGATGGAGATGCGCGGCACGCTGGAGCTCTTTGGCTGAGCCTCAGACGGGCGCCGGCACGCGCTCGCCATTTTGCAGGATTGGCTCCGCCCGCGCATGGAAGCCTGTGCCAGCGCGGTTCATGATGGGTTCGGCGGAATACTGCGCCAGATAGCAACGCCGGTATTGGTCGGTCATATTAGCGCCGCTGCGGTGGAAAGTGCGGCTGCTGAAGACGACAATGCTGCCGGCTGGTACGATGGCTGGCTCGCCCGGGTCGTCGCCGCGATAGCCAACTTGATCATTGCTGCGTTCCTCGCGCTGGTGGTCGGTGATTTCATCGCTGTTGCTGCGGCCATCCCGCGAATAAGGCAGGATGTAGACCGTGCCATTTTCCACCGACATGTCATCCAGCGCGCACCAGCAAGACAGATAAGCGCGGTGATAATGCCCCACATAGCCCGAATCCTGATGCCAGGCAAATTTGGTATCGGTGTCCGCCGCCTTCACCACATACTGCTCGTTGAAGAGGTAGACATTATCGCCAAGCAGGGCGCAGCAGAGCTCCGTCATCAAGTCGCTGTACAGAAAATCGGTCATGATGGGGCTGCTGGCGCTGCGATTGCTGATGAAGTAGCGCTTTTTGTAATGAGATATGTTATGCGAAGTCTCGCCCCTGGTCAGCATTTCGCTTTCAAACTGCTCCACCAGGCGCATGCACTCCGCCCGCAGCGCGTCCAGCACATCAGGGGGAATAACCGACTCCAATATGAACCAGCCCTCACGATGATATTGTTCGACCTGTTCGGGTGTTATTATTGCCATGCTGCTCGCTCTCCTTGCGCAAGGATCTTTGCGCCATTGTAACTGTATTGGCGGAGGGCTGCACATGGCGAAGGCGAGTTGTTCGCAAGTGAATAGACCCCTGCTGGAGACGCCTTGATGCACAAACGACCCAACATCCTGCTCTTCCTGACCGATGACCACGGCGCCTGGGCCAATGGCTGCTACGGCAACGGCGAAGTGCATACGCCAACGCTGGACGCCCTGGCGCGACGGGGCGCGCGCTTCCGCAAGGCCTACACGCCGACGCCAGTTTGTTCGCCAGCGCGGGCTTGTTTGCTGACCGGCAAAACCGCCTCGCAAGTGGGCATCCACGACTGGCTGGAAGAAGCCGTGCCGGAAATCGGCGAGCGGGATTGGCTGGATGGCGCGCAGACCCTCTTCGATCTGCTGTCCGCGAATGGATACCGCACCGGCTTAAGCGGCAAATGGCATCTCGGGCAGTCGCACCTACCCCCCTCGAGCGCTGATTATCATTTCGGGCTGCCGGGCTGGCAGGGCAAACACAACCACCGCTATACCTATGTCCGCAATGGCGACATGCTGGAGCTAGACGGCAACAAATCGCGCCATATCACCGATCATGCCATTGCCTTCCTGGACACTGTGCCGGCCGATGCGCCTTTCTTCCTCAATGTCGGCTACATTGCCACGCATTCTCCCTACCAACAAAGCGAGCACGACCCCGCGCAAACCGCCCGCTACCAGGACTGCGCCTTTGACCATATCCCGCCCTATCAGCCGCATCCATGGGTCAAAAATGAAGGTGGCGCCAACGAGCTAAGTCCGCAAGACCTGCTCGACCGCTACATCGGCTACTACGCCGCGGTAACCGAGATTGACGACAACATCGCTCGCATCATCAGAGCGCTGGAAGAACGCGATCAGCTGCGGGATACCATCATCATCTACACATCCGATCACGGCTGCGCTATCGGGCACATGGGCTTCTTCGGCAAAGGCAACAGCACGCGACCGCTGAATATGTACGAAATCTCGCTGCATGTGCCGCTGATCATCGCCGGCGCGGACTTGGGGGCGCAGACGATCGACAGCTATGTCGACCACTGCGATACCTTCCACACGATTTGTCAGCTGGCGGGGATTAACTTGCCCGTCGACGAAGTTTACGCGGGCAAATCCTACGCTTCGCTGCTGCAAGGCGGCGACATGGCTTGGGACGATACGCGCTATGGCGAATATGGCGACCTGCGCATGATCCGCGACCGGCGCTGGAAGCTGGTTTGGCGCTACCCGGACGGTCCGCACGATCTCTTTGACCTGGCGGCGGATCCCGGCGAGCGCCACAATGTTTTCTCGCAACATGCAGAAGTCGTGGCGCAGCTCAAAGCGCAGTTGGACGAGTTCTACGCGACGCACGATTCGCCAGAAAAGTCGGGTTTGCGCGTCAAGCAGATTCCCGCGCACAACAGCGCCAACGAAGCCTGGCGGGACGGCCGCCGCGAGGCGCGGGCTTTGCAGCGCTACTAATCAGGGGCGTTGCAACGACACATCCAGCGTGATGCCGTCGTCGAAACCGACCTTCTCCAGCGTCAGCAGCACGCGCCCACTCATGGGCATCACGAATGCCAGCGGCAGCTCCTCCGGCACGCCCATGGTGCTGTGCGACATCACTTCCATGCCGTTCACGCTCGCCCGCACAAACAAGTCCGCCACATCGCCCCTGCGCTTGACCAGGTTGAGGATCAGCAATTCGTCAAGGTCCGCGTCGAAGACAAAGCGCTCGCGGACGGACTTGTCATTGAGCGTGACCACCGCCGCGGCCTCAGCCAACTGGCGCACCGGGTTGTGCCGCGCCCGGATTAGGCCATTTCCGCCGCCGCCGTCAAACATGGACAGGACAAGGATATAATCGCCCGCCGCTTCAATCGCCAACCCGTTCAGCTCGGCATCCAAGCCCCTGCCGCTGTCATCATCAAAGGCGAATTCGCCGCCATCAGGCGCGACCAACTGCAAGAGGCTGTCCAGCGCGCCATCGCTGTCGACGCTCAGGCTCAAGTTGTCGCCAGCCTCCAGCGGCAGTTTGTAATAACGTCGGGGCGCCTCCGGCGACAAGGCAAAGGCAGTCTCGCCCGTCAGTGACAGCGCCGCCGCCTGCGCTTTTTCGATTTCGACGCGGAAGGCGCCAGATTCTGCCGCCTGTGCCATCATCAGGGGCGCGCCGGTGATCGCTAGTCGGTAAGTCCCGCTATAGGGCAGGGACAGCGGACCGAGAATGGACCCCTTGCTGCCACGGCTGTCGTCGTTGGCCGCGAGTTGATTGCCATTCCGCCCGAGCAAAGCAGCCGCTGGATCAAATTCGTCTGAAATCACGCGAATCTCAACAAGCTGTCCCGCCTCGCCAGCAATCTCGACATTTGCTCCGCCCGCTTGCAGACGACTTTCGATGATCTGTATGTTGGATGCGAGAGGCTCGGGAATCGGCGCAACGGGAGGCGATTCGGCCTCGGTTACTTGGAAGACCGCGACGGACTGGCTGCCGTTCTCGCGCAGCAGACGGATGGTGTAGTCGCCCGGCTGGTCTTCGGCGCCGGTGATTAAATTCAGCGTCGAGCGCCCGCCCGCATCTGCGCGCTGCGAAGTGGCAAAGACGATTTCGCCCGCATAAAGGATTTCGATGGAGATGGTCTCGTTCGCCCTCAGTCCACTTACGGTGACGCGGTGGCTGGAGCCGATGGGCGCGCGCTGTGGCATGACGCTCAGCGAGGCAGTCGTCGGCGCTTCGCTCGGCGCTGGCGTCGCGGTCGGCTCGGGGGGCGGGTCCGGCGCGTCCGCTTCCACCGTAAGTTTGGCGCTGGAGACTTGCCCGCCATCGACAAAGACGCTGATCTCATAAACACCGTCCGGCAAGCTGGCCGGGATTTGGAAAGCCAACTCAGCCGCGCCACCGCTGGATGCTCGCGCTGACATGGCGTCGATCAGCACGCCCTCCGCTGAGGTTAGTTGCGCGCTCACGGCGTCGAAAGCCGCCAGCCCGCCTATGACCAGACGGGCCGCTTCGCCCGCTTGCACGAAGGCCGGAATCAACTCGATGCTTACATTGCGAACCAGCGGCGCATCGACAAGCATATCGCCCAGCGCCACCAAATCGCCAGCCTCGTCATACACGGCGATGGTATGCACTCCCGGCGCGTCGCCAGGCTGGGCAAATATCTCGAAAGCGATTGTACCGTCCGCGCCGCTGTTGTGAGCGCGCCGGTAAGCCAACTGCTGCGTTTCGTCGGCGGTGATTTCGATACTATAGATCGTGCCGGGCTGCAGCGCAGCAATGCGGATGGTCTGCGGGCGACCAAAGGCGACTCGTTCCGGCGCGACGGTGATTTGGGCATCGCCACTTTGCTGACTCGGCGCGGTCAGCTCAAACTCGCCCTCCGCCACCAGTTCGCCATCAAGCAGCGCGCGCACGCTGTATCTGCCGGGTTGATCGCCGGCTGTGCTAAAAATAGGAAACGGGATGTGACCAGCGGCATCACTCTCTTCTTCGCTGGCCAGCAGCATTGCGCCCGCATAGTGAATCTCGATGCGATAACGGGTATGCGCTTGTAGCCCGTCCACCTCGACCAGCAATACTGCGCGTTCAACCTCGCCACTGGCGGGACTTATGGTCACCGACGGAAGGACTTGCGCCAAAGCAGGCAACACTAGCGAGAACACCAGCAATATCAGCCGGACGTATGCTGCTATGTTGAGCCCCATCGCAACATCCTTACCGAAAGCCAATCAACACCGCCAGCGATTATACCACCATTAGCGCCGCCGCTCATCTGCGCTAGAATGCGCGCATGCAAATTGTGAGCGGCAACCGGACGAATTGGGGCGTGGTCGGGCAGGACTGGGCGGTCGACTTCCTGCGACGCAGTCTGCTCAATGGACGCAGCCGCCATGCCTACCTGATCAGCGGCAGCGCCTCGCTGGGCAAGATGACGTTGGCGCGAGCCTTCGCCATGGCTTTGAATTGCCAAGCCCCGCAGCCTGTCCAGCGCCCTTGCCGGGCTTGCCGTCCCTGTAAATCTATCGCCAGCGGCCAGGACCCCGATCTCATCCTGGCGACCAGCGACGCTGGCGCGCCCCTGAAAATCGGCGCCATTCGCGAGGTGACGCGCAAGCTGGCTTTGAAGCCCTATGCCGCCCGCTACCGCATCGCCATCTTTGACGAATTTGACAAAGTTGCGCCGCTGGCTCAAGACGCCCTGCTCAAAACGCTGGAAGAACCGGCCCCGGAGGCCATCCTCATCGTGCTCGCCAGCGCTGTGGAGCGCGTCCTCCCCACCATCCGCAGCCGCGCCCAGCACATTCCCCTGCGCCCGAGCCCAACATCGGAAATCGCCGCTGAGTTGCGCGCGCGTGGCTGTCCAGCCGAGCGGGCACAACTGATCGCACATTTGAGCAGCGGGCGGATGGGCTGGGCTTTAGCCGCACTCAAGGACCAAAGCGAACTGGATTTCCACGCCGAGATGGTCGACCTGCTCGGCAAGATCCTGGCGAACCAACGTCTGCAGCGCCTGAAAGTGGCGGATGAACTCGGCAAGCGCGTCGGCAGAGACAAGGCTCTGCTGCGTCGCATTCTGGAGGTCTGGATGACCTACTGGCGGGATCTGCTGCTGCAATGCTGTGGCAGCCCTGTCCAACGCTGCAACAGCGACCGCGACGCTGAGATTCGCGCCCTGGCAAACCGAATCGATGCCTCCGCCGCGCACGCCGCTATCACTGCCACGCAAGCGACAATCCGCGCACTTGCCACCAACGCCAATCTAAGGCTGCTGCTGGACGCGCTCTTCCTGGAGTATCCGGGGCTGGCGCAGCGCTAGGTGATGGGCACCCAGTTGGCGGGCTTTTTGGCGGCTTCCAAAACGGCGTCTGGTGCGAGCACAATTTTTCCCAGGCTCTTTGTGTCCTGCGCCCGTTGATGCGCCTGCCGCGCCTGGCTCAAGGGCAGCGCCTCGTCAATCAGCGCCTGGTACTTCCCGTCTGCCAGGCTCTGCATCAGCGCCGCTAGCTCGTCTGCCGCGATGGAGCCCTGCGCGCCATGAATGCTGAGATTCTTTCTCACCAGCTCCATAGCGTCCAGCTTGACCAAGGGCTTGTCCAAAGCGCCAGCGATGACCAGTCGACCCCGCGCCGCCAGCATCTCCAGCGACTGCGCCATGTCAAGCATCGAGCTGCAATGCAGAACCAGGCTGGCGCCCGCGCCTTCGGTCGCCACTTGGACCTGACGCGCCAAGTCGTCGCCGGCATCTTCCAGCACGATATCCGCGCCGATGGCTTGCAGCTGTTCAGCCTGCTCCAGCCCGCAAATGGCGATGACACGGGCGCCCGCTTTGCTGGCGACTTGCGCGGCGGACCCGCCCAGACTGCAGGACGCGCCACGGATGACCAGTGTATCCGCCGCCGTCAATCTTCCATTGATGATCAGCGCCTTCCAGGCATCGGCAAAGGTCCCGCCTGCGCCGACTGCCGCTTGGAAATCTAGCTCGTCTGGCAGGCCTGCCAACTGCGCCGCCGGCACTCGACAGTACTCCGCGTAGCCGCCATCCATCTCGCAGCCGAGTTGCTCGAAGCAAGCGCAGACTCGCTCGCCCACTTGCCAACCGTCCACGCCATCGCCGAGCTGAGCAATCGTGCCGGCCAGATCGCCGCCGAGGATATGAGGCATGGGCTTGCGTATGATGAAACGACCGCTGCGCAGGAGCAAATCGCGCGCATTGACCGATGTAGCCTGAACTTTGACCAGGACTTCGCCAGCGGCGGGCTGCGGACGCCACATGCGCATGTACTTCAATACGCGCGGCTTGCCGATGGTCTCCATGATGACGGCGCGCATGGTTTCGCGGCTTTCCGCCATGGTCTTCTCCCGCAGGGCTGGCTACATGGTGGCAAGTGTACTGCAGGCGCAGGCGACTGTAAATGCTTTATGCGCGCGGGAAACGGGCAGCGTTGCGGGCGCGGGCTTTGGCGATTTCGGCTTCGCGATTGCGGGGCGGGGCGCTGGTATCAAGCGATTCCAGCAGCGTCGCGGTGGCTTGGGCGATCTCGCTGACCGCCCGCTCAAAGGCGGCTTGATTGCGCGCCGATGGCTGGCGAAAGCCACTGACTTTTCGCACATACTGCAGCGCCGCCGCTTCCACATCGGCTGCTGTGCTGGCCGGTTCGTAGTTGAATAGCGTGCGGATATTCCGGCACATGGCAAACTCCCACGGTGAGGCTGGTACAGCCTATCCTAGCGTAAGTGACACCAAGGAAAAGACTGAACCGCAGAGTACGCGGAGGGCACAGAGAAAGGGACTTTGTAGTGGCGACACTTGTGTCGCCCGCCCGTCCCTCACGATATCCAAAGGGTACGGGCGAGCCGCCGGCCCGCCCCAAACGACACCATAATTGCAATCAATGACCGAGGCTCTGCCAGTGGAGTGGATGGGCAATCTAACTGTCGCCGCTGCCTACGCAAAATGCTCGACTACTCGCGGTAGAGCTCCTTCGTCAAATCGTGGTAAGCGGGCGGCATATATGGGCGCGTATCGGGCAAGCGCAGAAACTCGTCCAACAGAGCTTCGCTGTCCGGCGCATTGGGATGGCGCGCCTTTTTCCATTTGATGTAGGGGTAAACCTGCAGGCGGGCGGTACGATGCTCTTCAATGGTCAGCTCGGCCGTTATGCCGCCGCGCTGGGCGAAGTCCTTACGCGCGAAAGCCTCAAAGACCGGCTCCTGATCGTAGTCGATGCGCCGATGTTGCAGCAGCTGCCAGCTGCCCGCGTCGCCCTCCATGATCATGTAACTGGCGCTACGGTCGCCATCCAGCGGCAGGCCTACCGAACCGGGATTGAATATGTGCCAGCGCCCGACATGTCGCTCCATGGCGATGTGACTGTGCGCGCAGATTACTGTGTTCTCGTCCACCGTCTCCAGCCAGCCGGCGACCTCGCTGGCGGTCGACTGCGGGTAGATGGCTTGCCAGGGATTGCCCGGTACCCCATGGACGACTCGCAGCGGCGGCGCATCCGGGAAGCGCAGACTCAGCGAATCCGGCTGGCATGCCAGGCTGCGCAACCCGCTCTCCCCCAGTTCTTCGCGCAGGATTGGCGGCAGCGTGAAGGCAGACCAGTGGGCTGGCGCTCGTGGCGTCCCGTAATCAAGCGCGTAGAAGGCATTATTGCCGCGGACGGCAGCCCAGTTGCGCCGCGTGACGAATTCCAGCACTTCCCGCGAGAAGGGACCCCAGTTAACGCTGTCGCCGGCCACAACCACCTGGTCAACGGCATAGCGCTGCATATCCGCCAGCACCGCTTCCAGCGCCGGCAGATTGCCGTGAATATCTGCAAGCACAGCCAACCGAACCATTGCACCCCCTAAAATACCCTGATGGAGATACAGCTTGTCGCGCGTAATGTATCACTCAGCCGGCGTATCCATTGGGATGGCGGCGGTGCCAATGCCAGGCGGTTTGGATGATGGTCTGCAAATCGTTGTAATTGGTTTCCCAGCCCAGTTCGCGGCCGATCTTTTCGTTGTCGGCGATTAGCGCGGGCAGGTCGCCGGCGCGGCGGGGCGCGTCGATGGCAGGGATGCTGTGCCCTGTGACCAGGCGCGCGGCTTCAATCACTTCGCGCACGGAGTAGCCGCTGCCGCTGCCCAGGTTGTAGACGCGGCTGGCGCCATCGCTCAGCGCCTCCAGCGTCAAGATATGCGCCCGCGCCAAATCCAGCACATGCACATAATCGCGGATGCAAGTGCCATCGGGCGTATCGTAGTCCGTGCCATAAACTTCGATGGCCTCGCGCTGCCCCAGCGCCACTTGCAGCACCAGCGGGATCAGGTGCGACTCGGGGTCGTGAGCCTCGCCGATATGCCCGTCCGGATGCGCGCCGCAGGCGTTAAAATAACGCAAGCAGCCGAAAGCCATGCCATACAGCCGCTCCATCCACAGCAGTAACCGCTCGGCCATGTACTTGGTCTCGCTATAGACACTGCCGGGGACCAACGTCTCATCTTCGCTGATGGGGATGCGTGCCGGCTCATCGTACAAGTTGGCGGTGGAGGACAATATGAAGCGCTTGATGCCCTGCTGGCTGGCGCATTCCAGCAAGTTGATGACGGTGTAGAGATTGTCGCGAAAGTACAGGAAGGGCTGCTGCATGCTTTCGCCCACCAGGATGCGCGAGGCGAAGTGCATGATGCCCTCGAAGCTGTGCTGCTGGAAAACTGCCGCCAGCGTCGCCCGGTCATGCAGATCGCCGACGATCAGCCGCGCGTCGGGATGCACAGCCGCGCGATGCCCCGTGCTCAAATTGTCGTAGACCACCACGCGGTAGCCGCCCTCGACCAGCAACTGCACCGCATGGCTGCCGATGTAGCCGGCGCCGCCCGTGACCAGAACCGTCATTTGCCAGCGCTCCCTTCAAGCGCAGATTATAGCCCCGCCGCCGCGTCATACAAGGAAGCGCATCATTGAGCGCTCGCCAGCGTATAATCAGGAGGACGGGCAGGCGGCAGATAGATTCATGAGCGAAAGTCAACCGAGCCGACGCAGTTGGACGGCAGCGGAGCGGGCTGCCTTGCGCAAGCTGCTGCGCATGGCGCTGACCCTGCTGCTGGCCATCATCATGGCGGGCACGATCGCAGCCCTGCTGGCTTCCGCGCTGGGCACGATTTGATGGTGAAAGCGTGATTTGCGCGCTCTGTCGTGCTAAACTGTCGTGCTAAACTACTGAGGACGGCGAAGGCGAGCTGACTCACGGCCAAGAGCGTGAACTCGATGATTTCATACGCGCTGATCACATGCTCTCGCGACTCAAGACCAAGACCAGACTGCGCCTGCGGGGCATGAGCAATGTCAGCATCAACCGAGCAGCGGCGGGAGGTCTTTGTTGGACTGCGGAATGCCATATCCAAATCCCGAATCCGCCGTAGGGGCGCCCCTGGAGGGGGTGGGGTAGACGGGCGAGCCACTGGCTCGCCCCTACGCTGTTCTCCATCGGACGAGGAGTTATGCAAATGGATAATGAGAGCAGTATCGGACAAGCCTTAGCGCAGCGCGCTAATGAAATGCTGCTGGGCAATTACCCGTGCCAGAACATCCCATCATACTAAAGTCCGCCACAGCCAACACGCGCCTGGACAAATTCCTGCTGGCATCTTTGCCCGACTATTCGCGCGCGCAAGTGCAGCGCCTGATCCGCGATGGCTGCGCCCTGGTTGATGGCCGGGCGCAGAAGACCGGCTACAAGCTCAAGGGCGGCGAACGCATCACCCTGCAGCTGCCCGAACAGGAAGAAACATCTATCGAGTCGGAAGACATCCCGCTGAACATCGTCTACGAAGACGCCCATCTGGTCGTCATCGACAAGGCGGCGGGCATGGTCGTGCATCCCGGTCCCAGCCATCCCCGCGGCACGCTGGTCAATGCGCTGCTGGCGCGCTACCCCGAACTGGCGGATATGATTGACGACCCCGAAGTTGGCGAACGGCTGGGCATCGCGCATCGGCTGGACCGCGGCACCAGCGGTCTGCTGGTCGCAGCTCGCGACAAAGCGACCCTGCTGGCGCTGATGCGGCAATTCCGGACGCGCAGCGTGGACAAGGTCTATCTGGCGCTGCTGGAGAAGCGCCCCGCGTCAAACACGGGCTTGGTGGACGCGCCCATCGCCCGCGACCGCCGCCAACGCAAACGCATGGCTGTGCAGCGCACCGGCAAAAGCGCCCAAACCGAATTTCAAGTGCTGGACGACCACTTGCAAGGCGATCGCGCGCTGGTGCGGCTGAAACTGCTCACCGGGCGTACGCACCAAATCCGCGTCCACATGGCTTTCATCGGCTGCCCAGTGATGGGCGATGCGGTCTACGGCTACAAGAAACAGCGCCTGCGCATGAAGCGACTCTTCCTGCACGCGCATGAACTGGCTTTTGAGCACCCGGCGACTGGGGAGCGCATGGGGTTTGTCAGTGAACTGCCGGTGGGGCTAAGGAGCGTGATGGATAAGCTGCGGTAGGGTGGTTGAATCACAGAGGGTAAAACGATAAGGTTCGCGAAACGCATTGAAGCGCTATGATTGCCTCATTCTTTCTACCAGCTCTTCGACGACCTTGTCATCTCCCTTTCGCAAATCTATTATTTGACGTTCGCTATCATCTAAGGGGTCGCGCAGTTTCCAGAAAAGCCATCCATTTTGTTTCGCACGGGAGGGGGTAATAGTGCGTATTATTTCTTCTGCAATTGGTGAAGCCTTGTATTTTTGACCTTTAAACTCTATGAGAGAGTTTCTCCATTCGTCTGTGTCAAAATGCAGCGTCGCTTCAAAATAATGATCAAAGTAGGTCGCGAAAACGGGTATTTCCAATATACCTGCTGCTAGTGGAGGCGGTGCAACTGGAGGAGTAACGGGTTCGACCTTGTTGTCAACTAAAGAAGGACGAATTGGACTGTCCTTGCCAACGAGATCGTGCCAGGCACCTTTCAGCATCGCAGCATACCGCTTGATTTCCCCACTGGACAGCCGCTGTGAGTGCATTTGCCTCGCAAAAAGCCTCACTAATTCATCAGATGGCTTCTCCATTTCCTGTTGCAACAATCGCGCCATAACTTGTCGTTGTGCGCCTGCGATGATGCGCTCACGGTCAAAGCCCGACTTGGTAAACCATTTCAATTTGTCCACCAGCCGTTCATCAAGTTTAAGCAAGTCGATGGTTAAAAATGGCTCTTTGTCCATTATGTTTCGCTTCTTCAAGTCCGTGTAGAAGCGATATTCAATACCATTGGTCAGTATGCCGATGCGGACATCTTCTGCGTTGAAATAATGGTGCAGCTGTTTCCAGTGGTTTTCATTTAGCGTTAAGTTGGCGGCTTTGGCTTCAATGAAGATAACCGGCTTGTCGTCGCGCAGGATAGCGAAGTCGACTTTTTCGCCGCCGCTAGACTTTGCATCGGCTCCATATTCCGACCGCACATCCTTGAGACTCGAAGTATTGTAGCCGAGTGCACGGATGAAGGGCTGGACGGACACAAGAATTGTCTCGCCCTCATTGTTTATGAGGTGACGCTGCGCCCTCAACTGCTCAGCGATCTGGCTCAAGGCGTCGTACAAACTCATGGGGACAGTCCTGCGCATATTGCGGATTTGACGGCTATTTTATCACAAGCAGCATCATGCGGCAAATGGAAGCGGTGAAGGTGCAGTTGCGGGCGTAACGAACCGTGCGATACGACGCTTTATTGGCGTGATGATTTGGATGCTTCATAGACGTGCTTGCGAAGGGCATCGTCCGAGGCATCGCCGGTGTGGCCGCTGATTGTGGCATAGTGCTGTTTGCTGAGCACGTCGGCGGTTGCCAGATCCATCCAATTGTCTCCTAATTGTGCCACTGGGTCAGTCCACAATACTTTAACACATTCGGCTCTACATCGCAGTTCTTGGCGCATATTGTGGTGCACCTGAGTTGCCGGGAAAAGCCAACTTCTGTCGGAGATCCCCGCCTCTCTTGACATCGTCGCATATCACCTGAATCGGTTGCTCCTCACCACTCACTGGGTGTGTGAAGCGCCAGAATTGCAGACTTGACGGTTGGGTTTTCGCGTCAGGATTGAGCTTACGAACTGCGCATCGCGTTGCCTCAGTGTGCGCCATCTGCTTGCCTTCAAACTCGATTATGATGACCTTCTTGTGCCAGTTCATAACATCATCGACATACAGAATCGCTTGGAATCGACGACTCTGATGGACGGCGAAGATTGGTACTCTTACAACTCCGTATGGTGGCGAGGGCACGGTTTGTCCGCGCCCGATATACGCATCCAGCTCACGCTTCAGGACAGGGCGATACTCGTCGACGACCTCTTTCCACAGCGCGCCATGATGCACTTGCTTGGCGAAATGGCGCACGAAGTCGTCGCTTGGCTGCGCAAACTCCTGCTCAATCAGTCTGCGGATGCGCCACTCTCGCAGGCTTGTTTGCGGGTCGAATCGAGACTTGGTGAAGCCCTCCAGCGATTTGACTGCCGCCTCGTCAAGATCGCGCACGTCAATGATGAGGAAGGGCTGCCTGTCCATGACATTTGCCTTGTCGAAGTCGGCGTAGAATTGATATTCCAGCCCATTGGTCAGGATACCGAAACTCACATCGGTATTGTTGAAGTATTGCTGAAGTTGCTTCCAGTGTTTGTCGCCGAGTT
>DAOUKU010000014.1:0-53734 GCA_034420985.1 Anaerolineae bacterium | reverse complement strand
GAGGAGAGTGTGAAAGATGAGAGAGCATACACATATCCAGGAAAACACTCATAACATACAATCAAGCGTCAACTTTAACATAATGAAGACAATTTCGCAAACTTTCGTAAACTTGATGATAAATGGTGAGGAGGCGGATTTTGATTTGCCTGTCGGCTGTGGTTAAATTGACCCGAGCGACGGGAGAGCGAATCATGCGCGAGCACTATTTGGACGACAGCGTCATCCAGCCCTTTTGGGACAATTCCATTGAGCCGCGCCTGGAAATCGACAGCGGCGATGTGGTCGTTTTTGACTGCGCCGAGGCAAACGGACAGATCGAGCCGGGCTGGACGGTGGAAGACTACAAGCGGGTCGACCGCAGCAAAATTCACGCGCTGAACGGCTCGGTCTGGGTCAAGGGCGCACAGCCGGGCGATGCGCTGGAGATCGACATCCTGGATATGCGTCACAAGGGCTGGGGCTGGTCGGCGCACCGCCCGGGCAGTGGCTTGCTGCCGGAAGACTTCGACTATTTCTATCTGCATCACTGGCGCATCGACGGCGATACCTGCTATTCCACAGAACTGGATCATGTCAGCCTGCCCTTCGAGCCGCATCCGGGCGTGGTCGGCGTAGCGCCTGCGGAAGTGGGTCGTTTCAGCACCTTCCCGCCACGCTTCAACGGCGGCAACCTGGATGTGCGGGATATGGTCATTGGCTCGCGACTGTGGCTGCCCGTGCTGGTGGAGGGCGCGCTCTTCGCCACCGGGGATTGTCACGCCGCGCAAGGACAGGGCGAAGTCTGCGTCACCGGCATCGAAGCGCCAATGACGCTGACCATGCGCATCAGCTTGCGCAAGGACTTGTCTATTCGCGAAGTACAACTGCAGCGCCCCAGCCCCATGAGCCAGTTGGACAGCCGCGGCTATCACATCACCACCGCGCATGGACCCGACTTGATGCAAAACGCCAAAAACGCCGTTCGTTACATGATCGACTGGCTAGAAGCCAACCAGTGCATGAACCGCAGCCAAGCCTATATCTTGTGCAGCGTGGCTGGGGACTTGAAGATCAGCGAAATCGTCGATGCCCCCAACTGGGTGCTGTCTTTTCACATGCCGCTGGCGGTCTTCAGCTGATCCGCCGCCGCAGCCACATCGCCCAATAGACGGGCCTGCTCAGCAGCCACAGCAGCAGCATGGCGCCTGCGCCATGCTGCTTGCGCGTGTAGACCAGCATATCGCGGAAGAAGATGCGCGTGGCGAAGAAACTGCGCGTGGACGACTTCTCGTGATGCGTGATCCGCGCCGAAGCCAGGAAGCGCATCCGCCCGCCCAGGCGCCTCGCCAAAGTTTCTTCCGGAAAATAGAGCAGCAACTCATCATCCAGCCCGGCATCCCGCCGGCGAGTCAGCGTGCAGCTACCAGGGATCGCCTCGACATCGCGGTCGCTGCGCCGGTCCCAGTCCGCATAGACCAGCCGGGCATGGCGGCGGCGGCGCAGCCAGGGCAGCAAGTAGCCCAGCAAGCTGTAATCCAGCAGCAGATTCATAAAATCGGGGATGCGCGCGCAAGTCAACTGCAATGCTCCATCGGGATAATGCAGCTGCGCCGTCACAGCGCGGTAATCGGCATTTTCCCGCAGGAAACGCAGCATCAGCGCCAGAGCATCCGGCGCGACTTGTGTATCCGGGTTCAGTAACAGCGCATAGTCCGCCGTCGCCGCGGCAATGCCGATATTGTTGCCGCCGCAATACCAGGTATTCAGCGACTGCGCCAGCAAACGAACCTCCGGGAAGCGATCGCGAACCAACTCCGCGCTGCCATCGGACGAAGCGTTGTCCACGACGATGATTTCCAGGCCGACGCCGACGCTCTCCCGCAGCGACAGCAGGCAATTGCGCAGCAGCTCGCGCGTGTTGTAACTGACGATGATGACGGACAAATCAGGCATGAGCGCCGCCTGCAAAATCCTGGCTAGCGACTGGCGCGCCGCTCATCTTGGAAGGCCAGCGCCGCCTCCCGACTTGGCAGCGACGGGATGGCGCCCTTTTGCCTGCAGGTCAAGGCGCCAACGGCATTGGCGAAGTCCAGGATCGCCGGCAGCTGCGAGCGCCAGGCCGTCCGCTGCGACAGAATGCTGGTCAGCACCGCCGCCACAAAGGCATCGCCAGCGCCGGTACTGTCCACAGCCCTCACCGCATAGCCGTCCCTGTGAATGCGCGTACCATCCCGCAGATGCGCCGTTGCTCCGCCCGCGCCATAAGTGACGCAAATCAACTCCATGCGCTCCCGCCATAAGGGAGTGACATCGTCGCCGCCAGTCAGGAAATGCAGCTCTTCTTCGCTGATTTTCAGCAGATTGGCGTAGTCCAGTCCGGACAGCATGCCCACTTTTGCCGCCTCGGCGCTATCCCATAGCGGCAACCGCAAATTGGGATCGTAAGAGATGAACTTGCCAGCCTCCAGCGCGTGATCCAGCGCCAGGCGCAGGGAAGAAGCCGCCGGCTCGCAAATCAGCGTGATGCTGCCGTAATGAAAGGCATCGTAAGCATCGATAATTGCACTATCAACATCGGCAGGCTGCATGAGCATGTCGGCGCTGGGATGGCGATAGAACATGAAGCTGCGGTCGCCGTCGGCGGTATTGCTGACGAAAGCCAGCGCCGTGCGCGCTTCGCTGGAAAAGCTGATGCCGCGGATATCCACGCGCTCAGCCGCCAGCACGCCCGCCAGAAAGTGACCGAAGGGGTCATCGCCAAGTTGCCCCATGAAGGCGCTGTCGAAGCCGAGACGGGCAACTGCCGCCGCGACATTGGCGGGAGCGCCGCCGGGCGCCTTGACAAAGCCGGAAGCCTCGCCGACTGTCACGCCCATTTCCAGCGCCACAAAATCAATCAGCAATTCGCCGAAAGATAAGACGGACATAGCTGCTCCTGTCCTATTCGCCTACCCTTTTTCTACCCCCCCTCGGTCCCCCCATATCAATGGGGGGAAGGTTTCGTCGAGCATTCGCATCAATGCTGAAACCCATACGGAGTCACGATTCCGTCTGTCTTAGCTCCCCTCCCCGATGATTCGGGGAGGGGCTGGGGGAGGGGTAGACGGGCGACTTCCCTCTGTGCCCTCTGTGCTGCCTCATTTCCTCTGTGGTAAAGCTTTTCCGCCGCCGCGCGCTACAAAGTCGGCGATAAAATCGCCCGAGTCGCTGGCCAGCAGTGCGCCAGCCATCACAGTCAATTCCAGTTTGCCCATCAATTGCCGCAGCTGAGTCATCTGTTGGCGCATGATGAGCATCATGTCATCCCAGCGGACATCCGCGGGCAGGCCGCGCTCGCGCAGATCGCGCATGCTGTCGACATAGTCCAGCGCTGGCTCGATATCGTCAAAATGCAGGGCGGCCGGCAGGTCATGGCGCACAACGGAATAAAAATGCCGCGCCAAAATCCGCGCTCCGTTTTCCAGCGCGAAGGAATTGCAAGGCGAGGCTGGCGGTTCGGCGTTGGCGTGGTGTCGGCTGAGTAGGACGATGGCGCGCCGCAGCAGCACCTGCAGCTCGGGCAGGCTGAACATGCTGTCGGTGGCGGCCAAAACGCGCCCGTCCGCTTTCATCACGCGTTTGATCTCGCGCAGGCAAGCGTCAATGTCCGGCAGGTGATAAAGCATATGGTTAGCCATCACGACATCAAAGCTGTCGTCGGCGTAGGGCAATTGCATGGCATCGGCGCGCGCCAGTTGTCCGCCCCCGCCGGGATGGCTTAGCAGCAGCTGCGGCGACATATCCAGGGCGTAGTAACGCACCCGCGGCAAGTCGCGCCGCAGTTGCCGGTAGTGGCTGCCCCGCCCCGCGCCGATATCCAGCACGACTTCATCGCCCCGCCAGTTGATGACGCCCAACGTCCAGCCGACCATATCGACCCGCGGCGCCAGGAAGCGCGCGTGCGTCTCCTCTTTGATGCGCAGGTTGCGGTCGGTGGCGTAATAACGTTGTATGGCTTCCGCCTCGGCATCAAGCGGCATCGCCCATCCAGTCAATGAAACAGCGCGGATTCATCGACAATACTAAACGCTGAATCGCCGTCGCGCAATGTTTCGCGGTTTAGCGCTCGCCCCAGCTTTCCCAATAGGTCAGCTGGCTGGCGGGGACGCGCTTGGCTTTTTGGAAGGTCTCGCCGGTGAAGTAGGCGACCGGCAGCAGCGCCGCCGTCGTCACATCGTCGGGGATGCCCAGGATTTCATTGCACTCGCGCTCGTAAGCCAGGTGCAGGGTCGTCCAGGCTGCGCCCAATCCCCGCGCCCGCAGCGCCAGCATCAAAGACCAGGCAGCGGGGATGATCGAGCCATAGAGCCCAGCATTCATGGCTGGGCTGTTGTCCGGCGCCCGCCCCTGCACACAGGGGAAGATCATCATCGGCACTTCGCCCATGCAATCCGCCAGGTAACGCGCGCTGCTGATGACCCGCTGCATCTGCGCGGAGGGCTCAGCCCCGGGCGCGGAGCGCGTCGCCGCGCCAGCGTAAGCGTACCAGGATTGCTTGTAGTATTCGCCGATGCGCGCCTTCTTCTCCGGGTCGGTGAGGATCAGCCACTTCCAGCCCTGAGAGTTGCTGCCGGTGGGCGCCTGGATGGCGATTTCCAGGCAGCGCTCCACCGTCGCGCGGTCGACTGGCCGCGTCAAATCCAGGCGCTTGCGGACGCTGCGCGTCGTTTCCAGGATGTAATCGACGGATGCCAAGTCGAAATTCATCTTCTATTCCTTTCCTGTTGTCTCGTAATCAGTGGTTTACTGCTTGTCAGACGCAAAAAGCTCTTCAAGCCAGCCCAGAATCAGACGGCTGATACTATCATATTCCGAAGCGAAGAGCCGCGTGCCATGGGCGCGACCGAGATACAAACGAGCGCTGACATCGCCCCGCGCCTTGAGGAACATCTGGCGGATGGCTGTCGCGCTGGTGCTGTCCGCCTGTGCCGCCACCAGCAATGCCGAACGATCCGCCAGTCCATCTACCAGCGCCGCTTCCGGCTTCACGCCCCGATAATCCAAGCCCGGCGAGAGCGCGATCGCGCCCTGGCAGGCCTCGTGCTCCGCGCAGCTGATGATGGCCACATTGGCGCCGATGCTGCCGCCAATAATCGCCAAGCTGTCCCCACCGAGATGTCCGTTTTCCAGCAGCCAGTCGCTCCAGCCGCCCATGTCGGCGATGGTCGCGTCCCAGTCGCGCGCGCCGCCGGAGTCGCCATGCCCGCGCATGTCGATGTTGAGTATCGCGTAGCCGGCGCTGCGCAGGTCGGGGATGAGTGGTTCATAAGCGCCCCGATTGCTGTTGAGCATGTGCAGCAGCAGCAGGACGGGCGCGCCCTCTGCGGACGGGTAGACATCCGCGACCAGGTTGATCTCGTCAGGCGCTTGGCGGGTGATGGTGGTTTGGGCGAGGGCGGGCAGTGCCAAGAGTAATGTGGCGAGCAGCGTAGCGATTCTCGTCAATCCGCGCATGAGCTTCTCCAATTTATGAAGGTTGACATCACAGGCATTTTTCTAAGCATTTACTCTGCTGATGATGTCATCTGCCTCGCTCTTGGAGACGAATTCTGTCAAGCGCTCCCAGGCGACGCTGCCGTCCTGGTTGCGATACTTGCTTAAAAACTCATAAACGAGATTGTTTATGAAATTGTCGTAGGCTTCCAGGAATTCACCGTTGCGCTGTTTGGACCGATATCCAAGCGGCTGTATGATATCGGTATAGAGGTCTTTGCGATTGGAAATGAAATACCAGAAGTCCTGACCACAGAGCTTCCAATAGCGGATTTTCTCGTCTGGCGCGCCGGCGCCGCGTAGTGTCCCCGTCTTTAAGGGACTGCCATCTTTGCCATACATGCAGCCGTTGATGGCTACGACTTCCCCAGCAGGGCACTGCGCTTGCAATTTCTGTGTAGCTTCCCTGAAATGCGCCAACATCCTTTGTATCTGACTGGAATTGCCCCAATTCGGACCTGACTTGATCTCGAGGACGAAGCGCTTGGAGTCCCTCTGCAAAACCAGGTCAATGCCTCGCAACTCCTCTGGAGCGGGTTTGTAGGCATCATGCACTTGACGCGCTACAAAGACGGCAACCCCTTCCAAGAAATCACCGAATAATGTCTCCTCTTGCGAAGACAGGAAAGCATTCATGATGCCGTAGACTAGCTGAATGACAGTCTGATTCTTTGCCCGGAACAAATAGGGATTCTTTCGCCTGAGGACATCATCCAATTTCTTGTTCTTGACGGTGGCAAGGCGCTTTTCATGGAAGTATCCGATGTTTGCTTCCACATAATCCTGAACAGCCAGCAGCAAATCGTCGCTCATTCGCGCCTCACAGAAGGAGTTTTTCAGTGTATCCCAGCCGCGCCTTCATCGCGTCCACATACTCCGGCAGGATTTCAATGCCGATTGCCCGCCGCTTCATGTCACGCGCCACAATGAGCGTCGTGCCCGATCCGGCGAAGGGGTCAAGCACGACATCCCCCTTTACAGAAAAGAGCTTGATGAACCAAGCGGGCAACTGCTGCGGGAAGACGGCGCTATGCCCTTGATTGTTGCACTCGGTCGCCATGTGCAGGACATTGGTCGGGTAGACTTTATCGCGCCCGATCCAATGCGAAACATTCTTGCCGAAGCCGCTCTCAACTCGCGATTCATCGCGGATCCTGTCGGTCTCGCTGAGATTGCTAAGTCGCCCTTTTGCCCAGTCGCCAACTGGCACCATGACCTCTTCCTGGTACATGTCAAACTTCCTTGATTTGTTGAATTGCAGCAGGCGCTCCCATGAATCCCGAAAGCGATTGGGCCATTTGCCAGGATACGAATTCTTCTTGTGCCAGATGAACTCTTCGGTCCAGAGCCAACCTTGCGCGCGCATAGCTTTGATCAGATCGAGCACATAGGTATGTCGCTCGCCATTGATCGCTTTCTCCTTGATGTTGAGGATGAAAGTGCCGCGCGGCTTCAGGACGCGCAGCAACTCAGCCGATATGGGCAGAAACCAGTCCACATAGCGGTCAGGGTGAATGCCGCCGTAGGTGCTCTTGCGCTGATCAGCATAGGGCGGCGAAGTGACGATCAACTGCACCGAATCTGTCGCCAGCTTGCGCAACTCTACTGCGCTGTCCCCGAGAAGTATCCTGATTTCGTCGGTCATGTCGCTACTTCCAACTTAATCTTGCACACTGCGTTTCGCTAACAATACCTTATTTTCCCCGTCTCTTCCTACCGAACTGACCCAGCAACGCCAACACCAACACCATCACCAGCCCCACAAGCGCCAGCTTGTCCCAGGGACTCGCCTCCTGCGGCGCCGGCGCATTCGAGATGACCCGCACCAGATGTGGCATGTCCTTGTCGCTGTGACGATACAGCACCTGCTGCGCCGCGACATCCACCTCCGCCTCGCCATCGCTGACCTCCACGCGATAGCCGTCTGGAAACTGGCTGTTGGGCACGAAGAGCTCAGTCGGCTCGCTCACGGCGCTGTCATGGCGGAAGCTGAAAATAAAGACGCCGCGCTCGCGGTCAAAGCGCATGTTCAGCGGATCGCCCGCTACCTTCCGTGCATAGGGGCGCACCACCCCAGCCAGCGCCCGCCCGCCCGAATCGATGTCGCTAGGATCATCCTGCTGGTCGCGGCTGAAGATGGACAAGTCCTCGGCATTCCACTGGTCGCCGCGCTGATTGCTGTTGTCGGGCGTATAATTCCACAGCGTGTAGCTGTAGAGATGGTCGTCCAGGGCGCGCAGGCTGTAATCCAGCGCCGCCGCCTGCCGCGAGAAATCGCCCGTCTGGTAGGCGCTGCCGCCGTTCATATCGAAGGGGATGCCTACCTCGCCAATCACGATGGGCAAGATGCCCAGCTTCTCCTCGGCATATTGACGGAATGAGCCCAGCTGCTTGCGGAAATGCCGGCGGATATTCGCCTCGCCCAGGAGGGGACGGAAATTGTTGAAATCAAAATTGATTTGCGGATGAAAGCGCCGCGTGAAAAGCGTGACGCCATCATAGAAATGCGGCGCGTAGACCAGCTTGTCAATGTCGTCATATTGCGGCGGCGGGGCGAAGGGTTCGGCTTCGATAAAGATATGCGCCTGCGGCATTTCGGCATGGATGGCGGTGGCGAAGCGTTCAGCGAAGGGCTTGAGATAATCCTGCGTGAAATCGGCGCGCGCAAAATGTCCCGGACGCAGCACGCGCGGCTGCCCGTCGCCGTCAATGTCCCAAATGCCCTGCGCCCGCCAAATGTCGTCGCAGCCCTCGCGCCAGACGCTCATCCCACCCGGATCGACGCGCTTTGGCATGCTCTGCCCCGGCAGGCGATCCACCAGCGGTATGCCGAAATCCAGGCAGTCCTGCGCGTAACCATTGGCGAGAAGCATCGCCTGCGCCGGCGTCGGCATCAAGCCCAGTTTAAACAGCTGGTGATCATGCGAGCGCAGATCCGGCACGCCGATTAAGCCGGAATGCGGCTCGTTCATACTGCCGAAGCCCAGCAGATTGGGCAGCCCCCGCAAGCGGCGCGCCAAAGCAGCGTAGGCGGCGCAATACTGTTCCTGCAAATAATCCTGGATATTCTGCCCGTCGACCTGCAGCTGCGGCGCAAATTCCCGCCCTCCGAAAAACAGCGTGAACATCGTGAATGACGCAAAACGATAATAATTGCTCGCCCACATCAATTGCGGGAAGTCCTCCGGCTGCGTCAGATGCAGCAGCGCCGCGCCCGTCTCGGTGAAGCGGTCGATATCCATGCCCACCGCCTCGAATGTCCAGCCTGGCGCGCCATCCCCGCCAGAGAAACGACTCCACACATCCTGATGCGGGTCGATGAATAGCGTCATGTCGTGAGCGCGCGCTTTTTCCAGCACGGCTTCCAGATAATCGAGATAGGCTTCGTCAAGGCAGCCAGGTCCCTCGTGCGCCAAGGCCTCCCAGGTGACGATGAAGCGCAGGAAGTCTAGCCCCCAGTGCTTGAGGCGGGCGAAATGTTCATCAGCTTCGTCCAGGGGGAAGGGACGCCCCACAAACGAGACTTCACGCGGGTCCCCGAGGCTGTCAGGCAGGTGCGTGGCGCCATCTGGCTGGGCGGGCACTTTGCTAGCGCCACTGAGGTTGACGCCGTGCAGGATGCGCCGCCGTCCGCTCTCATCGACGAAATAGCGTCCCGCCGCTTTGATGGGCATGGGTTGTCCTCGGCTGCTGGAATCCTGCCGGCAGTATAGCACAGCGGGTCTGTGCAGGAGGACACCCGTACCGCTACACCGCAGGCCAGGGACGATTCGGTCCCGCGCCCGGCAGCGGGAACGCGCCCGCCGCCAGCAGCGACTCCACCCGCATGCGCAGCATCCGCATCTCCGCCCGCGTCAGCAGCCCCGCCATCGCTCGCGTGTACTCGTCGCGCTCATCGCCCAAGCGCGCGCAGAACTGCGACAAATCGGCGACGATCCCCGCCGGCAAAGCGCTGCCAGCAAAATCCCATATCACCGTGCGCAGCTTCTCGCTGGCGTTGAAAGTCAAGCCGTGATCGATGCCCCAGAGCCGCCCATCGGCATCCAAAATGCAGTGACCGCCTTTGCGATCGGCATTGTTGGCGATGGCGTCAAAGGCGGCCATGCGCTGCAGCTGCCCCGATAGCGGGCGCTTGTCAAAGCTGTAATAGTGTTCCTCCGGGTCGTGATCGATGAATAGCTGCACCGAACCCAGACCGCGTGTGCCGGCGCGCAGCACCGTTGGCGGCACTAGCGACCAGCCCAGGGCTTCGGCAGTCAGATAGGCGGCGGTTTCACGCTGGCAAAGCGTGCCATCGGGAAAGTCCCAAAGCGGGCGTTCGCCATCGCGCGGCTTGTAAATCGCCAGCAGACGCAGCCCGGCGTGGAGGATATTGACCAGAAATGTGTAGTTGCTGCCCCAGCGCATCAAACCGACTTCATCGTCCATCTCGCCATGCGTGATGGCATCGACAGCCTCATCCAGCGCGATGCAGACGGGCTCGTCCAGAGCGCGGGCGGTATAGACGCGGCGGGGTTTCATGTCGGGATTCTAGCTGGCGGGGGAAGCGCGGCGCAAATCGCCTCAAGCCAGGGCGAAGATGCCGACCATGGGACGGTGGTCGGTCAGGTCATCAAAGGGCAGCTTGCTTTGAATATGGCAAGAGATGACGGCGAATTGCCCGGCCGGGTCGTGCAGCAAAATGTGGTCAATCAGGATGCGATACTGTTGATGCGTCCACAGCTCTTTGCGCTGATTCTCCGGCGACAGCAAGCGGAAGTGCCGTTGCAGCGCTTCCATTTCCGGCGCGGCAGGCTGGGCGTTGAAGTCGCCAGCCAGCAGAATCGCCCGTTCTGGCGCTTCGTTGTCGCGGTCAGCCTGCTTCAACTCGTCGATGACATGCAGGATCTCGTTGACCTGCGCCTGCCGCATCTGGGAAGCCGTTCGCGAGCGTTCATAGTTCATATCGCGGCGATCCTCCCCCAGCAGCACGCCCAAATGCGTATTCAGGAAGTACAAAGGCAGCCCGCGATAGCGCAGCGAGGCCACCATCAGATTGCGCGGCTGCGTGTCACGGTTGCCGCTGCTGTAGAGTGTGGCGCGGCTGATGATGGTGTGGCGCGTCCAGGCGCCCTCGACATGGCAATCGGCGTCCTCCGGGTAGCTGCCCCAGGACCAGGCTTCCACGGGCAAATTCGTGACGATGGCGTTGCCCTCGGCGGCAGCTTCCATCTCGCGGTAGGCGGGGCGATCCCACAAATTGGGATGTGGATGCTCGCACATGGTCACTTCGGGCGCGAAGGCGGCAATGTAGGAATCGCCTAATAGCTGCGCCAGCTTCCAGCCGACATTGCGGTAAGCGCCTTGATGCATGGCCATGCCCGTCTCTTGCAGCGCGATGACGGTCGGCTGACGCGGGTTGATCACCTGCTTGAGTGTGCTGAAAGTGTCGGCCGCCAGCTTGTGGTGGTCATGTGGCGCCGGGCGCATCCCGCGCGCGCCACCGATGTTGAATGTCACAACCTGGAGCATTGGCGCGTCCCATCCTGGATGAAGCGGCGGTATTGTATCATAGTTAAGGTGCGATTCCAGACAGCCTGGGGCGGAAAGGCAAAGGCATTGGCGACCGATACAGCCCTCATTCTCATTGATGTGCAGTTGGGCTTGGACGAGCCGCGTCTGGGCGAGCGCAGCAACCCCGATGCTGAGCAGAATATGGCGCGCCTGCTGCAAGAATGGCGGCGGCGCGGGCTGCCCATCTTTCACATCCAGCACATGTCCACCGAGCCGGACTCGCCCCTGCGCCCGGAATTGCCGGGCAACGCCATCAAGCCCATCGTCGCGCCCCTGTCCAGCGAACCGGTGATCCAAAAACAGGTCAATTGCGCCTTCATCGGCACGGACCTGCGCCAACGACTGCAACGCGCCAATATCCAGTCGCTGCTCATCGCTGGCTTGACCGCCGAGCACTGCGTCTCGACCACCGCGCGCGTGGCTGGCGACCTCGGTTATGATGTGCTTGTGGCCGCCGATGCCACCGCCGCGCACGAAAGCCGCAGCTACGATGGCGCGCCTATCCCCGCTGATGTCGTCCATGCTGTAGCGTTGGCCAACCTGCATCGCGAATTTGCCAGCGTGCGAAGCACCGCGCAAATCCTGGCGCAGTCCGCCAGCGCCTAATTATGCGAGTCGCCATCATCTCTTCGCTGTATCGCTGTGAAGCGCACTTGGGGGCTTTTACAACCGCCGTCTTCGGCTTTGCCAAACGCGTCAGCCAGGCCGGCGTCGCCGCACATTACCTACCCATTGTCAATGAGGCTACCGCCCGCGAACGAGAGGCCATCGACCAATTGGCGCGTGCCATCAACGCCGGCTATCACGGACGCATGACCCCGCGCTATGTCGACCGTGAGACCCTCTACGCCAGTTGGAATCGTGGGCTTGCCGACAGCGACGCTGAGTATTTCAGCTTCTGGAATGCCGATGACATTCGCGATGCCGCTGCCTTCCTGGATGGCTGCCGAGCGCTGGAGACGGGCGCGGACTTGGTCGATTTCGACTTCACGCGCGTGATGCAGCGGCGGCGCTTCGGTCTTTTCCCGCGTGTTGAGCGCGTGCTGGTGCCCTGCCTTTATGATCCGCAGCGCTTCACACGCGGCAACGGCGTCGGACCCTTTTTCATGGCGCGGCGCAGGCTTTACGACTTGCTAGGTCCTTTCGACGAAAACTTCCGTATCGCTGGCGACACCGACTGGGTGAGCCGGGCGCGAGGCAACTGTCGTTTCCAGCGCATCCCCCGCAGCGGCGGCGACTTCCTCATGCACGGCGACAACCTCAGCAACAGTGGCAGCGCGCGCGAAGACATCGAAGTCAATATCATTCACATGCGCTGCGGCAACTGGTCCCAGCTGCGCCCGGCCGAGCCAAGAGCCATGCGCGAAGCTTGGATGAACTGGGGCAATCGCGCGAGAATCAACCTGCCCGCCGAGCCTGCCCATTACCTTTGGGGCGCTGGAGCGGAAGGGCGTTACCGGCGATATCTGCGCGAACGGCGACAGCCCGGGCTTCTTAGACGGCTGCGCTTGTCGATGGCGGCGCGTGGCTGGCTACACAGCGAGGAATGGGCAGCCTCCCAACGCGGGACGGCACAATCATGACGCGCTCGCGGCTGATGCCTTTGGCGCCGTGGCTCTGCTTGCTGCTGCTGCCCCTGCTCTTCTATCACCAGCTAGCGTTCAGCGGCATGATCTTCGCACGGGGCGATGCCTACAACTACTTCTATCCTTATTGGGACGTGCGCAACGAAGCTTTCCGCAAAGCCCAGCTGCCTCTGTGGACGAACGATCTATTCATGGGCGCCCCCCTGCTGGCCAACCCGCAAATCGGCAGCTATTACCCGCCCAACTGGCTGACCGCACCCCTGCGAGCGCCCGACGCCATCGCTCTCAGCATCTTGCTGCACAGTGCCCTAGCGGGCTTGGGCATGGCTTGGCTGTATCGCCAGGTGGCAGGCAATAGCGCCTTGCCCGCGCTGACAGCCGGCCTTGTCTACGCCTTTGGAGGCGTGCTGGCATCGCATGTTGAGCAGATCAACCAGCTACAGGGACTGGCTTGGATGCCCATCCTCTTCGCCTTGTTCCATCGTCTACTCGCACAGCGCAATGCCCCCCAGGATGGGCTGCTGTTGGCGGCTGCTTGGGCGCTGCAGATATTCAGCGGGCACACGCAGACTGTCTTCATCAGCGGATTGGGCTTGGGATTATTCGCCTTGGCGCAGCCCCGCGGCGGCTGGCGAGAGCGCTGGCGGGCGCTGCTGATGCTGGCGGGCTGCTTCGGGCTGGCGCTGGCGCTGGCGATCCCGCAACTGCTGCCCAGCCTGGAATTGATGGGCATGTCCAACCGCGGCGGCGGTTTCAACTTGCAGGAAGCGACGGCTTTCTCGCTGCCCTTGAGCCTGTTGGGGCGGGCGCTGCTGCCCAGTTATGACGGGCAGCTCTTCGGCGAATATGTGGCTTATACGGGCTTGCTCGGCTTGGGCTTGGCGCTGTTCGCGGCGCGGCGACGTTGTCCCTGGACGCTGCTGGCGGCGGTCGGTCTGGCGCTGGCGCTGGGGCGCAACAACCCGCTCTATTTGCTGCTGGGAGAATTGCCCGGCTTCGACCTTTTCCGCGTGCCGGCACGATTCCTGGCCCTCTACAGCCTGGGCATGGCGATGCTGGCGGGACGGGGCATAGCTGCGCTGAGCAGCCAAAGTCGCGATCGCCAGCGCATTTGGTCGGTCGCCACTGCCATGCTGCTGATGATTCTGGCGACCCGTTTCCTGCTCCAGCCGTCGCCGCTGGACTTTCTCGGCGAGCCGGGCATCAGCAGGCGCGGGCTGGGCATGTGGCTGGGCGCCTGGACGATCCTGCTGGCGCTGCTGCATCTCCGCCGCCGCTGGACGCCACTCCTTGCCTGCTTCCTGGTCATTGCCGAGTTGCTGCTGGCGGCGCAGGCTCTGCCCGACAAAGACCTCGCCCCACCCGATGTCTACCTGGGGCAGCGTTTCACCATCAGTCAACTGCTGGCGCTGCAAGAGGGAGTCGTTGCGCCGGGCAGAGCGCTATCTATCAGCCAGCTCTATTTCGACCCCGGCGATTTGACGGCGCTGCGGGAGCGATTCGACCAACTGGGCATGGATGAATTTGCGCAGACGCAAGCGCTGGACGCGGTCAAAAAGCAGGAAATGCTCATGCCCAATCAGCCGTTGGCTTGGGGCATCCCCAGCATGGACGGCTTCGGCGGCGGCATCACGCCCACAGAGGCTTACACGCAATTCACCTCCCTGCTGCTGCCGGCGGGGGCGCTGCGAACCGGCGATGGCCGGCTGGGCGAGCGGCTGGCGCAAAGCGAATGCCGTGGCGTCTGCCTGCCGGCGCTGCGCTGGCTGCAAATCAGCGACGCTCGCTACCTCATCACCGACAAGATTCACGATGTTTGGCAGGATGGCGTCGCCTACGACACCACCCTGGCGCGCTACTGGGGGGATGTCGAGGCGGTTGCCTTGCCCGACTACGGCGACCAGGTTCGCCTGTTGCACAACCAGCCACTGCCGTATCCCGCGGACACAAGCGCCCTACCTGATGGTACGCTGCTGACCATCACGGATGCCGACGGTCTCCGCGAGATTCTGGCGCAGGACGCCGGCATCATCGCCATCACCGCCGTCAACAGCGGGCTCACGAGCATCTTCACACAGTTGCAGCCGCCGGGATTCGCACGCGTATTGTCCAGCGATATCGAAATCTATGCGCTGCCGCCGGGAGCGCGCGCAACCCTGACGGGCGACCCGCATTATCTGCCCGACGACTGGCAGGGTCGCGAGGATGCGCTGGCCTGGCTGCGCGAGAACGACGGCAGCGTCATCCACGGCGCGCCAAATTTGCCAAAAGCCGATATCGGAGACGGACAAGTCAAAATCGTGGCCTACAGCGACGCGCGCGCGGAACTGCATGTCGAGTCGCCCGCGCCCGCCTGGTTGATCCTGGCCGATGCTTGGTATCCCGGTTGGGAAGCTACAGTAAACAGCCGGCCAGCGACCATCTATCGCGCCAATGTCATGTTCCGCGCCCTACAAGTCCCCGCGGGAGAAAGCGTCGTGATATTCCAGTTCCAGCCTCAGCTATGGAGCGCCGCACTAGCCCTCGGGCTGGCGATATGGGTTATAGTTGGCGGGGTATGGCTGTGGCGACGGCGCGCATAAAGCACCGCGTCTGGATTGAGGAGCGAACTCATGGCGCTAGGCACTTATGTCGAGATTTTGCATTATACGCCCGATATCAGCGAGGCGGGCGACTACTACCAGCAGCTGGGTTTGGTCGCGCTGGGTGATGATGTCTATACCGATGGCCGCTATCACTTGCATCTGCTGCCCGGTGAAGCCCGTCCGCCGAGCCTGCGTTACTTCGGTTGTGAACGCGATGGTGAACTGAAGAGCCCGGCCGGCATCGCCATTCACCTGTCAGCCGAGCCGCCGCCGCGCATGCTGCCCCATGACAATGTCGCGCGCGCGAAGGACATCACGCGCCTGGGCAAATTTGGCGAACTATCAGCGATGATTCCCGATATCGAGGTCGAAGGCGCGTTCTGGGACGAAGCCGGCTACGACATACTCGGCAAATATACGCAGCCCAGACCCTGGGGCATTTGGTGCGACAAGCTCTTCCTGATCGGTTTGCATCAAGAAGAGAGCAACGACGGATTCGCCATCTGTCACTTCGCGCCGGACATGGATGAGGTCAACACGCGGCTGATCGAAGAGGGCTTTGATTTGCAGCCCTTTGACGCCGGCTTGGACCCCGCCGACCTCAGCTATCGCAAGCTGCTGACGCCCTACGGACTGCTCTTCTATTTGTTCAAGGGCGATATTTCGGACGCCAATCCCTAGCCAGCGGGTTTCCGCGCCATCGCCAGCAGGCAGACGCCCCAGCCCACCGGCAAGAAGGTGCGCCGCGTCATCACTTGCAGCGCGGCCGGCAACCCAAAGAGCGCCAATTGCAGGGACTTGGGCAGCAGCGGCAGATAAGGCACATCCCACCAGCCATCAGCGAAGCTGCGCTCAATCACGAAGCCGCTATCCCGACAGATGCGCAGCCACTCGCCCGGCGGTTTAAGGTTGATGTGCGTCGGGTCCTCGCCAATTACATCGCGGGTCGGGTCTTTGAAGCGGCGCAAGCCATAGTCGGGGTTGGGAGTCAGGAAGAAGAACAAACCGCCCGGGCGCAATATGCGGTAGGTATCGCGGATGAAATCAGCCGGGCGCTCCAAATGCTCCACCAAGCCCAGCCCGACCACAGCGCTGAATTCCTCATCGGGAAAACGTCCCTGCTCGTCGCCGCTGGCCACGAAGACATCCGCCCGCGGAGCGATCTTGCGCGTCTCCTCGACGGCGTATTCCATGACATCGTAACCAGTGCATTGGAAGTCGTCCTGCAGCAATTCCAGCAGGTGCCCCATGCCGCAGCCAGCATCCAATAGCGTTCTGTCCGCGCCTGGCGGGGCATAACGCCGCAGCAGCGCCGCATAATAGCGCCGCGAAAACCAGTAAGTGCTGAAACGCCGGAAAGGGTCGCCCGCATAATTCTTGGTGCGGAAGAATTCTTCCGTATACAGGTGCAGGGGCGCACGCGTACCCTCGCTCCCGCTGCCTGGCTCGTTCACTCGCTGCTCCAACACTTTATCCACCATACGCGGCAGTATCGCGGCAGTCGCGCAGGTGGGCAAGTCCGCATATCGGCATGTTGTCCGGGCTGCTATACTGCTTGCGTTTCTGAGGCGGGAAAAAACATGACGCCAGGTATCACAGTCGTCCGCGACGACATCCTGCAAGTGCAGATTCCCTTGCCCTATGCGCTCAACATCGTCAATTGCTATCTGCTGCGCGGGCGGGGTGGCTGGACTCTGCTGGACACCGGCTTGAATACAGCTGGAGCCCGCGCAATGTGGCAATCCGCCATGATCGCGCTGGACTTCAGACCCGGCGACATCGAAAAAATCGTGCTGACCCACACCCACCCCGACCACTTCGGCATGGCAGGCTGGTGGCAGCGGCAAACGCGAGAACCTATCCCACTCTACATCCCGAGCGGCGAAATGGCGCAGGCACGAATCTTGTATCAGGGTGAAAATATTGACGAAGTCGACCAGTGGCTGCTGGACTGCGGCATGGACAGCGCAACCGTCGATGCCGTACGAGTCGCCGTCAACAGCACCCGCAATTTAACGCGCCCGCATCCCACCTCCTGGCGCTGCCTGGACGCCGACAGGGATGTGCAGCTGGGCGAGCGCAGTTTCCGCGCCATTCACGCGCCCGGGCACAGCGATGGCCAGCTGATCTTCTACGACAAGGAGGAGCGGCTCATGCTCTGCGGCGACCATGTGCTGATGCGCATCACGCCTAATATTGGCAGCTGGCCCCATACCCTGCCCGACCCGCTGGGGCGCTATCTGGAGTCGCTGCGAGAGTTGGCGGAACTGGATGTGCAGCTGGCGCTACCCGGGCACAAGGCGCTGATTCACGATTGGCGCGGGCGCATCGAGGAGCTACTGGCGCACCACGACCTGCGGCTGCAACAGACGCTGGCGGCGCTGGACAAGGGCGCGAACACGGTTTACGAAGTGTCGGCGCATCTCTTTCAGTTGGATCGCCTGACCCCGCACGAATGGCGCTTTGCCATGGCTGAGGCGCTGGCGCATTTGCATAACTTGCAGGCGCGCGGGCAGGCAGCATGCGGCGGCGATGGAGTCATGCGCTGGCATGCCCGGTAGCCCGCGGGCTGCCCCTCAGAAGGGCATGATCCGCACATTTGCCCTGTCAATGCGATGGCTGTTAATGAGGAAATAGCGCGTCATATCGGCTGACTCCAGCGTCCAGCGCACCTGATGGCTCGATCCGCCGGCCGTCACCTCATGCGCTTCCGCCACAATGAAATAATCTCGTGCGCTGTGCCCGGTATGCGCTTCGCTTACCCGCACGCGGTCAAAGAGCGAGAGACCCAGCGCCGCGGCCGAATGAGCGCGCGCGTCCAGAAGTAGCTCGCGTATTTCGCCCCGGGGCTGCCGCCGCTGCGCGACTTCGTAATCGGCGAATTGCTGGGCCGTTTCGGCATCCGATAGCGCCGGCAGGGTGCGCGTCTCTGAGCGCAGTCCTTCAATATGCATATCCGCCACCGCCTGGGCGCGGACTTCCAGCAGAGCGCCGCGAAACAAGGGAGTGCCATAGACATTCAAAACGCTTAACCAGACTGGCTCGCGATGATGATTGCTGACCAGGACTTGTAGGGATGTCGCGCCTAGCTGTTGCGGCTTCACGCCGACATTGTGCTTTACCTGGGCTGCGCCGGCCTCCGGCTGCCACTGGAAGCGCCATTCCAGGCGCTCGAAATTCAACAATCCCACTGGCTCTCCACGTTTGTCAAGCAAGCGCAGGTTCAGCGTGATCTGGCTGCGAGCCGGGATGCGCTGCGGGAGCGGCATCTGCCACAGCAAGCTGCCTTTTGCGCCGATCGCTCGCGGTGTCATCAGCAGTCGCAGCCGATTCAGCCGCTCGCCGCCATAGCTGTAGCGCAGGCCCGCCATGTCGTCGTCAAATTGCGCCGCCACCATCTTGTGCAGCAGCGTGTAGTGCCGGTTCAGGAAGACGGCCGCCCCGCGGCGGCTGATGTAGAAACGTCCGCGCTCGCTGGCCGCCAGCTCGGCAATCGCTTGCCGGGCGCTGGTGTGTTCATCCCAGGAATCGCCGACATAGGCGAAGCGCGTCAGCCCCGCCGCCAAGTGCCGTGTTACATTCTGCGCCGGGAAGATGCGCGCGCTGTCGATCATGTTGCTGCCCGCCCGGTCGATGAAGAGGAAGCCAACCAGGACCGGACGCCGCAGCAGCGCGCCATCGAGCAGCCGGGCGATCACCTCGTCGGCGCGGGCATTGACCTGCGGCGGCAAGGTCACCAGGCTCCCCGCCAGCCAGGGTTGGATGTCTTGCAGATGCAGCAGCGCCTGTCTGCGCCCCTGGTCGCCCCCATCCGGCTCGATATGGCTGATGAAGCCGATGAAATGCGCCCGCGCGACGCCGTCGCTGCGGCTCTGAATCCGTACGCGCGCCCCAATCGGCAGTGCATTGCGCTCGGGGGAATACTTGCCAGCCGCGTTGCGCAGCGTGATGAGAGCGCTGCCATAATCCGCCATGCTCTCATAAGGCGCGCGCATGCCCAGCCGCCAGCGCAGCCCGATCACATCGCCGCTGATGTCCTCCGCCGTCGAGAAATCGCCATTGTGGTCGCGGTCAATCGCCACGCGGTAGACGATGCTCATGCGCCCGCCTCCAGCGTCCAGCGATGCCGAAAGGCGCAGCCATAGAACTCGCGCTCGCCATAGTCATAAACCCCCGGCTCGACAGCTACCTCGGCCGGCAGTCGCAGCGCGCCGCCCAGCGTGACATCGTCCGCCAGCGCGTCGATGTAGCTGTCGGTCAGCGTCACCAGCTGTGGCAGATGACTGCGCATGCCCAGCCCGCTGTCTCGCGGCGCCGCCAGCAGCAGATGCGTCAAGGTATAAGTGACCATGTTGAGGCCGCCGCTGAATGCCGATGCGCCCAGGCTGTCAAAAGGCTCGCGGAAGAGACCTTTGTCATGCAGCTTGATGGGCAGGATCAACAGCGCCGGCAACTGCGCGGAATGCAGCCTGTCGGGCAGCGCTTCCAAATCGTAATTGTTCTGTATGCCCGCCGCTTTCAATGCTGCCAGCTTGGTCAGCGCAGCGCGGAATCTCGCCATGCCAGGCTCCTTTCTAGGGGTGATTCGTCTTTGGTATATGCGGGAACTAGCCGCCTCGCGGTAAACCGTGCAGGGGCGAGCCATTGGGTCGCCCGTACAGCTTCCGATAATGGCGGATGTTAGCCGCCCCCCGACGAGTCGGGGGGCGAGGGGATTTGGCGTCTCAGCGAAACGCCCCTACAGATTCCGATTGGGGTTATAGTCCCAATCGCGCCGCCCGAGCTTCGTCTTCCGCCAGCATGCGCTCCAACTCCACCGTCTCCAGTTCATCGACATAATCGGCGATGACACGCTCCAGAAAGACGGGCAGTTCGGCGTGAATGCGCTGGAAGTTGGCGATGAACTCGGGATGCGAATTGTAGAGCTGGCCCAAGCCGCGCAGCATATCCAGGCTGGGCTCGTAGAAATGCCGCAAATGGGCTTGCCAGCGTTCTAGCAGTGCTCGCACTTCCTCATCGTTGTAAGTTTTGCCGGCTTGCAGGGCCAGGGCAAAATCGCGGTAGATCTGCTCACCCTGCGCGATGATCTCGTCTTGCTGCGCCTGGCTGTAGCTGCCCCAGCGTGCGATCGACTCGTTGACGATGCCGGGTCCGTATTGCAGACGCGCCTCGCGCTCGTATTGCTGCTGTTCTTCCGGGCTGTGCCGCTTCATGCGATTTTGCGCCTCAAGTCGTCGGCGTTATTGTAGCGGCGGATGGAGGGATAGCGCCAGGCCACCCAAGCAGTCAGCAGCACGGTCGCCAAGCCGCCGCTGAATATGGCGAAGGGCGCGCCAAATAACGACGCGACCAACCCGGCTTCCAGTTCGCCCAGTTGCGGTCCGCCCATGAAGAACATCATGTTGACCGAGACCATGCGTCCGCGCATTTCGTCCGGCGTCATCAGTTGGCGGATGGTGCCGCGTATGACCATGGACACCGTGTCGCCAGCGCCCGTCAACGCAAACATGACATAAGACAACGCGAAACTGGTCGATACGCCGAAGATGGCTGTCGCCAGTCCATAAACCGCCACGCTAACCAGCAGGATCAGCCCCTGGCGCTTCATCTCGCTGCGCAGCGACATGATCAGCCCGACGATCAAGGCGCCAATGGGCTGCGCTGTAGCCAATATGCCATAGCCCATCGCGCCAACGCCTAGGATATCCCCCGCCACAATCGGCAGCATCGTCCGCGCCGACGAAAACAGCGTGGCGAAAAAATCCAGCAGCATCGTGCCCATGATGATGCGCGTGCCAAAAGTGAAGCGGATGCCATCGACCAGCGCCCGCCAGCCTATATTCGTCGCCGTCTTCAGCTTGCCGCGCTGGCGAATCAAGGCGATAGCCGCAATGGCGACCACAAAGGTGGCGGTGTTGACGCCGTAGACCAGCCCGATATGCGCCTGCGCCACCAGCAAACCCGCCAGCGCTGGCCCGCAAATCGTGGCGATCTGGAAAATCAGCGTGTTCAAACTGATGGCGTTGGCCAGATGACGCGGTTTGACCAAGTTGGCCACGATGGATTGCCGCGCCGGACTGTCCAAGGCTGTAGCTGCCGCGCCCAGCGCCGTCAGCAAGTAGATGCTGTTGACATCAATCTTGTCGCTGATGGTCAGCGCCGTCAGCACAAACGCGATCAGCGCCGAGATGACGCGCGTCCACAACATCACCTGCCGCCGGTCCAGCGAATCCGCCAGCATGCCGCCTAAGAGCGCAAAGAGCACAATCGGCAGCACGCGCACCAAGCCCAGCATGCCCAAGCCGAAGGCTTCCGCCCCCAAATCAACTGCGCTGCCGAAGAGGTTCAAGCGGAAGGTCTGCCCGCGCAGCAGCTCAAAAACATGCCAGTTGATAGCGAAAAGCTGCATCTGCGAGCCAGTAGTGGAGACCATCTCCCCCAGCCAGAGAAAGCGAAAATCGCGATAGCGCAGGGCGACCAGTCGCGGGCGTGGACGGGGCATACTTGGGCGCTCGCAGTCATCAAGTTGACGGGCAAGGCTAGCACGGGCGCGTCCGCACAGCCAGATTCATTTGCCGCCGGCTCAAAGCCTCAGGCGTCGCAACCGCTCCAACTGTGGATTCGGCGCGGCGTCCAGCGGTCCCGAACGCAGCAGCAGTTCGGAATAGCGTACCACCATGTCGACGATGGCAATGGTCCCCTGCACGCCGCGCAGCACGGTCAGCGTATTGCCCGCGCTGTCGATTTCCGTAACGCGCAGGTACTCGTCCACAATGCGCAGCAACTGCCCCACCTGGAAGCGCGGACTCGCGCCGATGGCATCCGCGCCATCCACATTGGCAACGGCAATGGTGCTTGCGCTGGCGTCAGCCGCGCTGCCGAGGGCGTCGCCGCTGTCGCACCAGGCGCTCCTCCAGCGATCATGCCAGCCCCAGAGGCCGCTGATGCTGAGCGCAACGCCAGCAGCGCCGTCTAGCTGCAAGACGCTGGCGGGCATATCCGGGTCTTGTGGAATGCGGCGGACGCGCCCCAAGTCGATAGCGACGCCGTCGTGGTGAAGGGTGTGGAGTTCCAGCAGGTCATCCGGCAGGATGACTTGGTCTGGCGCGGAGGCGTCGCCGGGCGCATCCAATGTCGTCTGGCGCGGGCAGTAGCGGCGCTGCGTGTTGGATTCCAGGTAGTGGCTGGCTTCCTGCAATCCCCGCAGCAAATCGTCATCGGCGCTGGCGTCGCTGGGCGCGAGCTGCAAATGCCGGCGCAGGTCCTGCAAAGTGGCGATGGTGTACATGGTTCTCCTTGCGCTTAGTTTCGATTGAGATGACGACACGCGCACAGAGCCCTCCCGCGAACGAGCTGTGGCGGAATAGAAGGTTATATGAAGTTGGTAAGGGTGGGCGCGGGGGCAGACGCGTGAGGAACCAGTTCTGACGTGAATTCAAGTTGTGAACTTCGGTCGCAAATCCTTATTTATCCGATTCAAATCCAAGTATTCCTGCCGTAGGCACTCACGTATCTTTGAAGCGACAGCTTTCTTCCGGATCCTATGCATGTCTGCACGATATTCTCGAAAGATTCGAGCAAGCAGCACCAACTTAGTAGCGCTAATGTGCCTGATGTCCAAGTGCATTAGGTTTACTTCGTCGTCTGCAGTATTGCCAGGAATGGAGGCAAGATCAAAGTTAGCTTCGATTGCTGTCAGCGGAACCAGTACACAGTCTATGTCCTGAAGGATATTCCGAGTGCAGGCATAAGCAGAAATGACACGATCAAAATTAAGTTTAGCAGTGTCCACTCTGTAGACAGATAATGAACCTCCTGTTGTTCCTAACCCCTTGAGCGAGTCTGCAACCAATTCACCTTCGGGTAGCCACCCTTTGAAGTCGGGTTGATCACTAGAATACCAATGCTTGTTTCCAACGCTTCGAAATGCAAAGGTCACAGCGTCTGCTGCTCCATCCTGGTTTCCTGAAGCAATCTCAACACTTCTACAAGGTCCTCCTTGAGTTCAGCATATGTTTCCTTGTCAATTGCTGTCTTGAGCGCTGGAATTGACCGAGGATCATCAAGATAGGATAATCCTGCCGCCGCTCCATCCCTTACCAACACAAACCGGCTTTCCAGCAAGCATGCTTCGAGCATTCTTCGCCTCGCGGCAACAAACCCAACCGACTCGTAATTGCCGATATAACGAAGCGCGTCCGCAGCAATGGTAAAGGGAACTTTCTCTTCGATTATCAACTCTTCAATAACGCTCAGCGCAACAGAGCCGTTCTTCCCGATCAGTGCTTCTAGGCCAATTGAGAAGTCGTTCTTCATTCCTGCTTCCATTTCGACAACTGTAGCAAGTGAAAACAGCCTTAGCGCCTCGTTCTTTAAGTCCCTCTTGTCTCGTATCCGTGTATAGTGGTCAAATTCCGGCACCGTCGAATTCGGCGGGACCGCGAAGTCCATCGTTGGACTGACTTCGCGTTTCCGCAAAGACTCTAGATATCGAAGCTCCAAATCATGGAAATCTGCCGGCAGTATCTCACTGGCATCACTGTAGATCAGCCACGGACCCGACGTCGCACTTGTCAACTCTGATGTGCGTGAATCTCTATCGTGCTTCACTAGCGCGCTAGCAGAGCCAGCTGATGATGGCGGCGCAACGCCCCGGGAACTCCTTAACATCTCGTAGCTGCTGCGAGTGTCAGATCTGACACCAATATCAGTGGACTGGATTTGCTGCATTACGCTATGTCTCCCTGTTCGCTTATTTCCAATCCTAACTCAACTAACTCATCAAACACCGCACCCAGATTATCTGGAGACAGCGGCTCCCTTCTCTCCCACCATGTATTGATATCGAGTTCCAGCCTACTAGCGAAGTTCAAGCCAGTTACAACAGTACTTTGAGGAATACTCGATGGTCCTATCTCCAGATCTATCAGCTGCCCCTCGAATACACTCCATGTACTTAGGCGATTGATCATCAGGTCTTTTGATATGCAGGAGTTGCGCCGTCTATTGACTCGATAGTTGAAGTCTCGCACATTATGGAGATCCATGTTCGGCAGCAATGTCCTCAGAAATGAATAGCCTTCTTCCTTATCACTCACGGGATGAAGCAAAACAGCACCAAATGCAAATCTCTTGATCGATGGCATTACTGACGAGGCAAACCACTTCTCGGCCAAACGAGTCATTTCCACCAACTCGGACTCCAAACTACCGATGATAGGCAACTGCAGACTATCCTGTTCATCAAGCGGGCTAGACAAGTATCGGAAGCTTACTCGATCTGCAACTTTATCCAAGATAAGCCTGCCATTACCATATTCAATAATGCGGGCATCAACCTTCCCTCTTTGAATGTGAGTCTCGTCCGGTTCTAGACCAATGAGGCTGTCCCAGATCGGTGCAACAGATACGCTATCCATTTCTGTGGGAAACACGGTGATTCGCAATGTTTCTACTTGCCAGTCAGTCGTCATGCTCATTGCGGTCACCTCAGGTCTCAGATCGACATTTCTACTCATCTGGGCAAAGCAGTATAACATACAGATGTAAGTGTCAAGTAAAATCTGTGTAAACAGGGGCAGGATTCCTGTCCTCCCCCGCCCCCGTGCCGCTACACCGTGATGTTGTACAGGCAGCTGGCCACTTCGTCATCGAAGCGCACAAAAGCCAGCCGCACCGTCGCCGTCAACTGGTAGCTGTCGTAGTAGGGCAGGTAATCGACGCTCACAGCGATCTTGCGCCGATAGCCCACAAACCAGCCGGGACGATACACGCAGAGCGCCTGCCCCTTGCTGTTGGGTCCGCGCCCCACCTTGCCGCTCGCTTCCGTCAGCGGCATCTCCGCCGATACGAAGACCGGTATGCCGTCCACGAAGCCGATTTGCCCCGTCTGCGCCGTCGCCAGCGCCCCCGCCTTGTCCATGGTCAGGAACTCGCTCAAGCTCAGCAGCGCCGCATAAGTGCCGGCATCCACCAGCCAGGCCAGATCGCTTGGACGCGCGGCATAGCGGCTGGGCATGGTGAAGCGCGCCCCCCGCATTTTCGCCAGAGTCGGCGCGCCATTCATATTCAGCGAGTTGGCGCTGTTGTCCACCAGTGGCAAATGACGCAAGCCATCCATCGCCAGGTACTTGGCGCGGCTGCTTGGCGCATCGGCGTTGCTGTTGATGTTGCCGCTAGCTGCGCTGGTGGTATCGCCATTCAGCAGCACATGGTCAATGGCATCAGCGATGGCGCGGGCAGCCTGCTGCCGATAGATATTCAGCACTGGCACAACTGCGTCCTCCACCAACTCGCTGCTGAAGCCGACCCGCAAAGCCAGCTTCTTAGCCTGCAGGGTGACCTTGCCGCTGCCGACTTTGCTGTCGGGGATGGGGTTGCCCGCTCCCAGGACCAGATGCGCCTCGTCCTGCGTTTCCGGCACGAAATAGACAGTAGGATCCGCCCCCTCAATCGGCAATTCGAAGGGATTGCTGGGCATCTCGATGCTGCGGAAGAGCGGCAGGATGGTGTTATCCTCCCGCGCCTTGTGCCAGATCTGCTGACTCCACAGATCGGGCACCCATTCATCGCCGAAGCCCGTCTGCGTGCTGTGCGCCAGTTCATCGGCTTTGCTGGCTTGCAACCGGGCGCTGGTAACCTTGTCAGCCAGCGCATTGGAGAACCGCTCGCTGACGCCCTGGAAACTCTTGGCGCTGCGCAGGAGCATATAGCCGTGCAGCATGTCCATGGCATCCAGCGCGTCGTACTGGCTGCCGACCTGGATGCGGGCGCTCTTGGCGGCCTCGCTTTTGTCGGCGATGGGCAGGCGTTTCAGCGGCGCCCGCGCTTCATTGGTCATATCGCTTCCTTCCTCTGCTTCTTCTGTCTCCCTGGCGGCCTCCCCCGCCAAGCCCAGCCGCGCCATGTCCAGCCCCAGCGCTTTGTAGGCGCTCTGCAGGGTGTGGACATCGGTATGTCGCGGCTCTGCGGGCGTCGGCGTCAGGCTGCCTTCGACGATGGGCCAACGCTTGATCTGCCCTTCAGCGCTGACCTCCACCAAATGCGGCAGACTGCCCGATGACCAACTGAGGGCTCCGCGGTCGACCAGCCGCTGCACCGCTCTCACATAGCGTTTGTGCAGGTCCAGCTGCGCCTCTGCCCAGAGCCCGATTTCGTCCGGTCGCAGCGTGTCGATGACGCCGATGACTGCCGCTTTTAAGGCGCCATCCAGCCCGTGGTGATAGAGCACCGGACGCTGCTGATACCAGTCGATGCCGACATCCGTCTGCGGGGTGAAGTACTCGCCTTGCAGATCACGCTTGCGACTTTCGCCCCAGACGATGAGATAACCGCCGATGCGCCCCTTCGGCGCGTCGACCATTTTGACTACTTTTTCCTGCACAGCCCCACCTTTCTCTAGGTTTTCTGCAATGCGGCTGCCTCTGTTCCCCCACGCGCGGCGACCGAGTGGCGCAGGAGCGGGCAGCGATGAAGCACTTGAACGGCGATCGCCAGTTATCGTGCCGATGGTAAGCGCCGGAGGCCTGACGCCGCCCAGCCAACTTGCCAGCAAGCTAGCACCTATGTTTTGCAACGGGTGAAATGAAATGCGCGGGTTGGCGGAATCTAACGCTACGAATAAGCCCGGTAGGGGCGACCCTGTGAGTCGCCCCTACAACGAAATTTCACGGCTTACGAGGAATCTCGACGAAACTTCCCCCGTTGATACGGGTAGACCAACGGCGTCAAGCGCGCGAGGCAGCCCGTGATACAATACGCCAAATCAGCCGAGCCAGCGCATGCACGAGCAAATTGAAGGCAGCATCGAACGCGTCACCTTCTACAGCGAAGACAGCGGCTATGCGGTGCTGAAGATCTCGCCAGCCCAGCGCTATCCCCAGGCGCAAGCGCGGGATGGCACCATCGCTGTCGTGGGGACCATGCCGCCCCTGGGCGAGGGCGAAAGCGCGCAATTTATCGGCGAGTGGGTGACGCATCCCGAATATGGCTTGCAATTCCAGGCGCAGCAAGCCATCCCCATGCCGCCACAGACCGAGAAGGGCATCATCAATTTCCTCAGCAGCGGCATTGTCAAGGGCATCGGTCCCGCCACCGCCAAGAGAATCGTTAAGCAGCTGGGCGAGCGCGCCATCGAAATCTTGGATGCCGAGCCGCAGCGCATCTACGATGTGCGCGGGCTCAAGCCGCAGCTGGCGGAAAACCTGCTGGAAGCCTGGTCCGCCAACCGCGCCATGCGCAATGTCCTGATCTATCTGCAAGGGCTGGGCATCAGCGCCAAGATCGCCAAGCGAATCTACGAACGCTATGGCGTCGGCACGCAGACCGTCATCCAGGGCAATCCCTATCAACTCGCCGATGATGTCTTTTTAATCGGTTTCCGCAAAGCCGACCAGATCGCCCGCAATATGGGTTTCCAGCGGGATGATTCCCACCGTCTGCGCGCTGGTTTGCATTATGCGCTCAACGAACTGGCGCGCGAGGGCCACACCTACGCCCCCCGCGACATGCTGCTCGACAAAGCCGCCCAACTGCTGGATGTCAGCGACTTCGACTCGTTGGAGGCCGCCCTGCAGGAAGAAATTCGCACGCGCAACCTGCGGGGAGACCAGCTACCAGACCGAGTCAGCCAACCCGTTGACGCCGTCTACTTGCCGCGATTCTACCTGGCCGAAACCGCCTCGGCGCAGCTCATGCAAACTCTCACGGACAGCCCCAGCCCTATCATCGCCGACCACAAAGACACCGACTGGCATTCCTTCCTGCAAGACTTGAGCGCGCGCAACCAGGTCTCCCTATCGCCGCAGCAGCAGCACGCCGTCCGCGCCGCACTTTCCAGCAAAGTCAGCGTCCTGACCGGCGGACCCGGCACCGGCAAAACCACGGCCTTGCAAATGCTAATTCATGCGCTGCAACAGGGTAAGCACAAGTATAGCCTGGCCTCCCCCACGGGACGCGCCGCCAAACGCCTCAGCGAAGCCACCGGCAAGGAAGCTTCCACCATCCACCGCCTACTCAGCTTCTCGCCCGAAAATGGCGGCTTCGAGCACGATGAGGAGAATCCGCTACCGACCGACATGGTCGTCATTGACGAAGCCTCTATGCTGGATTTGCGCTTGTTTCACAGCCTGCTGCGCGCGTTAAAGCCGACTGCACATCTGCTGCTGGTTGGCGATATCGACCAACTGCCCTCGGTGGGCGCCGGCAATGTGCTGCGCGATGTCATTGATGGCGGCATCGCCTCCGTAACCCGCCTCAGCCAGATCTTCCGCCAGGACGACAGCAGCCACATCGTCAGCAACGCCCACCTTATCAACCAGGGACAGCAACCCTACACGCATAACGACAGCAAAGATTTTTTCTTTTTCAACATCGAAGAGCCCGAAGGCGTCGCCGAGCAGATCGTCGAACTGGCGCGCGACAAACTGCCGGCGCGCTGGGGCTTGGATCCTGTGCGCGACATCCAGGTCATCGCGCCCATGTACCGCGGAGCAGCTGGCGTCAACAACCTCAACAGCCGCCTGCAAACCGAGCTCAATGGCGACTTTCGCGCCGCCGAGCTCAAGCTGGGCAGCCGCGTCTTCCGCGTCGGCGACAAAGTTATGCAGACGCGCAACAATTACGATAAAGATGTCTTCAACGGCGATATCGGCTTTGTCTACAGCATCGACCTCGCCGACAAGAGCCTGCAGCTTTCCATGGACGGCAAACTGGTCAACTACGAGGCTATGGACCTGGATAACCTGATGCACGCCTACTGCATCAGCACGCACCGCTCGCAAGGTTCGGAATATCCCGCTGTGGTCATGCCCGTCTTGACGCAGCACTGGATGATGCTACAGCGCAACTTGATCTATACCGCCATCACCCGCGCCAAGAAGCTGGTCGTGCTGGTGGGGACTCGCCGTGCGCTGAAAATCGCTGTCGACAACAACAAAGTCGCCGAGCGCCACAGCGGCTTGCTTCAGCGCTTGCGCGACATAAACGGCGGACGGCTGATGTAGCCAGTCTGTAACGCCAGCCTGTGTCGCGTCATGAAATCACTAGTACATACGAAATAGCTAACAGCTTTACCGCACAAAGGCCATCCGCACACCGCCCGTCTCCGCCGCATCGAATCGCCGCGCCGCGCCCGCCGTCTTGAAACTCACGCTCCATAGCGCTGGCGCGCCACTCGCCACATGCGCCGTCAGCGGACTCGACTCGTCAGCCGGCCGCAGATACTCCAGCGCATGCCCGCCGACCTCCAGCCGCTTGCCGCTTGCGCGGAGCTCCCCGCGCTTGACATCCCGCCCCGGCAGGCCCATTGCATTCGCCATGATCGCCGCATAGCGCGGATCAGCCACCGCCAGCGTCAAGCAGTCGATGCCACTGACGCCATTTTCGTGATCGCGCTGTCTGGGCAGACGTTCATCGCGCGGCGTCACATCTTCAATGATGAAAGGGATGCGCCCCTGGAACTCGCCTTCAACCTTGTTGTTAATCCACTTGACCGTGTAGCCGTCTGGCCTGGCGCGCCCGCCCTCGTGCAGCTCGCTCATGGGTACGCTCGCCGCCGCCAGTTTGTCGCAGTCGGCACGGATGTCGTCGGTCGCCATGCAGAAGTCGACCAGACCGCCGCCATGCGCCCCCAGCAGGCCCCACCAGGGATGCGCCGGCGCCTCTTCGTAGAAGCCGAGCAGCTCCAGGTAACTGCCATCCGCGAAGCCGACCAGCGCATTATAGGAGCCGTAGGGATGACGACCGCCCTCCACGACGCGGAAGCCCAGCCTGCGCCAGGTCTCTATCGTTTCTTCCAGATCCGGCGTGGCGATAACTAGATGATCAATGCCAGTAATCATACGTCGCTCCAGTTATTCACTTCCTTCTCACACATAGCCGCCCTCAACCTTCGTCAAGAGCATCGGCTCATCGCCATTGATGATGACAGTGTGTTCATATTGCGCCGACAGGCCGCCATCGGCATTGCGCAAAGTCCAGCCGTCATCATCCGTTTTGATGCGCCCGCTGCCCGTAGACAAGAAGGGCTCCAGCGTCAACACCATGCCATCGCGCAGCACCGCCCGCTCGCGCCGGTTGTAGAAATTGGGGACGGAAGGCTCCTCGTGGATATGCCGCCCGACGCCGTGCCCGCCCAGGTTGCGAATGCTGCGGTAGCCCTGTCGCCGCGCGTGATTTTCGACAGCCCGCCCGATGGTCCTGACGCGCGTACCCGGACGAGCCAGCCCAATCGCCAACTCCAGAGCGCCTTTGGTGGCGTCGCAGAGCTTGAGCAGCGGCTTCTGCAGCGGCGGCACAATAATAGTCGCGCCGGTATCGCCCCAGTAGCCCTCCAGCACCGCCGATACATCGACATTCAGCAAGTCGCCGGCGCGGATGATGCGGTCTTTGCGCGGGATGCCATGCGCCGCCTCGTCATTTAGGCTGATGCATGTCCAGGCGGGGAAGCTATAGGCTTGCAGCGGGGCAGATTGCGCGCCCATTTTCACCAGGCAGTCGCGGCCGATGTCGTCCAGGTCGCGGGTGGACATGCCCGCCTCGGCGCTGTCCAACATGCGCTTGAGCGTCAGCCCGCAGACTTGTCCGACCTGCCACATGCCGCGCAGGTCTCGCTCGCTTTCGATTTGCATGTTAAATTGAGATAGGAGCTAGACTCGTCTGACTCAACAGTGGAACCACTCTGGATGCACAGAGCTTGCATTCATTCCATGTATCTATTTCGGACTATAGTCCGCATGCTGATATATAATTCGCTTTCCAAGCCGTACTTCCTCCCAGCCTATTTCAATCAGCAAATCTGCCAAAGCGCGTCTCTCGATCGTGTGTCTGTTCGGTTTTCCAAGTCCAAGAAACGTCGCAATTTCAATCAGGGTGTACTGTTTAGCGGGCAATTGTGTCAGAGTTGCCCTCCAATGAGTTAGCTGCATTTGCCATTCGAGTTCTGCTTGACGTGCCTCTTGCATCCGCTCAACATTATAGAGGTACATGCTTGCTGCGCCCTCAAAATGCGATTGCATCCCGTAATTTGCACGTATCAATTCCGCAAAATGGTGCAGTTCCTTGTCACAAGCCCATTGCCAGTCGCTTGGGCGTCCTTGCATATACGGTTGAGGCCCAGGATGTGGCACTTGACTTGGCGGGTCGGACGAACCTGTTTCTCTATACTTCTTCAAGATTTCGTTAGCGCTTACCGCCTGTAACACAGCAACATTCGTATGTCCGAGCTTTAGACGCTCAATTGCTTCCGCTTCTGTATGAAGAAATAGCTCGCGCAGATTTGCAATTTCCTGTTGAGTAATTTTGGGGCTTCCACGAAAAATGTTAAAGAGAGATTTGAGTGGCATGGTAAGTATCCGCTGTTCTTATGCTTGACGTCCAAATTTGCGTTTGCATGCCATAATAAATGATGAGCACCGCAGTCTGCTCAAGTCGCCCTTTCGCCCAGCCGCCGTTCGGTGCCAGCCAGCAGACGTTGCAAATTGCCCCAGTGCCGCAGGGTGATCATCACGCTCAGCGCGACCGCATACAGCAGCAAAATCGGCTTCTGCCACTCCGTACCCACCAGCACAATCAGCCACAGATTCGCCACTGCAAAGCCGATCAAGACGCCCAGCGACACATAGCGCGTGCGGGCGATGACGGCGATGGCGATAGCGGCCGCCACCAATATCTGGGTGGGCTGGATCATCAACATGGCGCCAAAAGCCGTGGCCGCGCCTTTGCCGCCGCGCACAATCAGCCGCAGCTTGCCGCCCTTGATGGATGCCGTCAGCACCGTCGCGAAGAGCGACCAGTTGTGCCCGACCACCACGCAGGTCGCCGATACCGAAGTCGCCACGCCGATCTGCTCCGGCAAAAGCAAATCGCGCGCCAGCCACACCGCCAGCACGCCCTTGCCCACATCCAGCGCAACCGTCAATAATGCCCAGCCCTTGCCCATGCTGCGCGCCACATTCGTCCCGCCCATATTCCCGCTGCCAACTTCAAAAATGTTGACGCGCTTCAGCTTGCCCAGCAAATACGCGGTCGGGAAGGAGCCGATCAAATAGCTGCCAAAAATGATGAGCAAAACCTGAATGGCGTTGTCGGGGGTAAACATCGTTAAATACCTTGCCCGCTATTGTCCATAGCCTACCCAATTTCGCGCTCCTTTTCAAGTTGCCCCGCCAGCGCGCGCCGTCAACTTCTAACAGAAATCTAATGGTCTTTGCGCTTGACCTTGAGTCTGCCTGAAGGTTTATAGTCCGCTGCAAGCTAAATTTCGGAGGCAGAGATGTTTCTAATTGGAGCCTTTTCGCGAATTGCCCAGGTATCCGCCAGCCAACTGCGGAATTACGACCAGTGGGTCTCTTCGCGCCGGAAAAGGTCGACCCGCAGACCGGCTATCGCTATTACAGCGCTCGGTGCTGCCGCTGCCAAACGCGGCGCGGACGCTCCTGCAAAAGAGGCTGCGAAACGGCTACCAGAACCTCGAAATAGTCGCCGTCGGTCCCGGCATCCACTTTATCCAGGAAGACCAGCCCGACGCGATCGGCATAGCCATTGCGGATTGGCTGGAGCGAGTGGTTCACGCAGACTAGCATCCCACGGCACGGATAGGTTCATTTCAAAAGGGCGCCGACACGGCGCCCCTTTTTGATTGCCCTCCATGTCCTCCGCCGCTCGGCTGGCAGCTTGTTGAACTTTCCGTTAGCATTCCGTAACCGTCTCTCAGGAAATTTGCCAATGAGCGTCATTCCGACTATCGCCATCGTCATGGGCGACCCAGCTGGCATCGGTCCCGAGCTCATCGTAAAAGTTCTTGCCGACGAGCGCCTGCGCGCGCGCTGTCGAGCCTTCATCATCGGCGACCTGCCAGTCATGCGCGACCAAGCCGCAACCCTGGCATCGCATCTGCGATTCCACGCAATCGACAACTTGGACGAGGCAAAGTTCCTGCCCGGCTGCCTGGAAGTGCTAAATCCGCCGGGATTTGCATTGGGCGCGCGCCTGCCGGCTGCCGTGCATCCCAAACTGGGCGAAGCAGCGGCCTGCTATCTGCAGTTGGCTTACAAGCTGGCTAGGCAATCGCGCGTCGATGGCGTGGTCATGGCGCCAATGAACAAGGAATCTTTCCGCGCCGCTGGTTACGAATATGCCGACGAACTGGCTTACTCGGCCGACATCACCGGCAGCGCGGAACCGTACTTGCTTGGCGCTGTCCGCGATGTCTGGGCGATGGCGGTCACCGAGCATATCGCCTTGCGCGATGTCGCCGACCGAATCACGCGCGAGAATGTCCGCCGCGCCATCATGAAGCTGGACGCCGTGCTACGCCGCCTCGGCTTTGCCAATCCACGCATCGCTTGCGCCGCGCTCAATCCACATGCTGGCGAGGGCGGTCTCTTCGGCCGCGAAGAAATCAATGAAATCGCGCCCGCCATAGACGACGCTGCCGATACCGGCATCCTGGTCAGTGGTCCCGTGCCCGCCGATATCGTCTTCAAGCGCAGCCTGGATGGCGAATTTGACGGCGTCGTCTGCATGTATCACGACCAGATGAATATCGCTCGCAAGCTGCAAGCGCGGGATGACATCGCCACGCTGTGGATGGGGCTCCCCGTCATCGGCGCAACTACCGCCCACGGCACAGCTTTCGACATCGCAGGCAAAGGCATCGCCGACCCCGGCAGTTTCCGCGCCGCGCTGGATTACGCCATCACGCTGGCAGGCTGAAGGCTGGCATGCGGCTGATCGCAGCAAAAGCCACAGAAGCTAGACCAACCGGGTAATGCAAAAAAGCCAACTACAAGAGCACGCAGATCCTGCGCCTGGCGAAAGACCTCAGCGTCCCGGCTCCAGCGAAGTGAAGTACTCCCGCACGACATCCCGCAAGCCCAGCGGCACATAATCGCTCTCCAGGGCGCGGTTGGCTGCCTGCTGATAATCGCTAAAGACCATATCATAACTCACCCGCGATTCGCCCAGGGGGTTGTCGTCAAATTCGCCCTCCGCCATGGCCGTGTCGCTGGGATCGGTCTCCAGGCGGATTTCGTTGCCGCCGCCGCCCTGAACCCCGCTGGGGCTGTAGAGCGCTTCGTACTGGATTTCGCCCTCGCCGCTGGGCTGGTTGTTGCTTTCCGCGCCTTGATCTTCGCCGCCGCTGCCCGCCAGACTCTGGTTGCTGGGGGGACCTTCCCCGGCGCCGCCGCCACTGGCTCGGCTGTCTCGGTTGCGCTGGTTGGGCTCGCCACTCATGCCCGCGTTGCGCTGCGCTTGTTGGCTGCCCTGGTTGGCGCCCGGCTGCGCTTCGCTGGATTGCTGGTCGCCTTGTTGCCCGCTGCGCCGCTGCCCCGACTCGGATGGATCCGCTTCGCCAGCCTGGGCATCTTGCATCTGCTGCTCGCCCTGCTGAGCTTGCTGCCGGGCGATGGCTTCGGCCATCTCCTGGGCGCGTTCGGTCTGTTCTTGCAGGGTCAACTGGGCGTTGGCGTCGCGCTGCGCCTCGTTCTGTTGCTGGTCGATCGCCTCTTGCAGCGCGTCCATCTGCTCGCTCAGATCCCGCTCGCCCTCTTCCAGCGCCTGCGCCATCTCGTCAAGCCGTTCCTGCAGAGCCGCGTCCAACTGCGCCAACTCGTCGGCAGCCGTCCGCATGGCTTCCGCAGCCGCTTGCATTTCCTGGCTGCTCATCTGCTGGGCATCCTGCGCCAGTTGCTCCAGCGCTTCGCTCAATGCCGAAAAATCGCCGCCCGTCTCTTCATTGTCGCTAGTGCCTTCCTCGCTGGGCGCAAATTCGTCCAGCGCCTCCAAGCCGGCCGCCAGCGCCGACTGATCCAGCTCCATGGTTTCGCCCAATTCGTCGGCGAGCTCGTCCAACTGCGCTTCCAGCTGGCTCATGGCGGCGAAGGCTTCTTCTTGGCTGATATCCTCTTCTTCCAGCCGTTCCAGCGCCACTTCCAGCGCGTCCAGCAATTCGCGGCGGTCGACATCGTCCAGGTCGGGGTCTTTGGCGGCCACTTCGATCATCTCGCGAACTTCTTCGCGGGCTTCTTCAATGGCTGGCGAGGGCGCTTCCGCCATGAAATCCGCGCCGACAATGGAGGGCAGCGCAATCATGCCCAGCAGCGCAATCAGCAGCGCCAGCAGCGCAGCCAATTCGCCACGGCGGAAATCCATCGCGATGCATTCGCGCGGATCGATGGCGCGGGCTTGCGCCAATGCGTCGGCCAGCTGCCGCGAGGCGATGTCCGGGTGCGTCTTGATGCGCCCGGCCAGCAACTCAAAGGCGGTGGACACCCGTTCCTGCAAGCCGAATTCCAGGTCGAAATAACGCGCGCGCGCCGGCAAATCCCGCGGGAAGAGCAGCGTGCGCAGCAGATTGCCCACCAACCCCAGCGCGCACAATCCAGCTGCGATTAGCGCCAACTGCCCCGCGTCCAGCCGAAAGCGGAAATAGCCGATCGCGCCCACAACCAGGCTGGCGACTAGCGCCAGAATCAAAGAACGCGGCAGGCTCCGGGACAACAGCCGCCACTCGTGCCGTTGTTCCCAGCGCTCGACAATGCGCTCCAACTCCGCAAAGTGATGAGATGGCATGCCATTAGTGTATCACGGTCGAGGCGGGTCATGAAAATGCTGTAGGGGCGTCTCGCTGAGACGCCCCCTGGGCGAGCCACCGGGTCGCGCCTACTTTATTCGGCGTCACATCGCCTACCCCTCTCCCGGGCCTCCCCGTATCAACGAGGAGGGGAACGTACACAAGCGGAGTCTTGCCTCATTATGCAGCTTAGCAATTATGCGAAAGCTCGGCGAAACCTTCCCCATTCGTATGGGGGACGGAGGGGGTAGATCAGGGGCTGGCATAAGGGGCTGCGAAAGGCGAGGGGGGCTTGCGCTTGGGACGCGCTGTGTTTTAATCAAGCGCCCAGCTTGGGTTAGGAGACAAAATGTCCAACACTTATGTCGTCACCGGCGGCGCCGGCTTCATTGGCTCGCATATTGCCGAAAGACTGCTGCGCGATGGGCAGCAGGTCCGCGTCATCGACAACCTGCTGACCGGCAACCGCGACAATCTGGCGCATCTGCAGGCGCTTTCAGGCGACCTGGATATTCATATCGGCGACATCAACGATCGTGATTTGCTGCGGCAAATCATGCGCGGCGCCGATTATGCGCTGCACCAAGCCGCCCTGCCCTCCGTCCCGCGCAGCTTGGCCGACCCGCTGGAAACGCATCTGCACTGTCTCACCGGTACCCTGAATGTCCTGCTGGCTGCCCGCGACAATTGTCTAAAGCGCGTCGTCTATGCCGCTTCGTCATCCGCCTATGGCGACCAGCCCGGCGCCACCAAAGTCGAGAGCATGCGCCCCGCCCCGATCTCTCCCTACGGCGCGGCCAAGCTGGCTGGCGAGACCTACGCAACCGCCTTCACGCACAGCTTCGGGCTGGAGACGGTGTCGCTGCGCTACTTCAATGTCTTCGGTCCCCGCCAGGACCCCGCATCGGAATACGCCGCTGTCATCCCCAAGTTCATTACCGCCATGCTGCGCGGCGAACGCCCCGTCATCTTCGGCGATGGCGCGCAAACCCGCGACTTCACCTACATCGACAATGTCGTGCAAGGCAATTTGCTGGCCTGCGATGCGCCGAACGCCGCTGGGGAGACCATCAATCTGGCGGCAGGCTTAGGCGTCACGCTGACGGACCTGGTGGCGGAGTTGAACATTGCGCTGGGCACGAGTCTCGCGCCAGTTCACGCCGCCGAGCGGCCTGGCGATATCAAGCACTCCCGCGCCGATGTAAAAAGAGCGAAAGAACTGCTGGGATTCGCGCCAGTTGTCGAATTTGCAGAAGGCTTGCGGCGGACTGTGGCCTGGTATCGGCAGCGCAGCGCCTAGACAGTAACGCGCCCGATTATTTGCTTATGGCGCTAAGTTCGCTACAATGGCGCAACATTATTCATCACTCTGCTGTGCGTAACATGCCAACACTTGACTTCAAAGGCAAGCATCACATCTACGCGCACCACCTCACCGTGCCGCATTATGCCGGACGCGTTAAGTGCATCTACATCGACCCGCCCTACAACACGGGGAGTCAAGCATGGGTCTACAACGACAATGTAAACAGCCCGATGATGCAGGAATGGCTGGCGCAAAGACAAGATTTATATTGATTTTGTCGCATTTGGCGCTTCCGAATTCTACATGTTTGAGACGAAAGGAATGCATCTGCGAGGAAACGCCGATACAGAATATAAAACCGAGATGATGCGTCTATTGGAAGAGACCTACAACAAGGAATGCGCCAGCAACTTCTATGTAAAAGAGCATGCCAAGCGCAATGGAAAATTCATGGTTGTATACAATTCCGACTTCCCCGATCTTGTCGAAACGGCCGTGTAGACGGAAGCGCTGATAGTGCGCCATTCTCAAGGATCAAGCCATGTACACCGACCTGAGCAACCAAGACTACCGACAGCAATTCGCCAACGGAGCGAAGGGCGACTATCAACTCATTGATGTGCGCGAGGACGATGAATACGCCGAAGCTCACCTGCCCGGCGCCATCAACATCCCGCTTAGCGAATTCATGGCGCGCGTCGACGAAATCGACGAAGACCAGCCTGCCTTGCTGGTCTGCAACACGGGCGTCCGTTCCTCGCAGGCAGCCATGTACCTGGCCAGCCTGGGCTACGAGCAGCTCTACAACCTGGAAGATGGCACGAAAGGCTGGCTGAGCGCGGGCTACCCCGTCGAGCATGCCTGACCCTCCTGCAAATCGTATGTAGGGGCGAGGCGCTGCCCCGCCTGCCTGACCCCCGCCCTTTAGAGAATCCCAATTTTGTATGCCTGTCAGCAATTTGCTATGCTTCTGGCAATGCTGTTGATTTAAGGCAGTTCACCTACAAAAGGAGACTCCATTATGGCTCTTCGCTCAATGGTAGGCGCAAGCGTCAAGCGCAAGGAAGACCCTGGTTTGATCAACGGCGCAGGCAAATATGTCGGGGACATCAAACTGCCCGGCATGGCTCATGTCGCCTTTGTACGCAGTCCCTACGCCCACGCCAATATCGTCAATATCGACTGCGCGGCGGCAATGGCGCGCCCCGGCGTTTGTACGGTCGTCACTGGCGCGGACATGAGCGACCAGTGGGAGACAGTGCCCGTGGCCGGCGGTCGCAAAGCCCGCGCCGAATACAGCCACTACGCCATCTCGGTCGGGCGCGTACGGCATGTCGGTGAAATTGTCGCCGCCGTCATCGCGGATAGCGCCGAAATCGCCGCGGACGCTGTGGAAGATGTAAAAGTCGACTATGAAGAGTTGCCCGCCGCCGCGGATCTGCTGGCTGCCTACGACGGCACAGCGCCGCCTATCTTTGCTGGCATGGACAGCAATATCGTCGACACCGGCGAGAAGAAAACTGACGATATCGATGCTGTTTTTGCCAGCGCCACACACACACTAAACCAGCGAATGCTCAGCCAGCGCCTGGCCGGCGTACCCATGGAAGTACGGGCGGTCTTGGCCGCGCCCGATGCCGTGACCAGCGGCTTGACCCTGTGGACCAGCACACAAATTCCGCATGGCGTGCGCTCGGCATTGGCGGAAGTTTTGCGCATGCCAGAGAACACCATCCGCGTCATCGCGCCCAATGTCGGCGGTGGCTTCGGCGTCAAGAACCAGCTTTATCCCGAAGAGATCGCCCTGGCGAAGCTGGCGAAGCTGCACAATGTCCCTCTGCGTTGGGCGGGCGCCCGCGCCGAACATTTCACCGCCACCACACATGGACGCTCGCAAATCGCCGATGTCGAAGTCGCTTTCAACGATGAGGGGCGCATCTTGGGCTTGCGCCTGCATGTGATTGGCGAGCTGGGCGCTTACCCGCCATTTTACGATATCGCACATCTGACTGGCTTGATGGCCACCGGCAACTACGACATCCAGTCCGTGCATTTCAAAGCCAGCAATGTCTTCACCAATACCGTGGCTGTGGGGGCTTATCGCGGCGCAGGCAGACCGGAAGCCATTTATTACATTGAACGCGCCATAGACCTAGTCGCCGCCGCGCTGGACATGGATCCCGTCCTGGTTCGCCGCCGTAATTACATCCAACCCGAGCAATTCCCTTACGAAACGCCCACCGGCTCCACCTACGACACAGGCGCTTACGAAAAGAACCTGGACGCGGCGCTGGCTGCGGCGGATTACGCTGGGCTGCGCGCCGAACAAGCCGATCGCCGCGCCAATGGCTCGGACAAGCTGCTGGGCATCGGCATGGCGACCTATGTCGAGATGTGCGGCTTTGGACCCTACGAGAGCGGCGTCGTGCGCGTCGAACCCAGCGGCACTGTGACGGTCTATACCGGCACATCGCCACACGGGCAGGGCTTGCAGACGACCTTCGCCCAGTTGGTCGCGGATGAAATCGGCGCAGACTATGACGATATCGTCGTGCGCCACGGCGATACCGGCTCGCAGCCCGTCGGCGTGGGCACCTTCGGCAGCCGCAGCCTGGCGGTGGGTGGCTCCGCCATCATCCGCGCGTCCAAAGTCGTGCGCGACAAAGCCATCAAAATCGCTGCGCATATGCTGGAAGCGGCGCCAAGCGATATCGAATTTGCCGATGGCGAGTACCGCGTCAAGGGCGTGCCCGGCAGCAGCCTCACCCTCAGCAAAATCGCCAGCCGCGCCTACAGCGACCGCCTTCCCGACGATATCGACACCGGCTTGGAAGGCACGGATTTCTTCCGCCCGCCCGACTTCATCTATCCCTTCGGCACGCATATCGCCGTGGTGGAAATCGAGCGCGAAACTGGCATTGTCAGCCTGCGCGCCTACTACTCGGTGGACGACTGCGGTCCGCGCATCAGCCCGCTGCTGGTGGCTGGCCAGATTCATGGCGGCCTGGCGCAGGGCATCGGTCAAGCGCTGCTGGAAGAAGTCATTTACGATGAGCAGGGGCAGCTGCTAACCGGCACGATGATGGATTACACGATGCCGCGCGCCGACGACTTCCCGCATTTCACGCTGGAGCAGACCGTCACCGAGACGACTCTGAACCCGCTGGGCGCGAAGGGCATTGGCGAGGCTGCCACCATCGGCTCCACGCCCGCTGTCGTCAACGCTGTCATGGATGCGCTGGGTCCCCTGGGCGCGCGCCACATCGACATGCCGCTGACGCCGCACCGCATCTGGCAAGCCATGCAGTCAGTATAAGCGCAGCTCGGGAACCCCTTTCTGAAGGCAGATTGGGTGTTAATCCTTATGAAAATCAGACTGGCCGTCCTGTTGTTCAGCGTCTTATGCGCCAGCAGCATCGCCTTGGCGCAAAACTACCAAGTCCGCGCCAACCGCGGGCTCAATCTGCGCGCCGAAAGCAGCTTGCAGTCAAGCGTTGTCGATACCGTGCGCAGCGACGCAATCTTGCAAGTCGTGGGCAGTTTCGGCCGCTGGCTCAAAATCGACCGCAATGGCCGGACGGCCTGGCTGGCGGACTGGACGGACTATAGCCGAGTCACTGACGCGAGCTCAGTTGCACAGCCCGTCCAGCCAATCGACAACTGCTGCTTTGTCGACCGCCAATGCAGCACAGCCGACGAATGGACGGACGGCTACTGGGCATTCCAGCGCGGACAATGCCCCGCCCCGACACAGCCCGCCATCTCGCAGCCCCAGGCGCCCCTCAGCCCGCAGCCCACCAGCGGCAGACCGCAGCCCCTGCGCCCAGAAAGCGTAATTGCCCAACTGCCCTATTCGCTCACCGACTGGTCGCGCGTGAACGCGCCCGGTGTGGACAACTGCTGCCAGATCGGCTGGGACTGCCAAAACGATACGGAATGGCAACGCGGTTACCATGTCTACCAAGCCAGCCAATGCCATCACAACGCCGTGACCATAGACGGCTCGCCCGGGTTCGTGTCCCTGTTTCAGAACGCCTTTGAGCGCTTGCGCGTCCATGCGCCACACTGGTACAGCTACACCATCGCCGGACTTCACGGCATCAAAGAGCTGCCGAATAACTCCGGCGCAGGCGTCCATCCTTTTACGCGCACCTATGTGCAGGAATGTTGCGCAAGCCCCTTAAATGAGGGGGACCTCTACACCATGTTGGGAAATATGGTGCATGAAGCCTGCCACTTGCATATGTGGAATCGAGGCTTGGCGGTGGCGGGCTGGACGAACGAATTGCCCTGCGTGGAGGCGCAACTCTACGCCACCGAGGCCGCCGACCCGCTGGATAGGCAGAGCGGGTGGCTGCGCGGCCTTATCCTCAACCTGCACGACCCAGCCTACTGGTGGTGGTAGCGCTGCCGGCTTGCCACTCATGCTCCGCAAGCCATCAGGTATAATCAATTCTGAACGACTCGCGGGAGCAGCGCCATGAAAAGCTACACGATGGAAACGGCCGCCGCCAATTTTGCGGAATTGATGGAGCACGCCCAGAAGGAACTGATGGTCATTGTCGTCGACAGCGACGACCGCGAATACGAACTCAAGCTCAAGCCCTTGCCAGCCAGAAAACCGCGCAATAGAAAATTGACAGAGTTTTTGTTTCCTTGAGATAAACAGCGGACATCTCGAGAGCTATCTTGATTTGCCACACATTCACAGAGACCCCTTCGACCGGCTGCTCATCGCCCGGTCGCTTGCCGAAGGCTTACCCATCACCAGCAGCGACAGTGTCTTCGACCAGTATCCCATCCAAAGACTCTGGTAGCGAGCACGCGCGATGAGCCTCTTCATCGCCTTCATCCTGGCGGCTGTCCTGTTGGGCGCCGGCGCGATGCTTTCCCCCGCCTGGCGCACAGCCCAGCCGCGCGTGGGCTTGGCGGCGACGCTTTGCCTGGCGCTGATTGTCGGCGGCGCGGTCTTCTATGCGGAAACCTTCGGTTGGGACACCCTGGTCGTGGATTACCTGCTCTTTGCGCTGCTGGCTGGCGTGGTGCTGGGCGGCACCTTGTCCAGCGCAAACGCCCGTGCCGAAGCCCGCGGCGAAGCGCTCAGCGACCGCGACCAAGGCTGGCCCGGTCCAGAAGACCTGGCTTTCTTCAGCCTGGTGGCGCTGCTGCTGCTGATCCCGCTGCTGCAAATGCCCCTGCCGCTGGGGACACAGGGTCAAGCCCTGGCACTGCATAGCTTGGCCGCCCGCGACGGCGCGTCGTTCACATCGCTTAGTCCCTTTGCCGAGGGGCATAACGTGCTGATCGCGCCCGGCTTTCACGCCCTGTCCGCCTATCTCAGCCAACAGCTGGGGCAGCCCGTCCCGCATGTGCAGCGCAGCGCGGCGGCGGTAATTCTGCTACTGCTGGTCTGGCTGGCCTATGATTTCGGCGCGGAAATCCGCGACAAGCGGCTGGGGCGTTGCCTAGCTCTGGCGATGCTGCTCTGCGCCGGCGCAGCACGCAGCCTGCTGGACGGGCACTACAGCGAACTGCTGGCGCTGCTCTTTCTGCTGGCGTTTTTACTTTATGCCCTGCGCTTGCTGGAGCGCTTCCACCTGACTGATTTGATCGCTGGCGGCTTGCTGCTGGGCGCGGTCATCTACACTAGCCTGAGCCTGAGCCTGACGGCGTTAATGGGCTTTGCCATGCTGGCTTTCCGCTGCTGGCGGGAGCCTCGCATCCCCACACGAACAAGCCTTTGCGTGACGCTCTGCCTGCCCGCCATCGCGCTGCTGGGCATAGCGCCCTGGCTGGTCAACAGCCTGCAAAATCTGCTGCCCATCACGCCATCGCCGCATCCGCCCGCTATGCAGCACCTGGGCGAGTTGGCGCTCGGGCAAAGCCCGATCGCGCTGCCCTTGGTCATCTGGGGAGTGATCATCGGCCTGCGCTCGGAGGGTCGCCTGCGTTCCATCTCGCTGCTGATGTTGGGCTGGCTGCTGCTGCTAGTCGATTTCACGCTGCTGGGCATCATCGGGCGCATGCTGCCGCCGTTGGGCACACTGACTAATGCGCCCAACCTGGCCCGCCACGGCGCCATCCTGCCCAGTTGCTATTTCGCCGGCCTCGCGCTTCTACAGATCTGGGAGACGCGCCTGCCCAGCCAATGGCGAGAACGGCTGCGGCGCAATGCCCACCGCTGCCTGGCCTTGGCATTTCTTGGCGTCTGCGCACTCTATTTCGCCTTTCCACCGGCGCTGGATGTCTTGCGCCCGCTGCTGAACCTGCCGGCCGCAACCATCACGCGGGACGACATCGCCGCCATGGACTGGCTGCGCGAGGTTGCCGAGCCCGATGCCCTGCTGCAAGCGACCAACGGGACTGGCTGGCTGCCCCCGCTGGCTGAGCGCAACGCAGTCGACTTCCGCGCCTGGACTTATTTCGAGTGGGATATCGTCGAGCGCGCCAAAACAAACACCATTGTCGATTATGTCTTTGCTCCCGCCGACGCCGCTGTGACAGAAGACCCGCCTCTGCAATTGGTCTTCCAGCAGGGGGATGCGCGCGTCTATCGGCGGCTGGGCGCAGTTGGTGAATAGCTGTAGGCACAGGGCGACCCAGTGGCTCGCCCCTGCACGGTTTGCAACGAGTGACTTTCCACCCGACCTGGCACATAAACAGTAGGGTTATACTAACTCGCAGAGTAAGGCACAATTCAGGAGACTTGCCATGTCCAAGCCAACCGTCGTCGTCACCGGCGCATGCGGCACGATCGCCGGTGTATTATTGCCCGCCCTGCGCGAGCGCTATGATTTGCGCCTGCTAGATACCCGCGACTGCGACTCAGCCGGAAATCCAGTGCCCGGCACGCAAATCGTCGACCTCCTCGACAAAGACCGCGATAGCTACCGCCATCATTTTGTCGGCGCGGATGCCGTCGTTCATTGCGCCTACCACCGCCTGCAAGGACAGGGCGACGACATTTACTTCAGCAGCGAGCTGGCCAACTTGCAACTGACCTACAATGTCTACCAGGTCGCCTGGGAAGAGGACCTTCGCCGCCTGGTCGCCGCCAGCACCAACCACGCCGCCGATCTCTACGAAGATTACGCGCTGGATGGCGCAGCGCCCATGGTCACGCCCGACCAGAACGCCTCCGACAACTGGTACGGCTGGGCGAAAATCGCCTTTGAGCAGATCGGACAGGTCTTCGCCAGTGGCGTCACACACAGCGGGCGTCCGCTGGAAAATGTGCAGATTCGCATCGGCGGTCCCCGCGAGACCGATGTGGCGAAAGCGCCGCTGGGAGACCTGCGCAAGATGCGCCGCGCCCTCGCCGTCTACATTAGCCAGCGCGATATGTCGCAGCTATTTATCAAAAGCATTGAAGCCGCTGACATCCGCAATGAGCTGGGCATGCCTTTCCAAATTTTCTACGGCATCAGCGCCAACCCGCACGCCATCTGGAGCATCGCCAATGCCCGGCGCGTCATCGGCTACGCCCCACAGGATAATTCCGAAGAGCGCTTCTTCGATCTGATTCAAGCGCATATGCAGGCAGCGGGCCTCGCCAGCTAGTTCACCAGCCGCGGCGCAACCTCGCGCATATAGGGAATCAGCGTCTTCAGCGCACCTTCCAGCGCAGCCAAAGCCAAGTCGATTTCCGACTCTTGCGCGGGCGTCGGCACGCTGAGCATGCCGCGATTGCTGCTGTAGACGCCACGATTCATCAGTTCCACTTGCAGCAGAGCATAAAGCTCGCCGATGTCTTCGCCAGCGCGGCGGGCATCGCCCAAATTGCGTAGCTCCGCGTCCGTCCAGTGAATCTGCCGCATGGAGCCGTAACCCAAGCATTGCGCGCGGATGCCCAGTTTCGCGAAGATAGCGTTGACTCCCTCCGCCAGACGCTCGCCAAGGGCGTTGATTCGCGCGATTGCCCGTGCGTCCAGCCGCCGCATGGCTATTTCGCCAGCCGTCATCGTCATGTTGTTGCCGTTGAATGTGCCACTGTGGAAGAGGGGATCCTTATGCCGCGCTGGGTCGAACTGCGCCATGATGTCGCGCCGCCCGCCAAATGCCCCCACCGGGAAGCCGCCGCCGATGATCTTGCCCAGCGCTGTCAAATCCGGCTTCAGGCCTGCGATCTCCTGAAAACCGCCCGGCGCCAGTCGCAGCGTTACGATCTCGTCAAAGAGCAACAAGACGCCATAGCGGTCCGCCAGCGCCCGCAATCCCGCCAGATAACCCGCTGCTGGCGGAATCATCCCACCGGTATTGGGCATGGGTTCCAGGATGATGCCCGCGATATCCCCCGCATGCGCCGCCAGAAGCGCCTCCATCGCCGCCAGGTCGTTAAAGGGCGCCACCAGTACGGAATTAACCACCTCGCCCGGCACGCCGCGACTTTCCAAACGGGCTCGGGGCTGCCCCGAGTTGCCAGTATCGGCGCTGATACTGACTTCGACAAAATCGTGCGAGCCGTGATAGCCGCCGTCCATTTTGACGATGAGTTCGCGCCCGCTGAATGCCCGCGCCACGCGCATCATCATCATGGTGGCTTCCGTGCCAGAATTGGTGAAGCGCAGCATGTCGATGCCCGGCACGCGCTTGATCAGCAGCTTCGCCAGCCGCACTTGCGATTCGGCGGCCGTGCCCCAGGCTGTCCCCCGCGTGAGTTGGTCGGCCGCGTGCTCGACAATATCCGGCGGGGCATGACCGTGTACCAGCGAAGTGTAGTTGTTCAGCAAGTCCAGGTAGCGGTTGCCGTCGCCATCGCGCAGCCAGGCGCCTTCACCCGCAACCATATAAGTCGGGTAGGGACTCATGCGCGTGGCGCCGCGTGTCTCGCCGCCAGGCAGGTAGCGCAACGCCTCTTCATGCCGCGCCCGCGAACTGGGAGTCCGCTCCACATAGCGCGCCGTGATCCGCTCTTTGACATCCGCTGCTGAAAGCTTTTTTGTCATGGGCGCTCCCCCGTCTCGCCGCTGCTGTCGCCAAATTGGAACACATCTAAGCTGCCTGCACAACGCGCGGTCGCGCCCTTTATGCCCGCGGAGCTCTGTGGTTAAATGGCGGTGAACAGCAACCATAGGATAGGACCCATGCGACAGCGCATCCTGGTTTTTCTCATTTTCACGATGCTTGCCGGCGCGGCTGCGGCGCAACCCAGCGAGTTGGAACTGGTCTGGAGTCCGGTCTACAACACCGTGAAAAGCGCGGTCAAGCTGCAGGGCACAGCCAATATCGCCGAGCAGCAATGGTATCTCTTTGAAGCCGCGCCCTTTGACGATGGCGAGGACGCCACCTGGATTCCCGTCGTCAGCCCAAGTTTCGTGCCCGTTGTCGATGACAGCCTGGGGACATGGAATACCACCATCCTGCCCGACGGCTTCTATCAGTTGCGCCTGCATGCTGTCGACAGCGCTGGCGAGAGCCACTTCTACACGCTGGGTCCTCTATTGGTCAACAACAACCAGAGCGATCTGGTCAATATCGATCCCGTCGCGCCAGTCGTCTATGACGCCGAACCACAAATCGCGCCCTCCCCACAAGTCGTCGATCGCTTGCCGCTGCCGGTGGGCGGGCATGTGCTGCATTTCCGCAAAAACGCCATCGATGCCCTGCGCAGCGCTGGCATGACCTGGGTGAAATGGCAAATCCCCTTCATTCCCGGCGAAGACCTGACCGTAGCCCGCCACCGCATTCATGTGACGCACGAAGCCGGCTTCAAGGTGCTGCTCAGCGTTACCGGGCATGTGCACGACCTCACGGTAGGTGGCGACGACTACCTGAATGCCTACGCAGCCTTTCTGGGCGAGGTGGCTGCCTTAGGCGCGGACGCCATCGAGGTCTGGAACGAGATGAATATCGACCGCGAATGGACACAGGGGCAAATCCATCCCAACAACTACGCCAAAATGCTCCGCCCCGCCTACACCGCCATCAAAGCCGCCAACCCCGATACGCTGGTCATCACCGGCGCCCTCTCCCCAACTGGCGCTGAGTCCGTCTTCGGTCCCGCCAAAGTCTGGAATGACGACCGCTATTACCTGGGCATGGCCAGCGCCAACATCGCCGACTACGCCGATTGTATTGGCGTGCATTACAACGAAGGCGTGCTGCCGCCCTCGCAGCTGGGGGGCGACCCGCGCGAATATGACTACCCAACCCGCTACTTCATCTCGCAGATGGATCGCGTCGCCTTCCCCTTCCGCAACGAGAATATCCCCATGTGCATCACCGAGCTGGGTTACCTGTCCCCGGAAGACTATGGGCGCTTGCCAGACGGGTTTGCCTGGGCGGCCAATACCTCAGTCGCCGAGCAGGCCGCCTGGCTCTCGCAAGCCATCGTCATCGCCTCCAATTATTCGGACATGCCCGTCAACCTGTTGATCGTCTGGAATATCGATTTCGAGCAATACAACCCCGATCCGCAAGCCGGTTACGCTATCATCCGGCCAGACGGCAGTTGCCCGGCCTGCCGGGCCATCGCGTCTCTGATGCGCTAGTGAGGCGCCAATGCGGCGCTTTCTTCTCTCGCTGATATTGGGGCTGCTGCTTGGCGCGCTGGCCGGCTTGGCGATTGGCTGGCTGCAGCCGCCAAAAGACACTCGCAGCCGCCAGCTGTCACAGCTGGCGCAGCCGCACCGCGACGACTATACGGTCATGATTGCTGCCGGCTATGCCCACGATGGCGATTTGCCCGGCGCGCTGGAACGCCTGCAAAAGCTGCAAATCGCCGAGCCCGCCAACCATCTGCGCCACACCACCGAGCGCATCATTCGCAGCGCCTCTCGCCAGTTGGACGATATCCGCGCGCTGGCGAGGCTGACCGCTGATTCTGGTAGCGGTAGCACAATCATGGCGCCCTTCCTGGACGCCGCTGGATCAAGCAGCTGATGCGCGCGGGGTCGCCCCTTTCCTATTGGGTTTTCGCGCTGGGCTTGGTGCTGGGCTTGGCGCTGGGCTTGGGGACCACCCGCGTCTATGGTCCGCTGCAGCGCGATAACGCCGAGCCCTGGCAACTGCGCGACGACCAGCGGAATCATTATATGGTGGCGATCGCGCTGAAGCACGCGCATACGGGCGATCTGTCGGCGGCGCTGGACGAATTGATTGCCCTGCGACCGTCCCAAAACCCGCTGGACGCCTTGGCGGAGGCGGCTTGCGAACTGGGCAGCAGCGGCTACCTCAGCACAGAAAGCGGCATCCGGGCGCTGCGCTATGTCGCGCAAATGTACAGCGCGCAAGGTCGCAGCGGTTGCGCCGAGCAACTTCTGCCGCCCGCAGCCAGCCCCAGCCCCGTCATCCGCCTGCAAAGCCGCGCCGACATCACTGCCCGCGGCACTCCCGTACCCACCAAGCCACCCATCGTCAGTGATGCCGAGCCCCGGCAGCGCGTCCCGCCCACGCAGCCCGCGCAGCGCCGTTTTGAAGCCATCTCGCTGCGTTCCTTCTGCGATGCCGACCGTCCCGCTATGATCGAAGTCAGGGTGGTAGATTACCTGGGGCGTGGCTTGCCCGGGCAGCAGATTCGCATTCGCTGGGCTGCGCAGGAAGATATTTTCCTCAGCGGGCTCAAAGGCGACCGCGACGATGCCTATGCCGATTTCCAGATGGCGGAAGACATCGACTACGCGCTCGACATGCCCGACGCTGCCGAAGCCCTGGAGACCAGCCTGCGCACCGGCAACTGCTACGAGGGCAATCGCAAGTCGCTAAAATCCTATCGGGTCGTCTTCGCCGAGCGCTGACAATGACGCTATGGCGCAACCCACAGCCGCATCTTGCGTAGCAGGTAGATAACCAATGTAGGGGCGAGGCAGTGACTCGCCCGTCAAGCATTCGATAAACATGGAGTGACAAAGTGCCCAAACTCAACAAGGACCAGGCGGCTTGCGGCGTCTTCTTCATCGGCATCGGCATATTGTTCATCACAGGCTTTTGGTGGCCCGGCATTTTGCTGGTCCTCGCAGCGACGAAGATGGCGGCTGCGCTGGCTGCGGGCAAACGTTGGCAAGCCCAATCCAGCGCGCTTTGGCTGGTGGTCATCGGCCTGGCTTTCAGCCTGCCGCCCCTGGTCAGCGACCTGCTGGGCATGCAGGTGAGCTTTGTCGCCTTGCTGTTGATCGGCATGGGTCTGCTGATGCTTTTCAATTCGGAAAGCCGCCCCAAGCTGGACGGCAAGCCGAAGAACGACGATACGACTTTCGTCTAGCGCGAATTGACAGGGGTGGCGCTGGCGCTATACTCCCCCCGCGGCGGGATGGTGGAATGGCAGACACGGGCGCCTTAAAAGCGCCTGCCCGATCGGGCGTGAGGGTTCGAGCCCCTCTCCCGCCACTGCTTTAGCCCGCCGCCTGCAAGGCGTGCAACCGCGCGTAAACGCCTCCATTCGCCAACAGCGTTTCATGACTGCCCTGCTCGGCAATGCCCTGCGCGTCCAACACGACGATGCGATCGGCATTGCGAATCGTCGACAGCCGATGCGCAATCACCAGCGTGGTGCGATTCTCAATCAAACGCTCCAGCGATTGCTGAACCACCCGCTCGCTTTCGTTGTCCAGCGCGCTGGTCGCTTCATCCAGGATCAGCAAGGGCGGGTCTTTCAAGAAGACGCGGGCGATGCTCAAACGCTGACGCTGCCCGGCCGATAATTTGATGCCGCGCTGCCCAATTTCCGTATCATAACCCCGCGGCAGTGCCATGATGAAATCGTGGGCATTAGCGCGTTTTGCCGCCGCGATGACCTCGCCCCGCCCCGCGTCGGGCTTGCCATAGCGGATATTCTCCGCCACCGTCGCTGCGAACAAGTAGACATCCTGGTCGACCGTGCCGATGCTGCGCCGCAGTGCCGCCAAGCTGTAATCACGAATGTCCACGCCACCCAGACAGATGCGCCCGCCGCTAACCTCATAGAAACGCGGAATCAGCGCGCCTAGCGTCGTCTTGCCGATGCCGCTGGCGCCAACCAGCCCGACATACTCGCCAGCCGCGATGCGCAGCGACAAATCGTGAAAGACCGCGTCATAGTCGCCGCCATAGCGAAAGCAGACATCCTGCAATTCCAACTGGCTGCTCGCCGGCGCCTCCTCCAGCGCGGGGCTGGCGTCCTGGATGGCGGGCTGTAGCTCAATGATGTCCATGAAACGTTGAAAGCCGGTGATGCCCTCCTGATACCAGCGCGCAAAATTGACCAGCCGCTTGATGGGCTCAATCAGGATGCCGACATAAAGCAGGAAGGTGATCAAATCGGTCAAGTCCAGCGAAGCGCCCAGGATCGCCAAAGCGCCGAAGACCACCACGACAATGGTCATCAACTGGCTGAAAGCCTCCATGCCGCCGTAGAAGAGACCTTCGCTCTTGTATTCCAGTCGCCGGCTTTCCACGAAGCGGGCGTTGGCGGCGTCAAATTTCGCCTGTTCCAACCCTTCGTTGGCGAAGGACTGCACCACGCGGATGCCAGCCAGGCTGTCTTCCACCTGCTCATTGACCTCGGCGATGCGCTCTTTGCTGCGACGCAATGCCCGGTTCATGCGGCGGTTGAAATGCAGCGAGTAAACGAACATCAACGGCAGGAAGAGCACAACAATGACGCTCAGCGCCGGGTTGATGCTCAGCGTGATCAAGAAGACGCCGCCAAACTTGACCAAGCCGATCAGAACATCCTCCGGACCGTGATGGTAAAGCTCCGAAATGGCGAAGAGGTCGCTGGTGATGCGCGACATCAGTTCGCCAGTTTTGCGATTGTCGTAGAAGCTGAAGGACAAGCGCTGCAAATGGGCGAAGAGCTCGCGCCGCATATCGCTTTCCATACGCGCGCCCATCATATGCCCCTGATAATCGACGAAGAGATTGCAAAGCGTATGCGCCGCCAACAGCGCCAGCATCAGCCCCGCCACCAGCCCGATATCGCGCAGTTGATTGGGTGTGCCCGGCGCCAGCAAATTCCCCGTGATATGCCGCACGCACAAAGGCAGCGCCAGCGTGATGCCGGATATGGCGAAAGCGCAGAGCAAATCCAGCGCCAGCAAGCGGCTATAGGGTTTGTAATAAGACAAGAACTTGACTGCGCGTCTGTTCACGCCCGCTCCCCTCGGCTAGCTCCGAATCAGGCAAGAGTATAGCAATTCGCCTGGCGAAGCTGGATTGGCGGCAACTGAACTTGCGCCCGAGCCAATTGCTTGACTCAAATTTGTATTTTCGATAAACTAAGTTAGTAGGTTCGCAGCGTCCAGGGTGGCGCGGCAAATGTGTTTCTGCTTAAGCAATCCAGAACATAGCAGACAGGAGCGAGACATGAAACAGCAACTATCCAGACGAGATTTTCTGAAGTCCTCAGGCGCATTGGCGGCCGGCGTCTTAGCCAGCCAGGCCATGTCCTTGGCAGCTGCGCAAGGCGACCTGCCTTTTGAGGTAGCGCCGGAAGCCGTTAATCCTTTGGGCTTGGAAGCGGGCGCCAATGTAGAGGGCATTTTCTTTGAGGGCGGCTTTGGGCGCTCGTACATCGACAATGCCGCCGATATCTTCCGGGCGCTGCACCCGGAAAACGAAATGACAGTCGAGGGCATCCAGCAAGTGTCAGAGATCTTGCGGCCGCGCTTTATCGCCGGCAATCCGCCCGATGTCATCGACAACAGCGGCGCATTCCATATCCCGATGGACTCGCTGGTTGCCGACGAGCAACTGGCTGACCTGGCGCCACTGATGGCAGCCCCCGCGCTGGATACGCCCGGCAAGACCTTCGGCGAAACACTTTTCCCCAATTCACAGGCAGACGGTGTCTTCAACGGTCGGCAGCTCTACCTCAACATCGCCTACACCGTCAGCGGCATCTGGCACAGCCAAACCTTGTTCGAGGAGATGGGCTGGCAATATCCTACCACCTGGGCGGGCATGCTGGACCTCTGCGAGACGATCAAGAGCGCGGGCATCGCGCCTTGGACATACCAGGGCAAGTTCCCGCAATACATGGTCTTCGGCTGCCTGATGCATCTGATACACAAGACCGGCGGCATCCAGGCCATCAAGGACATCGACAACCTCGTGGATGACGCCTGGAAGAGCGACGCCGTCGTGCAAGCCGTCACCATGATGCACCAGCTGGCCGATCTCGGCTACATCTTGCCCGGCACGGAAGGGCTGACGCACACCGAATCGCAGGCGGAGTGGCTGCAGGGCAATGCCGCGTTCATCCCCTGCGGCACCTGGCTGGAAAATGAAATGCGCGAGCTCACGCCCGAGGGCTTCAACATGGTCATTAAGCCCGTGCCTGGTCCCGACGAGTCAAGCTACCATTCGCTGGTCGCCTGGCCCGGCGAGCCCTACATCGTACCGGTCAACGCCGCCAATGTCGTCGGCGGGATGGAGTTCATGCGCTGCATGCTCTCCAAAGCCAACGCGCAATTTTTCGCCAAGGAGATCAGCGCCATCATGCCCGTCTTTGGTGGCAGCGAAGGCGTCGAGCTCAGTTCGGCGCTGCAATCGGCATTGGAAGCGGCCGAAGCAGCCAATGGCGGATTCAATTACCTGTCGCGCGGCTGGTACAGCGACCTGTGGACAGCGGCAAAGAATGCCACTGGCGAGTTGCTGACCAATCGCGTGTCGCCAGAGCAATTTGTCGATATCGTGCAAGCGGCCGCCGACGAAGTCAAAGCGGACGACGACATTCCCAAATACACCCACGCATAATTTGCCGCGCTGGCTGGCAAGTCAAGTGGGGAGCCATGGCGCTTGCCGTGGCTCCCGGCGCCCCTGCCCGAGGTGGCAAATTGAAAAAAAGCAAGTGGCACATCATCCTGCCTTTTACGCTGCCGTCGTTGCTGCTATTCCTGGTATTCCTGGTCTATCCCTACGGGCAAGCCATGTATATCAGCCTGACTAAATGGCGTGGCTTGACGCCCAAACCGACCTTCGTCGGGCTTGCCAACTTCGAGAAACTGCTGGGCGACGCGCTGTTTTGGAATGCACTGAAGCACAATTTGATCTACCTGGTCAGCATCCCGGCCATCACCATCGTCATCTCCCTGTATCTGGCTTTCCTGCTGACGCATGGCAAAGCGCGCTTCCGCAAGTTCTATCGCATCGCCTTCTTCTTTCCGCAGGTGATGTCGCTGGTGGCAATCGGCGTGCTGTGGAGCTTTATCTACCATCCCACCATCGGCGTCCTCAGCAGCATTGCCAGCATGCTGGGCGCGCCAGACCCGATCGCCTGGCTGGGCAACCCGGATCTGGCGCTGGGGGCGGTTGGCGCCGTGGTGGTCTGGCAAGCAGTCGGCTTCTATGTCGTGCTCTTCATGGCGGGGATGGATTCCATTCCCGAATCCTACTACGAAGCGGCGACGATTGATGGAGCGACGCGCTGGCATCTGTTTTGGAAAATCACCCTGCCGCTGCTGTGGGACACCATCCGCACCGCGCTCGTATTTCTGGCCATCGGCGCGACCAATATGTTCGCCATCACCCAGACCATGACGCAAGGCGGACCCAACCGCTCCACCGATGTCTTGTCTACCTATGTCTACGAACGCGCCTTTCTCAGCGGCAAGTTCGGTTATGCCACGGCTGTCGCGGTCGCCATGTTCCTGCTGGCTTTCGCGCTGTCCATCCTGACCATGCGCGCCACCCGCCGCGA
>DAOUKU010000013.1:0-22304 GCA_034420985.1 Anaerolineae bacterium | reverse complement strand
TCGCAAATGCTGTAGGCAACCGCCGACCAGTCGCAATTGTAGAAGAGCGGCAGCAGGGCGGGACCGCAGCCGAGAGCCGCCAGCATCAGTTCGCGGTTGTTGCCGCTGCGCTGAACTTCGACAGCGAAGGCGGAGGCGTCGCGGACCGTCAGGTCTACAGTGAAACCAACATCTTCAAGCAGCGCGGCAGCTACTTCGGCGACTTCTTTTGCGCTGCCGCCACGACCAACGACAGGCGTGTCAAGGTGCAGGGTGGGACCTTCGCCCTCGCCGTAGCCGGCTTTAGCCAGGTATTCCTTCGCCAGGTCGGGATCATACCATTCGGCGATGACATCAGGATCAGCGTACTTGTCAGCCATGCCTTCCGGATAGTAGGAGCAGACGCGCGCCAGGCGGCCGCTGGCTGAACCGTGCACCTCCGCCAGCAGATGGCGATCAAGCGCGTGGGTGATGGCTTTACGCACATTGGCATCCAGCGTGGCTGGCTCGTAGTCCGGGAAGGTTTCGGGGAAGGCGCCGCTTTCGGTATCGACGCGGGCATAGTAGTGGTACATCCGGTTACCGCTCTCAGAGAGCAGGCTGAGGCCATCGGTGGCTTCGATCGTGGCCCGGTCAGGCGCGGGCACGCCTTTCATCATGTCGATCTGGCCCGCGAGCAAGGCGGCGACCTGCGCCGATGGCTCGGGGATGACCTGGTAGATCACGCGGTCAACCTCGGGGCGGCCGCTGTGATAGTCGTCCCAAGCCTCGAAAACATAGCGATCGTTCTCGCTGAATTCAGCCAGCAGGTAGGGACCGGAGCCGACCGGGTTGCGGTTGAACTCTTCCTGGCCAACTTCTTCGAAGTAAGCGGGCGGGATCAACTCGCAGCCGTTATAGCTGACATCATTCTCGAAGTAGGCGTGTGGATCGTTGGAGATGATATCGACTGTGAGATCATCCACGACGACGACTTCCTTGACGAAAGCCCACTGCTGATAGAGCGGGATGTCGCCGATGGGGTGCCGGACGCGGTCGATATTCCATTTGATGGCTGCAGCGTCAACCGGCTCGCCATTATGGAAGGTAGCGCCTTCCCGCAGGTGGAAACGCCATGTGGTGTCGTCAACATTCTCCCAGCTGTGGGCGGCTTGCGGGACATAGCCGCTGCCGTCGGCGGAGCGCCAGATCAGGCAATCGTAGTACAAGTTGAGCAGATGGTGGGTGGAGCCGTACCAGTGCGAGTGCGGATCCATGGGGCGGATAGGCCCGCTATGGGCGAAGACGAATTCGCTCATGTCGTCCTGCGCGGTCGCCGGCATCAGCGCCAGCGCGCCCAATGCCAGGATCAAGCCCACGAGTACAAAAAGTCTTGCTGTCTTCACGGTGTTCTCCTTGTGCGAGTTATCTATGCGATTGCTGCTAAAGCCTTGCTCATGCCCAAAAGGCGATAGACACCTCCTTTTGCCCGTCCCTTTTCGTTTTGCGGCACTTTATTGCCGTGCTGCGTAATACGCCAGTTTGTCTTCGTCGACTGTCACGCCCAAGCCCGCCCCGCTCGGCGGTTTGAGAATCTGACCCGCCGGCTCGTAAGCCTCCGCCAGAATGCTGTCCGTCATGTCGGAGAAGCCGGCGGGCCACTTGGCTACGGGCGTTGCCGCGGCAAAATGGGCAGCGGCGGCCGCGTAGATGTCGAAGTAGGGCGCCACCGAAATCTCCAAGCCAGCCGCTTCCGCGATATGCGCCATCCGCGCCGACGGCAGCAGCCCGCCATAGCGATGAATCTTGAAGTGCAGGACATGCGCCGCCCGTCCCGCGGCGATTTCGTAGACGCTGCGCGGACCGGTCGTCAATTCGTCCGCCTGCAGGGGAGTCGCAACGCGCGTCGCCAATTCAGCCATCTCATCCAGATAACGCACCGGCTGTTCAAAAAGCGCCACGCCACCCATGCTTTCCATCCGCGTCAATGCCTGCAAAGCCGCGCCCAGAGTATAGCCCGTATTGCCATCCAACTGAAACACAATGTCATCCGCGACCAATTCACGCAGTCGACTATACCACAGCAGGTCTTCCGCCACGCCAAAGCCGATTTTGGTTTTGAAATAGCGCCAGCCAGCCGCCGCCAGTTCGTCGATGCGCGCAGCCATGCGTTCCGGCTCTTCGCGCTCAACGAAGCCGTGCAGGCGCGCGCCGGGCATGCAAGCGCCGCCCAGCAGCTGATGAACGGGCAAGCCCAGCGCCAGCCCCTTGATATCCCAGAGGGCGAAATCCAGCGCTGTCACGGCATTCTTGGCATCCCGCAGTGCTGCAAACATCCGCTGATGCAGAAGCTCGATGAAGAAGGGATCCTGCCCCAGCAGCGCCGGCGTCAAATAGCGGTCGATCTGCAGTTTGATGACCTCGGCGCTGTCGCCACCCCAGGGAGCGGGCGCGACGGTCTGCCCCCAGCCGCTGATGCCGTCGTCCGTGTCTACCTTCACGACCACGGTATTCGTGGACGGCGAGACGCCATAAGCCGTTTTCAAAGCCCGTCTGCGCGGGATGCTGACGACGGTGGCGACGACGGCAGAGATCTTCATGGCGTTAGGCTACCGGCACTCTTTCCGGCACGGTTAACTGCGCCAGTTTGCCGACATCGTCCAAATGCTCCAGCGCCGCGCAGCCATCCAAAATGGCGTTGATCTGCCCCAGCGGCAGCATGTCGGCCACCAAGTAGCGGAACTTGGCCTCGAACTCGGCATCGCTAAGCATATTTTCCGGCTCGCCCTTGGCATATTCCACGCGCCCCTTGAGCAGCTCGCCAGCCTGTGTATGGATGCGCACCTCGCAGCCGTTCTTGATGGGGTGCGCAGCCTGGATGGCTTCGTCCAAACCGACTTTGACCAGTTGGCGCAAGCGGCGCGGACCCGGCTCATCGTAGGCGTCAATGTCTTCGCGGAACCAACTGCCGCGCGTCAGCACAATCGAGGCGGTCACCGGCAGGCTGAAACCGGCTTGCCCGACCGTCTGCGGCTCGTAATTGACGCGGAAATCCGGCGTGATGGCTTCCAGATAGGTATCGACTTCAATGCGCTGGATGGCCTCCAGGTCAAGGGCGTGTTTTGCCAGCAGGTCATGCGTGGCGTCGACGCAGGAATGCACATGGCGGCAGCCAGCATGCGGTTTGAAGCCGGTGTTGGCCAGCGCCTCGTTCTTCAGGCTGTCCAGGCAGGCCGGGTTGTAGCCCGGTCCAAAGGCGTGAAAGTAGCCATAAGGACCATCCAGCGCGCCGGGCGGACCGCGAAAACCAAACTGCGCCATTTTCGCCGCGTTGATGCCATTGCGCGCGCCATAGCCCGCCAGCAGGTCTTTGGTGTCGCAGACGCCGGCGTCCCAGACATATTGCTCGGTGCCGCAAGCCATGTCCATGGCAAGCGCCAGGGCCTGCCCGATTTGTTTCTGCGGCAAGCCCATGGCTTTGGCGGCGGTGACGGCGGAAGCCAGCGTGCCCTGCTGCCCCTTGTGATCTAGCCCGCGTTCGCGCTGCCACTTGTCCACTTCCTGGTCGATCATGTGCATGACATCGTAGCCCACCGCCAGCGCCGTGATGAGTTGCTCGCCAGTCAGCCGCAGGGACTCGCCCAGTGCCAGGGCGACCGGCACCAGCTGCGAGGCGACATGCCCGGCGGTGCGATGCGAGTCGTCCATGCCCAGGAATTTGCCCATGGTGGCGTTGGCGAAGGCTGCGCCCTCGACGATGCTGCGGCGGCTGTCGCCGACGATGGTAGCTTGCGAGCCGGGCTGCATTTGCGCGGCGTAATCGGCGGACAACTTGCCCAGCGGCGTCTGGTAGCCGCCCAGCATGGTGCCGATGTAATCCAGCAGGACCTGGCGCGCGCGGGTGATGGTCAGGGGGCTGAGGTCGCTGTAATTTGTGTTGGCGACATGTTCAGCGACGATGTCGACGGCGGTTGGTTTTGTCATGATGAAGCTCCTTTTCGTTATTTTGTGCAACCCCTCAGTCTCCCCATCGAGATGGGGGAGGCTAAGCGCAGCGCGGTTGGTCGGTGGCGCGCGCCTGTGGGCGAGGCGCCGCCTCGCCCTTACACGATTCGATGCGGGCGGAATGGTCGCCGGGCTTATCCCTCCAACTGCATGTAATAGCGGTCGGCATGATGTGGCGACAGGCGGACAGCGCCCTCCGGCGTCACCAGGAAATTATCCGATATCAGGAAGCCGCGGTCATTTTCCAGCACCGTGCCGGGGTGATAGGACAGCACCATATTCGGCTGCAGCACGAAATCCGGCGCGCCGAAAGAATTGGGTCCGTCGCTGCCGTCCAAGCCCGTGCTGTGGCAATCCGGCGTGTGCTTGCCATCCACCGGGAAGCCCCGTTCGCGCAGGGCATTGTCGTTGGCTTCGCTGATATCGCCGAAGGTATTGCCCGCCTTCGCCACCGCCGACGAGGCTTCAACCGCCGCCAGGTAACCATCCAGCAGCGCCCGCGAGGCCTCCGGCAGCGGCTCGAACGAGAAGACGGCCGTCATCTCCAGCCAGTAGCCCCAGGGCGATTCGTAGACGATCTCAAAATTGATGATGTCGTCTTGCCCCATGAGCAGGTCTTTGGGCGTGGGCACGGTGTAGGGCGTGCCATCCAGCGCCAGTTTCGTCCGCCCCCAAAATGCGCCGAAGGACTTGATATAACCCTCGACCGCCGCGCAGGCATCCCAATAACGCGCGCCGATGCCCGCTTCGTCCGCGAAGACATCCATGGCCGAATCTAGAATGGCGCCATTCTGCTGGATGGCCTCCAGTTCGAAAGGCGTCTTGATCTGACGGATGGCGTTGAATTCGTTCGTCACCTCGACCATTTCATAACCGTCCAACTCGCGGGCGAAAGCGTGATAAGTGCCGATGGACATCAGCTTGTTCATATTGACCATGCCGATGCGCTTGCTGCCAGTGGCATATCCTTTGGCGCTGTCCGCAGTGGCGGCGACGATGTCTTCATAAGGCGAGAGCACGCGCTCGGGCAGAGTGGTGGTCTCGTTGCGGCTCCAGACCGCCTGGTAGCTGCTCCAGACTTGCAGCCAGGGCTGCGGGTCGTCTCGGCCGAGGATGGCGTAAGCGCCGCCGCCCCAGAGATGGGCATGGGTGATGTAGCGGATGGCGCCCAAACCGCCGGGCGCCGCCTGCCCAGTGATGATCAGCGCGTCCAGGTCCATCTCGCGCATCATCGCTTGCAGGCGCTCCACGCGGCGAGCGGTGTCTCGTTTCAGGGCATCGTGCGTCAGCATGCAGTTTCTCCTCACAATTCGAATTGATAGGGCAGATTGAATGGTACTTCCGTGCCAATTCCTCGTTGCAGCGCCTTTTGATAGAGGCCTGTCCCCACAGCCACATCTTCTATGCCAGTGCCGCCGGACAAGAATAGCGTCCAGCCTGTCTCCGGCAAGCGCCCGGGGACGCGCCCATCCAGCAGCGCGCCCAAATCGCCAGCGATATGCGATTCGTCGATGACCCCTGCTTGCATGGGCATGACGATTTCGCCGTTTTCCGCTAGCCCTTGCCGCCACTCGTCGACAAAGACGCGGCTCCCCCGCACAGTGGCTTCGTCAATCTCCCGCACCCAGGGATAATGCGCGCCCAGGGCGTTGATGTGCAGGGACTTGTTCGGCAGGTCTCCAACGGCGAAGACCGGGCTTGGCGAAGTGGTGATGGTGACGACAATATCGGCATCGCGCAAGGCTTCGGCCGCTGAGCTCGCCGGGGACACATCGATATTCAGTTCGGCTGACATTTTGCGGCAGAAGGCGTTTCGCTTGTCGGCATCGCGGCTGTAGGCATTGACGCGCCGAAAGGGGAAGACGCTGGTCAGAGCATAGAGCTGCGAGCGGGCGTGGCGCCCCGTGCCGATTAGCGCCAGGACGGAACTGGATTCTGGCGCCAGGCAGCGCGCCGCCAATGCCGATACCGCCGCGGTCTTCAGCCAGTCGTAATAAAGCACTTCAAGTATCGCCGCCAGCGCGCCTGTGTCTGTGTCGAAGAGGAACAAGAAGGTTTCCAACCCGCTCGGCAAGCCAGCCGTATACGCCTGCACGCCAGCGCCGCCCAGCCCCGGCAGCAGCGCCGCTTTGAACTTGAAGGAGGCTTTGCTGCCTGCCGGCAAGTGCCCGCCGCCTTGACTGCTGCTCTTTTTGCCCTGGATCCACAAGTTCTCGCGCGGGAAGGCCGCTCCAGCCCCAGCCCCAATCTCGCGATAGCCCGCTTCTACGGCGTCGATGTACTCGGCGATGCTCATCAGCCCGCGGATTTCGTGATTGCGCAGCAGCAGCGCCATGGCAGAATCCTAGAGTTCCAGTAGAGGCGAGCGCGTTGCCAGCATGCCCAGGCAGGTGGCGGTTACGCAGAAGCCGGCCGCCGCCAGCACAATTGATATGCCGTGATGCTCGGCCACAGCGCCGGCCAGCAAGGTCGTCAGCGGGATCAAGCCCCAGACCATGCCCCAGAGGCTCATCATGCGTCCACGCAGTTCATCCGGTAGCAGGATCAGCAGCAGGGCGTTGATCAGCGTCAGGAAGATGCCGGAAAAGACGCCGATGACGAAGATCAGCAGCCAGGCGATAAGGCTGTCGGTCATCAGCGAGAAAAGCATCAAGCCGATGCCAAACAAGCTGGAAAATACCAGCACCGCCAGCCCCTTGGGGTAGACATCGCCGATCAGCGCCACAGCAAAGCCGGACAACGCCGAGCCTAAACTGGCGCTGCCCACCAACAAGCCCAGCAGGGCGGGTCCCTCGCGCAGGACTTCGTCGACGAAAATGGGCATCAGCTTCTGGTAAGGCATGCCGAAGGGCACGAAAACCAGCGCCAGTAATGTCAAGGCGAAGAGCGCCCGCTGCCCGCGCAGGTAAGCCAGCACCTCGCCGAAGCCGCTGAACAGTCGACCGCCAGCGCGCTTTTGGCGTTTGGGCGCCGGCAAAAAATAGGTCGCCTTGAAGTAGATGCCCGCGCCAATCGCGAAGAGCGCCGTCTGCACCGTCAGCGTCGCGGCGATATCGGCTACATCCAGCAAGGTCCCCGCCAGTACGGGACCGAAGAATCCCATCAAGCGCGTGCCGCTGTAACTCAGCGTGGTGGCGTTGAAGACCATGTCCTCCGGCACCAGGTTGGGCAGCAGCGCCATGCGCGCCGGGGCGTAAAAGGCGAAACATGTCCCCAGCGCGAAGGAAGTCAGCAGAATTGGCAGTTCCGTTGCGCCGCCAGCCGCCGCCAGCAGCGCCAATGTCGCGGAAGCCGCTGTCGCCATGCAAAGGCTGGCTTGCACCAGCCACTGGCGTTTGAGGCGGTCGGCCACCAGCCCTGAAAATGGCGACAAGACCAGCAGCGGCGTGCCATAGCAGAAAGCCACCAGCCCGACCTGAAATGCCGAGCCCGTCAGCGCCAGCATGTGCCAGCCCAACGCCACCGCCTGCAGCAGAAAGGTGATGTGCACCAGCACATTGCCCGCCCAGTACCAGCGGTACTCGTTCACGCGGAAGCTGCTGCGCTTGACAATGGCGAGGATCATCGCAGTGTCATGCTCCTAAGCCCTCGGTCCCCATATCAATGGGGGGGGGGGGGGGGGGGGGGGGGACGGGCGACCCAATGGCTCGCCCCCACGGCTTGCGCGTGAAGGGAAAGGGTTAGCCAAGGGGGATCTCCTCAACCAGGTCGCCCAGCATGGCCAACGCTGTGTCTTCCGGCACGACGGGCCAAGACGCGCCGCCATCCACCACGATGCCGTCTCGTGGCGCCGTGATCGCTTCTAGCACTGCGCCACTGAAGGGATGCCGCACATAACCCAACTGGTCGCCTTTGGATACGGTTTGACCGCGCAGGCGCTTGTCCATAAAGGTGAAGCCTCGAGCGCCCGACGGCGTGATCACGCTGTGCTGCTTTAGCACCGTGACGCTGTCGCTGTCGGATTCCAGCGCGCCATCCAGCATGCCCAGGTGACGCATGGCATTCAGCACGGCGTTTCGCATGCGCCCGAGGTCGCGATCGCGGTAATCCCGCAAACCCGGCCCGCCGCCGATATGCGCCGCCACGACGACCTTGCCATCGCTGGCCGCTTCATATGCCATCGAGTCGTCCGCAGCCAACCCCAGCAGGACTTGCGGCAAGCCCAGCGCGACAGCCATATCGCGGCTGGCTTCGGCCTCCCCAGCGCTGTAGACGCCGGCGAAGTGGTGATAACTCCATTGCGAGCCGGTGCGAATATCCAGCAGGGCATCGGCGCTGGCGATGGCGGCTTGGTAATACTGATGCACCATCTGCTGACTGATGCTGCCGCCAGCGTCGCCGCGACCCAGCCGATTCAGATGCTTGTCGTCCCAGGCGCTGTTGACTTGCGTGAACTCAAAGCCGGAAGTGTTCATCAGCGGCACGAGGATCAGCGCGCCGCGAATCGCCGCCGGGTCTAGCTCTTTGACGATATGGGGCAGGGCCAGCGAGGGCTCGATTTCCAGCCCGCTTGTACCAGCCTGCGCGACCAGGGTGGGACCATCAGCCGCGCCATTGACGATATGCAGCGGGATGTGCGCGGGGAATTGCCCGTGCGTCTCGCCGGTTTGGAAGCAGCCGAAGGTTTTGCTGCCCGGCGCCGCCTCAATGTTTCCGAGTTTCATGTGTTGTCTCCTTTTTCCATGTTGCGCGCCGTCCACAATCTTCTATCCCCTCGGTCCCCCCGAATCATCGGGAGTAAGGTTTTGCCGAGATCTGCTTCGCGTGGCGAAATCCCGACTCTGCTGACCGTAGCTCCCCTCCCCGTTGATACGAGGAGGTCCCGGGGGATAGGGGGAGGTTGAAGGGGCGCATCGCTCAAAACCGCACCGACAAATCCATCGTCCGGCGGTCGTCGACGCGGTCGATGCTGCCCAGGATGCCGATGGATGTCGCGCCGACGGTGGGCCATTCCTGCCCGCTGGGGATGACGATGCCGTCTTTGGGCGTGGGCATCTCCGCCAGCAAGTCGCCGGTATAGGGATCCACCAGCCGTCCGTAGACATCGCCGACCTTCAGCTCGTCCTTGAATTTGCGGTCGCGGATGAAGAGACCGTCCACGGCCGGTTTCCAGATGACCACGCCCGCGTTATAGACCGTGCAGAGCGGACCATCCGACTCCAGCTCGCCATCCAGCATGTCCATGACTTTGAGGATGTTCCAAATGCCGCGTTCAGCATCGCGGACATTGTCTTCGCCGTTCTTGTACCAGCCCGTGCCGCCGCCGAATTCCAGCGTGATTTGGCAGCAGTTGGCATCTTCGATGGCTTTTTTGGCGGTGTTAGCGCCGAAAGTGCCCGGCGGGAAGAAGGCGGCTTGATCCAGCCCGAAAGCCACCACCAGCTTGCGGCGGATAAGCTCCAGATTGGTCGGGTTATCGGGGTCGTCTTCGGCGCTGAAGAGCACATAGCGTTCGTAAGCGGTCCGCGCGCCGGCATGAAAGTCGATCATCACATCCGATTGCGCGATGGTTTCCTTGAAATAGATATAGGCGGTCTGGTCGCTGATGCTGCCATCGGCTTTGCCCGGGAAGAGGCGGCTGATGTCTTTGGCGTCGACGCGGCTGCCGCGTTCGCCCAGCTCAAAACCGGCGCGATTGACCACCGGCACAGCGATGACATTGCCGCGCATCTCGCCAGGATCCAGCTTCTCCATCAGGTTCAAAATGGCGATGCTGCCGATGATTTCCGCGCCGTGGATCGCCCCTTGCAGCATCAGCGTGGGACCCGGCTGCGCCCCGGCCACCAGATGCACGGGGATATCCAGCCGCATGCCCGAACGCGAGGCCACCGTCTCCAGATAGCCGAAGGTCTTTTCGCCCGGGTTGGCTTGCAGATTTCCTACTTGCAGCATGTATTGCCTCCTTTAGATTTATTAAACTCCCTCGGTCCCCCGTCGAGTCGGGGGAAGGCGGACCTGCCAAATATAGGACGGTGTAGGGGCGACCCAGTCGCCCCTAAGACTTTCGCATGGAGCCTGCCTCCCCCCGATGCGTCGGGGGGACTGAGGGGGGTTGTTGCCTCCCCCCGACTCGACGGGGAGGCTGAGGGGGGTTGTTGCCTCCCCCCGATGCGTCGGGGGGATTGAGGGGGGTTGTTGCCTCCCCCCGACTCGACGGAGGGACTGAGGGGGGTGGACCTAGAGCCATTTGTCGAACCAAGCCTGGATGCGCCGCTGTCGCTCAATGCGGTTGCCCGGTCTGCCCCCGCGTGACAAGCCGTGATTCTCGCCCTCGAAGATGACCAACTCCACCACCTTGCCCCGCCAGCGCAGCGCTGCAAAAAGCTGCTCCGCCTGTTCCAAGGCGCAGCGGTGGTCTTCATCGCTGTGAATGATCAGCAGGGGCGTATTGACATTGTCGATGTAGGCAATTGGCGATTGTCGCCAGCTGGATTGCAAGTCGCGCCAGGGGTCGGTGCGGGTTTCGCCGCCGGTGCATTCGGGACCGATGTCGCTGGTGCCGAAGAAGCTGATCTGGTTGGTGATGGAACGCTGGGAGACAGCTGCGGCAAAGCGGTCGGTATGCCCGACCACCCAATTGGTCATGAAGCCGCCACAACTGCCGCCGGTGACGCCCATGCGTGTTTCGTCGATCCAAGGCAGCTTGATCAGTTCATCGACGCCCAGCATGATCTCTTCGTAATCCGCGCCGCCTTGATCGCCCTCGCTTGCTTTGGTCCAGGCTTGTCCATAACCCGCCGTCGTGCCGCGCTGGTTGAAGTAAGCCACGGCGTAACCGGCATTGGCATAGACTTGAAATTCGTGATTAAAATCCCAACCGAACATGGAGCAGTGCACATAGAGCACCAGCGGATATTTTTGCGCGGGATCAAAGTCCAGCGGCTGCATGAGCCAGCCATGCACCTTGGCGCCAGCGACGCCGTCATACCACAGGCTCTGCGGTGTAGAAAGCTCATGATCGCGCAGCCAGGGATTGAGGTTGGTCAGCTTGCGGGATTCGCCTGCCTGCCTGATATGCAATTCGCCGGGGTTGGCGGGGTTGGATTGCCCGTAGGCGACACTGCCGCCCAAGGCCGGGCTGTACTCGAAATTGATGCAGTCGCCGCTGACCAGCTTCTGGCTCTCGCCGACTGTATTTATACGGTATAGATTGGTCGCGCCCTGCTCGGTCAGCAGAAAATAAATCCAGCTGTCGCCCGGCGCCCACTTCATGGTCACATTGGATAGGCTGACGCGCTGGTCGGCCACGGCATAATTGCCGACTTCTTCATCAATGTCCGGGTCGAGCTTCCAGGCTGTTCGCGCAGCGACATCGGCTAGATGCGGTTGCCAGAAATTGCGGCGGTTGACCGGCGGCGGCCTGTTGTGCCCGGCGAAAGCGATGTAACGGTCATCGTCCCCCCAGACCGGGCTGAAGGCTGTGCCCTGCCACTCCGGCAGCAGCAACTCCGGCGCGCCATCGGGCAGGTCGCAGGTGAAAATTTGCCCGTAGCCCAGGGGTGTATTTTGCTCGCGAGCCATGCCCACGAAAGCCAGCCGGGTTCCGCTGTTGCTCCATTTGGGCGAGGAATAATCGCATTCGCTGTGGGTTAGCTGCGTGAAATCGCGGGCTTCCAGCTGCAGGATCCAGATTTGCTTGAAGCGGTCATGCACCCAGCCGACGCCATCCTGCTTGTAGCGCAGCCGCCGCACCACTTTAATGGTCGGCGCCGGGATGCCCTCCGCGGCGCCACGCTCCTCAGCCGCCCGCATAGTCGTCCAGCGTACGCCGGCCAGCGATTTCCCATCGGCGCTGAAATCCAACTCGCCCATGGGCATGCCCTTTGTCGGGTAGCAATCCACGCTGCCATCGCGCAGGTCAACAACGCGCACGCTGTCGCCCTGGGCATCGCTTTGGCTGTAAGCCAGGCGCTGGCTGTCGCGGCTCCAGGCCAGTGACGAGACCTGGCAATCGCCGTCGCTCAGTCGCCGCGCCTTGTCCCCAGCGAGATCATGCAGGTAGAGGTGGCAGGTGTAGCCGTTGCTGCGGGCTTGGGGACTGCGGATGGTGTAGGCGATGCGCGCTGCATCGGGTGCAAGCGCGATCTCGTCCAGCCAGCGGAACTTGAGCAAGTCCTCCGGGATCAGCCCGCGCCGCCGTTGCGCCGTGCTGCTGTCGACCATAAAGGAGACCTCAAATAGACCTGTATGCAACTATTTGACCACATGGGTTGACTATGCGCAAAGAAATGGCAGAAAATGCGCGGCAGAGGGGGCAGACCCTTGCAAAATCTGTAGGGGCGAGGCGGTGACTCGCCCACTACAAACCCCTTACGAAAGTAGGTCGCAGGGGCGTCTCGCTGAGACTCCCGCCAACCCCTTCTGATGCTTCGGCTGAGGATCGGGCACGCACATCGCCAGTTGCAAATCGACCCTGGCCGCCGCATAATGCCCTGCACTGGAACCCAGCAGCGAAAGGCAGCTTATGAACCCCCTACGCGTAACGATTTGGCACGAGTATCGCCATGAGCATCACAACGACAAGGTCGCCGCCATTTACCCTGACGGCATGCACCGCGCCCTGGCGGCCGGGCTCGCGCCGCACGGATTCAACATCAAAACCGCCACCCTGGACGAACCCGAACACGGGCTCACCCAGGAAGTGCTGGACAATACGGATGTGCTCACCTGGTGGGGGCATATGGCGCATGGCGAAGTCAGCGATGAGATTGTCGACCGTGTGCAGGAGCGCGTGCTCAACGGTATGGGCTTGATCGTGCTGCATTCGGGGCACTTGTCGAAAATCTTCCAACGTCTCATGGGCACCGGTTGCATGCTGAAGTGGCGCGAAGCCGATGAAAAAGAACGCATCTGGGTGGTCGACCCCTCGCATGCGATTTGCGCTGGCTTGCCCGAATATATCGAAATCGCCGAAGCGGAAATGTACGGCGAGCACTTTGACATTCCGCCGCCGGATACCTTGGTCTTCGTCAGTTGGTTCGAAGGCGGGGAAGTCTTCCGCAGCGGCTGCTGTTATCAGCGCGGGCAAGGCAAGATCTTTTATTTCCGTCCCGGTCACGAGACTTACCCGATCTATCATATGCCCATCGTGCATCAGGTCATCGCCAACGCCATCAATTGGGCGGCCCCCGTCAACAACCCGCCCATGGTGCGCGGCAACATCCCGGAATTCATGTCCTAGACCCGACCCAGCGAGTCACTCCAAAACGAAAGCAATATGTAGGGGCGACCTATCAGGTCGCCCGCAAACCCGAAAAGGAAGTTCCATGCAAACACTGAACGTCGGCATCATCGGCACGGGCAATATCGCCCCGGCCTATATCCGCGGCTGCGCGCCCTTTGATGTCATCCAACTGACCGCCTGCGCGGACATACTGGTCGAGCGCGCGGAGGCATTTGCCGCCGAACACGGCTTGACCGCGCACAGCGTCGATGAGCTGCTGGCGCGCGACGACATTGATATCGTCATCAACCTGACCATCCCGGCTGCCCATGCCGAGGTCTCACTGCAGATCATCGCGGCGGGAAAACACGCCTATAGCGAAAAACCCCTGGCGCTGAACCGCGATGATGGCGCTCGCATCATGGCAGCCTCTCGTGAGGCAGGCCTGCGCATGGGCTGCGCGCCGGATACCTTCCTCGGCGGCGGCGGGCAGACGGCTCGCAAAGTCATCGACGACGGCCGCATCGGCAAGCCGGTGGCCGCGGCTGCTTTTTTCCTCAGCCACGGACCGGAAAGCTGGCATCCCAACGCCGGCTTCTACTACCTGGAAGGTGGCGGCCCGCTCTTTGACATGGGACCCTATTACCTGACTGCCCTGGTCAATTTGATGGGTCCGGTGGCGCGGGTGGCTGGCAGCGCAGCCAAGACCTTCCCCGAACGCATCGCCACCAGCGAAGCGCTCATGGGGCAGCGCTTGCCCGTCGAAGTCAACACGCATATCGCCGGCACACTGGAGTTCGAAAGCGGCGCTATTGCTACAGTCATCACCAGCTTCGATATCTGGGGGCATCACCTGCCCAATATCGAGATTCACGGCGAAATCGGCTCCCTGACCGTGCCCGACCCCAACCGCTTTGATGGCGAAGTCACAATGGTCGACCAACATGCCAAGCGCGAATGGGGACTGCCGCTGGCTTGGGAGGATATCCCGCTGACGCACAGTACCAACATCGGGCGCGGCGCTGGAGTGGCCGACATGGCTTGCGCGATCCAGTCCGGGCGTCCGCACCGCGCCAGTGGCGAGCTGGCTTTCCATGTCTTGGATATCATGCAGGCGCTGGAAGAATCGGCAGCGCAGGGGCGGCACATCGACATCGAAAGCTGTCCGGCGCAACCGCTGGCGCTGCCGGCCGGCTTGGCGGATGGGGAACTGGATATGTAAGCCCTGCCCCCGGCACAATCCCCAGGGGCGAGGTGGTGACTCGCCCAATCCCCCGTCTGGCGATTCCTGTCGGGGCTTGCCAAGGCAAGCCCGCTTCGTGCCCTTTGTGTACTTTGTGGTTAAAGTCAGCCTGTAACCATCATCGGGAGGACAGGCAGCCATGAGCGACTACCTCATCGTTGGCGGCGGAATCTACGGCTGCGCAGTGGCCTGGCAGCTGGCCAAACGCGGCGCAGCGGTGCAATTGCTGGAAGCGCGTGAAATCGCCAGCGGCGCCTCCGGCGGGCTGGGTGAACGCGGCGTGCGCGCCAATGGACGCGACCTGCGCGAATTGCCCCTGATGCGCAAAGCCTATCCGCTGTGGCAAGGGTTGGACGCGGAAATCGGCGACACGGGCTATCGGCGGCTGGGGCACCTCGATCTCATCGAACGCGAGCAAGATCTGGCGCGGGCGGGAGCGCAAGTCTGGCTGCAGAACCAGCAGGGCATCGAGTCGCAGCTGCTGGACGCGGCGCAACTGCGCGAGCTCGAGCCGAATCTCAGCCACAAAGTCATCGCGGCGGTCTATTGCCCCAATGACGGCGTGGCCGACCACACCGGCGCCACGCGAGCCATGGCCAAGGCGGCGCGGGCAGCGGGCGCGTCCATCCTGGAAGGCGCGCGCGTGACGGGCATGACTCGGCGTGACCAGCGAGTCATCAGCCTCAGCGCAGTCCTGCAGGGCGAACTCACCGAGTTCCCGGTCGGCAAGCAAGTCGCCCTGTTGTCCAACGCGCATGCGGGCGAATTTGTGGGTTCGCAATTGGGCTTGCAACTGCCGATTTGGCGCATGCTGCCGCAGGTGATGGCGCTGGAAGCGGGACCGCCGCCGCCAATGACGCACCTGATTGGGCATGCGCATCGCGTCTTGGCCATCAAGCCGCTGCCGGATGGGCGCGTGATGATTTCCGGTGGCTGGCGCGGGCGCTGGGACGAAACCCGCGGGCAGGGCGTCCCCATCGCCGAGCAGGTCGAGGGCAATCGGCAGGAAGCGCTGGCGGTCTATCCCTCGCTGGCGGGGTGGGCGGTGGACGAGGCCTATGCCGACCGCGCCGAGATGCTCTCGATAGACGGCATCCCCATCATCGACTACCTGCCCGGCGCGGCAAATATGCTGGTCGGGCTGGGTTGGTCTGGGCATGGCTGGGCGATCGCGCCGGCTGTAGCCACGCTGATGGCGGAATGGCTGCTGGATGGCGCGCGACCAGAAGTGCTGGCGCCATTTGGGTATGGGCGGTTTGTCTGACGCCTGCGAGCATTGTGTTACACTCAGGCTGATAAGCGATACTCACGAGGCGGTTATGGCAATCAAGGAGCGACTCTATACCGTCGATGATGTCTGGCGGCTGTCCTGCCTGCCGGAGAATGATCTCAAGCGCATTTATCTGCTTGACGGGGAGTTGTTTTGGGATATGCCGCCAGGATTTGTGCATGGACGAATCGCCACGATTGTCGGGCATTTGCTGCTGAGTTTCGCCGAGCAACATGATCTGGGCGTAGTCACTGGTGAAGCTGGCTATTATCCAGCCTACGACCCCAACACATTACTCGCGCCAGATGTGGCATTTATCCGAAAGCAAGCCAGCCCGCCACCAGATCATGACAAGTTTGTCCCGCGCATGCCTGACTTAGCAGTCGAGATAAAATCCCCCAGCAATACACTGGCGGAGTTGCGGCGGAAAGCGGCAGCATACCTGGCGAATGGCACAGAACTGGTATGGCTTGTGCTGCCAGAGCAGACTGGCGTCGAGGTCTGGCGCATGGATGCGGACGGACAGCCGATGCAATCTCGGGTCGCGCAGGATGAAGGCTTGGCTGGCGAGCCGGTCCTGCTCGGATTTACGCTTGATCTGCAGCGGCTGTTCCAGCGTTAGAACTTCGGCTGTTCCACCGCGCCCACCGCATCCCGCCCGCGCAGGAAATCAAAATCGCAGCCCAGCGGCGCTTGATTCACATGCCGCAGGTAGAGTTGCCCGTAGCCGCGCGTGAAGGCTGGCTCGGGCGCTTGCCACCCCGCCCGCCGCCGCGCCAGCTCGCCTTCGTCAACATGCAGCTGCAAGCGCCGCCCCGCCACATCCAGCTCGATCTCATCCCCGTCCCGCACCAGCGCCAGCGGACCGCCCAGCGCCGACTCCGGCGCGATATGCAGCACGATCGTGCCGTAGCTCGTCCCGCTCATCCGCCCGTCCGAGATGCGCACCATATCGCGGACGCCCTGCTTGAGCAGCTGCTTTGGGATGGGCAGATTGCCGACTTCGGGCATGCCCGGCCCCCCGATGGGACCGCTGTTTTGCAGCACCAGCACCGACTGCGGCGTGACGGGCAGCGCGGGATCGTTGATCCGCGCTTTCAGATCGGCGACATCCTTGAAGACCAGCGCCGGACCGCGATGCTGCAGCAATTCCGGGCTGGCGGCCGCATGCTTGATGACTGCGCCCTCGGGCGCCAGGTTGCCGCGCAGGATGCTCAAGCCGCCTTCCGCCGCCAGCGGATTCTCCAGCGGACGGATGACCTCCGCATTCCTCACTTCGGCGCCCGCCACAGTCTCCGCCAAGCTGCGCCCCGTCACGGTGGGCGCATCGCCATGCAGCAGCGGCAGCAATGTCTTCAGCACCGCCGGAATCCCGCCCGCATAAAACAGGTCTTCCATCTGGTATTGCCCGCTCGGACGCATATTGCCAATCAAAGGCGTGCGACGGCTGAGCGCGTCAAAGCGCGACAAAGGCAGTTCGACGCCAACCCGGGCGGCGATAGCCGGCAGATGCACGACCGCGTTGGTGCTGCCGCCCAGCGCGTGCAGCAGCGTGATGGCGTTGTCAAAAGCCGCCGGCGTCAAAATCTGCGAGGGACGGATATCGCGCTCGACCAGGGACACGATCTGCCGCCCCGCCGCGACCGCCAGCTGGGTACGCCGCGAATCGACCGCCGGGATCGCCCCATTGCCCGGCAGCGCCATGCCCAGCGCCTCCATCAGCGAATTCATCGTCGATGCCGTGCCCATCACCATGCAGTGCCCCACGCTGCGCACCAGATTGGCTTCGACCTCGCGGTAAGTCGCCGCGTCAATCGCGCCCGCCTGGAACTCCGCCGTGTAACGCCGACAATCCGTGCAGGCCCCCAGCACCTCGCCCCGATAATGCCCGTTGAGCATGGGACCGCCGCTGAGCATGATGCTCGGGATATCGGCGCTGGCCGCCCCCATCAGCGCGGCCGGCGTCGTCTTGTCGCAATTCGTCAGCAGCACCACGCCATCCAGCGGGTTGCCGCGGATCATCTCTTCCGTGTCCATCGCCGCCAGGTTGCGCCACAGCATGGAGGTCGGGCTGAGGTGAACCTCGCCCAGCGAGATGGTCGGGAATTCCAGGGGGAAGCCGCCGGCTTGCAGCACGCCGCGTTTGACAGCTGCAGACAGGGCGGGCAGATGGCTGTTGCAGGGGTTGAGCTCGCTGGCGGTCGTGCAGATGCCAATGAGCGGGCGCGACATATCGGCGAAGTCGTAGCCCATGGCCGATGTGAAGGCGCGGTGGGTCAAGCCGGCCACGCCCGATTCGTTGAAGAAGGCTTGTGAGCGAGATTCGATCATATTGATTCACCACAGAGACGCAGAACCGTTTTGACAAGGTTGTCAGGCACGATTATACTGGATGCGCACACAGAGGAGAAACACGATGGTCGCGACAGCCGATATACGATTCAAGCGCATGAAACGCGAATATGACACCCTGCACGACACGCAGGACGAAACGCTGGACAAGGTCGATGGCATTGAAGCCGCGATACTTGGGCTGAATCAGGCGGTGACGGCGAACCAAGAGCGAAACGAGCAGCAGTTCGCGGAAATCCAGGCGATGCTCCAAGCCATCATTAAAGACCAGAATGTGCCCTATAAGCCGACGATGGGATTCATGAAGGACGAGTGACGGTTTGCTGTTTGCCACAGAGGCGCAGAGAATAGATCAGAGATTATCTGCCAAGAAATTCCGAACGCCTCTTACCATATCATCTACATCGTTGCGATCAAACTCATCAAATTGTCCATGCGCAGCGAAGTTGCGAGTCTTCGCATAAGCGCGCAACTGGTCGGCCTTCAATTTGTTGAACGCATTTGCTTTCTGAAGATCCTGAATTAAAGAGTTCAACTTTTTGAAGTCTCCGTTGCCCTTAGTCGTTGCAATCGGTACAGACTGCCGCTCGCACAAACGCCGCAAGCCTAATTCAAGCACAATGCCGTATCCTACTGCTGTCATCGCATAACTGTAATCTTCAGACTCACGACTGCTGAGAAGATCGAGAACAAGTGTCATATAGTCGGATGATACATCAGCAAACACTATGTTTTCTAAGTTTTCTAGAAAGCCATTCTCGTAATCGTCCTTGAGTCCCTGCAGCACTCCCGCAATGCGGGCAGATTTTGTCGGAAATCCCCCGCGGCCCAATACGTACTGAATGCGCTCTTCTACTTTACGCCCTCGTTCCGAGCTACCAAACAGTAGGGCTGTAAGGCTAAGTGCCTTAGTGAAGAAGGCTTCGTAATCGGAGATCGATCTCTCGACTCGAGCAAGATTGTTACCCTCGACAATGAGTTCATCAAGTCGATTGCGAATCTTGCGATCCAACTCCGGAGGCAATGGCATAGCACACTCCATTTCCTATTCTTCGTTTTTCTCTTTGCGATCACTTAATCCATGCAATCAATACAGTCTGCGAAACACGCGCGCTGTATCGAGAACATCAGTCGCATCCATTCGATATGCTCTTTTCTCGAGCATCGCCAACGCCTGATGTAGCGTAAGCTCTTTGTCGGTCTCCCATTCCGTTTCGCCGGCTAACTTCTGTTCCACCTTGACCACTAAAGAGACGCTATCACCTCGACTACCAGCTGCGTAATACGTCGACAAACGAAGTTGTGCAGGCAGGTGATTGGACTCCTTGACTTTGTCATTGTCCAGCAAGTACTTTCGATAGAATCCGAACGGCCTGTACCGTTCATCCGACGATGGGCGATTTCTATATTTGCCCTCGGCGATCCACTGCACCAAGATCAAGATATCGCGACAATCATGCCAGTTATCTGCATCATCTGCCTTTGTGTACCCGAAGCATTGACTGACTCGGGTCCAAAAATGGGCACCATCACCGCGATAGTCGCTGTTCTCATAAATTCTCAACTCGTCCGGACAATCCGCTAGGTCAAGATTCGCAAGCCGCTCAAGACGCTCGCGCTCAACTCCCATCTCATGTTCATTATCCGACCCGCTCATGGTTTCCTCCCACCGCGCTCGCCAACTCATGTATCATCATTCGCCATACTGTAGCACACAATTGGGCGTATGTATATATGTTCGCAGAGTATTAACACATTTCTTATACTTCGCCTGGAGGTTAGCCCTCCACAACACCCACCTCCCCCTCACTAAGCCCATACAACTCATACACCAACTCATCGACAGCCCTTTCGCGCCGAGCAATCAACGCCTCAATCACCCCACGCTGCACATCCGAAGCGCCCACCAACTGCCGATGCAAATCCAACAGGTCGTCGACCAGCGCAACCATTCTGTCGTGCAGATCAACATCAGTCGGATTGTCGAAATCTATCGCACGGATTGGCAGCTTGAGAACATCCTGCCGAAACCAGCGTAGGCGTCCGCCTCTGTTCGCATCGCCAAGCACTGACGCGAAATGCTTGAAGTAGTTGAATATCAGGCTCGAATTGAGAATGCCGAGCAGGTACTTATCATCAGTTGGGATGAACCACACTGTATTGGTCGCGTAGAGTCCAGTCGTGTCGAACGCGATTCGGCTTTCTTTGGCGATATCGGGATAGATGATCTTGGGTTCATTGAATTCGGAATAATAATCGCACGCTCTCAATTCCCACCAATAATCGCCTTTATCTAGGCGCTTTCTCGCTTTTCCTTGAAATGGCGCTAAGTGCTCTGCGAGCGCTGAATAATTGTCCGAGAACCAATTCCATGCCTCTTGTTCATCTATCATTGAACCGACGTGGCTCTTCGTCCAGCCTTTCGGGATGAGTATCAAATAGCGCTCATTGAAATTGACCGAGTATTTTCTTATGTCGTCACCAAGTGCATAGGGATGAATGAGGTCAAGCGATCGCGGCTCTCTTGAGACCACAGCGTCACGAGTAGCCTTGTCAATAACAAATGCCGTGTTCAGCCCTGTTATCAAACCACGATATACTTTTGCGCTGGTGTATGCTTTCAACTCTATGCCGCGTGAATTGATTTTATCGAGAACGCTTATCATAGACTTGGAGGCTAGTGTCCAACGGTCTCCCGTAACTGAGCGCCTGTCCAAAACTTGATAAATTTCGTCTACCTCGCTTTTCAGACTTCCAAAACCTAGATGCTTGATAGACGCATAAATGAAATCACGGCCGTCGCTTCGGTCATTCTCAGCGATTAGAATCATTGGAAAAGTAGCGGCGTTAGAAAAGACACGAAGTTCGCCAAAGTCTATAAGCTGCTCAAAAGTTGAATTCAGCGAAAGAAACTGACGAATCCCTTTGCCGTAGTTGGATCGCAGGAACTTGTTTGAGCAAATTACGCCGTATCGCCCATTTGCCTTTAGCAGCCGGTGCGATTGTTCAATGAAGTAAATGTAGAGGTCTGCTGTACCGACATACGATTCAAACTTGTGTTTCGTATAGGCTTTGAACGCCGCGCCCAGCGTTTCCTGGCGCACATAGGGCGGATTGCCGATCACCGCGTCGAATCCGCCCGCCGCCATGATATCCGCGAAGCCTCCCGCCCCGTCCCAGTCGAAAGCCTTGACGCGCTGCAGCTCTTCGTCCGCCAGTCCGCCCACATCCGCGCCATCATAAAAGTCGCTGCCCACCAGCGAATTGCCCCATTTGATGTTGCCGCCCAGGTCGGGCAAGATCGGTCCCTCCATATCGCGCAGGCCTGTGCTGTCGTTCTCGTTTTCCAGCATCTTCAGCAGCAGCGACAGCTTGGTCACTTCGACAGCGCTTTGGTCGAGGTCGACGCCATAGATATTGTTGAGCAGGATGCGACGTTTTTCGCTGGTGGTGAGCAAGATGCCTTCGGAGGTTTCGCGGCGGCGATTGCGGAATTGCGTGGGATGGCGGCGATAATAGTCGATGTGCCAATCCAGCAGATAGCTATACGCGCCGGTGAGAAAACTGCCACTGCCACAGGCGGGGTCGAGCACGCGCAGCTGCTCCGCCTGGTCGGGAGTTGCCCTGTCCAGCAGCTTGCCGAGCGTATTTTCTACGATGTAGTCGACGATGGTCTCGGGCGTGTAATAAACGCCGCCGGCTTTGCGCACTTCGGGTTTTTCTTCGACAACGACGCGCGTTTCCTGGTCGGCGCTGCGCACTTCGATGACCTTGCCCAGAAATCTTTCGTAGACTTGCCCGAGAATATCGGCGGCGATGACAGAAAATTCGTAACGGCTCTGCGGCGGATACAGGGCGAAGACAATTTGTTGCAAAACATTGTCCGGGATGTAGATATCCATGGACAATTTATCGGGCGCGCCGCGGGAATTATCGGACGGGTCGAAGTGAAACAAGCCCGAATTGTATTTTCTGTCGGCACTCCGATACAGATTCTTGATCTTTTCGTAGACCTGCTTCTCGCGCGCGACCCGCTCCAGCGTCCCATAAGGCTCGAGGTTGCGGTCTTCGGCGATGCGCAGGAAGACGATGCGGTCGATCGTGCGCTGCACCAGTTGGTTGAGCTCGCGCTGGTTGAGCTCGCGGTCGATGAAGCGGGCTTGCTTGTAGAGCTGTTCGGCGAGCATGCCGCGCCAATTTTCCATATCGCGCAAGAAAGCCGCGTCCACGGGCAGCACGCCTTTGCCGAGCTCGGCGAGCAAGTCCTTGTGTTTGCCCTGGCGGACGGCGAGCGGCGACAAGGTCTCTTGCAG
>DAOUKU010000012.1:0-10465 GCA_034420985.1 Anaerolineae bacterium | reverse complement strand
GCCGCTGCGAACCGATGGGCAAACTGCTCTTCATCGTCATCTGGATTGGCATTCTCCATGACAAGGTGACCGATTTCGTGCGCAAGTGTGAAGCGAATTCGGTCGGCAGGTTTCTTCTGGTTTATTACCGCAACTGGGTGCTCGCCACACCAACCAGACAGACCATCAAACTCTTCATCTCCTTTCCAGGCTACAACAATGACTCCGCGGTCCTCTGCCGTTTGCACCAAATTATCAAGCGGTCTATCGCCGACATCCCAGTCGTTTCGCACTTGATCGGCAATCCCTTCCGCGTCTTCCAATCCATTGACAGCAACTTCTCGAGGCAGGCGCCGTGGGAGGGAGGGATACAGTGCAGATTTCAACTCTATCTGCAATTCGGCGATGTCCAGCGCATAAGCCTTTATGGCTTCCTGACCTTTCTTGCCAAGACTGCTGCGTCTGCGAAACGCGGTCCAGTCAACTGTTGTTTCTGGTTGGTGAAACAAGTACGAAACCCGCACACCCAGAACTTGGGCGCTATTGAGCATGAAGTCAATGGGTGGGTGGCTCTTGCCCGTCTCATAACCAGAGATTGCGGCCGGCGATATGGCCAGACCACCTTGAGTCACGGCTTCCGCTAGTTCTTTCTGTGACAAACCGGCGATAAGCCTGGCTTGTCTGATGCGCGCGCCAATCATGGTAACCCCCTGAGGACTCGACAAAATTTTACCATGTCAAGGCTCAATGTCAATCTGCCTGCTCTACAGCAGCCCCGCATACACGCGTTCCATATCCGCTGCTGCACGCGTCCAGCTGTACTTCTCCCGCGCCAGCAGCCGGGCATCCGCGCCCATCTCTTGCCGCAGCGACTCGTCATGCAGCAGACGCTGCAGCGCCGCAGAGAACGCATCGACAGTCGCTTCTGCCACGAACCCCGCCCCCGCATCGGCGACCTCGTTCATGTTGCAGCCCGGCGAGAGCAGGACAGGCAAGCCCGCCGCCAGCGCTTCCAACACGGCGATCGACTGCCCCTCGCCGATGGCTGGCAGCGCAAAGAGGTCAGCCGCCGCCAGCGCTTCCAGCCGTGCCGCTGAATCCAGGAATCCTGTGAAGACGATGCGCGAATCGCCCGCCGCCAGGTTCTGCAGCCGCCGCAGCATGCCCTCGTCCGGACCCGCGATGACGAGGCGCGACTCGCCCGCATCCGCCGCCAGAAAGGCACGCAGCAGCACATCCGCGCCTTTGCGGGCCTGCAGCCGCCCCATGTAGAGGACTATCGGCGCTGCGCCCAATCCATAGCGCGCGCGGAAACCAGCCGCGTCCGGCAGCGACTCGAACTCGCGCAGGTCCACGCCGTTGGGGATGATGCTGCACTGCGGCTGGGGACTTAATCCAAACGAGCGCCAAAGCGCCATTGTCTGCTGTTTCTCACTTTCATTCAGCGCGATGACATGGTCGATGCGCGCTAGCAAACGCGGGCTAAGCAGCCTGTCCCAGCCGACTTTCAATTGGCTGCGCCCTGTGCTCAGGTCCAGCGTGCCATGTGGCGACAGCGCGATCGGTAGGCGCAGATCCGACGCGACCGGCGCCACCAGCAGATTCTCCAGCGTCCGCAGCTCATGGACATGCAGCAGATCCATGTCCGTCAGCAGCGATTTCGCCCTGCGGCGCATGCCCAGCGGCGTCGACAAGTTTAGCCGTCTACGCAGCCAGAGCGAGGCGTTGCGGCAGCGAATGACTCGAACCTGTCCCCGGCGCTCGTCAAGCTCGCCCTGGAAGCGAGTCCGTTGGTCGAAAGCGTCCGTAGTCAGGATGGTGATGTCGTGCCCACGGGCAGCCAGCGCTGTCGTCATGCCCTCTACTGCGCGCGCAACGCCGCCAAATGCGTAGGCTGGCGCATAATAGGGCGTCAGATGCAGGATGCGCATGCGCCGCTCACCAGGTCAGCTGGGTATCGCGCTTCCACAGTCGCCGCAAGGTGGAACCGCCGGGCAGCGCTGTCGCCAGCCGGTAGAGCAAGTCCCAGTCGTCGCTATGCAGAATGCGTCCCGCCAGGATGCCGCCGCCATAGACGCCCAGCCCGACCAACAGCGGCAGCGCGAAAAACGATTCCCGCAATGCCAGCATGGCGAGACCGCTCGGCACAGCGATCGCCAGCAGGCGTGCTCCCTTGCCCGCCAGCGCCTGCAACCGCCACCCAGCCGCCCGGAAGCTCGCCAGCAGCAGCGCCACAATGAGCAGCTCGCCGATGATGGAAGCGGCCACAGCGCCGCGCGGATCGCCCCAGATAACGAGCAGCCAGACTGTCAGCGCCACATTCAGTGCCAAGCCAGTCGCGCGAATCGCCAGCAGAGTTCGCTGTCGATTCTGGATGAGCAGCGCCTTGCTGAAGACATTGCCGAACATGGTGATGGCGGTGTACCAGATTAGCAGTCGCAGTATGCCCGCCGACGGCGCGTAGGTTTCGCCCAGTAGCGGCAGGATGATGGCCTCCGCCAGGATGCTGACGCCCAAAGCCAGGGGCAGCCCAACCAGCAGCATCCACAGCGCCAGTTTTTCGATCATGAAGCCGAAAATAGGGTTGCGCCCATCTTTGTAATAGCGCGCAAGTAGCGGATAAGCCGCCACCAGCACCGACGAGCTGACCAGCTCAATCACGCCGAAGTTAATGACAAAAGCCACCACCAGGTAGCCAGTGACGCGCTCGCCCAGGATGCCCGTCGTCATCAATTTGTCAGCATGTTGATAAGCCAAGGTCAGCAGCGCAGAAAGAGCCAATGGCGCGCTGTTGATCAGCAGCTCGCGCGTGATGCTCCTGTCCAGCGGGAAGACTGGCCTGAGGCCCGCCCGTAAGTTCAAGCTGACCAGCGCCATAGAGCGCAGCAGGCCCGAGGCAATCGCCGCCAGGTAGACACCCAGCAAGCCCCAGCCCAGCCACAATGCCAACAGCGCCAAACCGATGCGCAGGAAGATATGCGCGATTTCCACGGCCGAGGTGACCACCATGCGCTCGCGTGAGAGCAGCAGGTCGTGCGCCATATTGCCGAAGATATCGATGAAGAGATTCAGCCCCGCCAGGGCCGCAAATGCCCGCAGGGTCTCGCTGTAGCCGAGGGACAAGGCATTCATCCCCACATAAGCCAGCAGCGCCAGCAGGGTCTGCGAGAAGAGCATGGCTGTCCAGTAGCGGCCCGCTTTGTCTGGGGTGCGGGCCACATCGCGGATGACGATCAAGCCCATGCTGAAACTGGCCAGCGCCGCGGCATTCGCCATCAACCCACCGACCGTGCCGTAGATACCATATTCGCCCGGACCCAGCCACAACGACAAGACCAGCTGCCAAGCGAAGAGCGCGCCCTTGCTGACAATGCTGGCGAACATCAAGGCGCTTATGTTGCGGGCGGCGCGCTGGGCATCGCCCCCAGCCAGCGAGGCGACGCTTGCTGCGTCCTGTGCATTGGATGCCATTTGCCTTGCCAAAATCTGTCGCAGCGGGCAGGATACTTGCCAGTAACCGCACTGGAACCAGCAGCCATGATCGACAGCATGGACGCGGCTATCCGCTACATTTTTCAGACGCGCCGCCGCCTGGATGCCGCCCCGCGCGGGCTTGATGAGTATACACGCGAACCCTCGCCCACGCGCAGGCTGCTGGCTCGCGCGCAGCTGTTGACGGCGCAGCGCGACTACATCGTCGTCACCGGCAGCCGCGGCAAAGGCAGCGTCACGGCCATCACCGCCAAGCTGCTACAAGCCGCCGGCGGCCGCGTCGGCATGATCACCAGCCCGCACCTGGTACATTGGAATGAGCGCATCCGTGTGGACGGGCGCATGATTCCGCCCTCCGATTTTCTGCGCATCTTGCGCGCGCTGCAGCCAGCTATTGATGTCGAGATTGCCGCCCTCGACGACAGGCAGTATCTCAGCCCGCAAGGCATTTTCCTGGCTATCGCGCTGCGGCATTTTGACGAGCAGGGCGTGGACATGGCTGTGCTGGAAGTAGGGCGGGGCGGACGCTTTGATGACATCGCGCTGGCGCCCAATCGGCTGTCGCTCTTCGCGCCCATCATGCTGGAACATACGCATTTGCTGGGGAACAGCTTAGAACGCATCGCCTGGCACAAAGCTGGCATCATCAAGCCGGGCGGGCATGCCATCAGCCTGCCGCAGACCGCCGAAGTCGAGGCTGTTCTCCTGCGCGAAGCGGAGTGCCAGGGCGCGACGCTGACCATGCTGCGCGAGAGCGATTTGGCGCAACTGGCAAGCGAGTGCGCTGCCGGGCAGACATTGCAATTGCCGGGCTATGGAGAGTTCTTTCTGCCGCTACTGGGGCGCTACCAGTTGGACAACGCCACGCTGGCGATTCGCGCTGCCGAACATTTCGGCGCGGATGAGACGGCGCTGCGTCGGGGGCTGGCGGCAGCCAAGTGGCCTGGGCGCGTTCAGCAGCTCGGTCAATCGCCCGGCATCTACATTGACGGCGCCATCACAGCGCGTTCGGCGCGGTCTTTCGTCGACAGCCTAGGCAGCCGACTGCGCGCGCCGGTCCTGTCCATCGTGGGTGTCCCGCGGGATCGGGATTATGCCGGCGTCTACCGCGTCATGGCGGATGTCAGCGAGGCGCTGATCATCACTGAGACCGATATCAACCCTAGCACGCGCTTTCCATCACGGGATGACGCGTTGGCAGCCGCGCGAGCAATTATCGCGGATTGCCGCTATGCCCAGAACCTGACCTTGGCGCTGGAGTTGGCGCGGGCAAGGGCAGGCGCATCGGGCTCGATCCTGTTGGCGGGTTCCCTGATGCTCATCGGCGAGTGCATGCTGATTTGGGCTGTGGATACCAGCGAAATTTGACTTTTTCGGCTGCCAGGCAGCGCGCGGGGTTACTGCGAACTCATGGTGGCGAATAAAGCAGGCGCGACATACCGCCCCGTCATCGGGCGTCGCATTTTTGACATGTCCGCAATCCGTGATACAGTAGAATCAAAGTTTTGTGGACGATTGTTGACTTTTTTGGTTTTCGGTTCTTATCAGGGAGGGTTTTATGTTTGGTAAATTTCTGACGACAGTGACGATGCTGGTCCTGCTACTGGCGGGCGCGAGCCCGGTCGGCGCCGATGGACATTGCGAATTCGCGGACGAGACCATCCGGCTTGGCGGCATCGCCCCGCTGTCGCCACCGGGCGCGACCGGCGCCGGCGTCATCATTGACTGGGCTTTTCAGCAAGCGGCGGCGGATATCAACGCGGGCTGCGGCGTCGAGGTTGCCGGCGTCAATCATCGGCTGGAAGTGCTGACCGGCGACTCCGAAGGCATTTCCGAACGCGGACAAGCGATTGCCGAGCGCTGGATATTTGAAGACGAGGTGCATGGCGTGGTCGGCGGTTATCATAGCGCGGTGGCGCTGGCGATAATGAAGATTACGCAGGAGAATCGCATCCCCACCTTGTTCGCTGGACCTTGGAATGACAACATCACCGCCAACGGCATCATTGAATACGAGGGCCGACCGCCCCGCATTGATGACGGCGTCGACTATATCTTTCGCACTTCGCCAGCCAATGCCATGGTGGCAGTGGTGGCGGTGGATTGGATGATCGATCTAGGCTTGGATGATGTCATCATCATGACAGAAAACACCGATTACGGCATCCCGGCTGCTGCCGACGAACAAGCGCGGCTGGAAGCGGCCGGCATCGCAGTTGAAATCTTCAGCGTAGAGCTGGGCACAGAAGACTTCGTGCCAATACTCAGTCGCGTACAAGCCCGCCCCGAGCCGCCCGACGCCGTCCATGTCCTTGTCACCGGCGAGACTGGCTTCAATCTCAATCAACAGATGGCTGAGTTGGGAATTGCGCCCAGCGCCGATACGATATGCATCGCCGAAACTTTCGCCAGCGATTCCGGGCAATTTTGGCCCGCCGTGCCCGACGGCAACTATTGCGCCTTCGTCCGCTATGGCGCGACCCCGGCCTTGTTCAATGAGCTGGCTGAGCGCCTGAACGCGGATTACCACGAAGACTGGAGCGAGGCTGGCGTCGTGCCGCCTTTCGCGATGGAGCCTTATGACAGCGTGCACTTGATGGCGCAAGCCATGGACATCGCCGACAGCTACACGGATGGCGCCGCCGTCGTCGCCGCGTTGGAAACCATCGACACCGTCGTCTCGCAGGGGCGCTACTACTTCAATTACGGGTCACACAACCCGGACTTGCCGGAAGGCGCGCCAGCCTACATGTGGCACCAATGGCCCGACCCAATCGTGGTGATCATGCAGTACTATGAATATGGTCAGGACTCGCTGGATGCCGCAGTGGTCTATCCGCCGGTCTATCAGACCCACGGCACGTCTTACATCGAACCGGGCACATCGCCCTGAAACTTACCGCCACAGCGCGCAAGCGCTATAATCGCCGCAACGGGCGGGTGAAATGCCCGCTCGTTTCTATTCCGCCAATCGATGTAGGAACAGATGATGACTTTTCCCGCCTTGAGCGATTCTTTCCGCATCAGCCGTTTGCAGCCGCCGCAGCGCAAAATACGCATGGTGTTGGATACCGATACCTACAACGAAATTGACGACCAGTTCGCGCTGACATACGCCCTGCTGGCGCCGGAAAAGCTGTCGGTGGAAGCGGTCTACGCCGCGCCATTTCACAACAACCGCTCCGCTTCCCCCGCGGACGGCATGGAAAAGAGCTACGACGAAATCCTGCGCCTGCTGGATTTTCTGGATGTTGCCGCCGAGGGATTCGCTTTTCGCGGCGCGACCGCCTGGCTGGGCGAAAATCGCGCGCCGGTGGACAGCACAGCCGTGCGGGATCTCATCGACAAGGCGCTGGCAAGCCCCGATGATGACCCGCTCTATGTGGTGGCCATCGGCGCGATCACCAATGTGGCCTCAGCGTTGCTATTGGCGCCGGAGATCATCAAGAAAATCGTGGTGGTCTGGCTGGGTGGGCACAGCTTGCACTGGTCGCACAGCCGCGAATTCAACCTGAAGCAGGATGTGCCGGCCGCGCAAGTCGCGCTGGATAGCGGCGTCCCCTTCGTCATCGTGCCCTGCCTGGGTGTCAGCTCGCATCTATTGACGACGCATCCCGAGCTGCGGGCTTGCATCGGCGGCGTCAGCGCGCTTGGCGATTATCTTTGTCAGATCTTCGCCGAATACCGCCCGGAAGGCTTCGCGGCTTCCAGCGTGATTTGGGATATCTCCACTATTGCCTGGCTGATCAATGCCGACTGGGCGCCCAGCGAGCTCAGGCATGCGCCGCTGCTGACCGACCAGGTCACTTGGAGCGTTGATCGGTCGCGGCATCTGACGCGGGTAGTGAGTTACATCCATCGCGATCCGGTCTTCCGCGATATGTTCAACAAGATCCGCGCTCATGGCGGCGCTTAGATCCAATCAAATGTCTGACAGGTCTTGCGCAGGCGCGCGCGCACCGAAGGAGCGGCATCCAGTTCGGCCCGAGCCAGCAGGTCCAAGACGCTATCGCGGTACGCGGGATGCTGGTCGGCGAGCACAGCAGCGCCGTGGACGCTCCAGGCGCGGATGAAGGTGTTGGCGCCGCCGGCTTGGAGGACCAGCGCGTCCATCAAGAGCGCAGCCAGCTCGGATGGCACGGCGAGCCTATCCATCATTTGCAGGACATGCAGGCGAGAAAGCCAACTGGTCTCCTGCAGCAACAGGCGCAACAACGTTTCATTTTGCCCTGGAGACAACTCCGCGCCAGTCACGCCGAAATGCTTGAGCAGCCAGGTAGCGGCCGCTTGAACATTGCGGTCGTCGCTGGCGGCGAAATCACATAATTCCGCAACCAGGCACGCGTCCGACCGGTGAGCGGCAACGAAGCGTTCGAGGACGTCGGTGCTCTTGCCATTAAAATCCAGCAAGGCTTGCGTCAACGCGTCTGACCGGGGAGAGATCATTTCAGCTTGGGCAGATATTGGCTGGCTTTCACGATCAACTCGCGCAGGGCGGGATTCTCCAGGTCGGCGGCTGTCCGTATCTTGGCATGCCGCAGGTCGGCGCCCGCTCCTTCCAGCAGATTTACGGGGTCGGGCAGATGCGCGCCATACATGAAGCCCAGGTTGAGGTGCTTTTTGAAGGGCGCGATATAGCAGAAGTGCTGCGACATTTTCTTCGGACCGATGCCGTACCCGGCGATTTTCTGCCGCGCCCAGGGCACTTCCGTGAGGCCCGGCATGACATCCGCCAGCAGCGCACGCGCCGCATGCGCCAGCGCCTGGATTTCTGGCGGCGCCTCGGCGATGACTTCTTCGAAACTGCCATTGCCGCCCACGGTCTTGATCTGCGCCTCTGTCATGGAGCCTCCATGCACAGTAGTATTCGTCGGTCAAGCAATTATAATGGCAAATATCGCAATGCCAGGCGAGGGATAAATTGGGACAATCCGTGCCGCAGGTTTCAGTGCTGATGACCGTCTACAATGGCGAGCGTTATCTTGCCGAAGCGATAGACAGCATCCTGGCGCAGACCTTCAGCGACTTCGAGTTCATCATCGTCGATGACGGGTCGCAAGATAGCTCGGCGAAGATCATCCGCGACTATGCCAAGCGCGATGAGAGAATCTACTTCTTGCAGCTTGAGCGCAACCGCGGGCAAGCCGTCGCATTGAATCGCGGGCTCGCCAAAGCGCGCGGAGAGTTCATCACGCGGATGGACTGCGACGACATCAGCCTGCCCGAGCGCTTGCGGAAACAAGTGGACTATCTGCAAGCCTGCCCGGAGATTGGCGTCTTGGGCGCGTGGCAGGAAAATGTGGATCAAGATTTGCGGCCCCTTGTCCTTTATGAACTTCCCGAGCGCCATGCAGAGATTGTCTTCAACCATCTCATCAGCAGACCCAGTATCGGCGGCGCAGTCGTGATGATGCGGGCAGAAGCGCTTGTGGGTATCGGCGGGTTCGACCCGCAGCGGCAAACCGCCCGTGACTGGGAGCTCTTTGCCAAGCTCAGCGCGCGGACGCGACTGGCCAATTTGCAAGAGTGTTTGTATCTGTATCGTCGCCACGAGCGAAACATGACCAAGGTTCGCAAGCAAGAACTGCTATCTGACTGGGAGGATTATCGCAAACGCTGGCTAAACCGCCTCTTGGGCGAAAGGGAGCAGGCGCCGGCGCCCCAGGAGCGCTTTCTGCGCATGCGCCATAGCGAGCGATTTGGTCTGCTGGAAGGGCTGCTGCTGCGCCGCGATGTACGCCGGCTGGTCAATGGCTTAATTGCCAGCGAAACTTGCGTGGAAGCGGACAGAGCCATACTGCGGGACTTTTCCGCCCCCTTTCTGGAAAGCGCGGCGCCGCGGCTCTGGGTAAAGTTTAAGTATTGGCGGCGCTATCGCTTGGGCTTTTGAACTGCTATGCTTATGACCAATGACGACGATACCCGCTAGCAATACCCAGAGACAGTCCGCGCCCCTGGTGTCGGTTCTCATGCCCGCCTACAACGGTGAAAAGTACCTGGCTGAGGCCATCGACAGCATCCTGACACAGACCTTCGCCGACTTCGAGTTCATCATCGTCGACGATGGCTCTACTGACGGCTCGGCGCAGATCATCCGCGACTATGCCCAGCGCGATGAACGGATTCGCTTCTTCCAGCATGCGGTCAACCGCGGGCAGTCCAGCGCGCTGAACACGGGCTTGGCGGAGGCGCGCGGCGAATACATCGCTGGGATGGATGCCGATGACATCAGTCTGCCGGAGCGATTGCGGAAACAGGTCGACTTCCTGAACAAGAACCCTGCAATCGGCGTGGTTGCCACTTGGCGACGGTTGATTGACCAAGACGCGCAGCCGCTAGATATTGTGGAAGCGCCGGCAAACCATGTTCACATCGTCTTCAATCTCGTGATCGGCGCGGTGAATATAGGTGGGGCGCTGGCGATGATGCGGCGAAGCCTGCTGGAATCCGTAGGCGGTTACGATGAAAGCGTCCTGGTGCGAGATTGGGAGTTATGGACGCGGCTGGCGAGCCGGACCCGCTTCGCTAATTTGCCCGAGACCCTTTATTTGAATCGCAAACATGATGCCAATCTCACCTTGGTCCGGTATCAGGAATTGGCCGACGATTGGCGGGCTATTCACAAGCGCTGGCTTGAGCGACTCCTGGGCGAAGCGCCCGGCGCAGCCCTGCAGCGCATCCATAAAGTGCGAAGCGGCATGAAGTTGCCCTGGGCAGAGAGGCGGCGGTTGCGGCGTGAGTTGAATCGGCTAATTGACGCATTGATCGCCAGCAACACAGTCGATGACTGTGACCGGTCCCTGCTTGAGGCTGAGTTCGCGCGCATGTTGGAAAGCACGACGCCGCGCCTTTGGCAGATGTTTCTGCATTGGCGGCGTTATCGCCTGGGTTTTTGAGTCCCTGCCCGCTCTGTGCATATTGATGAGGCTATCCAAGCGCCGTGAACAGCCCCCCCCCCCCCCCCCCCCCCCCCCCCCCCCCCCACCCCCCGACT
>DAOUKU010000011.1:0-6168 GCA_034420985.1 Anaerolineae bacterium | reverse complement strand
GATAGAAGATGCGCTCTTCGCGGCGGGCGCTGGGCGAGATAGGACGAAGCAAGCGTCGAAACATCAATCACACTCAATTACTCGGATGGCAGAATGGAGGGAGACCGCTGAGCGATCTCCCTCTGTCGGATGCAGCTTACGGCATTTGACTACATATCGGCGACGGAGTCGAGAGCAGCTTGTCCCTCTTCCGTGATGGCAGCGATGGCGGCATCGACCGATGTTTCGCCCAAGCGCAGCAATCCGGCTTCACGACCCAGAATGTTGCTGACCTGCGCGGCAGCCAGCGACGAGAAGGGAGGACCTGTCACCGCATAATCGAACATCGCTTCCAGGAAGTAACGTCCGGACGGCGGCGCGGGGTCCGAATTCAGCCAGGCTTCCAAGCCTTCCGGACGCGCCGGTGAACCGCGCCCCGAGAGGCTCCACATGAAGATCATGCCGTCCAGTGAGAGGTATTCACGCAGGTAGCGCCAGGCCACATCCGGCTTGTCGCTGGTCGGCGTGATGCCATAGCCGCTGCCAAATGCGCCGGTGCTGCGGGTGCCATCAGCGCCCATGGGCGTTGGTGCGACATCCCACTCAAAATTCGCTTGCGCGCGCATGCTCGGCGTGCTCCAGGTGGCGATATGTCCCATAGCGCAAGCTCCGCTACGGAAGGGATTCTGGTTGGGGAAGGCTTCTGATTCCGTGCCGCTGGGGCCCGCATTCGACTCGTGAATCAGGTTGTACCAGTGGTTGAGCGCCTCGCGAACTTCGGGCGTGTCCACGGTCATCTGGGTTTCATCCTCGTTCAGCGAGGCTCCGCCCCAAGCGCCCAGGAAGAAGCCGCCGCCGCTGTTGCCCAGATTCAATTGGCCATCCCATCCCCAAACGCCCATGTCGGGATCAGTCAGCTCGACAGCTGCGGCCGCCATGTCTTCCATCGTCCAGTCTTCACTGGGGTAATCCATGCCAGCGGCGTCAAACATGTCGACATTGTAGCCGAGGATGACTGGCCCGTGATCATAGGGCAGCGCGTGGATGCGGCCGTTGACGCGATAGAGGCGCACCGATTCTTCCCACATGCCATCGACATTGAATTCTTCGTCGGCGACGACGATGTCGTGAATGTCGATGATGATGCCTTCATGCGCCCAGGGGGTGGCGCGGCTGCCATGGACATAGATGATGTCTGGCAGGGTGCCAGCGGCTGCCCAGGCAGGCACGACATTGTTGTGGTCCGCCCAGGTGTTGTAAGTGATGTTGATGGAGATGTCCGGGTGGCGCTCCATGAAACCTTCGTCGTATTCAGCTTGGCGCGGGCGGAAGGCCGCTTCCCAGTGACGTCCGAAGGTCAACTCGACGGTGTCTTGGGCGGCGGCGATGTTGCGCAGCGGACCCAAGCCCGCCAGTGCCACGCCCGAACTGCTGGCTGCCGCAAGCTTCAGAAAAGCGCGGCGTGAAAGTTGCTGTCTGTTCATGCTGGTTCCTTTCTCGGCAAGAAGTCTTGTCGGGTGAATACTGCCGTTTTGCCTGTACTCGTTCCTGGGGCGCCTCCTGTAATACGGTTGACCTTGATGCGGAAAGTCGAATGCGGTTTGTATTGTAAACAATGATTTGCCGATTGTCAAAAAGCTATTCCGTGCCATAAGATGCGGGGCTTCAAAACCGCCCAATTCAACAGCAACCCCTGCAGCTACGCCCGCAATATGGTATGCTTGCCGCGTTTGTCAGCCAACGCGAATTGCGCATGCCCACACCCAAAGTCATCCACCAGCCGCGCTCCCGGCAAGCCCTCAAGCGGGGAATCGACCAACTGGCGCAAGCTGTCGCGCCAACGCTGGGTCCCCTGCCGCGCCGCGCCATCGTGGAAAATTTGCACAAGTTCGAACTGCTGGACAATGGCGGCTTGATTGCGCGCCGCATCATCGCCCTGCCCGATGCGGAAGCGGATGCCGGCGCCATGCTGCTGCGGCAAGCGCTATGGAAGATCCATCAGACCCTGGGCGACGGCGCTGCCACGTTGGCTGTCATTTATCAGACGATCTATCATGAGGGGCTGCGTTTCCTGGCGGCTGGCTGCGACCCCAACCGGCTGCGCGCGCAACTGCTGGATTTGCTGCCGACCTTGAGCCAGCGCTTGCTGGAAGACGCTCGCCAACTGAGCAGCCAGGAAGATCTCAGCGGACTGGCTTTCACCATCTGCTATGACGAAGAGATGGCGCGCGTCCTGGGCGAAATCATTTACACGCTGGGACCTTGTGGACAAGTCGATGTGCGCGCCGGGCATGGTCGCACAGTCGCGCATGAGTATGTCGAGGGCTGCTATTTCCCGGGTGGCGCGCAAAGCAAAGAAATGCTGCGCGGCACAGCGCGGCTCGTCGCCGAAATGCATAACGCCGCCATCCTCGTCAGCGATATGGACATTGAAGAACCAGCCGAGCTCGTCCCCTTAATGCGGCTGGCTTTGCGGCTTGGCATGAAGCAGCTGCTGCTGGTCGTCGGCTCAATCTCGGAAAAGGGCTTGTCGGTGGTGCTGGACAAGAGGCTGCGCGAGAAAATCCAGACCATCGTCGTCAAGCTGGATGAATTCACGCCCGCCGAATTGCAGATGATGCAATGGGATATCGAGCTGCTGACGGGCGCGCGACCGCTCCTGTCTGGCGCGGGGCAGACGCTGGCTGATGCTTGCGCCGACGATTTTGGCGAGGCGCGCTGGGTCTGGGCGGACGACAAGAACTTCGGATTCGCCAGCGGCAGCGGCGATCCCCGGCAAGTCCGCGATACATTGCGGCGGCTGCGCGCGGATTATGCGGCGGCGACGGACGACGATGACCGGGCGCGCATGCTGCGACGGCTGGGCAGGCTGAATGGCGGGCTGGCGACAATCTATGTGGGTGGCATCGCCGAAGACGAGATCCGCCAGCGTAAAGAAGTGGCCGAACGGACGATCCGCGCCCTGCGCAGCGCCTACGCCAGCGGCGTGATACCCGGCGGTGGTTTGGCGATGCTGCGCTGCCGAGACTGGCTGCTGGCTGAGTTAGACGACAGCGACGAACTGGAAGCGCGCGCTGCCCGACAGATCGTCGCCAAAGCCTTAGCAGCGCCAATGCGACAGTTGCTGCAGAACGCCGGCTACGACTCCAGCGAAATCCTGGCGCAGCTGCGGCATTGTGAGGATGGCTTCGGCTTCGATGTCATGCGCGGCATTTTTGTGGATGTAACGGCAGCGGGCATTGAAGATGTGGCGCAAATTCAAGTCGAGGCGCTGCAGCGGGCGGTCATGAGCGCGTCCTTGGCACTGACCATTGATGTGCTGGTGCTGCATCGCGAGCCAGAAACCATGACGGAGCCCTAATATGGATCGGACGCATCATTTACTGCGGCTGGGCGATGCCATCTATGCGGCGCGTCACAGCGGCGCTTACCGCATTGACAAAAGCGGACAACATAATCTCTTCGCTGACTGGCAGGATGATGCAGCGGCGTTATGCCTGCTCGCGCTGGACGATGCACTGCTGGCGGGCATCCATGGCGGGGTAGCGCGTTCGCTGGATGGCGGCGCAAGCTGGGAAGCGCATGCCTTCCGCCTACCCTCACCCCTGGTCACCTGCTTCTGCGACGCAAAGGACGGCTTGCTGGCGGGCACATTCGCGGATGGCGTCTTTCGCTCCCAAGACGGCGGCATGACCTGGCAACCGCGCAATCACGGCTTGTTCGATCACAGCGTCAACTGCCTGGCAACTTCGTCCGACGGCAGCGTCTACGCGGGAACCAGCACGGGACTCTACCGAAGTGAAAATGGCGGACGACTTTGGCATGACATCGAATTGAGCGGCGACGAGGATGTGCTTTGCCTGGCGGTCGCCGACGATGGCGCGCTATATGCCGGCTGCGAGACGCATGGCTTACTGCGGATTGCCGACGGAGACATCGAGACCATCGACCTGGATTCTGGCGCGGTCAACGAACTGGCGCTGTGCGGGGGCGCGCTGGCTGTGCTGCTGGATGACCGCGTCGTCCTGTCATGCGACGCTGGCGCAAGCTGGCGGACAATTGTAGCGAGCGGCGTAGATTGCCTGGCGCGAGATGGCGATTCATTGCTGCTGGCCATGGCAGACGGGACTGTTAGTCATGCGAGAACCAGCCAGTAAAACTTTACCACAGAGGAAACGAAGCAACTTAGAGAGCACAGAGGGATAACATTTTGAGTCGCGCCAAAGCCGAAGTCCAAAGTCCTACGAGCGGGCCGGTGGCTCGCCCCATTCTTGGGGAAGGTTAGGGGCTGGTTAAGTAGGCGACACAAGTGCCGCCCCTACGGCTTCACACAATCTCTGTGTACTCGGTGTCCTCGGTGGTAAGCATTTGCATTTCGTTGTTTCTGTTTCGCTTAGGAAAAAAGCATTTTGTTGAAAGGACGATCCCATGCCCTACCAACCTACGTTGGAATCGGTAAGCAATCATCAAGTGCCCGACTGGTATCACAACGCCAAGCTGGGCATTTTCATTCACTGGGGTTTGTACTCCGTGCCCGCTTGGGCGCCCCATGGCGGCGACATCGGCGAGGTCTTCCAAAGCGGCGACATGAGCCAGTGGTTCCGCCACAATTCCTACGCCGAGTGGTATATGAACACCTTGCGCTTTGAAGACAGCCCGACGCGCGCCTGGCACAACCAGCACTATGGCGAGAATTTCGACTATGACGACTTTGTTCCCGGCTTCAACTCGGCGCTGAAACGCTGGAAACCAGCCGACATGGCAACGCTCTTCAGCGAGGTCAACGCGCGCTATGTCGTGCTGACCAGCAAGCATCATGATGGCTTCTGCCTGTGGAAGAGCGACTTCCCCTGCCCGACCAAGCCCAACTATCACACACGGAGGGATGTCGTCGGCGAGTTGACGGCGGCAGTGCGCGAGGCGGGCATGCGCATGGGTATCTATTATTCCGGCGGGCTGGATTGGGCTTTCAACGATACGCGCATCCAGGATATTCCGGATGTCTGGGGCACTATCGTGGAGACGCCGGAATTCGTCGAGTACTCCATGGCGCATTGGCAGGAACTGATCGACCGCTACCAGCCAGCGCTGATGTGGAATGATATCGGCTACCCGCAGGCGGCCGATTTGGGCGCGCTCTTCGCTTATTACTACAACGCCGTGCCGGAAGGCGTCATCAACGACCGCTTCAAGCAGCGCAGCGACGACATGCCAAGTTCTGTCGAGGAGATCATGAGTCGGCCCGGGCCGCATCACGACTTCGTCACGCCGGAATACACGCAATTCGATGACATTCAGACGCAGAAATGGGAGACCTGCCGCGGCATCGGGCATAGCTTCGGCTACAACCGCAACGAGGGCGACGAACAGCTGCTTTCCGAACGCGAGTTGGTGCATATGTTTGTGGATATCGTCAGCAAGAATGGCAACCTGCTGCTGAATGTAGGACCAATGGCGGACGGGACCATTCCAGAAAACCAGGCGGACCGCTTGCGTTCCCTGGGAACTTGGCTGGACCGCAATGGCGAGGCGATTTTTGACACGCGTCCCTGGCAGCGCGCCGAAAGCCAAACCACGCAAGGGCTTGGCATCCGCTTCACGAAAACCGAGTCGAATCTCTACGCCACGCTGCTGGGCAGGCCGAGCGAGAGCGAAATCGCCATTGAAGGACTAGAGCCGTCCAGCGACGCGAGCGTCCAGCTGCTGGGGCGCGACGAAGAGTTGACCTGGCGGCAAAATGGCAGCGACCTGGCTGTGCAGTTGCCGGACGACCTGCCCGAAGCGCCGGCGCATGCGCTGCAAATCACGGGCATGGGCGGCTGAGTTGAAAGCAAAAACAGACGACTTCGTCCAACGGAATCTGCGCTGGAACTTCTCCGTCAACCTGATTGACATCACTTTCATCACGCTCGCCTTCAGCTTGATCTCGCGCGAGACGATCATGCCGCTCTTGATCAGCAATTTGACCGATTCCAAGATCGCCATTGGACTCGAGCCGGCCATCCACAGCATCTGCTTTTATTTGCCCCAACTCTTCGCCGCCAATCATACCGAACGCCTCGAACGCAAGCTGCCATTTGTCAGGCTGGTTGGCGGGCTGGTCGAGCGCGTGCCCTTCTTCTTTGCGGGCCTGGCGATCGGGCTGCTCGCGCTGAATTGGCCGGAGCTGACGCTGCTGATTGTCTACGC
>DAOUKU010000010.1:0-22735 GCA_034420985.1 Anaerolineae bacterium | reverse complement strand
CCGTGCTTGAGCCGCTCGAGACCCGTGAGTACAAGCCCGATCATGAACACGACGAAGAAGTGACTTCCGTTGGCATCACCCTCTCCGGCGATCTCCAGTTAGAGAAGCTCAATAGTTGGCTCAGCCAGCTCCTGCGCGAACAAGGACAGGACATCTTCCGTATGAAAGGCGTGTTGAGCGTGCGCGGTTGGGATGAGCGATTCGTATTTCAAGCGGTGCATATGCTCTTTGATGGCCGCCCCGATCGTCCCTGGGGGAACGAATTGCGTCACAACAAGCTGATCTTTATCGGGCGTAACCTGGATCGGGCTGCGCTAGAAAACAGCTTCCGCGAATGCCTCGCGGCATGATGCAGCGCAAGCGCAAGTCCAAACGGGCACAGCCAGCGCTCAAGGCAAAATGGCGTACCAACATTGAAGATCATCCGATTGGGCTGGCCTGGTCGCCGGATGCCAAAAACCTGGCAGTTGCGGGGGTGTCTGGCCCAATCACGCTGTTTAATGGCGCGGATGGCGCGGTTCAGTGGGTGCTGCCCGGTCATGCCCTCGATACGATGGCAATTTCCTGGCACAAAGACAGCCGTCTCCTCGCTAGCGTCGGGCAAGATGGCAAGGTGCGGCTCTGGGATGGCAAGACAGGAACGCAGCGAGCTGAAATGGCAGGCGGGGCGAGTTGGGTGGAGCGCGTCGCTTTCAGCCCTGTGGGCGATTGGCTGGTGTCAGCCGCCGGGCGCAAACTGCGACTGTGGAACAGCAGCGGGGAATTGATCCGCGAATATCCCGATGCGAACAGCACGATTACGGATATCAAGTGGCGTTATGACGGCAAACAGTTCGCCATCTCTGCCTACAATGGAGTCGTGCTGTATGACCCTGCAGAGGCGGAACCACTGCGCCGTTTCGAATGGCAGGGTTCGACGCTCACATTGGAATGGAGTCCCGATGGCAAATACATCGCCACTGGTGACCAGGACTCGACGGTGCATTTTTGGATCGCCGATACCGGGGAAGATCTGCGGATGTGGGGCTACGAAACGAAGGTGCAGGAACTGACATGGAGCTTCAATAGTCGCTATCTGGCGACTGGCGGCGGAACTCAGGTAGCAATCTGGGACTGTTCCGGCCAGGGGCCAGAAAACACTCGACCGATCATGTTAGAAGGGCATCAGCAGCTCATCAAGCATCTGAAATTTCAGCGACGGGGCATGTTGCTGGCATCTGGCGGCAATGATGGTCTGCTGGCGATCTGGAAAGTCCATAAGAAGAAATCCACCAAACTGGTGGATGCTGTGTTCAAAGCGCCGATTGCCAGTTTGGCTTGGTCACCGGATGATCGCTGTATCGCGATGTCAGATGAGAGCGGTACCCTGTCGATAGCGGCAGTGCAGCGTTTATGAGAAATTTGTTTTAGCAGAAACGCAAAGGCTTGCCCGAACCATTCACCGTTATATGCGCCTTGCCGCTAAAACCGCCGCGGCTGCGCCCCAATATATCAACAGAACCTAGTCGCGTCTGTATCGGCGCAGGCGCAGGTCGCACTGCTCCTTGTGCCCCATAAAGCCTTCCAGGTCACAGAGGCGGCTGCCATATTCGCCGATGAGCAGGCTGGCGGCTTCGGTGATGCGCTGGTAGGTGACGGTCTTGATGAACTTGCCCACCCACAGCCCGCCGGTATAACGCGCCGCTTTCTTGGTCGGCAGCGTGTGATTCGTGCCGATGACCTTGTCCCCGTAGGCGACATTGGTTTCCGCGCCCAAAAACAGCGCCCCATAATTGCTCATATTGCGCAGGAAGTAATCCGGCTCGCGCGTCAGAATCTCCACATGCTCGCTGGCGATATCATCGGCGACAGCCAGCATCTCTTCGTCCGTATCACAAAGGATGACTTCGCCATAATCGTGCCAAGCCACGCCCGCCAAGTCAGCTGTCGGCAGCGTTTCCAGCTGGCGGCCAATCTCGGCTTCGATGCCCTCAGCGAGCTCGCGGCTGGTGGTGACCAGGACGGCTGGCGAGGTGGGTCCGTGTTCGGCTTGCCCCAGCAGGTCGACCGCGCACATTTCGGCATCGGCGCTGTCATCGGCCACCACTAGCACTTCGGTTGGTCCCGCCAGCAGGTCAATGCCGACCGTGCCGAAAAGCTGGCGTTTGGCTTCGGCGACATAGGCGTTGCCCGGACCCACGATCATATCGACCGGGTCGATGCCCAGCGCGCCGTAAGCCATGGCTGCCAAGGCTTGCACACCGCCCAGCACATAGATCTCGTCCGCGCCGCCAAAGTGCATGGCAGCGATGGTCGCGGCTGGCACTTCGCCTTTGATCGGTGGTGTGCAGGCGATGATGCGCTTGACGCCAGCCGCCTTTGCTGTCACTGTGCTCATATGCGCCGAGGCTACCATGGGGTAGCGCCCGCCAGGCACATAGCAGCCGACGCGGTTGACCGGGATATTTTTATGCCCCAGCACGACGCCGGGCAGGGTCTCCACTTCAATGTCTTGCAGAGCCCCCCGCTGCGCCAACGCGAAGTTGCGCACCTGCGCCTGGGCAAACTTGATATCGTCCACCGCCTGCGCCGGCAATGTCGCGATCAGATCCGCGATCTGCTGCTGCGACAATTTGAAATCAGGTGGATTCCAATTGTCGAACTGCTGCGACAGTTCGCGAACGGCCTCGTCCTTGCGAGCCTGGATATCGGCCAGAATGCCACGCACAACTTCCTGCACGGCCGCGTCGGCTTCGGCTTTCTGTTGGATGGTCTTGCCGCGTTTGATGTATTCAATGGCCATGGATTGCCTCTATTCAGCCGGTCAAAATCAAAGTGTGGAGGACGCAGATTGGCATCAAGCGGGCGACCCAATGGGTCGCCCCTACAGCCGACTTTTCTCTGTGCCCTCTGCGCCTCTGTGGTGAAAATCTTCAAGCCCAAAGACGCTGGCTGGCGATTTTCGCGCCCTCCGATAGCGAGCGCAACTTGGCGTAAGCGATATCGGGATGCACCGCGCCGAAACCGGCGAAGGTGCCAAAGCCACAGTCCGTGCCGGCGATGACGCGCTCCTTGCCGACGATGCCGGCATAGCGTTCGATACGCTGCGCCACCAGCTCGGGATGCTCGACGAAGTTGGTGGTCGTATCCAGCGCGCCGGGTATGAGAATCTTGTCGTCGGGGATGTCGGCGGCGGCCCAGGTCGTCCATTCGTGCTGATGGCGCGGGTTGGCGCCTTCAAACTGGATGGCTTGCGGCTTGGCGCTCAGCACGATGTCGATGATCTCGCTGAGGTCGATGTCGTGGTGGTGCGGACCTTCGTAATTGCCCCAGCACAGGTGCATGCGGACGCGCTCGGCCGGCACATTTTCCAGCGCGTAATTCAGCGCCTCGACCTGCGCCTGCGCCGCACGTTTGAAAGTCGCCGTGTCTTCATCGCGGAAGCGGATATGCCGGCCCATCGCCAGGTCCGGGCAATCCACCTGCAGGATCAAGCCGGCCTCGGTGATCTTCTCGTATTCCACTTTCATCACATCGGCCAGCGCGCCCAGGTACTGCTCATCATCGGCATAATACTCATTGGGCTGGAAGACAGCGATGACGCCCGGTGAGGCTGCGTTCATAAAGGCTTCTTCCGCGCCAGTTGCATCCCGTGCCGTCAGCAGATTCTCAATGTCCTTTTCCAGCGGAGTCAAGTCTTTGATAGCGATAGCGCCACGCACCACCGGTCGATGGTATTTGGGTGTGCCGCCAGCGTCCGCCAGTCGCTGCTTATAAGCGGGGAAGTCGTCCAGGTCTTTGGGCGTGGCCCGCGGCACTTCGGCAATTTCAAAGCCGGTGAAGCGGTGGCGGATATAGGTCGCGTAACTGATCTTGCTCATCTCGCCATCGCTGATGATGTCGACGCCGGCGGCGACCTGTTTGGCAGCTGCGTCGCGCACGGCTTGACTCATCACGCTGTCGAATTCGGCTTGAGCGTAGGCTTCCCCCTGGTCCTGGGCGAAGAGCTGGTCGACCACCACCTGCGGGCGCGGCATGCTACCGACATGGGTCGTCAAAATGCGGTCTACGCTGGTTTTCATGGCAATATCCCTTGGCTAGCGCGGCGGACGGAAATCGCTGAGTTCAACGCCGGTCAAGTCCCGGAATTGCTTGAGCAGGTAGTCGTTCTGCCGAACTTTCTGCGCCTGATAATCGGGCGGGTGTAGCATTTTACCGCTGACGTCCGCTTCGTAGCCGTTGGCGCGCGCAGCCGCTTCGATTTGGGGAGACCAGTAGGGGTCTTTGCCTTCAAAGACCTGGTGCGACTCCAGCACGGCGAAGAACCAGCCTATGCTATCGCCGCTGTATTCAAAGCTGCGGTACATGCCTGGCGGCAGGGAGATCATGTCCCATTCGTCCAGCGTGAATTCGCCTTCGACATGATCCGGGTTGTCATCGTTGCCCCAGTAAAAGGTCCAGGGACCGGACAAAATAAAGAAGGACTCGACATAGTCATGCGTATGCCAGGCGGGTCCGCAGCCGGGCGGCGCCCAAGCCATGCCGATTTGGTATTTGTGCGGCTCGGTGATGGCGCGCTGGATGCTATAATCCGGGTTCTCGGCGGCGGTATCCCCGATGACGGCGTAGTTCATGCGCATGTGCCCCGGCAGCATGCTGTCGATGAACATGATGGGGATGCCTTTGCCTTTGAGTTCGTCAAAGCGCATGACGCGCGCCGCCATGCTTTCCTGCGTCTGTTTGGGATAGTCCATAAGTCCCCCACTTCAGGTTTCGGCAGCTTGCAAATGCTGCGGCAAAGCCTATCGAAACACGCGGGGATTGTCAATCACCGAAGAAGCCACCGCAAACCCCGGCGCGCTCGCCGAAAAGGATACATTGCAGGCGGCGGCGATGGGTCGCCCTACCCATGCAGCCGTTCATTAGATTCGAAAGCTGTACGGGCGGGCCGATGGCTCGCCCCATTTTCACGATGCCGCATCGACAAGACGGGCGCCTCACCGAGTCGCCCCAACACGGTTGGCCAGGGGAGCGAGGAGCCTTAAGCCTGCGGACGCCCGGCGCAGCGATTGAAGCCCATCACATCTTTGCCGCGCGCCAGGATGGCGGTATGCCCCGCGTGCAGCGGACCGCTGTCCTGGAAAACATGCACCATCGGCAGCGTGACCCGCACCGACATGCCCAAACGCCGTTTGCTGGACGAGTTCCTGCTGGAACCGTGCAGCAGCCGCTCGCTGAAGAGGAAAAATTCGCCCGGCTGCAATTCCATATTGACCGCCTGCCCCGCATCAAAGGCGCTTGGATCCGCCATCTCGCCGAAAGCCATGCCCGCTTCCGCCTGCGTATGCGGGATGGACGCGCGGTGCGAGCCGGGGATGATGCGCACGCAGGAATTCTCGACTCTGACCTCGTCAATGGCGATCCAGGCGGAGGCGTTGACCGGCGGCTCCAGGGGCCAAAAGTTGATGTCCTGATGCCAGGGGATTTCCGCGCCGCCCGGCTCTTTCAGCCAGAAGTTTGTCGCCCAGACGATGAGGTCGGGTCCCAGCAGGCCCGCGATGCGGTCGATAATGGCGGGGTGCGTGGCCAAGTCGTAGATCACCGCGCAATCCATGTGTCGCGACTGCAGCCGCGAGCGGGGGTTGGGTCCGTCGCTGGTCAGGACAGTCGATTCGATCTCGCGGCGGATGCGCGCCATTTCCTCCGGCGGCATGGCGGTGTAGGGACCCAAATAGCCATTCACCACAAAAAAGTCAACTTCATCGCGCGTCAACAAGCTCTCAAACTTGCTCATCTGTCTCCCTCCCGAATTGCCTCTCATTGCCAGCTGACTGTACTGCCCTCGGCGCTCTTTTCCACCAGCAGATGCAGCGGAAAGGCGTCGCGCAGGTCGTCGATATGCGTGATGACCAGGATGAGGTCAATGTCGCCGCGAATGGCGTTGATGGCCTCCACCAGGCGGCTGCGTCCCTCTTCGTCCTGCGAGCCAAAGCCCTCGTCAATGAACAAGGCGCGCAACTGCGCCCCGGCCCGCCGCGCCAGCAGCTTGGAAAGGGCGATGCGCAAGGCAAAATTGATGCGGAATGCCTCGCCGCCGCTGTAGAGTTCGTAGGGCCGCGCGCCCAACTCATCGGCGATTTCGATCGCCAGCGTTTCTAGCGTGTCCCCGCCAGCGCCTTGTCGCTGCGTGCTCAGCGCCAGTGACATGCGCCCCTCCGTCATGCGTGAGAGCAGGGCGTTGGCGGCTGTTTCCAACTCGGGGATGGCGCTGTCGATGATCATGGCTGGCACGCCATTGCGCCCAAATGCCAGGCGCAAGTCCGTCAGCAAGCCCGCCTCATGTTGGCGCGACTCCAGCTGCGCGCGCAGACGATTTTGGCTGTCGCGCCCCATTTCAATGGCGCGCAATTCTTGCTGAGCGATGGTTTTGCGCTCGGCGAGCCGCTGCACCGCCCGCCGCCGCCGGTCGACTTCGTCACGCAGCTCTCGTTCCGCTTCGACTTGCTCTTTCAGCGCCGCAATCTCGTCCAGCAGACTCTCTCGTTTCTCTGCTTCAGTCGCCAGTGTCGCCTGCAGGCCTGTTAACCGCTGCGACACTTCGGCATGGGCGCGTTCCGCCTCGGGAAGAGTCTGCTGCGCGAACTCCAGCTGCGATTGATGACGGTCATAGCGGTTGTAGGCTTGCAGCTTGGCACGGATATCGGCATGCGAGTCGGCGTCATAGGCGATGCCTTCCTGCTCGCTGCGCAACTGCGCGAGTTGACGGCGCATTTCCCCGCCGAAGTCTTGGTTGCGCAGGCGCTCTTCCAACTGATGCAGAGCGCGCGTTTCGGTTTCCAGGGCGGCTTGGGCTTCCTTTGCGCGGCGGGCAGTCTCGCTGGCTGCGCCCAAAGCCCGCTGCAGGGCTGGCAAGGCTTCCAAATCGCGCACCCAGCCCGCCAGGTCGTCTTCCTGCTCAGCACGCTGCTGGTCGAGTTCGCGGATGCCCTCGCGACAACGGCGGTAGTCATCGCGCATGGAATCGCGCTGCGTCGCCAGCTGCCCCAGCATGTCATCACGGTGCTGGGCGGTCAGCGCCTGCCCACACAAGGGGCAGTCAGCGCCGTCGGCATGTTGCAGGCGCTCCAGCCGCTCGTTCAGCGCCCGACCGTCTTCGGTCAAGGTTGCTTGCTGCGCCTGCAAAGCCGAACGCTGCTCGCGCAGGGAGGCCAGTCTCGCCGTCGCATGGTCTCGCCGCGCCGCCAGGCTCTCCAGCGCACCCAGCTGTCGCTGCAGGTTGGGCAGGTCGACCGTATCGGCAGCTTCCAGCGCGTCGTTCAGCCCACGGATGCGCTCGCGGATGACGCCGGCTTTGCGTTCCAGGTCTGCGCCCTCTTCCGCCAGCGCCCGTTCCAGTTGGTGGCAGCGCCGTTCGAGTTCTTGCTGCTGAGCCAGCTGCTCGGCGATGGCGCTTTGGCTGCTGCGCGCCGCCTGCAATTCGGCATAACCCGCCTGGATCTCGTCGCTCTGCGCGATGATCTGCTGGCAGTTGTCGATTCGCTCTTGCTGGCGTTGGATTTCGCTCTCCGCCGCCGCTATGTCGCCCTGCCGGCTGCTGATATACTCCTCCAGGTCGCGTAGAGTCTCCCGTTCACGCCGCAGCGCCGCTGCCGAATGCGCCACCTTTTCATAGGCAGCATTCGCCGCGCCCAGTTCCGCCTGCGCCGCATCCAGCGCCTCGACAGCGGAGTCCAGCTCGGCTTGCAGCTCTGGCGCCTTGGCGAGTTCGGTATCAAAAGCGCGGATATCCGCTTGTAGCATGTCAATTTCGGCGTTCTTGGCGGAAAGGCGCGTCTTAGCTTCCGACTCGTAGTTCGCCCAGCGGTCCAAGCCCAGGATGTCGGATAAGATGCGCTTGCGTTCAGCGGCGGTCTTCAGCGTGAAGGCGTCGGCGCGCCCCTGCTGCAAAAATGCCGAATGCACAAAAGTCTCATAATCCAGGCGCAGGATGTCGATGATTTTGGCTTGTGTGCGCCGCATGGTGTTTTCGCTGATGGCGCGGGGACCCGCCTCATCCATCACCCACAAATCCAGCGCCCCGCGGCTGCCCGTACCCGAGCGCGAACGCCGCCGCTGCACTCGATAGCGCAAGCCCTCTTGCTCGAAATCCAGCGCCACATGCATGTCGCCCTGCCCCAAATGGATGAGGTCTTCGTCACGACGAGCCCGCGCCCGCCCCCACAAAGCCCAGGTCATGGCGTCCAATAGCGCCGACTTGCCCACGCCATTGCGCCCGGTCAGACAAGCCAGCTCAATGCCATCGAATTTGATGGGCTCCGGCGCGCGATAAGCCAGGAAGTTGCGCAGTTCCAGTCGCAGCGGCAGCATGGCTGGAGTATACTCGACTTGCCAATGAAAGCTGAGCCCCCCGATGACCAACGCGTCAAATCACGACGAATCTCTCACCGCGCTCTACGATGGACAATGCCGTCTCTGCCGCGCTTCAAGTCGCTGGATCAGCGCTCTGGATTGGCGGCGACGAATTCAATTCATTGATTTGCGCGCCAGCGACGCGCTCCCCAGAGAAGACCTGATGGGCGAGATACATGTGCACTGCGACGACCAGCATTTCACGGGATTCGATGGCATCCGGCGTCTGCTGCGTGAATTGCCGCTGGCGATGCCGCTGTGGCTGCTGCTGCATCTGCCGGGCGCGACCTGGCTGGGCAGGCGAGGTTATAGCTGGCTGGCGCGCAACCGCTACCGATTGTCCGGGCTCGACTGCGACTGCGAGACACTGCCCTGCGCGCGCAGCCAGTAACGCCGCGTCAAGACGCCCTGCCCGGCGTCGATTTTGTCTTGCAGCAGGCCCCCATTGGCCTCGATGATCTTCCGCGAACCGATATTGTCATCATCGCAGGTGATGAGGATGTCGCCGATTCCGCGCGCCCGCGCCTCGACAATACCCAGCTTGCAGATTAACGTGCCGTACCCTTGCCGGCGCTGCGATGGCACGATGGTGTAGCCGATATGCCCGCCGAAACGCCGCAGCTTTTCGTGAAGATAGTGGCGTAAATCCAGTTCGCCCGCGTAGATGCCGCCAGCCGCTATCAGCCAGAAGCGCGTAGAAGGAACCATGCCCTCCAATGGATGTGTCTCTTTGTCGCGCAAGGTTTGCAGATATTCGCCAAAGCGCGCGTCCAGCACGGACGGATCCCAGAAACCCATCTGCCCTTCGGCAATATATTCGCGCACGCCGGCGATGAAGCTGTCTTTGTAGGCCGCCTGCGGGAGCACTAGGGCGGCTTGCGGCAGGCTCATGCGCTCTTGGACTACTCCGTCCGGGCGCCGGGCGCGGTATTCAGCAGGTCCGTCAGCGCCTCATCCTCATCGATGGCAGCGTCGGCTTGCGCTGCTTCTTCGGGGTTGTCCTGGTCTTCCCAGCTGATGATCCAGATGCAGGCGCCAGCCACCAGGATCGTGGTCACGATCAGGGCGAGCCACTGCGTCGGCAGCAGCCCGACATCGCGCGCTTCGTGCACCAGCAGCGCCACCATGCCCGCCGCCAGCACTACCCAAGCGCTCAAGCGCGGCCGCCTCATCACCCATTTTACGACCGGAGTGTCTGTCATTTGACGCATTCCTTATCCTGACTTCCACCACTGGCGATACGCCGCCTCAACCGACTGTGGCATCTTCGGCTTTCTCGCTATCCAACTGCACCATGTCGTAGAGCATCTGTGACAAATAGCTGGTGGCTTTCTCGACGCTCCATTCGCTGCAGATCACGGCGATTTCGTGACTGAGCATTTTCATGAGATTGGACTTCATCTTCATCTCGACCGAGGTGAGCTTGTCAGTCTGCTCACGCCAGTAGAGATCGCGCAGCGCCGTGGCCATGGCGTCCGGCTCGCGGGTGGAGATCTGCTTCTGGATTTGCGCCTGGCGGGTGCGATAATCGTCCGAAAGCTGCGCCGGCGGCAGGGCGAAGACCTTCTTGAAGATGGTCAAATCGCGAATGGCTGGGCGGATGTTCATGCTGGTGGCCACTTCCACCGGGATCATCACTTCGCCGCGGTCGCCCACCAGCTCGACGATGTGGTAGCTGCGCGTCTTGCCTTTGAAGGTCATTTTTTTATTGCCGACGATGGTGCCCGCCCCGTAACGCGGATGAATAATCTGGTCGCCTTGTGAGTACATAAAATCTCCCCGCTGTGCCGTTCTACTCCTGTATACGCAGCCGCCGACAACTGTGTTGCTTATACAGCGTCAACGGGCGCAAAGCCGCAGACTGCCTGCGCCAACAAGCGCCGCACAATCGGCTGACAACAGAGTCAACATGCCAGTTGGGAGGGACGCCGCGCCGCGCAGATAAACTATTCTCTTACTCACTAAAACCAGCATAGCACGGACGCGCCCAAAAAGCAACCGAGGGTCTCTCGTGGGGGGAAGCGCGCTGTCGGCAGCCAATTCGCCCGCGTCAATAGGCATCGGGACGACGGTCTTCAAAAACCGGGATGGCGCGCCGCACGCGAGCAACTTCGTCCAAATCAAGCTCCGCGCTCAGCAAGCATTCGTCTTCGCCAGCCTCGGCGATGATTTCTCCCCAGGGGTCAATGATCATGGAATGCCCGCCGAAAACCGTCCCGCCCGTCTCGCCGCAGGAGTTGGTCGCCGCGACAAAGCACTGATTTTCGATGGCGCGCGCTCGCAACAGTGTCCGCCAATGCGCCACTCGGGCCAGAGGCCATTCCGCGCAAAGCAGCATCAGCTTCGCGCCGTGATTCACCGCATAGCGCCGGAAGAGCTCCGGGAAGCGCAAATCGTAGCAAATCGCCAGTCCGGTCGCGCCCCAGGGTAAGTCCAGCAGTGTGGCTGTCTCGCCCTCGCCCAGCCACAGATGCTCGTCAAAGAGGCGGAAAAGGTGGATTTTGCGGTAGACGCCGTGCAACTCGCCATCGGCAGCGTAATAAGCCGCACAATTCATCACCTGGTTGCCGCGCCGCTCCAGCAGCGAGCCATAGACGGCGATTGCCTGCTCGCGGGCAACTGCTGCCACTTGCGCGAAGATGCCGCAATTCAACTCCGAAGCGTGTCCGCGCGCATTTTCCAAATCGTAGCCAGTCGACCACAACTCCGGCAGCAGGATTAACTGTGAGCCTCCGGCGGCGCCAATCATCTGTCTGGCTTTGGCGAGGTTGTCGGCAGGGCAGGCCAGCTTGATCTGCATTTGTCCCAGGCTGATTCTGAGTTTGGACATGGCGCGCCTAAGTTTATGTTTGGCAACTATTCTAACCGGGCGGGACCATCCAGGCAGGGGTCAAATGCGCCGCTAGACGATGCCGATAGAAACGAACTTCTGCTCCATGTATTCGTACAAGCCTTCTTGCCCGCCTTCCCGCCCGAAGCCGCTGTTCTTGCTGCCGCCAAAGGGCGCTTCCGCCGTGGCTGGCACCATGTCATTAACGCCAATGATGCCGAAGTCCAGCCCTTCGTAGCAGCGCGTGGCGGTGGACAGGTTGCGCGTCATCACATAACCCGCCAAGCCATAGGGCGTGGCGTTTGCCAAGTGCAATGCCTCGTCCAGCGTGTGGAAAGCGCTGACCGCCATGACAGGACCGAAGACTTCGTCGCAGCCGATCTGCATGGCGCTGGTGACATCCGTCAGCACCGTCGGTTGGTAGAAATAGCCGCGCTCGATTGGCGGGCGCGCGCCGCCGCAGACCAACGCCGCGCTCTTGCTCAGCGCGTCTGTCACGAATCGCTCGACCTTGTCGCGTCCGGCGCGGCTGACCATGGGACCATTGGTCACCTCCGCGCGCATGCCGTCGCCAACTACCAGCTTCTCGGTTTCGACCTTGACCGCGTCCAGGAAGTCTTCCAGGGCCGGCTGCTCGACATAGAAGCGGGTCGGCGAGATGCAGACCTGGCCGTTGTTGCGGAACTTCGCCATGACGCCCTGCTGCGCCGCCCATTGCATATCGGCATCGGCGAAGACCAGCACTGGCGCGCTGCCGCCCAACTCCATACCCAGCTTTTTGATGCCGTCCGCCGCCGCCCGCATGAGAATCTGTCCGACGCGCTGCGAACCGGTGAAGCTGAGCTTGCGCACGCGCGCATCCGCCAGCAGCGCCGCGCCCATCGTCTGTGGTTCGCCATTGACCAGGTTGACCACGCCGCGCGGGATACCCGCCTCAACCATGACATTCGCCAGCGCCATGGCGCTCATGGGAGTCAGCTCGCTGGGACGCCCGACGATGGTGCAGCCAGCCGCCAATGCGCCCGCCCACTTGCGCGCCAACAGGTAAGCCGGGAAGTTCCAGGCGGTGATGGTGGCAACGACGCCCAAGGGCTGGGGCAGGGAGAGCAGCCGTTTGTCATGTTTGCGCGCGGGGATGGTACGGCCGTAAGCGCGTTTGCCTTCTTCGGCGTACCAATCGAAGAGATCCGCACAGGCGCCCCATTCGCCTTTCGCTTCGCCCAGGGGTTTGCCGCATTCCGCCGTCATGATGGGCGCCAGTTCGTCAACGCGACTGCGCAGGGCGTCAGCGATGTCGCGCAGGATAGCGCCGCGCTCGTAGGCGGTCAGGGCGCCCCAGCCGGGCAAGGCGCGCTGGGCGGCGTCGATGGCGGCTTCCACTTCGGCAGCGCCCCCAAAAGGCACAGTCGCGACCGGCGCTTCGCTGGCTGGGTTGACGACCTGCCAGGTATCGCCGTCGCGGGCTTCCGTCCAGTTTCCGTCGATCAGCATTTTGTATTGCATCAGCTTTACTTTCCGCTCGGTTGCACAATGCTCAACAGGGTTATCCGGTGCTGGGTTAGCGATCCATCCAGCGAAACGCCCCTTCAATTATTTGATCCGGGTGCGTTAGCCTCCTAAGCAAGACATGCGGATATATCAGTCGCCCGCATAGCCCATCCGCCCGGACAGCCCGTCAGCCACCCGCCGCACCACCGCGCCAAACTCATCGATTCGCTCCAGGGTGACGCGCCCAGCCGGTCCGCTGATGCCAATAGCGCCGACCAAAGCGCCGCGATGATCAAAGACCGGCGCCGCCACGCAGCGCACACCATAGTTGTACTCCTCGTCGTCGATGGCGTAACCGCGCTGGCGAGTCTGCAGCAACTGCGCTTCCAGCACAGCCTGGTCGATGATGGTGCGCTGTGTGAAGGGCAACAGCTCGTCGGGCAATTTGCCATCGCCAAAAGCCAGCATAGCTTTGCCCAGCGCCGTACAATGCAAGGGCGAAAGCGTGCCGACTTCCGATTCTACTCGCAGCGCCGCGCTGGATTCCGCCTGGTCAATATAGAGCGCCTGCCGCTGCGCCAGGATGGCCAGGTGCGCGCATTCGCCGGTTTCATCGACCAGTTGATACAAATAGGGACGGGCATGATCGCGCAAGCTGATATCTTTCAGCAGGCGCTGCCCCAGAGTCAGCAACTGCGGACCGAGCTGGTAGCGGGCGGTATCATCGTCTTGCACGACGAAGCCATAGTTGGCCAGGGTATGCAGCAGGCGGCTGGCACTGCTCTTGTCGATGGACATACGGTTGGCGACTTCCGTGGTGCCCATGCCGTTGCGGGTTTCTTCCAGCAGCTTGAGGATCTTCAAGCCCTTCGCCAGCGATTGAATCTCAGCCATGACGGGATGCTCACATTGCGCGGCGGTTTTTGACGACGCTGCGTCGTCTGCACAGCCAATCTATTGACAATGATAAAACACTGTTGTATATTTAGCAACAAGCGAATTTTTGCAATTTGAGGAGCCGCCTATGGTAGACTCTTAGCGCAAGGTTAATGGCATTAGGTTTGAGACAAGGGAGTGAAGGACATGTTAAACAGACGCATAATCCTGGCAGTGCTGATGCTTTTGCTGGCGGGCATGGCAGTTGCGCCAGCCCTCGCCGAAGATTTGATGGGCGATTTCACCGTTTCCCATTACTTCGGCGGTTTCGGCGGCGAGTTCATCGATGGCATTGTCGAAGACTTCATCGCCGCCAATCCCGGCTTGATGCACGCGGCGAGCCCGGTCGATCACGAGCAATTCAAGACCTCCATTCTGGTGCAGCTGGCTGGCGGCAATCCGCCGGATACCTTTAGCTATTGGGCGGGCGCGCGGATTCAGTTCGTCGTCGATGGCGGGCGCTTGCAGCCCATTGATGACATCTGGGAAGCCAACGACATGGACTCACAGTTCCCGCAGGCTGTCATCGACAATGCCGCGACCTACGACATGCACCGCTACGCCGTGCCTCTGACCCTGCACTGGGTGGGCATGTTCTACAATACAGCGCTCTTTGAGGAGCATGGCGTGATGCCGCCGACGAACTGGGATGAGCTAGTAGCCGCAGCCGAGACCTTCAAGATGGCGGGCATACCGGCTTTCGCGCTCGGCTCGATGAATCGCTGGCCCGGTCAGTTCTGGTTCGACATGATCCTGCTGCGCACGGCTGGCAACGACTATCGCAATATGCTCATGAGCGGCGAGGCGTCTTACACCGATCCTGAGGTGGTGCGCGCCTATGGCATGTGGAAAGAACTGGTCGACGCCGGTTACTTCTATCCCGATGCCAACGCCTATGACTGGGACGAAGCAGCCATGACCTTGATGGGCACCTGGATCGGCGGCCTCTATACCGGCAATGGCATGGTGGCTGGCGAAGACTACGATTACTTCTCCTTCCCCACCATTGACGAAGATACGCCGCGCGCCTCGCTCGGTCCTATCGATACCTTCGTCGTCTCGGCCGATGCCGCCAACGCCGACGCCGCCAAAGCCTTCCTGGTGCATCTGACCAGTCCGGAAGTCCAGGCCGAGTTCGCTCTGGGCGCCGGCAACCTGGCGCCGAGCCTCATGGTCGACACCGGCATTTACAATGATGTCGTGGCGCGCATCGCTGGCGAGATCGCCAATGATCCGGTCTTCGCCTTCAACTACGATCTGGCCACACCGCCACCAGTCGCCGAAGTCGGCTTGAACAGCTTCTCCGAGTTCATGGCCAATCCGGGCGACTACGAAGCCATGCTGGAGCGAGTGCAGGCAGACGCCGCTGCGGAATTTGCGGGGATGTAATCGCCGCCGATGGCGAGCTGTGTAAGGGCGACCCAGTGGGTCGCCCGCTTTTGCCCACGGCACTACCCCTCCCCGAAGCATCGGGGGGCTAAGGCAAGCGGAAGCGCGACTCCGTATGCGTTTCAACATGTATGCGAATGCGCGGCGTAACCTTCCCCCCGATGCTTCGGGGGGACCGAGGGGGATAGACGAAGGTCGGGACATTGGGTTGAGACAGATCCCATGCTGAGACGCAACCCCTGGATCGTACCGGCCAGCTTCCTTGCTTTGCCCCTGCTGGTCTATTTCACCTTCGTCATCCTACCGACACTCAATTCACTCTATTACTCCTTCACCGATTGGGTCGGTTACGGCGCGGACTTGAACTTCGTGGGTTTGGCGAACTTCGAGAAAATCTTCACCGACCGCCTCTTCAGCAACGCCATCAAGAACACCGCCATTTGGCTGGCGCTGGCGATGACCACACCGACTCTGCTGGGCTTGGCGCTGGCGCTGGCGCTGCAGGGCAAGCGCACCGTCAATACGATTTACAAATCCCTATTCTATCTGCCCATCTGCCTGTCGCCCGTCATCATCGGCATCATCTGGGTCTGGCTCTACAGCCCCAAGCTCGGCATCGTCAACCTCTTCCTGCGTGCCATCGGGCTGGACCACCTGGCCACTGCCTGGTTGGCCAACCCCAATACGGCGCTCTATGCCGTATTCGTCGCCTGGGCTTGGCAGCAGACCGGACTGAATATGGTCATCTTTCTAGCGGGATTGACCTCGGTGCCCACGCCCCTGGTGGAAGCGGCCAAGGTGGACGGCGCCAATACCTGGCAGACGCTGCGCAAAGTCGTCATCCCCATGCTGCGGCCAGCTACCGTGGTGGTGCTGGCGCTGACGGCCATCAACGCGCTGAAGAGCTTCGAAATCATCTGGGTGATGACCATGGGCGGACCCTTCAACAAGTCGGACACGCTGGCGGTCTTCATGTACAGCGAGTCCTTCCGCAAGTTCAAAATGGGCTATGGCAGCGCCGCCGCTGTCGTGCTCTTTGCGCTGACCCTGGTCATCATCGCCCTCTATTTCCGCCAAATCGCCGCCGCTGAGGATCTCTATGACTAAAGGCGCGATCCGCAGCCCCCAGCCCCTTTCCCCTCGGGTCAACTGGATGCAGCGCTTGAGTTCCGCTCTGCTCTATTTCTTCCTGTCGGTCATGCTGCTGCTTTTTCTGGTGCCGGTCTACGGCGCGATCGTCACCGCCTTCAAGTCGCAGGCGGAGATCTCGGCCGGCGGCTACTGGACGATACCGACAAGTTTCGCGACCGAGAACTTCGCACGCGTCATGGATCCCGAAGCGGGCAACCTGGGTTTGTACCTGAGCAATTCCTTCCTGCTGACCATCCCGGCTTCGCTGTTTTCGATTTCACTGGGGACGCTGGCGGGTTATGCGCTGGGCAAGTATCGCTTCCGCGGCGAGGGGCTGATCTTCATCTTCATCGTGGCGGGTATGTTCCTGCCGCCGCAGATCGCGCTGATTCCTGTCTTTCGGCTGATGAACGACATCGGGCTTTACGACACGCTCTGGGCGGTCATCATCATCCATACGGCTTTCGGCATTCCCATTTGCACCCTGGTGATGCGCAACTTCTTCCAGGTCGTGCCCAATGCCCTGCGGGAAGCGGCGCTGATTGACGGCGCCAACGAATACAGCATCTTTTTCAAGATCATGCTGCCATTGACGCTGCCAGCCCTGGCGGTGCTGGCGACACTGCAATTCACCTGGATCTGGAACGATTTTCTGTGGCCCTTCATCTTGACGCAGAAAGCCGACAGCCGCACTATCATGGTGGGCATCTTGAACCTGACCGGGCAGTACACCGTCGATTGGGGCGGGCAGGCAGCGGCGAGTTTGATTGGCTCGCTGCCGACGCTCTTCATCTTCGTCTTCTTCCAGCGCTACTTCATCCGCGGGCTGACCCTGGGCGCGGTGAAAGGCTAATTCCTTAATGCGAAATGCTTCTCCCCTCACCCCCTCCACCCTCCCCTTCTCGCAGCCAGGTCGTTTCTATCGCGGCAATCTGCATGGGCATTCGACCGAATCCGACGGCGCCTGGACGCCAGCCGAATATATGCGCATGTATCGACAGAACGGCTACGATTTCGCTGCGTTGACCGACCATTGTATGGAACGCTATGGCTATACGATTACGGACACGCGGCAATTTCGCACTGACGATTTCACGACCCTGATCGGCGCTGAACTGCATCCTGGGCGCATCGAGTCAGGCGCTCCTTGGCACTTGCTGGCGGTGGGGTTGCCGCTGGTCTTCGAGACGCACAGACCGGGCGATACGGGCGCAACTGTCGTCAAGCGGGCGTGTGAAGCCGGCGCCTTCGTGGCCTCAACCCACCCCAACTGGTACGCCCAGACCGTGGCCGACTTCGAGAGCCTGGGCGCGGTGGACGCGGTCGAATGCTACAACGGCGGCTGCGATATCAGCGCGGACCGCGGCTACAGTTGGCACTATATCGACCTGCTGCTACATCGCGGGCACCGGATCGGCGCGATTGCGGTGGATGATGTGCATGCCGCAAAAGGCATTGGCGACTTTATGCGCGGCTGGGTCTATGTCAAAGCGCAGGCCTTGACCCCGGAGGCGCTGCTGTGGGCGCTCAAAGCCGGGCATTACTACGCCAGCACGGGCGCGCAGTTGCACCATGTCGCGATTGACGCGCGCGGCAAACTGGTCGTCGAGTGCTCGCCGGCCGTGAAGATTCTGATTACTGGCGATGCGCCCGGCGCACTCGCCAGAGCCTTCAGCGCGCGCTTGACCGGCGCGGAGTTTGACCTGAGCGACCTGTCGTCGCGCTGGCTGCGGGTGACCGTGCTGGATGAGGCTGGCGGACGAGCCTGGACGAATCCGCTGTGGTTGGGTTGAGGCGCTCTAGGTGAGCACGACGCAAAAGAGGACGTCTCGATGAGACGCCCTCTGGCTTTGCGATGCGTGATATCTCACGACACTGGCACACAATCTTTGGCGCAGAACTGCCATCTTGTACGGCGTGGTGGAGCTGATTGATGGCGCGAACGAATACAGCATTTTCTTCAAGATCATGCCGCTCTTGACGCTGGGCGCGGTGAAGGGGTGAGACTAATTCCCGCTCGGTGCCCTACTTGTAATCGGTAGTGGCGACATCCAAGTCGTCTGCGTTTGGAATCGACCCAAATGTGGGCGAATATAGGGGTGTTTCGCTGTGGGTCGCCCTGCCCCCTCACCCCGCCCGCAACTGACGGCTCAGCAGCGCGCTCACCAGGCGGATCAGCGCGTAGGGCAGCGCCAACGGCAGAATCAACTCCACGACCGCGCTCAACAGGAAAGCCGCCACCAAGCCATTTTCTGTCGCCAACGCCGCTTCCAGCAGCTGCAAATTGAGCTGCTGCAGCATATTGATCAGCAGCAGGTAGAAGCCCACCCAAGCCACCGATGCAGTGATGGCGATGCTGCGGATGGGCACGAAAGCGCCGATGCCCACGCCCACCATGCCGAACATCAACGGCTCAAGCACCAGGCGCAGCAAAGTGGTCACCGTCATAGCGATGATCAGCGCATAGGAGACCAAACCCGACTCCCGCAGCGGGAACAAGCCGGCGTAGTGCATGATGATTAGGGGCGGGCCGAAAACCGCCGCCGCCTGCACAATCAACACCAAGTCTTCCATTTTGCGCCATATCGCCGAAGCCACCTTGCCCAGAAAGATCTGATCCAGCGACATCGGCGTCGACATCAGCAGCAGCATGGTGTTGTTGCGCAGCTCGTCCGCCATGACCGCCGCCGAGTTGCCGGCAATCGATATCAGCGCGCGCACATAGAAAATCGCCCCCACGGGAATGACCAGCACCGAAACTACGATGACCGTGGTCGCCAGATCGGTGATGAAAGGAAAGAAAATGCCCGCCAGCAGCACCGCTACCCAGAAGCCGCTGATGTAAAGGATCGGCTCGAATTCGGGCGGCAAGGTGCGCCAATACAAACCCAGATGCCGGCGCACGATGGGGTTGGTGGCGCGCGCCCAATAGGGCAAACTCTGCATGGCGGAGCGCTCGATTTCAATGGGTTCGGGCGCTCGGGTCCTGGCCTTGGCAGTCATGGTTGGCGGATGGGAACGGGGTAGCGTTAAGCGCTGGCGAAGACGATATCGCGGTGGATCGCCGACAGCGGCAGCCGGCAGCCCAGCGCCTCTATGTCGATGACATCGTCCAGGTCGCTGAACTCCTCCCGCAGCCAGCGCCGTCCTGCGCGCATATACGACTCGACATACGCGATCGCCTGGTTGATGACCAGATAGACTTGCATGCTCGGCACAGCTGTATAGAAGTCTCGTTTCTCGACGCGGTCGTAAAGTATCGAGCCAGGCGAGGTAACTTCGACCGCCATGACGGGATTGAGCAGGGTCGTATCATTGTTGTCCACGAGCGGCTCGCCACAGACCACGCTCAAATCCGGGTAGACATAGCGGCTGTCGCTGATTCTCACCCGCATGTCGCTGTTGAGAATCTCGCATCCAGTATCAATAATCTGCGGATCCAATGCCCGAATGACATTCAACTTAAGCCTGCTGTGATTGATTGTGCCGCCAGTCATTTCAAGAAGTTCTCCATCAATGTACTCAAAGCGGCGCTCAATCTCCGCCTCTTCCATGGCGAAATACTCCTCGACGGTCAAGGTAGCTGTTGCCGGTTTGGCGATCATGGCCTGCCTCCCCCACATGCGCTGACCACGCCATTGTAGCACGGCGGCGGCGCAATCTCTACTGGCGTGGCGCTGGGCAGGCTCGCAGCCGCTCGCTCGCGCGTGACGAAGGGCGTCAGAATGTGCTACAAACGGCTGCTAATATGACCCGCGGATTGCAGCATGCGCGTAGCCATCGTAACCGAGACCTTCCTGCCCAAAGTCGATGGCATCGTCAAGGTCGCTTGCCTGTTGCTGGATCATCTGGAGAAACGCGGCATCCAGGCGCTGGTGATCGCCCCACGCTACGGCAAAACACAGCGCTACAAGAGCGCGCCAGTCCACAGCTTGCCCAGTCTGTCCCTGCCGCTCTATCCCGAGGCGAAGCTGGGCTTCCCGACCCTGGGGCTCTTCCGCGATCTGGCGGCATTCCAGCCCGATGTCGCTCACCTCTTCCATCCCGTCATGGCGGGCATCCCAAGCCTGGCCATGCTGAAGTGGTTGGGCGTGCCGACAGTCGCCTCTTTCCATCTCGATTACGCGCGGCTGGCGAGACAGTTCCATGTCGGCGGCTTGAGCCTGGGCATCACTCGCCCGCTAATTGATCAGTTGACGCGGCGGGTTTTCAACTGGGCGGACTATCGCTTGGCGCCGTCGCAGCTGGTGCAGGCACAAATGCAAGCGCTAGGCATGGACGATGTCGGATTATGGCGGCGCGGCGTCGATGCCGATGCTTTTCATCCATGCTTTCGGTCGCCTGTCATGCGCGCGGAAATGAGCGGGGGACATCCGGACGATACGCTATTGCTCTATGTCGGGCGCCTTTCGGACGAAAAACAGCTTGAGCATATCCGCCCCGCCCTGCAGCAGTTGCCCAATACCCGTCTGGCGCTGGTTGGCGATGGTCCAGCCCGCCCCCGCCTAGAGAGGGACTTTGCCGGGCTGCCTGTCTCCTTCATGGGCTACCTGCGCGGCGAAAGACTGGCCAGCGCCTATGCCAGCGCCGATATCTTCGTCTTCCCGTCGCGGTTGGAGACCTTCGGACTGGTCGTGGTCGAAGCCATGGCGGCGGGATTGCCTGTCCTAGCCTCGCGAGTCGGCGGCGTGGCTGAAGTTGTGCGGGAAGGCGTAACTGGCTACAGCTTTGAAAGCAGTAACATCACCGGGCTGCTGGAAGGTTTGCGCGCGATGTCAAGGGATCGCGACAAGCTGCGCTTTATGAGTCAGCAGGCGCGAGCATTCGCCGAAACGCAGTCCTGGGAGGTCATCATGGACGAGGTGATTGCGGTGTATGCGAAACTGATCGCGCGGAGCAACGACCAGTCGACGGCATGAAACGTTGTCGCGCCGATCGATCGTCCTTCCCGCTATAGACGATCCGTCCGTGTTCTCTCGCCCATTTTATTGAGAAGCCAACAGGAGAAATGTCATTTGCGCCTCAGCACGCGCCGCACCGCCGCCACCACCCGCGCATGATGCTGCCCGTTGCTGATGATCATGCCCGCATTCGGCAGAGTCTCCCCGCGTGAGAAATCCAGCGCTTCGCCAGCCAGTCCCGTCACCATCCCGCCAGCCGCCGCCACCAGCGCCGCGCCCGCCGCGTGATCCCAGACCTTGTGCGCATACTCGCTGTCGCGGCGTGGCAAGCGCATATACAAATCAGCATCGCCGCAGGCCACCAGCGCGTACTTCTCCATGCTGTCCAGTTCCAGGATACGGACGTCGCCCAAACCCGCCAATTCCCGCGTCCGGCTCATGCGAGATTTGCTGGCATGCGCGCGCTCATAGCTCTGCACTGCGATGAATTCGTCAACTTCCCGCCGTGTCGACACCGTCACTCTTTCGCCGACGCCGCCAGCCAGCGACGCTCGCCAACAGGTGCCCGTTTCTGTATAAAATAGCGCGCCCGCCTCATCGTTATAGCCAGGCGCCGCCACAATGCCTTCACTGACAAGCCCATCCACAAGCAAGCCACAAGCGATGGCGTAATGCCGCCGCGCCAGGAATCCCTTCGTGCCATCGATGGGGTCGATAACCCAGGTGCGCCGTGTTCGCCTGTCCGCGCCGAAATCCAACCAAGCCACCAGCTGGTCTTCATTGACCGACTCGCCTAGCACTGTTGTCAGCAACCCCAAGACCTGCTCACGCTGCGCCTTTGCCACCAGTTGCCTGAATTGCGCGCCCGATTCCTCGGCGATGATGGCGTCGTCGGGATAATGCTGCTGCAAGGCGCGGCAGATGATGGCTTGCGAGCCATAATCGGCGATTGTCACTGGCTCGGCATGATCGCCCGCCGTCTTTGTGCTGGCGCTTAGGTAGCGGTCTTGCACCAAGCGGCAGAGCCTGGCGGCATCACGCACGGCGGCGCGGATAGCTTGCATGGTCGCCTCACGATTTTTATGCGGCGCAAGCAACTAATTTTGCCAGACTTGCCGCGGGCAAACAAGCTGCCGCAGACATCCTGCCCTTACCCGCGCCGCGATTCTCGTGTACAATCCTCTGCCCCCTACCGATGCCACAGGAGATCATGTTGGCGCAGAAGAGCGAATTTGCGATTGAAGGCTTGCGAGAATACGATCGACGATCAGCCGTGCGCTGGCTCATTTCGCACTGCTTCGAGCACAAGCTGTATTTCTTTATCGGCTTGGCCGGCTTCGCGATGACCTACACTACCTTTTCAGGTGCGCGGGTGATGTTTGGCCGGGGCGCAGAGCTCATCATTGCTGGCGGTGACGCCCGGGCGGTGATCGCGGTCAGCCTCGCCGTATTGATCTTGTCGGTGTCGGACGGCTTGTTTTCGCTGATGGGATCGATGTCGATGGTTATCTTGTCGACGCGGGTCGAGCGAGATTCGCGGCACGAGCTGTATACCAGTTTGCTGGGCAAGAGCCAGACATTCCACGACCAGCAGCGGGTGGGCGATATCATGGCGCGCGCCACCGATGATGTGCGCCAGCTGAACTTCGTGATTCATCCCGGCATCATGTTC
>DAOUKU010000009.1:0-17118 GCA_034420985.1 Anaerolineae bacterium | reverse complement strand
ACGGGGTCGGTCTTGCCAGCCGCCAGCAGCGCGGGGGTCAGCGCCGCTTCGACATCGCCATTTTCCGCATGCACCATGACGATCATGCCGTTGTCCGCCGCCACGCGCATGGTGTTGAAGAGCGTGGCATCGTCGATCTGGAAGACATTTTTGTAAGCCATGAAGAGCTTCAGGCTGGTGATGCCTTCATCGAGCATAGTGGGGATTTCCGCCATGATCGCCTCGTTGAGGTCGGTCACCGCCATGTGAAAGCCGTAGTCGATCTGCGCCAGATGCGCCGATTTCGCCCGCCAGGTCTCCAGCCCGTCGCGCAGCCCCCCGCCAATAGGCTGCACAACGAAGTCGATATGGGTGGTCGTGCCGCCAAATGCCGCCGCCATGTGTCCGACATCGAAGTCGTCGTTGCTGATGGTGCCGCCGAAAGGTAGGTCGAGGTGGGTGTGCACATCGATGCCGCCGGGCAGCAGGTACTTGCCCGCGCAGTCGACCAGGTCGTGGTTGTCGGGGTTGAGATCCTGCCCGATCAGCGTGACGAGCTCGCCTTCGACCAGGACATCGGCGTCTATGGCGTCGCTGGCGGTGATGATTTTGCCATTTTTGAATAATGTGCCCATTAGCAAGTCCCTCTCAGGAAATGAAATGCCGCTCCATATAAGCGATGAATACGCCCATTCAGGTCGACTTTGGTGGCGAGTCTGCTAAATTTGGTTTCCATAGCCCACAAGCCTATCGCGCCGCGTTCATGCTGTCAAGCAAGTGGGAAGGGCAGGTCTACCCCTCTTGCGACTTGCGTAGGGACGTCTCGCTGAGACGCCCGTTCTTTTCTCCGTGCACTCTGCGCCCTCTGTGTTGCCTCGTTTCCTCTGTGGTAAAGACAGTTTTTGTGTTATTGAAAGGCCGGAATCACCTTCTCGCCATACTCGGCGACGATGCGCTCTTCTTCGCCGCACATCAGGTAGATGTTGAACTGCGTCACGCCCGCCGCTTCCAGTTGCTTCAGTTTGGCGATATGGTCATCGACGCCGCCCAATATGCCAAAAGCGTCGACGATGTCCTCGCTGATAAAATCGAGATGCTCGGCGTCTTTGTCGGCATGTTCTTTGTAATCGTAGCCCCGCCGCCCCTCGATATAGGCGGTCAGGCTGGCGGGGATATCCGGGCTGTCCATGCCGTAGCGCTCGACGATATCGGCCACGTGATTGCCCACCATGGCTGGGAACCAGCGCGTCTGCTCGCGAGCCACCCCCATGTCGCCGATCCACACTGGCGCCGCCGACATGATCTGGTAGCCGGACATGTCGTTGCCAGCCGCTTCTCCGCCGGCGATGGCCTGCTGTGAGAACCAGCGCACCAAGCCGGGATCCGCCAACTGGATGACCAGACCGTCGCCGCTGCGGCCCGCGCCAGCCAGCGCCCGCGGCCCGTAAGCCGCCACCCAAATTGGCAACTCATAGCCGTTCGCCCAAACCAGTTGCGCGCTGGCATCGTCATATTCGACCTGGTCGCCGCGTACGAAGCCGCGCAAGGCATCCGCAAAGCGCTCCATATTGGCGACGGTCATCGGCTTCCTGCCCAGCATGCGCCGCGAACTGTCGCCGCGCCCAATACCGATTTCGATGCGGTTGCCGCTTTGCAGCGCCAGTGTGGCGTACATGCTGCCCGCCACCGACCACTCGCGCACACCCGGATTGGTCACCAGCGGGCCGAAGATCATCTCGTCCGTATGTGCCATGCACAGCGCCATGGTCATGTAACAATCGCGCCACAACACATGCGAATCGAAGAACCAGCCGTATTTGAAGCCCGCCACTTCGGCCTGTTTGCACAGCGCCACCGTGCGCCGCGGGGAAATATCGCCCTTGAATGTGATGCCAAAGTCCATTTTCGCCTCCTGTCCAACGAGTTGCGAATCCCCCAAAGACTTGCTGCTTCTATATTGCGGGCGACCCATTGGATCGCCCCTACACCGTTTGCCTGGAGGACCGAGGGGTTAAACGCTTACCGTATCCTGCACCAGCTCACCGTATTGGTCGGGGCGACGGTTGAAATAGAAATGCCAGGTGTCGCGCACTTCCTGGATCAAACCCAGGTCCAGGTCGCGCACAATCAGCTCCTCATCATGCGCGCTGCCCAGCTCGCCGACAAACTGCCCCTTGGGATCGCAAAAATAGCTCTCGCCGTAGAAATCGCCCTCGTCCGGTCCCTCAATGCCGACGCGGTTAATCGTGCCGACATAATAGGTATTGAAGATGGCGTGCGATGTCTGCTCGATGCGCCACAGGTGCTGGCTCAATCCGCGCGTGGTGGCGGAGGGAATGAAGACCATCTCCGCGCCATTCAGCCCCAGTGCCCGCGCCCCTTCCGGGAAATGGCGGTCGTGACAGATATAAACACCGACCTTGCCCACTGTCGTGTCAAAGACGGGATAACCCAAGTTGCCCGGCCTAAAATAAAACTTCTCCCAAAAGCCGGGCAAATGCGGGATATGCGTCTTGCGGTACTTGCCTAGGTAGCTGCCATCCGCGTCGATGACGGCAGCCGTGTTGTAATAGACGCCGACGCCATCGCGCTCGTATATGGGCACGATCAGCACCATGTTCAGCTCGGCTGCCAGCGCGCAAAATCGCTGCGTAGTCGATCCGTCCGGGATAGATTCGGTGAAGCTGTAAAATTGCGTATCTTGCACCTGGCAGAAGTAGGGACCATAGAACAACTCCTGATAGCACATGATCTGCGCGCCCTGGTCGGCGGCTTGACGCGTGTAGCGGATATGCTTGTCGATCATGGATTGCTTGTCGCCGGTCCAGGTGGCTTGCAGCAGGGCCGCCCGCACGATTCGTTTGTTGGTCATGGGGTTTGTCCTTTCTATCGCAATGGTTTACATCTAGCGTAAGGAATTCTGCATGCCTTCGGCGGTTTCTTCTGTGTAGAGTGCTTCCAGAGCTTTAACGATGTAAGCGATTCCAATCGAGGGCGATGAAACCTGCCGCCCCTACACCAGTGCCGCATGCTCCTTGCCGCAGCGTTCCAGCGCCCGTTGCGCCGCCCGCACATTGATCTTCGGCGCCACATCCGCATAGAAGCGCGCCGCCACGCCCGCCACCGCCCGCTGCCCGTCCGCGCTGCCATCGCTCAATTCCAGCGCGTAGTCCTCCGCGTCCAAGCCCGATATCGGCTCCAGCGTGATTTCCACGACATTCTCTCGGCGCGCGCGTTCCAGTTTGCGGCGACGTTTGTCGGCGGCTTTGGCTTTGCCCGCCTCGCCAATCTCTCCATACCAGGTGCTGAGCTGCGTTTCCAGCGCAATGGCGTGGCTCAATATCGCGCCGAAAGTATTCAGCGATGCCATAGCTACACCCACCGCTCGATGACGATTTTGCGCTCGGTGTAGAACTCGATGGAATCCATCCCCTGCCCGTGCAAATCGCCGTAGAAGGAGTCCTTCTGCCCGCCAAAGGGGAAAGACGCCGACGGCGCGGCCACGCCGATATTCACACCGATGTTGCCCGCGTTGACGCTGTATTTGAATTCACGCGCGTACTTGCCGCTGTTGGTGAAGATGCTGGCGGCATTGCCATAGCGACTCTGGTTGATGATGTTGACAGCTTCGTCAAAGTCATCCGCCTTCATCAGCGAAAGTACCGGACCAAAGACCTCCTCGGTCGCCATCAGCGTATCTGGCTGCACATTGGCGATCAGCGTGGGACCCACCCATGAACCCTGCTCGTAGCCAGCTACATTGAAATCGCGCCCGTCCACGACCACTTCCGCGCCTTCGCCTTCGCTCTGCCCGATCATCGATTCGATGCGCGTCTTGGCCGCATCGCTGATGACCGTGCCCATCTGCGTCGTCTCGTCCAGGCCATAGCCCACCTTCAGCGCCGCTACTTGTTTTGCCAGTTCGTCTTTCAACTGGTAATAGGCATCGCCGACGCCCACCGCCACGGCCGCCGCCAGACAGCGCTGCCCGGCGCAACCATAAGCTGCGCCCAGGATATTCATGACGCTGGCTTCGATATTGGCGTCCGGCATGACCGCGATGTAATTTTTAGCGCCGCCTTGTGCCTGCACCCGCTTGCCATTGCGCGTGCAGGTCTCGTAGATGATCTTGGCTACCGCGCTGCTGCCCACAAAGGAAACCCCCGTGACATCCGGGTGTTCCATCAGTGCTGTCGCGCTGGGCACGCCGCCATTGACCAGGTTGACCACGCCCTCCGGCAAATCCAACTCATCCAGCAGTTCAAAGAGCAATTCCGTGCTCAAGGGCGTTTGTGGCGATGGCTTCAAAATGAAGGTATTGCCGCAGGTTATGGCGGTCGGCAAGAACCACATCGGCACCATGAAAGGAAAATTGAAGGGCGTGATAGCCGCAAAGACGCCCGCCGGTTGCCGCACCGTTGTCTCGTCGATGCCACTGCTGATATCTTCCAAGCCATCGCTGCGCATCAGCACCGGCACGCTCATGGCGAAATCAATGCTCTCGATGGCGCGCCGCACCTCGCCACGCGCTTCGTCCATGGTCTTGCCATGCTCCTTGACCACGATGCGGGAAATGTCTTCGAAGCGGTCCTCGACCATCACTTTGAAATGGTGCATGTACTGCGCGCGCACCAAGACCGGCGTGCTGCGCCACTCGTCAAAGGCATCGCGCGCCGCGCCCACCGCCAAGTCGACGTCCGCCGCTGTTGAATCCGGGCATTTCGCCAGCAGCTCGCAAGTCGCCGGGTCATGTACGGGGATCATCTCGCCCGCGTTGGAATCCACCCAGTCGCCATTCACATAGTTTCGGATCGTCCTGCTCATGTCGCACTCCTCGTCTAAGCGCCTGCTAAGCGCCTGCCTGCGTTGATATGGCTGATTCTAACACAGTGGCAGGGCGGACACAGCGACGACTGGCGGCGCCTTACAGGGCTCTTCCTGAAATTCACTGGTCGGGTTGGTAATCGGCCCTTCCGCCCGTGAAGAATCGTGTAGGGGCGACCCAGTAGGTCGTCCGCCTACCCCATCCCCGCCCCCTTGCCCGCCGGTCAGTGTCTACGCGACCCGTAGCATCGGGGAAGGGGACTGTTGCCCCAACGTATTTGGTCGAATTGCCACGGTTGATGTCATTTCCGCAGGACAGAGATAAACGATTTACAGCGGATATGCGCTAATCTCCAATCATCTGACAAGCCTTACAGGGAAATAGAAGCGAGAATCAGCGTTTCGCCGCGGCAGATGCTACAATGGCAGGCATGCGCTGCCTGACATTGATCTTGGCTCTGTTTGCTTGCCTGTTGACATCCTCCGCACAGGTGCAAGATACGCTGCATATTCGCGTCATCGCCGAGGGACTCTATTACCCGACGGGCTTGGCGCTGCTGCCCAATGGCGGGCTGCTGATCGCGGAAGCTGGCGGACATGGCGAACGCAGCGCGGGCATCAGCTTGCTGCAGCCGGATGGTCACTTGGGACGTCTTTTGTCCCTGGCGCCCAGCGGTCGGGTGAATGGTGATTTGGTGCGCGCGCCGGTCGTTGCGGTATCTCCTGATAGTGCGGAGGTCATCATCGCTTTCCCCGGCGCCGGTCTCTACAGCCTGCCGGCGTCACGCGCCATGCAACTGCCCGCCGAGCCCTTCACGCCGCAGGACCTGCACAGTCGGCAATTCCAGCGCGGCAATGTCTTTCTGCTGCACCCCTTCGATATCGCCTTTGACGAGGACGGGAAGCCGTTGGTGACGGACGCGGCTGGTAATGGCTTAGTCAGCGAGGACGAGGGCGGCGCGCTGCAGCATGCGCATCGTTTTGCGCGCCTGGATAATCCACGCGTCGACGGCGGACGCCTGGATGCGCTGCCGACCGGACTGACGAGACTGGGCGATCGAACGCTGGTTGCGCTGCTGGGCGGCTGCCCGCATGTACAGAATAGCGGCGAATTGGTGGCGGTGCATGACAATGGCGCGCAGAGCCTGCTGGTCGATGGCCTGCATATGCCCATTGATGTGGCGCTTGCCCCCGACGGCGCGCTGTGGATCCTGGAGTTTGGCGCTTTGCCCGCGCGCAGCCCCTGCTTCACCGACTTGGATGAATATGCCGCTACAGGTTCGCTCAGCCTGCTACAGGTCGATGGCCTGCTGCGCACGGTCGTCGATAAACTGCACTTCCCCAGCGCCATGCTGCCCCTGCCGGATGGGAGCCTGTACATCAGCGAGGTCTATCGCGGACGCCTGCTGCATATCAGCTTTGATGCCGCGCCCAGCCAGCCGCGCCGCTACCCGCCCGCCGATAGCCCGCCGGGCAAGTATGCTGATATCAGCGACCTCGACGCCGCTCTGCGCCGCGTCATCATTCAGCAGGAGCTCAGTCCCTATCCCGGACGCGAGCTCATCGAAGCCGAAAGCGAATTGACGCGTTTGGGTCGCGACTTGTTCTTCGATCCGATATTGTCCGGCGACCAGAATATCTCCTGTGCCACCTGCCATCATCCCGCCTTCGCCATGTCCGATGCGCGCGCATTGCCGATAGGCGCTGGCGGGGCTGGGCTTGGCGAGCAGCGCGCCTTCCGCAAGCTGCTGACGCTGGCTGACGAGCCCGCCATCGAAAATCCCTTCATCGATGTTTTCATCCCGCGCAACAGCCCCACCATCATCAACAGTGCCTTGCTTTCGCGCCAGTTTTGGGATGGTCGGGTCGAGGGAAGCGCCGGCGTGCGCACGCTGGAAGACGCCATCAATGATCTGGATTTGAGCGACCCGCTGATGGCGCAGGTGCTCTTCCCCATCACCTCGCGGCATGAAATGGCGGGCCTAACCTTCGGCACGTATCCGCCCATGGTGATTCGCAGGGCATTGCTGGGGCGGTTGCGCGACAATGCCGAATACGCCGCGCGCTTTGCCAGTGTTTTTGGCGAAGACGATATTACGCTGCGTCAGCTGGCGGAGGCCATCGCAGCTTTTGAACGCCAGCTCATTTTCACAGCATCGCCCTGGGACGACTATGCGGCGGGCGACGCTACCGCGCTGGACGAGACGGAAAAACGCGGCGCGCTGCTCTTCTTCGGCGCGCTGAAAGAGGGCGTGTATTGCGCCAGCTGCCACAGTGGCGATCTCTTCACCGACCAGGAATTTCACAATTTGCTGACGCCGCAGCTGGGTCCTGGCAAGGACAATGGCGCCTTGGGCAGGGATGATTTCGGACGCGCCAATGTCACTTTTGATTATCGCGATCAGTATCGCTTCAAGACGCCGGGGCTGCGCAATGTCGCCCTGACCGCGCCTTATATGCACAGCGGAGCCTACCAGGAGCTGGAGGCGGTGATCTGGCATCACGCCGATCCCTGGCGAGCCAATATTTTATACGCGCCGGAAGCGCAGTTGCCAGGTGCGCTGCAGACGCAGCTGCTGCCCTACGACTTCGAGCGGCAGGCGCATTCTGTGGCCTTTCCCATGCGCGCGGGCATACCGCTGAACGACAGGGATGTCGCCGATATTGCGCGTTTCCTGCAGGCGCTGACCGATCCCGCCGCGGGCGACCTCATGCACATCGTGCCCGATGACCTGCCCAGTGGGCTGCCTGTGGATCGGCTGACCACCCTCCTCGGTCCCCCCGACGAGTTGGGGGGAGGCTAAATCCCGCTCGAATCCCTCTCGGTTCCCCCGACGCATCGGGTCGCGCCTACAAATCTTGCATTGGGCCAGCCTCCCCCGGCTCGTCGGGGGACGGGCGTCTCAGCTCAATATGGCCTGCCTGGCCTTATCGGGCGCCCCTACGGATTTCGCCTAATGCGAATGCCCTCCGACTTGACGGGGGACCGAGGGGGTTACGCAGGCGCGTCCAGGCGGCGCAGCAGCTCTTCCAGCACGACCAGCGCGGCCTGCGGGATGGCGCTGCCGGGACCGAATATCGCCGCCACGCCCTGCTCCCGAAGCAAATCGTGATCCCGCGCCGGGATGACGCCACCCGCCACCACCATCGTCTCGTCGTCGCTCAACCGTTTCAGCTCGTCCATCAATTGCGGCAGCAGCGTCTTGTGACCGGCCGCCAGTGAACTGACGCCGACGATATGCGCTCCGCAGTCCACTGCCTGCCGCGCCACTTCCACCGGCGTCTGGAAGAGCGGCGCGATGACGACATCGAAGCCCATATCGGCGAAGGCGCTGGCGATGACTTTGGCGCCGCGGTCATGCCCATCCTGGCCCATTTTCGCCACCAGCAGACGGGGCCGCTGCCCCTCCACTTTGGCGAAGTCCGCGGTGATTTGGCGCACGGTCGCGATCTTTTCGTCATCGCGGGATTCGCTGCTGTAGACGCCGGTGATTACGCGTGCCTTGGCTTGGTGTCTGCCCCACACTTTTTCCAGCGCCGATGAAATCTCGCCGGTGGTGGCCAGGGCGCGAGCGGCATTCACCGACAGCGCCAGCAAATTGCCCTCGCCGCTTTCGGCGCAATGGGTCAAAGCATTCAGAGCGGCTTGCACGCGGGCTTGATCGCGTTCGGTGCGCAACTGTTGGAGTCGCTCGATCTGCGCGGCGCGGACGGCGCTGTTGTCCACCTCCAGCATGTCGATTTGCGTGGGCTGGGCTGGGCGGTATTTGTTGAGGCCGATGATGGTTTCCAAACCGTTGTCGATGCGCGCTTGACGGCGGGCGGCGGCTTCTTCAATGCGATGCTGCGGCAGGTCCGTCTCCAGCGCTTTCGCCATGCCGCCCAATGCCTCAATGTCTTCAATATGAGTCCAGGCGCGGATTGCCAAATCGTGGGTCAGCCGCTCGACCAGGTAAGAACCGCCCCAGGGATCGACGGCGGCGCAGATGCCCGTCTCCCGCTGCAGCATGAGTTGCGTGTCGCGGGCGATGCGGGCGCTGAAATCGCTGGGCAGGGACATGGCTTCGTCCAGCGCGTTGGTGTGCAGGGACTGCGTGCCGCCGAAGACCGCCGCCAGCGCTTCGACGCAGGTGCGCGCGATGTTGTTGTAAGGGTCTTCGGCTTGCAGGCTCCAGCCCGAGGTCTGGCAATGAGCGCGCAATGCCAGGGACTTGGGGTTGCGCGGCTTAAGTGGTTTCAGCAGCTTCGCCCACAGCATACGCGCTGCCCGTTGCTTGGCGATTTCCATAAACAGATTGATGCCGATGCCCCAAAAGAAGGACAAACGCGGCGCAAAGGCGTCAATATCCAAGCCAGCCGCCAGCCCCGTCCGCACATATTCCAAGCCGTCCGCCAGCGTGTAGGCCAGCTCGATATCGGCGCTGCCGCCGGCTTCCTGGATGTGGTAGCCGCTGATGCTGATGCTGTTGAAGCGCGGCATTTCGGCGGCGGTATAGGCGAAGATGTCGGCGACGATGCGCATGGATTCCGCCGGTGGATAAATATAGGTGTTGCGCACCATGTACTCTTTGAGGATGTCGTTTTGGATGGTGCCGCGCAGTTGGCGTGGCGCGACTCCCTGCTGCTCGGCCGCGACGATGTAGAAAGCCAGCACGGGCAGCACAGCGCCATTCATGGTCATCGACACGGACATCTTTTCCAGTGGGATGCCGTCAAAGAGAATCTGCATATCGCGCAGACTGTCCACAGCCACGCCAGCCATGCCCACGTCGCCGAGAACGCGGGGATGATCCGAGTCGTAGCCGCGGTGCGTGGCCAGGTCGAAAGCCACCGACAGACCGCGCTGCCCCGCCGCCAGATTGCGCCGATAGAAAGCGTTGCTGTCTTCGGCAGTCGAAAAACCGGCGTATTGGCGGATCGTCCAGGGGCGCAGGGCATACATACCGGGGTAGGGTCCACGCAGATAAGGCGGGATGCCGGCTACAAAGCCCAAATGCGCTACATTCGCCAGGTCGGCGGCGGTGTGCAGCGCCTTGACATGGATGCCTTCCAGCGTGCGCCAGATATGGTCGCTGGCTGCGGGGGCATGCCTTCCCGGCGCGGCATCGTAGTCAATCTGCGTGAAGTCGGGGAAGGGAGTCATGGTCTAATCTATCGAGGGCACAAGTGATTCCAAGGATAGTGCAAAAACCTACTACCGAGTGTACCGAGTATAGCGAGAGCGCCCAGAAAAAGGCGGATGTAGCCCCGCGCGTGGCTTCGCAGCCGCACAAGCGGAGATATTCGCCTTGGCTCAAATCTCATATACCAACGCTAGTTGCAGGGACGAGCCGGTGGCTCGCCCACAGGCAAATGTCGAATTACTTCAAATAGGGCGTCGCAGCGAGGCGCTCCTACAGCTGTCATCTTGCGGGCGAATACAGCAAGGGTTTGCCTTGGCAAGCCCTAGAGCCGGGCGAAGGTGGCTTTCAAAGTGGGATACAGCGACTGATAGATGGCGTAGCGCTCGGCATAGACAGCGGCATCCGCGCCAACCGACACTGTCTCGCCCGGCTGTATCAGCGCTGCGCAAGCTGCCTCCACATCGCTGTAGACGCCCGCCGCCACACTCGCCAGGATAGCCGCCCCAAAAGCGCCGCCTTCCGTCGTGTTGATATTGACCAGCGGCGCGCCCAGCACATCGGCGATGATCTGCTGCCAGACAGGGCTCTTGGCGCCGCCGCCGCTGATTCGCGCTTCATACTGCGCCGGCAATCCCGTCTGGGCGATCAGCGTGAAGGAGTCCTTCAAGCCAAAAGCCACGCCCTCCAGCACTGCGCGCGTCAGATGCCCGCGGCTGTGACGGCTGGTCAAGCCGATGAAGGCTCCGCGCGCCAGGGGGTCGGGATGCGGGCTGCGCTCGCCAGTCAGATAGGGCAAGAAGAACAAGCCTTCGCTGCCAGCCGGGATTGCCGCCGCCTCGCCCAGCAAATCGTCAAATGCCAGCCCCGGCGCCAGGCTATCGCGATACCATTGCAGGCTGCCGGCCGCGCTGAGCATCACGCCCATTAGATGCCATGTGCCCGGCACGGCGTGACAAAAGGCGTGCAGCCGTCCCTGCGGCTCATAGGCGTATTCCGCCAGCGGCGCAAAGACCACGCCCGAGGTGCCCACAGTCACACCGATAGTCTGCGGCGAGACGCAGCCCATGCCAATCGCGCCAGCCGCCTGGTCGCCGCCGCCGCCCACGACGGGCGTGCCAACCTGCAATCCCGTGGCGGCCGCGCCTGCCTCGCTAATCACGGAAGTGACCTCTGTGCCCTCGTGCACAGGCGGCAGCCAAGCCCGCGGGATATCCAGCGCTGCCAGCACTTCGTCCGACCAGGCGCGTTCCGCCACATTCAGCAGCGATGTCCCGGCCGCTCCCGCCAGATCCGTGGCGTAGGCATCGGTCAGTTTGTAGCGGATGTAATCTTTGGGCAGCAGGATCTGCGCCGCCCGGGCGTATATTTTGGGTTCGTTATCGCGCATCCAGAGCACTTTTGGCGCGGTGAAGCCGGTCACGGCCGGGTTGCCCGTCAGCTCGATCAGCCGCGCTTCGCCAAGCTGCTCGGTCATCCAGTCGCATTGCGCTTGCGTGCGCTGGTCGTTCCACAAGATCGCTGGGCGCAGTACCTGGCCGGCGGCGTCCAGCAGCACCAGCCCGTGCATCTGCCCCGTCAGTCCGATGGCGCTGATATCGCCGCCGTCCAAGCCCGCGTCCGCCAGCGCAAGCTGTATGCTGCGGCGCATGCCCAGCCACCAGTCGGTTGGATTCTGCTCGCTCCACAGCGGTTTGGGCTGGCTGATGGGCTGTGGCGTATTGGCGACCGCTTTCACTTCGCCCGCCGCGTCGACGATTAGCGCTTTGGCGCCCGTCGTGCTGATGTCCAGTCCCAGCAAATGAGCCATGCTCCGTCCTTTCGCACTCAAGCGCCCAGCAGCAATATATGCAACTCGCGCGGACCGTGCGCGCCCTTGACCAGTTGATGCCCGATATCGGCGGTCTTGCTGGGTCCGCTGATGATGATGGTGTTGCTGGCGTCGGTGAAAGCGCGGAAGCCTTGCGCAGCCTGGACTTCCGCCCAGGTTTCCAGATCCGGCAGAATCTGCTCGGGCTTCAGCAGCGCAATATGCAGATCGGGCAGCAGGGAAGTCGCGCGGTAACGTCCGCCGCCGCTTTCCAGCACCAGACTGCCCGTGCCAGCCAGCGCCGCGCTGACGCCAGTGATGCCCACGCGCGCCGATTCGTCGTTATGCGCCGCGATGCTCACGCCCAGCGACTCCAGCGTCGCCCGCAAATCGGCCATCGGCAGTTCATCATCTTCCCAAGCCAGCGCCGTCTCGTCGCTATCCAGCAGCGTCATGATGGTCTCGAGCGCCATGCCCGGTCCGCCCACGCGATGCACTGTGCCGCCCAGCCCTTCAGCCGCCGCGACGAACTGCTCGATGCGCTCGTCAGCGTCCAGGTCGCGCAGGGGGATCATGCTGCGCCGGCTATCCAGCGGCGGTCTGCTCAATACCGAGTCGGGGCTGGCATGCGCAGCCTGCGCCTCGCGCAGACGCCCCAAGATGCGATCACGCGCCGTGCTCATATCCCGCTCCCCTCGGCAAAAAACCCGCTCATGCCCGGCTGCCTTTGTCGCGTTCTTTCCACAGCTGCCGGAAGGGCTTAGGCGCAAATTCGGGGAAGTCGCGCTGCTCGCTCCAGTTGCCCAGCGGACCGGGCATATACTCGCCCATCAGCCTTTGCCCCAGGCGCGCCGCGCGCCCGCCCAGCGCATAGCGCGTCGGCGAAGTCATGCCCACCGCCCACAGCTTCATAGCGACATCCCAACTGGCTGCCGACTCGCCGCTTTCTACCAGGTCGTGGCGCAAATCCAGCAGCATGCGCGGCAGGTCAATATCGACCGGGCAGACTTGCTTGCAGCTGCCGCAGAGACTGCTGGCATGGGGCAGGGGCGCGGCATTTTCCAAGCCCACCAGCAGTGGCGTCAGCACTGCGCCGATGGGTCCGCCGTAGACCCAGCCATAGGCATGCCCGCCGGTGCTGCGATAGACCGGGCAGGCATTTTGACAGGCGCCGCAGCGGATGCAAGCCAGCGCCTCCACATAGTCCGTAGCGTAGATTTGGCTGCGCCCGTTGTCGACCAGGACGACATAACCATGCTGCGGACCATCGGCTTCGTCTGCGCGCCCGGGTCCGTTGATGATATTCGTATAGACGGAGAGCGGCTGTCCGGTGGCGCTGCGCGGCAAAACCTGCGTCAATGTGGCGTAATCCGCGACTGTTTCCACCACTTTTTCGATGCCCACCAGCGCCACATGCACGCGGGGCAGCGAGGTGCACATGCGCCCGTTGCCTTCGTTCATCACCAGGCCGATGCTGCCCGTCTCGGCAATCAGAAAATTGCCGCCGCTGATGCCCATATCGGCATTGAGAAAGTCCTGGCGCAGCATCCTGCGCGCGAAAGCCACCATGGCTTCGGCATCGTCTGTCGGCGTCATGCCCAGCTCGCGCACGAAAATATCACGAATCTCGGCTTTGGTCTTGTGCATGACGGGCGCGACGATATGGCTGGGCGTCTCGTGATTGAGTTGGATGATGTATTCGCCCAGGTCGGTCTCGACGACCCGCAAGCCAGCCGCTTCCAGCGCGTGATTCAGTCCCAGTTCTTCGCTGAGCATGCTCTTGCTCTTCGTGACCGTCTGAACTTGGTGCCGGCCCGCGATCTCGATCACCAACTGATTGGCTTGCTCGGCGTCTTCCGCCCATTCCACGCCCCAGCCATTAGCGCGCAACTGTGTTTCGGCGCGTTCCAGCACATCGGGCAAGTTGCGCAGGGCGCGGCGTTTGGCGCTGGCCGCCTGGTCGCGCATGCTTTCGCCGTGGGCAGCGCCAAACTCAAACATGGACTCGGCGCGTTTGGCATAGCCGCCGCGGGTGCCGCCGCCGACCGCTTCCTGGAGATCCGGGTTGCGCAGGGCGATATCGGCCAGGGACACGAAGTCCTTGGAACGCAACTCGACGCTCATTTGGGCAAGCCCTCCGCCAGCACATCGGCCAAATGCCGCACCCGCTTTGGCGATCTGCTGCGCGACAGCCCGCCATTCATCTGCGTCAGGCAGCTGACATCGCCAGTGACGATAGTATCTGCCCGGCTGGCGCTGATATTGTCGATTTTGTTGCGCAGCATGGCATTGCTCAGCGCCGGCATTTTGATGCTGAACAAGCCGCCGAAACCGCAGCAGACCTCGCATTCCTTGAGCTCGCAGAAATCGGCATTGCCCAGATGGGCGATCAAACTGCGGGCAGAGCCGCCCAGCCCCAACCCCCGCAAGCCATGACAGGCATCGTGCATGGCCAGCGTCCGCGGCGCCGGCAGCGACAAATCCAGGTTCGCCATGCCCAGCCCTTCCACCAGGTATTCGCTGAATTCCCAGGTGATGCGGGCGATGCGCTGCGCCTGCTCATAAAGCTCGCCGTCTTCGGGCTTGAACAAGCTGGGATACTCGTGCCGCAGCATGGTCGCGCAGGAGCCGGAGGGCGTGACGATGACCTCGGCATCGGCGAAGGCTTTGAAGAAGTGACGGGCGACCGTGCGCGTTTCATCGCGGTAGCCGCTGTTGAAGGCTGGCTGCCCGCAGCAAGTCTGCGCCCCGGGGAAGACGACTTCTAGGCCAACATGCTCCAGGATGTCCACCACCGACATGCCCGTCTGCGGATAAACCATGTCCACGATGCAGGTCACAAACAGGGAGACGACCTTGCCTTTGGGCGAGTCTCGCGGGGGGAGTGCCATGCGCCGCTCTTTCGCACTTGTTTGGAAATCGCGCGGCTATTCTAGCACAGGGTTTGCAAAAGGTTGAATCGCAAAGAGAGCGGGCGTCTGCCCAGTTGTGTGGATACGATAATCAACCCCGGCCTCTTCCCCCAGAACGAGGGAAGGGGAGGGCTTCGCGCCCGGGCGCAGCGGCGCTAACCGCAATTGCCCTCTGGCTTGACATACATGGCGGATATCCAGCCCTTCTGTCCGTACCAGTCCACCTTGAACCAGCTTTCCGTCCGCTCGACCGCCGTCAGCGTCACCGGGCGCGGCAGCGTTAGCAGGATCGCGCCGCCGGGCGTCTCGCGGAGATTGAGGTAGACGGTGGTGGTCACCATGCAGTCCGCCAAGGCGCCTTTCGGCACTCGCTGGTCTTCCGCTTCCGCATAGCCCAAGCCAGGCGGCGGACCAAAACTTGTGAAAACGGCGATGGCATTGCCAAACAAGCCGCGCTCAAAGCGCATGTGCGCGATCTTGCCTTCGAAATCAGGACCGACCGAAACGACGACATCGCCATCTTCCAGCGCGAAAATGGCGGCGCGGCCATCAGCGGAGGCGGCGACCAAGCCCGCGCCAGCCGCATCGACCTCTTCCTGCGTCGCCCGGGTCCTAAAAATGCCTCGCGACTGGAGGTCAACTTCATAAACGAGAAAATGTCCATCGCCGCGGAAGATGCAGGCGATTGCGCCCAGCGGGATGGCTTCAAACCAGGTATCTTCCGGCCCGAACTGTTCGCATCGTTTTCTTGGCGTGGCGCTGGCTGGGGGCGACTTTGCCCGGCGCTGAGTCGGTCGCGGCCCGGCCGTCGGTGTGCTGGTGGCGGTCGCCATGTCGGTGGCGGTCGCCGTGTCGGTGGCGGTCGCCGTGTCGGTAGCAGTCGCCGTATCGGTGGCGGTCGCTGTATCTGTAGCAGTCGCCGTATCGGTAGCAGTTGCCGTGTCGGTAGCGGTTGCCGTGTCGGTAGCGGTTGCCGTGTTGGTAGCAGTCGGCGTTGGCGTGCTGGTGGCAGTCGGCGTTGGCGTGCTGGTGGCGGTCGGCGTTGGCGTGCTGGTGGCAGTCGGCGTGGGCGTGCTGGTGGCAGTCGGCGTGGATGTGCTGGTGGCAGTCGGCGTGGGCGTTGGCGTGTCCCAGACAAAGGCGCCGGGTCCCTCGTATGCGCCAATATCGCACTTGCCGCCTGCCGGCTGTGGCCGGCTCGTGCCGATCTGGTCGACAGTCACACCCTCTAGGCATCGCTCGGCGGCGTCTATGGCCGGGCTGGTTGTGGAGAATGGGAAATATGGAATGTCGCCCGTCGCCTCCGCCGCCAGCTGCGGGTCCGCAGTCAGATTTATGCCGCCGCAGTTGCCCGCGCCGATGATGTTGTCCTTGAACACCAAACCGCCGCCGGGTCCAGTGAAATCTTGGTCGCGCGCCCATCTGCAATCGCCATTGCGGTTGTGGTACAGAATGTTGTTGATGACTTCAATTCTCGTGCGGCCGGTGGTCAAGTAGATCCCGCCGGCGGTATTGGCAGCGGCGCCGTTCTTGATGATAGTGACATGCTTCAAGGCAACGGATTCGGCGGGACCCGCGTATACGCCGCCGCCAGCGGAAGACGCTGTATTGTTGAAGATGGTGCTGTTCGTGATTGCAAGCGAGCTGTCCTCGCCAGTGATGTAAACCGCGCCGCCGGAGCGCGCGCTGTTGTCATATATCGCGCTGCGGCTGATGATTGTCGGACTTTCAGAATAAAGGCCCCCGCCGTCCTGGGCGGCTTTGTTGCCAGTGATGACGCTTTCCGTAATCCTTAATTCGCCTCTGCCGTCCTTGTATACGCCGGCGCCGAGCGAGCCGGAGACGCCGCTAAGGTCGCTGTTGATAATGCGGCTGTTGTGGATCGTCAGCGGGTCATCGCTGCCGGAGTTGCTGTAGACTGCTCCATATAATTGATTGGTTCGGCCATTAGTGAGTATCAGGTTCTGCAGGCTAAGGTCGCCGTGGTCGTGATAAATGACGCCATATTGTCCGTCGCCGCTGATCGTGTAGCGGCCGCCGCTGCCGTCCGCGCCGTCGATGGTGATATTGGTGATGATAAATGGCAAGCTGCGTGTCAAAGTGATGTTGTCGCTGAGGATGATGGTATCGTCGCCCGTGGCGCCTCCACCAGCGTCATCGCCCGGCTCGCAGCTGCCGGTGTCGTTGGTCCATTCATTGGCTTCGTTGATAGCCTGACGGAGCGAGCAGGTCGAATCGACGCGGATGGTTTCGGCGAAAGCGCGCGTCGCGAGCAGCAGGAAGACCAGCGCGGCGGCGATGACTTGATGCATGGTATTGCTATCCAGCAATCAGGCGACATTTCGGGAGGGGCGAGATGTTTCTCTCGTTTTCATTACGAACTCCGGCGAAGGTCTGAACCTAAGCTGAGATGCGGGGGGGGGGGGGGGGGGGGTGGGGATGCTAATTGGCCGCAACTTCCGTGCCGCAGCTG
>DAOUKU010000008.1:0-106229 GCA_034420985.1 Anaerolineae bacterium | reverse complement strand
GGGAGGGGGGGGGGGGGGTGGGGGGGGGGGGGGGGGGAGGGGTGGGGAAAGATATTCTCATTGATAGAACCCCAAATGATTGAGAAAGTAACAATGCATAGCATAATATACAGAAGAACGACAGATTTAACAATTGCTCCCAAACCTGGGGAGTGACGAACTTACTGGATATAGACAGCCCTCGCTCCCCCGACAGGCCAGGGGGAGGCAAAGCACGCGAAAACAATTCCGAGTCCGCTTGCCTTGGCTCCCCTCTCCGACTTTTCGGGGTGGGGCTGACGAGGGGACATGTTTATAGCTATGTGAGTTGTGGTGATTTGGGATTCAACACAAAGGACGCAGAGCGCACAGAGTCGCGTTATGCGGGCGACACAAGCGTCGCCCCTAGGACCTTCCAAATTTCTGCGCCTCTGTGTCCTCTGTGATTCATATTTTTGCCGCGCGCGTCACGCTTGGCTACAATCCGCGCCAAATACAGGATGCGCCATGTCCAAAAGTGCCTTGCACCTCTTGAAACGAGAACTGATCGCTGGCGCGCAGCAGGTATCAGGCCTGAACTTGATGCCGCTGACCCAGGGCAATCTCAGCCTGCGTGACCCGGATAGCGGGCTCATCCTCATCACGCCGCATGATTTCGCCTACGATCAACTGGCGCCGGAGGATGTCGTAATCTTGAACCTGGCTGGCGATGTCGTGGCTGGCGACCGCGAGCCCTCGCATGAAGCGCCTGTGCATTTGGCGGTCTACGAGAAACGCAGCGACGCGGCCGCCATCGTGCATGCCGAGCCCATCTACACCAACCTCTTTGGCGTCTTGCACAAGCCCATCGCGCCCCTGCATGTCAACACGTTGATTGATGTCGGGGGCGATGTGCCAGTGATGCCTTTTGCGCCCAGTGGCTCGCGAGAATTTGGATATGCTATGCTGGAAGTGATGGGCGCGCGTAATGCCGTCGTCTGGGCGAATCACGGCATGCTGGCGCTGGCGGGCAGTTTGCGCAAAGCCATCCACTGCACTGTCATGGTGGAAATCGCGGCGCAGCTCTATCACATGGCGCTGCAGCATGGCGAGCCGCACAGAATCCCGCCGGAGTATCACGACCGTTTGGTGGGCTAGGGACAGGCCACCAGATCCCCCGAGAAAGGAGGCGACAACGAAATTAATCCGCCGACAGGCAATGCACCGCAAGCATTTGAGTTTTTTGAGGAGCTCAGACATGTTTAGGAAATTCACGCTAGTGCTGATGATGTTGCTGATTCTGGCTGTTAGCATGCCGGTCCTGGCGCAGGACGAAGTGGTCATCCGCTTCCGCTCCTGGAGCCCGGTCATCGCTACGACCGAAGCCATGATTGAAGCCTTCAATGTGGCGAATCCGGATATCCGCATCGAGCCGGATATCACCAACTACCCCGAATACCTGGTGGACTTGCAGACGATGGCGGCTGGCGGCGCTCTGCCCGATCTTATCGGTCTGGAGCCCGGCGCATTGACCCAGCAGTACCGCGATCACCTGATGCCCATGCAGGATTGCGCCGTAGCCACCTGGGGCGAAGACTGGGAATCGCAGTTCTACCCGGTTGGCATTGAGCAGGCGCGCCTGGGCAACCCGGAGGGCGATGACAATATCTATGGTTTGCCTGTGCTCGTGCAGACCATCAATATGTGGTACACGGTACCCATCTTTGAAGACGCGGGCGTCGACCCGCCGTCGACTTACGACGAGTTGCTGGCGCTGGCGGAGATGTTCAACGCGCAAGGCATCGCGCCTGTCATGATCGGCGCTGGCGACGGCTGGATACGCCGCGATGTCTATATGCAGTTGATTCACAATATCGCGCCCGGCTTGATCTACCAAGCGGAAGACGGAGAAGCCAGCTTCACGGATGAGGCCTTCGTCGAGGCGATGACCTGGTGGAAGCGCCTCTTTGATGACGGCATCTTCCAAATGGGCGCGCTGGGCATGTCGCATTATCCGGCCGCGGTCGAGCAGATCCAAGGCGGGCGCGCGGCCATGTTCCCCATGGGCGCCTGGTGGCAGCAGCAAGCCGCCAACCCCAATCCGCCGCCGCTGGATCAAAACCTGGCTGGCTACGCGCCCTTCAAGTTCCCGGATGTCACGGGCATGGGCGCGCCGGAGGACTTGCTGGGCGGCATTGATGTCATGCTGGGCGTAACGCGCGACTCAGCCAATCCTGACGCGGCCTGCAAGGTCATCACCGACTGGATCAGCGGCGCTGGCGCGCAAGCCCTGATCAATACCTACAATGATCTGCCGGCCTACATCGGCTTGCGTCCCGAGTCCTTCGGGTCGGAAAACCAGGAAGCGGTCTGGGACATGTTCACGGACGAGTGGCTGGCTTCCGTCCAGTACGCGCGCCAGTTGAAGAGCCCGGATGTCAAGCAGGCGCTGGAAGATGCGCTGGCTGGCGTCGCTGCTGGCGAGATGACGCCAGCCGAAGGCATGCAAATGGTGCAAGACGCGAATATGTAGCTGGGATAGGCTACCCCCACCCAAAACCCTTCCCCCACAAGGGGGAGGGGTTGATTCGCGCGAAATTGCTGTCAAGGCGCCGGGTCGGGCAGCGGGTGGCTCTCCGGAATTAGCCGCCCCCCATCAGGATGGGGGGCGGGCGGGCGACACAAGTGTCGCCCCTGCGGGAAGCCCTATTTGCATTGAGTAGGGGCGACCCATTGGGTCGTCCGCAGGATTGTCGCGCATGTCCCGACGCTGGCTGGTCGACAATCAAGGCATCTTCTTCATGGCGCCGGCCATGCTCCTCTTCGTCGTGTTTGTGCTCTACCCCATTTTCTACATCTTCAACGCCAGCATGTACGACTGGGACGGCATCAACGAAGCGGTCTACATCGGCTTGCAGAATTACATCGAGATGTTCAGCGATGACCGCGCCTTCAGCCTCGCCATCCGCAATTCCATCTACTGGACATTTCTGACTATCTTTCCGCAGATGATCCTGGGCTTCATCCTCGCCAGCATTTTGACCTCGGGCATCCCCTTGCAAAACTTGTTCCGCGTCATTTTCTTCATGCCCGCCATCATATCGCCGGTGGTGCTGGGCATCATCTGGCAGCGCATCTACGCGCCTTTTGGCGGCTTGCTGGCGGATATCGCCTGGGAGACTGGCGCGCGCTTCTTGATGCAGCCTTATCTGTCCGATCCAAAAATCGCCATTTTTTCCACCATCGCCGTCAATGTTTGGCAGTGGACGGGCTTTTCCATGCTGATGTATGTGGCGGGCTTGAAGGGCTTGCCAGGTGAAGCGCTTGACGCCGCTCAGGTCGATGGCGCCGGCAGCTTGCAGCGCACGCGCCATATCGTCCTGCCCATGCTGCGACATGTGCATCTGACACTGATTCTATTGGGCGTCATCGGCACGCTGCAGACCTTCGCCCTGGTCTACATGTTGACCAAAGGCGGTCCCAATCACGCCACGGAGATGTTGCCCACGCACATTTTCCAAAAAGCCTTCATCCTGCAGAGCATGGGCTACGCATCGGCAGTGGCGGTGGTGCTGCTGGTCGTCGCCTTGAGCGCCAGCGTCTTCCAGGTGCGGGTGTTGGGCTCGCGTTTCACGATAGGCAACTGAGCCATGAGCCGCAGAACCGCCAAAACGCTGGGATTCGTTTTCGTCACTGTGCTGGCGCTGCTGTGGCTGGTGCCCATCATCATGATGCTGGTGGTCTCCTTGATGCCGCCCGACCAACGCGCGCCGCGATTTGGCGGTCTGCTCATCAGCGGCGTGAGCATCCAGAATTATGCGACTGTCTTCCTGGACGCGCCTATCCTGCAGCATTTCATCAATAGTTTCGCCGTCACCGTGCCTTCGGTCATTTTGGTGGTGTTGATCAGTTCCCTGGCGGCATTTGCCCTGGCGCGCCTGCAATTCTTCGCGCGGGACTTGTGGTTCTATATGCTGATCATGACACTGATGCTGCCCATCCCGACTCTGATCGTGCCCATCTTCCAGATCAACAAGGCGCTGGGCTTGAACGACACTTACCTGGGCTTGATCCTGCCCTACACGGCGCTGGGCGTGCCCTTCGCCATCGTCATCCTGCGCAGCTTCTTCGCCGGCTTCCTGCGCGAGCTGGAAGAAGCCGCCATTCTCGACGGCTGCAGCCCCTTCGGCATTTACTGGCGCATCATGATGCCTGTGAGCTGGCCCGCCGTGGCTGTCGTCATCATCTGGCAATTCATGACTTCCTGGAACGAGTTCATCCTGGCGCTGGTCACCATGAATTCGGTAGAGACAAAGCCGCTTACCCTGGTGCCGTTGGTCTACAGCGGACAATTTATGATGCGCCCAGGACCCATGTTCGCCATACTGACGCTGATCACGCTGCCGGTCATCGTGGTGTATTATCTGATGCAGCGCTTCATGGTCAGCGGCTTGACGGCGGGGGCGGTGAGAGGCTAGCTGACAGTTTCGCCTGCCGTTTCTTCTACAAGTACCTTCAAGTCGATAATGTGCCGCTCGGAAAAGCGAATTACCACTAATTCATCACAAAGTTCTAAACTAATTTCATGCGTTTCGCCGCCAGCGTATGACAAGACCTGGTCTCGATAATCGGGCTTGAATTCGCGCGCGCTGTGCAGGAATTGGGCGCAGTGTTTGGGGCAGAGACACAGCGTATTCGCAGGATGGTCCAGCCAGCTGGCGGTCGTATAAGTCTCGACATATAGCGCTTCAAAGTACGGTTTGCCGTCGTGTTTTGGGAAGACATCGTCGCAGATCTGGCACTTGCCGCTGTATTGTTGCACCAGAAACTCGCGCGTATCGGGGTCTTTGCCATCCCATCGCTTTGTACATGTCTGTCTTTGTTGCTCGTCGACGGGCGGCTCATTGCGCCTCGCTTCGCGAAGAGCTTCCCGCATTCGGATTGCGCGAAATGCAGGATCGGGCACAGGGTCGGGCGGATAGTGGTCTTCGGACAATTCCGTCGCGCCCGGCCGATTCAGGTCTCCGTACAATAAGCCCTTGTTCTCGGGAGCCTTGTCGTTCGGCTCTTTGGTTTCGCCGTCTTCAGGCTGCTGCGACTCGTCGTCCATGGCAGGAATCGGGGCTGGTTCGGGTTCTGGAGGTGGATCTGGAATGGGATTCGCAATAGGTTCTGGCTCTAGCTCAGGTTCAACAATAGGCTCTGGTTCAGACTCAACAATGGGCTCCGGCTCAGGCTCAGGAATAGGCTCTAGTTGAGGTTCTGGATTGGGCTCTGTAACAAGGTCTGGAGTGGCTCGAGGTTCACTGTTATCAAATCGCCGCGAAGTTTTCTGGCTCGGTAGCTCTTGCCTGTTGTCGTCCGCCTCACGCAGCAAGCCTTCAAGCGCTTCGCCATTGCGCAGGCGCCGGAAGCGCTCCCAAGTGCCCGTACGCTCCAAGATGCGTCGTACTGCGTCGCTGGGCTGCGCGCCAACACTCAGCCAATACAAGGCGCGGCCTTCTTTTACGACTTCAGTAGAAGGATTCGTCCGCGGATTGTAGTGTCCGATGTTCTCGATGTACTTCCCATCACGCGCCTTGCGCTGGTCAATGACCACAATTCGATAACTCGGCTGATTCTTCGCGCCTTGACGCCGTAACCGAATTCGAACCATAGACTCGTCCTCCCGGCGGCGACCTGCCGCCAGCCTCGGCAGGCGCTGCCACAACCATTTCAATCTTTCAAGTAGACGGCGCGCAGTCATGCTTCTTCCACCCAAAGCAGCGCCAGAGCAATGCGGTCGGTCACGATTTCGCAGTCGCGCAGCTGCTCGATGTCGGCCAGTTTCTTGTGTTTGTCGTGCTCGATGCGCGCTTTTTCCGCTTGCCGCATAGCGCGGATGCGCGGCTCTCTCGCTTGCTGGATGACTTGCCCCAGCCGCGCCAACCGATTGTCGAAGTAAGCCGCTTGACTACTGTGTCGCAGGTCTAGCAGCTCGTCGTTGGTCTGCTGCAAGGCGCGCAGCTCGCTCAACCGTGTCGCGTTAGCGTATTCGTCGATTTCGCGCAGCGCCTTGTCAAAGTCCAAGCCAGCGGGCAAATCCAAGTTGTGTGGCTCGCGTGACTCAGCCAGGCGAGTGGTTATGCCATCCAAAGCGCTGGTGATGCGGCTGTGCCCCATATCCCAGGCGAAAACCTGGACACGATGCTCGCGGCGCGCGGCAATCGTTTCCCATAGCTCCAGCGCAACAAGATAGACGCTTGGCGGGATGTCGCTGGCTGTCAGGGCGAGGCAGGCGACCAATGGCGTATCCGCCTGCCGCCAATGGTCAACGGCGACTTTCGCCAGGGGATGCACAGGTGTGATGAAGGGCAGGGCACGCTCTGCCAGCGCTGTTTCGCGATCGAATGTCACCTCGATGGTCGGCTCGCTCTGTCGCAGCCAATTCCTGAAGTGCTTGTCGGCGCGGTTGATGTGCCCTTGGCTAGACAGGCTGCTGGCAACTGTTTCGCGAGCGTCCGCGTTCAAGCGCAGGCGATGCCGGCTGTGTCGTCGGCTAGCCGTCAGCGCGCCGCCCAAGTCAGATGTCTTGACGAAGCGCGATATCATCTGCGCCAAATCGGCGGGCGATACGAAGCGCCCGGCGCTCTCCAGCGCGGCGATGTCTTCGGTGAAGGACTGCTCAACACCCAGCAGCCCGTCGCTTTCCGCAGCGATAATGCGCTCTTCTTCGACAAGCCGCAGCCGGTTGTCTACCTCCTGCAAAGCCCGTTCCTGTGCTTGCTCGTCGCTGAGGCGGGGGTCAAGCGCCAGCCGCTGCAGTTCATCCGTCAAGCCGCCCAGCACTGCCTCCAGGTCGCCGACGGTGTCTTCAAAGATGCCGAGCCGCTCGAAACAGCGATAGAAGACGCGCTCCTCCACCGTCTCTGGCGTGATGAAGTTGTAGATGTGGACCTTATCGCTTTTCTGCCCAAAGCGGTCGATGCGCCCAATCCGCTGCTCAATGCGCATTGGGTTCCAGGGGATGTCGTAATTCACCAGGCAATCGCAGAACTCGTAATCCAGCCCCTCGCAGCCGACTTCGGACGAGAGCAGCACATCGACAGCCTGTGGATCGTCCTGCGGCAGGCGAAATAGTCTCCGCATTTCTTCGCGGGCTTCGTCGCCGGTCTTGCCGGTGATTTTCAGCGCGCGGTAGCCATCCGCCCGCAGCTTGCCCTCGAGATAATCGAGCGTGTGCAGAAAATACGAGAAGACCAGGACTTTCCCGCTGGCGTTCTTGTCCAGCGCCTCGCTGAGGATGTCTTTGAAGCGGGCAAACTTTGGGTCTGCCTGGGGCATAAGCGACGCCATCCCTTGCAATTCTCTCGCCTGTTCGATGAGCTCGGCTGGCAGCGCATCGTCCTCGTCCTCGTCCAGGTCGTCCGTATAGTCGGCGGTTGAGAAGCGCCCAGTACGCAAGAATCCATCCAGCAGGGACGGCATGGCCGGCAGGCAGCTGGTGGCTTGCCTTTCCAAGGTATGCGATATCAGGCGCACGACTTGCGGGGGATGTTCGCGCAGCAGCAACGCATGTCGGAATGCGACCAGCGCCTGATAAAAGTCCATCTGCGCTGGCGTGAAAACCGTCTCGACTTTGACCGGTTCGCGCGTGGTGAAGCGCCCGATATCGCGCCGCCGCGTGCGGTTCATCACATGCGCCAGTGTATGCGCTTCTTCCAAGTCTCTAAGCAGCCGTACCCGTTCGCTGTCGTCAAGTTCCTTTGCGCGCCTGAGTCTGTCCCTCCATGGCGCTAGCCGTGGATCATTTCGCAGGGTGGCGCGCCCCCATGGCGTAGCCACTGCCTTCTCAAGTTCGCCCAGGCTGCGCCATTGCCAGTTACCCGGCGGCTGGCGCCGCCGGATGGCGCGCATGGTGCGCAGCAGATGCGCGTTGGGCTCCATCATCAGCTCGAAGGTGGCCTCATCGGTAAACAGGTCGGGGCGCAGCAGGTTGAGCAAGGTGAAGAGGTTGCGCGAGCGCAAATGCACAGGCGTCGCCGACAAGAACAGGGCGGCTTCGCTGTTGTCGCACAAATACTCGGCAATCTTCCACGAGCTGGTTGCGCGCGTCCGCAAATGGTGCGCCTCGTCAACGACCAGGAGGCTGAATTGCGGCGCTGGATCCAGGTCGCGGAAGCTGCCTTTGCCGCGTCTCGGGGCATCCAGGAACTCCTCGCGGCGCAGCAGTTCCAGCGCAACGATTGCCCGCGCGTAGTTTGGGGGCCAAGCCCCATCCAGTGCGGTCTCGCTGATGCAGTAGCGTAGCGCCTTGCCGTCAAGCAGCCGGAAGTCTTCGTCAAAGCGCTGCATTTCTTCTCGCCATTTGTATACCAGCGCCTTTGGGCAAACAATCAATACATTGCCCACTTCTTGACGCGACTGCATTTCGCGCAGGATGAGGCCCGCTTCGATGGTCTTGCCAACGCCAACTTCGTCCGCAATCAGCATTTTCGGCGTTTCGGCGCGCAGGAAGCGCAGCAATGGCTTGAACTGAAACGGGATGTATTGGATGCGCGCCGCGTGCAAGGAGTACAGGTTATCTGTCAGTGGCGTGGATAATCGCGCCGCCGTCAGCCTGGCGCGGAACTCCGCCGGCGCAATGAAATCATGGCTGCGCAGCGCGTCTGCCAAAGCCGCGCTGCTTTGACGCTCCTCCGCGTGAATGAGCTGCTCTTCTGTGTAGATGGGCGTATTGCCAGGCGCGTGGAATACGACATAACGATTGCTGCCACCGACAGGCGGCAAAATCTGGATGATTGGACCCTGGCGGCTTGGGTCTGCCCGCAGCTTGACAATCTCGCTTAGTTCAAATGCCACCGTTCATTCGTCCGTGTCGAGAACTCAATTGTAGTTAGCAATTCCGCGCAGAATGATACATTCTGCCTTAGATTGTGTCAAGCGAGGCAAAGCGCGACGGCGCTTTGACCCGGGACGCTTTCGTTGTTACGCTTGTGTCAGCTAATGGAGGGTAGGTAGGGCCAAATGAGTTTGATGGGCATTGATGTCGGCACGACCGGCTGCAAAGTGGTCGCTTTTGATCACAGCGGCGTCGTCTTGGCGCAAGCCTCGCGCGAATACCCGCTGCTCAGCCCGCAGCCCGGCTGGTACGAGCTCGATCCCGAGCAAGTCTGGTCTTTCGTCTGCGACTGCCTACGAGAAGTCAACGCCCAGCTCCGGCATGATCCCGCGACGGCGCTGGCGCTGTCATCGCAGGGCGAAGCCATGATTCCTGTTACTCGCGATGGCAAGGTTCTGGCAAACAGCCCCGTCAGCTCCGACCGCCGCAACTTGTCACAGACAGCCGCCATGGAAGCGGCGCTGGGCAAGGAACATATCTACGCCATCACCGGGCAGCCCATGGGAAGCATCTACACCTTGCCCAAGGTGCTGTGGTGGCGCGACCACCTGCCGCATCTGCTGGAGGATTGCTGGAAGATCCTCTGCTATGTCGATTTCGTCGCCTTCAAGCTGGGGGCGCAGGCAGCCATTGATTACAGCATGGCGGCGCGCACCCTGGCTTTTGATGTGCATGCGCTGGACTGGTCGGATGAATTGCTGGATGCCGCTGGTCTGTCGCGCGAGCAGTTGGCGACGCCTGTGCCCAGCGGCACAATCATCGGCGAGATACCCCGGCGGCTGGCGGATGACTTGGGCTTTGTCGGCGCGGTGAAAGTCGTTACCGGCGGGCACGATCAACCGGCTGGCGCGCTGGGGGCGGGCGTGCTGGCGCCGGGCAGAGCCATGCTGTCCATCGGCACGACCGAGGCCATGGTCGCCGTCACCGATGCGCCGCGCCCGGAGATGCTGGCTAGTCATGTCTCCTGCTATCCGCATGCGGCGCCGGGGCATTTCATCGCACTCAGCGGCAATCAAACTGGCGGGCGGCTGCTGCGCTGGTATCGGGATGAATTGGCGGCGGCTGAACGCGACATAGCCGCCAGCAGCGGGCGCGATGTCTACGATGTCATCGTCGAGCAGTGCGATGACGCGCCGGGCAACTTGCTGCTGCTGCCCTATTTTGTCGGCAGCGGCACGCTCTACGAAGACCCGAAAGCTACCGGCGCCTTGATCGGCTTGAGCTTCGACAGCAAACGCGCCGATATCGTGCACGCCATATTGGAAGGGCTGGCTTACGAACAGGCGCTGGGCTTGCGGCGCTTGAACGAAATCGGCGTGGATATCCGCGAATTGACGGCGGTTGGCGGTGGCGCCAAGTCCGAGCGCTGGATGCAGATCAAAGCCGATATCACCGGGCTGCCCGTCTCCGTGCTGCACACTTCGGAAGCAGCCAGCCTGGGCGTGGCGATGCTGGCCGGCTGGGCGACTGGCGTCTATGCCAGTTTGAGCGAGGCGGCCGAGCAGCTCATCAGCGTGCGCAAGACCTTCCTGCCCCGTCAGGATCGCGCCGGGCATTACGAGCGACAACTGCGCATCTATGCTGATTTGTACCAGGCGCTGCGACCTATCTATGCGGCGATGGCAAAGTAGCTCAGGTTAGCCGCGCTGCAAGCAATCGCTTAAGCCTCACCAGCGAGGACAGCGAGTCTTTAAGAGGGCACCGAGAAAGAAACTTCGTAGGGGCGTCCCATTGCGTCGCCCGCATAACAAGCCACCTTGTGCTCTTTGCGCCTGGCAGCCGCTCAAACAATGCTTTTCTCTGTGCCCTCTGTGTCTCTGTGGTGAATCTTTTTTCGCTAGCTGCCGCTTTCCAGGCGTCGTCGCCGTTCTTCAATCTGCGACAGCACATCCTTCGTGACCTTGGGCGCCTGCTTTTCTTTCTCCTGCAAGCGCGACAGATCCGGCTGCAGGACATCCGCCTTGCTGATGACGACATCGCTGTCTTTGAACTCGATAGCGCCCTGCGGGTTGCTCTCCAGCGCCTGCTTCATCTGCTGGGCTTTGGCTGCGCGCTGGTCTTTTGATGGCGCTTCGGCGGCTTTCGCCTCTTGCGGTTTGGCGCGGGCCAGCGGACGACGGCGGTGTTTGCGTTCTTTCGGCTGCGGCTTTTCGTCCTGGGGCTTAGCTTGCGGCTGAGCAGGGGCGAGATTGTCCACCACATCCGCCACTTTCATGGTCGTCTCCACCGCTTTCTGCGTGCGTCGGAAGCGGCTGAAAATGCCCCGCGCTTGTTCTTCGACCTCGTCCGCGGTTGGGGCTGGCGCGTCGCTCAATGCCCAGCGATAGCCGGCGTAGATGCCCGCGCCAACGATCAAAAAGGGCAGCACGGTGTGAATCAACTGCACGAGGGTGCTCATCACTGCCAGCGCCGCCAAGGTCGCCAGCGCCACGATGGTCAGCTTGAGTGCCTTTTCCCTGTCGAATTCCATGTCTGCGGCTCCCGGTTCGCGCAGATGCCACCCGCGCCAGCGCACCGGCTCCGCCAAGCGGCATATACTATACTATGCCATTTGCCAATGGATTGGACAAGTCGGCTTGTGATAACGCGCGACCATAGTTCGCCCAGCCCGGCGCGACATTGCGCTACAAGAGGGCGGATGCCAGCGAATTGTCGCGCTTGACGAGGTCTGCACATGCCCAAGACAGCCCCTATTTCGCATGCCTTTGTCCTGCCCGATGGCGATTTTGACGACTGGCTGGCCGAGTTGCGCCCCTACATGAAGGCTTTCCCGCGGGTGACTGTGGTGCGCTCGCCAGCCGGCAACAATCTCAATCGCTTTCGCATCGTAAGCGCTGTTGAAGCGCCAAAAACCTGGTGGCAGGGCTCGGCATTGAAGCATATCCGCCGTGTCTACCCTTCTGTCGTCACAGTTGATGTCATTGAGGCGGCCAGCCCAGCGCAGCTGCGCCCGATTCTGCGCAGGCGTATCCAGCAGAAAGATCGCTATGGCGCGCGCGACAAATCGCCAGCGCATCTTTTTCATCGCTTTGTGCTGGAGTGGCCCACCAGCGCGCGTCCGATGCGCGTCCTGGCGCGTTTCAATGATGATGAAGAAACAGGCAAGTTGCACCCGAGCCTGGACATCGCCACGGAAATGGACGCCGATGTGCTCTGCAGCGCGCCGGGCACAGTCCTGTCGGCCGGGGAGCGTATCCAGGTCGATTCGCTCTTGCACGAGCGGCGCTACCTGACCACTTATGACGGCGTCAAACAAGCGCGAGTCAAAAAAGGCGCGAAAGTGCAAGCCGGGCAGGTGATGGGCAAAGCGGCCGCCGAGCGCCTGCGGCTAATCGTGCAGACTCCCCCGCTCGGCGGCCTGACCATCGGCAAGCTGGACAACCTCGTCAACCCGCGCGACTTCTTGTACATCTCTGGCTTCCGAGCCCGCCCGACCGTCGACAATCTCAACCTGCGCGTGCTGCCCAGCCTCTACGCCAGCATCGTCGGTCGCGTCTACAGTTGGCAGTTGCTGGAGCCGCAGGAACATCACGGTCGCGCGATGGAAAAAATCGGCGAAGACGGCAGCTGGCTGAAAGTCCGCGCGGCCAGCGGCGCCGAAGGCTATGCGGCAGCCTGGTTTCTTACCGCCACCACCCATCACGAAGGCGTGGAGGTCTTCCCCGGCGTGAACCCGATTGGCGTCAACCTGGATATCTTCCATCCGCGCGGCAAACCGGCGCCATCCCGGCTGGGCGGGCTGGGCTGGGTGCGCTTCGGCTACAATGTGTCTAACTGGCGCGGCTCCGAGGATATCAACGCCGCTCTGCAGCGTTACCTGCCCCTCTTCGAGAAATACCGCGCGGCCGGCTACCGCATTGTCGTCACCACCAGCCACCAGACTTATGGCGAAGGCAAAAACGAATTCTGGCCCTGGGAGCAGATGACGGACGCCAAGTGGCGCATTCTCATCGGGCGCTTCGCCGCTATGATGCACGAAATATCTCAGCAGTGGGCGGGGCGCGACATTATCTCCGCCTGGCAGATCTGGAATGAGCCAGACTCGCTTAGCGGCGTGGCTTCCGTACCGCTGAGCCCGCAGAATTACGGCCTAATGTTCAAACATGTCTTCCGTGCTATCCGCAGCGCCGACAGCACAGTCAAAATTATCACGGCGGGCTTCAACAGCGGACCGGGTCGCGGCAGCGCTTACGCGCGCACTATGCTCAAGCAACTGCCCAAAGACGCGAAGCCGGATGGCTTGGCATTTCACCCCTACGGACGCGGCGTCAACGGGCACCCGCACTATGCCATGTTCGGGCATATTGACGAAAGCATCTGGGCTTACAGCGGCGTCATGCCGGACAAGCCTCTGTGGATCACCGAATGGGGTGTGCTGGACCGCGGCAACGACAATCCCGCGCATATCGCCCGCTATGCCATTGACTTCATCCACTATTTAAAGCGCCAATACCCAGGGCGCATCGCCGTCATGATTTGGTACGCCTGGGCGCAGGGCATGCACAATGGCTACGGGCTGGTCGATGGCGACGAAAGACCGCGACCACCGCTGACCAAGGAATTTCTGTCGGCTTGATAGCGATTCGCGCCCAATCCACCGTGATTTGCTCCTATTTTGTCCATAAGCGCATTTTCGCGTTACCATAGAGTTCACTGAAGCTTGGCGAAAGAAGATAGCTCATGGTAAAGCGATTTTTGCTCTTTGCACTCAGCCTTGTCCTGGTCGTCGGCATCGCGCCCTTTGCCTTGGCGAATGGCGACTGCGATGCCAGCGACTCTCACTATGCCCGCGCCGTCCAGCTTCACGACATGGGCGATTATCCCCGCGCCGAACGGCATTACAACTGCGCCCTGGCCGAGGATCCCGACAATCCCACCATCCCGATCCTGATTGAGAACCTGCATGAAGACATCGCTTCCGCGTCGACTGCCTGGTCGCGTCCAGTCGCCGACTGCGATGCCTCGCAAGATCACAGCCAGTTGGGGCAAACAGCCTATGCCCGCGGCGACGAAAACAGCTCCCTCGCGCATCTGCATTGCGCCTTGCTGGTCAACCCCGCCGATGCCGATGCCGCCGAATTGATGGGGCATATCCACATCAACCGTGGCAGCGCACACGCCGCCAAGCATTACTATGACCGCGCCGCTGCCGCCCGCGTCAGCCAATCCGCAGAGTCGACCGCGCCGCAAGATTTCGTCATGCCGGACTGGCTGACTCCCTACGAGCTTGCGCCTTCCGCACAGACGCCCGAGCTTGCGCCTGCGCCCATCCAGCCCATCGTTATTTTCACGCAGCGCTCGCAGTTGCTGAAACAGACTGATACCACGCTCGTCGTCCGCGATGGCGACATGCTGACAACCTGGCGACGCCTGCAGCGCACGGTTGTTGAGCGCGTCCAGGTCATGATTAGCAGCGGCGAAATGACGCTGACGCTCTTTTCCCAGCGCGTTTACGCCATGTCTGTCGAGGCGCGCCTGACCATCCTGCCGCCACAAGACAGTCGCGAGGCCGGATTGGCCTTCGATGACTACCTGGATTTCGCCAACTGGTTCAGCAAACGCGGCGATTGGGGGCGGGCTGTCAAGTCTCTGGAACGCGCGCTGGAGTTGCAGCCGCGGCGCCACAATCTGCGCTGCCGCCTGGGCGCGCTATATCGGACGATCGGGGATGACGATGCCGCGCTGGCGCAATTTGAGCTGGTGCTGGCCAACGACGCCGGCAACACCTGCGCATTTGAGAATCGCCAGGACATGCTAAGCGCTGTCCACAGCGCCGCCGAGCCGCAAGCGCTTTCTCCTGCGCAGCCCATCGTCGATCGCGCCATGAGCTACCTCGCCGCCAACAAACTCTTTGCCGCCGCCAATACCTTGATCGAGGCGCTGGCGACCGACCCGGCGCATATTGATGCGCGCTGCCAGCTGGGCATGATCTTCAGCGATTGGTCGCATTACGGGCGGGCGCTGCGTGAATTTGAGCGCATCCTGGCGGTAGAACCGAACCAGCCCTGCGCCTATGCCGCTCGCCAAGATACGATGCACAAAATGCTGCGGATGTATGTGCCCTTGACCGTCGACGATTTCTTCTACCAAGCTCGCGTCTACCAGAGCGTCGAAGCTTGGCCGCATGCTCGCGACGCCTACGAACGCGGCTTGGCGCTGGACACGACTCGCAACGATGTCCGCTGCCAACTGGGTATGATCTACGCGCAGCTGGGGGATGATCGCGGCGCCCTGGAGCAGTTCGACCGCGTCCTAGCGCATGACAGCCTGGATGCCTGCGCCCGCCCCAACCGCGACGCCTTGATGCAGCGACTGCGCGATGGTTAGGCGTAAGACATTGGCAAGGAATCCGTTAGCCTAGCTTTAGCATTTGCGCGCAAGCTGGAGACAACCGAAAACGAAAAAGAGCATAGCGAGTATGCTCTTTTTCTTATCGCCAGGAGGGCGACCATGAAGAAACTGACGCTCCCGTTGCTGATTCTGCTGCTCTTGACGGGCTTGGCGCAGGCGCAGGACGCGCAGCAGCAGCGCTACGAAGGCGTCTATCCGGCGCCGGAATTCCCATCTGGGCTAGACTGGATCAATGTCGACCAGCCGCTGACCATGGCCGGGCTGCTTGGCAAAATCGTCATCTTTGATTTCTGGACTTACGGCTGCGTCAATTGCCTGCACATCATCCCCGTGCTGGAACAGGTGGAGACGAAGTTTGCCGACGAGGTCGTGGTCATTGGCGTGCATTCCGCCAAGTTTGACAACGAAGGGCAGACCGAGAATCTGCGCCAGATCGTGCAGCGTTACGGCGTGCATCACCCAGTCGTCAACGATAAGGATTTTGCCATTTGGCGCACTTATGGCGTCAATGCCTGGCCCACCGTCGCCATTGTCGACCCGCGCGGATTCGTGGTCATCCGTCAGTCGGGCGAAATCCCCTTTGAAGCCTTTGACGCCTATCTCGGCGGCATGATCGCTTATTATGACGAGCAGCATCCTGGGCTCATCGATCGTACGCTCCTGGAACTGGCGCTGGAAGGCGCGGGCGACCCCGGCCGACCGCTGCTCTATCCGGGCAAGGTGCTGGCCGATGCCGCCAGCCGCCGTCTCTTCATCGCCGACAGCAGTCACAACCGCATCGTCATCGCCGATATGGACAGTCATGAAGTGCTGGACATCATTGGCTCAAGCCTGCGCGGTTTCGCTGGCGGGGCTTTCGAGGATGCGCGCTTTGACAAGCCGCAAGGCATGGCGCTGGCTGGCGAGCGGCTCTACATCGCGGATGTCAACAATCATGCCCTTCGTCTGGCGGATCTGGCGGCGCGGGAAGTCATCACGGTGGCTGGCAACGGCATCATGGGGCGCAGCCGTCTGCCCTTTGGGCAGACCATCGACAACCCCTTGGGCGTCTCCCTGCGCAGCCCCTGGGATGTCGAACTTGATGATGCCGGGCGCTTGCATATCGCCATGGCGGGCACGCACCAGCTCTATATCTATGAGCCGGATACGAATGCGCTCTATCCCTCTGTGGGCAATGGGCGGGAAGCCAACCTGAACGGTGTCAGCCTGGCGAACAGCGAACTGGCCCAGCCCAGCGGGCTCTACTACGCCGGGGACGGCAAACTCTATTTCGCCGACAGCGAAAGCAGCACCATCCGCCTGGCGGACTTTGAACAGGACCTGGTCAGCGTGGTCTCCGGCACCACCGAAAACAGCCTCTTTGATTTCGGCGATATCGACGGCGCGCTGGGCAGCAACCGTCTGCAGCATGCCCTGGGCATTGAGGGAGGTGCCGATGGCGCGCTCTATATCGCCGATACCTACAACAGCCGCATCAAGGTCATCCCCGCTGGCGACAGCGCCACGCAGACCGCCTTTGGACTTGGCGGCGCGGGTGGCTATGCGGATGGGAATGCAGCCAGCGCCCAATTCGACGAACCTGGCGGATTGAGTTACGCAGACGGCATCCTCTATGTCGCCGATACCAACAACCATGTCATCCGCATGATCGATCTGGCGGCGGGCGAAGTCGAGACCCTGGAGTTCAGCAATCCGGAAGCTCTGGTCATTGATCAGGCGACGCTGACCCTGCTGGGCGGCAACAGCGGCGACGATGCTGTTGTCGAATTGAGCGTTCAGGCTTTGGCTGCGGGCGAGGGCACGTTGGCTTTGCGTTTGGTCTTGCCAGCCAATTCCACGATCAATCCATTGATTGACAGCCTGCTGGAACTGCGCTTCGCGGACGGCACGGTCGCCACCGCAACGGTGACCGAGGCAGAAATGACTGTGCCGGTCCACTGGCGCGAAGGCGCGTCGCAGCTCACAGCCGATTTGACGCTCTATTACTGCCGCAAGGGTGAAGAGGCGCTCTGTTTCATCGAAGATCTGCGCTGGATCATTCCCTATGAAGCCAGCGACCTCGGCGACAGGTCGGAAGTGTACTTGTACCGGGAAGTCGCCCCGCCCAATTTGTAGAGGCGGCCGCCCCCCAGTCCACCATTGGGATGGGGAAGCATGGCCTATGTGGAATCTGTGCGGGCGAGCCACCGGCTCGCCCGCCACTCTCGGCCTTCCTCAATCTTGCCACTCTTAGCCTCTCCCCGACCTGCCGGGGGACCGAGGGGGGTTGGCGGGCGACCCGATGCGCCACTACTTTGCCCCGACGACAACGTTGCCTTCCCGCAGTTCGCCGCCGCGCACGAAGGCAATCGCGACTGTGCTGCCCACTGTCAAGTTCGCCAGAGTCATCAGCAGCTCGTCGACATCTTCTACAGCTTGATCGGCCAGCGCCACCAAAATATCGCCGACTAGCATGCCTGCTGACGCAGCCGGGCTGCCTGCCTCGACAGAGACGACCAGCAAGCCTGTCTCCTGATCTAGCGCGTCAGCGATGGACTCCGGCAGTTGTGCCGCCTGCACGCCCACGCCGATGTAGCCGCTGTGTATCGCGCCATCCGCTAGAAGCGCCGCGACCGAGCTACGCAAAGTAGACACGGGCACAGCGACAGCGACACCCCCGCCAAAACCTGATGTGGCTATGCCGTGAACGCCGCCATCTGCGCCGAGCAGGCCCCCGCCGGAAAAACCAGGGTACATGGTTAAGTCCAGGCGCAGCAAACCGTCCGCCAGCCCGAAGCCGCCCCATTCTCTCATGCGTCTTTGCCATCTGCCTCGCCTCCCCTTTGGTCGCTTGCCCCTTTGCTTGAAAGCCGCGCGCATCCGCCGCCGTCGCTGGCGAGCATCTTCTGCCCGCAGGATGCCGCTGACGATGCCGGCGCTGGCGCGGAACAAGCTCGGGCGCGCCACTGCCAGCGCGAAGTTGCCCACGCGCAGTTCATCGTCCGCCGCCCAATTCGCCGCCTTCAAGCCGCCATTCACACGCAGCAGCGCCAGGTCATTGTGCGGATCGCGACCGACCAGTTCGGCAGCGCGGTCTTCGCCATCGGCTCCCGTGACTGTGATGTTCGCATCGTATTCGACGACATGATGGGCGGTTAGTACCAACTCCTCCGTCCAGGCGATGCCACTGGCGGGCATGCGACGGCGCGCATCTACCCGCAGCAGACTATCGGCGGCGCTTGCTGCCAAGTTCGCCATCTCGTCGGAAAATGCCTTCAGTCCTTCTGCCATGCAACACTCCTTTGCTGTCTTTGCCTTGCTGTTATTCTGCCAGGCAGTCGCTTGCGGACGCATCGCACCTATGGTCAGGCGAATCCTGTCCATTTGGGCAGGTGGCGCGCAATAAACGGAATGTTTTGGCAACTTTGCCATGCTAACATGGCGGCAATTCCAAACTCAGGAGATCGTTCATTGTCGCTCAGGCAGTTGACCGCACTAATCGCCCTCGGCGCCATCTGGGGCGTATCATACATATTCATTCGCGTAGCGGTCGAGCCCATCGGACCGATCCTGCTGATGTTCATTCGCGTGGCGTTCTCCGCGCTGATTTTGTTCGCTTACAGCAAGCTACGGCATCTCCCGCTGAACATCCGCTCGCGCTGGCGACAATTTCTGATTCTGGGATTCTTCGCATCGGCTTTGCCCTTCACCTTGATCGCCTGGGCCGAATTGACCGTTACCGCGGCGATGGCGGCGATTCTGCTGTCGACCACGCCGCTCTTCACGGCATTCGTGGCTGCGGTTGGCTTGGGCGAGCCGCTAACGGTTAACAAGATGATTGGCGCTCTGCTGGGGATCGTCGGCGTGACCCTCACGGTCGGCGGCAACGCGATGGAACTCAGCGTCGAATTCCTGACAGCGACCTTTGCGCTGCTCGCTGCGGCTTTGAGCTATGCGGCGAGCGGCGTCTATGCAAAACGCAACTTTTCCGAGGTCGACGCCTTATCGCTTTCGACGGGCCAACTGTCTGGTTCGGCTATTATTTTGGCACCCGTCTCGCTCGTCGATTTGCCGCTGCACACAGTATCGGCGGTCGTCATCGTCTCGCTTCTGGGGCTAGTCATCGCTTGTACCGTCTTAGCCTTCCAACTCTACTACTACCTCATCATCAGCGCCGGCCCGATGCAAGCACTGACGGTGACGCTGCTTGTGCCAGTATTCGGACTCATCTGGGGGGCGCTGCTGCTGGGAGAAAACATCAGCCCGGGCATGCTGGCCGGGCTGGTCATTGTGCTTTGCAGCGTGGGGCTGGTAACGGGGATGATCTCGCCACGCAGACGAGATTTGCGGAGGGCGCGGTCTGCCTGAGCCAGACAAACCGCGCCGCGAAATCACATATTCAGTGCATCGTAGCCCGGACCCTGCGTGAAGAAGTCGTAATTGGGCTGGATGTCCGGCGTCAGGTCGATGATATCGCCTTCTTCGTGCTCGACGATGACCTTGGCGTCATGAGCCACGCGCTCTTGCCCCTCCATCATCTCATATTCGGTCGGCACTTCTTCTTCGACGAAGATGGCTTCATAGGGGCATTCCGGGATGCACGCGCCGCAGTCAATGCAGGTATCTGGGTCAATGTAGAACCAGGGCCACTCGTTTTCAGGCTTGCCGGGGATGATGCACTCGACCGGGCAAACTTCCACACAGGCGCTATCCCGCAGGCAAAGGCTGGTGATGATATGGGTCATGCTGGACTTCTCCTTGCTCGTCTCGCTGGACAGGCTAGCAGATGCCGTCGGCGAAATCGGACACGCTCATATTGGATTGTAACTAGTCTAACGCAGCTTGTGCCGCGAATTCAAGGGTGATTCGCCGCCGCCTTTTCGCTACAATCCGCCCTGTCTCAGGCTCCAGTAGCTCAGGGGACAGAGCATTGGTTTCCTAAACCAAGTGTCGCAGGTTCGAATCCTGCCTGGAGCGCTACACCGCCACAGTCAGCGTTTTTGACTCAATATTAGCAGCCGCCGCCTCAGTAAATGCCTCCAGCGGGATCGCGCCGACGTCTTCGTCCCCGCGCAGCCGCAGGCTCACTGTGCGCGCCGCCACATCGCGGTCGCCAACGATCAGCAGCCAGGGAATCAGCTTGGCGCGGTGCGCGCGGATCTTGGAGCGCATATTGCGGTCCTGTATATCCGCCATCACGCGCAGGCCACGCGCCTTCAGTTCCGCCGCCACTTCCCGCGCATAATCGTTATGCGTCTCGCGGATGGGGATGACGACCGCCTGCGTCGGCGCCAGCCAGGGGGGGAACGCGCCGGCGAAATGCTCGATCAAAATGCCGATGAAGCGCTCCAAACTGCCGAAGGGCGCGCGATGAATCATTACCGGGCGTTTGCGCGTATTGTCGCTGTCCACATATTCCAGGTCGAAGCGCTGCGGCAGGTTGTAATCGACCTGCACTGTGCCCAACTGCCATTCGCGCTTCAGCACATCCCGCACGATGAAGTCCAGCTTGGGTCCGTAGAAGGCGGCTTCGCCCGGCTCAATGTGGTAGGGGAGTTCCAGGTCTTCGCAGGCGGTGAGGATGGCTTGGGTGGCCGCCGTCCACTGCTCGCTCTCGCCGACATATTTGTCGCTGTCCGGGTCGCGCGTGCCGATGCGGGCGCGGAAGTCGCTCATGCCCAGCGCGCCGAAAACATCTTGAATCAAATGCACGACGCCAACGAATTCTTCCAGCAGTTGGTCAGGGCGCACGAAGAGATGCGCGTCATCCACCGTGAAGCCGCGCACGCGAGTCAAGCCGCGCAGCTCGCCCGACTGTTCATAGCGGTAGACCGTGCCAAATTCGGCATAGCGCAATGGCAGGTCGCGGTAGGAACGCGGCTGGCTGGTGTAGATGCGGCAGTGGTGCGGACAATTCATCGGGCGCAGCATGAACTCGTCGCCATCGACATCAATGGGCGTATATTGGCTGTCGGCGTAGTAGGGATAATGCCCGGAGGTCTTGTAGAGTTCGATATTGCCCAGGTGCGGCGTGATGACGGGCAGGTAGCCGCGCTCGACCTGGATATCCCGCAGCCAGCGTTCCAGCGTGTCGCGCAGGGTCGTGCCATCCGGCAGCCACAGTGGCAATCCCTTGCCCACCATGGAGTCGATGATGAAGAGATCCAGCTTTTCGCCCAGGGCGCGGTGATCGCGTTTGGCGGCTTCTTCCAGGCGCGCGCGGTAGGCGGCCAGGTCGTCCGGCGTCTGCCAGGCGCTGCCGTAAATCCGCGTCAGCTGCTGGCGTTTTTCGTCGCCCCGCCAATAAGCCCCGGCCGGCGGTCGCAGCGAGATGCTGACGGCTTTCGGGTTGATCTCGGCGGTGCTGCCCACATGCGGTCCCCGGCACAAGTCCGTAAAGCCGCGCTGTGTGTAGACGCTCAGTGTGGCGGCGCTGTCTTCCGCCAGCAGATCGTCGATCAACTCCAGCTTGTAGGGCTGGTCATGGAAGAGCTTGCGCGCTTCCTGCGGCGTGACATCGCGCCCTTGGAATTCATGCCGCCCGGACAGGATTTTGCGCATGCGCCGTTCGACCCATTTGATGTCGTCTGCGCCAATGGCGGTCGGCAAGTCAAAGTCGTAATAGAAGCCGTCTTCAATGGGCGGTCCTATGGCAATTTTGGCCTCGGGGAAGCGCTCCAGCATCGCCTCTGCTAGGACATGCGCGGCCGAGTGGCGAATCTTGTAGAGCAGGCTGTCTTCATAGCGTTCATCGGGCATGCGGACATCTCGCTGGTACTGGCTGGTCGGCGTCATTGTACCCGCAGAGGCGGCGCAGTGTAAGGGGGTCTGGTCTAGGCTTCGCCTCCCCGTGACTTGTCGGGGGGGGGGGGGGGGGGGGGGGGGGGGGCTAAGGTGGGCGACCCACTGGCTCGCCCCTACATGGTTCGTCGGGAGGGAGCTTAGCCGCTGAGCACCAGCACCTCGTCGATGACCGCCTGGGCGATTTCCTGGGTGGTGAAGTGCTTTTCGTCGGCGGGCGGCTCGTTGGTCACCCGCGTGAAGAGGCTCTCGAAGACATCCTGCGCCACCAGGTTGTCGATGGTGTCTTCGATGATTTCCAGGCGCAGTTGTTCGACGATGATATGTGGCGTATCCAGCACGGCATAGCGCACCGGTGGCGTTTCCGGGATTGAACCGGTGACCATCCAGGTCAGCTGCAGTTGTCGATGGATATAGGCGACCGTGGCGAAGAGCGCGGTGTAGACGGTGCCGTCTTCCATGCGCACCAGCACATCGCAGGCGTCGCCATCGTCGTGCGGCTCGCAGAAGACCTCATCCGGCACGATCATGATTTTGTCTATTGAGTCGGCGTACATGGCTATTTCCTATCTCAACAAGCACTGTTTTCTATAATGTGGTCTGCGATGCCTCTTCATGAATAAGCATAGCACAAGCCTGCCTGCCAATGCAAACGATTGCCCTAAGTTGCCTCGGCGCGCGGATTTGCCTAGACGACGCTTGCGAGTCTGCCCTAAGATAGCCGGGCACTGCGAGGAGCAAGGCAGCCGCCATGCCAGATCAAGACCAATTCCATCCCCTCTACGAAAGGCGCCCCGCGCAGCCAGAGGCTGGCATCGCGCGCAAACCGCCAAAACCTCGCGCCGACAAACCGCTACTGACTTACGCGCTGTTGGCGATCCTCGCAGCGATTTATGCCGCTGGCTACTTCTTGCCGGAACTGGGGTCGACGCTGCTCCTGCAGGGCGCCTTGATCCCCAGCGCTGTGGTGGACCATGGGCAGGTCTATCGCTTGTTCACTGCCATGTTCCTGCATGCCAGCCTGGGGCATATCTTCTTCAATGCCTACGCGCTCTACATCTTCGGCGGCGGGATGGAGGCGCTCTTTGGGCGCTTGCGCTTGCTGCTGATTTATCTGTTAGGCGGCTTGAGCGGCTCGGTACTGAGCCTGGCGCTGGGCGGGCAAGCTGGCTGGTCGGTGGGGGTGTCGGGGGCGGTCTTCGCGCTCTTCACGGCGCAGGCCTTGCATCTGTACCTGCACCGCCGCGTCTACGCCAATGTGCGTCGGCAACTGCGCCACATGCTCTTCATCCTGGCTATAAACCTCTTCATCGGCTTCATGCCTGGCTCGCGCATTGACAACTGGGGGCATATTGGCGGCATGCTGGGCGGGCTGCTGCTGGCTTGGCGCTTGGCGCCGCGCATTCCGCCACTGACGAGCCCCGTCCGCTCCATCCGCGAGCTGGCTAGCATGGACAGCAATCCGCTGCGGCTGCATGCGCCCTTCGTCCTGCTCTATGTTGCCGGACTAGCCATCCTGGTCGCGCTGGTCATCGTCCTTCATGCCGCTTAACTGCGACAGCTGATGCCGCAGCAGGGCGATTTGCTGCGCCGCTTCTTTGCTTTCGCGCGTCAAGCGGGTGATGACTGTCGAGAAATACAGTTGGATGAAAAGCAGGAACAATAGCGCCAGCAGAAAGAGCAAGTTGGTCGGATCATAGATATTGACCGCCTCCGCCAGTTGATGCAGCAGGTCGCGCCAGAGCCCCAACAGCAGCATGAGCGCCGCCGTGCCCAACCAAAGCAGCGAATACTCCTCGCTGAGCCGCCGCCGCCGCACCAGTTCCAGCACGACCAGCAGCGCCATCAAAGCGGCGCCAATGGTGAAGATCGTCGAGCGGTCCATCATCGTTTCCGTCCTTGTTTCTGCCCGCGTCTCGCAAACTGTAGCGCAAAACGGCGGATACAGCGCGTGTTTATCGAGTAGTTGTATGGGCGAGGGTTGCATCGCAAAGGTCCCGCAAGCCTATGCTATGCTAAAAGACGAATTCCGCCATGCCCGGCAATGCGAACGAGCCGCCCATGCCACAGCCACTCATCGAACTTTGCGGAGAAGCGGCAGCGCCGCTCCTGCACCTCGCGCCCGCCAATGGCTTCCCGCCGCAAACTTACCTGCCGCTGTTGCAAGCGCTGCCGGGCTATCGGTCGATTTGCCTGCCGCCCCGCGCGCTCTGGGGCGATCAGCCGCCGCCGACGCATTATCGCAGCCGCCACGAAATCGCCGCTGATCTGCTGGCGGGCTTGGCAGCGCATGACCTGCGCGACATCGTCGCCATCGGGCATTCCCTGGGTGCGATGGTGTCCATGCTGGCGCTGCTGGAGGAGCCCTGGCGATTCCGCGCCTTGATCATGCTTGATCCGGTCTTCCTGCCGCCGCCGTTTCTGTCGATGATCAACCAGGCTTGGCAAGACGGCAGCATCGAGCAATTTCCGTTGGTGCAAAGCGCGCGTCGCCGTCGCCGCAGCTTCACCAGCCGCGAGGATGCCTTCCAGCGCTTCCGCGACAAAGCCATCTTCGCTGACTGGTCGGACGAGGCGCTGTGGCTCTATGTGCAGCACGGCACGCGCCCTCGCCAGGATGGGCAGGGGCTCGAACTGGTCTGGAGCGCCGACTGGGAAGCGCATTATTTCGCCACGGTCAATCACCGCCTGTGGCAGGATTTGCCCAAGCTGGACGGGCTGAGGCCGACCCTGCTGATCCGTCCGCGTGGCAGCGATACCTTCCCGGACGCATCGGTGGCCATGGCGCGCGAAATGCTGCCCACGGCGGATTTTATCGATCTGGACGGTCAGAGCCACCTTTTTCCGCTGGCCGCGCCGGACGTGACTGCCGGTGTAATACGCGATTGGCTGGCCGGATCCAGGGCAATTGCTTCAAATTCCTCTTGCCACAGAGACGCAGAGGCACAGAGTCTTTGACAATGGGTGTAGGGGCGAGACGGTGACTCGCCCACAAAACCACTTGGCCCGCCCGGCCATTTTGCGGATTCTCGCAACTTGCGAGAGCCGTAGGGGCGACACTTGTGTCGCCCGCCGCACTACCCTCTGTGACTCGCTTAACTCAGTGTCCTCGGTGCTAGAAATTCAGCCTGATGCTTTGTGATCCTGAGCGCAATCATTTTGATGCGATTGCCCTGTGGCCGAATCGCTAGCCCCTTGACAGCGCCCGCCGCCGCCGCTAAAATACAAAATCCAAAATCATTCTGCCGAGATAGCTCAGTTGGTAGAGCATCGCACTGAAAATGCGGGTGTCCCCAGTTCAAGTCTGGGTCTCGGCACAGCCACAGCAAACAGCGTATCGCGTCCGGGCAGGGAAATTTTGCTCGTTTCGCGTTGCCCGCCTTATCCCAGGCACCTCGGCGATCGACTTATACTCTGGCATCTGGCGCGCGAACTGCAATCGCGCGGCTTTGTCATAGATTTGTTAGCGCTGCATGACCGCGCCGACGACCCACAGCATATCCATCACTACCGCGCTTTTTTCCGTCATATCCAGTTATTTGCGGAGCCGCCCCGCCGGGGCCTGGATTTGCTGGGCCGCCTGTTGATTCCCCGTCTGCGCTTCGCCAGGACGCCCGACTCCAGTTGGTGTCCGGCGCTGTGGCGCGCTATTGAAGGGCAGTTGCGCAAACAGGATTATGATCTTGTCCATTGCTTCGGTGGCGTCAGCGTCTATGAGTTTCAGCCGCTCTTCGCGCATCTGCCCAACTTGATCACGCCCTATGAATCGCACAGTTTGTATCTGCGCTCCGCCGCCGAACAGGGAGACCTGTCCGCGCGCTTGCAACTGCCCGTCGCACGCCGATTCGAGCGCTTCATGTACCGTCCCTATGACCGCACGGTCGTGATTTCCGATGTCGACGCCACGACCCTGCGCGAACTGCAGCCCGCGCTGAAAATTGCAATCATCCCAAACGGCATCGATCTGGAGCAGTTTGCTCGGCGCGAGACGAAACGCGAGCCCTATCGACTGATCTTCGTCGGCAACTTCGCTTATGCGCCCAATCAGGATGCCGTGCGGCTGCTCCTTACCCGCCTGCTGCCAGCGATTCGCAGCCAACTGCCCGCTGCGAGCTTGCAATTGGTCGGCGCTAACCCGCCCGCCTGGCTGCGCGAAAACGCCTGCGAGCACATTGAAGTCACTGGGCGCGTGCCCGATGTCGCGCCCTACCTGGCTGCTGCTGCTGCATTTCTCTGTCCGCTGCGCATGGGCGCGGGCTTGAAGAACAAAGTGCTAGAAGCGCTGGCCATGGGCGCGCCGGTCGTGGCGACGCCACTCAGTGTGGATGGCATCGCTGTAACACATGGGGAATCTGCGCTGATAGCGCCACTTGACCAGTTGGCGGACGAGACGATTCGTCTGCTGCGGGATGAAGCGCTGCAAGCCAAATTGTCTCGCCAGGGCCGGCAGCTCATCGAAACGCGCTACACCTGGGCGCAAACGGCGGCAAGCTACCAGCGACTCTATGACGAGATCTGTGCCGCGCGCTAGATGATCATCAACTGATCGCGTTCCGGCAGCGGCGGGAAGGGCGCTTGCGGCAGCGTCTGATACCAAAAAGCCACCGAGGCGATATCGTCCTGCAGCGGCAGATAGCGCCGATTGTAGCCCCAGCCCAATGCCTGCATGGTAATGCGCAAATCCGACTCGAAGCGGATGGGATCGGCGATGTGCCAGCGGTACATGCCCATGCGCAGCTGACTGCGATAATCGCCGTCTGGGCGGATGATCTGGTGGAAGCCGGCGTAAGGCGTGGTATAGGCGACATAGCCCTCGTTATGACGCGGGCTGGGATCAAAGTTGTAAGAGCCGCAGAAGTAATCTTCTGTGCCCGTGCCGCAGATGGTCGGGTATTCGTCGCCGTCCAGGTAGAACTTCAGCTCGCCTTCGCCCCACCAGCCATTATTGTTGGCGCCCCAGGCTATATAAGTGCCGACATAATGCCCGCGCCCGCGAATGCCATCGACAATGGTGTAGACATCCTTGTAGGGCAAAGGATTGACGCGGCGGAATTGCGCGTGGAAGTAAGCGGCATCGGCCGGCACGTCCGTCAGCGTATAATTGACCTGGTAATAAAGCGTCAATTCTTCTTCCGCGATATTGCTGATGGTCATGCGGCAGCGCTTGCGGAAGGGCATCTCCCAGTAGGAATTAAAGGCGCTGCCTGGGTTGACGCAAATGGGCAGGGAAGTCACCTGTGCATATTGTCCCCAGCCGACCGCGAAGAAGTCGCCGAGCGGGCATTCCACCGACGGCTGCTCGCTGCCATCCCAATAGATGCGTAGGATGATGTAGCGCCAGTTGCAGCCAGAGGGCGTCATCCACATCTGCTGAATGGCGCCGGGACCCTCTATATCCGCCATGGTGAAGGTCTCGCCCGCCGCGATGCGCACCGATGGCGACACCTTCCAGCCATGCCCCAAATCACGCGAGGCGATGCTGCCAGTTCCTTCCGTAGCCATCCCGCCAGCCCCTTTCGCGCCAGTGAAATTCTCGGCGCTAATGGAGCGTGAACGTGCGTCGGAAAGCCGCGACAGATTGCCCAAATGCATGCCCAGTCCGTTGAAGCCCGCCATTTTCGCCTCCGTTTATGTGAGTAGTGTCAAGAAAGAGATTTAACTACAGAGCGCACAGAAGTAAGTCCAACTTAGTCCTTAGAAAACCAGCTACAGAACGCAATGAGCCTAGTTCAGCGGGCGACACTTGTGTCGCCCCTACAATGTCCTTTTCTCTGTGTCCTCGTTAGACTCTGTGTCTTCGGTGGTAAGTTTTGTATCATTTACTTGGCACTACTTCTGTGCCCTCTGGAGTTCAAATTTTATGGTGTCAATTGTGATCTTGAGCCGCTAGGAACTCTCGCTAACGGAGGAGCCCGACAGATTGTCGAAATGTAACTGGAACAACTTGCAGACATCGCTGTGCGAGCCCACATAGACATAACTGATCGTGTCGCCGCCGTAGCTCAGCGAGCCGGCGTCGGCGCAGGGATCAATGCTGACGACTTGGGCGTTGGCGTTATTGTTTTGTCCACCCAGCGCGCAATTGATGAGCTCCTGGTTGAGGCGCGACTGATTGATGACCAGCGCCGCCCCGACCCGTGGCGCCATCAAACTGGAGTTCTCACCTTGGTAATAGCGCGCAGCGATAGCGCCCTTGTCCTGGAAGCACTGCAATATCTGCTCGAGCTTGGTGATAGCCGCCGTCACGCTGATTTGACCGCCCGCCAGCGCCGCGCCGCCCACCGCCGCAAAGGCGTCATCCACCGTCGCATCCACTTCTGTGGCGTTGTAAGTCGCCAAATTGGGCAGCAATCGCTGTGCCGATGTGGCATCGTTGGCGATATTGCCGGTCTCGCTACAAGCCGCCAGCACGGGCAGTAGCAAGCTCAATAGCGCCAGTATGCGCAGCGGCTTCAAAGGCGGGCTCCTGGAACTGCCTTGAACATCACCGACATTGTAGCAGATTTCGGTAAGGGCGCGCGCATAACCCCCCTCAGTCCCCCCGACGGGTCGGGGGAGGCTAAAATCCCTCGTCCGCGCTCTGCATTACGGTGTAGGGGCGAGGGATTACCTCGCCCCTACGGCCTCCTAAACGCTAACGCTGTGCTACACTTGCGCAAGTTGGCAGGGGCGGTGAAAGCGAGTAACCATGAAATTGCTGCGCTACCAAATCGACGGCGAGACGCATATCGGCATCCAGCAGGGCGCCATCATCCAGCGCCTGGCGGCAAGGGACATGCGCGAGTTGATGTCGGGGACGCCGCCACAGCCCACGGGACAGCGCGATGAGCTCAAGTTCGCGCGCGTGCTGCCGCCGCTGCAGCCGGGCAAAATCCTCGCCATCGGCCGCAATTATGCCGAACACGCCCGCGAATTGGGCAACGAAGCGCCAATCGAGCCCCTAGTCTTTGCCGTCATGCCCAGTGCCCTCATCGGACAGGGCGAGACAATCGAGTGGGAGCGCGAAATCACGCAGCAGGTGGATTGGGAAGGCGAGCTGGCGGTGGTGATTGGGCGAACGGCGCGCAAGGTCTCGGAAGCCGAGGCGCTGGACTTCGTATTTGGCTATACCGTCGCTAATGATGTCTCCGCCCGTGATTTGCAGACCCGTGACAAACAATGGACGCGCGCCAAGGGCATGGATACCTTCTGCCCGCTGGGTCCCGCCTTGGTAACCGCTGACGATATCCCCGACCCGCAAGCGCTGCACATCGTCACGGCGGTGGATGGCGTCGAGAAGCAAAATGGCAGCACGGGAGACATGATTTTCAGCGTGCGCCGGCTAATCGCGCATTTGTCGCGAGCCTTCACCTTGAATCCCGGCGACGCGATCCTGACTGGCACGCCAGCTGGCGTCGGCAAAGCGCAGACTCCGCCACAGTATCTGACGACCGGCAGCGTGGTCAGCATCCACATTGAGGGCATCGGCACGCTGAGCAATACCTGCCGCGAATTGTGAGGGCAAACATGCCAAAACCAGTGACCATAGAGGACGTCCGCGTCATATTGACCAAGCCGGGCGCGCGCCGTCTGGGCATCGTCAAGGTCATCACTTCGGAAGCGGGCTTGTACGGCTTGGGCTGCGCCACCTTCACGCAGCGCATCTTCGCCGTCGCCACTGCTATCGAGCGTCATTTGAAGCCCTTCCTGCTGGGGCGGGATGTCGACCAGATCGAAGAGATTTGGCGCATGTCTATGGTGCACGGTTATTGGCGCAATGGTCCGGTGCTGAACAACGCCATCAGCGGTGTTGACCAGGCGTTGTGGGATATCAAGGGCAAGCGCGCCGGCATGTCCGTCTGCGACTTGCTGGGCGGCAAACTGCGGCAGGCCGCGCATGTTTATGTGCATGCCGACGGCGCTAGCAAGGAAGAAGTCGCCGACAATGTCCGCGCCTACATGCAGCAGGGCTTCCGCTATATCCGCGTACAGATGGGCGGCTACGGCGGTCAGGGCGCCAAGATGGTCAAACCGCGCGGCGCGTCGCCCGGCGCTTATTACGACCCGCGCGACTACTGCCGCAAAATGCTGGATATGATCGCCTATGTCCGCGAGCAGGTCGGCGAAGAAGTCGAGCTGCTGCATGACATTCACGAGCGCCTGACGCCCATTCACGCCGTCGAATTCGCCAAAGATGTCGAGCAGTTCAAGCTCTTCTTCCTGGAAGATGCGCTGGCGCCGGAGGACATTCACTGGTTTCGGCATATCCGTGCCCAATCTGCCACGCCCCTGGCCATGGGCGAACTCTTCAACAACCCGCATGAATGGCAACTGCTGATTCAAGAGCGGCTGATCGATTTCATCCGCATGCACATCAGCCAGATGGGCGGCCTCACGCCGGCGCGCAATGTCGCCATTTTCGCGGATATGTACGGCATCCGCACCGCCTGGCACGGTCCGGGCGACACTTCGCCAGTCGGGCATGCCGCCAATTTGCAACTGGATCTGTGGCATCCCAATTTCGGTATCCAGGAATGGTATCGCCCCAGCGAGTTGGACTACGAAATCTTCCCGGGGCTGCCGGTGATCGAGGATGGCTATTTGTATTCTAATGACAAACCCGGCTTGGGCATCGACATTGACGAGGCGCTGGCGGCGAAGTACCCCTGCCCGGATGTCATTGAGGACTGGACGCAAACGCGCCTGCCCGACGGCAGCCCGACGCGGCCTTGAGCCAACTGTGATGATAGTCTCAACTGCGCGGACTATAACGGCATTAAAAGAGCGATGAGGTTGGACATGGCAATCAATCGGTTGCCCGTCATGACTGTCGAAGACTATTTCGCATGGGAGTTGAACCAAGAGCGCAAGCACGAATACATTGACGAAGAAGTCTTCGAGATGCCTAGAGTTAGCAACAAGCACGATATCATCACGATGTGCCTTCCATTGAAGTCTGCCTCATCGTTGACCAGCGCCGTCTGTGCGCCGAGTTAAATTCACGGGGCGATTCCGGCTGGCATCGGCGAGTGTTCACCAGGCTGGATGATGTGATACCGCTGATGATGCTGGATTGTGAATTGCCGCTCGACCAAGTGCATCTCGGCATTTCATTCGCAGGGACCTAGCGTGAAATCACCGCCGGGTTACAAACATTCGCCGCGACGCCGTCCAGCAAGTAGGCCAGCACCAACTCCGCTGCCTCTTGCGCGACAGTGATCTGCGCGTCGGCGGTGCTGGCGGCCAGATGCGGCGTATGGATGACATTGGGCAGCCCCAGCAGCGGATTGTCCGGCGTCGGCGGTTCCTGTGCGTAGACATCCAGCGCCGCTCCGGCTACCTTGCCGCTCTGCAGCGCAGCCGCCAAATCCGCATCGTCGACTAGCGCCCCCCGCGCCGCGTTGATGATGCGCGCGCCGTCTTTCATGCCCGCAATGGCCTCCGCGTTGATCATGCCGCGCGTCTCTTCCGTGATCAGGGCGTGTAAGGTCAAAAAGTCGGCTTGTGCGAAGACCTCGTCCAGCGCCAGCAGTGGCACAGCCAGCGCTTCGGCGACAGCGGGCGGCAGATAGGGGTCATGGGCGATGACTCGCATGTCAAAGGCTCGCGCGCGCGCCGCAATCGCCTGCCCGATGCGCCCCAGGCCGATGATGCCCAAGGTCTTGCCACGCAATTCCACGCCGCTGAAGAGCTTGCGATCCCAGCGACCCGCCGCCAGCGACGCGTGCCCCTGCGGGATATGCCGCGCCAGCGCCAGCATCAAGCCAAAAGTGTATTCCGCTGTCGAAATGGTGTTGCCGCCGGGTGTGTTCATCACCACCACGCCATTCGCTGTTGCCGCAGCCAGATCCACATTGTCGACGCCGACGCCCGCCCGCGCGATGGCTTGCAAGTTTGAGGCCGCCGCCAACAACTCGGCATCGGCTGTCACGCCACTACGGATGATCAGCGCATGAGCAGCGCTGACTGCCTCCAGCAGCTGCGCCCGTTCCAGCTTGCCCGGCGTGCTAACTGTGACATCCGCTCGCGAGCGCAGGATGTCGATGGCGCTTTGATGCACATTGTCCGGAACCAGCACATGGTAGGTCATTGCACGCTCTCCAGGAAAGCGTCCAGCCCGCCGAGCACTTCGCGCAGCATGGGCATATCGACATCGCCCATATGCGGCAGGCGGAAGGTATGCCCCTTGATCTTGCCATAGCCCTTGTCCATGGCGATGCCACATTCCCGCTGCATGAATTCGTCCATGGACTTGACATCAATGCGGCGCGTGTTGGCGACTGTCGTCACCGTGCTGCTGCGGTAACCTTCTTGCGCGTATAAGCCGAAATCGCGGCTCAGCGCCCAGTCCTGCGTGGCATCGCGCATCTGCTTGTGCCGCGCCCAACGCGTCTCCATGCCCTCGTCCAGGACGGCGTCCAGCTGCATGTCAGCCGCGTACATCAAGGCGATGGGCGGCGTCGAGGGCGTATTGTTCTTCAGCAGCGACTTCTCCAGCGTCAGGAAGTCGAAATAGTAGCCACGATTTTCAATTAGCGCTGCGCGTTCCAAGACGCGGTCGCTGACGGCAGCGAAAGCAATGCCGGGCGGTAGCGCAAAAGCCTTTTGGCTGGATGTCAGCGCCACATCAATGCCCCAGTCGTCCACGCGCAACTCCGTTCCCAGGAAGCCGCTGACGCTGTCCACGAAGTAGAGCGTGTCCGTATGCTGCCGAACTGCCTCGCCGATGGCTTGGATGGGATTGGTCACGCCGGTGCTGGTCTCGTTATGTACGACGCAGACGGCATCGTAGTTGCGTTTCGCCAGCGCGTCCGCCGCCATCTCGGCTGTATGCGCGGAGCCCCAAGGCACTTCCACAGTATCGACCTGCTTGCCATTGGCGCGGCTGACCAGCGCCCAGCGCTCGCTGAAGGCGCCGCCGGTTAGATGCAAAACGCGCCCCTCATCGCGGATGCCGCAGCGGGACGCGCCCTCCCACAAGCCCGAGCCAGAGGAGCCGCTGATGTAAACGCGGCCCTCGGTGAAGAAGGCGCGTTTCAGTTTCTCTTGCAAGCGGGCGAAGAGCGCGGCGAACTCCGGCATGCGATGTCCGATCATGGGCGTCGTTTGCGCCTGTAAGACCTCGCAGCGCACCTCGACCGGACCAGGCAGAAACAGACGTTTATGTTGGAATCGGCTCATGAAAGTCGGCTCCTCCATGGCGGGTTTGAGCGTGAGATTCGCGGCGATTGTAGTGTTCTGGCGCGGGGAGGTACAGGGGCAATGCGCCCGCGACAAGGCTCTTTGGACTGGGGGTGCCGCGGCAATTCTGCTATGCTTGCGGGAAATTGCCATGCTGTGGAGGCCTCTATGTTTCAAGTGGCGAACGCGCCCTGCTCCTGGGGCGTCATTGAAAATATTGAAGGCGAACGCTACGACTATGCGCGCGTCCTGGACGAAATCGCCGCCAGCGGCTACGCCGGCACCGAACTCGGCGACTGGGGCTTCATGCCCACCGACCCGGCGCAACTCCGCGACGAACTGGCTCGGCGTGACTTGCAGTTGCTGGGCTCCTGGGTGAATGTCAGCTTCCAGGACGAGTCGCGGCATGCAGAGAGCACGGAAGCCTGCGTTCGTTGCGCTAAATTGCTGGCGGCTGTCGGCGGAGCTGACGCGCTGGTCGTCCTGGGACCCGACCCGTACACCGACCCCATGCGCAGCCTCAACTCGGGTCGCATCAGCCCCGAGATGAGCCTGGATGCCGCTGGTTGGCGCACCTTCGCGGCGGGCGCGACCCAGGCGGCGGAGCGCGTCCGCGACGAAACCGGCTTGCGCTGCGTCCTGCACCATCACACCGGCACCTGGGTGGAAACGCCCGCTGAAACCGCCCGCCTGCTGGACTTGACCGACCCCGAACTGATCGGCTTGGTCTTTGACACCGGACACTGGTCATTCGGCGGCGGCAACCCCCTGCGCGGCATTGCCGACTTCGCCGAGCGCATCTGGTATGTGCATTTCAAAGACCATGACCCGGCCGTAGCGGCGGAATCGCGCATGCAGGAATGGGATGGTCCGACATCCGTGGGTCAGGGCATCTTCCCGGAACTTGGGGTGGGCGATGTCGACTTCCCGGCCGTCCTGGACGCACTGCGGAAGATCGGCTATGCGGGCTGGATCGTGGTCGAGCAGGATGTGCTGCCGGGCATGGGCGCGCCGCTGGAGTCGGCCACGCGCAACCGCGAATACCTGCGCAGCATCGGCCTTTAGGTCATGGTGAGCCTGGACGATATCGTCCGCGCGCATCAGCGCATCTCGCCGCAGTTGCCCCCCACGCCCCTGGAGCAAGCCTACGGGCTGGGCGAGGCTGTCTGGCTCAAGCTGGAAAATGCCAACAAGACCCACTCTTTCAAAATACGCGGCGCGCTAAACGCCTTGCTGAGCCTGGACGACGCTGCGCGAGAACGTGGCGTTATCGCGGCGTCGTCGGGCAATCATGCCGGCGCGCTAGCCTACGCGGCGCAGCTTAGTGGCGTCTCGGCGCAGATTTTAATGCCCAAGACCACGCCGCAGAAGAAGATCGCCAATGTCAGGCGTTGCGGTGCGCAAGCCATTCTCTTCGGCGAAAATTACGACGAAGCTGAAGCCGAGGCGCTGCGCAGAGCCGCCGCCGCCACTTGGATTTCGCCCTACAACGACCGCCATGTCATCGCCGGCGCTGGCACGATTGGGCTGGAAATCCTGCAGCAGCTGCCGGATGTTGCGCGCGTGATCGTGCCCCTCAGCGGCGGCGGCTTGATGGCCGGCGTGGCTACGGCGCTCAAGAAAAGCCGACCCGACATCGAAATTGTCGGCGTCAATGCCCGCTCCGCGCCAGCCATGTACAACCTATTTCATTCGCGCGATTTGCCGCAAGTCTGGGACACGCTGGCTGACGCGCTTTCCGGTGATATTGAAGACGGCTCCATCACCGTGCCGCTCTGCCTGCAGCATGTCGATGACATTGTGCTGGTCAGCGAAGACGAAATCGCGGAAGCCATGCGCTATATGCTGGCAGCGGGCTGGGTGGTAGAAGGCGGCGGGGCGGTGAGCCTGGCCCCGCTTTTGGCTGGCTTTTTGCCGAACAGAAACGATCCCACCGTCGTGGTCGTCAGCGGCGGCAATGTCGACCTGGCAATGCTGCGGCGGGTACTGGATAGTGGCAAGAGCGAACCTTAGAAGACGATGCGAGAGCTTCACCACAAAGGACACAGAAGTAGTGCCAAGTAAGTAATGCAAAAACTTGCCACCGAGGACACCGAGTCTAACGAGGCCACAGAGAAAGGGACTTTGTAGGGGCGACCCACTGAGTCGCCCGCAGAAATACCCTCTGTGGTAAAGTTTCTCACCGTTCATTCTCAGTACAGGGCTAGAACCATGACGGACAACTTTGCGGGCATGGAAGAGCAAGCGCGGGCGCTGCACAGCGCTTTCCTGGCGGGCGACGCTGTTGCTTTGACGCGCGCCCATCAGCACCTGCCGCAGGTCATGTACGGCGCGCTGGAGGCTGCCCGCGACTATTCGCTGTCCCTGCGGGACGCCCAAACCATCATCGCTCGCGAGCATGGCCTCAAAAGCTGGGGCGAGTTGCACCTGCGCTACAAACTGCAAAATGTCGATTACCGACCGGCCGTGGAGCAGTTCAAGAAACTGGTCTACGCCGGAGATGCCGCGGGCTTGGATGCCTTGCTTATCGACGAGCCGCGCCTGCGCGACACCCTGGACGACCCGCACTTCTACTTCGGCTCTACCGCGCTCATCATCGTCAAGGAGTCCCTGGAATTGGTCGATATTCTGTTGAAGCATGGCGCGGACATCACAGCCACATCGCAGTGGTGGGCGGGGGATTTCACGCTGTTGGAAGGCGCGTCCAAAGAGGCTGCCGAAGAGCTGGTCGCCCGCGGCGCAGTCATCACGCCACACGCGGCAGCCGAACAAGGCTGGATTCATTGGCTGGATGAGGCTTACGCGCGCGACCCGGATATCGTGCATGCGCGCGGCGGGGACGGCAAAATGCCGCTGCACTACGCCACAGACCCCGCCGTCATGGACTGGCTGTTGGCGCGCGGCGCAGACCTAGAAGCTCGCGACGTCGACCACGCTTCGACGCCATTGCAGTGGCAGTTGGGCGCGCGCAATGAAGCGGCAGCCCGCGCTTTGGTCGAGCGGGGCGCAGTTGCCGATATCTTTGCCGCCGTCATGCTGGGCGAGCTGGACTTGACGCAGCAGGCTTTGACGCGGCATCCAGGAGCGATTCGCAGGCGAATCAATCAGGCTGGCTATGAACTCGTGCCGCAAGCCGACGGCTCGCATCAATATGTTTTCGCCTTTGAGGCAGCGGGCATGTCGCCCTTCCAGGTGGCGCTGGACTGTGGGCAAGATGCAATCTTCGACTGGCTGCTGACCCAGGCGGAGCGGACCGAGAAACTGCTGGCACATTCCGCGCGCGGCGATGCCGAGGCTGCCCGGCGTATTGCTGCGAGAAACCCCAACCTGGTCGCCAACCTGCCCGAACGCGACCAACGCCAGCTGATTCACGCTGCCTGGACGGGGGATGCCGCCGTCGTCGCGCTGATGGCCTCGCTGGGCTTCGACCTGCATATCCGCGACGACGACAAAATGACGCCCCTGCACAGCGCTTCATTTCATGGTTTTACCGATGTCATCGCTGCGCTGCTGACGGCCGACAATGAGCCGCCGCTGGATTGGCGCAATGGCTACGGCGGCACGCCTCTGGGCACGGCGCTCTATGGACGAAATCACAGCTGGCGCGATGACGGCGACTTCCCCGGGACCATCAAGCTGCTGGTCGAGGCTGGGTCCGATGTACGCGCGGAGTGGCTGCCAACGGGCGACGACGAGATTGACGCAATCCTGAAAGCCGCGCTATGACTGCGGCGTAGGAGCGAAAGCCGGTATATCGAAGGCCAGCAACTGCTGATAGGCGAGGGACAGCCGCACTTCACGCTGAGCCAACTGGCTAAGCTGTCGGTTCAGGGCCGCCAGTCGCGCCTCGGCCGGCGGCGACTCAGCCCTCAACACCCCCCGCGCCGTGACAAATTCGCCGATGTCCACGCGGATATCGCTCACCGTGCCGCCGGGAAAAGCCGACTGCAATGTGGCGCTGATTTCGCCGACCAACGCTTCCTGTGGGCGCACGATCTGTCGCGACACCACCACCAGATCGATATGCTGCTGATAGAGTTCGTCCAGCAGCATTTGCGCCGCGCTGACTTCGTCGGGCGTGATGGGATGGTCAGCTTGCACCAGCAGTTGCACGCCCAGTGGCAAACCGGTGATGACATGGTATTCGACCACAGTCGCGCCGTGAAAGGCCTCCGCCTCCAGCCGCGCGCGGATATGCGCCTCGTCGATGGCTTGCGAGCCCAGACGAGCGAAGATCAGCAGCACCAGCAGCGTGACCACCGCCAGCATCAGGCGCCACAAGCGCAAGCGTTCGCGAGACGCGCCTTCGCGTTCTTCGCTTGGGTGCATGCCCATCCACAGGAAGGTGATGTATTGTGCGGCGATGATGAAGGCGATATTCGCCAGGAAGAGCAGATTGGCGCCGAAGGCCAGGTCAATATCGCGCAGCGCGATGCCCAAGCCGATGGTGCAAATGGGTGGCATCAAGGCGGCTGCGATCGCCACGCCAGCCAGCGCTGCCGGGATGCCCTTTCGCGCCGTGGCATAAGCCGCCACCCAGCCTGAAACCAGCGCGATAGCTGCGTCCAGCAGGTTGGGGCTGCCCCGCACCAGCATCTCTTCCGTCGGCGCGTCAATCGGCAGCAGCGCGCCCATCACCAGCGAGATCAACAGCGCCAGCGTAACACCCTGGAAGAGCGTCAGACTGGCTCTCCGCGTCAGCTGCAATATACCTGTCGCCATGCCGGTTGAAAAACTTGACAGCGGCGCCATCAAAGGCGCGACCAGCATCGCCCCGATGATGACCGCGACGCTGTTCGTCAACAGACCCAGGGTCGCCAACGCTGCCGAAAGCACGATCATCACCAGGTAATCCAGGTTGGAACTGGCGTTCTTCTGCGCGCTCCAGATCAGCTCGGTCTGTTCCACCTGCGTCAACTGCGGATTGAGGCGGACGATGCTGTGCTCAATGGCGCCACGAATGCCGCGATGCCATTCAATCTGCGAAATCAATATGACCGGTCCCGGCGCTTGATTCAACAGTTGATTGCTCAGGTCGTCAATGATTTGGCGCTCAAAGTCGGACTTCTGCGAGAAGCCCATGACCAGCATGTCGTTGGCGTTCACCAGCTGCAGGATTTCGCGCGCGGGCTGGTTGCTGGTGATGATGCGTTTGCGCAGGTCGCGTTGGCGCGGCAGATGTTCCTCGTAACTGGTGATGGCGGCTTCGTGGACCGGGTTGTAATGATAATCCTGCTGCACGCTCATCTGCTGCAGCGGGATATCGTGCTGGATGGCGAAGCTAACGCCCAGACGAACGGCGTGCGTGGCTGGCAGGCTGCCGTCCACCGGGACGACCACCTGGTCGTAGCTTGGACTGTGTCCACGCCGATAAATCAATACGCCGCAGGGCGCCGTGGCGATAACATTTTCTACCACCGTGCCCAGCTTGACCCGTCCCTGAGTCGAGCGCTGCACGCCCAAAATGATGACATCCGCCACCCTTTCCCGCGCCACATCCAGGATGCCGCGGGATACGCTGCCTGCCATCTCCGTGACCAGCTCGACGCGATGCCCGGCGCCGGCGCTGCGGAATTGGTCAATGATCTGCTGCAATTCGTCGCTGACGGTGGCGGTCTGTTCGGCATTGCCCAGCGAAATCACCAGCGCGATGACCAAGCCCTCTCGCGGATGCACAATTTCGCCGGCGATTTGCAGCATTTCGACAGCGGTATCGGGCCTGCTCAGCGGGACGACAACCGTCCGCGCGTAATAATCCTCAATGGACAGTGGCGCTTGCGGCGGGGCAGGTTGACTTGCTTGGGCGCGCTTGACTTCTGCCACGCCGCGCTCAATCTAAAATCACGGGCTCGCCGCTAAATTGCGTGCTGGTCGGGCTGTATTGCATCAGCTCGATGCGGACGCCGCTGGGGTCGGTGAGCCAAGCCTGCCAATTGTTGTCCGCGCCCATCTTCTTCGGCTCGACTGCCACGCCGCGGGCGGTCAAGTCGGCGATTGCGCGGTCGATATCGGCGACTTCCAGGCAGAAATGTTTGATGATGGGACGCTCAAAATTGGGCGCGTCGCGCTGGGCAAAGACCTCAATGAAAGTGGTCTCGCCCGCTTTAACATAGAAGCCGATGCGCTCGCCCGCGCGGATGAAGTCGAAGGCTTTCTCCATGCCCAACTGCTCGACATAGAAGCGCTCGGAGGCGATCAAGTCGGTCGCGCCAATGCAGACATGTGCCAAGCGTGTGAACATGATGCCATCCTCTATGCTTTCACGAATCCTAGCTTGACGCGCCCGCCGCCGCAAGCTCAACAAGGGCATCGCAAACGACAGTCCAGGCTGCGCTTCCCACCGAGACGACTTCAAAATGCCCAGCCGCTGGCACAATTTGCAGCTGCGCGTCGTCGCCCTGAGCCTGCGCTGCCGTGAGATAACTGCCGACATTGTCCAGGATGCTGCTGTCCTGCTCGCCGACAAGGATTCGCTGAGCGATTCTCAGCGGCAGCAGCTCAATCGGCGAAGCTGCGCGGTAATGCTCAGCTGCGTCTTCGGGTGAGCCTCCCATGACCACTGGCAGCGCCTCTTCGCATTCGCCAGCCTGCCATGCCCGCGCGATATCGACCAGGGGCGCCAAAGCCAGCACGCCAGATATCGGTAGCGGCTCCGCGCTATGGAGTGGGCTGCCGGACGCAATCCGTCCTCGCCCCGCCAGCCACAGCGCCAGATGCCCGCCCGCCGAATGCCCAACGCTCATGACGCGAGCCAAGTCCAGCTTGTGCTCCGCTGCAATCTGCCGCAAATGGTCCGCCGCTGCCGCCACATCCAGGAACATATAGGGGAAGTCGCCGCCGCAGCCATGCCGCCGATATTCGATATTCCAAACGGCATATCCCAGCTTCGTCAATGCCGCTGCCATGCCCCTCGTCGGGGGCAGATCGTAGATCTCCAGATAGCAGCCGCCATGAATCAGGATAATGACAGGCGGTGCTGGAGTCAGCGGCAAGCTCAACTCGCCGAATTGCAGGGGATGTGCGCCATATTGAATGTGGTAATCGGCATTGACCTGCGGGAAGCGCAGATAATCCTGGTCCGTCAGCAGCGCGCTCACAGGATCCCCAGCGGATCGTCCGGGTCGATGCCGTGGTCGAAGGGGATATCCCGCACGACATTGGTAACCTGATAGACCGAGCCCAGCCAGTTATTGAAAATGGCTCTGGCGGTATCGCCCCAGGTATTGTCCAGGTGCGGCAGAAAAGCCTCTTCCGGGAAGTCCGGCAGGGGCGCGTCCGACTCCAGCGCCAGTTGCGCGCGGCTGATGTAGCGCTCGGCGATCTCCCGCGCGGGCAGGGGGAAATAATTGTCCGGGTAGGGCGGCTGCGCATTTCTGCCTTGCAAGTAGCCCAGCAAATCGCGTTTGTATTCCTTCAGCAGGCTGTTGATGTCGTATTCGGGATGCCCCTGAAAATAGACCATGCGCAGTTGATCCGGGCTGACCGCCATGTGTACATCGCCGTCAAAACTCTGGATGAGCACGGTCAAGCCAGCTGCTTCAATTTGCTCGCGGGTGATGGCGTTCCAGCGAGAGTGTGGCACATCAAAGCGGGTGTTGATTTCGCGCAGCAGCGGGTGATTGGGCTGGGTTACGCGATGTTCAAAGACGCCCCACTTTTTGTCATCGCGGCGGATGCGGTCGATGGCGTAAAAGTACTTCATCAGCGCGTGCGTCGCCAGACAGCTGCACAAGGTCGAAGTGACATTCTGCCGCGCCCACTCGATCACCTCGGTCAAGGGTCGCCAAAAGGCTTCCTGGTCGAGGCTGGGGTTGGCGACATTGGCGCCGGTGATGATCAGCGCGTCCAAACCTTCGCGCTTGATCTGCTCGAAAGTAGTGTAGTACTGGTCAATATAGGCTTGCGTTACGGCGCTGCGCCCCAAGCCCGGCACGGAAAAGACATGCACATAGAATTGCGCAATCTGGTTGCTGTTGCCTACCAGGCGCATGAATTGCCGCTCGGTGATCTGCAGTGCCGTGTCCGGCATCATATTTAGCAAGCCGATGTGTAGCTCGCGGATATCCTGCGTTAGCGCCCGATTCAGCGTCAGCACTTCTTGCCCGCCTTGACGCAGACGCTCGAAGCTGGGCAAAGGCGTATGGGCAACCAATGGCATAAGCCACTCCCCCTGGCGGCGAAAATCCGACCATCAGTATAGCAGACGCTCACGCCGCTGCGATGGGCGCTTGCGTCGCCATTATCGCTGTTGAGATAACGGGTTGCCCGCGGCGGGATGAGGCTATACTACGAGAAAGGCTGGCTGGGCACAGGGATGCGTGGGAGAGTTGGCAATGTATAGCGCAGTGCGTGACGCCATTGTCCGTTACAGCCTGATCGCCATGGGCACGTTCCTGGGCGCGCTGTCCGTCATTCTGTTTTTGCAGCCGCTGGATATCGCGCCGGCGGGCGTGGCTGGTGCATCGACCTTGCTGAACGAGCTGCTGGGCACGCCCATAGGGTTGATGGTCTTCTTGCTGAACATCCCCATCCAACTCCTGGCTTACTATACGCTGCCTGGTGGCGCGCGCATCATTCTGCGCAGCGTCGTCATCATCTTGGCTTTTTCGGTGATCATTGACAACCTGTCGCCTCTGCTGCCAGAGGGCGGCGTGAGCGACGACCGCATGCTGAACGCGCTCTTTGGCGGCATCAGCGGCGGCATCGGCGTGGGCTTGGTGTATCGGTCTGGCGCGACGATGGGCGGCACATCGACGCTGGCGCTGATCTTGCAGCGGCGGCTGGGCTTCCCCATGAGCACGACCTTCCTCTGCACTGACGCGCTCATCATCATCTCGGCGGGGCTGGTCTATGGCTGGGAAGGCGCGCTGTATGCCGCGGTGGCGCTGTTCACGGCGGGCTTGGCCACCGACTATGTGCTGGAAGGACCCAGCGTCATCCGCACGGCTATGATCATCACCGACAAGCCGGAAGAAGTCTCGCAGCGTATCTTCGCCAAACTACAGCGCGGCGTCACCAGTTGGACTGTCCGTGGCGAATACACCGGCAGCGACCGTAAGATGTTATATGTAACCGTCGCCCGCAGCCAGGTGCGCGACCTGAAAGACGAAGTCAGCCAGGCCGATCCGGAGGCTTTCATGGTCATCGGCATGGGGCACGCGGCCTATGGCGCTGGCTTCCGGCGCGTGCGGAGGATGCGCGCCTAGCTCAAAGCAGGTGCTCGCCGGCGTTTACTTGCAGCAGCGTTCCAGTGATGTGGTCTTCGCGACAGAGATAAGCCACCGCACGCGCCACATCTTCGGGCTCGCCGGTCTTTTGCAAGGCGCTGCGTCGCCCGACTTGCGCCCACTCTTCATCGCTGATGTCGCGCCCGGCCGTCTTCAGCACCGGTCCCGGCACGATAGCATTGACGCGGATGGCTGGAGCCAGCGACAGCGCGCTAACCTGCGTCAGCATCCAGAGTGCCGATTTGCTGATGCCGTGATGGGGATATTTTCGCCAAGGTCCATTGGCGCCAGCATCGCAGATATTGACGATGACGCCGCCGGGAATCGGCTTCTGCGCCATGAGCCGCGCCGCCTGCTGCGTGATCAAAAAGGGCGCGCGCAAATTGACCGCCATCGTCAATTCCCAGTCGGCCAGCGACACTTCCAGCAAGTCCCGCGCCTGGAAGACGGCGGCGTTGTTGATCACGATGTCCAGCCGCTCGAAGCGCTCCGCCAGCGCCGAGAACAGCGTTTCAATTTCGGCAGGCTGGGCGAGATCCGCGCGTGCGGAGTGGGCAGCCACTCCGCAAGATTTGAGCTCGTTGACGGCGTCGCGGGCGGTATCGGCGGATGCGCTGTGATAATGCACCAGGATGTCTGCGCCCTGCCGCGCCAACTCCAGCGCGATGGCACGCCCCACGCGATGCGCCGCGCCCGTGACCAAGGCGACTTGCCCGCTCAAATCGACTTGCATGGCTGCATTCCCCCGTCAGACGCCTTCGTCCAGCGCGTCCAGGTAGACCTGCATCTCATCGTAAGTCATCTCCCCCAATTTCATATAGCGCACTGTGCCTTCGCGGTCGATGACAAATGTCGTCGGCAAGTTCTGCACGCCATAATCGCGCTTGACGACCTGGTTGATATCCAGCGCCACCGGCAGTTCACTAACGCCGATTTCGCGCAAAAAGCCTTCAACTTGGGCAGCCGTTTCGCCCAGATTGATGGCCAGCAGGGCGGGACCGTCCGGGTCGGCGCTGTGTTCGGCGGCGAACTCTTCCAGGGCTGGCAGTTCGCGTACGCAGGGCACGCACCAGGTCGCCCAGAAGTTGAGAAAGAGCGGACGCCCGGCATAGTCGTCTGGCGAAACCAGAGTCACGCCATCCAGCAGGGGCAGTTGAAAGTCCGGCGCGGGAAAGTCGAGCACGCTGCGCGGCGGGGCAGGCGCGAAAGTTGGGGTTGGGGCTGCTTGCGGGCGGATCTCCAGCGCGAGCATCATCAAGGCCACGAGGATCGCCAGCAGGGGCAGAATCAGCAGGATCAGCGCGGTGGGGGAGGGACTGTTCTTCGCCGTTTGCGACATCTTGCCCTGCTTAGAACCACTTACTCAAACACCCAGCCATCCACATCCCGGCGCCAGCCCGCGCAGAGCTCGCCCTCCGCGAAGAAGTTCGCCACTTCGATCTCGCCATTCTCGACGCTGTCGCTGCCATGTACCAGGTTGCGCCCGATTTCCAAGCCCAGGTCGCCGCGGATCGTCCCGGCCGCCGCCTCACTCGGCTTGGTCGCACCGATGGTCATGCGCGCCGCTGACACCGCATCCCTGCCTTCCAACGCCATTACCACCACCGGCGCCGAGCAAATGTAGTCCACTAGCCCCGCGAAGAAGGGGCGTTCGCGATGCACATCGTAGTGCTTTTCCGCCAAGTCCCGCGAGATTTGCAGCAGCTTCATGCCGATGATTTTCAAGCCGCGCTGCTCGAAGCGTTTGATGATTTCGCCGGTCAAACCGCGCTGCATGGCGTCCGGCTTGACGATGATCAGTGTCCGTTCCAAGAGATTGCCTTTCTGCCGCTGTATATCCGCTGATTGCCAATCCATAGTACAGGCGTGCGTGGAAAATGTGTATGCGCAGCCTCGCCAGCGACAGGCTGACAACCTGGCGGCGGCTCTGCTATCATGCGCGGCGCAGGGAAAGGAAGAGCTATGAGCGCGGATTTCTGGGCGGAGCAAGTTGTTATTGTGACGGGCGGCGGCGGCTTCTTGGGGCGGCATGTTGTCGCTGAGCTGCGCGAACGGGGCGCGCGGCAAATCATCGTCCCCCGCAGCGCCGATTACGACCTGCGCCAGCAAGAAGCGGTCGCCCGCTTGTATGCCGACTGCCCAGCCGCGACCATGGTGATTCACTTGGCCGCCAATGTCGGCGGCATTGGCATCAATCGCGAGCACCCAGGCTTGTTCTTCTATGAAAACCTGATGATGGGCACGCTGATGCTGGAATACGCACGCCGCGCTGGCGTCGGCAAGTTCGTCGGCATCGGCACCGTCTGCAGCTATCCTAAGTTCGCGCCCGTACCCTTCCGCGAAGACGACATCTGGGATGGCTATCCCGAAGAAACCAATGCGCCCTATGGCTTGGCGAAGAAGATGCTGCTGGTGCAAAGCCAAGCCTATCGCCAGGAATATGGCTACAATGCTATCCATCTGCTGCCGGTCAATCTCTATGGTCCGCACGACAAATTTGACCTGCGCGCTTCCCATGTCATCCCCGCCGTCATTCGCAAAATGGTCGACGCGCAGGAGCGTGGCGCAAGCAGCGTGACCCTCTTCGGCGATGGCAGCCCCACGCGTGAATTTCTGTTTGTGCGCGACGCGGCGCGCGGCATCGTCATCGCAGCCGAGAAATACAATGGCGCGGAGCCCGTCAACCTGGGCAGCGCCCGCGAGATCAGCATCCGCGACCTGGTGTCGATCATCGCGCAGGAGGTCGGCTTCGACGGCGAGCTGTGTTGGGACACGAGCAAACCCAATGGCCAGCCGCGCCGCAAGCTGGATGTATCGCGGGCGGAGCGCGAGTTTGGCTTTGTGGCGCGCACCGACTTCCGCGACGGGCTGCGCGAGACGATCCGCTGGTATCGCGCCAATCGCAGCCTGGCGGATGGCTAGCTACCTGATCGCGACTGCTGGAATAATTGCGGTTGTAGTCAATTTGTTGAATCTTTTGCATACTCTCGCCACATCTGCTACTATGGTTGCGACTGCGCGTAACCGCGTGGCAAGGCAGCGTCGTGGCGCAAGGAGGGTAATGCTTTGAGCGTTTTATTGGAGGTGAGGGACCTGGTTGTCAGGTTCTATACGCAAGAAGGCACCGTCTATGCGGTCAACGGCGTTTCTTTTGACCTGGAAGAAGGCGAGACCCTCGGCATTGTGGGTGAAAGCGGCAGCGGAAAAAGCGTGAGTTCGCTGGCGCTGATGGGCTTGATCCCCAGCCCGCCGGGCAAGGTCGAGTCCGGCACAGTCATCTTTGAAGGGCGCGACTTGCTGCAGCTCAAGCCCGACCAGATGCGCTTGATTCGCGGCAAAGAGATCGCCATGATCTTCCAGGATCCGATGACCTCGCTGAACCCGGTCTTGACCATTGGCACGCAAATCACCGAATCGCTGAAGCTGCACGAGGGCATGAATACCTCGCAATCCCGCAAGCGCGCGGCTGACCTGCTGGATATGGTCGGTATTCCCGATGCTTACCGCCGCCTGGATGATTACCCGCATCAATTCTCCGGCGGCATGCGCCAGCGCGTGATGATCGCCATGGGCTTGTCCTGCAATCCCAAATTGCTGATCGCCGATGAGCCGACCACCGCGCTGGATGTCACCATCCAGGCGCAGATCATCGAGCTGGTTAAGCAGCTCAAAGATGAATTTAATATGGCGATGATTTGGATCACGCACGATTTGGGTGTAGTGGCGGGCATCGCCGACCGCATCCAGGTCATGTACGGCGGGCGGATTATGGAGTCGGGCTCTTCGCACGAAGTGTTTAGCGATAGCCGGCATCCCTACACCGTCGGTCTGTTGGGCTCGCTGCCGCGCCTAGATTCCAGCGGGGAAGAGAAACTCACTCAAATCGAGGGCTCGCCGCCGGATATGCGCAACGAGCCAGAGGGCTGCCCCTTCGCGCCGCGTTGTGATGTGCGTGAGATGCTGCAACTGGAAAAATGCTGGAATGAGCGCCCGCGGCTGGAGGTAGTGCCAGATGCCCGTGGCGATGTGACGCATGTGATGTCCTGCTGGGCAGATATCCGTGAAGGGGTGGCCGAACATGTCTAGTCAAGTAATGGAAAAAGTCGCGAGCAATGGCCAGAATGGCGCAGACACCATTTTGGAAGTCACTGGCTTAAAGAAACATTTCCCCATATCGGCCGGCATCGTCTTCCAGCGGCAAGTCGGCGCTGTCCGCGCTGTCGATGGCATCAGTTTTGATGTCGTTCGTGGCGAGACCTTGGGCTTGGTCGGCGAGTCCGGCTGTGGCAAGAGCACCACCGGGCGCACCATCCTGCAGCTTTACCGCCCTACCGAAGGCAGCGTCAAATTTGAAGGGCAAGAACTATCGACCATGAGCGGCAACGACCTGCGGCAGATGCGGCGGCGCATGCAAATCATCTTCCAGGACCCCTTCGCCTCGCTGAACCCGCGCATGACTGTCGGCAGCATCGTCAGCGAACCCCTGCAAATCCACAACATCTACAACAACAAAAAAGAACGCCAGCAGTATGTCGAGCAGTTGATGGAGAAGGTGGGGCTGAACCCCTACTTCATCAACCGCTACCCGCATGAATTCAGCGGCGGGCAGCGTCAGCGCATCGGCATCGCGCGCGCCTTGGCCTTGGAGCCCAGCTTTATCGTCGCCGACGAGCCCATCTCCGCGCTGGATGTCTCCATTCAGGCGCAGGTAGTCAACTTGATGGAAGAGCTGCAGGACGAGTTGAACCTGACTTACCTCTTCATCGCCCATGACCTCAGCATGGTGCGCCATATCTGCGACCGCGTGGCGGTGATGTACCTGGGCAAAATTGTCGAGCTTGGTCCCGTGGATGAGGTCTACAACAATCCGCAGCATCCTTATACGCAGGCGCTGCTTTCAGCCGTGCCCGTGCCCGACCCACAAGTGGAAGAAGACCGCCAGCGCATCATCATCAGCGGCGATTTGCCCAGCCCAGCCAATCCGCCGACCGGCTGCAACTTCAACACGCGCTGCCCGGTGCGCTTCGACCTATGTTACGAGTCACCGGATCCGCCGCTCATTGAGGTGCGCCCGGATCACTATGTGAGTTGTCACCGGGTAACCTAGTTCAAGCACGCTTGTTGCTGCAAAGCAGCAAACCTGGGGCGGGGCAACCGCCTTTTTCACGGAGCCACTCAGTGACCATTATTGGCGCATATTTGGGCTCGTCTGATTGGCGGCGCTGGGGCTCAAAACAGGCGGAAGCCGAACTGTGGCGTTACAAGCGCTATGGCGTCAACGCGATTTTTGCGGAAGCGGATCATTATCGCCACGATATCATTAAAATCGCGCATGACAATGATTTGCGCTTCATCGGCGGTCTGACTTGTTTTAACAACGACGATGCGCTGTCGCATAATCCCAAGCTTCATCCCGTCTGCCGAGATGGGCGGCGGCGTCCCCAAATGAATTGGTATATTGGCATCACGCCAACTTGCCAGGCTTATACCCGGTCACGTCTTGATGTTCTCAAACAAATGACGAAAGCATATAAACTGGATGGTCTATGGCTGGATTTCATTCGCTGGCCCCTGCATTGGGAACATGAATTGCGCGATGACACACCCGCCCCGCTGGAATCGAGTTTCGACGAGCACACGCTCAGGCGCTTTGCTGATTACGCGGATATTGATATTGCCGCTGGCACGACCAGGCAACAAGCCGATTGGATTTTGCGAACGCACAGGGAGAAGTGGATTGATTTCAAGTGCTGGATCATCACTGACTTTGTCGCTCAAGCGAAAACAATCGTCGATACAAATTTAGAGGGCAAACCTTTAGGCTTGGATATCGTGCCGGCCAAATCTCCACAGCGAGAACACCTGCTCGGGCAACGGCTGAACGAATTGTCCGCTTATGCTGACTGCTTCTCGCCAATGCTGTATCATCATGTTCTGGGTTTCTCGCCCGACTGGATGACGGAAATCCTGGATGAGTTGGCGGCGGAAACGCACAAACCGATCATTCCCTTTGTGCAGGCTGATCCATTTTCCAGCAATCACGAACCGTTCTCGGCGAGGGAATGGGAGAAAGTTTTGAATACGGTTCTGTCACATGGCGCCTGCGCGGGGCTGATCGCTTTTACCGGAGATATGCTCCATGCCAATGGGCGTGGGCGCTCACTAGGAGATTCGCTGCAGACCTAACTGTCATGCGCATTAGGTCAGGCCTGCTGCGCAAACGTTGCCGGCGCCGCCGCCGCTCCATCCACAATCTGCACGAACTCGTCGGCGTTCAAGGTCTCCTGCTCGATGAGCACCGCCACCAACTCTTCCATTTTCTCGCGCCGCTCGGTCAGCAGATTCTTCGCCCGCTGATAGGCCGCCTGCAATATCCGCTTGACTTCGTCATCTATCTGCTGGGCGTAATGCTCGCTGTAATCACGCTGCTCGGTGATTTCTCGCCCCAGGAAGACCGCCCCGCCGCCATTGCCATAGGCTCGCGGACCGAGCAAATCGCTCATCCCGAATTGCGTCACCATCGCCCGCGCCATACGCGTCGCCTGCCGCAGGTCATTGCTCGCGCCGGTTGTGAATTGGTTGTAGACAATCTCTTCCGCCGCGCGCCCGCCCATGGCCGCCACGATATCGTCTTCGAACTTCTCGCGCGTGATCAGCATGTCATCGCCATCCGGCAGCGGCATAACATAACCGCCCGCCCGCCCGCGCGAAACGATGGTGATCTTGTGCACCGGGCTGGTGTTTTCCAGCAGGTGGAAGAGCAGGGCGTGCCCAGCTTCGTGATAGGCGACCTTTTCCTTCTCTTCTGGCGTGATGACACGGCTGCGGCGCTCCGGTCCCATGACCACGCGCTCCATCGACTCCTGCATTTCGCCCATGGAGATTTTGGTTTTGTCGCGGCGGGCTGCCAAAATCGCCGCCTCGTTGACCAGATTTTCCAGGTCGGCGCCGCTGAAGCCCGCGGTGATCTTGGCCAGCGCTTCCACATCGACATCGCCGGCCAAGGGTTTGCCGCGCGAATGCACTTTTAGAATCTCCTGCCGGCCGCGCACATCGGGGTTGTCCATCACCACCTTGCGATCGAAGCGCCCCGGTCGCAGCAGCGCTGGATCCAGGATGTCTGGGCGGTTGGTCGCGGCGATGATGATGATATTCGTATCGTTGTCGAAGCCGTCCATCTCCACCAGGATTTGATTCAGGGTCTGCTCGCGTTCGTCATGCCCGCCGCCCAAGCCCGCGCCACGATGCCGCCCGACCGCGTCAATCTCGTCCACGAAGACGATGGCTGGCGCTTCGGCTTTGGCTCGCTCGAAGAGATCGCGCACGCGGCTGGCGCCAACGCCTACGAACATCTCCACAAACTCCGAGCCGGAAATGCTGAAGAAGGGCACGCCCGCTTCCCCCGCCACGGCTCGCGCCATCAAGGTTTTACCTGTGCCCGGCGGTCCCACCATCAGCACGCCTTTGGGCACGCGCGCGCCCAGACGGATGAACTTCTCCGGCTCTTTCAGGAATTCGACGATCTCCTTGAGGTCCTCTTTCGCCTCTTCCGCGCCAGCCACATCTTTGAAAGTCACCTGCGGGCGCTCCATATCCCGGGAGACGCGCGGTTTGCTGCGCCCAAAGCTCATCGCCTGGTCTTGCCCGGCGCGCATGGAACGCATCATCCGCCACAAGAACCAGACGATAATCAGAATCGGCACCACGCCCAGCAAAATCTGGAAAATGATGGTGGTCGTCTCGTCAGCTGGCTCATAGTAGTAGTCGATGCGGTCGCGCGCGCTGGACGATATGCCCAGGGTCTCCATCGTGGCGAAGAAGTCCGATGTCGGGTTCTTGTAGACGGTTTCCCTGCTGCCATCGGTATAGGTGACTTGTAGCTCCGTGCCGCCCTTCTCGATGACACGCTCGACGCTGCCGCGCCGGATATCGTCCGCCAGGCGATTCATGGGCCAGTTGTTGCCAAATTGCACCGCTGCCCGACTGTTGAACACCAGCAGGCACATCGCCAGCACCACTACGCCGACCACGATCCAGACGCGCTGATTGGGGCTGCCAAAAGGCGACTTGCCGCCATCGTCATTCTTCTTGCCATCCTTGCCGCCTTCCGAAACATGCCGGGGCGGTTCTTGTCGATTGTTCATTTTGGGAAGCTCCGTGCTCAAATATGCGGCAGTCGACGCAGTCTGCTTTTCCGTCTCACTACTAGTGACCCGCGCGCGCCCGAAAAGGTGATAAAACAGCCCGGATCGCCAAACGATGCCGCTCTGGAGACAATATGAGACAGCTTGCGGTCTGATGTTTCATATATTGTCTTAAATATGTCAGTGCATTTTATGCAGATTTTTTGCACAACACTAAGATATACACAGTTTCGTCGGATAAAAACTTGGCACTTATTATGACCCCCCCCCCCCCCCGTGACGCTTTATATGACAATCGCAGCGCAATACCCCATTGCAGTCGCGGCATGACTGCGAACGGCGCATATCGAATGGCATATCCGATTCTGCTGGGGGGGGGGGGGTATGCGAAACATTATGCTGATATTCGTCTTGCTCGCCGCCCTGACGGCTGTCAGCCCGGCCGCCGCGCAGCCGACCAATCCTCCGCTGGCGGACTGCGACTTTCCCGCGCAGGGCAAAATTGTCGCGACTGTGACCTATACGCTCAGCGCCGATTGCACGCTGACGGGGCCCCTGACCAAGAATGGTCCGGTTTCGATCACAATCAATGGGGAAGGTCATACCATCACCTTTCCCATTGGGAAAAAGGCGCTGCTGGAAGACGAGATTAATACTGTTTGCAGCGGGAGCACAATCAATCTGAATGAGGTCACGATTGATGCCGGCGGCAGCGAGCGGGCGGGTGGCACGCTGCCCAGAGCAATGCGCATCTGCGGGACCTTGGACGCCGACGAGGTCACTTTTCGCGGAGGATATGGCGGGCCCTTCCTCGTCGTACTCGAAGGCGGACGGGCGGAATTAAGCAATACGCTATTCGAAGACAATTTCCATTCTGAATTGGGGAACGATAGGTCAAACAATGCCAGCGCCGCGCTGATATCGGGCGTCGCTGACTTCGAAGATGTTGTGATTCGCGGAAACCGGTACTCCGCCGCCGCCGTCAAGCTCAGGCGAAACCAGAATGCGGATGAGGATACGGCGACGCTGACGACGACGGGCTGCCTCTGGACCGCCGGTAATATCCCGCGCAATATTGATGACACCTATGGCGACTGGACCGATAACAGCAGCGACGATCCTTGCACCGGCAACACCGGCAATGGCGGGACGGTGCGCGCCGAGCCGCAGCCGGCCCCCTGCGGCTTGCCCTTGGGCGGCTTGCCCGACAGCGGCAACCTCATCGCTTCGCGCGTCTACAATCTGTCCGCCGATTGCAATTTGGCCGGCTCGCTTTATATCTCGGAGGGTTTGCAAGTTACCATCAACGGCAACGGGCGCCGGATTCGCACCGACGTCAATGCCCGCATTGAGTTGGCTCGTAACTCAACCCTGACTATAAACAATGTTCACCTCGACGGCGTGCGGATATTGAATTTCGGCGCGATGACGCTCAGCAGGATCAGCTTCAGCAATGTGACCAATACCGGCATATTTGATGTCGGTGAACTGACCATCCGCAATTCGCTGACTGAGGACAACAAGGAACCGGTCGTATACGCCTATTTTGGCTATGGCGCGGGCAATACGACAATCCGGGACAGCGTCATTCGCAATACCGACGCCCAGCGCCATGAGCGCACGGCGGACTTTGATCGCGCGGCGCTCTATGCCCATGGCAACGGCGCGTCCATCACGCTGGAGGGCTGCATCACTTTCGAAAACAACAAGCCGCGCGACACGCAGGCTGTCCAAAACGGGACGATCACGGACAACAGCGACGGCGTTTGCCCCGCATCGGTAGCGGTTGGTCCCGGTCCCCCTCCGCCCGATCCAAAACCAACGCCCGATGACCCGGATCCGCCCGAGCCGCAGCGTACACCCACACCGCTGCATACGCCGACGCATACACCCACGCCGCCACATACGCCGACGCCCACGCCGACGCATACGCCACATATTTTCATTCTGGACGAGCGCAGTATTGTGCAGACCGCGCATGAGGACTTGCAATACGAGCCGGTTGATATCATCACGCTCGACAAACACCCAGCCATCAGGGGCGTCAGGTTCGCAGTCAGGCTATGGCGATTCGTCCCCCAGTGCGTTCACCGGGTAGTCAGGGGCGACAACTTGTTTCGACTGGCAATCCAATATCAGACAACGGTGGAAGCATTTAGAAGTCTCAATGGAATTGCAGGCGATCATTTGCGGATTGGTCAGAACTTGCTGCTGCCAGGCTGCGTACAGGATGGTTCGCTGTCATTTGAAAACACGCGGGTGTGCTTCAAGCAGGCAGGCGATCCGGTTTTCATTGACACATCGATGTCTCCGCCGCAAGTTTCTGCGCTGGAGAAATTCTTGGTCGACGGCATGACCTGCGCCAAGGTCGATCGACCGGGCCTGGTCGTGCTGACCGCTGCGGATTTCTAGCCGGACAAAGCATGCCGCGCTGGTTATCTTGGGTAGCGGCGCTTCCATACATGCTGGCAATCATGCCAGGCGCGGATTGGCTCCTTTCCTGCTCCCGCCCCTGCCTGCGCTCTGCGCCATGGGTTGCACAGTCTCCGTTTCGCCGCTGAATTTTGCGGGCTCATCCATTATCATTGGAGCGATGCTATCAATGCCCGACTGTCTGCCGAGTTCTCATGACCGACCGCAGCAACGAAGAATGGATCGCCGCGCTCCGCGATGAGGACTACGCTGCGCAAACTGCCGCCTTGAGCGACCTGCGCGCGCGTTTGCAGCGCAGCCTCTACTTCTACCTGAGCCAAGACCGCAGCGATCTGCGCGCCCTAGCTTCGCAAGAACTGCAGCAAATGGCGGAAGACCTGGCGCAAGACGCTACCCTGCGCGTCATGGATAATTTACACAAATTTCGTGGCGAAAGCCGCTTTACCACCTGGGCCACCAAGATCGCCATTCGCCTGGCCATCAGCGACCTGCGCCGCGCCCGCTACAAAGACTTCAGCCTCGACCAGTTGACCGCCGACGGCGAACTGCTGCCCAGCACAGCGCGTTGGTCCAATTCGCCCACGCCCACGCCGGAAAAAGCCGCCGAGCGCGACGATGTCATGCAGAAAATTGAGCTGGCGCTTTCCGAGGCGCTGACCGAGCGGCAATACCAGGCGCTGGTGGCTGTGGCGCTGAAAGGCGTGCCCATGGATGTGCTGGCTGAGCGCATGGGCAGCAACCGCAACGCGCTCTATAAGCTGATTCACGATGCCCGTCGCAAGCTCAAAGCGCACCTGGAAGAGCAGGGCATGTCCACCGAGTATATGCTGACTCTCTTCGGCAACTGACGCCCCCTACGGCTTCAGCGCCAGCAGCGCGCCGAAGCACATCTCGTCGCTCGTCCCCTCGCCCCAAACGACATAGCGCGGCTCATCGGACTGCGTATTGTCCCAGGTGCAGGTCATGCGCAGGACATCGCCGCGCGCCAACTGCAGCGGCTCGGCAAAGAAATACTCGCCCTGCCAATGGAAATCCCAACGCGGGATATCCAGCAAGATGACTGACTCATCGCTTTCGGGATTCAGCGTCAAGCGGAAACTGCGCCCGAGCTCGTGCATGTGCCCGGAGGCGCTGTAAAGCGTGATCGGCTCCCGGATCGGGAAATCACAGAATCCGCGCGCCAGTTCGCCGTTGTTGTCCGCATAATCTTCTAGGCGCTGACGGCAACCACGCAAAAGATAATCTGGCGTGTAGCGCGCGTCGCTGCCATAGAGTTCGCCCACGCGCTTTAGAGCGGTCTGGCGCTGGCATTGCGGTCCCTCCACGCCAGCCGGGCAGGGAATTTCCACCGGCGCGGACAGCGGCGCATAGATCAATTCGACGAGCTCGCTGCCGGGCGGCGCAAACTCCAGCAGGACTCGGCTGCGGTCCGGCTGTCGCGTTGTTGACAGGTTGTAGTGCATCTGCAGGACCAGGGTTTGCCCTGGTTCAATGACGAAACCAGTGCCGTCGGGGAAGCGCAGCGGCAGCATGCCCGGCACCCAGCCGCCGAAAGAACCAACCGTGCCGTGCAGGCCAGCCCCGCCATAGCAGGACCAACCAGGACGCCCGTCCTCATAATTGCGTCTTTGGATGGCGCTTTGGGCGCTTTCGCCAAACAGGTAAAAGATACTATGATGCGCCATCTCCGCCACATCCGGGATGAACTCGTAGCCCGTGACGAAGCGCGGCTCGCTGATCTCAAGCGGGATGGCGAAACAGCGATAATCGTCCAGCAGACCTTCGGTCGGCAGGTAAGGCTCGTCGAGCTGCAAAGTCAAGTCCGGACGGATATGAGTGATGTTAAGGCCATCGGTGGCGGCCGGCGCATAGAACTCGGGGTCACCAAGCGGCGCGCCAGCTTCCGCCCAGGCGACGATGGTAGCGATTTCTTCATCGCTGAGGCTGCGGTCGCCCTGCATTGGCAGGCTGAGCTCGGAGGGCGGATAAGGCGGCATGTAGCCTGTGCGTACATGCCAAGCAATATCTTCGGCGGCATCCAGCACGAAATCTACCTCGGTCAAAGGCGCGAAGGCCGCAATCTGTCCATCACTGTGGCAGACCACGCAGTCGGACTCGATGATGGGGCGCACATGCTCATGATAGCTCAGATTCTCAGGGACGGCGGCCGCGCTGATATCCGCAGCGTCGTCATCGTCATGTTCTTCCCCGCCGTGCGCCAGGGCTGGCATGGCGCTTGCGAAAACTAATAGCAACAGACAGAGCCAAGGCATAGTCATCCTCTCGATTAAAGCGCTAGTTCAAGTATAGCGGCTGTTTGAGTCAATTCGGCAGTCTAACCCAACGGTCGCCCGCCATCGACGGGGATGATGTCGCCGGTGCTGAAACGCAACTGCGCCACGCAAGCGTAGACGGCTTCCGCGACATCCTCGGCGCTGGCGATTCGCCCCAGTGGCGTTTTTGCCGCTTGTTCGGCGATCAGCGCGCTGGACATCCGCCGCGCATACTCGCCATCCACCCAGCCCGGCGATACCGACAGCACGCGGATCTGCGGGGCTAGCGCCCTCGCCAGCGACCGCGTCATGCTGTCCATAGCCGCTTTGCTGGCGCAATAAGCCACATTGCTGCCGACGCCCGTGCGCCCGGCGATGGAAGTAATGTTGATGATCACGCCACCGTCCCCCGCCTGCAGCAAGGATTTCAGCGCGCGGATGCTGGCGAATGCGCCGCGAAAATTGATTTGGAAAATGCGGTCGATCAGCTCATCATCCAGCCCGTCCAAATCGTTGTGCGGCACACCTTTGCTGATACCGGCATTGTTGACTAGCATATCCAGCCGACCGCAAGTTTCGCTGACCACCCGCGCCAGGTTGGCTTGCGCAACCGCGTCATCTACCGGGCAGCGCAGCGCCAGATGCCCAGCGCCAGCCAGCGAGTCCAGCGCCGCTTCTGCCTTGCCGGCATCGCTGTTGTAGGTGATGAGGACTTGCGCGCCAGCTGCCGCCAGCCGCCGCGAAATGGCGCTGCCAATGCCGCCGCCGCCGCCCGTCACCACCGCTACTTGCCCGGTCAAGTCCGCCATGTGACGCCTACCAGGAGCGCATCTTTGCTGGAATGTGGTCGAGGCGATTCATATAGTGCATCACCACTCGCCCGCGCGTGATGTCGATGCGCGTGACCGCCGTATTGTTGTGATAATAGTGCATGGTATGCGGCCGCGATGGCAGTTGGTTGAAGAGCGCCTTGATGAGAAGATCCAGGAAGCCGGCGTGTGATACCAGAGCGACGACCGAGTCGACTTCGGCGAGGCTGCGCAATTCGTCAGCCACCTTGATGGCGCGATAATGACTATGCGTCTCCGGTTCCATGCCCAGCGCCGCGTCATACCAGCCACGCTCAGTAACCCCTTCCGACAGCTGCACGCTTGGGAATGCTTCGGCAATCGCAGCGCGCGACATGCCGCCGTAGCCGTTCACATGACCATTTTGCCGCGCGAACATGCCGCCCTTCTCGTGCAAATCCAGCCACAGCTGCGGCTGCAATGACAGCGCCTCGCCCAGCGGCTGCGAAGTTAACAGTGAACGGTACATCGCGCTGGTGTATAGCTGCTTGATGGGGATTTCATCGACCTCGTTGCCCAGGAAATCCGCCAGCCGCTGCCGTTGTAGGTAGCCGAGCGCGGTCAGCGCGGGGTCGACCTTGCGGCGGTGTATGGTCTCCGCGGTCAGGGCATTGTTTTCCGATTGCGCGTGCCGGATCAGATAGACTTGCATCTAGCTCCCTCATGCTTTGTTCTGCACATATCACTTGATTATAAGGCAGTCCACCGCGATATGCAGGCGCGCAGCATTAAGTTCGCTTTAAGGGAAGCTAAGTTCACATGGAGTCTGTACGGGCGAGCCGGTGGCTCGCCCCACTCTTGGAAGAAGGTTCGCGGGGATGGGATATGCGGGCGCGGCAATGCCTCGCCCCTACAAAGTCCTTTTTTCTCTGCCCTCGTTAGTCTCGGTGTCCTCAGTGCTAAGCTTTTGCATTGCTTACTTGGCACTATTTCTGCGGTTCAATCTTTTTCTTGGTCAACCTTCTGTGGTTAAATGATGGCATTTCCGCCAAGCAGCGATTCTCATGCGCACGATAACGACACTCACCATGAATCCGGCGCTGGATGTCTCCACCAGTATCCATTCCGTCGCGCCGGAGATCAAGCTGCGCTGCGAGGCGCCGGGCTTTCATGCGGGCGGCGGCGGCATCAATGTCGCGCGCGCTTTGCATTTTCTGGGCGGTTCAGCCTGCGCGGTCTTTGCGGCCGGCGGGCACACTGGCGCCAAACTCGGGCAGTTGCTGGACGAGGAAGGCATCGATCAGCGAGCGCTGCCCATCGCCGGCACAACGCGTGAAAGTTTCACCTGCTATGAAGACAGCAGCGGTCTGCAATACCGCTTCACGCTGCCCGGTCCCGCGTTGAGCCAAGCGGAATGGCGCGCGTGCCTGGAGGCCTGCTTCGACACAGGCGCTGACTACTTGGTCGTCAGCGGCAGCCTGCCTCAAGGTGTCCCCGATGAATTTTATGCCGAACTGGCCAGTCGCGCCGAGGAACAGGGCAGTTTGCTCATCATCGACAGCGCTGGCGACGCCCTGAAGACCGCTCGCGATGCCGGCATATTCTTGCTTAAGCCCAACCTGCGCGAGCTCTCGCGTCTTGCCGGCCAGTCATTGCGCGACGAAAGCGAGATCAAGAGCGCGGCGCAATGTCTCATCGCGGGTGGTTTGGCGGAGGCAATGGTCGTTTCACTAGGGGCGGCCGGCGCAGCTTTGGTTACCAGCGCTGCATACCGGTATTTGCGCGCGCCCATCGTGCCCATCCGCAGCAAAGTCGGCGCGGGCGACAGCATGGTGGCTGGCATTGTCCTGGCGCTGGCGCGGGGCGAAAGCTTGCTGGATGCCGCCCGCTTTGGCGTGGCTGCTGGCAGCGCCGCTGTCATGACGCCTGGCACCCAGCTTTGCCGCAGAGCCGATGCCGAACGCCTGCTCCCGCAAGTTGCCGTCGGCTAGACTCCCGCTAGATGCAAGCCCCTAAGGAGAAATACGCATGCCCAGCATCTCCGCCCGCAACATCAACCACCCCGATCACCGCGAGAACCTCAAAGCCGACAAGTATCACATCATCCGCGAAGCTATGCTGGCGGCGCTGTCCGAGAGCGACTGGATGTCCTTCCAGGACATGGAAGACAAAGTGCGCGCTCATTTACAGAAGACCGATGTGCCCAAAGCGCTATTCCCCAAGCCTGGCTCGGTGCGTTGGTATTGCAAAGCCGTGCAACTGGACTTGGAAGCGCGAAGCGTCATTGAGCGCCAGCCGAAAAAGTCGCCGCTCCACCTGCGCAAATGCCACTCTGATTGAGACTAACCGCAGTTGACATCGTCTTCGTGAATCGGCGCCGCCCCATCCCATAGTCGCTGCCATTCATCGAGATAGAGCGCAGCAATGCCAGCGTCGCGGATGATGACCAGGTTTTCGTCGTTGCGCTTGACGGCGCTGTTAGAGAAATTGAAGGAGCCGGTGATCACCACGCGTTCGTCGATGATGATGACTTTGTGATGCAGGCTGTAGTAGTTGCCATCCTGCCGCAAGCCCATGCCCGCACAATACAAAACCGGCAACTGACTCCAGCTGGCGGTGCTGTTGCGCTTCTCGAAGATGCCGCGCACGCTGACATCGTATTCCGCTGCGGCCCACAGCATCGCCTCCGCCAGCTCATCCAGCGAAAACACGAAGGTCATAAAACGAATACTCTGCCGCGCTCCCGCGATTTCCTCAAGCAGGATGGGCAGTTCGTCGGCCTCGGGCGCAAACATCACGCTGACGGCGCTCTCGCCCAAGTCGAATGAGATCATGCCATCATCGGTCGACCGGGATCCAAATTCGCCACGCAAAAACATCTCGTCAAATTCCGCTTGATAGCCCCCCGCCGCCCGCGCCCCGTCCATGACAAAGGCATTGTTATTGTTGCGGTAAGCGCCATTGATGGTGTAATTCCAGGAGCCCGTCCAAACCCGGCGTGCGTCCAGGATCATGAATTTGTTGTGCATCAGCCCGCTGCGCCCGTCGTCAACCACCGCCACGCCCGCCGCCTGTAAATCCCGCAGATGCCCATTGTCCTCGCTGTGCAAGCCCTGTTCGTCGTCCGCCACGATGCGCACCGCCACGCCCCGCCGGTGCGCGTCCAGGATGGCGTCGGTTAGGGTCGGGCTGTCCAGTTCGTAGACGGCGACATCCAGTGTGTCGCGCGTTTGATTGATCTCGGCAGCCAGCACGCTGTCGACGCCATCGCGATAAGCTGTGCTTGGTGATTTGCCGGCCGGTTCGGTGAAATAGAGTTGCCAGCCAACGCCGCTGTATCCACGCCCAAAAGCGATGTCATGTCTGCTGATGGAATCGAAAGGCGCTCGCGCCACCGGCAGCGACTCGGCCTGACGTAGCCGACTCCGCTCCTGTTCGGCGGCATAGAGCAAGAGCCAGATTATGCCCGCCGCGAGAAGGACGAAAGCCAGCAGCCCACGCATCATGCGCCGGCGCTGAGAAGTCTTCTGCTTGCGCTTGTCTGCCATCGTCAGGCATTCTAGCGGCATTCCGCGGCAACTCAAACTTAAGCGCGTCGCCCCGCTGTGCTACAATGCCCGCGTCTAATTGACGAAAGCGGACAATATGTCGCTGCTTAGCGCCGCCGGACTCAGCAAATTCTATGGCGCGGACGAAGTGTTCAGCGGGCTCAGCCTGGCCATTCCCAAAGGCGCTCGCATCGCCCTGGTCGGTCCCAATGGCTGCGGCAAGACCACGTTGATCAACTTGCTGGCTGGCATTGACCTGCCCACCAGCGGCGATGTCAACCTGGCCAGAAACGCGCGTCTGGCGCACCTGCCACAGCGACCAGAATTGGCTGGCGAACACAGTCTCTGGCAGGAGCAGCTCAATGCCTTCTCCGATCTGCGCGCCATGGAGAGCGAGCTGGCGGCGCTGGAAGGACAGATGGCCTCGACGACCAACTCCGACGCCGCGCTCGAGGCTTACGGTCCGCTGCAAGCCGAGTTCGAGCGCCTGGGCGGCTACGACTACCAAACACGCATCAAAATGACGCTGACCGGATTGGGCTTCCGCGAGACGGAATACGACATGCCTCTGCCCATGCTCTCCGGCGGGCAGAAGACGCGCGCCTTGCTGGCTCGCCTGCTGCTGGAGGCGCCCGATCTGCTCATCCTGGACGAGCCTACCAACCACCTCGATATCCAGGCGGTCGAGTGGCTGGAAGGCGCTTTGGCGACCTATCCCGGCGCTGTGCTGGCTGTCAGCCATGACCGCTATTTCATCGACCATTTCGCCAATGTCGTCTGGGCTTTGGAGCGGGGGCAGTTGCAAGTCTTCCGCGGCAATTACAGCGCCTACCAGAAGCAGCGAGACATCCAGCGCGAAACTCTGCGCCACGACTACTATTGGCAGCAAGAATTCATCCGCAAGGAAATGGCTTTCATCCGCAAGCACATGGGCAGCCAGCGCACCGCCCAAGCCAAGGGACGGCTCAAAAAGCTGGAGACGATGCAGAAACGCGGGCGCATCTTGGAGAGCGGTCCGCGCTCACGAAAAAAGATGTACATCGACATGGGCAAAACGCAGCGCAGTGGCGACCAAGTCATCATCGCGCGCGATCTGCAGATCGGCTATCAGGCGGCGCAGCCCCTTGTCTCGCTGCCCGATTTGCTGGTGCTGCGCGGCGAGACGGTCGCCATCATCGGACCCAACGGCATCGGTAAATCGACTCTGTTGAAGACGCTCTGCGGAAGCCTTGCGCCACTTGCCGGCACGGTTCGGCTGGGGGCGCGCGTCAAAGCGGGCTACTTCGCCCAGGCGCACGAAAATCTCGACGCTGGCAATAGCCTGCTGGACGAAGTCTGCCGCATCAAACCCATGCGCACTTCCCAGGCGCGGGATTGGCTGGGGCGCTTTCTCTTCAGCGGTGATGATGTCTTCCGACAGGTGGCGTCGCTTTCCGGTGGCGAACGCGGACGGCTGGCGCTGGCGAAACTGGCGCTGCAGGGCGCGAATCTGCTGCTGCTGGATGAGCCGACCAACCACCTGGATATCGACAGCCAGGATGTGCTGCAAGCCGTGCTCTCGCGCTTCGGTGGCACTATCCTGCTGGTCAGCCACGACCGCTACCTGATTGACGCCCTGGCCACGCAAGTTTGGGAATTGGCGGTGGGCGAATTGCATGTGACCGATGGCGGCTACCAGACGCATCTGCGCGCGCGCCAAACCCGTCAGCAGCCGCCGGACGACAAATCGCGTGCCGAATCGAATGGGCGGCGCGCCAAGCAAGCCAACAATTCCGCCGCCAAAATCAAGGGGCTCAACCCCTACGAAGCCGCCCGCCGCGCCGAAGAATTGGAAATGCAGATCAACGCCCTGGAAATCAGCTTGCGCGAAATCACTGCCGAGCTAGAAAGCGCCAGCCGCGCCGCCGACGCCGCTCGTGTGCGCGACCTGGGCGAAGCCTATGCCAGCGCCGAAGCGGAATTGAGCGAGGCTCTGGATGAATGGATCGAATTCGTGGGTTGAAAATGCCCGCCACTATAAGGCAATCAAGGAGCCGCATCTTGGATATCACTTATTATGGCAGCAGTTGCTTTCGCATCACCGAGCGCGGGCACAAGAGCGTCGTCGCTGACCCACACCTGCCCGCTGCTGACCTGGAAGTGCTGCGCCTCAAAGCCGACCTCGTCACGCTCAGCCATGCAGTCGACTCCGCCCAGCTGGCGCAGATCCGCGATTGCCAATACACCATAAACGGCGCTGGCGAATACGAAGTGGGCGAGCTTTTTGTGACGGGCATTCCGCTGCATCAATATGACGCGGAGAACGAGCGCGTCTTGCACAATGTCGCCTATCTCATCGAGTACCCCAACAGCATCACCCTGCTGCACCTGGGCGCATTGCAAGCCCCGCCCGACCAGTCCATCACCGAATTGCTGGACGAGGTGCACGCGCTGATGCTGCCCATCGGTCCTGCCTACTTGGGGGGTGACCAGATGGCCGATCTCATCAGCGCCATTGAGCCGAATTATGTCATCCCTATGCGCCATGCCGGCTTGCCCGCGGAGCAATATCCAGAGGCGCTGGAGGGCTTCCTCAAAGCCATGGGCGCTGCCGATATCGCTCCGCGCGACAACCTGCGCCTTTCGCCCTCGTCCCTGCCAGAAACTACGCAGGTCGCGCCATTGCACGCCAATCTGCCAACGGGCTAGCCGCTGCCGCAACGCCTGCGGCAATTTTGCGCTATAGTTAGCGCAGGCTGCCTGTCCATCTAGCGAGTGCCCCTTATGCGGAATGGCAATATCAAGCTGCTGATGAGCTGGGACATCAAACCCGGCCTCGACCAGGAATACTTTGAGTTTGTCATGCGCGAGTGGGTGCCCAGCTCGACCAAACTCGGCTTAACGCCCATCGAAGCCTGGTACAACATCTACGCCAGCGGCGATATCCCGCGCATCATGGCCGGCGCCCTGGCTGCCGACGAAGCCGCCATGCGCGAGATCATCACCAGCGAAGACTGGCAGGAACTGCAGGCCAAGCTGCTGGATTATGTAGAGAACTACAGCCAGAAGATCGTGCGCGTCACCGGCGAATACCAGCTTTAGGCTTAGGAGTCACAAAGAAAAAGGGCGGCTCAAGCGAGCCGCCCTCACAAATTGTCGCGGAACTAGCCGCCCATAGCGGCGCGCAGCGAGTCGCAAGCCGGGCAGCCGCCGCCTGGACGCACGATCGCATAGCCGCCTTGTGGATCGCAGCCGAAAGCCGTTGCTGTGTACTGTGTGAAGTCGACATTCCAAACGATCATCAGGCGCGTGTTCTGCCCGCGCAGGTAGTTCACCGCGCCCGCCAGCCAGGCTGCTTGCTCGCCAACCGAAGTGCCTTGACCCCAAGCAAAGTTGGAGCAGAGCGGCGGGTAACCTTCAGGCGAAACATAGCCGATCTCGGTGTAGCAGAGCGGTTTGCCCGGGAAGACGCTGCGGTACAGCGCTGTGATCGCTGGCAGGTAGTAGCTGTAATGCGGACCGGCCGCGCCGCTGGTGGCTGTCGGCGGCACATAACCGTTGTTCCAATGCACGCCAATGCAGTCTGCCACATTGGCCGCGCCCGCAGCCGCCATCTGACGGATATAGCAGTTGTCATCGCCGCCATTGGGCGAGCAGCCGCCAAAATAACCCGTGGGGGAAGGCGCCGCGCTGATGACCATGGTCTCGGGTCTTGCGCCCTTGATGGCGTGATAAGCCGCGCTCAGCATCTGCGTGTAGTTGGCGCCGTTGATATGCCCCTGAGGCCATTCATGCTCGATGTTCGTCTCGTTCCAGACCTCAATGGCGTCCGCGCCCGTCCGCGCCAGGTCCGCCAGGAAATTGGCGAAGTCGCCATAGACCTGACCTGGATTGGAGGCCAGCTGATCTCTCTTGTGATGGTCGCCAACGACGCTGAACAGGATCTTGAAGCCGTTACCGTGCGCATGGTCGGTCCAGGATCGGAATTCGCTGCCATGCTGCCCCGACCAGCGGACTTGCCGCTTGACCCAGGTCATCTTTGCGCGGTGCATCTCGGACACCTTGTTAAAGGCAGCGACCTGCCCGCCCAGCTCAAAGCCGCCGGAAACGGAGGGCGCTGGCGCTGCTGGCGCTGCCGGTGCTGGCGCTGGCGCGCCGCCTGTGGCTGGCGCTGGTTCAGGCGTTGGCGGCGGTCCGGGAACGCGCAGCACTTGCCCGACCTTGATGTCGTTGGGATCACCTATGCCGTTCAGCCTCGCCAAGTCAAAGTAGGTCATGTTGTAGCGCGCGGCAATTATTGCCAGCGAGTCGCCTGGTTGCACAGTGTAAGTGCTGTAGGTGGGCTGGGCTGCTGGCGCGCCCCCGGCTGGCGCCCCGGCAGCGGCTGGCACAGTCAGCACCATGCCTACATGCAAAATGTAGGGGTCTGCCAGCCCGTTCATCTCCGCCAGGACCAGGTAGGTGGTGTTATAGAGCAGCGCTATGCCCGCCAGGTATTCTCCACGCTGCACCGTGTGCGTGCTGGTGCCCGTGGGCTGCGGTTGCGCTGGCGCGGCGGGGGCGGTTGTGGCGCCGGTGCCGGGGATGGTGATATGGTTGCCGCGATGGATGACTGAGGTCATTGTTAGCCCGTTGGCTTGCAGCAGCCTGCCCAAGTCTACGCCATAACGCCCAGCGATGCTGGACAGGGTCTCACCCCGCTGGACCACATGCACCTGCTGCGCCGCGACCGCAGCAATCCCCAGGGAAGTCAATGCCAGCAGGCATAGTAACAATACGGTAAATCGACGCATGGTTGCTCCTCGCAAATTTTGTCATTCTGCTTACAGCGCTGCATTGTAGTACAGATTTGGCAAGCGCGCTTGACCGATTTCATCACAAATGAGGAGCGTTGCCGCACTCGCTTGCGAGGGAATAGCGGCAAGAACGACGAAGCGTCTGCGCTGTATGCGGCTCAGGCGCCGATTTCCATGCCCATATCGACCACCGGCAGCCGCGCGTCCATCCCTGGTAGCGAATTGCCAAGCCAGGCATAGTCCGGGTCGTCGCTGTGGGCGAAATCCCGCGTGGAACCCGCCAAGAAGTTCAGCGTGTAGGTCACTGTGCCCGGCGCGCTGACCAGCGTGTAGTAGCCTTCCGGCATCAGAACCAGGTCGTGCTGCAGCGCCCGCACGGTGACATCCCAGCTTTTTTCGGCGGCGTACACGCGCTGAAAGGCATAGCCGGTCGGGCGGTTGAACTTGTAGAAGCTGAAGCGGTGCAACTGCGCCTCCAGCACTGTGCCACGTTCGTCCGTGCGGTGCGCATCATGCTTGTGCGGCGGGATGCTCGACCAGTTGCCGCCAGGTGTGTAGAGCTCGTAGGCCAGCAGTCGCGAGGCTGGGAAATCGCCGCCGATCAATCTACTCATCTGGCGCGAACAATTGCCCCCGCCCAGCAGGCGCATTTCCACATCCCGCGGCCTGATCAAACGTGCTGGATGCTCCATGTCGGTCGGCGCCCAGCAGGAAGCGAACTCGAAGTTCTCGCTGAGGGACTCGATTTCAAATTCACTGCCTGGTGGCAAATAGAGGGCGTAAGGCATGCCACTAAAGACATTATCGCGCCGCCCGATATTTTCGAAGTCGCCCTTGCTGGTGCGTATGGTGCAGCGCCCGCCCAGCACCACCGCCACATACTCGAAGGCGTCAATGGCGATCTCGAAAGTCTTGCCCGTGCCCAGCCGCACTGCCGCGAAGTTCAGCGTATCCCAGCCAGCGCGCCGGGCATCCAATGTCGCGAAGGCGCCATCTCTGCCGCCGTCACTGGCGGGGAAATGCAGACTGTCGACCGTGTATGTCGCCATGCTGTCCTGTCCTCAGCAAACCCAAGAAAAAGATTGAACTACAGAGAGCACAGAGAAAAGCGCTCGGTCTATCTCCCTCGGTCCCCATATCAATGGGGAAGGTCTCGCCGAGCCTCTGCATTGATATGGGTGCGCCAAATCAATCCCTGTTCCGCTGTCATTTGCTCCCCTCCCCGATGATTCGGGGAGGGCTGGGGGCCAGTCACCGCTACGCCCCCGCACCACTGCCAACGACTCCACGCCTCAAGTAACCAGACCGCGGGTCACACGCATGAACATCTGCTCCAGGTCTTTCTCTTCTTCATTGAAGCCCAGCAGCTGCACGCCGCCTTCAAAGAGCCGCTGGCTGAGCGCGCCCAGTTCTTCATCGCTGCCGGCGAAATCCACCCGCAGGCGCGAGCGTCCGTTGCGGGGCGTAATCATCTCCGCTGCCACCACCGGTCCCAGGCTCTGGGCCAGGGAAAGCGCTTCTTCCGCCGCGGCGCTGTCCATCACGGTGATGATGATTTCGCGATGCGCCATAAGCTGTTGCCGCAGTTGGTCGATGCTGCCCTGCATGATAATTTCGCCCGCTTCAATGATGCCGATATGCGAACAGACATCTTCCACATCCGCCAAAATATGCGAGGAGAAAAAGATCGTCTTGCCCATATTCGCCAATTCGCCCAACAGCTCGCGGATTTCCACGCGCGCCCGCGGGTCCAAGCCCGAGGCGGGTTCGTCCAGAATCAACACCTGTGGGTCATGCGCCAAAGTGCGTGCCAGTGACAGCCGCTGCTTCATGCCCCGGCTCAGCTTGTCCACCATGTCCTCGCGCCGATGCTGCAAGTCGACCAGCTCCAGCAAGTCCGCCACAAGGGGCTTGCGCTTCTTTTCCGGAATGTCGTAGCAGGCGGCAAAAAAGTCCAGATATTCCCAAACGCGCAGGTCTTCGTAGACGCCGAATTCATCCGGCATATAGCCGATGGCGCGCCGCACCTCCCGTCGGTCTTCCAGCACCGAATGCCCAGCCACCCAAGCTTCGCCATCGGATGGTCGCGTCAAGGTCGTCAGGATGCGCATGGTGGTGGTTTTACCAGCGCCATTGGGTCCCACAAAGCCGTAGATGGAGCCGGTCGGCACCTCCAGCGAAATGCCGCGCAGCGCCTCAAAATTACCGAAGGACTTGTGCAGCTCATTGGTCTTGATAATAGCTTCCATCGCCGCTCCTCAATAGCGTCCCGTCTGGGCGATGCGGATGTCGCGCACGCGGACTGTGCCCATGCCGCCGGCATGCTGGACGCGCAGTCTCACAGCATTGCCCGCTCCCAGGTAGCGCCCCGGCGCCGCGATGTCCAGCACATTGCCCTCGCGATAGCCGAAGGTTTCAAATGCGCTGTGCTGCCAGTCATAGAGCTCGATATCCACGGAACTCACAAAGCCGCCGCCGCGATCGACCTCGACCTGCAAATGTTCCACGGACCGCATCGCTAGACCTGGCAGGGGCAAAAATTGGAAGGTGACTCCCTGTTCCTCATAGAGGCTGAAGTCGTCCGTGCCGTTGTCGATCAAGCCTTGCCGGTCCAGCGCCATCCAGGTGAAATGCTCGCTGGTCAAAGTGGCGCGCCCCGAGGGCAGCGCGAGCTCCACATCCAGCTCGATAATGTACAGGCTGGTATCGACCGAGCTCCAGACAGCGCCCTCAATCTCCAGATCGCGTCCCCAGGCGTCATGCCAGCCCAGCAGATACAAGCCCGTGCCCCGCGCCGTCGAGGCGAATTCATCAACCATGAAGCTGGCGAGGAAAGACTGCTCGCGCGCCAACTGCCGATCAGCCACCGTCTCCGCGCTCAAAAATGCCCGCGAACGCAAATAGCGCCCGCCTTGCAAGTCCTTGATGCTGCGGTTGCGGTCGCTGCCTGTGAACGGCGATTGACTGCCATAAAGCGAAGTGACATCCAGTTCCAGCGGGTTGGGCTGGGCGGGCTTGTCGGCGAGATCGGCGCGCAGCTCCTCGCGTCCCAGCGGCAGAATATCGCCCGGCGCAAACTCGCTCTCCAGCCGATAGACCAAACCCGAGCCGACAATCACGGCATCGCGCAGGGTCGCCTCGCTGCGATTGCTGATCGCGCCCTGGAAGGCTGGAATCATCCGTCCGCTTTCGGCGATGTCAAACGAAAGCGTGAAGCTGCCGCTGATATCTGGCTTGGCGACCTGCCCGTCCGTGCTGAAATTGGCGAAAATGCCGCCGTCAATGGTGAAGTCATCAGCGCTGAATCGCGCGCCCTGAGCGATCTCCGTGCTGGTTTGGATGGTGTTGCTGGCGAAGATGCTAGTCGGCGCAGTCGCTCCCGCCACCGCCAGGAAGGAACCTTCCGGCAGTGTCAAGGAATAAGTGGCGCGCCGCGGCGACAGCAGACCGATGTATTGGCGCGCGCGAGCTTGGTCGCGCTCGGCATAGGACTCCAGGACTGTCAAGCGACTGACGATCACCTCGGCGCCGCGCAAGTTGAAACCGACCGTCCAGGCCAAGCTCGTGAAGGCGATAATAACAAGTGTAATCGTCAGCCAGCCCCAACCGGGACGTCGCAAGCGCGTGAGCACAAAATAATTCACTGGTCCAATCAAAAAAATGTACATCGCCAGGAAGAGGCAGAGCGTCTGTAGCGGCGGCAGCAAGTCCACCCCCGGCAGGTTAGCCACCGCCTCCGCGCCCCAGCTCGCTCCCGAAAATCCCTTCCGCCAGGATGGTTGTGGAGCCCGCGTCGCCAGCAGCATGCGCCACGTCTCCGTCAGCCCGTCCCAGCTGGCCAAAGGCTCCAGGGTCGGGTCGGCAGTCAGGTAATCCACCAGTCCCGCGCCCAGCCGGTGACGAATCAACAAAGGCGCCCCAGCTTCCTCAACGAGTACCTTGGCGCCCTCCCGTATGTCGCCCGTGGCGATGACGGCTGGTCCGGGCAGCACAGTCTGTCGGTCGCCGACAAAACGCGCCATCTCGCTGAGATTGTCGATGGACTGCGCTTCGCGAGGGACAAATGGCAGCAAATCCGTCAAAGCGCTGGCGGTCGCCCCGGCTGAGGGTCCGCCAACCACCAGCAGATGCCCGCCGCCTGCCACCCATTGCTCGATCGCGTCGCGCTGCGCCTGCGATAGGCTGTCGCTGTCGATATTTAGCAACATCAGCAAGTCCAGCGAACCCAGGGATTGCGCCCGCTCGGGCAGTTGATGCGCGCCCCAAATCGCCTGCTCAGCACGATGCCCGCCGATAAACGCGCCGGTCAAGCTGGGGGCTGCGCTGTTAGTGCCGACCACAGTGACATAGAGCAGATCTTGTCTTCCTAAATCAAAGAGCGAGGCATCGCGGGAGGCTCGCACGCCGCCAGATTCGTCGATTAGCTCGACTCGAATCTGGTCGGGGTGGGTGCGGGCTTGAATATTGAGCGTCGCCGTCTTCCGCGCGCCACTGGGCAGGTCGACCGGCGTACTGAAGGCGTTGCCCACCACGATGCCCGAGGTCGCCGGGCGGACAACCAGCCGCCCCCGCAGCGATTCGCCATTGTTCGTCAGCGTCACGCGGACGGGCGTCCAGTCATCAGGGCGGAAGAAGCCATTGAAGCCAGCGTCCACCGCCAACTCGACCACATCGCGGAAGTTGTCCTGCGCAGCTGCCGGACCCACCAGCAGCACACTGATCAACAATATGGTCATGCCCAGCAGCCGCGGCATAGGCATCCTTGTCTCGCAGGCTTTCACAGGCTGTATTGTAGCACGGGCTTGCGCCTCCGTTACCCTCCGTCGCAGCCCTGCGCTCCCCCGCGACTTGCGCTATAATCGCCGCTGACATTCGGCGAAACACAGACAAGGAGCCAGCCATGCCCTATCAAGCCGCGCCCTCCCGCTATGATTCAATGACCTACCGCCGCAGTGGAGATAGCGGCTTGCTGCTGCCCGCCATCTCGCTGGGCATCTGGTGGAATTTCGGTGGTAGAGACCTGCTGGATAACTCGCGCGCCATGCTGCGCACCGCCTTCGACCTGGGCATTACCCACATTGATATTGCCAACAATTATGGTCCGCCGCCCGGCAGCGCCGAAGACACTTTTGGCACAGTTTATCGCCAGGATCTGGCGCCCTACCGCGATGAGTTGATCGTCTCCAACAAAGCTGGCTACCGCATGTGGCCCGGTCCCTATGGCGAATGGGGCTCGCGCAAGTATCTCATCGCCAGTTGCGACCAGAGCCTCAAACGCACCGGTTTGGACTATTTCGACATCTTCTATAGCCACCGCCCCGACCCCGATACGCCGCTGGAAGAGACCATGTCGGCGCTGGACTTCATTGTGCGTAGCGGACGCGCCCTCTACGCCGGTATCTCCAGCTACCGCGCCGAGCAAACCAGGGAGGCCGCCGCCATCCTGCGCGACCTGGGCACGCCCTGCCTGATCCATCAACCGCGCTATAACATGTTCGACCGCCGCATTGAAGACGACAATCTGCTGGATGCCCTGGACGAGAACGGCATCGGCTGCATCTGCTTCTCGCCGCTGGATCAAGGCATCCTGACCAGCAAATACTTGGGCGAAACGCCGGGCGACTCCCGCGCGGTAAAGAACGAGTGGGATGTGGGCGCGCCGCAGGAAAAAGTCGACAAGGTGCGGCAGCTAAACGAAATCGCGGGGGAACGCGGTCAAACGATGGCGCAGCTGGCGCTGGTCTGGACGCTGCGCCACCCGGGCATGACTTCCGCCCTGATTGGCGCTAGCAAGCCCTCTCAAATCGTCGACGCGGTCGGCGCGCTGGATAATATTGACCTCAGCGACGAGGAGCTCGCTCGCATTGAAGCCATCCTGCGCGGCTAGATGTCGCTGCTGGTCATCGATCTGGGCAGTTCATCGACACGTGCCCTGCTCTTTGACGACGACACGCGCCTGATTGATGGTGCAGTCAGCAGCCGCCAGCATGATTTTCATACCGACAGCGTCGGCGCAGCCGTAGCCGATGCCGAGCACCTGCGGGCGCTGATCGAAAGCTGCCTCGACGAAATCCTGGCGCATCCCGTCGCCAGCAACATCCGCGCCGTGGGCATGGCCAGCTTCGCTGGAAACTGGCTGGGGCTAGACATCGACGGGCGGGCGATAACGCCGGTCTACACCTATGCCGATATGCGCAGTCACGCCGAGATCCCACGACTGCTAGATGCGCTGGCTGGCGATGTCGGCGATTACCACCAGGCGACCGGCTGCCGCTTGCACAGCGCCTATCTGCCCGCCCAATTCAACTGGCTTCAGCGAACCCAGCCTGGGCTTGCAGCTAAAGTCCGGCGCATCAGCGATATCGGTGGCTATTTCTATCAGCGCTGGTTCGGGCGCGAGATGCCGACCAGTCTCTCCGTCGCCAGTTGGACGGGGCTGCTGGATACCGCCAAAGCCCGCTGGCACAAGGATTTCGCGAGGTGGCTCTGTGGCAACGATCTGCTGGACAAGCTAGGTCGGTTGGCGGACTATGACGCGGCGCAAATAAACTTGGCTGGAGTCTATGCCCAGCGCTGGAAGTCCCTGCGGGATGCGCCCTTCTTCCTGGCTGTGGGGGATGGCGCGGCTGCCAATGTCGGTTCGGGCGCGGTCGGCTCGCGGCATATCGCCCTGACCATCGGCACGACAGCCGCTCTGCGCGTGGTCAAGCAGGTCGAGCGCGTGCCAGAAGGCTTGTGGCGTTACCTGGTCTGCGCGGGCACGCCCTTGGTCGGCGGCGCCACCAGCGAAGGCGGCAATGTTTACCAGTGGCTGATGCGCGACCTGCTGCGGGAAGATGACGACCTGGACGCCCAGCTGCAATCGCGAGCGCCGGACAGCCATGGCTTGACGGTGTTGCCCCTGTTGGCGGGGGAGCGAGCGCCGGGCTGGCAAGCGGATGCCAGTGGCACGATCCATGGCCTGCGCCGCAGTACGACTCGCCTTGACTTGCTGCAAGCGCATTTGGAAGCGATCGCCCTGCGTCTATCGCTGATTTTCCAGCAGTTAGCATCCCCGGACGCGCAAGTCATGGCAGGCGGCGGCGCCTTGATGGCATCGAGCTCCTGGTCCCGCATGCTGGCGGATGCCTTTGCTTGTCCTATCTCCCTGCTGGCGGAAAAGGAAGTCACGGCGCGGGGCGTGGCGCTTTTGATGCGGCGTGCGCTGGATGGCAGGCCCCTGAGCGAAGACCCGCCGCCAATCAGCCGCGTCGTCCAGCCCGAAGCCGCGCGTGTGGAGTGTATGGCTCTCGCCCGCGAACGCCAGTCCGAGCTGTATCGTCGCTTGTATGGCTGATCCACCGGCTCGCCCCATGCTTGGGCGAGTGGCGAGGGATAGGTTATGTGGGCGACACTTGTGTCGCCCCTACAAAGTCCTTTTCTCTGTGCCCTCGTTAGACTCGGCGTCCTCGGTGGTAAGCTTTTGCATTACTTATTTGACACTACTTCAGTGTTCTCTGTAGTTCAATCTTCTGCTGTCTTTGCCGTCAGCAGGTCCGCGTAGTTGGCGATATCTTCGTCCGAGTCGTTGCAGCCGCAGATTAGCAGCGCCAGATGCGCGTCGCTTGATAGCCTGTCCTTGATGTGCTGAGCCGCCGCCAAGGTGCTGGCCGCCGCCAACTCCGGGCGCAGATTCTCATGGTGAATGAAGAATTGCTGCGCCGCGATCATCTCCATATCGTCTACCAGGATAAGATCTTCCAAGTGCGCCTGGCACAAATCCAGCGCCGCTTGCCCGACGAAGGGGCCACCCAGCGTACGCGACAGGGATGCAGGCTTGATATTGACGATTTTGCCCGCCGCTAGCGCCCGTTCCATAGTTGGCGCTTTGACTGGCTCTACACCCCAGACCCGCACCGCTGGCTTCCGCGCCTTGATTGCCGAGATGACGCCGGCGATCAAGCCGCCGCCGCCGATGCTTACGATGATGTCCGTTAATGCCGGGCAATCATCCATGATCTCCATAGCCACGATGCCATTGCCGGCGATCTGCTCGCGGTTGTCGAAGGGGTGTAGGTTGCTGCGCCCAGCGGCAGCCAACTCATCGGCACGTGCAAAGGCCGTCACTGCATCCGGCAGCAGCTCGACTTCCGCGCCATAGTCACGGGTGGCTGCGATGGAACCGTCTGGCGCATTCTCCGGCATGCAGACGATGGCCTCCACGCCCAGCACGCCGCTGCAGTAAGCCACCGCCCGCGCGAAATTGCCGCCGCTGACCGCGACCACGCCTCGTTCCAGCACTGCCTCGCCCAACGCCAACATCTGATGAAAGGCGCCGCGCGTTTTGAAGGAGCCGCTGTGCTGCCGCATCTCCAGCTTCAGCATGACCGAGCAGCCCAGGCGCTGGCTCAATAGCGGCGAATCGCGTTGCGGCGTGCGGATGGTGTAGGGGCGGGCGACTACGGCGGCGGCGCGGATATCGTCAAGCGTGATCATCGTTTTGCTCGGCTGTGATTGGGCAGGTATCGCCGCATTCTAGCCAAGACGATGCGGATTTGACAGCCTGTCAGGGCGCGCGCCACGAGCTAAGCTGCGCTCAGTTGCCGCGCAAACTACCCAGCCAGTCGCCAAACGTCTCCAGCGCGTCAGCCGCTGCTGTCTGCAAATTGTCAGCAAGCTCGCTGGCGGTCTCCTTTGCCGACTCCAGCGCGCCGGGCAAGCTGTCTTGCAGCGCTTGCGCCGCTTCGCGGATGGCTTCTGGCGCGCGGACAGCCAAGTCTTGCAGTGCGTTCTTGCTAGCTTCTGCGCCAGCGGATAGGGCGTCGCGCAGGTCGGCGGCAAGTGCGCCAAGCGCATCTTGCCATGCCTTCGCGCCGCTCGCGTCGGCTTCAGCACCCTCCGCAACAGCTTCGGGCGTGGTGGTCACTGGCGCGCCAGCGGGATTCGACGGCTGCCAATAGGGCTGCCCGGCCAGCGCCCCACAGAGAAAGACAATACCGATAGCGAAGATTGAGATGATTGCGCCCATAACCCACCTCCTGATGCAAATACGAAAAATGGACGCGCAGGTGGCGCAATTTAGCGGAAACGCAAGGGCTGCATACCCTCAATGCAGCTGTCGTTGGGTTCTTCATGTGGCTCGTCGATGAAGGCGACGGCGATTTCTACCGCGCAGTCGTCCGAGCGCAGCACGGCATGCCCCACATGCGGCAGCTTGATATTGTAGGCATTGCCCAGGGTCTCGGCAGCCATATCGGCATAGGCTGGTGGCGTGATGGGGTCGTAATCGCCCGATAGCAGCAGTGTCGGCACCTCGCTGTGCACCGCCTCATTGGCGCTTAAGGGTCGTGAGTAGCCGCCCCACATCTCGCAGAGCCGCGCCAGGGTCGCCTGCCCCTCAACCGGATAGGCCAGAAAGCCTGTCAAGTGTGGATGCGCCGCCAGCAGCGCCGCATAATCCCGCGCGGGCAGCATGGCGTATTCTTCCTGACATTGCACCGTGTAGTGCATGCCCAGGCTCAGTGAGGTCATCGCGCTTTCGAAAACCGCGCCCACATTGGCGGCATTGTCCGCGCGCCCGCGCGCCAGCTCATACAGCAATTTCGGGATCAGCTGAATCGCCGGGACTTCGTAGAGCCAGCTGAAGACCCAGTCATAGAGCCGATAGCCGCTGATTTCAATCATGACGCGGCGAGCGTTTGGCGGTTTGTAAGGCGCATAGAGCGGCGTCTCGTTCAATTGGTCATAAAGCCGATAGAAGAGCGCTCGCAATTGTGGATAGCGCGTGTCGCAGCTGCTGGAACTGGCGCAAGCCTCAAAAAGTACATCCAGCGCGCGCTCGCCATGATAATAGGCATCGACATAAATGTCGGCTTGGGGCGGATATACCGAATCCAGAATCACGCTGCGCAAATGCTGCGGGCTCTCCCGCATGATTTCCAGCGCCAGCCGCGTGCCATAAGAAACGCCCACCAGATTCCAACGTTTGTAACCGAGCGCCAACAGCACATTGACCACATCGCGGGCGTTGTTGGTGCTGTGAAAGGCCTCAAATTGCACGCCATTGCCCGCCAGTCGATCGCGGCAATTGCTCAGGATCTCCAGCAGCAGCTCGGCGTGCTGATCGTGGGCGCTGGCCAGGATGTCGCCGAGGCGGAAGAGCGCTTCCCGACAATAGAGCGGGGGGTTGGACATGCCGGTGCCGCGCTGGTCGATGATGATGATGTCGCGCTCGGGAGCGAAAGCTTTCAGGTAACGCTCGTAACTGATGCTCATGAGCTGCGTGCCACTGCTGCCCGGGCCGCCGACCAGGTAGACCAGCGGGTCGGGCTTGTCGCCGAGGCTGTGCAGTTGCGTGTAATAGATTTCGATGCGCGTGCCGGCCGGCTGCGCGTAGTCCAGTGGCAGGCTGATGTAGCCGCAACTGGCGACTGTGCCTTCTGGCTGCGAGACGCACTCAGCCCGTTCAATGAGCCCTTGCGCGTCGACAAGCGAGGCAGCCAGCAGCAGTAATATGGCGATAAGGCTGTAGCGTATGATCATTGGCCCGCTCATCACGCTTCCCTGCTAGTAAAGCACAGATTCGCGCTGCATCCAAACAGAAGAGATTGTCCTGCCGAATCAATCCCTCGGTTCGCCTGATTTCAAATTGTAGTCCCTCGCGCTGCCCGGCAGCCGCCCAAGCAAAAGGATGCACCTCATTCCGTATCTCCCAGCCGTAGGGGCGAGTCACCGCCTCGCCCCTACGGCAATCGTCATGTCTCTGTGTCCTCTATGCAACTCGGTGCATTCGGTGGTAGGCCTTTGTATTATTTTCTTGGCATCACTTCCGGGGCATATCCTTTATAATCCGCCTCATGCGCAGACTCGCCGTCCTCCTATTTGTCGCCGCCATTTTGCTGGGGCTGGATTTGCATTTTCGTGGGCTCGCCTGGCAATTTCTCTGGTCGCAGACGGGCGAAGAGACGCCGCTAGCACAAATCCGCGGCTTGGTGGAAGTCGCTGGCAACCTCGTCCGTCAGCCCTTGGATACCGCTCCACTGGCGGCTATCGACCATAAAACCGCCGTCCCTTATGGCGTCAACACCTTTCTGCAGCAGGAAGTCGAAGTGGAGAAAATCGATGCCATGCTGCGGATGATCCGCGCGGCTGGCTTCCGCTGGCTGCGGCAGGAATTCCCCTGGGAGGACATCGAAACCGATGGCCGCGGGCAATTCACTGACAGCCGCCTCGACCGCGATGGCGACGGCATCCGCGACACCATCGACGCCTGGCTGAAATATGACCAGATCGTCGAGCTCACGGAAGCGCATGGCTTGCGTCTGCTCGCGCGCTTGAGCAACCCACCGCGCTGGTCACGAGCCGATCCCGACGAGCTGGATTTCGCCCCGCCCGATGACCTGCAGGACTTTGTCAACTTCGCTGTCGCCGTCGCCGAACGCTATCGCGGGCGCATCAGCCATTATCAAATTTGGAATGAACCCAATATCTATCCCGAATGGGGCGACAGGCAGGTCGACCCGGCTGGCTACGTCGAGATGCTCTGCCGCGCTTACCGCGCCCTGAAAGCCGTCGACCCCGCGATCGTCGTCGTCAGCGGCGCTATCGCTCAAACCATCGCTCTGGATGGTTACTGGGGCATGAGCGACCTGGTCTATCTGCAAGCGCTTTACGATCACGGCGCGGGCGATTGCTTTGATGTGCTGTCGGCACAGGGCTATGGCTTGCGCAGCGGACCCAGTGACCAACGCCTGCGCGCCACCTCGGTCAATGTCGCCCGCCACACCTACTACCGCGACATCATGGTGCGCAATGGCGACGCGCACAAAAGCATCTGGCTCAGCGAAGTCGCCTGGAACGCCACGCTGGATGCCGACCTGCCGCCCGAGCAAATCATTGGCTATCCCAATTACGGCAATGTCAACCAAGAGCAGGCCGCGCGCTACATGCCGCTGTTTTATGACCGCGCCCAGCGAGACTGGACCTGGGTCGGCAATACCATGTACTGGTTTTTCACCCGTCCCGACCCCTTTGAGGCCAGCCAAGCCTTCTACTATTTCCGCATGGTCGAGCCGGATTACCAGCCTGACAAACCCAGCTTCACGCCGCTGCCCGTCTATCACAGCGTCAGCGACTACATCAACAATCAGCAGCCTACGCTCTATCGCGGCGCGCACCAGGCCGAAACCTGGCAGATACAAAGCTCCGGCGCAGCCCTGCAAGACGAGTCGGCGCGCTTTGGGCGAGCGCAGCGCTTTACCGACGGCATTGCCTTCCGCGCCCACGGCACCGCTCTTGACATCCGCTGGCGGCAGAACGAACCGGCGTCAAATTGGCGCGTCAGCCGCATCGACTTGTCCGGCGGGCTGGCGCAGACGCAAGAAATCCGCTTCGGCGCAGGCGCGCTGATTGTCGACGAAATCACCATTTATGACCGGGGCGCCTCGCGGCTGATGGCTTGGCTGGCGCTGGCGCTGGCGGGCTCGCTGGTCGCGCTGGTCACGATTTTCGTAGCCTATCGCGGGCGCGGGCGATGAAGGAAGCGCTGCGGCGCGCGGCTATCCCGGCGCTGATGCTGGTTTTGCTGCTGCTGGCGGCCGCGGCGCGCTTCCACCGGCTGGGCGCGCAGTCCCTATGGTACGACGAAGGCGTCACGGCTGCCCATGCAGCCCGCGACTTGCCCGAGCTCATCCCGCTGCTGCAATTGAATGTGCATACGCCAGCTTATTTTGTCATGCTGGTCGGCTGGCGGGACTTGGCGGGCATGTCGGAGTTTGCCTTGCGCGCGCCATCGGTCTTCTTCAGCATCCTCAGCGTCGCTTGGGCATTCGCGCTGGGCAAGCGGCTGCTGCATCCGGTCGCGGGCTTGGCGGCTGCAGCACTGGTGACGCTCAACAGCTTTAGCATCATATACGCGCAGGAAGCGCGCATGTACGCCATGCTGGCAGCCATCGCGGGCGCGAGCATGTGGCTCTTTGTCGGCGTGCTGCGGGGACGGGACGCGCGGCCTCTGCTGGCGCTGGCGCTGGTCAACGCACTGGGCGTTTACACGCAGGTCGTCTTTGCGCTGGTCATGCTGACGCAGACGATTGTGGCGCTGCTTTGGGCGGGGGAGGCCTCGCTTCGTTCGCGATCTGGCGCTGGCGGGCGCTCTGTCTGGCGACGGCTGATCGGTTTTTTGCTCGCCAACTGCCTGACCGTCGTTCTGTTCCTCCCCTGGCTGCCACACTCGCTGCAGCAGGTCTTTTCCCGTCCCAATCGCGCCGAAATCATCCCGGCCGACCAAGTCCTGCTGCTCATTCATGGGCACTTCACCTTTGGCAGCAATTATGCGCTGGATATGGGCGCTGCCTGGATCGCCTTCGGGATTTTGCTGCTGGTCGGCTTGCTGCCCCTGGCTTGGCGGCGCGGCTTTTGGCGCTGGGCTCTGCCCCTGGCTTGGCTGCTGCTTTCAGTGCTGCCCTATCTCAGCCTGGAATTAACTACCCGCTACCTGCGCTTTCTGCTACCTGCGCAACTGGCTTTCGCGCTGCTGCTGGGGCGGGGCGCATGGCTGCTGTGGAGAGGTATGCTGCTGCCGATGGTCGGCTTGCCACAGCGATTTGGGCTGGCGGCGAGCAGGCTGGCGGCGATCGCTTTGCTGGGCGCTATCTTGCTGACGATGTGGCGCGGCTTGCCGAATTTTTACAGCCATAGTGACTTCCAGCGCGACGACATGCGCGGATTAGTGGCGCGCATGGAATCCGAGCTGCGCCCGGGCGATGGTGTCATTTTCAGCGCGCCCGGCTTGGTCGATCTGCTGACCTACTATTACGCGGGCGCAGCGCCGACTTATCCCTTGCCCAGCACCCGCAATGACGAAATGACCCGCGCCGAAGTCCTCGACATCATCGCGGAACATCCCCGCCTGCATGTCATCTTGTACGGCGCTCGCGAGCAAGATCCTAATCACATCGTTGAAAACACGCTCAACCGCGGGGCTGTCGAAGTCCGCGATGAGTGGGTGGGCGACCTTCGCTATTTGGAATATGTCAGACGCGCGGATTTTGGTGAAATCATTGAAGCGAATTTGGCTTTCGGCGAAGAAATCACGCTAAAGTCCTATGCACTGGAGTCCATGACGCTGCGCCCCGGCGATGTCTTGCAGGCGCAATTTGTATGGATGGCGCGGCAGCCCATCAACAAGCGCTACAAGGTGTTTTTGCAGCTGCTGGACGAGACGGGCGCCTTGGCAGCGCAGCGTGACAGCCAACCAGGCGGCGGCGCAGCGCCGACCACTGACTGGACTCCCGGCGAAAGCGTCATCGATCGTCACGCGCTGCTCATCCCGCTGGATCTGCCCGCTGGCGAGTATGCGCTTATCGCCGGACTCTACGATGCTGCCGACCCGCTCGCACGACTGACGGTCGCGGACGGAAATTATGTTGAGTTGGGCGCCGTGCGCATCGCCGATCCGCGCTCGTAGGCCAGGTCGCCGGCTACATAGGTCGCGGCCACGGCGCGATCATCGGCGCAAATCAGCAGGGCGAAGAGCAGCTCGTCCAGGGACTCGGCGACATCCGCGCGCAGTTGCAGTAGGGGAGTCGCCCGCGGGTCCAGCACGATGACATCTGCTTCCCAGCCCGCCTGCAAACTGCCAGCCCGCCCCGCCAGCCCCAGCGATTCGGCGCTGCCCAAGGTCGCCAGGTAGAAGCACTGCGCTGCCGTAAGCGAAATGCCGCGCAGTTGCGCCATCTGGTAGGCCGCGCTCATCGTCCGCAACATGGAAAAGCTGGTGCCGCCGCCGACATCCGTGCCCAAACCCACGGTCACGGGACGCTGCGCATCCCTAACCGCCGCCATGTTGAAGAGCCCGCTGCCGATGAAAAAGTTGCTTGTCGGGCAGTGCGCGATTTTGGCGCCGGTCTCATGGAAGCGCTGCAATTCGCCTTCGCTGAGATGGATGCCATGCCCGTAGATCGCCCGCGAGTCCAGCAAGCCGTAATGGTCGTAGATATCGGTGTAATTTTTGCGCTCCGGGAAGAGCTCGGCGGCGCGGGTGATCTCGGCGCGGTTCTCGGAGATATGCGATTGCAAGCGTACATCGTCATGCTCGCGCAGCAAGGCGCCCGCCAGTTCCAGTTGTCGCCGGCTGCTGGTCAAGGCGAATCGCGGAGTCACCGTGTACAGGCAACGTCCCCGCCCATGCCAGCGCGCTATCAAGGCTTTGGAATCGTCATAGCTGCTCTGCGCGGTATCCAGCAGATTCTGCGGCGCATGCTGGTCCATCATCATTTTGCCCGCCAGCAGCAGCATATTATGGCGCTGCGCCGCCGTGAAAATGGCGTCCACCGAACTCGGCGCGGATGTACAAAAGACCGATGCCGCCGTCGTGCCATTGCGAAAAAGCTCGGCGATGAAGAACTCGGCAATACGCTCGGCATGCGCCGGATCGCGGAATTTGGCTTCTGTGGGGAAGGTGTATTTCTGCAGCCACTCCAACAACTGCGTGCCAAAGGAGCCGATGATCTCGACTTGCGGATAGTGAATATGCGCGTCGATGAAGCCCGGCAGCAGGATCGCGTCGGGGTAATGCCGCAGCTCCGCATCGGCGTCCAGTTGACTGCGCAGGCTGGCATAATCCCCGACCGCTTCAATGAGACCGTCGCGGATGATGATCAGGCCGTCGCTATACTGCGCGACGCTATCCGCCTCCGCTTGCAAGAAGGGGTCCTCAATCAGCGTGTAGATTCTGCCGCGCAGCGCGAGTTGGCTCAAGTTTGCCCCTATGCCCGACAGGCTAGTCTATGCGCGTGGAGCGCACCTCTTCCCAACCATGGCTGCCCCAAGAGCAGACCATGGCCGCGTGCACATCCGCCACCGCCAGCGCATCTTCCAGGTTGGGCGCGCAGGACTGCCCGGAGGCCACCGCCTGCAAAAATTGGCAGGCTTCAATGACCTTCATGTCTTCATAACCCAATCCGCTGCCATCGCCCGGGTTGAAATTGCCATGATAAGGATAGCGGTCGCCGCCCACCAGCCGCATAAAGCCATCATGTCGTCCATCCGCGCCCGGCAGGTATAGCTGCAACTCGTTCATGCGCTCGAAATCCCAGTTGAGGGCGCCCTTCGTGCCGTTCAGCTCAAATGCCATCTGATTCTTCGGTCCAAAGATCGTCCGCGAGACTTCCAGCGTGCCGCGCGCGCCATTGTCAAACTCGACCAGCGCGCCCACATAATCTTCGGTGCTGACGGGTCCCTTGGGGTCGCCCGTAGCGCCACGCGAGTAATGCGTTCCCCGTCCCGGCACCGGCAGCGGACGTTCGTCAATAAAGGTGTGCCGATTGCTGACCAGCCGCCGGATGCTGCCGCAGAGGTAGAGAGCCATATCCGTCACATGCGCCATGATGTCGCCCAGCACGCCGTAACCCGAAACCGCCTCGTCAAAGCGCCAGGACAGCAAGCCCAGCGGATCGCTGCCATACATGCTGAAGAAGCGCCCGCGATAATGCTGCAACTCGCCAAGCGCGCCGCTCTGGATGCGCTCGCGCGCGTGCAGCACCATGGGCGCCCAGCGATAGTTGAAGCCGACAAAGCTGAGGATGCCCGCCTTGCGCGCCAAAGCCTCGATCTGGGCGGTTTCGGCGGGACTTCGCCCGACCGGCTTCTCGCAGAAGATATGTTTGCCCGCCGCCGCCGCCGCTTCCACGATGGGCAAATGCAGGTTATTGGGCGTGGCGATATCGACGATGTCCACGGCCGGGTCGTCTATGACATCCTGCCAGCGCGTGGTCGAGCGCTCGAAACCCAGCAAATCCCGCGCAGACTCAGCCCGCTGCGCCACATTGTCGGAACAGACGACCAGCCGCGCCTTCACGCCAGCTTCCGGGAAACGTTGCCGAACCAGGCTGTAAGAGCGCGCGTGCACCTGCCCCATCCAGCCCATGCCGATACTGCCGATGCCCAGGGTCGTCATTTCAATGGTCTCTCCGTGTCAGGGCGCGTCCAGCGGCTCGATGTGATGGCGGAATCGCGAGCGGGGGTTTTCGCAATAGAGCCAGGCGCGCGTTTTGCTCATTAAGGTGACGCTGACTCGCTGGTAAGCCTCGCCTTCGTAATCGTCCAGCAACGCCAATTCCTCTTCCGTAACCTCATAGAGTTGCCCCTGCACGGTGGAGCCGGGCTGCGGGCGCACGATGGTGTAGTCGTCGTGGATGCCCCGCAGACGGGCAAGGGCGTAGCCGCGCAGGGTGTCAGGCTTGCCCTCGCCCAGCAGGCGTCCGAGCAGGCGTTCTTGTGTTGCGGGGTCGCGCAGCGTACCGTAGGTGAAGAGTTTTTGCATGTCAGGCGATTCTTACCACAAGGTCTTCAACTCGCAATAGCAATGTCGCAATTGCCACCAGTTCAGTCTCTTGAAGCCTTCCCCTATTTGGGGTCGCATGGACACCGACCGGCGGGGAGGGACTTAGGGTAGGGTTCAATCCCCATTCTGCGCATGCGCTCCGTCCAGATAGCCCGCCACCCACTTCATCATATCCACAGCGCCATGCGGGTGGACCTCGCCATGCGTCAGTTGCCAGTCGATGCTGTCGTCGCTGCGGATGAGCGAGGGCTTGCTGCGATTCTCGGCCATCTGCGTGATGCGCAGCGCCAGGTTGCGCAAGTTGGTCGCCAGGATATGCCGTTGCTCGCTGGTCAAGGTTTCACCCAGCGCGTCGACCTCGCGGCGGATGGTGCGGGCGTCAATTTCCGGCGCTGGCGCGCCATCAAAGGCATCGGCAAGCTGCTCGACGATGGTGAAGGCGGTGTCGATGGCTTCGGCGAATTCGGCGGCGTCGCGGCTGTGCAGCCAGCGCCGCATAGCCAGCGCAGTCTTCAAGATCTGCTTCTGCGCTTCCATACCTCGTTGCGCGTCGAGCTCGCGGTCCAGGCGCTGCAGTTGCAGCAAGGCCAGCGACTGCGTATAATCGCGCCACCAGGCATTGACCAATTCTTGCAGGGTTTTGCTCCAGCCGACTTGCTCGCAAATACGCGCCATGCCGTCGATGGCGGTCGCGGGGTCATCTTCCTCGCCAACCTCCCGCAGCAGTTGGGCGATGGCGGCGCGGCAGCCGCCTTCCATCTGCAACGCATGGCAGCTTTCGTAGAGCTTCCACAAACGTCTGCCCGGCGCCTGGGCATGGCTGTGCTTGCCCAGCAGCCGCGCCAGCGACTCCATCAGATGCCGCGCTTCCGCATCCCAGTGATAATGGTCGAGCAGGCTGAAATAAGCGTCAATCATGGCTTGCGGCGGCGCCTCCGGCAGACTCGCGACCGCCTTCATCACCGCTTGCACCTTGTCCAGCGGGGGGCTCTCGCGTTCCAGGGCTTGCGTCAAACGCGGGAAGAGCGCCTGGCCTTCAGCGAGATGCTGCGCTGCGGCGGCTGTCAGGTCGCGGTCGTCGCCAGCGATGATGCGTCCGAAGAGGTAGTCCAGCGCGCCACTGGTCAGTTGGTGGCTTGCGCGCGTCGTCAACTGCGTGATGAGCGCCAGCGGCTGGTACTCGTCGGGCAGGTCGATGCGCTCGTCGGCCTGGGCAAGCGCCCACAGTCGCTGCGCCATGGCTAGCGAAACCAGCGCCTCTTCACTCGCTTGTAGGCCGCGCCGCAAAGCTAACAGGCAGATTTCCGCACTGCCGCCGATCAGCCCCTCCAGCGCCGCCGCCGATGGCGACTGCAAAGCCTCGCGTGTTTCCGCGTCCAAGGCAGCCAGCAAGACTTCATCTGAAATCAAACCTTCGATCAGATCGGGAGTGCGTTGCGCCGCGATCAAAATCAGCTTCACGCCCAGTTCGCCATCGTCGTAGGCGCGCTTCTGGGCGGCCAGGATGCTGTCGCGCAGGACATTTTCCAGTTGATACGCTTGTGGTTCGTGGGCGATCAGCTCCAGCCAGCGCGCCAGGGTGCCGCTATCGCCATCCTCTATCGCCACATCCAGCGAGCTGCGCGCCGCCGAAGCCAATCGCGTGATCCAGCCGCTGTCGATGCCCAGGCGCCGCAGCCGATTGCGGATGAAGACATAAACGGCATCCGGCTGGTCTTCCAGCATGCTGTCCAGCGCGTTCAGCAATTCGCGCTCCAGCTGCCCGCCGCGCTGCATTTCTTCCGCCACGCGTTTGCCCGCAGTTGTGTCGCGTTTGTGCAGGGCATTGTGCAGCAGGCGCTCGAAATACCGCCGCCGCAGCTCGCCAAAGGGTGGCGCATCGCCATCCACGGCGCCCAGCATGACTTGCGTATCCAGGTCGTCCTGACCCTCTGTCACTTGCCGGTCCAGCCAATAGCGTTCCACCAGCCCAGCCAGCGCCGCCGCCAAATCTCCCTGCGCACGCCCGACCAGAGCCTCAAGCTGCTGAATCTCCCCCGCCAGCAAAGCGGCGTCGCCCCGCCACAGTCCGCGCAGCAGGTCAAAATAGGCGTGGCCTGACGCGGGCTGGATCTCGGTCATTTCGCTCCAGTCGACACTTGTCTCGTCCGCCTTATTGTCTTCGGTGAATTCCAGTCGCAGCGCCCGTTGGCAAGACAATGGCTGGTTTGTGGCAAAGCTCAAGCTGGAAGCCAAGCGACTCGGCAGCAGCGCTTGCAAGCCAGCCAGCAACGTCAGTCGTCGCTCGAAGTCGGCTGGATAATTGGCGATGCGCAAGCCGTCCTCGCCGATCAGCAAGCTCAAAACGCCCAAGGCGCTTTCCAGTTTGTCCGACGGCATTTGCGCCAGCAGCCAAGCCAGGTTCTGCTCGCGCGTTTCGGCGTCCGGCAGGCGCGCTTCCGGGATCGGCATGGTCATTATAGTCATGTCGGCATCGCTCGGCACTGGCGGCAGGCGCGTCAGCCAATCAGGCAGGATAGCGGCTTGCGGAGCGGCATCCTGCGGCAGAAACACATGATGCTCGATGAAGCCCCCATCGTCGCTGTTGGGCTGGCAATACATCAACAGCATGCGCTCGTCGTCAAATTGCAGTAAGGCCAGCGCCGGTTGCAACTCGCCATCCGCGCCGGTCATAGGCTGCAAAGTAGCCAAATCTGAGTAGAAGTCCGGCTTCAGCGAAGGCAGCGCGCCACTAAAGCTGAGCAGATCGCGCGATGCGTCCGCCGCTCCCTCCGCCCTGCCCAGAATCACATACGCCAGCGCCGATGCCACCGCAGCCGCTGCCTCGTCATCTTCAACAGGTATTCAATACGCATTGTGTCAAATTACCGCGTTTCTTTCAAGCATGGGCGCGGGGGCCGCCGCAGTATGCTAGCCGAGAGCGGATTGGATACAATACTGGTATGAGCAATGACAATTGTTTTGGCGGCACAATGCAGGGGAAACCATGAAAGCGACACGCTTCGCGTTGCTGATTCTGCTGGCTCTGCTGAGGCCGCTGTTTGCTTTTGGGCAGAGTGCGCCGGCGCAAATTGACGCCGCCCTGCTGGATTTGAGCGCTCGCCTGGGTTACAGCGTTGGCTTGGGGAATCTGGCGCAGTGGCGCTGGCAGCAGACGACTTTCCCGGACTCGGCGCTGGGCTGTCCCACGCAGGCTGGCTCGGGCGCTGCGGTGCTCGGTTACAGCTTTCAGCTCACCCACGGTGGCCTAGTCTATGATTATCGTGTTTCCGCCGACAGTGCCAACGTCATCTTGTGCAGCCAGGCAGATCCATTAGCCTCAGCCACCCACAGCCCCCAATCCGCCTACTCCAATCGACTCTGCCCACCAACCGCCGCGGATGGACCCTATATGCGCTCGCGAGTGAATGTGGGCATGGATGCTTTGCCGCTGGGCTTTAGCATCAATCTGCGCGGGCATGCCTCGCCGACGGGTCAGATTCTGCGCACGATACCGGCTGGAACGCCTATCCACATCACCGACGGTCCGGATTGCGTTTCCGGTTTTGTCTGGTGGTTGGCGCTGGCGGGCGGGCAGACCGGTTACATCGCCGAGGCCGGCGACAACGCGTATTTCATTGAGCCGCTGCCGCCCAATCCTTTGCCAGCCCGCGACCGACTCAGTCCCCAGCTGGCGCCCTTTCTGCGGGAGTTTGCGCGCTTGCGTGGCAACTTCCTGCCCACGCACAACTGGTCATCTGACGGGCTCACTCTGGCGACTCCCGGCGCGAAAGGTTCTGATAGCCTGTGGATCTACGACATGCGCCAGCCCGTGCTAAAGCCACAAATCCTGGGGGTTGAGGGGCAGTTGGCGTCGCTGGCAGTGCGGCCGGGCGTGTCGCAGGCGCTTTTTGGCGAGGCGGATGGCACGCTAAGTTTGTGGAACTACAGCGAAGCGCAATCCGCGCCGGCAGAATTGCTCTATCTCAACGCACATGGCGGGGCAGTTTCCGCCCTCGCCTTCAGCCCGGACGGAAGACGCTTTGCCAGCGCCGGTCCGCGAGCGTACACGAGCTTCGCCGTACAGCGCGACTTTGCCGCCATCGTCTGGGACCTGCCCACGGTGGCGCAGCAGGCAGTCCTTTCGGGCCATGATGGTTTGATACGCGCCCTCGCCTTCAGTCCGGATGGCGTCTTGGTTGTTTCCGGCGCCGATGACGGGACGCTGCGCTTCTGGGATGCCGTCAGTGGGGCGGCACGCGCTTCCCTGGCATTGGGGGCGCCAGTCGTCGCGCTGGATTACAGTCCCGATGGCCGCGTGGTGGCGGTGGCGACGGCGCGTACTTCGGACAACTTGCTGCTGCTGGACGCGGCTAGCGGCGCGCAGATCGCCAGTTACAAACTGCCGACGCCGGGCGTGACGGCGATAGATTTCAGCCCGGACGGGCAACTGCTGGCGGTGGGGGCGGCACAGGGCGTCTTCACCGTTTGGGACAGCGAGCGCCACCAGCTACTATTCACCGGCGCCACCGATGCAGGCGTTTATGACATCAGCTTCAGTCCCGATGGCTCGCTGCTGGCTGTTTCTATTGACAAGTACACGCTGCTGCTGTACGGCATTCCTTTAGGCGCGGGCTAGCGCTGTGGCAAGCACGGCGCGTTGCAGGTCCAGCGGCAAGGCTCAAGCTTGGTGCGTATGTGGTATACTGCGAACTGGCTAACTGCGTTGATGCTCTGGTTGGTGGCTTCATGGTAACCGCGGTAGGAGAAGCGTTATGGATTTGATGGATTTAACCGGAACCAGCGAGGGCTCTTACAACTTCCAGGAAGTCCTTGGACAGGGCGGTTTGGGGGTTGTCTATCGCGCCGTCCAAGATCCGATCGACCGCATTGTGGCCATCAAAGTCATCCTGCCGCAATTTGCCAACGACCCCAGCTTCATCCGCCGTTTCGAAAGCGAAGCACAAGTCGTCGCCCGCCTGGAGCACCCGCACATCGTGCCGCTCTATGACTTTTGGCGCAAAGCGGGCAGAGCCTATCTTGTTATGCGTTACCTGGGCGGCGGCAGCGTGCGCGACCTGGTTAATCGGCAAGGCAAACTGAGCCTGGACATGGTCAGTCGCATCAGCATGCAGGTCTTGTCGGCAATGGCTTTTGCGCATCGCAACGGCGTCATCCACCGCGACATCAAGCCGGACAATGTCTTCATGGACGAGGATGGCAACGCCTACCTCAGCGACTTCGGCATCGCCAAGACAACTGGCGCCAGCGGCGACTCCAACGAAGCCGCGGGGCAGATCGTCGGCACGCCTGCCTACCTGGCGCCCGAACAAATCCGTGGCGAAGACGCCACCGCCCAAAGCGATCTCTACGCCTTTGGCATCATGCTTTATGAAATGCTCTCCGGCGAGCGCCCCTTCCAGGATGTGTCGCTTGCCACCCTGGTCTACCGTCACCTAAATGAACCGCTGCCGATGATTGACCATGAAAGGCTGAACCTGCCGCCGGTCTTCAATGGCATCATCCAGCGCAGCACCGCCAAGAGCTCCAGAGAACGCTACCGCGACGCCATCGAGCTCAACGACGCCCTGCAAGATGCTCTTCGTGAATCCGACGAATCCATTGAACTTACGCTGGAAGAGCTGGACTTCGCCGAGCTGGAACTGCTGGAAACCAAAAATCCCTACAAGGGTTTACGCGCCTTCCAGCAAGCCGACGCCGCCGATTTCTTCGGGCGCAACGACATGATCGCCCGCGTGATGCGGCGTTTGCAGGAGCCGGTGGCGCAGAGCAATTTCCTCGCCGTTATTGGTCCCAGCGGCAGTGGCAAATCCAGCCTGGTGAAAGCCGGCGTGCTGCCAGCCCTGCGCGGCGGGCGTATCCCCGGCTCCGACGACTGGTTCTATGCCGAGATGGTGCCCAGCCACGCCCCCCTGGAAGAGCTATCGTCCGCGCTCCTCAGCGTCTCCACTGCCGATCTGCCGGGCATGGTCGACACCCTGCGCAACAACAGAAATGGTTTGTCGCTAGGCGTCCAGCAAGCCCTGCCCGACAAAAACGGCAAACTGGTGCTGATGCTGGACCAATTTGAAGAACTCTTCACCCAGGTGGAGCAAGAGAGCCACCGCCAGCAATTCCTTGATCTCATCCTCCATGCCGTAAATGAAGAGGAAAGTCCTGTCATCATCATCGCCACGCTGCGCGCCGATTTCTATGACCGACCGCTGCTTTATCAGGGCTTTGGCGAGTTGATCCGCGCGCGCACCGAACTGGTGTTGCCGCTGAATGACGAAGAACTCAAAGAGTCCATTGAAGGTCCCGCCGAACGCGTCGGCGCCATCCTGGAACATGGGCTGGTCGATCTCATCATTGAAGATGTCCGCGAACAGCCGGGCGCCCTGCCGCTGCTGCAATATGCGCTGACCGAGCTCTTTGAACGGCGGGACGGCGCGCTGCTCACCAAGTCCGCCTACCGCGAGATCGGCGGCACCCTGGGCGCGCTGGCCAAACGCGCCGAAGAAGTTTTCCTGCGCTTTGATGAAGACGGACAGAACATGGCGCGACAGATGTTCCTGCGCCTGGTAACCCTGGGCGAAGGCTCGGAAGATACCCGCCGCCGCATCTTGCAGTCGGAGCTATTGACTCTGGGCGATCGTGATGTCGTCGAAAGCGTCATTGACCGTTTCGGGCGTTACCGTTTGCTGACCTTTGACCGCGACGACATCACCCGCGGAGCCACTATTGAAGTCGCTCACGAAGCCTTGATCCGCCAGTGGGACCGCCTGCGCGAATGGCTTACCGAAAGCCGCCAGGATGTCCGTCTGGAGCGCGAGTTGCTGAACGCCGCCTTGGACTGGACGGCCGCCAACAACGAACGCAGTTACCTCATGGCTGGCAACCGGCTGGCGACATTTGAAGATTGGTCGGAACACACCGATCTGGCGCTAAACCAGCTGGAATTGGATTTCTTGGCTGCCAGTCTGGCTGCTCGTGAGATGCGAGAAGCTGCCGAACGCGCCCGCGCCGAACGCGAGCGCTTGCTGGAAGAGCACAAGAAACGCAATCTGCGCATCGCGGCTGGCGTTTTCGCTATGGCGGCTGTCGTCGCCGTCATTTTGAGCCTGGTGGCTTTTGACCAATCCAACAAAGCCAACGAACAGCGCGCCATAGCCGAGACCGAACGCGAGCGCGCCGATGAACAGCGTGTCATCGCCGAAGATGCCCGCGAGGTTGCCGAAGAGCAGCGCGGTATTGCCGAAGACGCCCTCCACATCGCCGAGATCAACGAACGCAAAAACTTGTCCCTGGCGCTGGCTGCCAACGCCCGCACCGCCCTGAGCGAGCATGATCCGGCTTTGGCGCTGCCGGTGGTCATCGCCGCTCGCCATGTCTTTGAACCGCCGGAAGCCGAGGTCATGCGCGTACTGGGCGTGGCTGCTTTTTCGCCTGGTCCGCGCTTCCGCTTCACCGATTCGCCGCGCTCTATCCTCGGTGTCGCCTTCAATTCGGATGGATCGATCGGCGCTTACGCCGGTTCCGAAGGCGTGGTTTACCTGATGAATACGAATACGGGAGAGAACATCGGAGTCATTCCGACCGGCAGCCCAGTCAATGCGATTGCTTTCAGCAGGGATGATTCATTGCTCGCAGCCGCCCTGTCCGATATGACTGTCGGCATCTGGCAGCTGGTCGATGGCAGCGAGCGATTTCGCCTCAGTGGCCACGAAGATATTGTCACCGATGTCGAGTTCAGCGCGGACGGTGTCACGCTGGCTTCTTCCAGTGCCGATTCAACCGTTCGGCTTTGGGATGTGGAAAGCGGCGCAGCGCTGCACACGTTGGCGGCGCACATCGATTATGTCTTCAAGCTCAGCTTCAGCCCAGACGGCGCCCGACTTGCCAGTTCCTCCGCCGCTATTGGCGTAGGCGAGAACGACAGGACGCCAGAACATAACACGATCCAGGTTTGGGATGTCGCCAGCGGCGAGAACATTCTGACTATTCCACCAGAGGGTATCGGCTTCGTTCGCGATGTCGAGTTCAGCCCAGACGGCACGACCATCGCCGCGTCTACCTGGGGCACTGGGCTAGGGGGCATGGCGGTCATCTACGATTCCACAACCGGTTCGGAGCGGCTGCGTCTCTATGCCCACCGCGATGTCATCGCGAATCTTGAATTCTCTCCTGTTGACAGGCTGCTGGCGACAGCCTCTCGCGATCAAAGCGTGAAATTGTGGGACATCGACAAAGGAGTTCTGGTCACGAGTTATGTGGACCTCGGCGATCGCATCCAGGACATTGAGTTTTCACCGGATGGCGAATACCTGTTGATCGGCTTGGGCGAAGCCGGCAACTTCCCCGATGGGGGGGACAACCCGGCCGATAGTTCCGCCTACCTGTGGGATTTGCGCAATCGCACGCAAGTGCAGGTCTATGCCGGGCATACCAACTGGACCTGGACGGCCGATATCAGCCCGGGCGGATCCCTGGTCGCTTCTGGTTCAGGTCCATTGTTCTTCCCGGCCTCACTGGATGACCTGGACGCCAGCGTGCGCGTCTGGGACGCGACTACGGGCCGGCAGGCTATCGCTTTGCAGGGGCATACCAATACGGTCGATTCGGTTAAGTTCTTGCCGGATGGTCAGCGCCTGCTTTCTGCCAGTTGGGACGGCACGATTCGTCTTTGGGATCTGGAATCCGGTGGCGAAGTTCGGCGTTACAACATCCCGTATGAACCGGGCAGTGCGCCGCCACGCGTATATATGATCGAGCTGCTGCCCAACGGACAGCAATTCGTGTCGGGCTCTCAAGATGGTGTTATCCGCCTTTGGGATATTGATAGTGGCGAGACCCTGCGCGAATACCATGGGCATAGCGCCCAGGTGAACGGCGTTCATATCAGCGGCGATGGCGCGTTGATGGCCAGCGCCAGTGGCGGTTGGGACAGCAACGGAGACGATTCGACCGTCAGGCTTTGGGATGTTGAAACGGGCGAGTTGTTGCAAACTTTCGAAGGGCATACGCACTTCGTCAACTACGCTCGCATCGCGCCCAATAATGCTTTCATCATCAGCACTTCCTGGGACGACAGCGTGCGCATGTGGGATATCGAAACCGGCGCGGAGATCCGCCAGTTCGCGGGGCACATCGGCAACACCTTCGGCATCGCGATCACATCGGACAGCGCCACCCTGTTCACGACCTCCTCAGATACCACAGTCCGCATGTGGGATGTCGCCACGGGCGAAGAATTGAACCGCTACGACCAACACGGCGACTGGGTGCAGGAAATCGTCCTGGGTCCGGACGAGTCTTTCGCGGTATCGGCATCGCAGGACTTCACGCTGCGGCGTTGGCGCGTGCGGCGCACAGCAGACACCATTATCGACTGGGCGCGCGACAACCGCTACATCCGCGAGCTGTCCTGCGCCGAGCGACAATCTTACCGCCTGGAATGCGAGTCCTGATTCGCTGATTCGCCTATACTGGTCTCGCCGGGCGTCCAGCGGGCGCCCAATATGCGCGAGGCGAGACCATGCCCGACGACGATCGCGGCGACAACCTGGACAAGGGCGCGTCAGAGCCCTCCGCTTCCGCCATCTTCGCCGAGATGATGCGGCAGGCGGCTGCCAAAGCCTCACCCCGTCGTGTGCGCCGTCCACCGCCCGCTTTTGAAGAATCGCCCAGCCTTGAACCTGAAATCGAGCCGCCGCAGATTCAGCGCGTGCGGCGTCGTCTGGTCGTGCGCAAGCCCCCGGCCGGCAGCTTTGCCAGCGGTTTCCTGGGTACGCTCTTTGTCGTCATCGTCAGCACGGCGCTCATCGCCACGCTGTTGATGTTTTTCGTCAATCCCGAGTTTCTCAATCCAGCTGTTGTGCAGGGCTTGCAGATTGATCGCGACGAGCTCGTCAATGCGGGGGTGCCGACGCCGGCGCAGACGCCGGTCTGGCTGCAGCGCATCGGCATTATCTCCGGGCATCGCGGGCGTGACTCGGGCGCTATCTGCCAAGACGAATGGGGCAATGTGCTGCTGCGCGAGGTGGATATCAATTTTGCAGTGGCGGAGCGCGTGGTAGCGCGTTTGAAAGCCCTCAACTACGCCGTCGATATGCTGGACGAAGTTGACCCGCGTCTGGAAAATTACCGAGCGGCGGCGCTGGTCTCCATCCATGCCAATACCTGCTACGACTTTGGCGAATATGTCAGCGGCTACATCGTGGCGATATCCGAGGCGCGTCCGCGTATTGGCATTGACGCCTTCCTCCGCGAGTGCATCGCCATTAATTATGGCGCGCGCGTGCCCTTGCGCCGCAGCTTTACCCTTACCGCGAATATGACCAACAACCACGCCTGGCAGAAAATCCACCCGCTGACGCCCGGCATGATCCTCGAGATGGGCTACATGCTGGCTGATCAAGCCGTGCTCACCGAAGACCCTGATTTGCTAGCTGACGCCATAACGGCCGGCATTCTCTGCTTCATGGAGAATAGCGGCGTGGCGCCTGGTCAGGTCTCCAGCAGCGCCTCAGCCGATTACATCGTGCCCATCCTTGCCACCCCCACGCCTGTTTACTTGCGCTGAGGGCGCTCGTCTAGTCGGGGAAGCGACTGCGATTTTCTACCCCATCCCCCGGCCCCTTGCCCCGTATCAACGGGTAAGGGGCGCGCAAGCAAGCGGATTCTGACATTTTGTATCGCCTTTCGTCGCATCTATCGGTTCTCGGCGTAACCTTCCCCCCGATGATTCGGCGGGTCTCAGCGAGACGTCAAATTCCCCTCGACCGGGCTTGATTTGCCAACTGGTAACTCTTGTGTTATGCTGGCGGCACAAATAGGAGAAGTCGCATAGAGGCCTAGTGCGTCCGCTTGGAAAGCGGATACGGGAAACCGTACGTGGGTTCGAATCCCACCTTCTCCGCTGGGAGCCCGCTCGCCGGGCTTCTTGCATGTAAGGAGCTAGTTCATGTCCGCTCCTATCAAGCTCCGCGTCAATGGCATTTTGCATGACCTCGCGCTGCCACCGGCTACGCCCCTGCTTTATGTCTTGCGGAACGATCTTGGTCTAAAGTCCCCCAAATACGGCTGTGGCGGCGAACAATGCGGCGCTTGCATGGCGCTGATCGATGGCGTTGCCGTGCCCACTTGCCAACTGCCGCTGAGCCATTGCCAAGGCCTGGACATCACAACGCTGGAGGGTTTGCTGGATGGCGACGCGCTGCACCCGCTGCAAGAAACTTTCCTGGAAGAGCAGGCTGCTCAATGCGGCTTCTGCAGCGCCGGTATGATCGTCGCCGCCCAGGGCTTGCTCAACCGCGTGCGCTACCCCAGCGACGAGGAGATTCGTGAAGCCCTGGCGCTGAATCTGTGCCGCTGCGGAGTCTATGACCGCGTGCGCCGCGCCATCAAATTGCGCATAGGACGTCCCGAGCCGCCAATCTGCCATGTCGTGACTTGCCCGCCACTCACCGACCCCGCTGCGGCAAGCTCACCCTCGCTGGAAGCGCATCCGCAACTGGACGACTGGCTGCGCATTGAACCGGAAGGGCGCATCACGGTCTTCAGCGGCAAAGTGGAACTGGGGCAGGGCATCGCTACAGCGCTCGCGCAGATTGCCGCGGACGAGCTGGATGTCGCGCTGGAGCGGATTCAGCTTGTCTGCGCGGACACCGCCCGCAGTCCCGACGAAGGCGGCACCACCGGCAGTCGCTCCTTAGAAAGTAGTGGAGTCGCCATCCGCAGCGCCGCGGCTGAAGCGCGCCAACATCTGCTGGCCCTGGCCTACGAGCAATTGGACTCGCTGACACCGACGCAGGACTTGCAAGTACAGGATGGGATCATCTGCGATCCAGCCAGTGGACGCAGCACAACTTACTGGGCGCTGCAGGGCGGTCGCCGTTTCAACCACCGCATCACTGGGTCTGCGCCGCAGAAAGCTCCCTCGGCGCAGACGCTGGTTGGCAGCTCGGCAAAGCGCCTTGATTTGCAGGGCAAATTCAGCGGCGGCGAAATTTATGTGCAGGACATGTCGCCGCGGGATCTGCTGCATGCCCGTGTGCTGCGTCCGCCTGGCTATCATGCGAAGCTGGTCAAATTCGATCGCGCTGCTGTCCAAACGCTGCCGGGCGTTGAGATGGTCGTTCAAGATGGGCAGTTCATCGCCATTGTGTCGGGCCGCGAAGAAAACGCCATCGCCGCTGTTGAGCAAGCGCGCGCGTTGGCGGAATGGACTTATGCGTCGAACCTGCCTGACGAAGACTCCCTTTACGACGACATGCTCGCCAAGCCGCGTCAGTCTCGTCTCGTCGAAGACGGCAGCATCAGCGACGCACCTATCCCGCCAGTTCACGAACCCGCCGACGCGCGGCATACCTTGCGCGCCACCTATATGCGCCCATTCCAGATGCATGGCTCCTTGGGTCCATCCGCGGCGCTGGCATTGTGGGAAGACGAACAACTGACAGTCTGGTCGCATACGCAGGCGGCCTTCACCTTGCGCGGGGCATTGGCGCAGGTGCTACGGATGGACGAGTCACGGATCCGCGTCGTCCATGCCGAGGGCGCTGGCTGCTACGGACATAACGGCGCGGACGACGCGGCGCTGGATGCGGCGCTGGTGGCGCGGGCATTGCCGGGCAAGCCCATTTCGCTGAAGTGGTCGCGCTGGGATGAACACGCCTGGGAACCCTACGGCACAGCCATGCAGATGCAAATGCAAGCCAGTTTGTCCGCCGATGGCGAGATCTGCGCTTGGAACCACGATGTCTACAGCTACGCCCATTCCACGCGGCCGGCGCTGGGCTGGGCCAGCTCGGGATTGCTGGCGGCGCGGCATCTGGCGCAGGCTTTCCCGCCACAAGAACCTCGCGCTATGGGCGGCTACCACTCCGGAGCGCACCGCAATGCCGACCCGATCTACGACTTTTCATCTCGGCGCGTCGTCCGTCACGCGCTCAGCGACAGTCCACTGCGCGTTTCGGCGCTGCGCAGTCTGGGGGCATATGCCAATATCTTCGCCATCGAGTCCTTCATGGACGAACTGGCGCAGCAAGCTGGCAGCGATCCGCTGGTATTTCGTCTGCGGCATTTGCGCGATGAACGAGCGCGGGCTGTGCTGCAGGCGGCGGCGGAAAAGGCTGGCTGGCATGATCGCGAAGTCGGGGCGGGCTGGGGCATGGCGCTGGCACAGTACAAGAATCTGCAATGCATTTGCGCCATCATCGTTCAGCTGCAGGTTGAGCCGAGTGGAGAAATTCGCTTCCAGCGCGCCATCATCGCCGCCGATGCCGGGCAAGTCGTCAATCCCGACGGCTTGAGCAACCAGCTAGAGGGCGGCTTCATGCAGGCGGCCAGCTGGACGCTCTACGAATCGGTGACAAATGTCGCGCGCGGCATCACCAGCACGGATTGGGACAGCTACCCGATACTGCGCTTCCCCGCCGCGCCAACGATCGAAACTGTCCTGTTGTATCGTCCCGATCAGCCCTGGCTCGGCGCTGGCGAGGCGGCGCAAAATCCCACGCCAGCGGCGATTGCCAACGCGATAACCGATGCCTGTGGTCTGCGACTGCGGCAGATCCCTTTCACGCCGGAGAAGATCTTGGCGGGGCTCAGCCACATTCCCCGTCGTCGACGCCGACCCATTCGCCGCTGACCCAGCCAAGCCTTCCCCGATACAGCGCCTCGAACCAGTTGCCTGCCTGCCTGCTGACTTCGACCGTTGTGCCATAGGGTATCATGTAGAGCGCAACGCCCCCGGGCGTGCGGCGGAAGCGCAGCATATCCGCCACAATGACCATCTCGCAGTTGGTCAGGGTCCGCGCGTCGGCGATGTCCACTGGCGCAGGCGGAGCTGGCGGCGCAACTCTAGGAACAGACACCCTGACCGGCGCAGTGCTCCGCGTGACTGGAGGCGGACCCGGACGGGCGGCTGGCTGCGCGCCGGCCGGGCTTTCCGGCGGATCGCCCGGCGCCAGCACGACCGTGCCTTGCCGGTCCACAGCCGCGCAGGTCAATACATTGTGGCTGTCATAGATATAGGGAATGGTCGTCGCCACGCGCGGGGATGTCGTGGCGTCCACGAATTTGATGATGCCGCGCTGCCGAAAGCAGAGCTTGAAGGGATGCGCCACAAAGCCCCAGACATCCACCGCCCGGATGACGCCCGCCGCTACCACCTCCGGACTGGCGATGCCCCCCGCGCCGACCACCGTGCACTGCGTCCCGCTGTGATAGTCAGCCGCCCAGATGTCATCCGGCAAGTGAGTTTCGCAAGTGGAATTGGCGCTGACTGTCGCGCCCGGCAACAGCGTCACCAGCGCCAGCAGCAGCCAGCCTGCCGTGAACCGAAATTGACTGAGTTGGCGGATCCGATTCACGGCTCACTTTGCCTTTCATTGCAAGCGGATGGTTGTTACATGCGCGTTCGGTGCATTGCCAGCCGCGAGTATAGTCATTCCCGCAGGATCGGACAATATAGTCAGCGGAGAATCCAGGGAGGGGTCGAGCCACTCCGCGCGTGACACATCCAGTTTCGGCAGCGCGATGCGTCCATCCGCGGGAAAATCGAAGATATGCAAATAGATGACGTTGTCTTTCTGCGTCGTGCGACACCAGTCCAAGCCTTGCACGGGTCCTGGCTGCGTGCCGTAGATCGACTCGCCGTTTACATCCAGCCAGGCGCCCATGGCTTCCAGGCGCTCCACGCTCGGCTGCGGTATCGCGCCCAAGGAATCGGGACCAATGTTTAGCAGGTAATTTCCGCCCTTGCTGACGATATCGACCAGATTTTGAATCAGTTGCGTAGTCGATTTCCAGTTGTGATCATGTGTTTTGAAGCCCCAGGTGTCGTTGATGGTGGCGGGCGTCTCCCAGTCGATTTCCGCTTGTAAATCGGGCGGGATGGCGTTGTCTTGGGCGGTGGCGTAATCCCCCAGTTGATTGCCCAGCCGCCCGCAGACCAGGCAATCCGGCTGCAACTGATGCACCAGGTCCAGCAGTTCCTGGCTTTGATGCCGCTCAATGATGCGCGGCGTATCGAACCAGATGATGGCGATGGGTCCATAGTTGCTGAGGATCTCGCGCACCTGTGGCTTGACATAATTGTCGATGTAATCGGCGAAATCTTGCTCGTCCTGGTCGAAATCCCACGTGTTGCCGAAGCCGTTGGGGTGATGCCAATCCTGCGTCTGCGAATAATACAGCCCGAGCTTGATGCCCTCGCGCGCGCAAGCCTCCGCCAACTCCTTCAAGATATCTTTGCCATAGGGAGTCCCATCGACGATGTTGTAGTCCGTCTCGGCGGAGCCGTACATGCAGAAGCCGTCATGGTGCTTGGAAGTCAGCACGATGTACTTTTGCCCGGCCGCCTTCGCCAATTGGACAATCTGGTCAGCATCGTATTGCACGGGATTGAACTGCCGAGCCAGCTTTTCGTATTCGGGGATGGGGATCTCGGCGCGCAGCATGATCCACTCGCCAATGCCGGGGATGTGCTCGCCATTCCAGACGCCCGCCGGGATGCTGTAGACGCCCCAGTGGATGAACATGCCGAATTTGGCTTCGCGCCACCACTCCAGCCGTGAGTCCTGGTTGGCGCCGGGGCGCTGTCCGCGTTCGGGCTTGAAATATTCGACTTCTGTCATGGTGTCCTCGCTATTCGTCAAATTTTGAATTGTAGGGGCGACCCAGTGGGTCGCCCGTCGTCTGGGAGCGCGCCAACATAGGCGATTGTAGAGGCGTTTCGCTGGAACGCCCTGCGCTTGCAATTGTTCTGCTGCACAAAATCGTTACTATGCCAACTCAATCGCATAGGCGCAGACATGTACCGATGGCGCTTCCACAGGGACGGACAAGCGCAATCCGCCCTCGTCCTGCGACCAGCTGATGCCTTCGTCGCTGCCCAGCATGCGCGCGCCAGCCACAGTTACCGCGCCGCTGCCCAGCGACTCGATGCGGGCCTCGCCTTCGGGATAAGCCAGCAAAAAAGCATAGAGCGTATTGCCCTTCTGCGTGAAGCGGATGTCGGCCGGCGTAAACGCATCCCGCGCTGTGTCGGTAAATGCGCCCTCCGGCACGGGCGTCGGTCCCTCGCCGAAGATAGTCCAGGGGCGCGTATCATAGATGCCCTCGCCATTGACCGCCAGCCAGCGACCGATCTCGCGCAGCATCTCCTGCTCGACCTCGGGAATCGTGCCATCCGCCCGCGGTCCCACATTTAGCAGCAGCGCGCCATTTTTGCTGGCGATATCGACCAGATCGGCGATGATGTCGCCGGCCGTCTTGTAATCGTGCCCCTCGATATAGCCCCAGGAATTCTTGGAAACCGAGGTGTCGTTCTGCCAGAAGAACTTGCGGATGTCGCTGAGCTGCCCGCGCTCAATATCGAAGACCGCCACGCCTTCCGGGTAGGAATCGTACTTGTGATTGATGGCGACGCCTTTACCCCATTCCTCGCCGCGGTTGTAGTAATAAGCCGCAAAGCGCTGCAAGTAGGGCTCGAAGACGACTTGTTCAATCCACCAGTCGAACCAGAAGACCTGCGGCTGATACTTGTCGACCAGTTCGCAGCAGCGCGCCAGCCAGTCTTCTAGGAATTTGGCGTCGGGGCGTGGCGTCCAGTCCTTCTTTTTCCACTCTTCTTTACTACCCTCTTCGCCGGCCCAATTGGGCAGCTTGGACGCTGGGACCGCCGGTCCATACAAGCCTTCGTTGGCTGGGTCGTTGACATCCGAGGGGAAGGCGCGTCCGCCATCAAAGAACCACCAGTGCTCGGCGCGGTGGGAGGACACGGCGAAGACCATATCCTGGGCGCGCACCGCCTCCGCCAGCTCGCCGCAGATATCGCGCTTGGGTCCCATCTTCGCGGCACACCAATCTGTCAGGTCGCTGTCGTACATAGGGAAACCATCGTGATGCTCGGCCACCGGCATGACGAAACGCGCGCCCGCGTCCTTGAAGAGTTGCGCCCATTCGGCCGCGTCAAACTTCTCGGCAGTGAGCATGGGGATGAAGTCTTTATAGCCGAAATCTTTGTGGTCTCCCCAGGTTTCGCGGTGATGAATGAAGGAGGGGTCATCCTGGATGTACATGCGGCGCGGATACCATTCGCTGCCAAAGGCGGGCACGCAATAGGGTCCCCAGTGGATGAAAATGCCGAATTTGGCGTCTTTATACCATTGCGGGATTTCGTATTGCGCCAGCGAATCCCAAGTTGCTTCGTAAACTGGCATGGCACACTCCTATATTGGCTGCCGACTCCAACATTCTAGCCCAAGCCAAGCCCCGCGCAAAAAAGTGAACAGAGAATCTCCCACGATAGCCAACCAACAAAGCTTTACCACAGAGGCACAGAGGCACGGAGATTTGGAAGGTTTTAGGGGCGACACTTGTGTCGCTCGCATAATGCGATTCTGCGCTCTCCGCGTCCTCTGTAGTTCAATCTTTGGCTTGGCGCTATTTCTGCTCTATACTCGCGCACAGAAAACTTGCAATCACCGAGAAATGACATGCAACCCGTCCCCTTCGGCAACACCGGCTTGATGACGCCGCCGCTAATCTTCGGCTCGACGGCATTGGGCAATCTCTTCCGCGTCTTCAGCGACAACTCCAAGCTAGCCACCATGCGCGCTATCTTCGAGCATCTGCCCAAACCGGTCGTCATCGACTCGGCTGGCAAATACGGCGCGGGCTTGGCGCTGGAAGTCATGGGCAACTGCCTGCGTGAGCTGGGCATTAGCGATGACGAGGTCATCATCAGCAACAAGCTGGCCTGGCTGCGTGCGCCCTTGACCACGCCCGAGCCGACCTTTGAGCCCGGGGCCTGGTTTGGCTTGCAGCATGACGCCGTCCAGGACATCAGCTATCGCGGCATTCGCCAATGCTTTGAGCAGGGGCTGGAGTTGCTGGGCGGCGACTACTCCACGCAGCTGATATCCGTGCATGACCCCGACGAATACCTGGATGCCGCAGCCACGTCGGACGAACGCGAGCGCCGTTTTGACGACATCCTGGGCGCATACACAGCGCTGGGGGAAATCAAAGCCGAGGGTTTGGCGAAGGGCATCGGAGTCGGCGCGAAGAACTGGCGCTCCATAGCGGAAATTGACGCCCAGGTGAAGTTGGACTGGGTCATGTTCGCCAACAGCTATACGCTCTATTCGCATCCCGCGGACTTGCTGGCTTTCATGGATTCCTTGCATGCCAAAGGCGTCGCCATCATCAACTCGGCGGTCTTCAACGCCGGCTTCTTGACCGGCGGCGACTTCTTCAACTATGTCAAGCTGGAACGCGCCAATCCCGAGCATGCCGAGAAGTTTGCCTGGCGCGACAAGTTCAATGCCCTATGCCAGCAGCACGGGCAAGTCCCCGCCGAAGTCTGCATTCAATTCGGGCGTTCCCATCCGGGCATCGTGGCGCTGGCGCTGAGCACCAGCAGACCCGAGCGCGTGCAGACGAATGTTGATGCCATGTCCGTCGAGATTCCCGCCGCGTTTTGGGATGTGCTGAAAGAAGAAGGCTTGCTGGCGGGGGATCATCCTTACATTTCGTAGCATCTCGCCAACAGTGTTTCTCTGTGCCCTTTGTGTCTCTGTGGTGAATTAAGAAAGGGAATCCATGCCTGATCAGCGCCCCAACATCCTCTTTATCATGTCCGACGACCATGCCTCGCACGCCATGAGCTGTTATGGCAGCCGCATCAACCAGACCCCCAACCTCGATCGCATCGCCGACGAAGGCATGCGTTTCGACAATTGCTTCTGCACCAACTCCATCTGCACGCCCAGCCGCGCCGCCATCTTGACTGGCACATACAACCACATCAACGGCGTCACCACGCTGAGCACACATATGGACAATACCTTGCCGACCTTCGTCAAGGATCTGCAAGCCAGCGGCTACCAGACCGGCATCTTCGGCAAATGGCATCTGGGGCAGGGACCTGCGCACGAACCGGCTGGCTTTGACGACTGGGCAGTGCTGCCCGGGCAGGGGCTGTATCACAACCCGACCTTCATTTTCCCGACTGCGGACGGCTCGGAAAAGCGACCTGTAAAGGGCTATGTGACCGACATCATTACCGATATGAGCCTGGACTTCCTGCGCGCGCGGGATGCCGAGCAGCCCTTCTTCCTGATGTGCCATCACAAGGCGCCCCACCGCCACTGGGAGCCGGATGAGAAACACGCCCATATGTACCTAAACGAGGATATCCCCGAGCCGGAAACGCTCTATGACGATTATGCCAACCGCGCCGCCGCTGCCGAAGCTGCCGAGATGCGCCTGGGCACGCACAACCAGCCGCTTGATCTCAAGACCGAAATCCCGCGCGACCTGCCGGAAATGGAACTGCGCAAATGGGCGTACCAGCGCTATATCAAGGATTATCTGCGCGTCGTCGCCAGCATTGATGACAATGTCGGGCGCTTGCTGGATTACCTGGAGGACGAGGGACTCGCCGAAAACACCATCGTCGTCTACACCTCGGATCAAGGTTTCTTCCTGGGCGATCACGGCTGGTATGACAAGCGCTTCATGTACGAAGAGTCGCTGCGCATGCCCTATATCATGCGCTATCCGCGAGGGATTGCCGCCGGCAGCGTCAACGATGACATGGTGCTCAATGTCGATTTCGCGCCGTCATACCTGGAGCTGGCGGGCTTGCCACCGCAAGCGGCGATGCAGGGGCGCAGTTTTGCCCCGCTATTGCGCGGGGAGACGCCCTCAGACTGGCGCGAGTCCATGTACTATCGCTACTGGATGCACCGCACGCATCACAATGTCTACGCGCATTACGGCATCCGCACCCGCCGCTACAAACTCATCTACTACTATGCCGATCCGCTGGGAACAGCCGGCAGCCTGGACGGCGTCTTCACGCCCGAATGGGAGCTATTCGACTTGGAGACCGATCCATACGAACTGAACAACATCGTGCACGACCCCGCCAATGCCGACCTGGTCGCCGCGCTAAAAGACGAGATGCATCAGTTGCAAGCGGCGGTCGGCGATGAGCGTTATCACCTGGATGTGGATTAACCCGCCAGCAGCGCCCGCTTTGCCCGGGCGATGAAGCGGCGGAAGCGCGGCTCCATGTCCGGCCGCGTGAACCAGCCCGACCGGTTGGCCATGGGGCGGGCGCTGGCGGCCAATTCAAATAGCGCAAGGTCCGTCAACCGGTAGCCCGCATTTTCTTCATAAACCCGCAAGAAGGTTTCGGCCGCGCCGGGCAAGCCATCAAGGAAATAGCACATGCGCGTATAGGCGACGTCGGCGGCCGGATGGCCATAGCCAGCTTCTTCCCAGTCGACCACAGCCGCAATCTCGTCGTCACGCCACATGATATTGCCCGCCCAATAATCGGTATGGGCGAAGCGCGGCTCGACCGGCGCCCAGCGTCCCCAATGCTCGTTCACTAGATTCCAAACCATCTCGCCGTCGCGGTCGGCGCGCATGTAATCGGGTATGATGCCGTCCTTGATGAACCAGGCGACTTCAACGTTGTCATCCATCAGGTGGCGCTTGTCGCTTTCACTGAAGGGCGTTTGATGAATCCGCGCCAACATGCGTGCTGTCCTGTTCGCCAGCTCGCCCCAGCGATTCGCCTCAGCCGGCAGTTCAATCGGCGCGCCCTTGATGAAGCCAGTCACGATGCCGGGCAAACCCAGCAATTCGCCAGTCTCATCCAGCAGCAGCGGCGGCGGCGCCGGGATGCCCTGCTTTTGCAGCAGCTTTAGCGCGTGGAATTCGCAGCTATGCTTGTCGTGCCCGTCCTCGTAGTTTTCGGGATTGTAGCGCCGCAGGACGATTTTCTCGCTGGAACCGTCTGGCAGGTCGATATGGACCATGTGCGTGAAGTTGGAAAAGGTTGACGGCAGCGTATGAATGCTGAAGTCGCTGTAAGCCAGCGTCAGCGCGTCCAAAACCGCGCTAACGGCGGCGGCCGAGGGAAGATGAGAGTTGCGCGCGCTCATTTCAGGGACATCTTCCAGGCGGCTGCCAGGTCCGTCTTGAATTCGACTCCGTTCGTGTCAATCGTTAAGCCTCCCGCTGACTGCCGCCACGACACCGGCTGATCTGATTCCAGCAGCGTCACTCGTTCTATAGGTATCGACTTGTTCAGCGCCTCGAATGTCACCGAGCTGCGCGGGATGCCCAGCGTCATGGCATATAACGTCTTGCCGTCTTTGGATTGCGTGTAGCGGCGGTCGCTGGCATCGCAGTTGTCATATTCCCAGAATTTGTGCCCGCGCCGCTCGACGATCAGCTTCGAGTCCTCGCCTTCCGCAGGCGTCGTCCAGGGCACTGTCGCATAAATCGCCTCGCCATATTTGCGCAGCCAGTCGCCGACCTGCAGCAGTGGCAGACGCTGTTCCTCTGGAATTCTGCCATCGGGCGTCGGCGAAAGCGAAAGCATCATGGTGCCGCCGCGCGCCGTGCAGTCGATCAGCTTGCACAAGAGCGTGTGCCCCTTGTGATAGCGCTGCCCCTTGACCCAGCCCCAGCTTTGGTCGCCGATGCGCATGTCGTCATTCCAGGGCCGCTCGTAAACCGCGGGACGGTCGCGCCCGGACTCGAAATTGATGACGCCAAAATCGGGATGAAAATTGTATTGCATGCTGACCGGCAGCTTGTTGAGCACCAGCACTTCCTTGCCCCAAGCCAGCCCGCGATTGAGATAATAAGCCAGCATCTCCAGCGCCGTCTCTTCGTAGCCTTCGTCGCGGAACTTGCCGCCGTCAAACCACATCATGTCCGGCTGGTATTTGTCGATGACTTCGCGCACTTTCGCTTGCCATTGGGCGAAGAAATTGTCAAAGCGGCTGGTCTGCTGCACCCAGTAGAAATCAGCATAGTCAGGGTCAAAGAGGTCCCAGCCTTCGTCCATGCCGCGCTGCACAGCCGCCTCGTCGAAGGTCTGATTCCATTGCGTCCAGCCGGGCAGGAACCAGTTGAAGCCGCGCACAATGTGAAAGGGCGCCACCAACCGCAAGTTGCGCGCCCGCAGCGCTGCCGCCAGCTCGCCATAGAGGTCGCGCTTGGGTCCCATCTTGCCGGCGTTCCAGCGGTAGACTTCGCTATCCCACAAGCCGAAACCATCGTGATGCGCCAGCGAGAAGCCGGCGTAGCCCGCGCCCGATGCCGTGAACAAATCCGCCCAGTCCTCCGGGTCGTAGTGCTCTGCCGTGAATTGCGGGATGAAGTCTTTGTAGCCGAAATCGGCCGGGCTGCCAAATTCCTGCGCGTGCCGCTGATGAATCTCGTGCGCCGGGTCATACATCCATTTGCCGTACCATTCGTTGCCGAAGCCCGGCACAGCGTAAATACCCCAATGCGCGTATAAGCCGAACTTGCAGTCGCTGAACCAGGCGGGCACTTCATGCCTTATCAGCGACTCCCAACTGGCTTGAAAGGCATTGCTCATTTTGTCTCTCCCTCGCTCATGTCTGTGGATTGTGGCGCGGCTCCACCACCCAGCGGAAAAAGAGCAGCCCGGCGCACAATCCAACGCATATCGACGCCGCAAACAAGGCGCTGTAGCCGAATTGACCGGCGATCCAACCGCCGAGCAGGGGCGCGGCAAAGCTCACCGGCGCCAATATGCTGTTGGTCAAGCCGATATAGGTGGGCTGGTCGCGCGGCGGGGCGAACTCCAGCACGATATTGTGCTGCGAGACCGAATCGCAAGAAATGGCGCAGGACAGCAAAGCCAGCGCCAGCGCCACGCCCGTCACATCCGCCGCGAGCAAGGCGCAAAGCGACGCCAGCACGATGCTTAGCGACGCCAGACTCAAATTGCGCTTGTGCCCCCAGCGATCGCCTACACTGCCCATGACCGGCTGCATCAGCGCTTGCGTGCCGATGAACACCGCCACCAGCATGCCCACCTCCGCGCCGCTCAAACGCAGCGACTTCTCGCCAAAAACGATGAAAAAACTGGTCGACATCAAGCTGACGCGCAGTAGACCATAAGTCAGCAGGAAACGCCGATAGTTGCGCCGCGCGCGCAATATGCCCGGTAGACGCCGCAGATACTGCCGCAGCCCTCCGCTCGCTTTCACCGCCTCGCTGGGCGGTTCCCGCGTCAGCGCCAGGCAAGTCCAGGAGACGATATGGATGACGCCGGCCACGCCAAAGAGCAGCGCAAAATTGACAGGATAAGCCACTTCGTCCAGGACTCTGCCCACGAAGACCGCGCCAGCCACGCCCATCAACATGCCGCCGCCATTGGCGATGCCGAAGAAAATGCCGCGCCGCCGTACCGGCATCACCTTGCCGATCATCGTGTACCAGGCTGGCGTCACCACCCCGCCGCCAAATGCCGATGTCGCGAAGAGCGCAAAAAACAGCGCTAGCGCCAAAGTCGGCTGGCTCTCCGCGAAGAGCAGCAGACTCAGCCCGATCAGCGGGATGGGCAAGCGCTGGAAAATGCCGCTGAAGAGCACTACAAAAGGCAGCTTCCGCCGCAAACCCTCGGCGTGATTGGCCATGAACAACTGCGGCAAGTAATAGGCAATGCTGTAGAGCGCCGGGATCAGCCCGATCAACAGCGGCGATTCGCTGAGCTTGCTGACCAACAGCGGCAAGATCGTCTCCTGCGCGACCAGGCTGGCCGCCAGGGCGAAGAGCATATTGTCCAGCACATTGACAGTGAAGTTCCAGCGCAGGTTGCGGTCGGTCCCGGTCCTCATATGCGCCGCTTCAGCCCGCTTTGCGCTTGTTGCTTGATAGCGGCTGCGGCGGATGAAAGCGCGGTTCCCGCACCCAGAATTGCAGCAGCAGACCCCCCGCTACTCCACAAGCCAGCATCAGCGCGAATAGCTGGTCGAAGCCGATATCCGCCACCCAGCCGCCGAGGATGGGCGCCAGAAATACCACCGGCGCCAGCAGTGTATTCGTCAAGCCGATGAAGGTCGGCTGGTCTTCCGGCAAGGCGAATTCCAGCACGATGTTCAGGTGCGAGATGCGGTCAGCCGCCAGAGCCGCGCCCAACAAGGCAAAGGCTGGCAGCAAACCGCGGATATCCGCTGCCAAGCCTGCCAAGGCCGCAGCCAGCGCCACTGCAAAGGCGAATATCGTCAAATTCAGCTTGTGCCCGCGTCGATCGCCCAGCCAACCCAGCGCCAACTGCATCACCGCCTGGCTGCCCAGCAATACGCCCGTCAACAAACCGACTTCCGCGCCGCTCAGGGCAAAGCGCTCGTTGCCGAAGACGATGAAAAAGCTTGCGCCCATCAAGCCCAGGCGGCTGATGGAGTAACTCAGCAGGAAACGGCGGAAGTTGGGGTTGCCGCCCAGCACAGCCGGCAGTTCGCGGAAATACTGCCGCTGCGATATCTGCTGCTTGACGCTGGGGCTGGCTGGTTCGCGGTTGAGCGACAAGCCGATCCAGGAGATGCCCATAAAGACCGCTGCCGCCAGGAAGAGCAGCGCAAAGTTCTGTGGATAGGCGACTTCGTCCAGCACGATGCCCACCAGCACCGCGCCCAAAATACCCATTAGTGCGCCCAGGCCGTGGCCGACGCCGGAGAAGATGCCGCGCCGATTCACCGGGATCACCTTGCCGATCATGGTGTACCAGGCCGGCGTCGCCACGCCTGCGCCGAATGCTGTCAA
>DAOUKU010000007.1:0-149904 GCA_034420985.1 Anaerolineae bacterium | reverse complement strand
GGTCGCACCCTTCCAATCCGTTCATCCCTGCCAGATTTCTTGCTTGGCTCCATCCGCACTTCCAATCGGCTTCTGTAACGCAAGTCCCTGATTCAAAACAGGTATTGGGGTCGGTATCGCTTTGGACGGCAATCGCAGATGACCAGAGCATCATGGCAAAGACGATAAGGGTGAGCAGAAGCAAGCGTTTCATGTCAATCTCCTTTGTGATTGTGTCTGTCGGTAGAACAGCAGGTCTGGCTCTGTGATGGCTTCGGTGGCGACCGAGACTTGCGCCAAGGCAGCAGCAGGAAAATCAGCGCGATATAGATGGATTTGAGGAGAGGGGTGATGCGAAAATCAAGTAAGGCAGAATTGTTACGAGATATTACAGAAAGGGGGGAGGGGGGGGGGGGTAAATGACAGGAGCTTCCGCGCCGCGGCTGCCTTCGTCACTATTCGCGAGATCGTGATTATGATACGCATAGCTGTAAACCCTATTGAATGAGTCTCTATTGCAATTAAAGTGTCATTTCTAGGATTTGTCAAGTGATTGGGAAAAATTGGCGCTCCCGATGCCTGGCTTGTCGCGGGACAGGTCATGCGCTAGGCTCTGCCGCAAGCCAGGACGAACGATCAGCGAAATGATTATTTAGATGACGACAAATGCGGCAGCCCTAGCTGACAGAGCGAAAAATCGCGACCGATTCCAGACGGGGCGCATCGTCCTGATCTGCGGCGGGCATTTCGTGCACGACATATTTTCCGCCTTCATCGCGCCGCTGCTGCCCCTGTTAATTGACAAGCTGAGCCTGACGCTGGTGCTGGCCGGTTCGCTGCCCGTCTTCATGCAGCTGCCCTCCCTGCTGGGTCCGATCATTGGCTGGCTGACTGACCGCTTCAGCGTGCGCTACCTGGTCATCTTCGCGCCGGCCGCCACCGCCACCATGGCTACGCTGATCGGTTTCATGCCCAGCTACGGCACGGCTGCGCTGCTGCTCTTTGGCGTTGGCGTCAGCATCATGGCCTTCCATGCGCCGGCGCCAGCCATGATCGCCCATATATCGGGCGACAAGGTCGGGCGTGGCATGAGCTTCTTCATGGCGGGCGGCGAATTGGCGCGCTCGGTGGGACCGCTGCTGGTGGGCTTTGGCGTGGCGCAATGGGGCATGGATGGCTTGTGGCGGCTGATGTTCTTCGGTTGGCTGGCCAGCGGCGTGCTGTGGTGGCGGCTGCGGGATGTATCGGCCAAACGCACAGCGCGCAAGTCCGCTGGCAAGCCCATGCTGCGGCGTTTGGCGCGCGTATTTGCGCCCCTGCTGGCGGTGATGCTGCTGCGCAATATGGCGGTCAGCTGCCTGGGCGTCTTCATGGTCGTATACATGGTCGATGTCCGCGGCTACGACCTGACGCTGGCTACCAGCGCGCTGGCTTTGTATGAGTTTTCGGGCGTGGGCGGCGCTTTAGCGGGCGGCACGCTCAGCGACCGCTTTGGACGCCGCAGGATGGTGGCGGGCGCAACCTTGATATCAGCCTTATTGATGCTGGCGCTGGTGCATGTCGAGGGCGCGCTAATGATTCCGCTGCTCATCGGGCTGGGCTTGACGGCGCTGTCGGTATCGCCGGTTTTCCTGGCGCTGGTGCAGGATCAATTGCCCGACAGCCGCGCCACAGCCAACGGCCTCTTTATGACCTACGCCTTCGGCATCCGCGCGATCAATGTGATGATCGCCGGCGCGCTGGGCGATGCCTTTGGCTTGCAAAACGCCTTCATCCTGGCCGCCTTGATCTCGCTCTTGTCCCTGCCCTTGATTGGAGCGCTGCCCGCGAGCCACAGTCGCCACGAAGACCTCTAACGCATCCACGCCGCCAGCAGCCGCTCAAGTTCATCGTCCGTATCGACAAAATGCACGTCCCCGTCGGCTGTCGTGAAGCTGCCCTCAGCGCCGACGCCCAGTCGCGCTTGTTCCGCGCTGGACAGGCCGATGACGACCGCCCGCCCGCTGAGATTGGCTTGCGTGACGCGCCCGAAGCTGCGCGCATGGGCTGCCGCGCCGGCCGGCAGTTGCGCTCGCGCGCTACCCCGTAAGTCGATGACGCAATGCAGGCCTGGCTCGGCATCCAGCAAAGTGAAAGCGGAGGCTCGCACCGCCTGGTGATATTCCCGCCAATTCCAGTTTCCTTCCGCGATGTAGCAGATGGCGCGCCGGGACGGGTCTTTCCATTGGAAGCGAAATGGCATTGCGCAGCCTCGCGTTCGTCTGCGCGATAATTTGACCACATCGACGGCGCGCTTCAAAGCGCAGGATACTTGCCGCTAACAGTCGATTCTGCCAAAATCAGACCTGAATCGACAATATCGTCACGGAGACAGATTGCGCCGGCATGGACTTAAGATTGCGCCTGGTTTTCCTGATGCTGGTGGCTTTGGTCGCGGCGGCTGTCTGGACCTTCCCCGCCTGGCGACACAGTTTGCAGCCACTTTCGGTCAGCGGCGGCTTCCCAGGCTTGGAACTGGACTTGCAGGATGAATACCTGGCGCTGCCGCGGGAGCAACGCGAGGAGTTGCTGGCTTTGCACGCGGAGGAGCCTGCCAAGGCGCTGGCCATGGCGCGAATCGCCATCAGCGAGCCGGAACTGGCGCCGCGAGACGGCAGCGGCAGCAATGCAGCCGAGAGTGCGCGGGCGCTGGTCAGCGGCGAGTTCATTCAAATCAACGCGCTGCACTGGGGCGCGGGCACAGCCGCCATCTACCGCTGGGCGGATGGACAGCGCACTCTGCAGCTAAGCGATTTCACTTCGGCGCGCGGCGGCGATATGCGCCTCTACTTGTCGCGAGACCCGCAGCCCCTGGAGTCGCTGCAAATCGGCGTGGATTTCCTGGATTTGGGCAGGCTCAAGGGCAATATCGGCGACCAGAGTTACCTGCTGCCAGCCGGGCACGACCTGAGCATCTACAAATCGGCGGTCGTTTACTGTCGGCAGTTTGACGAAGTGATCACAGTGGCGACCCTGCGCTGAGCGAGCCGCTGGCGGGGAAGATGAGCCAGGAAACCACAAGACACCCAGAGGTTTTCCTTAGTGCTGCTGCCGTTAAGCCCTGACACGGTTCGGAAGCTACTGCCGCAAGGGACCCGGCTCATCCGCCGCCGAGTGTAGTGGCAGGCGCGCCGCCAGTCAAGCCTGCGCGGGCCGGCGCCCCGCTGCTATTGCGCAATCACTCCGCGATGGGCATAATGCGCGGGGAGAGACACAGCCACGAGGTGATCCATGACCGACACGATCCGTTTCGACCTGCCACAGAGCGCCATCCCCAGGCACTGGTACAACATCCAGGCTGACTTGCCTCGTCCGCTGCCGCCCGTGCTGCATCCCGGCACGCATCAGCCAGTTGGTCCCGATGACCTGGCGCCGCTCTTCCCCATGGGGCTGATCCTGCAAGAGGTCAGCCAGGACCGCTACATCGAAATCCCCGACGAAGTGCGCGAGATCTACAAGCTGTGGCGACCGACGCCCCTGCTGCGCGCCCGTCGGCTGGAAAAAGCGCTGGATACGCCCGCCCATATCTATTACAAGTACGAAGGTGTTTCCCCCTCCGGCAGTCACAAGCTCAATACCGCCACCGCGCAAGCCTGGTACAACAAGCAGGAAGGCATCAGCGGGCTGACCACCGAGACCGGCGCTGGGCAATGGGGCACGGCGCTGGCGCAGGCTTGCAGCTTCTTCGATATGGAGTGCATCGTCTACATGGTGCGCATCAGCTACGAGCAGAAACCCTACCGTCGCGCCATCATGCAGAGCTTTGGCGCCAGCGTCGCCGCCAGCCCCAGCGACCAAACCAATGCTGGACGCGCCATCCTGGAGCAGGACGCAGACAGCACCGGCTCCCTCGGCATCGCCATCAGTGAAGCCGTCGAAGCGGCAGCGACAAGCGGCGGCAAATACAAATACGCCCTGGGCAGCGTCTTGAACCATGTTCTAATGCACCAGACCGTCATCGGGCAAGAAGCGCTGCAGCAAATGGAACTGGCCGGCGACTACCCGGATGTCGTGGTCGGTCCCACGGGCGGCGGCAGCAACTTCGCCGGCATCGCCCTGCCCTTTTTGCATCAGAACCTCACTGCGGGCAAGACGACCCGCCTGCTGGGCGTGGAGCCGGCCGCCTGCCCCAGTTTGACGCGCGGCAAATACGCTTACGACTTTGGCGACACGATCGGCATGACGCCCCTGGTCAAAATGTATACGTTGGGGCACAGCTTCGTACCACCGCCGCTGCACGCTGGCGGCTTGCGTTATCACGGCATGGCTTCCATCATCTGCGAGCTTTGGGATCAAGACCTCATCGATATGCGCGCCATCCCGCAGATGGAGACCTTTGGCGCCGCCATCACTTTCGCCAAAGCCGAGGGCATCATCGCCGCGCCAGAAGCCGCCCACGGCATCGCTGGCGCCATCCGCGAGGCGCTGGACGCCAAGGAATCCGGCGACGAGCGCGTCATCCTCTTCAATCTCTGCGGGCATGGGCACTTCGACATGAGCGCCTACGACGCCTACCTGGGCGGCGAGCTGAGTAATTATGACTACCCGCAAGAAGCCATCGACCGCGCCATGGCCGAGCTGCCGCAAGTGGGCTAGCGACAAGTCACGCGCGACTATCAACAGCGGACGGCGCTGATGCCGGCGACTGCAAGGCGTTTTGCGCGGGCGCTGGACTCGGGCAAGAACCCCTGGATCGCCTTGTGCCTCGTTTGCGGAGCGAGTTTCATAGCACTGGCGATCCGCGGCTTCAACCTCGGCTTCTACAGCGATGTCCTCGATTATCACTACCACTACCACTTCGATGGCCTCATCGGCGGGATGAATTGGCTGGTCAGCTCGCACTGGCAGCGGCATGTGCTGGGCGCGCTGTTTTCCGCCCCGCTGCATATGTTAGCGCCCGACCGTTACGATTTGTGGTATGCCCTGGCGCTGGCGGCGCATTTTTCGCTGGGCTTGGTTGTCTTTCTGCTGGTGGATACGCTGCAGGGACATCGGCGGCGCTGGCTGACGCTGGCGATCAGCCTGCTCTTCCTGTTTGACCCGCTGCAAACGCCATCCACGCTGGGCTTCGGCACGGGCACGCATCGCAAGGCGGCGCTGTTGCTGGCTTTGTTGGCGCTTTGGGCTTATGTCCATTTCACGCGCGGACGACGGCGCCAGCTGGCTTGGTACTGCTTGAATATCGCTTGCTTCAGCGCCGCGCTGATGATTTATGAACAGTCAGTTTTCTTTTTCCTTCTGCAGCCGCTGATCGCCATTGTCGAAGACCGCAAAACCGGCGAGTTCAGCCCCAGGCCGCGCTATTTGTGGCTGCTGGCGCGGGATGTCTGCCTGCATGTCTTCTTCAGCCTCATCTACATCTACCTGCTGCTGATCCTCTTCCCTGGCGGCAATGCCAACCTCAATTTGAGTCCCAGCCACATCCTGCGCCAATTCGCCGATGGATTGGTCGTCCTGCTCAGTCCGCTGGAATACATCGACCGGCTAGCCTTTGCCGCATCGCTGAGCCAAGCCTGGCTGCTGGGGCTGATTGCTCTGGCGGTGGCGGTGGTCTTCGGCAGTTGGTTGTCTGCTGTGCGGAACGAACCTGGCGCGCCGTCAACTGACTGGACACCGGCCTGGCTGCTGGCTTTCGGGCTGGCGCTCGTATTGCTGAATATCGCGGGGACGGCGCCGACGCGGTGGGCCTTCCGCGGGCACGAACGCCTGCTCTACGCATCGTCCGTCGGCAGTGCCTTACTGATACTGGGCGCGCTAGCCTGGCTGGTCGAGCGGCGACAGAGACTCGGTCGGGTGCTGTTTGTCGCCTTCCTGTGTGTGACTCTGGCGCCCGGCATCTCCTTCTTGTACGAGCAGCAAGCCATTTACCTCGCCGAGGATAGAGCCAGTAACCGCGTCTTTCAAGCGGTCTACCGCGCCATCCCGGCCTTCGCTGCAGATGCCAAGCCCTATCTGCTGCTTGTCACTGACCGTGACCCGCAAGCCGAGCTGGCAGTGCATCCCGGCGACATGCGCTTCCCCTACAATTTCGCCTTGCATTACGGGATTCGCGACTTCCGCGCCGATGCGCTGCTGCACGATCACGCCGAAAAGTACAGCCGCTTTGGCACGATCAAGTTGACGGAAGCGGGCATCGTCTCACCGCTGAGTCCGCATGAGATCATCGCCTATGACCGTCTAGTGGTCCTGGCCTACGACAGCGCTGCCGACCAAGCGACCGTCCTTGAGCGCGTCCCGGATGCCGCGCTGCTGACGGCCAATGTCGACTTTCAAGTTGATGTCCAGTTGGAGACAAATTGGTCCCTACTGCCTTGACATAGCGCCGGTCGCCGCGCCGTCGTCAAATACGCGCCTGGCTCGCTATCGCGAATATCGCCTCTGCCCTATAATGCCGACAGGCGAATATGGATGTGAGAGGATTCTATTCGCATGAAGCCGAGATTGATCGCCCTCTGGCTGCTTTGCGCGCTGCTGTTGGCTGGCTGTTACCGACAAACGGAAGAATCCTTCCAGCAAGTCGACAGCGCCGTAGTCGTCAGCGAAGCTACGCCGACCCGCCTGCAAGATGTCATCGTAGTTGGGGAAGACTCGGCGTCGGGCGATGCGGCCGGCTTGTCGGCCCGGCAGCCCTATATCACGCCCGAGACAGTGCCCGGGCAAGTCGAACAACCGACCCCGCCGCCAGTGACCGGGACAGCCGTCATCGCGGTAACGGCGCCGCCCATTGGCTCCGCCCTTGTTGCCACGATCGTCCCGACGCTAAGGCAACAAGAGCAACTCGATCCGGACAGCCCTTGCGTGCACACAGTGCGAGCGGGCGACAGCCTTTTCCGCCTCTCGCTGAGCTGGAACACGACCATGGATCAGGTGGCGCTGCTCAACGATCTGGACGATGTAGATGTATTGTCGCTGGGGCAGCTGCTGCAGATTCCGGGCTGCGAAGCGCCGACGCCGATTGACGTGCCCACGTCAGAAGCCAGCGTACCCCCCACGATCACCGCTATCCCGCAGCCCATCGTGTCCGAGTCGGGTACGCCCATCCATGTAGTATCGGCTGGCGAAACGTTGGAGAGCATCTCGCTGCGCTACCGCGTCGATGTCAACAAGATTATCGAACTCAACAACTTGCTGAATCCCAATCAGCTCAGCGTCGGGCAAGAACTGGTGATGCCGGATTAGCCGCGCTGGAAGGTCGCCGGGCTGATGCGTGACAGCACAGCCTGCGCCAGCTGCAGCATGCAATCATAATCATGCAGGTCCATCAGCGCGCTGGGCGAGTGGATGTATCGGCAGGGCGCGGACAGAGTCATGGTGGGCACGCCGGTCTGCGCCGTATGAATTGCGCCGCCATCAGTGCCGCCGCCGCCAGCTGTTTTCATCTGATAGGCAATGCCCTGCTCTTCCGCTCTTTCCTGCAAGAAGCGTATCGCGCGCGGGTCGGAAATCATACGCCCGTCCGCCAGAGTCAAAACGACGCCGGCGCCCATGCACGTGCTCGGGTTGGTCGGCAGGTCGCCGGCCTCCGGCTCGCGAGTTGGGTCGGGCACATCATAGGCGGGCGTGCCTTCCAGCACGATGGCGGCATCGGGGCGGATGCGACGCACAGCCACCGTCGCGCCCCGCAAGCCGATCTCTTCCTGCACTGTGAAAGCCGCCGCGACCGTCACCGGATAGGGACCTGCCGCCAGAATATCCACCAGCACCGAACAGCCGACGCGATCATCCAAGGCTTTTCCGCGCACGACGCGCTCGCTGAGATGACTGAATTCGGCATCAAAGGCGATTCGCTCGCCCGGCTCGGCGGCTGATTTGTCGCTGAGGCCCACATCAATCCGCAGGTTGTCCATGGGCACAGTTTTCATATCCCGCCACATATGAATAGGCTTCCAAAGCACGACGCCCTGTCTGCGGTCCGCGCCGACTTTGACGCGCAATCCGGGCAGAATCCGCGCGTCGATGCCACCGACATTGGTGAATTGCAGCAATCCCTTACCGTCCACCGCCGTCACCATCATGCCCACTTCGTCCATGTGGGCGGCGATCATGACTGTGTATTCGGGGCGGGTCGTACCGCGCTGGATGGCGATGAGGTTGCCGAGCCCGTCGACTTCGAAATCGGATACCGAATCGCGAATTGCCTCAATCAGCAGTTGGCGTACTTCGTCCTCTTCGCCACTGACGCCGATGGCATTGGACAAAGCTTCCAGGATCATCGTGCTACCAGTCGCTGTGTTCGCATAAGCTGCACGGTCAGTTGCCCGGCGTGGGTGTGGCTGTGGCTGTGGGCGTGGCTGTGGGGGCGGGTGTGGACGTGGGTGCGGATGTGGATGTGGGCGCGGCTGTGGATGTGGCTGCGCCGTTCAGCGAATCGACAAATTCCGTGAAAATGTTGGAGATAGAAGGACCCAGCAGCGCCAGGATGACGATGACGACCACGGCGACCAGCACAAGAATCAATGCATATTCGACCAGCCCTTGCCCTGCTGCTCCTCGTGACTGCTTTGCCATACGACTACTCCTGCGTTCATGCGTGGATGAGATTGGCCAACGAGCGATAAGTGGCGGGGACTATAGCACAGCTTGCGGCGCAAGGCAATTCCAACTGATTGGCTCAGTCGTAGCGCAGCACATTCATCACACGTTCCTTCAAGGCGACGCGCGCGCTCAAAAATGTCGCTGTCCAGCCGATCAGCACCGCCGCCACCAGCAAGCCCGCCGCGACAATTCTGGCGTCCGTCGGCAGAGGGATGACAATACCGCCGGCGCTGCCCAGCGCCGTGATCACCAGCACGCTCAAGCCGATGCCGATTACCGCGCTCAGCAAGCCTACCAGGCTGGACTCAATAAACATCACCGCCAAGACTCGCTGTGACTTCAAACCAATCGCCTTCAATATGCCGATCTGGCGCCGCCGCTCCAGGGTCGATAGCGCCACCGTGTTCGCCATGATGATGGCTGCGGCAAAGAGCGACAATATGCCCACGATGGTCGGGATGGCCGCGAACTGGTCGATCAGCCGCCCGATCAGTCCGTCAATGAACTGCACATCCACCGCCAACGCGAATATCAATGCTGACAACTGCGCTAAACCGCGATTCAACGCTTCGTCCGGGATCAAAAAGCTGTAAAGCGTGAAATCTGATCTCGCCTCAAGCACATCGGGCGGGATGACGCCGCTTGAGCCGCCAAACGCGGACGAGCCCTCTGTCGAAACGGTGATGCCCACAACTTCCAACTCCGGTGGGCCGCTGCTGTCCAGCGCGACGCGGTCGCCGACGCTGATGCCCAGCTCATTCGCCGTCTCATAGGGCAGCACGATGACTGGCGCGGCGCGGTCTTCCAATGTAAGCATACGCCCATCCATCATGCCTGGCTGCCCGGCGTAGATGTCAGGGTTGTCCGAATCCCAACTGGCGATATCAAATTCAACACCATGCTTTAGTGCTGCGCCATTGACGCTCGCAATCGCGACTTCGTAATTGTCGATGGTACTGCGATAGATGACCGGCACATCATCCAGCGCGTTGTTGATGCCGTTGCTTACCAGGCTCTGCGGGATGCCCGGGAAGGCGAAGACCAGCACATTGCCGCCGAAACTGCGACTCAGCTGCAGGTTGAGCAGCTCGCGCGTGCCCTCGCCGACGAAGGCGATGCTGCTCAGCGCCAACATGCCCGCGCTTAAAGCCAGCAAGGTGATGGCGGTGCGCAGCCGGTTAGTGGACAAGTTGCGCAACGCCAGCCGCAGCGTCACCGCGCCAAATGTCGGCAGCTTGCCGATAACGAAGACAATCAGCCATAAAACGCCGATCATGAGGGCGAAGAGCAAAAAGGCGACACTCACGCCAAGCACGCCAACTGCATAGGGCGAAGGCAGGGACTCGTCGAATGTTGGCGGCGGCGCGGCGGCGCGGCGCGGCGGTCCAAATTCCTGGGCGCTATTCGGATTCTCGATATTTTCGGCAAGGCGTTCGACTGTCAATTCAAAGGACGGGCGCAGGATCTGCCCGGTTACCAAACCTAGGCTGATGACCACGAATATCAGCAGCACGATAGATTGCAATACGCCCAGCGCCACCAAGTGATTCTCGTTGGGTCGCAAGATGATGCTGGGGCGGACTTTGACAGCGGTCAGCACCGGCGCCACGCCAAATATGGCGGTGACCACCATGCCCAACACGAAACCGAAGACCAGCGCCTCCGGATAGACCTTCCAGACCAGCGGTTGCCGCAGCGCCACCGACCCGTACTCGTTGACGATCACGCTCAAGCCGACGCCCAGGACCATGCCCAGCGCGCTGCCCAGCAAGCCCAGCAGCAAGCCCTCGGTCAAGAACAGCGCCGCCACCTGCTGCCCCTGCAAGCCAAAGGTCTTCACCGCCGCGATCTCCGTCGTGCGCCGCCGCACCAGCACCAACATCGTATTCATGATGCCGACGCCGCCAATCAGCAGCGCGCCCAAGCCCATCACCACCACAAAATCGCTGAGATACTGCGAGATGACTTCGTAACGAACCAGGAAGTCAGCGATGACTGTCGTGCGCACGCCGGGCACGAGCGCTTCAATCTCGGCGCTGTATGTTTCCAACTGCTCATCGCTTGCGCCGCCGGGGAATAGCGCGCCGATGCGGTTGGGGGCGAATTCCTCATTGATGGCGCGCTGGGCATTGGCCAGGTCGAAATAGGCAAAGCCGAAGAAAGCGTTGAGGAAGTTGGTGACGCTGCTCTCTTCGGCGACGGAGACGATGCCGCGCACGGTGAATGTTTCTTCGCTGCCGCTCACCCGCACCGTATCGCCCACCGCCAAGTCGCTTTGGGTCGCCAGGTTGTCGCTGATGACGACATCATTGCCGCCTGTGAACAGCGATGACAGCGGCGCGTCCGGCGGCTCCAGCGCGCGGATGGTATGCGTCGGCGGGTAAGTCTGCGGGTCGATGAAGTTGCTGCCGATGAAGCTCGGTCGTCCAAAACGGCTGGCGTCCAGCTTGGTCAGCTGCATGTTGCGCCCGCTCATATAGGCGGTCGTTTCCGCGCCCTTTTCTTCCGCCCAAGCCAGCAGCGCCGCCAACTCCTCCGTACTAAAGGCTTTGGGATCGTTGCTGCCGAAGCCGCCGAAAATCGTATCGTTGCGGATCAGCAGGTCGCCCTTGATTTCAATGCGCACATTGTTGGTTAGCGTGTCGCCAACTGCCAAGCCCAGCGAGCGCAGCGCCACCACGGTCGCCACACCAGCCGTGATGCACAGCACCGCCAAAGTCGTCCAGCGTCCGCCGCGCTGGATGTTGCGCAGGGCGTACATAAAGTAGAAGCGGAAGCGGTAAGTCATTTTGCGTCCTCACTGGCGCAAACGCGATCGATAATGCGTCTTCTATTGTAGCGGACGCGAACCGATAGTTAGTGGGCAGCTTACCCAAAAGACGCCGGGCAGCGCTTGATGCTTGCCTGAGTCGTCTCTGTTGGTTTATAGTAACCGCCATTCAGCTACAGCAGCGTGCAGAGCAGGCGCATGAAAAAACCGGTCATCGGCATCACCAGTGGCGGACGCAGCGAAGGCTACATCAAATCGCCCTATTATCCCGCCTACTTCAGCGTGCCAGCGCCCTATGTCGATGCGGTGCTGCGGGCGGGCGGCATCCCTCTGGTCCTGCCGGCAGCACTGAGCGACTGGAACGAGGTTCTGCCGCTGCTGGACGGCGTCATCGTCACCGGTGGCACGGACATTGACCCCAGTGAATATGGCGGTGACAGCGACCACCCCGCCCTGCGCGCACCCGACGCCGAGCGCGATTGCAGCGAATTGACCCTGCTGCGCCAGATTTTGCCGACCGGCGAACTGCCGACCCTGTGCATCTGCCGCGGCTTGCAGACCCTGAATGTGGCAGCTGGCGGCACCCTGCACGAGCATATCTCCGATATGCACGATACCGACATTCACCGCAGCAGCGTCAGCTTCTGGGAGATGCAAGACCTGCAGGTCGAGCCGGACAGCCTGCTGGCGGAGGTCATGGGCGCTGACCTGGTGCAGACGGCTTCCGCGCATCATCAAGCCATCAAGGAGCTTGGCGCGGGCTTGCGCGTCGTCTGCCGAGCCAGCGACGGCATTATCGAAGCGGTGGAGATGCCCGAGCATGCCTGGCTGCTGGCAGTGCAGTGGCATCCAGAAGTTACAGCCGGGGACGACCCCACTCAGCAGGCGCTCTTTGACGCGCTGGTGGCACAAGCGGCAAACGGTCGCCTATTCGTTGATCCCTAGCGAGCCCAGATCTAGCTCACGCTGGAAGGGCCTCCCGGCGCTGAGGATCGTGCCGGGCACACTGGCTCGCGATTCGTAATCGTAGACGATTAACTTTGCCGCGTAGACTCCTTGCGCCAGCGGCGACAGGTCAAAGCGATGATGTGCCAGGTCATCTTCGTGGATGATGTGATCTTGCCCAAAGACTTTTTTGTCTTCTTCGTCAAATAACTGCAAGGAAAAGGCGGCGATCTTTTCTGGGAAGCCGCGCCACAAAAAGTACAGGTCAAGCGCCTTTCCCTCGACTTCCAGCAGCAGATTGCCCAGCCGCAAGCCATTGTCGTAGTCGACTTGCCTTGGCGCCGCATCGACAGCCAGCGCGCAGGGAAAACCAGGCTGCAGCCAGTATTCCAGGCGCATCCCGAACGCCTCCGCGACCAGGCCGCAATTCTTGAAATCACCCTGCAGCCAGTCGCGATACTGTTGCAATGTCTCCCCGCCTGCCCGCGCCGGATCGTAGACGAAGCGCAGCGCCATGCTGTCAGCCAGCAGACGCTCGGCATGCGCCCGCCGCGACGGATACCCAAGATCGACCCGCATCTCGCTGTGCGGCGTGAATAGCGTTGACAGCGACTCGTCATGAATGGTCAGCGCAGTCATGCTTTGCGGCAGTTTCAGCGCCGACGAGCTGGAGAACTGTTGATTCTGCCTTTGTATGACATCGCTCAAGGCGGGCACCGCCGCGCAAGCCCTCCGCAAGTCATCGACGAGGAAGATAGTTACAAAACTGTCGTCATAGACTGAGGGCACATCGCTGAAGCTGGCGAAGACCGCTTCATCCAGGATCAACTGGCGGTGATAGACGATATGCGTGAAGCCGATGTCGCGCAGCTCGTCCACAGCGCGCAGCCAGGCTTTTTCGCCGCCGCTCGCGCAGAGCAGCTGCTCGCCGCCGCGCCAGGTACGCAGCAGCAAGTTGTCTTCTATGGTCGCATAGGCTTGCGGGGGCGTGCGCGAGGCCAGCCCTTCCACATGTGGAATGCGATTGAAAGTCTGGAAATAGCCGTAGCGCTTGGCATTGTTCCTGCCCATCGGGGTGTGAATCAATCGGGTGTCCGCGCCACTGTCTTCGGCGTCCAGCCAGTCGATCCAGGCGAGATAATCAGGATTCCCGGTATAGTGCCAAGTTGTCGGGCTGTAGTATTCGAAGGCTACAGCGAGCAGGATCAACGCGAATGCCGCAGCGCCAACGCGAGTCGGCAGCCTGTCCAGCAGCCAGTTCGCGCTGATGCAGACCAGCGCCGCCCAGGGCAGCAGAATCCCGATCTGAAAATGCGAAGTATCCCAAAATGCCCCGAATAGCCAGGGAAACAGCTTGTCCAGCGCATATTTCGGCAAGGCGACCTGCGGGTAGCTGAGGCCTGCCACGACCAGACCGCTGCCCAACCGCAGGGCGATGAAGAGCAGCGCCATGCCCAGCCAGGGCAGTAATGTCCGACGCTGGCGCCCCCGCAACAATGCCAAGCCGATGAGCGCGATGGGCACATAGCCCAGGTAGCCGTCGGCATGCTTGAAGGATTTCTTGCCTTGATACAGCTGCTCATGCAGCGGTTGCTGCAGCGGATGATCCTTGTGCAGGAAGAAGGCCAGCAAGTCGCTGTTTTGCTCTTCGCCACCTTGCTTGTCCAGCACATCCGCCAGCAAGGCGCTGTCGGCCAGCATGGGAGTTATGCGCGGGAGGCTGACCGCGCCGGCAATGAGCAGCAGCGCAGTCATCCATGCCCAAAAGCGCTTGTCCCGCCAGCGCGGTCCCGCCAAATGGAGCGCATAGATGACCAGCGTGATCATCAAACAGACAAAGACATACATGCCAATGAAGACCGTGATGCCCGCCGCCAACCCCGAAAAGACCAGCCAACGCCAGCGCCCCTCCTCCATCGCGAGATGCAAGCCATAGAGCGCCAGCGGAATGCTCGCTGCCAGCGCCAGATCCGGATGCTCCTGGTGGCTCAGCACATAGGGGCTCAGCCCGAAGACCAACGCGCCCAAACAAGCGCAGGAACGCCGATTCACCACGCGCCCCAAAAAAATGTAGGCGGACAAGGCATTGGCGTAGATGATGAGCAGGTAGGTCAGCAGATAAGCGTTGACGGGCGGCAAGACCCCCTGCAGCGCGCCAAATGTCAGCATGTGGGGCAGGCTGAAATTGTGATAAGCCAGCGACAAGCTGTTGGGATAAAAGAGCAGGTCAGTATGAAAAAAGTCGGCGCGCCCCGCCAGCATTTCTTTCAAGTACCAGGCGTCCCAATACTTCATGAAGATGTCGCTGGGGCGCGTTGGCGCGCGCGGCGTATCAATGTCCAGGATGATTGACGCCGTCGGCGCGGTCATCGCCAGTATGGCCAGCGGTATGACGATGACGAATAGCAGGTGCGGGCGCAGCTTGCCGCCCAGCCGCCGAATCAGGCGCTGTCGATCCATTTGACCGCGTCTTTGGCGAAGTAGCTGATGATCATATCTGCGCCAGCGCGCTTGATGCTGATGAGGCTTTCCAGCGCCGCGCCCCGCAGACCCAGCCAGCCCTGCGCCGCCGCGGAGTGCAGCATCGCGTATTCGCCACTGACCTGGTAAGCAGCCACCGGCAAATGACAAGCCTCGCGGGCTTGGTGAATGATATCCAAGCTGGGCAGGGCCGGCTTGATCAGCAGCATGTCCGCGCCCTGCTCGATATCCAGCGCGATTTCTTTCAAGGCTTCGCGCCGATTCGCAGGGTTGATCTGGTATTGCGCGCGATCGCCAAAGCTGGGCGGGCTTTCGGCAGCATCGCGGAAGGGACCATAAAACACGCTGGCGGCTTTGGAAGCGTAGCTCATGATGGCGATGTGTGACAAGCCGTCGCCATCCAGCGCCGAGCGAATCGCGCCGACCATGCCATCCAGCATGCCCGATGGCGCGATGATATCCGCCCCAGCCCGCGCATGCACGAGCGAGGCTCTGCCCAGCAAATCCAGCGTGGCGTCATTGAGCAGGTAGCCCTGCGGCAAACGCGCGTCGTAGTGTTCGTGATCGGGACTGTTGATGATGCCGCAGTGTCCGTGATCGGTATATTCGCAGAAGCACATATCGCTGATGACCAGCAGCTCGGGCGCAGCTTCTTTGATAACACGAATGGCGCTGGGGATGATGCCGTCCTCGTTGTAGTTGTCGCTGCCGCAAGCGTCCTTGCGCGCCGGGATGCCGAAGAGAATCACCGCCTTGATACCCAGCGTCTGGATTTCCCGCGCCTCGTCCGCCAGCAAATCGACCGTCAGCTGCGCCTGCCCTGGCATGGACTGAATCGGCACGCGCCGATCCTCGCCATAGCGCACGAAGAGCGGGTAGATGAAATCAGCCGGCTTGAGCGTCGTTTCCTGCACCAGTTGACGGATGGCAGGCGTCAGACGCAGGCGGCGTGGGCGGATGAGGGGGCTCACCAGGTCTCCCAGTGCACGATATCGTCATAACGGTTGCGTCCGCCAGCGCGTAAAGGTTGCGCCGCAGCTTCGGCATCGGCCGGGTAACCGAAGGAGATGACCAGCCGTGTCTGCATATCGTCAGGAATGCCCAGCAATTCGTTGGCTTCCGCCGGCTGATAAATGGTACCCAGGCAGGAGCCGATGCCCAGCTCCGTGGCCACCAGTTGCATATAGGCGGCGCTCTGCCCGGAGTCGAAGAAATGCCAGAGCGTGCGCTCGTTTTGCACTGGCACGACGATGACGACGCAAAGCGCTGCGCCCGCGACATGCCCCATGCCCGCGCCAAGCTGGGCGATTTGCTCCAGTCGCGAACGCTCTTGCACAGCGATGAAGTGCCAGGGCTGGCTGTTTTTGGAACTTTGCGCGCGCCGCCCAGCCCGCAAGATCTGCTCGACATGCGCCGACTGCAGCGGCTCAGCGCGGAACTGGCGGATGGCGCGTTTGCTGTGGACTGCCTCCCATACTTGCATGATCGTCCGTCCTCCTCTGCCTTTCGCTCTAGTTTACACGCCATAAAGCGCCTGGCACAGACATTTTGCGCTCCCATGGCGTGCGACTTAGGGGCAAGCCACCGGTCGCCGCTGGAAAAGCCCTATTCCCCAAAATGTGGGAAGGGGAGACTACTGACCGCTTTTCAGCCGATAAAACCCCTCCCGCTCGGAGAGGGGTTTGGGGTGGGGTTCTTCAACAGACTCCAGTGGCTCGCCCTGCCCCTACATGGTTCGCTGAGGCCAGGCGGATAAGTTCCTCCAGTCTGGCGGCAAGTCTGTCTGTGTTTGCCGCGCGCGCTGTGGTTAAATCAGCGGCTGGAGAGGAGTTCCCTTTGGCGCTGTTCTGGGCAGGCCTCATCATGTTCGGCGGCAGCATCGTGCAAGGCACGATCGGCTTTGCGCTGGGCATGATCGCCGTGCCGCTGCTGGTCGAAGCCGGTTACAGCTTGTCGCAGGCAGTGGCTTTGACGACCCTGGCTATCGGCATACAGGTCACGTCTGGCGTTTGGCGGCTGCGCGAATACATCCCCTGGGCGGATGTCAAGCTGGCTGGGCTATTGCGCTATTTGACCGTGCCGCTGGGCATCTGGCTGCTGCTGAATGTCGAGAGTATGGATACGGAAACGGTCAAGCGCCTGGTCGGCTGTGGCGTCTTGCTGGGCGTCTTCATGCGCTTGCTGGCGCGTGGAGGGAAAGCCCGCGATCTGCCGATGCCGATATCCGTTGCGGCCTTTAGTCTTAGTGGCATATTGCAAGGCTTGGTGGCCATGGGCGGACCGCCGCTGGTGCTCTGGATGACCACGCGCAGCTTCCGCGCGCATCAAGCCCGTGCCTTCACCATGACGCTCTTCCTGCTGAATGCGCCACTGCAAGTATTGCTGCTCCTGCTGCTTTCGCAGTCCATGAGCTTGGATGTGCTGGGCGCGGCGCTACTGCTGACACCGCTGATCTTTGTCGGCACACTCATCGGCCTGCGCATCGGCAATCGCTTTTCCAAGCCGCATCTCAATGTCGCCGCCCTGTCCGTGCTGGTCATCATCGCGCTGAATGCCATTTTCTGAATTGTCAGCAATACAAATAAAAGAACCACAGAGGACACAAAGAACACAGAGATTATGACTTGTAGGAGCGTCTCGCTGAGACGTCCGAAAAAGTACCTTTGTGTCCTTTGTGGTTGGCTATCGCATGATAACTCTGCCCTGCTTCCTCAATGAACCGGTGAGACAGCGATGAATCAACGCCAGACGCTATCGTTCAGCCGCGAAGAAATGCGCGAAATCGGCTACACCGTCATCGACTCGCTGCTGGATTACTACGAAACGCTCGACCAACAGCGGGTAGCGCCCAAGCTGGATCAGGCGGCGTTGGACGCCATACTGCGCGAGCCTCTGCCCCGCGAGCCCTCGGACTGGCGCGATGTGCTGGCGCAATTCCAGCAGCAAGTAGTCGAATCCACCAACCATGTTGATCACCCGCGCTTCTTCGGCTACATCCCGCTGGCCAACAACTTCATCAGCGTGATGGCGGACGCGCTGGCGGCCGGACATAACATCTTCAACGCCGTCTGGCTGCAGGGACCGGGCGCGGCGCAAATCGAGCGGCTGGTGGTGGACTGGCTGCGGCAAATCGTCGGCATGCCTGCGGGCGCTGGCGGCACTTTCGTCAGCGGCGGTTCGGTCGCCAATTTGTCGGCATTGGCTGTGGCGCGGCAAGTCCGCCTAGGCGGCGATATGACCGGGGCGGTGGCTTACTGCTCCGACCAGATTCACTTCGCCAGTTCCCGCGGCTTGCGTGTGCTGGGCTTTGCGCCAGATCAACTGCGCAAAATCCCCAGCGACGAGGCTTTCCGGCTCTCGCTCCCCCACTTGCAGGAGGCGGTAGCGGCCGACCGTGCAGCCAGACGCAAGCCATTTTGCATCATCGGCACCGCTGGCACGACCAACACCGGCGCAGTCGATCCGCTGGAGGCACTGGCGGATTTCTGCGCAGAAGAAGACCTGTGGCTGCATGTGGATGGCGCATATGGGGCGCCAGCCATGCTCTGCGACGAGGGCAAAGAAGCGCTGGGTGGCTTGGAACGGGTCGATTCGCTGGCGCTGGACGCCCACAAGTGGCTCTTCCAGCCCATTGAATGCGGCATCGTGCTCGTGCGACGGCGGCGCTGGCTAGCACAGACCTTCAAGGAAACAGCGGAATACTTGAAAGATGCCGAGAACACAGGCGAGGAGTTGAACCTCGGCTACGAAGGCATCCAGCTGACGCGGCAGTTCCGAGCGCTAAAGCTGTGGATGAGCTTCAAGGTCTTCGGTCTGGATGTCATCAGCGAGGCGATCGCGCAGGGCTTTGCCAATGCCGAGCTGGCTGAGCAGCTGCTGCGTGAAGCTGGTTGTTGGCAGATCGTCACGCCGGCGCAGATGGCCATCGTGACATTCCGCTACATGCCGACCCATGACGATGCGGCGCTGGCTGACGAAATCACGCATGCGCTGGTGGGTCGGCTTCTGGACGAGGGCAGCGCATTCGCCAGTGGCACGCGTTTGCGGGGCAGACCGGTCATGCGCATGTGTACAAACAACCCGCGCACCAGCGAAGCCGACTTGCGGCAGACGGTGGCGCTGCTTGGGCGGCTGGCGGCGGGATTGCAAGCGGCGTTCAAGGACCAGCCAGAGCCGAGATAACGCGTGTCGTCTGCGCTGACAATGTGGCATCAGCGCGCAGGATTGTATAATCTTCTGCAATGGCGTTACTCGTTGTTCGAGTGTGGACCACCTTGGCGATTCTAAGCGCCACCGTCCGCGACTCGCTTTGGCCAACCTGGCAATAATGCAAGGATCCGAACATGCGAAAAATATCCCCCCGTGAACTGATAAAGCTTGATAGCGATGAAATGCGCGCGATGGGCTACCGGATAATCGACATGCTGGTCGACTACACGGGGGCACAAGCCCAATTTCCCGTGACGCGCGCCCTTGACCAAGTTACATTTGACGAGATTCTGAACGAGCCAATACCCGAGGCAGGCTCGAACTGGGAAGATGTCTTGGAACAATTCGAGCGACAGGTGCTGACGACCATCGACCATCTGGACCATCCGCGTTTTTTCGCATACATTCCATCTTCCAGCAACTTCGTCGGCGTCATGGCAGATACACTGGCATCCGGCTACAACATCTTCAATTCCTTGTATCCCTTGGGTACTGGCGCGGCGATCATCGAACGGCTGTGCATCAGTTGGCTGGTCAAGCTCTGCGGCATGCCAGAAGGAGCGGGAGGCTTGTTTGTCAGCGGCGGCTCGGTAGCAAATCTTTCGGGATTGGCGGTGGCACGACAGGTTCTGTTAAATGGCGATATGCGTGATGCGGTCATCTATGCCTCAGACCAGTCGCACTTCGTCATCTCACGCGGCTTGCGCATCCTTGGTTTTGCGCCCGAACAACTGCGCGAAATCCCCTCCGACGAAGACTTCCGGCTGCCGGTGGCGGACCTCGAACGGGCGATAGCGGAAGACAAAGCGGCCGGCAAACGACCATTCTGCGTTGTCGCCACAGCAGGGACGACCAATACGGGCGCTGTGGATCCGCTGGCGCAACTGGCAGACCTTTGCGAGCGCGAAGGGCTTTGGCTGCATGTCGATGGCGCTTACGGCGCGTCTGCCTGCGTCACCGAGCATCGGAAAATGGAGCTGGTCGGCATAGAGCGCGCGCATTCATTGACCTGGGACGCGCACAAGTGGATGTTCCAGCCTGTCGAGTGCAGCACGTTGCTGGTACAAAATCGTCACTGGCTGAGCGCGACTTTCAAGGATTCTGCGCATTTCCTGTCCGATGCCGATGCACACAGCGAAGAAGAAGTCGGCGAAGAAATGAACTTTATGTATCAAGGTATTCAGCTGACACGCTATTTTCGCGCATTGAAATTCTGGATGAGCGTGAAGGTGTTTGGCATGTCAGCCATGCGGCAAGCAATTGAGCGTGGATTTAAGCTGGCTGAATTGGCGGAATCGCTTTTGCGCGAATCGGATAGATGGGAGATCGTCACACCAGCACAATTGGCGATTGTGACATTCCGATACAAGCCCGCTGATGGCGACGAAGCGCTGGCAAACCGCGTCACGGATGAGTTGAGCGGCGCCATGGCTGCGAACGGATTCGCCTTCGCCTCGACCACCAAGTTGGGGGACAAAACGGTCATGCGCATGTGTACAAACAACCCGCGCACCACATCCTCCGATTTGCGTCAGACCATCACGATCATGGGCCGGCTGACGGCGAATTTGGAGAAGCAACTGCGCGAGGCGCCCGCCGCCGACTGATACGCAACGGTCATAAACGCTGTCTGTACTACCCCGCTTACTTGCTAATATAATGGCGCTACGCCAACACTGAGAGTATCAGCCTATGGATTTTGCCTTGCTGGCCTTCTCGCTAGCCAGCTTCCTGTTTATCGCCCTGGCGGCGCAACGCTTCGGACAACTGGCAACGCGCCTGCAACTGCCGCTGATTACTGGCTACCTGGTGGCGGGCATTCTGGCAGGTCCCTTTATCTTTCAGTTTGTCGCTGCGGCAAATCTAGAGACGTTGCGCTTTCTGGATGAGATCGCACTGGCTTTCATCGCCTTTGCCGCTGGCAGCGAGATGGCGCTGGACGAATTGCGCGGGCGCTTCCGCAGCATCGGCTGGAATACGCTGACGCAGATTGTGGCTATCGTCGTGATTGGCGGCGCGGCCATCTTCCTGCTGGCGGAGCACATCCCCTTCATGCAGGATTTGTCCACACAGGGCAAGCTGGCGGCAGCCATCCTGGGCGGGACGATCCTGGCGGCACGCTCGCCATCGTCAGCCATCGCCATCATCAACGAAATGCGGGCTCGCGGTCCCTTCACCAAGACCGTGCTGGGCGTGACTTTGGTGAAAGATGTGCTGATCGTGGTGCTCTTCGCCATGAGCACATCCGTTGCTGCCACGCTGTTGGTCGGGCGCCCCTTTGATATTGGTTTCATTATCCTGGTGGCTTTCGAATTGCTTGCCTCCATCGGCTTGGGCATATTGGTCGCCCAGGTCATGGGGCTGGTGCTGCGCGCGCACTGGGAAGACCGTGTCAAAATCCCCCTGCTGCTGCTGATTGGCTATCTGGTCTTTGCCTCCACCGCCGAACTGCGCCACTGGAGCCACGACAATCTGCCCGTTGAACTGCTCTTTGAGCCGCTGCTCATCTGCATGGTGGCCAGCTTCTGGCTGACAAATCGCTCGCCCTACCGCTCGGAATTGCGGCACCTGCTGCATCAGGTGGAGATGCCTATCTTCATCATCTTCTTCACGCTGATCGGCGCTACGCTGGACATTGGCATTGTGATGGCGATTTTGCCCATGACGGTGGCGATCTTTGCCCTGCGCTTGCTGGCGCTCTTCATCGGCGGGTATATCGGCGGCGTGATCGCTGGCGATCCAGCGCAATTCAATCGCTTGACCTGGATGGCTTACATCACGCAGGCCGGCATAGGGCTCGGCCTGGCGAAGGAAGTCGCCATTGAGTTTCCGGTGCTTGGCGATGATTTCACCACACTGATGGTGGCCGTTATCGTGCTGAGTCAGCTGGCTGGTCCCCCCTTCTTCAAACTCGCCATTCGCCTGGTCGGGGAGTCGCATCTCCCCAGAGACATCCAGGACGACGAAATTCTCGATGTCGTCATCGTCGGCATCGAAAATCAGTCGCGGCAGCTGGCCGAGCGCTTGCTGCAGCATGGCTGGCGCGTCAAGCTGCTGGATATCGACCATTCGCATGTGTCCAACACGGATTTTAACGAAAAGCGCGAAGAACAATGGCTGCCAGAGATCAGCGCCGATAGCCTGGCGCAACTCATCGAGCCCAAGACCGAGGTCGCCGTTACGTTGCTGCCCGATGATATGGATAGCTTGAAATTATGTCAGATTCTCTATGAAGACTTCGGCATCACGCGGCAGATCGCCCGCTTGAATACTTATACCCTGGTGGAAGATTTCCGCGAGTTGGGCGTGCATGTGCTGCACCCCGCCAACGCCATGGTACATGTGCTGGATCACTTCGTGCGCGCGCCACAGCTGGCCACCATAGTCTTCGAAGACGATCCCGACCACGATGTCATTCAGGTTACCATCACCGATCCCAGCGTCGATGGCTTGCACCTGCGCGAGTTGATCCTGCCCGATGATGTCCTGGTGATGGCGATTGTGCGGCGCGGGCATTCCATCGTGCCGCACGGCTACACCAACCTGCACATCGCCGACGAATTGACCTTGGTCGGTCCTACCGAAAGCCTGGAGGAAGTCGCGCTTAAGCTGGGCTATTGATTAGCGGCGGCGGCCTGCCTTTGGTCTATCCCCTCGGTCTCCCCGTATCAACGGGAGAAGGTTTCGCCGAGCTTTCGCATAAGCACCGAAACCCGTAAGGAGTCGGGATTCCGCGTGCCTTTGCTCCCCTCCCCGATGTTCGGGGAGGGGTAGCTGTCAAAATCAAGTAAGACTCCCGCCTGCGCCTTCATCTTAAGATAGCAAGAGATAGCAAGGCCGGTCAAACACTCGCGAAAGGACATAAATTATGCAAAAGCTGCCCATCGCCATTATCGGCGGCGGACCCATTGGCTTGGCCGCGGCGGCGCATTTGCTGGAACGCGGTGAGGAATTCATCGTGCTGGAAGCTGGCGCGACAGTCGGCGCAAGCGTGCTGCGTTGGGGACATGTGCGCATGTTTTCGCCCTGGGTTTTCAATGTCGATTCGGCGAGCAAGCGCCTGCTGGAAGCGGCTGGCTGGAGCATGCCGCCTGCGGATGCGCTGCCCACCGGCGCTGAATTGGTAAAGCAGTACCTGCAGCCCCTTGCGGAACTGCCAGCCATGCGGCGCGCAATTCGTAGCCAAACGCAGGTGCTGGCTGTCAGCCGTCAGAGCCTGGACAAACTCAAGGACGCGGGACGGGACGCAGCGCCCTTTGTCTTGCATCTGCAGCACGCGGACGGGGTGGAATCTCGGCTGCTGGCGCGGGCGGTTATCGACGCTTCTGGGACTTGGCAGGAACCCAACCCTCTTGGCGCGGACGGCTTGCCGGCTCTAGGCGAGATGCAACTGCGCGAGCGCATCGCCTACGAAATCCCGGATGTGCTGAGCGCCGCGCGCGAACGCTACGCCGACAAGCGCGTGGCTGTCGTGGGCAGCGGGCATTCCGCTATCAATACTCTGCTGGATTTGCTGCGCTTGCGCGATGAAGCGCCAAGAACCGAAGTCGTCTGGGCGCTGCGGGGCAGCAATCTGCGCAAAGTTTATGGCGGCGGCGCAGATGATCAACTGCCCGCGCGCGGACAGCTTGGCATGCGCATCAAAGCGGCGGTCGAGGCTGGCGCGCTGGAGATTGCCGCCCCCTTCCGCATCCGGCGTTTGGAAAGCGACGGCGAAGAGTTGCTCCTTCACAGCGACACGGGCAGCCTGCGCGTTGACGAGATCATCGCCTGCACCGGCGCACGACCCGATTACGCCATGCTGCGCGAACTGCGCCTGGATATCGATCCCGCTGTCGAAAGCAGCCGCGCCCTGGCGCCCTTGATCGACCCCAATTTGCATAGCTGCGGCAGCGCCCCGCCGCATGGCGAAGCGGAATTGCGGCAGCCGGAACGCGACTTCTACATCATTGGCATGAAGAGCTACGGACGCGCGCCAACCTTCCTGCTGGCGACCGGCTACGAACAGGCTCGCTCAGTAGCGGCAGCGCTAAACGGTGATTGGGCAGCGGCTCGCGATTTGCAGCTTGTCCTGCCGGAGACGGGCGTTTGCGTCACGGATTATGCGGATGTCTGCTGCGCAGAGCCGGCGCTGCTGCCCCTAGATGCGATCCCGGTGGCGGCTTGCTGCTAGGCTTGGGAAGCCAACTAACAGGGCTTCACCACAGAGGAAACGAGGCAACACAGAGGACACAGAGAGAATTGCTTTGGGCGACCCAGTGGGTCGCCCCTACATCTGGCACAACATAAGAGGATAGGGAGTTTACAATGGCGCATCCGATGGTGCAGCAGCTGCGCTTCACGCGCAAGGAATTTGTACGCTGCCTGGACGGGCTCAGCTTGCAAGACGCCTATGCGCGGCATGGACAGATGAATTGCATCAGCTGGACGATTGGGCATCTGGCGACGCAGGAAAATGGCTACTTCGTCTACCTGGCGCAGGGATTGCGCATCCAGCCGGATTTGCGCGCCATCTGCGGATTTGGCAGCCCGCCCTCGACGCCCAAACTCGATGACATGTGGGCTGCCTGGCGCGAAATCACCGCTAATGCCGATGTCTACCTGGACACGCTGACCACCGAGCTGCTGCAAACCCACCTGGAGCACCACGGCGAACCGGTTGCGGATTCGGTCGGTACCATGCTTCAGCGCACGATCTACCACTACTGGTATCACCTGGGCGAGGCGCACGCCATCCGCCAAATACTGGGTCATCGCGATTTGCCGCAATTTGTCGCGCCCTTCGGCGACGATTTTATCTACGCGCCGCATTGATTTATGGCCCGCAAGGCGCGCATCGGCATCACCACCAGCCTCCGCGACGGGCGACAAACGCTGGATATCGCCTATGCGCGAGCAGTCGAAGCAGCTGGCGGCATCCCCATCATCGTGCCGCTGCTGCGCGACCAGCCGACCGCACGTGAGTTCGCGGGCTTGCTGGATGGGCTGATCATCACGGGCGGTCTCGGCATCACCCGTGGTTTGATCGGCGAACTGCCCACGGATCTGCCGCCGGTTGATGAGTTGCGCGATTGCAGCGACGCCTTGATCTACCGCGCCATGTCCGACAAGCCCTTTCTCGGCATCTGCTACGGCATGCAATTCGCCAATGCCATGGCGGGCGGCACAATCTATGGCGATGCGCAAGCACAGGCATCGGCAGCGGCGCATTCGCCCGCTCGCGGCGGCGGCGAGCACAAGATCCACATCCAGCCGGGCAGTCGTTTGCAGGCGATCTACGGCGCAAGCCAGCTTAGAACCAACAGCTTTCACATCCAGGCTGTGATCCAACTGGGCGTGGGGCTGCAAGCCACGGCGCATTCCTCAGACGGCCTCATTGAAGCGTTGGAATCGCCGGACGGGCGCATCCTGGGCGCGCAGTTCCATCCCGAGCGCATGGGCGAGCGCGGGCTGCCGCTCTTTGCCGACCTCGTACAGCGCGCTAGAGCCAGCCGATGAGCCGCGTCAGCCAATTGCGCTTGATATAGCCATTTCGCTCGTACCACTCATAAGTCTCGCGCAAACTGGTTTCGATATCAATTTGCGGTTTGCACAGATCGCGGGCTGCCTTGCCGCCATCAAAATACACGAACTCCCCGCCCAGCCGCGCTTGATTGGCGTCGACTGGCGTCCCCAAGCCCAAGCTTCGCAGCGCGTCAATGCTACGAGCGGTCGGCTCCAGCAGCCAGTTCGGCGTGCTCAACAGGGGCGGACGGACACCGCAGGCCGCGGCAATCGCGTCGAAGAAGTCGCGATAAGTCATATTAGCGGCAGTCAGAATATAGCGCTCGCCACTGAGCCCGCCTTCGGCCGCCAGCACATGCGCCCGCGCCACATCGCGTACATCAATGACCGCCAAGCCGCCGCTGCTGCAGGGCATCAGCCATTGCCAGCGCACCGCCTCAATCACGAAACTGCCGCTTATCGCATTGAGATCGCCCGGACCAATGACCACCACCGGGTTCAGCGTGACGATATCCAGACCGTCAGCCAGGAACTCAGCTGCGACCTTTTCCGCCTCGGCTTTGGTGTAGGCATAATAGAATTGCTCGGGACGCAAGTTGAAAGCGTCGCTTTCATCGGACAATTCGCGTCCCGGGCGCATGCCAATGGCGGAGGCGCTGCTGGTGAAGATGACACGCCTGACGCCCGCCGCCCCCGCCGCTTCCAGCAGATTGCGCGTGCCCTCCACATTGATGCGCCACAGCGCCGCCCGGTCGGAGTCTTTCCAATAATCCGCCTTTGCCGCCACATGGAAGACGATATCGCAGCCTGCGCAAGCCGTTCGCAGCGCCGCCGCATCATCCAGGTCGCCTTGCACAGCCTCGTAGTCCAGGTCCCGCAGCGCGTCCAGCTTGGCTTGCGAACGATATAGGACGCGCGCTGCATGCCCGGCCGCCAGCCAAGTACGCAGCAAATGCGAACCCACAAAGCCTGTCGCGCCGGTGATTAGCGCCAGCATCTCTCCTCCTAAAGCGCGATCAAGCCGCGTTGCGTGGCACGTACCACCGCTTCCGTGCGGCTCTGCGCATCCAGCTTGCCCATAATCGCGTTGACATGGAATTTGACCGTGTGCGGCGTGATGCCCAGCTGCTGGGCGATAGCGCGATTGGTCAAGCCTCCCGCCAGCAAGTCCAGCACTTCTTTTTCGCGCGCAGTAAGCGGATTGAGCGCTTCCGCAGCCGGCGGACTCCCGTGGACTGCCAGCAGCCCCGACATAGCTGGCGACAGCACGATCAAGCCACCCAGCAAAGCATCGACCGCGGCCACCAGGGCATCGGCATCGCTTTCGCGCGGCAGCAGAGCGAAACAGGGAAAGCGCCGCAAAGTCCGCAGCAGCGGAGCCAGGCTATCATCATCCGCTTGCGCCAAGAGCAGCAGCGGTGTATCGCCTTCCAATTCGTAGAGCCGCGCCTGCATGCCCTCTGCGCCCCAACCCAAGTCCATCGCTAGGATATCAGGATTCAAGCGCCGTACTGTCTCCGCCAACTGCTCGCCATCGACGCGGGCCAGCACCCGGCAGCCGCCTTGTTCCAGCAGCGCCGTCAAGCCAGCGCGCGCCAGCAAGTTGTCAGCGGCGACCACCAGGCGGGGCAGCGAGTCTTCTTCCATGCTCCACAGGGTAACAGAAGTAGCCCAATGCATGAAAACTGAACTACAAAGGACGCAGAAGTAACACCAGGTTAGTTGTTAGAAAACCAGCCACAGAGCGCAAATAGCGGAAAGATTTTAGTTCAAGGGGCGACACAAGTGTCGCCCCTACAAAGTTCTTATCTCTGCGCCCTCTTTAGACTCGGTGTCCTCGGTGGTAAGTTTTTGCATTACTTATTTGGCACTACTTCTGTGGTTCAACCCTTTCGCCATTCGCCAGCAAGCCTGTTATAATCCCCCGCGCGAGATGGTTTCGCGCGCCCTTGTCGCTTGCAGCAACGCAAGCAGGTAACGGAGAGGAGGATGACAATGGCTAACGCACAAATCAGGATTCAAGATACCCATGTGGCAAACACGTTGGATTTGCTCAACGCCGTTTTCGCCGACTATCCGGGGGAGGACTTCGCCATCCGCCTTTGGGATGGCACGCTCTGGGAGCCCAGCGGCAGCAGCAGTCATCGATTCACCATTGCGCTCAACGGACCTTCGGCGCTGCGGCGCATGTTCTTTCCACCCACCGAACGCAAATTGGGCGAGGCCTATATGTTCGGCGACTTCGAGATTGAAGGTGAACTCTACGCCGCTATCGACTTGGCGCGCTATCTGTGGGAAGGCTGGAGCTTGATGGATACGCTGCGTTTCGCGCCCAAGCTGCTGCGCCTGCCCTCGCGCGATCCCGTCAACAATGACCAGATCGCCCAACTCGCTGGTAGCCGGCATTCCGTCGACCGCGACAAAGCCGCCATCCAATACCACTACGATGTCTCCAACGAGTTCTATCAGCTTTGGCTAGACGAGAAGATGGTCTATTCCTGCGCCTATTTCAAAGACCCGGACGAGAGCATCGACGCCGCGCAGAGCCGCAAGCTGGATTACATCTGCCGCAAGCTGCGCCTCAAACCCGGCGAGCGCCTGCTGGATATCGGCTGTGGCTGGGGCGCGCTGATCATGCACGCCAGCGAACATTATGGCGTGGACGCGCTGGGCATCACCCTCAGCGAGAAGCAGCTGGCGCTGGCCAACGAGCGCATTGAAGCGGCTGGCTTGGCTGGAGCTTGCCGCGCCGAACTGCTGGATTATCGCAATGTCGACGAGAGCCAGCCCTTTGACAAAATCGTCAGCGTCGGCATGGTCGAACATGTCGGTCGCGAGAATCTGGGCATCTACTTCGAGAAAGCCTATCGCTGCCTGAAGCCGGGCGGCGTCTTCCTCAATCACGGCATCACGCTCTTCCAGGCGCCGAAAGTGCCGCAGTACCAAGCCAAAGATTCCTTCGTGCAGCAGTACATCTTCCCCGATGGAGACAGCCAGCATATCGCCTATGTGCTGGATGTGGCGGCGCAGGCGGGCTTTGAAGTGCGCGATGTGGAGAGCCTGCGCGAGCACTACGCGCTGACGTTGAAAAACTGGCTTGCCCGTTACGAAGCGCACCGACAGGCCATCCTCGATATGCTGGGAGACATTGGCTATCGGCGCTGGCGCATTTACCTGGCGGGCGCGCGCTGGGTCTTCGAGTCGGGCTACAACTCCATCCACCAGGCGCTGCTCTACAAATCGGTGGGCGGCAAAGGCGCAAGCGCGCATCTGCCCCTGAACCGCGATGACTGGTATGCCTAAACCAACTGCCGCGCCCGCGTGGACAGGACGACATCGCGAATCGGCAGGTCATAGCGCCGACGATCGATGAAATAACTGACGCGCTCGTAACCAGCCGCCTGCATCAGCGCCAGCGCCTGGTCGAAATCTGCGCCAACGCGGTGGGCGTCATGCGAATCCGAGCCCAGCACCACCGGAATATCGCGCAGCGCCATCTCGGCCAGCATCTCCGCACCGGGATTCATCTCGCGGTAAGGCTTGTGCAAGCCGCTGGTATTCAACTCCATCGCCATGCCCGCGCGCGCAATGCGATCCAGCACGCGGCGGATGGTATCCAGGTGATCGGCGACATCATAGCAATTAGGATGCGCGATTTTGACAACATCCGGGTGGCTCAAGCAGTCGAACAAGCCGCTCTCCGCCGCCAGCGCCAGGCACTCAAAGTAGCTGCGCTCGTACTCCAGGCGCGTCCTGCCCCGCTCGTAACGAGCCCGAAACTCGGGCGTCAGCGCGTGCACCGAGCCGAGGATGTAGGAGAAGTCGGCGCGGCGGTGCAGCGCCTCCAGCCAGCCTTCCATGCCGGGGAAGTAGTCGCTTTCCATGCCCAGGCGCACATCGACGCGCTCGGCGTATTCGTCGCGAGCCTGCGCCACCATGTCGAAGTAACGCGGCAATTGTTCAATGGACATGCGCACACCCGCATTCCAGCCATTGGGCATGGGGCTGTGGCAGGTGAAGGTGATACCGCGCAGGCCGACGCGCAGCGCTTGCGCGGCATAGTCGCCGGGCATTCCGCGAGCGTGCTTGCACAGCGGCGTGTGCATGTGCGAGTCGTACATATTGGGCGCGTAGGGCATGGGCGGCTCCTGGCTAGCACAAAACAGCCTGCATTGTGCTGCAGAGGCAGGGAGATGTCCATGCGCGCTTTGCCAGCCGCAGCAATGACCTCAGCCGACAGCCCTGCGTACGATGTCGGCGATTCGGGCTTCGGTGGCTTCGTCCAATTCGGTCAAGAACCAGGCATTGGGGACGAGCTTGTCGGGCGCGTCTGCGTCGATAAGCAGGTTCGCCTTTTCGGTGAGGCCGAAGGTCAGGTAGTCATCTTTGCGGATGAATACAAGCACGGGTCCTTTCGTTGCGTAGCCGGGCATGCCGTACCACAATCTCGGTTTGAGATCGGGCGCCGCCTCCATGATGATGTTGTGCATCTGCAAACCGGTGTCCGCGTCCTCGCCGAACATCTGAGGGATTTTTTCGAGTACCGCGGCCAAGTTGTCCGCGTCTTTCTTGGCTTTCTTCGTTGGCATGTCGCGCTCCCATCCCTCAACTGGACCATTATTCTAGCGAGTCTGTCGTTTCCGGGCTTGTCAGATGCTTCGCTGTAGGGGCGGGGCGACCCACCGGGTAGCCCCGCTCCATATCCCTGCGCCTCTGTGGTAGAGCTTTACAGACGCGCCATGAGGCCTTGAGTATGACGGTAGAGATCTCGATACACAGCGTAGAGCCTATCGTAAGTGGCTTTGACTTCAGGATTGGGCTGGACGCGGCGCGCGATGCGCAGCCAGCTTTCCCGCAGCGGTCGCCAGTCATTGAAAATGCCCGCCGCCATGCCGGCGATGTAGGCATCACCATAGGCCGCGCCGATGGTCTGTGCTGGCAACTCCTGCCCCAAGCCAGTGACATCGCTGCAAATCTGCAGCCAAAGAGCCTGCTGTACGCCGCCGCCAATCGCTACCAGACGCCGCGGTTGCTCGCCAATCTCCGCCATCGCCTCGATATTATGCCGCAGCCCAAAGGCGATTCCCTCCAGGCAGCTGCGATAGATATGCGCGCGCGTATGCGACAGCCCCAGCCCGAAGAAAACGCCCTTCGCCCGTGGATCGTTGATGGGACTGCGCTCGCCACTGAAATAGGGCAGTGTGATCAATCCATCCGCGCCGGGCGGAACATTGGACGCGCTTTCCGCCAGCAGCGCAAAGGCGTTTTCGCCGCGCCTTTCCGCCAGCGCGCGTTCATCGCCAGCCAACTGCTTGCGGAACCAGTCCAACAAGGCGCCCGCTGTTGACAAGCCCGCCGCCAGAATCGCTGCGCCCGGTTGCAAATGCACCGACGCCCACAAATCGCGATGCGGTCGGTAGCGCGCCGTCGTCTGGATCAGGAAGAGCGTCGTGCCATACATGACCATCATGTCGCCCACGGAAACCGCGCCAGCCGCCACCGCTTCCGCCAGGGCATCAGCCGTGCCTACTGCGACCGGCGTGCCGGGCGCCAAGCCCGTTTCTGCCGCCGCCTTCGTGGTAATCACGCCGGCCGCTTCATTCGACCAGGCAGTATCCGCCAGCCATTCGGGCGGTATGACGCGCTCGACCCAGTCCCTGTGCCAAGCCAGCCGCCCAACATCGAAGAAGGGCGTGAAATAAGGCGCGACATACTTGTCCAGCAGGAAGCGGCCGGTCAGGCGGAAGACCAGATAGGTCGCGGCGGTGACCAGCTTGCGTGTCCTGGCGAATAGCTCGGGCTGATGGCGGCGATACCACAGCGCCTTGGGTCCAACCGACTGCGCCGACAAGCTATGCCCCGTCCGCTGGAAGATAGCCTCTTCGCCAAGTTCGGCGTTCAGGTCGACGATTTCCTGGCTAGCGCGGGTGTCAATGCCGTAGAGGATGGCGGGCCGCAGCGGACGGAAGTTCTCGTCCAGCGGCAGCATGGTCGGCGCGATGGCGCTGCAGGAGACGCCGGCAATGCGCGCGGGATCGCTGTCGGCTTTGGCAGTCAGCGCGCGCGAAATCAGACAGAAATCCCGCCACCAGACGGCATCCGCATCTTGTTCCGCCCAACCGGGCTGCGGCATATCAAAGTTGTGAGGGATGCTGTGCCGCGCTACGATGCGCCCATCCAGCGCCGTCAAAACACCCTTGGAACTGGAGGTGCCAATGTCGATGCCCAGCAGCAGCCTATCGTCCGCCACTAGCCCAGCTCGACAGGCAAGCCGCTGCGCGCCGACTCTTCAATGGCGCAAAGGGCGCGCGTCACCAGCGCCGCTTCTGCGCCTGTCACCAACACAGGCTTGTCGTCCACTACCGCATCGACAAAACGCGCGATGGACTCCAGCACGAAGCCGCTCAAGCGCGCCGAGCCGGCATCCAGCGTGAAGCCCAGCGTGTCGGGCAGGCTGGCCGCATCAGCGGTGTATTTCTCAACCGTGCGGTTGTCGCTGGTATTAATGTAGAGCGCGCCCTGGCTGCCCAGCAATTCCATTTTGAGATTGAAGACATTCGGTTCGCTTTCCGGCAGGATCCAGGCGTTCTCCAGCGTGACCACGGCGCCGCCAGCGAACTCGACAATGGCGATATGGAAGTCCTGCGTATCCACGCCCAGGTCCTGCAAAACGCCCGAACGGCTCACGGCGTAGACCCGTTTTGGCTCGTCCCGCAGCAGCCAGCAAGACATATCCAGCATATGACTGGCCAGGAACCACAGCGCCGAGCTCTGCGCCGCCCAGGGCAGCATCTGCGTAGGCACGAATGTGGTGTTGCTGAGGCGGGCGTAGATATACTGCAGCGCGCCCAGTTCGCCAGCGTCCACCGCTTGGCGCGCCGCCACGAAAGCCGGGTTGGCGCGATTGTGAAAATCGACCATCAGCTTGACGCCAGCCGCCTCGACAGCGCGCAGGATGGCCTCGGCGTCCGCGACCGTGGTGGCCAGCGGCTTTTCGACCAGGATGTGCTTGCTCGCCTGCGCCGCCGCCACAGCAATCTCGCGATGGGCGAAATCCGGTGTGGCGATGGATACGGCAGCGATATCCTCGTGAGCCAGCAAGTCGCGATAATCGCTGTAGACATGGGGTACGCCGTAGCGCTCGGCAACTTCCCGCGCGCGCGCCAGGTTCAAATCGCAGATGGCGACCAGTTCCGCCCGCGGCATGTGATGATAGACATGGGCATGCCAGGCGCCGCCGACGATGCCCGCGCCAATCAAGCCGAAACCAACCTTGCTCATGCGCTTATCCTTTCACTGCGCCGAATGTGAGGCCGCGCACGACATAGCGCCCCAGCAACAAAAAGATGATCATAGGCGGCAGCATGGCGACAACGGCAGTCGCGGCGAGGTGCCCCCAGTAAATACCCGTTGAGGCGAAGAAGCTGATTGTGCCGACAGGCAGCGTCGTCGTACTCTGCTTGCTGAGCACGAGCGGGAAAAGCACATTATTCCAACTGAAGACGAAGGTGAACATGGACGTGACGATGATTCCCGGCAGCGCCAGCGGAATGATGATGCGGAAGAAGGCGGCGAAACGATTGGCGCCATCCACCCATGCCGCTTCTTCCAGATCTAGCGGGACCTCATCCATAAAGCTTTTGAGCAGCCAGACAGAGAAGGGAATCGCCAGCGTTTGCAGTGTGAGGATCATCGCCTGGTAGCTGCCCGCCCAGCCGATCCAGGACATCAAGATGAAATAGGGAATGACGAAGACGATCGGCGGCGCGATCAACAAGCTGATGTACCAATTCATGATGAATTCTTTGCCGCGCATGGCGAAACGCGACAAAGCATAAGCGGCGGACAGCGCAAAGGGCAAACTCAGCAAGGTCGCGCCCGTGCTGACGACCATGCTGTTCACGAGCTGTATTGCGTTGTTGCCGGGGTCGACGAAGGTGGTGATGAAGTTGCCCAGGTCGGGCTGGAAGATGATTTCCGGCGGGAGGTTGTAGGCATCGCTGGGATGGCGGAATGCGAGCAGGATGAACCAGACGATCGGGCCGACGAAGAAGATCATGACCAGCGCCATGAGAGCATAGATGACGATCTTTCCGCTTGTCGTCGGCGCGCGCATACGCTCACCACTCCCGCTTGCGGTAGATGAAGAAGAGATAGAGATTGATGATGATTGAGACGATGATGGCGACCAGCCAGGTCATGGCGGCGGTCAAACCGATGTTGTAATTGACCAAACCTTCGCGATACAGGTTGAAGCTAAGCGTGCGCGAGGCTGTGCCCGGTCCGCCGCTGGTGAGCACATAGACCAGGTCGAAGCTGTTGAAGAGTTGCATGAAGCGGATCATGACCAGAAAGGCGGCAATCGGGCGCAACAAGGGCAAGGAAATAGACCAGAACAGCCGCCAAGGCGACGCGCCGTCGACCAGGGCGGCTTCCAGCACTTCCTCCGAGATTGAGAGCAAACCGGCGTAAAGCACGATGGCGAAGAAAGGCGTCCACTGCCAAGTGTCAACGACGCCGATGGTGATGAGCGCCGTGCCAGCATTGCCCAGGAAGCCCTGCGGCGGCACCGGGAAGCCGATGCCTTGCAGCAGCCAGGTCAAGACGCCGCCCTTCGGCTCCAACAAGTAACGGAAGAGGAAACCTGCCACCACAGGCGCCAGCGTCGTCGGCATGATCAGCAAGGCGCGAAAAAACCCCATGCCGCGCAAGTGAGTATGCAGCAGGAGGGCAATGCCCATGCCGAACCAGAATTGCGCGAAGGTGCCGATGCCGGCGAGCAGTACCGTGTTCTTCAAGGCCTCGGTGAAGGGCGTGACCTGGAAGACCATGCGGTAGTTGTCCAAGCCCGAGTGATACAGCGGCGCCGGGCTGGTCTGCAAGTTCCAGAACCAGAAGCTGTTGCGCAGGGCGAAACCCAGCGGATAAAGAATGAGCGCCAGCAAAATCAGCACCGACGGCGCGAGGAGGAGGTATGGGAGGCGTTTGTTGAATGTGTAGCGGTTGGGCAAGGGTCCAACCCCGAATGAAAACTTGTAGGGGCGACCTAATAGGCCGCCCGCTTGCGGACAATATATTACGTGGGCGACCCAAGAGTCGTCCCTATATTCCGACGTTTCAGATGAACGTCAAGTTTTCAGCGCTACATCCCCGAAAGGCTGGCTTGCAGCGCCTTCGTGTTTTCGAGCGTGTCGTCGAAGCTCTCGACGCCATACGGGATCATCTGGTTGCCGCTCAGGATATTCTGGAACAGCGTCTGCGTCGTCTCCAGCGCTTGCTCGGGCGTGACGCCGCCAGACATCGCCTGGTTGATCTGCAAGCCATAGACACCTTCCAGCGATGTGTAAATCGGCGCCGGCGGACGGGCAACCTTGCCATCGCCCAGCTTCATCATCTCCAACTGCGTGCCCAAGAAGGGATAGATGCCGTTCAGATCGGCATCGTCGTAATTGGACTGGCGGCTGAAGTCGGCGAACTGATAACCCTTGACGTTGACCTGGCCCATCGCCTTTTGGCCTTCGGCGCTGGTCGCCCATTTGATGAACTGCCAAGCCGCTTCCTGATTGGCGGAAGTGGATGGCATGCCCAGCGACCAGCCACCCAGGCTGACCACCTGGTCGCCGCCGGCACTGCGCGTTGGCAGGACGGCCGTCTCGAACTTGTCCACCACCGGCGAAGGCGTACCCGTCAAATAGCCCTCGTTATTGACCAGGTAGAAGTAGGGCGTCCAATGATAGAACATGCCGATGTCGCCTTGCGAGAAGCGCGTGCCGGCATCGAACCAGAGGTAGTTGATGGATTCCGGCGGCGAAGCGGCATAGAGCTTCAGCCAGTCATGCAACGCGGCGACATTCGACTCGCTGTTGATGGTCGGGCTGAAATCCCAGGGCGCCTCGGGGAATTGGGTGAACCAGCGCGTACCGTAGCTGGCCGAGAGCTGCGTGTACATATGCACGACGGGTACCGGCTGCGCGCCAATGACGGTCGTGCCGTACATGCTCGTGCCATCCAGGTCCATGCCGTTGATCTGGTCGAGGATGCCGAAGTAATCTTCCCAGGTCCAATCGCCGGCGTCAGCCACGGACGAGGGCAGCGCATCAAGCCCGGCCGCTTCAAAGAGATCGGTGCGGTACATGATGCCTTGGGCGTAAGAGGCGATTGGCAGGGTCCAGACCTGGTTGCGCCAGGTGCTGAGCGAGTAAAGGCATTCGGGCAGGAAGTCATCGAAATGGGCATCGGAATCCATGGCGATGAAATCATCCAGCGAGCGGATCCAGCCGTTGTCGGCGTATTGACTGATCCACATCTGGTCGACAGCGATGACATCAGCGTCGGCGCTCTGCGTCAGAAAGGCGTTGACCAGGCGAGCTTGCAGCGCGGTGTAGCCAAGCGACTCGATGTTGACGCCAATGCCGGTCATTTCGGTGAACTGGTCGGTCACGCTTTGCAGCGCCAGATCCCAGGGATCGCCGACGGTCAGTACATTGATGGTGGTATCGGTTTGGGCGGCCACGCGCGCCAAGTTACCCAGCGGGGACGCGCCTGCCAGCGCCGCGCCAGCCGTGCCGCTCATGCGCAGGAAGTCACGGCGGCTCAATTTGCTCTTGGACATAATCTGCTCCTTCTCAAGTTTCTAGCTGTACCAACAGTAGACTGATTGTCCGATAGGCGCCTCCTTCCCCCTCAAATCAGCAGCGCGCCGTTTTGCAGGGCGGGTCTGTCATCAATGAAGACCGCGCCGCCCGCGCGCATGTCCTTGACCAAATCCCAGTGTATGCAGCTTTGGTTGAGTCCGCCGCATTCTGGATAAGCTCTGCCCAGCGCGATGTGAATCGTACCGCCGATTTTTTCATCATAAAGTATATCGCAGCAGAAGCGATTGATTTGCGGATTCAGCCCGAATGCGAATTCGCCCAGGCGACTCGCGCCCGCATCCGTTTTCAATATGCGCCGCAAGGTTTCTTCGTTGGCGCTCGCGCAGGCTTGGATGAGCTCGCCAGCCCGCCAAGCCAGGCGGATATCCGGCAGGATCACACCGCCAAAGATGGCCGGCTGCTCAAAATGAATGCGCCCGTTCAGACTGTCATTGACCGGCGCGGTATAGATTTCGCCGTCGGGCAGGTTGATCTTGCCGTCAAAGACCAGCCACTGCCGCCCAGCCACGGAAAACTGCAGGTCGGTGTCCTCGCCGCTGAGGATGCGCACCGTCCGCGAGCCTCGCAGACTCTTTGCCTGCGCATGCCACTCTGCGGAAGCTGCCGCGTAATCCAGCAGGCAGGCTTCAAAGAACATGTCCTGCAGCGCCGCCAAGTCAATCCCGGCTTGCCGCGCCAAAGCCCTCGTCGGTACGCGCACCAGACACCAACGCGTCTCCCGCCAGCGCAATGTCGATACCCTGCCCTGCGCCGCCTGATGCGCTGCCAGCGCCGCCGCGTCAATATCCTCCGCTTGTGCTTCCCCAATGGCGCGCAGCCCAAAATAGACATCCGCCCAGCGCATGCCATAAGCCTCGATTTCCGGCGTCCAGCTCAGCTGCTCATTATTGCCCTGCCGCAACAGCGATTGTCGCATGGCTTGCGACTGGAATTGCACTTGCGGGAATGCGCCGACTGCAATGCAGGCTTCGTAAAGCGCCTGCGCCAGCGGAAGACTGTCGACCTCCTGCATGGCGATCATGACGCGCTCGCCCGGCTGCAGTGCTGTGGAGTGCCCTACCAGCACATTCGCCACTTGCCGCCAGCGTGGGTCCACAGCCTCAACCTCCGCGAACGGCTTTGGCGATGTCCATGAACTCGCGCACGCGCTCGACATCCACCTCATTCCAGATCTGTCCGTCGCGCTTGAAGGCAGTCCCCGTCACCGTGCCGTCCGCAATCGCCAGCGTCGCCGCCAGGTTGCCCGCGTTGACGCCCGTGTTGGCGAAGACGGGCGTATCCGGCACAGCCTCCTTGACCAGCTTGAGCGTCTTGGAATCGGCTTCCGCCCCAGCCGTCAAGCCGGATACGCAGAGGGCGTCCGGCTGCGCCACAAAGACTGTCGACAGGGCGATATCCACCACATTGCGCGCCGCCAGATAGACCGCCGATTCCGGCACGATATTGAAGAGCAGCTTGAGTTCCGCGCCGCCCACCGCGTGCTGATGGCGGATGATCTCGCCGCAATTCGTGTTCCATAAGCCGAAGTCGCTGGCATAGACGCCGCTGAAAATCTCGCGGACGAAGCTGGCGCCTGCCGCCACCGCGACATCAATTGAGGCGACCGGGTCCCAGAGTACATTGACGCCGTAGGGGCGGTCGATATCGGGCTTGAGCGCGGCGATGACGGCGGCCATGCAAGCGCTGGTGATGGGCTGGACCTGGGTGAGATAAGGCAAGCTGGCTTCGTTGGAAAACATGATGGCATCCACGCCGCCGGCTTGCAGGGCGTGGAGGTCGGCGCGGGCAGCTTTGATGATGGCATCCAGTCCGCCAGCGGGGTCGTAGCCGGGGTCGCCGGGCAGGGCGCGCAGGTGGCACATGGCGATGATGGGCTTGCGCGTGTGGAAGTGGGATGCTAGCCAGGTCATGGGGAATAGTGTAGCGCGGAAGTAACGAGCAAGCGAAAAGGAAAAACTGAACCATAGAAGTGATACCAAGAAGGAGATTGAACCACAGAGGACGCGGAGAGCACAGAGATTCGGAAGCAGATGTAGGGGCGTCTCGCTGAGACACCCGCCTACCCCAACTATCCCCTTGAAGCATCGGGGGGGGGGGGGGGGGGGGGCACGCAGAATCTGTACTGGCGAGCCAGTAGCTCGCCCAATTCATAGGGGAGGTTAGAGGGGTTATGCGGGCGACACAAGTGTCACCCCTACGGAGTCCTTTTCTCTGTGACCTCTTTTAGACTCGGTGTCCTGGGTGGTTAGTTTTTGCATTACTTACTTGGCGATTAAACCTGAAGCCCTGCGGCTAATCCTCTACACAATCGCATTCTCCACCCGCTCCTTGCCCAGATACTGACGCTCCTGCTCGACGATCTCGGAATCGAGCTTCACAAAGAGCGGACTCGGCGCGCGCAGCCTCTGACCCGGCGCCAGCGCGCTCGCCTGCCACTGTCCTATCGCCGCGCTTCCGTCATAGACCAGCGCCAGATGATCGCGCGTCTCTTCCTGATAATTCTCGATCCGCTGCTCGCCGAAGAGCCGCCCGTCGTAGCCGAGCATCTCGTGGACTTGCTGCGAGCTGAAAGGCGCGAAAGGCGCGAACAGGATCTTCAAGTTGTCTATGCAGCGCAGCGCCGCATAGACCGCGCAGGCGGCATCGTCGCGGTCTGATTTGATGGTCTTCCAAGGCGCGCGCTCGTTCAGCCAACCATTCACCGCCCGTGCCAGACTCAAGGTCTCTTCCAGCGCCTCTTTCAAGCGCACCGCCGCGATCAACTCGCCGACTGTGTCGAGGCCCGCTTCGCAGCGCGCGATGATAGCTCGGTCGGAGTCCGGCAGCGGACCGGGGGCGGGCACGACCCCATCAAAGCGCTTGTAAGCGAAGCCGAGCATGCGATTGACCAGATTGCCCCAAGCCGCCAGCAACTCGTTGTTGACCCGCGCCAGGAAGCCGTCCCAGGAGAAGTCGCTGTCTTGGGTTTCGGGGAAAGTGCGGGCGACATAGAAGCGCACGGCGTCGGCCTGATAGCGCTCCAGCAGGTCGGGCAGCCAGACCGCCCAGTTGCGCGAGGTCGAAAATTGCTGCCCCTCAATGTTCATGAATTCGTTGGCGGGCACATCGTAGGGCAGCTGCAGCGGGATATCGCCGTAGGTCGGATCGTCTTCGTTGTAGATGCCGTCGATGCCGAGCAACTCGGCCTGCCAGATGATGGTGTGGAAGGGGATGTTGTCCTTGCCAATGAAGTTGTAGATTTTGGCTTCCGGGTTGTACCACCACTTTTTCCAGGCGTCGGGCTGGCCGATGTTCTTCGCCCATTCGATGCTGGCGCTGAAATAACCCATGACGGCGTCAAACCAGACGTAGAGGCGCTTGTCTTCCCAGCCATCCAGCGGCACGCGAATGCCCCAATCGATATCGCGGGTGATGGGCCGGCCGCGCAAGCCCTCTTTGACAAAATTCTGGCTGAAGCGGCTGACATTCGGTCGCCAGTGATGCGCGTGCGCGGCGAGGTATTCCAGGATTTGCTCGGTGAATTGCGCCAGGTCGAGGAAGTAATGTTCCGATTCGCGGCGGATGAGCTTGTCGTCGGGATTGCTGCGGCTGTGCGGGTCGATGAGTTGCACCGCGTCCATCAGGTTGCCGCAGTTTTCGCATTGATCGCCGCGGGCGTGGGGATATTTGCAGATGTAGCAAGTGCCTTCCACATAACGATCGGGCAGGAAGCGCTTCTCGCTCTCGCTGTAAAGCAGGGTTTGCTTTTCTTTGTAGAGGTAGCCGCGCTCCAGCAGAATCGTGAAGATGTCCCGCGCCACCTGATGATGATTCTCGGTGTCGGTGTGGGTGAAGAGGTCGTAGCTGACGCCGATTTTGCGCTGCGTCTTCAGGAAGCGCTCGTGGTAATGCTCGAAGACTTCCAGGGGCGCGCTGCCGCGCTTGTCCGCCTCGACGGTGATGGGCGTGCCATGGCTGTCCGAGCCGCTGACCATCAGCACATGGTTGCCGCGCAGGCGATGGTAGCGGGCGAAAATATCGGCCGGCAGATAGCAGCCAGCCAGATGGCCGATATGCAGGTCGCCATTGGCATAGGGCCAGGCCACCGACACATGAATATATTCTGCGGACATGCTCATCACTCCCTTAAACGGCGCGCGCCAGATACAAAAAACCGCCTGTCAAAGACAGACGGATTAGCGCTTTTGCTCAGCTGCTGGGCGCAGCATTCACCGTCTGCCACCACGAAGGCTAGGCATTGGCATGAGTCTGTTGGGCTGGGCAAGCGCTTGCATAGGCGCAGTGTAACACGGGCGCGGCCTAGGCGTCAAGCTGGGGCAAGGTAACTGGCTAAGCGCCCTGCCTTGCACTACAATGCCGCTGCATTCATGGAAGAGTGAGGTGCTGCAATCCGGTCAAATTCGCAAGCGACGCGGATCCCTGTCAAATCCCACCCTTTGTCGAATCCGAGCGGGATACGCTTTTGACTCCGCGGCAAAGTCCAACCCGCATCGGCGCAGCACCTCAGCGTCCTTCGCGTTGGCGCAGTTGTCTTTTGTTGGCGGCATTCAGCATTTGCCTGCTGTTTGCGGCGGGCGTCGTGGCGCTAATCGCGGCATTTGCTGGCTGGAGTAGCGGCGTCGACATCGCCCGCAGCAATGCCAGCAGCACTGCCGAGGCCGAAGTGGCGCAGCAGTGCGCGCTCCTGCCCGAAGACCTGGCGGCTGGCAAGCTGGATTTGGTGGGGGCGCGCCTGCAATCCCTCCGCAGCTTCTCGCCCCCGCCGGACTGCCTCATTCGCTGGTCGCCCATGGCCACGCAAGCCTACCTGGCTTCCCTGCCCAGCCCCACGCCGCTCGCAACAATCCCGCCCAGGCCGACAGCAGAACCCACACTGGCCATGCGTCCCGCCACCATCGCCCCAGTCAGCAGCAGCGCTTACGACCTGGACGCCTTGCTGGCTCAAGCCCAAGCCGAACTCGCCGCGCGCGATTATCCAGCCGCCATCGACACCCTGGACGCCATCATTAGTCTCGACCCCGCCTTCCAGCGCGATTTAACCCGGCAATTGATCCGGCAGGCGCTGACGACTCAAGCGAAGACTCTCTTTGAAAGCGGCAAACTGCCGGAAGCCATTGTGCTCAGCGAGCGCGCCGAGATCTATGGCGATATCGGCGAGCTGACCTTTCTGCGCCAAGTCGCCATCATGCTGCAGAACGCGCAATTGCTCACCAGCAGCAACCCTGCCGAAGCCGTGCGACTCATGCGGCGCATCGTCTACGATTTTCAGTCGCCACGGCTGATGACCTACGACATGGTTGGCGAGCTACAAGCGGCATTGGCGGCTTATGGCGACTGGCTGCTGCCCAGCGATGCCTGCGCTGCCAAAGCCCAATACGAGGCCGCGCTGGAGTTGCAGCCCCTGCAATGGAAGATTCGCCGCGAGTCCCTAAACGCCAAGAGCCGGCGAGCCACACAATCTTGCCGTACACCTGGCACAGCGGGCGTCAACAATCCTGGCGGCACAGCGACACTGGCGCCGATTGGTCAACGCAGCGGCTGAGTCTCATTCGCAGCGTTCGATAATGGTGGCGGTGGCCATTCCGCCGCCACAGCACATCGTCTGCAAGCCGGTCCGCCCGCCGGTTGTCTCCAGCGCATTGATCAGCGTCGTCATCAAGCGCGCGCCGGATGCGCCCAAGGGATGCCCCAAAGCAATCGCTCCGCCATGGATATTCACCCGCGACATGTCCGCGCCAGTTTCCCGCCCCCACATGCAAGGCACGGAAGCGAACGCTTCGTTGACTTCAAAGAGGTCGATGTCGTCCAGCCGCAGCCCAGCCCGCTGCAAAACTTGACTGGTGGCGGCGATGGGACCCGTCAGCATCAAATGTGGGTCGCTGCCCACAGTCGTCGTCGCCAAGATGCGCGCCCGCCCTGATAGACCCAGTCGCCGCGCATGCTCGGCGCTGGTGACCAGGACTGCCGCCGCGCCATCGCTGATTTGGCTGCTGTTGCCCGCGGTGGTGACGCCATCGGCTGTGAAGACCGGCTGCAAGGCGCTCATCTTCTCCAGCGTGGTCGTCGGGCGGATGCCTTCGTCGCATTCGACCAACTGCAAATTGCCCGCGGCGTCGACGCCTTCTATGGGCGCGATTTCCCGTTGCAAGATGCCGGCTTGTGTAGCTCGCCAGGCGCGTTGATGGCTGCGTAAGCCCAGCGCGTCCATATCCCCGCGCGTGATGCCCCACTTGGCCGCAATCTCGTCCGAAGCGGTGCCCTGCGGGATCATGTTGTGCGCTTCCATAATGTCATCGGTGAAGGGCGAAGCGCCATTTGTCCCTATACTGCTGCCCATGGGCACGCGCGTCATGCTCTCCACGCCGCCCGCCACGACCACATCGGCGTCCCCGCTCGCGACCATCGCCGCCGCCAGATGAATGGCTTGCTGGCTGCTGCCGCATTGGAAGTCGACAGTCGTGGCCGGCGTTTCGATGGGCAGCCGAGCCTCCAGGGTCACATTGCGCGCCACATTCATAGTCTGTTCGGCGAACTGGCTGACGCAGCCAAAGAGCACATGGTCGATGTCCGCCTTGTCGATGGGGACGCGCTCCAGCAGCGCCTTGACGACATGCGCGCCCAGTTTGACCGGGTGCGTCTCGCGCAGGTAGCCATTGCGCTTGCCCACAGGACTGCGAATAGCGTCAATGATCAGAATCTCGCTCATGGCGCTTCACTCCGACTTATCCTTCGGCAGCCTGCCCGTCGATCAGCTGGATATACAGCCCGTCGCGATTAATCAGCTCGCGCATTTCCGGCTTTTGGCCTTCAAATTGCCAGGGGCGATACATAAGAGGGTGCGGCGTTTCGAAAAGGACAGCGCCGACAGGGGCGGCTCGTGAGGAGATTTCAATTCGATCACGAAAATAGCCAGCGTTGACCAGCGTGTAGCGGGCTTCTGCATCTTCCGGGAAAGTGAATTCGCCTTTTTCCGGCCACGGCGGATATAGGTCGCCGGCGTACGAGACGGATCCATATTCTTGCGTCACTTGCGCAATGATTTCTCGATAGTATTGCTGGTTAATGGCGGGGGCAAAGTTCGCCAGAGCCAACAAGCATAGAACAACGAGGAAGGGTACAAAGCCGCGAAAGTCACGCGCGCGAAACCAGCTCGCGAATGCGCAGCCACAAATCAAAGCTACAAAGGGGACTAGGGCGCGCGCGGTACGCCCATACAAGACGAATACTTCCAAGCCAGTGGACAGCAGCCCCATGAGGAAGTACATAAACAAGAGCGCCGCAAAATAAATCCGCAGGCGGCTCTTGGCGAGCGCCGGCTGTCTCCGCAATTGAACAAGCGCCAGAACCAGCCCGGCCGCCCACATCAGAGCCACAGCGCCTTCTGCCGCTGCAAAATACAGAAACGGAAAAATGACGCCCTCGGCGAAGCTGCCAGAAAAAATAGTTCCGGAAAAGCCAATAAACATGCCAATCACATCTCTGTCCAAAATGAAGTAATTCACCCCCAAAATTGGGATCAGCGGCAGCAGGCCGCCGAGCGCCAACGAAGCAGCCCGCAGGAATATGTCTTGCCAGCGCCTCGCTAAGACGACGCAATACAGCATAGCGAGGGTGATGACCAGAAAGATCTGTCCGTAATAGATCCAGAACGAACAGAATAACAACAGCCCGACCAAGCCCCCGCCCAAGAGCCGGGAATCGCGAAAGCGCAGAGCCGCATACAGCGCTAACATGGAAAACAGCATCGAGAAATCGTAGGGCAAGAAATGTTTGGCATAGATGAACATCGCTGCCGAAGCCGCCAGAAAAACCGCGCCGAGCAGCGCTTCAATTCTGTCCGCGCCCGCCTGTAATGCAATGAGATAGACCAGCGCGATGCAAAGAACAGAAGGGATCGCGAAGATCAGCGCCGACGCGCGGAAGTCACCTTGCGGGTCGTTCCAATAATCCTTCCAAGTCCATTCGTTGCCCGGGCTGACTTCAAAGAGCAGTCGATGGAATAGAGCCGGCGCCAGCATGGCGCTGGCCATGCCATGATGTTTGCGATAAAGAATCGCATACTTGACAGCTTGTTTCAGGTCGCCGTCGAACAGATCGCCGGCAATCGCCACGGCGCGGCGTCGATAACGATGCTCGTCGGGAAAGAAGAATTGTCCGCCGTTGGCAATCAGCAACAAGCGCAAGACATAAGCAATGAAGAGGATCGCTAGCAGGCTATGGCCCGGGCGGTATCGCCAGGCTGTCAGAATCGCGCCGGAAAGCGTCTTTGACGGATTTACGCGCATGGCTACGCGCCGGCATCAGATCGGCGGGCTGTCATGGTCAAAGGCTCTGGGTTCAGCTTCGTAGCCCAATTGACGCAGCGCCTCTACCGCGGCATGGCGCGTCTTGTCGCGGCTATCAGCGGCCAGGCTGAGCAGTGCTTCAATCGCGCGAGGGTCGCCAATTTTGCCCAGCGCCTGGGCGGCATGATAAGGCGTGAGGAAGCCTGGCGCCTGCAAGGCGCGGATGAGATGCGGCACGGCACGGTCGTCCTTGAGTTTGCCCAGCATCAGCGCCGCCCGCCCGCGCACGATAAGGTCTTCATGGTGGTTGTCGACGAGACGGATGAGAGTGCGCAGGGCTTGTTCGCCGCCGACCATGCCCAGTTTCATGACAGCAGTGCGCCGGCGGTCTTTGTTGACATCGCGCAACTCGCCCAGGATGGCCTTCACCCTTGATTGTTGTGCCGCGTCATCCATCCCTGACCGCCTTTCGCCCGGGCGCTGCGCCATCTTATTTTGTCGCAAGCTTATTGTAGCGCTTCCTCGCCCGTTTTTCTACTCACGCAAGCGCCGATTACCGGCTTTGATTGCCCTTCGATTTGCAGTTGCCCGTCCAGGATTCTACCCACCCGGTCCGCCAGCGGCACAATCTCCGCGCTATGCGTCGCCATGATCAAGGTCTTGCCCGCGCCGCGCGTCAGCCGCAGCAGCAATTCGATGACGGGGCGTCCGGTGTCTTCATCCAGATTGCCGGTGGGCTCGTCCGCCAACACCACCTGCGGTTCATGCAGCAAGGCGCGGCAAATGGCGACTCGCTGCTGTTCACCGCCGCTGAGCTTGTCCGGATAGTTGTCCGCGCGCTCTGTCAAGCCAACCTCCGCCAGCAGTTCGCGCGCCTTCTTCTCGGCGCTGGAGCGCTTTGAGCCACCCAACTCCCGCGGCAACGTAATATTTTCCAGCGCGGTGAGCGTGGGAATAAGGTTAAAAAACTGGAAAATAATGCCGATATGGTCGCGGCGGAAGCGTGTCAACGCCAGATCGCCCAGTACTGTGATGTCAGTATCGCCGATGCAAATGCTGCCGCGCGTGGGGTTGTCGATGCCGCTGAGCAGGTTCAGCAAAGTGCTTTTGCCGCTGCCGCTTGCGCCCAGCAATACGAAGAACTCGCCTTCGTAGATCTGAAAGTTGACACCAGCCAAGATCGAGCGCTGGCGCGTGCCTTCACGATAGGTCTTGTGCAAATCACGGATGGAAACGATCGCGGGTTTGGTCATGTGGGGCTGCTACCTTCGCAATCAGGCGCTAGACTACTGCAAAAGCGCGCGCTATGATAGGCTCAAGCTGTGCCAGTCGCGGCGACGCGCTCCCAAATTGCTCTTGCTAGCGCAGACTCGTTGTCCGTAGTGTGGTACACTGTATACTCAGTAGATGCAAAATATCGCTCACGATATGATTCAGGAGGAAACTTCGAGATGCGATTCCGATTCTTGCTTTGCATATTGGCGGTGCTCTTGCTGCTTATCCCCGCAGCGGGCGCGCAAGACAGCGCCCCATTGATTGAGCCAACTGACGCGGATATGGTGAACCCTGATGCCAATATCAGCTACCCACCGCCGGTGTATGTCGTGAGCGGCAGCGTCGATGTCCGCGGGACAGCTAACCTGGAGGGCTTGCGCAACTTGTACATAGAGTTCCGCCCGCTTGCCCTGTCCGCGATGGACATGGAAGAGGAAGGGTCGCAGTGGTTCCCCGCCACGCTGCCGCGCATCGCCGCTGTGGTAGACGATGTACTGGGCGCCTGGAACACAGTCCCGCTGGACGACGGTTTGTATGAATTGCGACTGATGGTCAATACTGGCGACGGATCGCAGCCGGTGGCGCGCGTTAGCCCTATCCGCATTGACAACAGTTCGCCCGAAATGGCCGCCATGCCGGCCGAGATGCCGGATGACATGCCAGAACCGGCAACTGAAGAAATGGCGATGACCGACGATATGGAAGATATGGCTGAAGAGCCGGCTGACGACATGGCAGAAGAACCTGTCGACGAGATGCCCCAATACGATGGTCCCTATGTCGTGATCACAGTGCCTGGCGCCAATGTTCGCCGGGGCGATTCAACCTCCTATGCAGTTATTGGCACCCTGCTGGAAGGCAATACTGCGCCAATCAAGGGCATCAGCAGTTGGAATACAGGCTGGCTCTACATTGAGATGCCCAATGGCCGCAGCGGCTTCATCCATCCGAATATCGTCCGCGTGGAAGGCGATACCAGCGACGTGGCCGCCGTGCAGCCGCCACCCCTGCCGCCGACGCCCATCCCGACAGCCATCCCGCAGCCGACTGCGCCGCCCGCGCCGGTAACTGGTCCCAATCTGATCGTCGATGGCAGCCCGATCGTCAGCCCGCATCCGGCGACTTGCAACCAATCCTACAATATCCGGGTTCGCGTTAAGAATATCGGTACGGCGCGCGCTGGTGGTGGCTTGGTCGAAATCGTCGACACGCGGCATGACGGCGCAGGCCGGGTAGCTACCAGAGCCGCCTTCCGCGAAACGGACCCAGGGCAAACAGCCATTGCTGAAGGCAACATCACCACCGGCGTTTACTTCGACGAATTGCACCACATCAATGTCTTCGTCGATGTCGACAACCGCGTGCAGGAGATGAACGAAGGCGATAACCGCTCCGCCGCCGCGCCCTACATCCTGCAGAAAGGCGGTTGCTAGCGCTATTCGCCCCCAGTTCTGCCCTCTCTCCCGTTTGGGGGAGGGGGTCTTTTGCTTTTAGAGGTCTCGGCGCAGCAGCGTATAACGATTGAGCCCGCCATCCGAGCGGAAGTCATCAACGACGCGCAAGCCTGATGCTGCGATCAGGCCCGCATGTTCCTCGTCGTCAATGTGATGACAGTAGCGTAGCGCCCGCTCGCCACGCCGCCAGTCCAGCAAATAGTCGCCCGCTTCCACCCTTATATCAGCGTCCCAGGGCTGGATGCGCGCTCGGAAGCGCAGACTGTCGTAGAAGCGCCAGGCAGTGAAAGCCAGCCAGCCGCCCGGCAACACACAATTTGCCGCGCTTCTGACGAGGCTGCGCCGCCGCTCCAGCCCCGGCACATGATGCAGCAAGCCGAAGATCGCGACTAACCATGCATGTCGCTTCGGCAGCGCCCCCATGACAATGTCCCGCTCAATCAATTCGCAATTCGCCAGAGACAACGCTGTCAGCTCCTCGCGCGCGAAAGCCAGCAGGTCCGCGCTGTTGTCAATGCCGCAGTAGCCAAAAGGCTGCGACTGCTGCCGTGTCAAAAAGCGGGCGAAACGTCCGTTGCCGCAGCCGATATCCAGCAGCGACTCGACAGGCAGTTCAAGCGATTGCAGCAAACGCGCCCAGCCAAACCAAGGTCGCTGGCGGGTAGCGTCGAAATTCCGCGCTGTCCGCTCATAGAAAGCGCGGTTTATGGCATTCAGGCGCCGTGCTGTTTCGTCATCCATCAACTATCTATTCAGCCAAAAGTCTAGTGGGCGAGCCACCGGCTTGCCCGTACATACCCCATAGGGACTTAGCTTCCCCCAACTTGATGGGAGGATCGAGGGAGCTGATGCGGGCGAGGCAATGCCTCGCCCATACAAGTTATAATCTCTGTGGTTCAATATTTTTCTTGGTGTTACTTTCATAAGAACCCCATTGGAAAGCGCAAATACAGGCGCAAACAGCCCCGCGCGGGTGTAAGATTCGCCGCCGAACTTTCGTCAAATCAACGATTGCGATACACATCTTCCCTTACAGCGCCACCCTCGCGCTCCATAACTGTGATTTTACTCGGCTCTTACGCAGCTGTGTTATAGTTGTGCAAAGCTATACCGTGTTTGCCGGGCTATTTGAGCCTGTGTCGCAGAACAAGCGATGCCATGTAGACAGATTGTTGCTGAGCAATTCTGGTAAACACATGAACGGAGACAGCCGCCAATGGCAGATGACCCGACTTTCAACATCTTCTACAAGGAAGGTGTCAGCAAATTCCAATCCATCCAGAACCGCGTATTCTGGCAAGAGTTGCTGAGCTACCTGACGGGCCGGCACAGCGAGTTGATGAACTTCGACGAGGTGCGCAGCCGCCTGCACTTGCACGAGGAGCATTACGAAGGTGTGCGCGATATCCCGCTGGATCATATCGTGGGCAGCGTCGGGCGCTACAAGGACTTCACCGCCACCTTCCTGCCCAAGAACAGCAATATGAAAGATCGCTGGAGCCGCGTTTACGCCCTCGCTAACAGCCAGGAGGGTCCGCCGCCGATCGAGTTGTACAAGGTCGGCGATGCCTATTTCGTGCGCGATGGCAATCACCGCGTGTCGGTGGCTCGGCAGCTGGGCGCCAAGACCATCCAGGCGCATGTGGTCGCCTTGCCAACGACAGTGCCGCTGCGCCCGGGCATGAGCATGCAGCAAATGGAAGCCGCCGAAGCCTACGCCAACTTCCTGGATGAAACGGGCTTGACCCGCGCCGTGCCCGGCCACGAGTCCATCGAGCTCACCGCGCCCGCCCGCTATCACGAGTTGATGGGGCATATCTTCCTGCATGAGCGCGTGCTGGAAAAACTGCGGGATCGCGCGCTGACCACCGAAGAAGTCACCGCCGACTGGTATCACAGCATCTACAAGCCCGCCATCGACCTCATCCGCAAATACGGCGTGCTTGATCTGGTCAAGGGACGCAAGACCGCCCGTACCGAAGGCGATCTCTTCCTCTGGCTGATGAATGTGCTGCTGGAGCTGCGGCATCAGCACGGCGAGCAAGCCCCCGTCAAGTCCTTCAGCGAAGCCATCGTCGCCTATCTGGAGGCGGGTCATGCGCCGGTGCCAGACGCGCTCGAGCAGGAAGGCGATCAGTCCGTGCTGCTGACGCGCACGCAAGTGATGAAGGCGCTGCACAAGAAACGCGCCCAGGAACTGGCCGCCGAAGATGCCTCCGAATCCGACTCGGTGATTACTTAGGGCGAGCTCAATCGTCGGGGATCGCCAGCGCGGTGATGCGCATGAAGGCGATCTCCTGGCGGTGCATATCCAGCGGATAGTTCGAGTCGTCCTCGTGCAAGGCGTCCAGGATGTCGTATGCCTGCTTGATGTAGTCGCGCACTGTATCGACGCCGATGCCCATTTCGTTGGCGATCAGCTTCTGCGGCATGCCTTCTACGGCGTATAGCTCAATAGCTTGGCGGATGCGCGGCGTCATGTTCTGGTAGGCACGGGGCTGCGGCAAGAATCGCGCGCGATGCAGACGCCCGTGATGCAATTTGGCGGCTGCTTCGGCAACGCCCGAACTGATGAGAAATTCGTCATCCGCCAGCCGCGCCGCATAGCAAAGCGCCCAGGCGATGTGAATCCGCGCGTCCGACTTCAGTAGATAGGCTTTGGCCCCGCTGTCCACTGCCGCGTAGAGATAATCCAGATCCGCAATTGGCGCCATGCATACCGCAATCAGCCCAGGCACAATCGCTTGGAGGTGGAGGATGGCGATGCGCAGGTCGCCGGCTGTCGCCCAGTCGCTGGCATCAATGACAGCTACATTGGGCGCGTCCAACTGCTCATCCGCCAGCGCCGCATGCAAGTCATCCAATCGCGCGAACTTGCCGACTACCCGCGTGCGCCGATCCCAAGCCAGGTAGGCGTTGATGGCGTGCCGCGCGTAGAAATCGCTGTCGACCACCGCCACCGTGAGCGCGATCGTCCCGATGCCAGCGCCCGTCTCGTTCATTTCTCTTGCTCGCGCGCTTTGATCCAGGCGACCATCTCCGCCGCCAGGTCGTAGTCGCCGCCCGGGATGATGTATGCGCCTTGCACCAGGTCCGTCATCTCTTCCAGCAGCTCCTGGGCGATGACCAAGCCCAGGCTCGTGGCATTCTTTCCTGCCGCGGCCAGGCGCGACATGATCTCCTGCGGGATGCTGATGCCGGGCACCTCGTTGTCCAAAAAGCGCGCCTGCCGCAAGCTGCGCAGTGGCATCAGCGCCATCAGCACCGGCAGGTCAAAAGCCCGTCCGCATAACTCTTCATAACGTTCCTGGAAGCGGCGGATGCGCCCCGGCTCAAAGACGGCTTGCCCCAAGGCGAAATCCGCGCCGGCCGACTGCTTCTTGCGCAGAATGCGAATCTCGCGATCCAGATCATCCGCGCCCATATTCAAGGCGCAACCGACCGTGAAGCTGCTGGGTTTGCCGATGCTGTGGCCCGCCATGTCCACGCCGCGATTCATGCCCTGCTTGATGACATCAATCAGCCGCGACGGCGCCACATCGTTGAGGTCGCTGGCATCGGGGAAGTCGCCTATGCGTGTGGGATCGCCCAGCACGACGAAGAGATTGCGCAAGCCCAGCGCGTGCGAAGCCAGCAAGTCACCCTGCACTCGCAGCATATTGCGCCCGCGCGTGGGGAAATGCAGCACCGTCTCGATGCCGATCTGCGTTTGCAGCAAATGCGCGACAGCCCAGGCGCTCATTTTCATGCGTGCCGCCGGCGTATCCGCGACATTGATGAGATCCGCGCCAGCGGCCCGCAATCTCCGCGCCGATTGCAGCAGCGGTTCCGTGCGGTAACTGCGCGGCGGCGCCATTTCCACCGTGGTCGTGAATTGCCCGCTCGCCAGCCGTTCCGCCAATTCCGTAGGCGCGTCCGGCGCCTGCGCTTCTTGCTCGCCAGCCTGTTCGCCGACATGTAAGTCGATGATCGTCGACTTTGGCGCATCCAGCGCTGCGCGCATGGACGCGATATGCTCGGGTCGTGTGCCGCAGCAGCCGCCAACCACCGTCGCGCCCAAACTGACCACGCTGGTGGCAAAATCGGCGAAGTAGGCGGCGCTGGCAGGGTAGAGAATCCGCCCGCCTACCACTTCCGGGAAGCCAGCGTTGGGCATGGCAGAGAACACGGCGTCCGGCACGGCATAGCGCATTTGCCGCAGCGCCTCGGCAATGCCAGACGGTCCGCTGCCGCAATTCACGCCGATGACATCCACGCCCGCCCGCTGCAAATCAGTCGCTACGCGCGCCGGCGGATAACCGGCATAGCTCAGATGCTCGTGATAGAAAGTGGCTTGCGCGATGACCGGCAGCTTCGGCCTCAACTTTCTAAGCACTGCGGCAGCCAGCAGCAACTCCCGATGCTCGCGGAAGGTCTCAAACTGGATGAGATCGGCGCCTGCCTCCAAGAGCGCGCTCAGTTGCTCGGCGAAAGCGCTTTGCGCTTCGGCTTGCGACAAGCCTCCATAGGGCGCGACGCCGACGCCCAGCGGTCCCACCGAGCCAGCCACAAAGACATCGCGGCCTCCGCTCTCGGCGATGGCTTCCCGCGCCAGCTCCACACCGCGACGGTTGATCTCCGCTAGTTGCCCGCTCCGCCCCGCCGCCCCTAGCTTGAATTTGTTGGCGCCGAAGGTATTGGTAGCAATCAAGTCAGCGCCCGCCTCAATATAGGCTCGATGGACTTCGCGCACGACAGCCGAATCGTCCAGATTCATGGCGTCGAAGCAGGCGTCAGCGCGGGCATGCGACTCTTGGTGCAACATCGTGCCCACAGCGCCATCCGCCAAAATGGGCTTGCCCTCTTGCAGTCGATTGCGAAATGATTGCGCGCTCATAGGCTTATACCGCTGCTCAAGCCGATACGCTTGCTGCGTGTATTGTAATCAAAATAGCGCTGTAAGGGCGAGGCAATGCGGCTGTGTTATCATGCGAATCGTGGCTACGACGAGACGCGGGGACAGCGTGGATTGAAAGGCTTGAGACGGCGCGTGAAACAGCTGGCAACGCGGGGGGAGCGGGGGCGCGCGTGGCGTGGAATGTCGGCGCTCGTGGACGGATTGCGGCTCGGCATCGCGCAGATCCGCGGCGGGCGGCGCATCATCAAGCAGGGCAAAGTCTATTATGTGCCGCTTTGGCTGCCGATCGCCTTGGCGTTGCCGCTGGCGTCGGCGCCGCTATGGGGCGACGCGGCAAACATGGCGCTGCGGCTTTTGCGCGGGCACAGGCAAGTCGAGCTGGCGGGATTCTTCGCGCTGTCGGTACGCCACTGGTCGACCCATCTTGACGAATGGGCTGCGCGCTCGCAGGTCGATCCGCAGCTGCTGGCGACAGTCATGCAGATCGAATCCTGCGGGCATCCCAGCGTGGTCAGCGGGGCGGGGGCGCAAGGCTTGTTCCAGGTCATGCCCTTTCACTTCGCCGAGGGCGACGACATGCTCGACCCCGACACCAACGCGCGGCGCGGCGGCGATTATCTGAATTATTGCTCACAAGCCTCCGGCGGCGTGATTGGCTTGACCCTGGCTTGTTACAATGGCGGACCCAGCGTCATAAACCGGGGGCGGGAAACTTGGTCGCGGGAGACGCAAGCCTATTATCGCTGGGGCTTAGGTATCTTCAGCGACGCCACGACCGGCTTAGCGCAAAGCGTTACTTTCGATCAGTGGCTGGCAGCTGGTGGCGCGCGCCTCTGCCAGAGCGCAGCGCGTGAACTGGGAATCGCCGCGCCTTAAGCGTAGGTCCGCAACACCGACAGCACTTTGCCCTTGACCTCGCAATTGGCGGGCATCACTTCAATGGGCTGGTAGGCCGGGTTGGCTGGCTGCAGCCGGATTCGGTCGCCCTGGTGATAGAAGCGCTTCAACGTGGTCTCGCTTTCTTCGTGCAGCCAAGCCGCCACCATATCGCCATTTTCTGCCGTGTTTTGCCGACGCAAGATAACGATGTCGCCATCTTGGATGCTGGCGTCGATCATCGAATCGCCGCGCACCGACAGCGCAAAGACTTCGCTTTCGTCATAACTACTCAGCAGGTGCGGCGGCAGGCTGATGTAGTCGTCCTCTTCAATATGGTGTGCGATGTCCTCCGGCAAGGAGATCGGCTCGCCCGCGGCGATGCGCCCAACCAGCGCCACTTGCCGCAGGTCCCGCGCTGCCAGCACCTGCGATGCTGTCGCGCCCGGGATGCTGCGCACTATCCGCAGTCCGCGGGATACCTTGCCCAGGCGCTCGATATAACCGGCGTCCACCAGTTTATTAAGGTTGTAATTCACGACCGATGTCGAGCCGATATGGCATTCTTCGCCGATCTCGCGGATGCTGGGCGGAAAGCCGTTGTCGCGCACATAGGCTGTCATGAAGCGCATCATGTGCTGCTGCCGCGCCGATAGCTGGTTGAATTCTGTCATCAGCTTTGCCTCAGTTCCCTGCCTCGCCCTCAGTATACAGGAACATCTGTTTCTGTGTCAAATGTTCTAGCGTCCATTCTTGACATCCCTTCTCCTGATATTTCGCTGCCTATCGCGGCGGACTTATTCCAGCAAGTCGGCCAGCGGATCATCCTGGCTGAGCATGCGCGCGCCATTGTCCAGCGCCTGCTGGTTGCCGCTGGCTGGCAAGTCGAAGGTGTAGACGGGTTTCCCTTGCTCCTGGGCAAAGCGCACGGTGTGCATCGCGCCACCGCTCGCCCCCGACTCCACCAGCACGATTCGTTGCGCCAGCCCGCTAATGATGCGGTTGCGCGCCACCAGTCGCTGGGCATTGGCGCCCCAATCCGGATGCACCTGGCTGATCAGCGCGCCAGCCACCTCTATTCGCTCCGCCCGCTCGCGATTCGAGGATGGATAAACGCGCCGCAAGCCGCTGCCCAGCACCGCCACAGTCGCGCCGCCGGCTTCTAGCGCGCCCTGATGCGCCGCCGTGTCTATGCCCAGCGCCAAGCCACTGACGACGGTGAATCCTGCGCGAGCCAAGCGCATCGCCAGCTGCAGCGTCAAAAAACGACCGCGGCGGGATGCCTCGCGCCTGCCCACGATGGCCACCGTTCGCGTCCACAGTTTCTCATGCAGGCATCCGCGCGCGAAGAGCAAGGGCGGCGCATCGTCCAGCGCTTGCAGGCAGCTTGGATAGCCAGGATGCCAAGGCGTCAATATCGCGATGCCGCCCCGCTGCCATTCGCAGATCCGCTCATGCGCCGCATCCAGATTGATGCTGGCGATCTTCCCCGCGCCCACCTTGCCCAAGCCGCGCACTTGCCGCAACTCCCTGGCCGACGCCGACAAGACGGCAAACAGGTCGCCATCGAAATGACGCCCCAGATGCTCCAGTGTTTTGCGTCCGATTTTGTGCGAGAGGCAGAGCGCCACCCAGGCCAGCTCCTGGGCGTCCTCACTCCTCTTCATAATACTCGACGATAGACAGCAGGATGGCATTCATGAAAGTGTTGACCCGGCGCAGCAGCGTCGACCATTCCGAACTGTTGTTGGGCGGCGCCAGCTCCGACCAGGTGAGGATGGAGTTGACGACAAAGTCGCTAAAAAAGTAGAAACCACGCATGGCTTGCGGCAGGCTCAAGCCGTCGGCGCGCAGGCGGGCAGCATAATCCTTGCCCAGCGAGATAGCCGCGCCCAGCCGTTCATCAGGCGCCCCGGCCGCGACATAACTACGAATGGCTTGCAAGACGCGCCTGCCCTGTTCGCGCAGGTATTGCTTGGTATCCTCGCTCATGGCCAAATACCAGGGCGCGGTCAGCAGTTCGTCGCCGGAGGCTTGCATGCGCGCCTCGCCCAGCGCGCTCTGGATGATGACCTGCAATTCCAGCGGTTCAATTTCACCATTGTTTTCGGCGTAAGCGCGCAAGTCCTTGATGTGAAAGCGACGATGCTTGCCAGCTGTGCGTCGGTAAGGCAATTTGCCGCTGTCCGCCCAGTTGCGCACCGTCGCCGGGTGCACGCCCAAGATCTCGGCCGCACGCCGCAGGCTGACCCATTCGCTGCTCCGCCCTTTAGACATGCCGCTCCCCGCAAACCAAATCGACTCCATTGTAACGCAAAGCCGGTCTATTGGTCATGCTCGCAACGTCCGCCAATCGGGCGGTCTCTGCCGCAGGCGCCAAGTCCAGCCCAGGGGATAACCCAGCATCTTCGCCACATCGCCAATCACGCGTATCAGCGGGATCAAAGCGATGCAGCGCAGCCATACAGCCAGCGAGCCGCCGCCCGCGCGCCGCATGACCACCGGCAGGCGGCGATACGGTCGCCACAAGTAAATCACAGCGCCAAGCAGCCAGCATCCCCACAGCAGCGGATTTACTAGCGCGCCAGCCAGTCCGATGCCCGGCGCCAGCGCCAGGTAAGTTGCATAACGCGCCAAATGACGCCTGCGCCACAAGTCAGCTTTTCCATCGCCGCGCGCGTACAAATAATACTGCCGATAGAACTTGCGCAAGCTGCTGCGCGGACGGAAGTGCGCCAGCGCCCCCGGCACAAAAACAAATCGCTCCCCTGCCAGGCGCAATCGCAAGTCAAAAATCAAGTCCTCGCAATAATCCAGCCATTCCGGGTAGCCGCCGATGCGCTGCGCAGCCCCTTTGCGGAAGGCGATGCTGCGGCTGCTTGGCAAAAACTTCGCCGCTACGATCTCGTCCGCCAGCGGCAGGGTGGTCGCGCCCAGGGCGGTTTCCAGCGGCGTCCGCGGGTCAGCCTGGAAGAAGCCCGCCCCCACGCCCAAGGACTCGTCCGCCAGCAGTGGCGCAGTGATCCTCTCCAGCCAGCGACTGTCCAAGCGCACGCCAGCATCAGTAACCGCGATGATGTCTCCCTCAGCTGCGGCGATGGCGCGATTGCGCCCACTGCTGATATTGCAGCCGTCTTCCACCAGCACGCGCAAGGGCAATGTCTCGCTGTATTCGCGCAATATCTCCAGCGTGTTGTCCGTGCTGCCGCCGTCGACGATGACAATTTCGTCGGGACTGCGCGTCTGCAGGGCGATCGAATCCAGCAACTGACGGATATTGTCGCCTTCGTTGAGCACCGTGGCGATCAAGCTGATCATGGCGCGTCCGGGTCGATATCAGGGAAGTTGTGCGCTACCAGCATGTGCTTGCGGAAAGCGTGAACATGGGCGTCGCCGCGCTGAGTCAATAGAGCGCTGCCAGCCTCTATACTCACGAATCCCAGCGCCCGCAGCCGCAAAAGCACGCGTCGCATTTTCTGCGGGGTCCAGCGAAAGTGCTCATACAGGGTGGTCGCCCGTAACTCCGTATCTTGCCGCGCTGTGCCCTGGTGATTATGTATATGCGCCAGCACAACTTGATCCTCAAAACGACGCCGGCTGTTGACGCGGAGGACGGCGGAAGCGACCAAACCATAGCGTGGCGACAGAACCCAGACCAGCAGGAAAATCGCAAAGATCGTCAGCACCATCGAAGCGCTTATGGACGAGTCCCAGCTTTCCCGCAGTTGCAAGCCAAAGACGCGGTTGAGAATAGCGATGCTTTCCGCGATGGGCAACATGCCGAAGAGCTGCCCGCGCGCCAAATCGTAACCGAAGAAGGCTCCCGCAGCGCCGATGACCGGGCTCAAAAGCAGCATCATGGATAGTCGGTCCGTCAACAGATAAGCGGCGGCTGGCGGGATGATGAAAAAGGCGATCACCAGAATCGAGCCAACCGCGTCAAATGCGCCCACCGCCACCAGACTGACCAGAATCATCAGCGCATAGTTGACCGCGCCCGGACGGAATCCCAGCGCCTCCGCCAGCGCCGAGTCGAATGTTGTCAGTTTGAGCTCTTTATAGAATGCCAGCACGAATCCCAGAGTCAGCGCGGTCATCACCAGCATAACCGTGATCGACTTGGGGAAGAAAACCAGCGCCGGTTCCGTATCCAGCAAGCCGGCGCGCCAAGCCTGCGCCGCAGTGTATTCGCCGCAATTGCCACAGACCTCCGCGAATTCGGCGCGATTATCCCGAGGGCTGATGCCGAGTTCGCGGCAGTTACTGCATTGGCGGGTGGTCTCGGCGGCGGGATGCTCGGGCGTGATGGTCACCGTCGCGCAGTGTTCCAGGCAATGACTGTTGGTATTCGCCCAAGCCAAGCCGATCTCGCCCACAAGCACGGCATCTTCATCCAGGTGCGCGTCATCGACATAGCGTGAAATCAGGATGACAGCGATGGCGAAGAGCAGCGGAAAAGCCAGCCCCAGCGCCGCGTCCTGCCGCACCAGACCGGAACGATAGAGTGCCTCCGTCAATACGACCGTGCCCACGCCAGCCGCCGCCGCGCCAATGATCAGCCAGGGCGACGAAGTATCGCCAGCCAAGCCGGCGCCCGTCATCAGCAAGAAGGCCACCACAATGCCCAGCAGCACCGTGTGACTGATGGCATCGCTGGTCAGCGCCATGCCGCGCAGCAGCAAAAATGTGCCAAGCAGCGCCCCGCAAACCGCGATCAAACAGCCGACCAGGGTGGCAGTATGTTGTGGCGAGCGCAGAAAAGCATTCAGCTCGTCGCGCGCGACGATATTCAGCAGTAGCTCGATCAAAGCGCGTTCCAGCGGCATCATCCGCCCGGCTCCAAGCCGCCTGTCCCGAAGCGCCGGCGATGCGCGCGCTGCCGCAGCTGAGTCCAGACGATGCCGCGCCCTGGCGCCAGCGTTATCGACAGTAACACCAAGACAAAAGCCACTACGATAATCATCGGTCCCGTCGGGATGTCGCCGTCCAGCGCGCTGATGACTGCGCCGCTGCCGCCCGCCAAAGCCCCAAATGCCGCCGCCAAAAGCACCATCTGCTCCAGCGACCGCGTCCATTGCCGGGCTGCGATGGCCGGCGCGATCAGCAAGCCCACCATGAGGATGACCCCCGCCAGCTGCAAACCCAGCACGATGATCGTGACAATCAGCGTCGACAGCAGCGCATTGACAAGCCCACTGCGCAAGCCGCCCGCGCTGGCAAAATCAGCATCAAAAGTGACCAGTTTGAATTCTTTCCAGAACAATGCCAACACGATCAGCACGGCCAGCCCGACAGCCGAAATCAGCGCGATATCGCTTTCGATGATGGCGGCCGCCTGCCCGAAGATGAAGCTGTCCAAGCCCGCTTGACTGGCGTCCGGCAGCGACTGGATATAAGTGAGCAGCGCAATGCCCGCGGCAAAAAAGCTCGCCAGCACGATACCCAGCGCCGCATCCTGCTTGATGCGCGTGGTCGCCTTGATGGCAGCCACCAGGCGCAATCCCAGCCAACTGGCGATGCCCGCGCCCAATAGCAGCATGCCCAGCTGCCTGCCCGCCAGCAGAAATGCCGCCGCCACACCGGGCAGCGCTGCATGGGAAAGTGCGTCGCCCAGCAAACTCTCCCGCCGCAGCACCGCGAAACTTCCCAGCGCCCCGCTCAATGCGCCCAGCAGCGCCCCGCCCAGCGCCACCACCCGCACCGTGTAAGTGAGACGCAAGCCAAACAGCGCCTGGCTCAGCGGCAGCAGCAGAACAATCAGCGCCAGCATTAACGCGATCATCTGCCAGACGCGCCGCTCCGACATGCTCAGCCCCCCGCCGCCAGCAACTGCCCGCCATGCAAACTGGCCACGCGCCCACCATAAGTCTTCTGCAGGTTGCCCAGCGTGAAGACCTCGCAAGTCGGACCTGAGGCGATGACCTCGACATTCAGTAAGGTAACCCAGTCGAAATACTCGGCGACAGTCTGCAAATCGTGATGCACGACCAGCACAGTGCGCCCGCGGCGGTTTAATGCCCGCAAAATCGTCACGATGGCTTTCTCGGTGACAGCGTCTACCGCGGCGAAGGGCTCGTCCATGAAATAAATCTGAGCATCTTGCACCAGCGCCCGTGCCAGAAAGGTCCGCTGCTGCTGCCCGCCCGATAGCTGGCTAATCTGACGCCCAGCATAGTCCGCCAGCTCAACCTGCTCCAACGCCGCCAGGGCTGCCTCCCGTTCGCGGCGCCCCGGCCTGCGCAGCCAGCCCAACTTGCCGTAGAGCCCCATGGTTACCACATCCAGCACGGATGTGGGAAAGTCCCAGTCGACGCTGCCGCGCTGCGGCACATAGGCGACCTGATGACGCGCCGCTTCATAAGGCAAGCCGTGAAAGAGCACGCTGCCCGCCGCCCGCGGGATCAGATTCAGCGCCGCTTTGATTAAAGTGCTTTTCCCCGCGCCATTGGGTCCCACAATCGCCATCAAGGCACCTTGCGGCACTTCCAGGTCGATATCCCAAATGGCGGGCTTCTGGTCGTAGGCGACTGTCAAATCGTCGATAGCCAGCGCCAAGTCGGGCGGCTCAAGCATGGCAATCGGCATCCCAGAGGTCTTCGGGCGGCTCTGGCTGCAAGTCCGCGCGCCAATCGGGGATGGTTACCATTGCATCCATGCACTGGTAAGACTGCATGATGGTCAAGGCATTTTGCGCCAGCATGCCGATGTATGTGCCGCCGAATTCGCCCGGCGCGTCCATGGCGTCGCCATACAACTCGCGTATGCCGATGCGGGCTTGGTGTCCCTGCGCTCGCAGCGCCGCCACCACCGCTTCGATGGTGTCCGGCGGCACGCTGCTCTCCACGAATAGCACCGGGATGTCATGTTCGATGACGAAATCGACCGTTTCCTGGATGTCGCCAACGCCGGCTTCGTCTTCGGTGCTCAACCCCTGGATGGCTTGCATCCGCCAGCCGAAAGCCGCGCCAAAATACTGGAAGGCATCGTGCGAAGTGACCAGATACCGCTGCCCCACGTCCACCGAGCGCAGTCCAGCGTCTGCCCAATCGAAGAGCAGTTGCAGTTGCGCGCTGTAGGCGGCGGCATTGGCTCGATAGATGGCGGCATTGGCGGAGTCCTGCGCAGCCAGCGCATCAGCCAGGTCCTGTACCGACAGCTGCCAGTTGCGCGGATCAAACCAGAAATGCGGATCGTCCACATCGATCAGCTCATCAGACAGGTCGAAGCCGCCAATGATGAAGCCAGCGGCTTTGACGGGCGCGCTGAGGGCATAGACCATCACGCCCTGCTCGGCCAGCGCCGCGAAGACCGTGTCAAATTGCCCCTCCAGATGCAAGCCGCTGTAGATGACCATATGTGCCTGGTTCATGGCGACAATGTCGGATTCGGTTGGTTGGTAAAGATGCGGGTCGACGCCGGCGCCCATTAGCGCCGTGATATGCAGGTTCTCGACGCCTGCGCTGAGGATGCGCGTCAGGTCGGCCGCTTGCGTGGTCGTGGCGACGATGCGCAGCCTTTCGTCGGCGCTCGTGCTCGGCGGTATCAGCAGCAGCAAGCCCACCAGCGCGATCAGCCAGTTTCTTCGATCCATTGGTAATCACCCCCTAGGACGATTTCAGCGATACTAATTATATTTTTAGCCTCGCTTAAATCTGTTGTCAAGAGGAAATGGCTGCCATTTTCCAAATCACATCTCTGATGCCGCTGTGTAGGGGCGTTTCATTGGAAGGCCCGTTTGTAAATCCTATCACCTGGCCCCGGCCGACTTGTACGGGCGAGACGGTGGCTCGCCCCTTGCCACCACCCCCTACGCCAAGAGATTGTTTAGGGGCGTCTCGCTGAGACATCCACCGCGTATAAGCCTAGCCCGCCAAGAGGAGCGCATTGCAGGGGCGACCCGATGGGTTGCCCAAAACTCCACTACACAATCCTCTATTCGTCGAGGAGGTTGTATCGCCTGCGCGAGCTAGGGGTGGGGGAAGCCCTCACCACAATTTCCAGCGGCGTTCCTTTGCACGCGGCGCGCCATGCGTCAGCGTCGTCAATCCCCCCGCCCAGGCGCAGAAAAAGGGACGCTGCTCGGCGAAGAGCGCTTCGATTCCGCGCGGCGGCTGCCGGCGATTGACTAGTTCATAGAATGCGCCTTCATGTCGCATGATCCTATCAGTGTGCTCGCGCGTTAAGCCCGCCCCCCAGCGCCAGCGTTCGGGATAGAAATAGTAGTAGTGCGTATAGGCGGCGGCGGTGTGGATGCTAACGGCGCGTTGGCTGTAGCCCCACAAGTCCATGTTGCGCTGCGCCCCCATCTCCGCAATCAGCGCCAGTGCGCAGGTCGCGCTGTGCTGTCTTTCATAGCTGCTGCGCCCGTCATCATTGAGTTTAATATCGACTATGCCGCGAATATAGCCTTCGGGATGGATATGTTGGTCGATGGCGCGGCGGTAAGTCTCGACGGCGCTGGCAATGTCCCGCTCGCGATTTCGCAGTATGCCGACCGCCATACGCAATGCGGACCCCCACCAGGCCTCCAGCAGTTCGCCCTCATGCAAGTCCTCTGGCAGCCTGTCAAGCTCGCTCGCCAGCGCTTCATCACAGCCCGGCATATCCCGCACCAGGGCAAAGACCGACAGACGCCCGAAGGCTCGTTTCCGCGCAGCCAGCCTCGACGCCGTTTCTACAGAAGCCATCTCGCTTAAAGCAGCCAGCGCAGCATCGCCAGAGTCGACCTGCCCGCGCAGTCGATAGCGCAGCGCCAGCAGATGCGCCTGCGCCAGCGGCTCAGCGGGCGGCAAGTCCAGCAGCGGGGTGGCGCTTTTCAGCGGCTCACGATGCAGATTCTCGCGCGTCAACTGCAAGTCGGCTGAGGAGAAAAACAGGCTGGGCGGCGGAGGCATCAGCGGTTGGCGCTTTCAGCCAGGGGCATAGGGCGCGACCGACTACCGCGGGGTTTGATCAATACCAACAGCGCCAGCGTGCAGGCAGCCAATAGCAGCGCCGCAGCCAAGGCGCCAGCCGCCAGCAGTAAGTCACGCGCCGACTGGTTGTCCAGGGCAAGGTCCGCATGGCTGCTTGACTCCGCTTCAAAGAGCGGGCGCGCGCCCAAGTCAATTAGTGGCGGCGGACTTCCCACTAGGACTCTGGCGCTGACGGCAGGCGCGCCTGTGCCGGCATAGGTGGCGCTGGTCAGCCGAACGCTGTATTCGCCGCTCGCCAAGCGGTCAAAACAAAAGATGCCGTCCACCGCGAATGGCGAATCCGCCAAGAAGCCCGTCGCAATTGTCACGCCTTGCATATTCATCAGCTCGACGCCAAGGCCCTCGCTGACTAGCAGTTCGTCCCTTCCACGCGCGCCATCTGCATCGTAATCCGCGTAGGTCCGCACGCAGAGTTGTCCGCTGTCCTGCGCCTGCAGCAGCCCCCCGCAAAATAGCCAACAACACAGAATCAACGCGAGTGCCCCGCCCATCAGCGCGCCCGCACAAAGAAAGCCAGCGCCAGCCCACTGACCAGCACGACGCCTGCCAGCCCCAGAGCTAGAAAACCGCTCAAACCATAGAGCACGCTCCTATCGGCTTCGGGCGCGGATTCGGGGTTGGCCATCGGCGGCGAAATCGTCGTAGGAATGGCGATCGTCCGTCTGCCTTGCTTGGCGCCGATATCGAGAGCCAGCTTGGCGCCGGCGACCAGTTCGATTTGCAAACGGGCTGGCGTGGTTAAGCCGTAACTGAGCGGCGCGCTGGCATGCAGTTCATAGCTGCCCGGCGGCAAGTCCCACTGGCAATGCGGCTGGGAGTCGAGTTCGCTGGTCATCCGCCAGACCTCGCTCCCGGTCGCGTCCAGTAGCCAAAATGTCGCGCCGTCCAGGAAGGCTTCGGCAGGCTCCGGCAGGCCATTGTCATTAACGTCCATATACACGGAGATGCAGAGCTGTGGCTTGCGCTCGGCTGGATTAATTTTCGGGGCGTCTGCGGGCGTCACCGGCGCTGCTGCCAATTCATCCGTGCTCAATCCACCGCCAAGCACTCGCTCAGCTTCCGGAGTCGCCTCTGGTTGCGCATTCGCCGCCTCGTAGGCGACGCGCTCGGCAGCCGGGATCACCACCAACTGCAAGCCCACCGACAAAATATCGGGATTGGCCAGGTTGTTCAAGCGCGCCAAATCCGCCACGCTCACGCCATAGAGCCCGGCGATTGAGGTAAGCGTTTCGTTGATTTCCACGCTGTGCAAAAGGTCGCCGAGGTCGCCTTCCTGCGCGCGCGGTAAACCGCCGCCAGCCATCACCAGCAGGGCGCAAAGGCAAACACACAAGGTTGGCAGCCGCCGCCAATCCGCAGGCATCCTCATAGCAGGCGCATTATATCACGCGCTGGCGACGCCTGTAGGGCGGGGCGAAATCAGCTAAAATGAATGGCATGAAAGGGGCAATCTGCGCGCTGATTCTTTGCCTGCTGCTGCCAGGGGCCAGCCTGTCGCAAACCAGCGACCTGCAAGCCGACGCCGCCAGCATCGCGCAAGGTGGCGTGATCCGCGGGCGCCTGGACGACGCCAACCCGCGCGATGTCTATTACCTGGATGGCCTGCGTGGCGAAGTCATCGGCTTGGAGCTCAGCGCGGCCAGCGGCGACCTCGACCCGGTCCTGAGCGTCTTCGATGAGACGGGCGAACTGGCGCTTTGGCAGGATGACTCGGCGGACGGGCTGGACGCGCGCAATGACCTGGTCATAGCGCGGACGGGGCGTTACTTCGTCATCGTCGGGCGCTTCGGCTATCAGCTGGGTAGCAGCGCCGGCGACTACCTGCTGCAACTGACCCGCAAGGGCGTACTCTCCGAACGCGGCAGCACCTTGCGCTACGGCGACTCGGTCATCGGCACTATCAGCGATAGCAATGCCGAGGTCTTTTACACCTTCCAGGCGCAGCAGGGCGACATCCTGACCATATCCATGTTACGCTCCTCCGGCACACTCGATCCCTACTTGCAAGTCGTCGACAGCGAACGCTTCGTCATCGCGCAGAATGACGACCAGGTCGGCGCGGACACTCGCAACGCCCGCATCGACGCACTAATCATCGGACGCAGCGGCACCTATGTCATCGTGGCGACACGCTACAACAGTAGCGCCGGCAGCTTCGTGCTAACGCTGGAAGAGGCGGCCGACAGCGGCAGCGGCAGCACCCGCCTGGCGCCCCTGCCAATCAGTTATGGCGAGAGCAAAACCGGCGACATCAGCAACCAGCATGTCTCCCGCTATTACAGCTTCATTGCCGAGGCTGGCGATCAAGTGACCATTGATCTGGAGCGCAGCGAAGGCGGCAACTTGGATGCTTACATCGTGCTGGCGGATATCGATTTTCAGTCGCTAATTGAAGATGACGACAGCGGCGACGGGCAAAATGCGCGCATCGCTGATTATCGCATTCCCGAAGCGGGTCGATATCACATCATCGCCACACGCTATGATGGCGGCGCCGGCGCGACCAGCGGCGCATACCGGCTTTCGCTGGATATCCTGGAAAACCCTTTCGCTGACCTGCCGCCCGACACGGTCACACTGAGCTACGGCGCCACAGCCAACGGCAAAATAAGCGGCGAAAACCCCGATGACCTCTACGCATTCTACGGTCGCTCTGGCGAGATCGTGTCTATTTCTATGACGCGCGTGGATGGCAACCTGGATGCCTTCCTGGAGCTGCTGAACAAAGCGGGGGAGGTGGTCGCCAGCAACGATGACGGCGGCAACAACCAGAATGCGCTGATCGCCAATTTCGCCTTGCCGACGACAGGCATGTACACCATCAAGGCGCGGCGATTCAGCGGCAGCCAGGGCAATCCCAATACAGCCGGCGCTTATGTGCTGGTGCTGGCGGAGCGATCCAACTAACGGGCGCTGCGTTGGCTTTCGCCCTCTTCTTCCTGGAAAGCCAGCAGTTCATCCAGCGTCATCTTACCCGGGCGGGATTCGCCGATGGCGGCTTGCATCTCGGCATTGATCTCGCCATCTTCGCCCAGGTGCTTGCGCACGGATGCGCTGGTAGCTTCGGCATATTCGAAATGATGCTCAGCTATGTTGACGCCATCCGCCACGATGCGCAGCCGCCATTTGCCGTCCAGCTCCATCTGGTCATGCAGGGGCATGCGCGTGTTGGGCGTGAGGAAGTTGCGCCCGCGCCGCAACTGGAAACCGTCCTCATGAATATAGACCGGGTTGCCGCCCGCGTCGCTAATCTCGAAGCGGATATTGCCCATCACCTCGATGGGCACGCGCAACTGCACAAAGGGCTGGATGTAATCGATGTCATCGGGCAGCGACCAAGTGCGGTAAACCTGCGGCTCGCTATCGCCCTTGGTCGTCAGCAAGCCAATATCCACCGCCAGCACATCGGTCTCGTCCGGGTCCAGCCCGACGCGCATCACCGAATCCAGGGCATGGCGGTAGACGCGCTGTTCGGCGCTGGCCGGCTGCTGATGGAAGATCTCGTAATCGTCGAACTCTTCTTCTTCATCTTGCTGCTCGTAACCGTAACCATAGTTGTAGCGGTCGGCCGCGCTGCTGCTCAGGTTGCTGCTGCTGCCGTCGTTGTCGAATTGGCGCACCAGGAAGAGCAGTCCCAGCAGCACCAGGATGACAGGGAAGCTGTTACCCAGCAGCGCCACCGCGCCCAAAGCCATCAGGATAAAGGCGAGGAACCAGGTGTTGCGATTGTCCGACATCGGTCCGCCTTCGCTTACTTGCGCCCGCGCGAGAATCGGCGGGCGGGTGGGCTGGGCTGGCTAGGCTGCTGCAACAAGTCTTTGAGCTGGGCGGTCTGCGGCTGTTCCGGCTCCTCGACGATGACGGCATCCGCCAGATTGTGGCGGCGGTTGTGCAGCTCCTCGCCAACTTCCGCTTCGCCACTGAGGCGGCGGCGGCGCTCGGTGACCGATGGCGCCAGCATCAGGTTGTGCATGCCGATGAGGCTGTTGTCCACATAGACTCGCAGGTCCCAGTCGCCATTGCCAGCCACGCCGCGATTGCCAGCCAGCGGCAAATGATGATCTGCCAACAGGCTCAACTCGCCTTCCCGCAGGTAGGTCTTCATCTCGTGCACATATTGTTCTTCGCCCAGGTGGTTGTAGATTTCGTAGCGGATTAAGGCCTGGCGCTCGGCTTCTTCCGGCATGACAAAGAGCGTGATGAAGGGGCGGACGCCATCGTCGTCTTTGGAGATGTTGCGTGTGCGGCGCATGGCCATGCCTTCCACACCCGTCTGCATGGCGATCAAGCCAATATCCAACATGACGATACCGCTGCGGTTGAAATAGCCAGCCCGCGATGCCGCCCGCTCCGAGGCTTCACGCGCCTGCGGGGTGATGCGCCGGCGGACGGGCGCCCTGTGCAGCACCTGCAGCAGAGTTTCGCGCTCCGGTCCCAGTTCAATCATGGACGCGATGACCGCCACCGCCAGCGCACCAATTAGCGACAATTGCACAGCCGCCGACACCGGCGCCGCCAACAGCGCCAAGCCAATGATCATCGCCATGACGATGAGCCAGGCAGTATTGCGTCGTTTCAAGCGAATCATGCCATCACAGTCTTGTGCTTCGCACGCCCCTCCCGCCTATTGTAACAGAAGGCGTGCCCAGCCCAATGTTCAACATCATCGGTACGGGCGAGCCGGTGGCTCGCCCCGCCCCTGCAAAATCTGTCAAGCTCAGGAACTTGCGCCGTGCTTCTCAGCAACTTCTTCTTCCCGCCAGTCTTCCATCTCGACCAGCTCGCCATCGTCACTCAGGCGAACCCCCGCTGCTGTGACATGACTCAAATCATATACGCGCGCCTCTTCGTAATCGTCGTCTTCATCGTCGCTGAGCAGCTCGCCGCGCTCCCGGGCCAGCCGCCGCTGTCGGACGACTTCTTCCTCAAGTTGCGCTTCCTGTTTTTCCGCGCCGCGGCCATGCTTGTAATAGTAATCGACGAGGTGACTGAACATGCCAATGCCCCAGCCGGCGGTAACAAACAGGGGCCAAGGGAAATCGCCCGATGTCGCAAAATAAATCGCCCACAGAACGAGATTAACGATGAGATAGGTGGCAAGATGCTGGATCAGTTCTCGACGCGAGGACAATTTCTTCCGCGCCCGCTTGCGCAACTCCTCTTCTGTCACAACGCCATGTTTGCGTTTCACTCGACTGTCCTTCCTGCTGTTCGCTGGCCGCTTGCTACTACGCCCTAGCTTGTGCCGAAGCTCAAGCCGAGCTCATTCAGCCAACGGCGGTAGGCAATGGCGGTCTTGTCGCTGCGCAGGTGCAGCTCCGCCTGCAAATCCAGTGGCAGCAGCTCCGGGCGCTGCGACTCGACGATGGGCAGGTCTTGCATGGCAATTTCGTCCTGGAAGGCGCGCAGCTGCTCGTCATCGCTGTCCGCCTGCGTCATCACCATCCACATCCACATCAGCGACTTGACTTCTTCAATCGGCGTAACCATCAGCAGAATGGCAAACTTCTCTTCGGCTTCTTTGCGGAAGTAGGCGACCAGCGGACGATATACCTTGTAGGTATAGGAAACCCAGTTGGGAATGAATGAACCATCCGGATTGGGCTGGAAGACACGGATGTCGCTGGCGATGATGCCGCGCTCGTCGGTCACGACTTGATAATCCGGGATTTCCGGGCGCTGCTGCGTGCCCAATATATTTTCGTGCACGAAAGGAAAGTGCGCGACATCCAGGAAGTTCTCCACCATGCGCGGTCCCGCCGCCTGGAATTCATACGCGCCGCAGAGAATCTTGCGATAGGCAGGGTCCCCCCATTCTTCAAACTCGGGGATAGCCTGCGTCGGCTCGCCCAAGCAGACCCAAACCATGTCGTAGGCGATCGCCGCCCGATAAGTGAAAGCGCGCGCTTTGGTCGGCGGCCTCTGCTCCGGGTGCGCCGGGATGCTCACGCATTTGCCATCAGCGTCATAAGTCCAGCCATGGTAGGGGCATTGCAAGGTCTGGTCGGGCAGGACTTCGCCCAGGGACAAGCGCGTGCCGCGATGCAGGCAAAGGTCCTTCCAAGCGCGGATTTGCTCGCCGGCACGCCAAATGACGATGTCTTCGCCCAGCAGGCGCGCGCCAGCTACGCCATTGCTCGCCTCCAACTGCGTCAGCGGCATGACGGCATGCCAGTCGTTCAGCAAAATGGGATCCTGTATCATGCGCTGCCTCCACGAATTGCCCGCGCCTGGCATTGTAGCATAGTTGCGGACGGACACTGGCAGCTGCAAGCGCGTACAATGTATGAGCAGAACGGAGTCGGTCAAGCGAAAGCCAACCGCAGATCGAAAGCCGAAAGCTGTAGGGGCGAGCCACCGGCTCGCCCCTACAACACTTTCAGTGACTCAGCGCCCTCTAAATTCTCGGCGCCCTCAATGGTAAGCTTTTGCATCACTTCACTGGCAAATGAAAGGCGCGGATATGACGAACATGACTGGCAAAACGGCACTGGTTACGGGCGCGGCAAACGGCATTGGAAAAGCGAGCGCATTGGCATTGGCGCGGGCGGGGGCGGCTGTCTGCGTCACCGATATCGACGAGGCGGGCGGCGCGGAAACCGTCAGTCAGATCCAAGCCGAGGGCGGACGAGCTTTCTTCAGGCGCTGCGATGTGCGGCGGGCGGACGATGCGCGGGGCATGGTCGCGGCGACGCTTGCCGAATATGGACGCCTGGACGCAGCCCTCAACAATGCTGGCATTGCCGGCGCCTTCGACACGCGCCTGCACGAAGCCGACGATGCCCTCTTCGAGCAGGTGCTGGCTGTGAATCTGCATGGCGTCTGGCATGGTATGAAAGCCCAGCTGGCGGTGATGTTGACGCAAGGCAGCGGCAGCATCGTGAACATGGCTTCGGTCGCGGGCTTGATCGGCGCGCCAAAAGCAGCCGCCTACACAGCCAGCAAGCACGCCGTCATCGGCATCACCAAATCAGCGGCGCTGGACTACGCCAAGGCGGGCATCCGCGTCAATGCCGTCTGCCCCGCTTACACAGATACAAACATGGTGCAGGCGGCGATCGCGGTCGACCCGCGCATGGCGGCGATCATGGCGCGAGCGATACCCATGGGGCGGCTTGGCAGGGTGGAGGAAATCGCCCAAGCCGTGCTTTGGCTCTGCTCGGACGCCTCCTCTTTCGTCACCGGGCAGGCGCTGGCGCTGGATGGCGGGCTAGTGGCGATCTGAGGCGCGAGGCATTCGCTGCAACACCACCTAAACAAAAGAATTAACCACCGAGTACACTGAATTAGGCGAGTGCACCGAGAGAATATTGAATCTGGCGCAGCAAAACTAACCCTGGCTTTTCAAGCAAGTCTTTCCTCGGTGTACTCATTAAACTCGGTGAACTCGGTGGTTAAAATTGATACTTGCTGCTATCACTACACAGCCCGCTACTTGACCAAACCAGCCCGCCGCATATCCCGCAGGATCAGCCGCTCCCAAGGCGCGTCCGTGATTAACGGGAAATAGTGCACGCCACGCCTCCGACAATCGACCCGCAGCGAATCTCGCCAGTCCTGCAGCCGCCGCTGATACACCGCCAGCATGCTGCTATCCAGCGTTACTTCTTGCTGCAGCGAGGTTTCCACATCGACAAGGCTCAAATCGCCCGTCACGGCGGGTTGCAATTCCTCCCGCGCCAGCACATGTACGATAGCGACTTCATGCCCGCGCGCCAGCAAGGCGTTTAAGCCCTCGCGATATCGACCGTCCAGCGAGTACATGTCACTGATGAGCAGCGTCAAGCCCGGGCGGGCGCGCTGAGCATAGTCACTGAGCGCCGCATCCAGATCGACCAGCCCCGCAGCGCTGATCTCCCGCAGAAATTGCAGCATGCGCAGGCTTTGCGCCCGTCCGCGCGCGGGTCCAAATTGGCGCGCGCCGCCGGCGCCCAGTACCGCGATGGACAAGCGGTCGCCACTGGTCAGCGACAAATAGGCCAAGCCGGCGGCAATCCGCTGGGCGTAAAGCAGTTTGTGCTGGTCGGGCTCGTCGTTTTGCGGATAATCCATGCTGGCCGAGGCGTCAAGCAGGATGTGCGCGGCCAGGTCTTCCTCGTCTTCCAGCAATTTGATGTAGGGGCGCTCCAGCCGCGCGTAGATATTCCAGTCCAACTGCCGCAGATCATCGCCGGCTACATAATTGCGGTAATCGGCGAATTCAATGCTCGTGCCGCGCTTGACGGAGCGGCGATCCCCCTTGACCGCACCAACTCGCAAGGCGCGCGCCACCAGCATCAGCGGCTCGAGGCGGCGGCGGATGTCTTCCGGCAGGAGCGGCTGCTGCGACACGGTCAAACGCCCTCGTCAGTCGGTTTGCGCAGCACATCGTCTTCTGAGTCTTCTTCGGAATCGACTTCGTCTTCGTCAAGTTCGTCGTCTTCGTCGTCTTCTTCAAACTCAAATTCCAACACCGCGACATGCCGCCCGCGGAACAATTCTTCGCGCTCGGCAAAATTGAGCTTCTTGAAGAGGGCGCGCGCCGCTTCATTGTCCGGATGATAGCGCGCGATGACCATTTCGCTGTTTTCGAAGCCATGCACCATGTCAATCAAGTGGTCCGCCACCGCATAGCCGACGCCCTGGCGCTGGCTTTCGCGGTCGATGGTCAAGCGCTCGATAATCCATTGCGTCGGATTCTCGGCATGAATCAGCATCACAAAGCCCACCAGCCGACCCTCACGCTGCACGCTGTAGCTGGTCACAGCTGGATGTCGCGTCTGCATATAAGTAATGATCAGGTTTTTGGTGAAGCGGCGCTGGGCTGGCTGCACGCGGACGGCGGACAACGCCAAAAAGTCGCGCATGGACGAAAGTTCGACAAGTTCTATCGCTGGCATCGCCCCTACCCTGCTGCCTTCCAATCGGCGTGTATTGTACCCGCAGAGGTCGCAAGTGGCACAGAGGCTATTGCGTCCCAGCCTGGTCCAGCGTCGCCAGCACGATTTCGACAGGATGCCGCGCTGCATAGCCAGCATCGTGAATCTGCGCGCGACAGGATGTGCCCGGCGCGGCGATCGTAGCCTCCGGGTTGGCGCGAATAGCTGGCAGCAAGCGGTCTTCGGCAATGCGCATGCTGATCTCGTAGTGCTCGTAGCCAAAGCTGCCAGCCACGCCGCAGCAGCCCGTATCCAGTTCGGCGACCGTCGCGCCCGGGATGGTCCTCAGCAGCGTCAATGTGTCGCCCGTGCCCCAGAGCGCTTTCTGATGGCAGTGCCCATGCAAGAGAATCTGCCTCTCTTCGGCGCGCCAGTTGAGCGAATCGGCTCGCTCCGCCAGTCGCGCAGCGAAAAAACTTTCAGCGCTTTGGCAGCGCGCTGCCACCACCCCAGCGGCGACTTGATCTTCGTCATCCACGAGCGTCAAGTAATCGTCGGTGAAGGCGCTCTGGCAACTGGGCTCCAGAAAGAGCAAGGGCGCAGCCGGATGCAAATCTTGCAGGGCGCGCACATTGTTTGTCGCCATAGACTTAGCGCCGTCCAGCAAACCCTTGCTAATGGCGGGTCGTCCGCAGCAGGCGCCGCCCGGCAGTCGCTGCGCATTGACGCGGGCGCCAAGCCGTTGCGCCAACTCCAGCGCGGCCACAGCTATCTGCGGATGATTCCATTCGCTGAAGGTGTCAATAATCAGCACAGCGTCAGGATCGGCATGCTTTGCCGCGGGCGAGGCGGAGAATCGGCGCCGGGCAAAAGCCGGCAGTGGGCGCTCGCTCGGGATGCCAAGCAACCCCGCGCCGATTTTCCCTAGTGGGCTGCGCATCAAGGCATTGCTGATTCGCGGCATTGCCCCAGCCATAGCATTGACGCGATGGATATTGCCGAAGATTCGCGTCGCCGCGTCAAGGCCATGGCGGTCCTGCCAAGCCGCCAGAAACTCGGATTTCAGCTTGGCGACATCGACGCTGGATGGGCATTCGCTGGCGCAGGCTTTGCAGCTGAGGCACAAGTCCAGCACGGCTTTCAGCGCCGGCTCGCCCAGGTCATTGGGCAAGGCCCCGCTGATAGCTGCGCGCAGGGCATTGGCGCGTCCGCGGGTGGAATGCGCTTCGTCCAGCGTCGCCTGGTACGAGGGGCACATCGTGCCCGTTCCCTCTTTACGGCAGACGCCAGCGCCATTGCACATCTCCACGGCGCCGGCGAAGCCATTGTCCTTGCGCCAGTCATAACGCGTTGGAAAATCAATAGTCTGGTAATCCGGCGAATAACGCAGCAGTTCGGCGCTGTCCATTGGCGGAGCGTCGATGATCTTGCCAGGATTCATCATATTCTGTGGGTCAAATGCCGCTTTGACCGCGCGAAATGCCTCCATCAATTCACTGCCGAAGAGCCGCCGGCTGTATTCACCGCGCGCGATGCCCTGCCCATGTTCGCCAGTGATGCTGCCTTGATACTTGATGACCGTGTCCGCCACGGCATCGGCGATCTGGCGGTACTGCTGGCGTCCCTGCAATGTCTTCAGGTTGATCAGCGGGCGGATATGCAGGCAGCCTGCACTGGCGTGCGCGTAGATGGCGTAAGTCGTGCCGTTGTCGTAGATGATGCGCTCGACATCGCTGATGTAATCGGCCAGGCGCTCGACCGGCACAGCGGCATCTTCAACGAAGGAGATGGGCTTGGCTTCGCTGCGTTCGCTCATCATCAGCCCCAGCCCGGCTTTGCGCACCGTCCAGACATCGTTCTGCTGGGCGGCTGTCTCCGCGATGGTCACGGGGCTGCGATAGCCGAGACGAGCCAGCAAGACGCGCAATTCGTCCAGCTTGGCGCGCAGCAGCTTCTCGCCACCTACAAACTCCACCACCAGGATGGCTTGCGGGTCGCCCTCGACAAAAGTGAGCCGCTCTCGGTAGCCAGCGGCGGCGCGCGTCTTGTCCAGCAGGAATTTGTCCATCAGTTCAATGGCGGCCGGCTGTAGTTCCAGGATGCGCGGCGTGGCTTCCAGGGAGGCGCGCAAACTGTCGAAATGCGCAAGCGCCAGCAGCTTGTTTTCGATTTTGGGGCGCTCGACCAGTTGCAGCTCGGCGCGGACGACCGTCGCCAGCGTGCCCTCCGAGCCGCAAAGCAGCCAATTCAAATCGACGGCCGCGGAGTCAATTTTGTCCAGCGCGTAACCCGCGACCGTCCGCCAGGTCCGTGGGTAGCGCGCTTTGATAAGCGGCGCATGTTCCGCTACAAGATCACTGACGGTCGAGCGGATTCGCTCCAGTTCGGCGGTCGATTCATCCAGCCAGACCAAATCGCCGGCCGCTGTCACCACCTGCAGACGCGAAACATGATCGGCCGTCATGCCATATTGGATGCTGTGGGCGCCAGTGGCGTTGTTGCCAATGACGCCGCCGATAGCCGCCCGTTCGGCACTGGCCGGGTCGGGTCCAAACATCAGGTGCAGGGGCGCCACTTGCGCATTCAGCGCGCCCAGGATCAAGCCCGGCTCGACATCGACCGTGCGCGCCTCGGCATTGACGCCCCGCACGCGCCGCATATTCCGCGTGAAATCCATGACGATGGCTTCGCCGACCGCTTGCCCGGCCAAGGCGCTGCCGCCACCGCGCGGCAGGACGGGCACGCCATGTAGCCGGGCGATCTCGTGCACAGCCACTACATCATCGGCATCGCGCGGGAAAGTCACCGCCAAGGGCATGATCTGGTAGTTGCTGGCATCAGTGCTGTAGAGCACGCGCGTCATCTGGTCGGCGGCCGCCTGCTCGCGTCCCAGCGCGGACTGCAAATCATGAAGCAAGTCAGAATTGGGCATGGGCTGAATTGTAGCGGCTTTGCAACGCGGCTTACAGCGGCGACAAATCCACTTTCAGCTCGCGCAACTGCTCGATGCAAGCGCGGATGACCGAGTCTGAGGCCGACTGCAAGGGCGGACGCACGGGACCCACCGGCAAGCCGCGCTCAGCCATGACGCCTTTTACGGCGCTCAGCCAGCCAGCCCGGCCAACCACATCGCTGGCCGCTTTGAGTTGATTCTGCAACCTTTGCGCGCCCGCCAAATCACCAGCGTGGAAAGCCTCGTGAATGCCCGCCACGATCTCGGGAAAATGATTGCTATTACCGGAAACGCTGCAATCCAAGCCCATCGCCAGCCCGGCCAGAATCAGGTTGTCCGGTCCAATAGCCGTGTTGAAACGCCCGCCCTGCAAGGAATTGACCGCGCACATGGTCAATAGATCGCCGCTGCTGTCCTTCAGCCCGACGCAGTTCTCGTACGCTCGCGCCAGCCGCGTCACCAGCGCCGCCGACAGATTGTTGTTGGCGAATTTGGGCAGGTTGTAGAGCCAAACGGGAAAATCCGCCACAGCTTCGAGCACCGCGCGGTAATGGGCTTCCAGCGCCGCTTCGCCATGCAGGAAATACCAGGGCGTGATAACCGAGGCCGCGTCCGCGCCGACTGATTTTGCGTGGCGCGTGAGCAAAATGGTCTCGGCAGTGGTCATGGCGCCGGTATGCACGATGACGGGGGCGCGCCCGGCGACCGCTTCGACAGTAGCGGCGGCGATGGTCTTGCGCTCGTCAGTCGTGAACAGCGGACCTTCGCCAGTCGTGCCGAGCGGGTAGATGCCAGCGATGCCGCGGTCGATGAGGAAGTCGACCAGCGGGCGGATCATGGCGGGGTTGATGTCGCCTTCGGGAGTGAGCGGCGTGACGATGGGGCAGATGACGCCGCGGATGGGTGTGTAGGGCATGGACGCTAGCTTTGTGATGGCTCGCCGCTTTCTGGCATGGCGGCGGGTTCTGGAATCGGCGGTTCTACGCCGCGGCGTGGCGGATAGATGCCCATTCTGCCTTCTATATTGGCGAGGCGTTCGCGCACATCTATGAGGTGGTGCAGCAACTCTTGGTTCGAAAGTTGATATAGCTCTTGCTTCCGACTATGACTTGAAGCTAACTGATGGCTTGGAATAGCCCCGCTTATGGCAGGCGCAGGACGATTTGTATTGACGGTTGCTGTGCATTTGCGACTCGCTATTCGAGCGGAAACCCTCAACCAAATGTAATAGCAACAGAAACCTAAAGCGAAGACTGATTTGATAATGGGACCCGCGTCATTTTCCTTAAGCCAGCCAATCAATTCCATTCGAAGTCTCCAGTAAGAAGATGCTCACGGCTTATGCTGTGATTATATCATCTCGTTGCGACGGATTGCCAGTTGCGCGCGAATCCCGGCGAGGCGTGCGTTGGGGGCAGATGACGCCGTGGGTGATGGGATGGTAGGGCATGGATTTAAACTCTTTCTGAACCGGCCGCGAAAGCACGTGCACGTGCAGACTGTCAATTCCCACGGAGCAACTGCTTGCAAAGTTCAAGTAATTGATCTGGATTTTCCACAACTACATCAGGCTTCTCGATCGTGAAGTCCATTCCTTGGAATGCGTTTAACCGCCTAATCTGTTCCGTAACACTGTCGTAGCTCTTGATTCTTTCACGATATCCATAACTTATACCGTGCAGTTGAACCGAAAAGTATTTCACTTTGTTGCCTGTCATATATTTTTTGAATTCGGCAAACCATGTGGTTTTGGCATGTTGGTTTTCATCCAATTCGGCGCGCAATTCTCGAACGAAACGATCTAGCGCATTTGCAAAGTGTACAGCCATTGCAACGGGGTTAATGATAATAGCTGTTTCGTCAGGCTTGGGTTGAACCGGTGTGAATCCCATTGCATTCAATACGATGTTTTCTTGGGTGAAAAGATTATGAGCAATGGAATTGCGAAGTTTTATGCGTAAACACTCCATAACGAATTCATCTAATTCGTCTCCAAATATGTACTTTAGACCTTCATTAATCTGCTTATCCTTGGAATGACCTTGTATTTTTCCGATGAATTCTGGAATAGAATTGATTATAATCATTACTGCAAATCCATAGTCTGGATCTTTCTCGGCAACTTGTAATGCATACAGTTTTGCCAAAGGCTTCTTAATCCACAGTCGTATACCGTAATCGAAGTAATCAATTAGCTCTTCGTCGCTAAATGATTTTGCCAGATTCGGATCACCGAATACTGGTGTATAACCGTACTGTTCTCCAAATCTGAAGAACAGTTGATCTGCTTTCTGTTGAAGTTCTTGTTCCATTCGTCAAATAGCCTTCAATTCTGATGCATCTCAAGGCACTTTCCCGCTCGCGCACTTAGACTCTGACCTCATTTTATTCACAACAAGTCCTTACTCATATAGCCCAGTTGCTTATTCTGCCTGCGCAACCCGCTAAGCGTGTAGATGTTGCTTTTCAGCCGATTGCAGGGACCGCATAGCAGCACTCGATTTGAGATGTGATTCAGCCCGCCATCCGAGCGCGGAACATTGTGGTCCAACTGCAAGTAGCGCGGGTCGTCAAACTCCCGATAGCAACCTTGACAGCGCGAGCCGTGCTGCTCCAGCAAATGCTCGTACATCGCGGCGCGGCTCATCTTCGGTCCTGGTGGCTCATGCACTTGCTTGACGCGCAGGAAGGGCGCGGCCGGCTGGCCATCGTCGGTACGCGCCGGCGGATCGGTTATATAATGCACTTCGCCGAACAGCCCAACCTCGTTCTTTAGCCGACCCATGACTACCTCATGCGCCTTGTCCCAAATGTCGATGCCTATCCATTGTCGTCCCAAACGCTCAGCGGCGACCGGCGTGGTCGCGCAGCCGCAGAAGGGGTCAAGCACCATGTCGCCTTCGTTGCTGCTGGCGCGAATCATGCGCTCATATAGCGCGAGTGGCTTCTGCGTCGGATAGCCGGTACGCTCAGATGATGTATTGGCAATTCGCGGTATATCTGTCCAGATATTCATAGCAAGTTTACCTGGCGAATCGTCCAAATAGACTTTCAGCCCATCCATGCGCGGCGTTCCGTCTCGCTTCGTCTGAATCCGCCCCTCGCTCCACCATTCTTCTAACTGCTCAAGCGTGTAACCCCATCCGCGCGACGGCGGCGGCATAGTACCGCGCCATTCAAACTTGCCAGAGTTGGAGTTTGTCCGGGACGCAGTAATATCGTCCAGCTTGTAGCGTCTGCCGTTCTGGTCCTTGTATCGAAACCTGCTCAATTGCGCTTCGCCGTAGGGTTGGTATTGCCGATTCCAAATAAAGTCGCCTGACCTTGTGTAGAAGAGGATGATATCTGAAACGTTTCCGTATCGCTTCGCCGTATTGTGGCTGTTGCTACGCTGCCACGTGATCTCATTGCTGAAATTCTTCCAACCAAATATCGCGTCCAGCACCGCCTTGAGATAGTGGCTCGCCGTCGGATCGCAGTGCAGGTACAGGCTGCCCGTCGGTTTCAGGACGCGCCACATCTCCAGCAGACGCACCGCCATAAAGCACATGAACGCGCCCATTCCATCGCTATGGGCGAACCTGGCACTCTCAATCGCTTCCATCAAACGCGGGTAGTCGTCGGTGATCTGATCAACCCAGTCTTGGTGAACATCCCGCTCCCACGACCAGCGGTCTTGGAACTTGGCGCCGGCGGCTAGACTATCAGGCGTGGCGTGAAAATCGCGGTTCTTGTTGAAGGGCGGGTCGGTAGCAATGAGGTCGACGGTCTCGCTATTCATACCGCGCAGGAACTTGAGGTTATCGCCGTGATATAGTGTGCGATTCTTAAAGTTGCGCTCAGCCATAGAACTCACAGTCAGGTCGATTCGGGGGCAGAATTCATCCTCAATATAGCTGGCAGCGGCGCAAGATTCAAGCACGCGCGTGCTTGACACATACGCTACAATACGCTCCACAATCCGCCACCAGCACAAGGAGACTCCCCATGTCGGCAACCAACGGTGTTCGCGCCGCACCCAACCAACGCAGCCGCACGCTCGTCCATGGCGCAGAACGAGCCGGCGCCCGCGCCATGCTCAAAGCCGTCGGCTACGATGACGAAGCCCTGGCCAAGCCCCTCATCGGCGTCGCCAACACCTGGACGGAAATCGGTCCCTGCAACTTCCATCTGCGCAAGCTGGCGGCCGATGTCAAACGCGGCATCCGCGCCGCTGGCGGCACGCCCTTCGAGTTCAACACCGTCAGCATCTCCGACGGCATCACCATGGGCACCGAGGGCATGAAGGGCTCGCTGATCAGCCGCGAAGTCATCGCTGACAGCATTGAACTGGTGGCCAAGTCCAACATGCTGGATGGCGTGGTGGCGCTTTCGGCATGCGACAAGACCATCCCGGGCACGATCATGGCGCTGATCCGCCTCGACCTGCCCTCGCTGATGCTCTACGGCGGCACGATTTATCCCGGCGTGCTCAACGGGCGCGATATCGACCTGGTCAATGTCTTCGAGGCGCTTGGGCAATTTCAGGCTGGCGAGATCAGCTATGAAGAATTGATGGCGGTAGAGAATGTGGCTTGCCCGGGTCCGGGCGCTTGCGGCGGGCAATTCACCGCCAACACCATGGCCATGATCAGCGAGATTATCGGCATCTGCCCCATGGGCATGGGCGATGTGCCAGCCGAAGACCCCGAAAAAGAAACAGTCGCCTACCAAGCCGGCGAGATGATGCTGGATATCCTCGAACGCGACATCCGCCCGTCCGCTTTGGTCACGCGGCAATCGCTGGAGAATTCCCTGGCCGCCTCGGCCGCCACCGCCGGCAGCACCAACAGCATCCTGCACTGCCTGGCTTTCGCCCGCGAGGCTGGCATCGATTTTACGCTGGACGATATTGAAGCCATCAGCCGCCGCACGCCCATCATCGGCGACCTGCGCCCCACCGGCAAATATGTGGCTCTGGATCTCTTCAAGGCTGGCGGCGTACCCATCCTGCTCAATCGGCTGATTGACGGCGGCTATCTCAGCGGCGGGACGCCCACGGTCACGGGGCAGACCCTGTCCGAAGCCTGCGCCGGCGCTGTCGAAACCGAAGGGCAAGACGTCGTCCGCGATCTGGACGACCCCATCAAAGACAGCGGCGGGCTGGTGGTGCTGCGCGGCAACCTGGCGCCGGGTGGCGCGGTGGTCAAACTGAAAGACAGCCCCCCCGCCATGACGGGTCCCGCGCGCGTCTTCGACACGGAAGAGCAAGCCTTTGAAGCGGTGTCCAGTCGCCAAATCGTCGAAGGCGACATCGTCATCATCCGCTACGAGGGTCCGGTCGGCGGTCCCGGCATGCGCGAGATGCTGCAGATCACGGCGGCGCTTTTTGGGCAGGGGCTGGGCAGCAAGGTCGGCTTAATCACGGACGGGCGCTTCTCTGGCGGCACGCGCGGCTTGATGATCGGGCATTGCGCGCCCGAAGCGGCGGTCGGCGGTCCCATCGCCCTGCTGCAAGAGGGCGACATGATCACAATTGATGTCTCGCGGCGGCTTATCGAGGTGGATCTTAGCGATGCGCAACTGGAGGCGCGGCGGGCTGCCTGGCAAGCGCCGGAGCCGAATTATGACAAAGGCGTGATGGCGAAGTATGCCAAGCTGGTCTCGCAGGCGAACGACGGCGCGGTGACGGGGGCTTAGCGCAAGCTCGACCAAACGGCAAGGAATTAGATGATTTCTAGTCCTGATCCTCTCGGACTAACTCAAGCGGTATCAACGCCACAAGAGACCATTCGCCATCTACTTGGCAACAGACCTCAAACTCATAGGTGCCATCACCAGTGTACGGAAGAGAACCGATTTGCCCATTTACACGTATTCTGCTGTGAGTATCAAATTCAATGGCGTGCTCAATTTGAAATAGCTCTTCCGCATCTGGGGACAAAAAGCGAACTTTTATATTGCGAGTAGCGGAGTCGGAATGATCCTTTGCCCATAGCGATACAATATGGAGTTGAACCGGAATATCAATGCGATGCTCCAAAGGCGCGTCGGTCTTGAAACTAATACGTTCCAACACGTCTACAAGGCTAGGATTATTGCTTAATTGATCCACCAAGTATAATCGGCAAATCACTGTCCAAATGTGTCGCATCAGAATTCCTAAGCTGCAAAGGACGGCTCGATCCAATGCTCCGAATCGATTCTGACGGTAACCGGCAGTACTGATGAACCTGCGGAGGTTGTAGAATCAAGGGATGTTGACACAGCATCGGAATAGCTCACTGCGCTATTGGACGCGACAGCAGTAAAGTTAATGCTTTGCTTGATTTGTATAGCGAGCTCCATGATCTGAGAAGCCAACCAGCACGACCACAACAAACTGCCAGTCATCCGAATGCTCTTACTAGCCCTAAGCGCAAGCAACGGCTCGACTCTTTGCAGGCAGTATAGATATGCCGCTATGCTTTCATCAAGTGACAGGTCGGTTATGAAACTTGCTTTGGGCACTAAGTACAAAATCCGGCCCATTACTTTATTAGCGAGCATCGGTTGAGCAAACAATTCTGCAATCAGCCCCTTTACAGTCTCATGCCGAGCCAACGCCCGCCTGACGCCATCAATCCCACTATACACTGAGAACTGAATCTGAAACTCCAGCGTCTCAATTTCCTCGAAATAGCTGTTTAATGTCATGCGGCGACCTCTCCGTCCAAAACTGACTTGGCTTGCCCAACGGACTTGGAACATCTTGCATCCTGTGTTCGACTTCTCCGTCTTTGCCCCACTTGCTCAATACACGAATATTCAAAATGTTTCCCAGTGGTGGATGCACACATATGATCAACCCGACATGTACGGGTGTCTCGTCATCAGTATAGACCACGATGTCTCCCGCATGCAACTCTCCTACAGTCGTACGCCGATATCCATCTTGCTGAAGTATCCAGGTCAATCTCTCTACATTCAGCCAAGTTCGACGATTTGCGAAGACCATGCCGACACAATTGTACATGTGTGAAGACACAGAACGGATAACCAAGTCTCGTTTCCCCTTGTCCAGCATATTATCTACAAGGGTGACTGTTCTATTCCTTATCAGCTTCTCAGATTGTTTGTGCATCTCCAGTTCAACTGCATGTGGCTGTGGCAGCTCCGCGCCGGAACGTGCGTAAACGGGCCGCCTCGGATCTTCGCTTGATGGCAACATTACCATAATGAGAGAGACTCCTGTCGCCCCAAAACGAGCCTGTTAAGTGTACAATATCATTTCATAAGCCCTCTTGCCACACCACTCCTGCCCAGCTCACGCGCGAACAACTGGCGAGATTGAGTCGCTGCTGGATGCGGGGCTCATTCGACAAGCGAGCTAGCAGGCTGTCATCGGCAGGCGAGGTTATGCAGCGCGGCTCGCCTTGTATAGGCTTGCGTCTGTCGGGCCGCAGTCTGCATCATGATGACCCGAGCCGCCGGCGCGGCCAATGGCGTCGGCGCGGCCGCCTTACTTCGCTCGGCCAAGCCTAGCATCCGCCTTCTGGAATCGGAGCCTTTAACCCCCGGCGGGTGCGAGCGACCATTTCATGCGCCCATTCAATAATATGGGGCTCAGCGCCGAGTTCTATCACGACTTCCAACTCCTTCTCCCGGCAGATGACTTCCTCTCTGGTGAAGGCTTCATGATCACAAATTTGATAGCGACCGTATCCGGCGTCAAATCGATGGACGTGGCAGGCTTCGTGAACAAGGACCGCGGACGCGCGCGTATCCCAACCGTCAACCGAAGGTCCGTTCCAATGTACAAAAAATGTCCGACGACCGACGTCTACGCTAGACCAGGGGTTGTTCCTTTGCTGTTCAATCTTGTCCAGGCCGCTGAGCACGTAGTTGTAACGGTGCGGCAGCCTGTTCTTCAGCAGGTCAAGCCTTTGCTCGTAATATGTGACAAAGTCCGGGTCGCCCACGATGCTAATCAGCCCCGGCAGCGCACATGAATTCTGGAATGCATGATAGCCCTCCGCCCAATCCTGATCGCTGTTGCATTGCCAATTCTCTTCACAACAATTGCTCCTAGAAATGATCTGCCCGGGGCGGGTGGGCAGGATACTTGGACCGGTGGAAGGCAAGATGCCGCGCCCACTGGCGGACCCGTAGACAATCCCGGTGGCGGTCCGCAGGATAACCCCGCCGGCAGGCTGGAAAGATGAACCCGCCGGCGCTTGTCCGGGCGCCGCGCATTGATTGTTCTGATAAGCGTGATAGCCGGCTATCCATTGCAGTTCGGTGTTGCACTGCCGGTCGACGAAACAGCAATTGTCAACTTGCGCGGGAGCGTCGCCGGTCGGCTGGGATGACGCCGGCGCTGGGCATTGATTGTTCTGGAAAGCCCAATAGCCATCGACCCATTCTTGGTCGCTATGGCATTGGCGGTCGACGAAACAGCAATTGTCGATTCCGCTCGCGCTCCCCGCCAAAGCCGCAGCTAAGATGAGAATCGCGGTCACTATCAATTTGAATGTCCGTGCCTGCATTCACAGTCTCCTTTTGACCTGTGGGAATACTGCCTGGCCTTGCGTCGGCGCGGCCGCCTTACTTCGCTCGGCCAAGCCTAGCATCCAGGTGTTTGATAAAATGTATTTTTCCCAGCGCGGGTGAGTTCGATGACGCCTCGCAACCATTCTTTTATATGGGCGCGCGCGCCGAGTTCGGTCATAACCTCCAACTCTACCCCCATGCAGACGACCTCCTCTTGGGCGAAGACTTCATGATCACATACGGTACTTCCCCTGCCGTACCCAGCATCACTTCGATGCATATGGCAGGCTTCGTGAACAAGCACCGCGGACTCGCGCGTGTCCCACCCGTTCCATCCGCCGACAGGAACTCCGTCCCAATTAACAAAATATGTCCGCAGGCTGGAATGTAGATTTGAGTACTGCCCAGTCCTGGACTGTTCAATCTTGTTGAGACCGTCAAGCACATAGGTATAGCGGTGCGGCAGCCTGTTCTTCAGCAGGTCAAGCCGTTGTTCGTAATATGCGACGAAGTCCGGATCGCCCACGATGCTAATCAGCCCCGGAAGAGAACAGAGACGATTAGTCTGAAATTCATGATAGCCCGCCGCCCAATCCTGGTCGCTGTTGCATTGCCAGCCTTGTTGACAGCAATTGTAATAAGGCCCATAAATAATATTTTGCCCTTCAAAGTGATAGGCGGTAGGCGCAGTGGTAGGCAGGATGGAATGCCCGCTGGCGGACCCGATGACAATCCCGCTGGCGGTCCGCAGGATAACACCCCCGCTGGCGGGCTGGGATGACGCTACCGTCTGCGATTGCCCGGGCGCCGCGCATTGATTGTTCTGGTAGGCGTGATAGCCGGCTATCCATTGCAGTTCGGTGCTGCAATGCCGGTCGACATAACAGCAGTTGTCAATTTGAGCGGGGGCATTGCTGGCCAGCGGCGCGCTTGCCACAGGCTGAGATTGCGCAGGGGAGGGGCATTGATGCCACTGGTATGCCCAATAGCCGTCTGTCCATTCCTGGTCTGTGTTGCACTGCCGGTCGACATAACAGCAGTTGTCAATTTGAGCGGGCGTTCCGTTGACGGGCTGGGATGCCGCTACCGTCTGCGATGGCGCGGCGCATTGATTGTTTTGATAGGCGTGATAGCCGTCTGTCCAGTCCTGATCAGTAGCGCATTGCCGGTCGACGAAACAGCAATTGTCGATTCCGCTCGCGCTCCCCGCCAAAGCCGCAACTGTGAGGAGAATCGCGGTTAGCGTGAAAGCGAATGCCCTTGCCTTCATTTACAGCCCCCTGATCGTATGAGCGAATCATGCGCAGACTATACAAAATGCGAACATCAGGCGATGGTAACATATAAGTATGCCGCCGTCACAAAAGCGCATTTTCGAAAGAAGGCTGGTAAAACAAGCCAAGAAACGGGCGCTACTACAACGATCGGTCCGCAATCCGAAAAAAGAACTGGGTTATGCCGCTGGCGAGATTGAAGCGCTGCGGGAAGAGGACGTCATTCCTCTAGCGGAGTGAGGTCTTCGGCAAAGACTTTTTTGAGCTTGTGCTCGTCAAAGGACATGCTGACGATGTCGCCGCCAGGGTCCATGCCGATGACCCAACCCTCGCCGAACTCACGGTGCCTTGCCCGCGCGCCAACCCGCAAACTTGGTTTTTCCGGCGCGGTGAAGGGCGCGAACTGCGAGCGGATGGCTGGGTTGCCCCCCGCGATAGCCTTGGGGCTGCGCTGGAAGATGCTGTGGCGTCCCTGCCACTGCACAGGCGACGAGCTGGCTTTGGTCTGGCGCAGATAGGCTAGCGTGAAGGGGCTGCCATCCAGCAGACGCGAAGGCAGGTCGGCGAGAAACTGTGATGTGCCGTTGATGCTGCTGCCGCCGAAGGGGCGGCGCTGCAGAGCATAGCTGAAGAAGAGATGGTCTTCGGCGCGGGTGATACCTACATAAAACAAACGGCACTCTTCTTCCAAGCCCTCTCGCCCTTCCGAAATCGAATTCCGGTGCGGCAAGTTGCCCTGCTCCAGCCCGGTGATGAATACTGCGGGAAACTCCAACCCCTTAATGCTGTGAAATGTCGACAGGCGGACGCGGTCGTCATCCTCCTCCAGGCTGTCAGCCGTGGTGTAGAGCGTGCGCTCGTCCAGAAAGTCTTCCAGCGATTGCCCGGCATCATCCGCGTTCATGAGCATGCCGTAGAACTCAGCCAGGTTCTGAGCGCGGTCCAGCGCTTCGTCTTCGTCCTGGCTAATTTTCTTGAGATGCAAGTCGTAGCGCGTCTGACCGACGATGTGCTGGAACATATCGCCCAGCCTGCCTGGTTGCGCCATGTCCGTCCAGCCCGCGAGCAGATTGGCGAAATCCGCGAACTTTCTTCTAATGGCTTTAGGCAATGGATTGGGATCGCCATAATACAGATTGTTGAGCGCGTCGCTCAGCGCCAATTCCTCGGTGGTTACCCAGTCGGCGAAGGTGCCCAGCGACTTTTTGCCGATGCCGCGCGTCGGCGTATTGATGACGCGCTCGAAGCTGACTCGGTCGTCGGGATTATAAATTAGTCGCAGGTAAGCCAGCAGATCTTTGATCTCGCGGCGCTGATAAAATCCAAAGCCGCTCAACAGTACATAGGGCAGACGAGCGCGAATGAAGGCTTCTTCAAAGGCGCGCGACTGGGCGTTGGTGCGGTAGATCACGGCGATATCGCTATAGTTGAGGTCTTCGGACTCGTGCAGCTTGCGAATCTGCTCCAGGGCGAATTCGGCTTCAAATTCTTCGTCTTCGGCTTCATGCACGGCGATTGGCTGGCCCGTCCCGCGGCTGGCGCGCAAGTTCTTGGGCGTGCGATTGCGATTGTGCTGGATGACCGCGCCGGCCACATCTAGGATGGTCTGTGTGCTGCGGTAATTCTGTTCCAGCAAGATGACCGGCGGTTCGGGATAATCTTTGCGGAAACGCAGCAGGTTGCGATAGTCTGCGCCGCGAAAACGGTAGATGGCTTGGTCTTCATCGCCGACGACAAAGACGAATCGCTGTGGCGCAGAAAGCAGCTTCACCAGATGGTATTGCACCGTATTCGTATCTTGAAATTCGTCTACCAGAACCGCTAAAAAGCGATCCTGATAATCTTTGCGCCGCTCTTCACTGCGCTGCAGCACCAGCACCATATTCAGTAGCAAGTCGCCGAAGTCCATCGCGTTGGCAGTTTTGAGCTCGCGCTGGTATATGCCGTAGACGCGCGCGGCTCGTTTGTCGAATGCGCTGTGCGGACTGTAGGTGTCTGGCAGGATCATTTCATTTTTGGCTGCCGAGATTCTGTTGTAGAGTTGGCGTGGTGGCGTCTCTTTGGGGTCGAGGCGCAAGTCCTGCACGATGGACTTCAGAACGCGCAGCGAATCGTCCTGGTCGTAGATGACCCAATTGTCGCGATAGCCGAGGATCTGCGCGTCCCGCCGCAAGAAACGCGCGCAAATCGAATGGAAAGTGCCGATTTGCAGCCCGCGCATGCGACTGTCCAGCAGCGCCTCCACCCGCGCGCGCATTTCGCCAGCCGCCTTGTTGGTGAAGGTCACCGCCATGATGCGATGATGCGGCACATGGTGTTCCTGGATTAGCCAGGCGATGCGCCGCGTCAGCACACTGGTCTTGCCGCTGCCCGGTCCCGCCAGCACCAGCACCGGCTGCAAACCCGCCGTGATAGCCTCGATTTGCTGCGGGTTCATGTCTTCTAGCAGCGGATGCTGACGCATGCTTCGCTTTTCAAGCGCGCCCATTGCAGACTATGCCCCAAGATAAACTACAGAGAACGCCGAGAGCGCAGCCCGTCCCCGTCGAACCGTCTAGGGGCGACCCACTGGGTCGCCCGCCCCCGCGCAATTTCCAAACTCCCAAGGCGAACCACCGGTTCGCTTCTACGAAGTCCTACATCCTTCACATTCGCCATATAGACCGGGTCAGGCGGGCGAGGCAATGCCTCGCCCCTACGACTTTCCATACCTCTATGCCCTCTGTATTGCCTCGTTTCTTCTGTGGTTAAGCCTTAGCTTCCGGGCGTGGCGATCAAGATAGATTCGACGGTCGGTCCAAAGACCGGTTCATCCGCGGCCGGCGCTCGGCTGGCATTGTCCACCACCAGGGGCAGATCGACATTGATGAAGCCGCCACTGAGCGAAGCCGCCGCCAGCCGCAAGGTCACCGGACCATCGGGGACTTGCGCGGCAACAGTGTCCCAGCTGCTCAGGGGACTGCCATAATTCGGCATCAGCACCAGTGAAGCCATGATCGGATAGAAAGTATCGGGCGCAGCGGCAGTGGCATAGAGCAGTTCGAATTTGTCGAAATCGGGCGCTTGCACCTGCCCACGAATCTCCACCGCACCACGAATCACCGCGCCGGGATTAGGGCTGCTAAGCGAAATCTGCGGCAATTGCATGCCTTGCCCGCATTCGGCTCGCGGCGCCGGTCGCAGCGGCAGCGCAAGGTCCAGGCTCTCGGCGAATTCTCTGCCTTCCTCGCTATTGTTCAACCAGTCAATCGCTTCTGGCTCGTCGATGGCGGCGAAGTTGAGCTCGACCACATGTTTGGGGCAGAAGGCATTGGCGCGCTGCAGCGACCAGCTATCCACCGCGTGACGCTGCAGAAAGCCTGTTTCCGGAGGCGGCGGATACTGCTCATGCAAAAAGAGTTCCGCGACAGGATCGGGGCAGGCGGGCGAGCTCAAGGTGCCGGTCGTGCGGCAGATTTCGCGCGCGACCACGCCGCCAGGATTTTCGAAGGGGGCTGGCGGATACTGCTCACTGGCGGCCGCCATGAGCGTGTTCCAGAGTGGCGCTGCGCTACGGATGCCGCTGGTGTTGTAAGTCGGCGAATTATCGCTCGTGCCCAGCCACACGCCGACTACCGCACCGCGAGTGAAGCCCAGCGTCCACAGGTCGCGATTGCCGTTGGTCGTGCCGGTCTTGGCGGCCACGATGTTTTGCGCCGGGATGCCCAACTGCGCCAATGTCATGGCCGAATTGGGCTGGAAGCTGGGCTGGCGCGCCGCATCATCGCTGAGAATATTCTGCATCAGGTAAGCCAAGGCAGGGGAAATCACGGGCTGCGGCAGCGCTCGCGCGCGCGGGATCTCCACCGCTTCGCCATTGATCGTCTCGGTGATGCGTTCGATCGCGTACAAGGGAGCGCGTTGACCGCCATTGGCGAAGACGCTGTAGGCGCCCATCATGTCGTAGAGCCGCACTTCGTTTGCGCCCAGCGAACCGGCCAGTGTGATGATAGTCTCCGGCGGAAATTGCAGACCGAAGGACTCTACCAAGTTGGCATAGCGCCCAATGCCGACATGATCGCGGAAGACCTTGACAGTCGGCACATTGTAGCTGTTCTGCAGCGCCGTCCGCAGCGACACAGGACCATGGAACTTGCGGTCGAGATTCTGCGGTTGGTAGATGCCACCCGCGCCCAGATCAGCCACCAGGGGCACATCCCAGATGATGCTGGCGGGCGTGAGATAGCTGCCGTCGTCATTCTGCAGCGCCGCGGCATAGACAAAGGGCTTGATGGCGGAGCCTGGCTGCTGCCAGCTAAGCGCATTGTTGACTTGACCGGCTGCGGGATCATAAAAGTCGTGGCTGCCGACCATTGCGCGGATAGCGCCGCTGACGGGGTCAGTAATCATCACGGCGCCGGTGTTGATGCCGGTGGCCGCCGAGCGCAATTCGCTCACCTGCCTGCTCAGCGCTGCTTGCGCCCTAGCTTGCAGCTGCGGATTCAGGGTGGTGTAGACGCTCAAGCCGCGCTCAAAGAGGGCAGCTTCGCCGAGCTCGTCGATGAGCTGGGCGCGCAGAAACTCGACAAAATGCGGGTGCCGCGACTGCGCCTCGTTCACAAGGAAGTCAGCAGTCTCTATCTCGGCGATTTGCAGGATGGCAGCGCCGCCGATGATCTTGCCTTCGTCATCGCGCCGCACCAGCACACCTTTCGCGCCGCCCAAATCGACTTCCGCGCCATTGACGATGCAGAAGGGTCCGCGGGCGCCCCAGTCGCCGTGCTGAAATTGCAGGCAGCCGACATTCAGCATTTTGCCCATGGTCAGGCGCATGTTGGCGATGGCGGTTTCACGGTTGGCGACCGGGTCATGCAGCAGCGGCGACGGCACAATGCTGGCCAACAAGGCCGATTGCGCGTAGTTGAGTTGGTCCGCGCCCTGCCCGAAATAGGTGTTGGCAGCCGCCTCCACACCATAGCTACGATTGGCGAAGAAAATCTCATTCAAGTAAAGTTCGAGGATGAAGTTTTTGTCGTAGCGATTGGCGATTTCCAGCGCGACCAGGATTTCATTGAGTTTGCGCTCCAGGGTGACATCGCGGTCTTGCAGCACGAGGTTGCGGGCGATCTGCTGCGTGATGGTGCTGGCGCCAGATTCGATGCCACCGCCACGCAGGTTTTGCAAGAAGGCGCGGGCGATGGCGATGGGATCAAAGCCGGGGTCATCAAAATAGCGTTCATTTTCCTGCGAAATGATGGCGTGAATCATATAAGGGCTGACGCGCTCCAGCGGGACGGGACTGCGGGCGCCGCTTTCGGGGCTGTTCAGCGCAGCGATTAAGCCACCATCGGCGTCAAATATGCGGGCGGTTTGGTGCTCGGGCGCATAATTTGCCAGCGCAGCAATCCTCTCGGCGAAGGGCTCGACGCGGTCTCGATACCAGAGCATGGCGGCGCCGGCGAAGATGATGCCAGCCACCAGCGCCAGGATGAGCAGCGCAGCGGACAGGGTCAGCCAAAAGCGGGTTCGCACGCTTTGACGGCTCTGGCGGATTTCCTGCGCGAGCGGCGATGGCTGCAGGTCGAACTGCGTGTCGATGGCTCGGGGCGCGGCTGGAGCGGGAATCGAGGGCAGGACGTTTTCATGCTCAGGCTCATGTCCGCTCAGTTCATCGGCGAAGGCGGCTGTGCCGGGCAGCGTGTAGGCTTCATCTTTGGTGGGCGGTATCGTGCCAATTTGGACGCCGCGCTCGTCCAGGATGGCGTCACCGGCAGCGGGCGCGCCTTCACTTTGCAGCATATTTTGATCGCCTTCGGGCGATTGCCGCGACTGCTCATATTCTCGCAGCGCAACGGGGTAGTCAATCTCCCATTGATTGCTGAGCGGATTGTGCCGATACCAGTCATCATTTTCGGCATCGATCATCCACCAGTTGCCATCGTCGTCCTGCACCATAGCTTCGTGCAGCAGGCGCTGATAATCTTCGAAACTGATCTCTTCTTTGTCGAGCAATTCGCTGAGCGTGGCCGCCTGATTTTGCATCGCCAACAGACGGGCGACTTCTGCGGGCAGGGGCGGGCTTGGCTCGGCGCTGGATTTGTGCGCAAGATCTTCTGGGCGGGCAAGTTGCTGTTTTGCGGCGCCAGCGTTTGAGGCGTCAAAATCTTCTGGCGGCGGCAACTCATCGTTCTGTGCTCCGGACTTGAGCATTGACCCCATCATTTCTTCCGGGGATGGCGGAGTTGCCTCATCGGGCTTTTGGTCATCGGGCATGAGTCAATTCCCGTGTTGGCGGGCTGCGTTTCGCCTTGATTATAGTGGCTTGCGGAAAATCGGGATAATCGCAGGGGGCTGGATGTCGACTCGCCTGCGCGCTGCGCCTAGACAGTCGCCGCATCTCCGGCTTCGACCAGTTCGTAGGGCTGCGCTGCGAGAAAGCGCGTCACATAGGGGTTGCCGAGCACAGCCATATCAGCGACGACATCTTCGCGGCGAATGATGAAATGGTAGATTTCAATGCAGCGCATACCCGCGAACCAGTGCCGGCGCAGTACCACGCGCGAATCAATATCCCAGCCACGCGCGATCGCCGTCAGCAGATTGTCGCCGCCGGCATAACGCTCGGATGAATAACTCCAATGCTGCGAAGTGATATCCTGATATTGTGTGCGCAGGTTGTCCTGCTGCAGATCGGTCATTGTGCGTGGCGCTCCTCATAGCACGAGGCAGGCAAGAGTATAGACTTGGCGCGCGCAAGGGGCAAGCCAGCAGCAAGAGTTTAACGCGAAATTAACAATGCTAGCCGGGCGCCAGCACGCTGGTCGTCACCGCATCGGAAATGACACGGATATCGTTTTGGATCAAGTAGCGCTCGATGAAAGGATTGCTGAGCACCGGCATGATCATTAACTGGCTGCCGCGGACGAGGGTGAATTCGTAGAGTGTGCGGGCGCGGCTGCCGCTATTCCAAACCTGGCGAGCGCGCACGCGTGGCAGCGCCAGCAGCCAGTCGTCGCGAAGGGCGCTAAGGAGCTGGCTGGCAGCAGCGTAAGTTTCCGAGTCCGGGCACCAGTATTGAATACTTTCTGTGAATTTGTCATGAGTGTAAATAGTCTGTGCGAGTTCCATTATGGGTGCTCCCGCCACTCCGCAAGCCCTGATGTTGCCTGCCCTGCTTTCATTGTAAGCAGGTTTTTGCGCGGGAGCGACAAAAATCTCGTTAAATCATCATTATGAATCTGTAGCCATCACAATTCAAGTTACCGTTCGGCAAGTTTTTCAGCCAGGGCATCCAGCATTTGCGCGAGGCTCGCCACCGGCGGCGCGACCACAGCGACAAATCCAGCTTCTCGGGCAGCCGCAGCTGTGGCAGGACCGATGCAGGCTGCTGGCAGGTCAAAAACTTTAGGGTGGCTACAGCGGCGCAAGAAAAATGTGATGGCCGAGGGACTGGCGAAGGTCAAAGCATCGACCGCATCGTGTGAAATCAATGACCCCAGATCGACGCCGCCATTGCCCGCCAGCGTCCGATAGGCGACGACAGTTGAAGTCAAGACACTGCGGGCGCGCAAAATCTCTGCGGTGGATGGATTGGCCCGATCCGATTGCGGCAGCAGCACACTTGCCCCAGCCGAAAGAGGTAAAGTTTGCGCCAGGGCGCCTGCGCTGGCATGGTCTGGCTCAAAATCGGCATCCCGCTCCAGCCAGGCTCGCAAGGCGGCATTTGTCTGCGCGCCCACGACGGCGATGAAGGGGCGCGACCAGGCCGGCTGGACTTGCAGAAGGGAACAACGCTCCTGCAAAGCGCGGACGGCATTGCTGCTCGTGAGCGCCAGCCAGTCGAAATCGCGCAAGCGGCGCAAATGGGCGTCAAGCGGCGTGGGATCCTCAGGTGGCGCAATTCTGATGGAAGGATAGAGCAGCGGGATGCCGCCACGCTGGCGAATAAGGCAAGCTAGGGGTTCCGCCTGGTCCGCCGCGCGGGTGACGACGATTCGCTCACCCGCCAAAGCGTTGCTTGGGGTCATTGCGCGCCCTCCAACAAGTCGCCAGCGCCATGCTGCAGTGCGTCCAAAGCCAGTTGCTCGCCCAGTTCACGCGCCGCAGACAGGGAGTCGTCATCCTTGATGCTGATTTCGCGGCGAAAATCCAGTTTGGCGCGACCATCCAGCGATATCACGCGCCCTTGCAGGGCGATCAGACCATCGCCGACAGCAGCATGTGCCCCGACCGGCAAAGCGCAGCCAGCTTGCAATCCGCGTAGGAATCCCCGTTCGGCAGTCACCGCCAAAGCGCTGGGCTTGTGAGTCAAGGGAGCGTAGAAGTCAATCTCGTCGGCGCGGCACTGGATGGCCAAGGCGCCCTGGCCGGCCGCGCAAAGCATCTGCGTATCGCTGAAGATTTCGCTGATATGCGCCTGTAAATCCAGCCGCTGTAACCCCGCCGTCGCCAGCGTCAGGGCGTCAAACTCGCTATTGTGCTTCATCAGCTTGTCGAGGCGCGTGGGCACATTGCCGCGGATGTCCAGGACTTGCAGACCCGGGCGCATCGCCAGGAGTTGCGCGCGCCGCCGCGGGCTGCCCGTGCCAATGCGCGCTCCAGCAGGTAGCTGCGCCAGGCTCTCGCCGCGGCGACTGACCAGGGCATCGCGGTGATCGCCACGCTGCGGGACCGCCGCCGTCACCAGCCCGGGCGAATCCGCAACTGGCAGGTCCTTCAGGCTGTGGGCGGCGCAGTCGATCTCGCCTTGCAAGAGGGCGGTTTCCAGCGCCTGTGTGAAGAGGCCCTTGCCGCCGATGCTTGGCAGTGGCTGCATAGATAGCTTGTCGCCGCGAGTGCGATACTCGCGGATTTCGGTGCGCGCGTCGGGATATCGTTGCATGATCAGGGCGGCGATATGACGCGCCTGCCAGAGCGAAAGCTGCGAACTGCGTGAGCCAATGCGGACCAGACGGGACATTGTGCTGTTTGCCTTCGGGAACGCTACAGCGCAGATAGTACCCTCATGCTGCCACAGCGCCAAGCCAGCCCTACCGCCGATCGTGCTATGATTGAATCTTGAGATCATGCAGGAGTGGCGTTCATGTGCAGGCTGACTTGGCTGCTGGCAATTTGTTTTGTGTCCGCTGTGACAGCATTGGCGCAAGAACAGACAGTTTCGCTCGTCTATGACCCCGCCGTTTGTGCGACGGATGGTGGTTTGGCGGAGTCGATCGCAGCGGCGGAAAGCGCTGAGTGCCAAGCCATGATGGCCGCGTTTCCTTACCCCGAATTCAAGCGGGCGCCGCTGGATAGCTACAGCTTGAACGCTTACAGCTTTTGGCGCGTGGGACCTGCGGCGGTAAATCTGTACACCGCGCCGGGCGGCTCGATAGCCGGGCTGATGGCAGAAGGCTTCAACTTTGTGCGCGCCATTGATACCAGCGTCCCCGGCTGGATTCAGCGTGCAGGCGGCGAGTGGCTGCGGCGGGAGGATGTGGAGCTTGTCGAGCCGTCGAGGCTGAACGGTATGCTGCTGCCGGCGGACTGGGCGCATCCCTTCGCCATGATCCTGGACAAGTCGGGCATTTACGCCTCGCTGGAGCCGGGCGGCGCGCGCAGCTCGCAGAGCAGCTATGTAACACGGCGCTATCAGCTGGTCAATATCTTCGCGCAGGCGAATGACGCGGAAGGCGATACCTGGTACTTAATCGGACCGCGGCGCTGGCTGCGGCAGCGATTCGTCGCCAAATTCGCGCTCATAGCCCAGCCCAAAGGCGTGACAGGACGCTGGATGGCGGTGGATCTCTTCGAACAGACGCTGATCGCTTATCAGGACGATAAGCCCGTCTTCGCCGCGGTGGTATCTAGCGGCTTGCCGGATTGGTCGACCGAAGAAGGCGTCTACAAGATTTGGGCGCGGCTGCAGCGGGATTCCATGAGTGGCGCAACCGGCGCACCAGAGGCCTACGCGCTGCAGCATGTGCCCTGGGTGATGTATTTTGACGGCGACATCAGCCTGCACGGCACTTACTGGCATGATGACTTCGGCTATCGGCGCAGTCACGGCTGCGTCAATCTGAGCATCAGCGATGCGCGCTGGCTCTACGAATGGACAGCGGACAGCTCAGCCCCGGCGGGGCAAAAAGCGGAAAATACCGTCGTGGTTTACAGCACCGGTAGATACGTCGTTGGCTAGGCAGCCGCTCAGCCCAGTTCGCGCACCGTCGGCGAGAAGCCCAGCAACGCTTGCGCCATCTCGATGCTGACCGGGCTTTCCGTCCCACCGATGAGTCGCGCCCGTTCCGTGACTTCGGGATAAAACAAGCGCAGCAAGGTCTCGGTCTCGACGCCGAGGCTGTTGCGATCGCTGTTGACGAAGAGGGGATGCGCGCCCGCAAGGTCGGATGTCAGGGCCAGTTCAAAGGCGGCAGTCGAGTCGTCAGTGTGGATGAAGGTCCAGAAGTTGAAACGCCAGTAGAACATGGCGTCAAAGAGCCAGTCGTCTTGCGGCGCCTCGCGATCGTAGATACCCGCCTGCAAGCTCGCCAATTCCATGGGTCGCTTTGCCCGCAGCGCATTCGCTCGTTCGCGCGCGCCCTGCAGGCTGGCCTGCTGTTGGCTGGTCGGACACTGCAGGAAGTCTTCCAACTGCTGACGCTGTCTGACGGCATTTTCGGGAAGTTTGCGGCGAGCGATGGCCTCGTCATTGAGCACGGCCGGCAGGCGGAATGACACGCTGCTGATGCCGTCGCGACGGTAAAAATAGGCGGCGATATCTTCGACCTGCTGCTTGGAAAAGGAATAGGCGTCAGTGGTATGCAGCGGATGCGCCTCGTCCAGGGGGAAGTACTCATAGCGCCTGTCGTCGCAGCCCCAAAAGCCGCCGATGGCATTGATGGAACTGGCTTGGGCGATGCGTTTGACACCGGCATGGGCAGCGGCATCGAAGACATTGAATGTGCCTGCCACATTGATCGCGTAGAGCTCGGCATTGCTGTGCGTGCGCGTGGAGGGGATGGCGGCCAGATGCACGATGGCATCGCAGCCGGCGACATGCGGCGCCAGCGAGTCAACATCGCGGATATCGCATTGCGCGTAAGACAGGCCCGGCAGGTCGCAATCGGCATCGACGCCGATGACGCGCACATCCCAGCCTAATTCGACAAAGCGCCTGCTAATGGGCGCGCCGACCAGCCCCGCCCCGCCCGTGATCAAAACGCGCATGGGCTAGCTGAGCATCTTGAAAGCGATCGGCGCGCAGATGGACAGCTGCGAGCGCTTAGTCAGCCCCCCGTCCGCGCTGTCGATGGCGAAGACCACGGCATCATCAGTGTGCCGGTTGCCGACGATGAGAAACTCGCCACGACTGTCGATCATGAAGGCGCGGGGCCATTGCCCCAGGGTCGATTGATGCCCGGCCAGGCTCGGCAGTCCCTGCGCGTCCAGATTGTAGATGACGATGGAGTCGTGCCCGCGGTTCGAGCCATACAGGAATTTGCCGCTGGGATGCACATGCACATCGGCGCAAGTATTGGGGCGCTCGGCTGGCTGGACATGCCCTGGCGGCAGCGTCGACTCTATGGACAGCCGCGTCCAATTGTCCGAGTCGTCGTAGGCGAAGGTCGCCATGGTCGAGTCGAGCTCGTTGATGACATACATGCGCGACAACTGGGGATGGAAGGCGACATGGCGAGGACCGGCGCCGGGCGGCAAGTCCAGGGTCTGTGACAAGCTCAAGCGACCCGCAGCGGTATCCAAGGCGTAGAGATAAACTTTGTCCGTGCCTAGATCTGGCACGACGGCATGGCGATTGTCGGGCGTGGTCACGATCATGTGCGGGTGCGAGACATCCTGGCGCTCGGCGTTGGGACCGCAGCTATCGTCGTGTTCGATCATTTCGCTGTGGGCGCGCAGCAAGCCGTCTTCACCGATAGGATAGACGCGGATATTGCCGCGGGCGCCAGCATTGACATAATTGACCATCAGCACATTGCGCTGGCTGGCGTCCGCGCAGATATAGCAGGGGGAAGTGCCGGCGGCGGGCTGACTGTTGAGCTTGCTCAGCATGCCATCGTCGTCTATGGAAAAGGCGACCGCCTCGATCTCGCCGTCCATGGTGGTGGCGTAGAGGCAGCGCCCGTTGGGATGCGGGTTGAGATAATGACATTCGCTTATTTCGCTGACTTGCTGGACGATGGACAAACTGCCGGTTTCGCGATCCAGCGCGGCGACGGTGATGCCGATGGGCTCAGCGCCGGAATTGGCGATATAGACAAGGTTTTCGCGCATTATGCTGTCTCCCCTGGCTGCGGACGGATGCTGCCGCGCAGTGTAGCGCAAGGATGTTGCGGAGGCTAGCGATTTGGGAAGGGTATACGTTAAAATACAAGCAATCTGTGAGTCGCAGAATTAACAAAGCCCCGCTTGGGATATGCGGGGCTTTTCATGTTGGCAACGCTCGATTGCACCGGCGAAACACACGCGCAGGCGAACCGAATTAGCAAGATTCTGGCATACTCAGCCGCCGACCACGCGCCATTCAATGAATGCAATCACGAGCCCCATCAATACTCCCATTGCCAGCAGAATCCACCAAGTCAAATCGGCGAGCAGTTTTTCGATCTTGGCGTTCAGCATCGCAATATCCGCCTTTGTGGCAACATGTTCGTGACCGCCTTGCAGCCGGGCAATTTGCCTCTCGTTATCTCTAACGCGAGTACTCAAGGCGATATCGCCCGTGTTTGATTGCGTAGCCATTTGGATTTCTCAACTGCATCCACTGACGCAACGCCAAACTAACATAGACAGCACCCGCAGTCAACAAGTTAGCGAGACGCCACCCGGGCATAACGCCAAACCGCCATAGGCAAGAAGACCGCCACAATGCCAGCGATCCACAGCAGCGAGATGAGGACCTCGTCCGGATTGACCGTGCCTGTCATCAGGTCGCGCACTGTGTTGGCGACGACGCTCACTGGCTGATTTTCAGCGAAAACGCGCAGCCAATCGGCGGTCATGGTCTGCGTGGGCACGAAGATGGAGCTGGCGAAGGTCAGCGGGAAGAGCCAGATGAATCCGGCCACCTGCGCCGCCTCTGGATCTTTCACGAAGAGGCCTATCGTGGCGGAGATCCAGGTTACGGCGTAACCAAAAGCCACCGCCAACAGCAGACCCAGAATGCCGCTGCCGATATCTTCAAAGCGGAAGCCGATGACCATGCCGGCGACGACCATGATCAGCACGGTGAAAGCGCCGCGCAAGGTGTCCGCGCTGGTGCGGCCCGCCAGCACAGCCGCCCGCGACATCGGCAGCGAACGAAAGCGATCGATGATGCCTTTCGACAAATCCACCGACAGCCCGACCGTCGTATTCGCCGAGGCGAAAAGGATCGTCTGGATGATGATGCCCGGCAGCAAGAAACTGATGTAATCGCCGCCGGTGGCAAAGCGAATAGCGCCGCCGAACACATAGGTGAAGAGCAGCAGAAAGATGACCGGCTGGATGGTGGCGAAGACCAGCAACTCCGGCTGCCGCTGGTAGGCATAGAGATTGCGGCGCATTACGACGAAAGTGTCGGTGAAGTTCCAGACGAAACGCTTTAGCGCGCTGGCTTCGCTGGCGCCAGGGACGAATGCGGCGGCGGAAACTTGGGTCATGTGATTTGTCCTCGCAAGTTGATGTGAACGATGGCGCGGTCAGGCGCTGCGGCGGCGGCCGAAACGGCGCTTGGGTTTGACTTCTTCTTCGACGATCTCCTCGCCTGTGATGCTCAGGAAGACATCGTTGAGCGAGGGACGGCGCAGGTTGAGTTCGGTAATATGGATTGATTCACCGTCCAGCAGGCGAACGACTTCGGCGATGCTTTGCGCGCCGCTCTCCACCGCGAGGATGACATGCCCACGCTGTTCGTCCGTTTGCGGGTTCTCGCCGCTGAGAGATCTCAGCAGCTGCGCCGCCTTGACGGTGTCCTGCGGGTTGGCGATGGTGATGTCGATGAAGTCAGCCGCCATGTTGGCTTTGAGCTCATCGGCAGTGCCCTCGGCGATGACATGGCCGTGATCGATGACGACGATTTTGTCCGCCAGCTCGTCCGCTTCTTCCAGGTACTGCGTGGTGAGCAGCAGGGTCGTGCCATCGGAGACCAGCTCGCGGATGGTATCCCACATAGCAATGCGGGAGCGGGCGTCCAGGCCGGTGGTTGGCTCATCGAGGTAGAGGATGCTTGGGCGCGCGACCATACTGGCTGCCAGGTCCAGGCGGCGGCGCATGCCGCCGGAATAGGTCTTCACCAGGCGATCGCCGGCGTCGGTCAGCGCGAATTGCTTGAGCAGCCGGTCGGCGCGGGCTTTGGCATCGTGGCTCGACAGGTGATAGAGCTTGCCGACCATGACGAGATTTTCGCGACCCGTGAGGATTTCGTCGACGGCTGCGTATTGCCCCGCCAAGCCGATGATGCTGCGCACTTGCTGTTTCTGCCGCAGGACATCGTAGCCGCCGACGTGGACATTGCCGCTGTCGGGCCGCAGCAGGGTGGCCAGAATACGCACTAGGGTCGTCTTGCCAGCGCCGTTGGGACCCAGCAGCCCCAGCACCTTGCCCGTCTCTCCGTGGAGCGACACGCCATCCAGCGCTTTGATTTCTCCGAAGTGTTTGTAGACGTCTTCTGCAATGATTGCGTGGTTAGCGGGCATTTGTAGGGACTCCATTCATCCAATTGGCAATTGCATTGCATTCATAGCGAGCAAATCTAGCAGCAGGCTTCGTCTGGCGCGTTTTGGTCATTAAAAAGCGCCAGAATGCGCTCAAAAGTGGCGAGGGCGGCGGCGCGCTCTTGGTCGGATAAAGGCGCTAGCACTTCTTGCGCCAGCTTAAAATGACGCTCGTAGGCTTGGTGCATGCGCTCTACGCCTAAATCCGTTAGTTCAACCAGTTTGCTGCGGCGGTCGCGCGGGTTATTGATGCGATAGACCAAACCTTCGGCTTCCAGCCTATCGATCATCTGCGACGCATTGGAAAGGTTCGAGAAGAAGCCGTCGGCAAAATAGCTAATGGGCTGTGGCGCGCCCGCGTCGAAGAGCCGCTTGAGGAACCACAATTGCGGCGGCGATAACGTGCCAGCCGCTTTGATTTGCTCGGAATGCTGCATCAACTGACGGCAAATCCGCGTCAAGAGCGTGAAGAAGCGATTCTCGAAGGTGTCGTCAATCCAGTTCGCTGCCGCGCCGTTTTGGTTTATAGCTGAATTATCCATATATGAACTATACAAATAATCCGGCAATTTTCTATTAGAAGTTTCTTAGATTATTCGTCAGGAAAGACGCGCACAGGGTTTAGGCTTCTCTGAAGACCACTTCAAATATCTGGGGCCACCGCTTGCCGGTGATAAAAAAGGTATCGGATTCTGGATTGTAGGCTATGCCGTTCAGCACGCTGCCGCCCGCCAGCGCCGCTCGTTCCGCCTCCGACAAAAGACCCGAGGCATCAATCAGTGCGGAAATGACGCCCGTGTATTTGTCGATTTGAAAGATGTAATCCGTGTTCCAGGCGTTGGCGTAGATGTGCTCGCCGACGCATTCCAGCTCGTTCAGCAGCTGCGGCGGGACAATGCGCCCATCCAGGATGACCGCGCCACGGAAGATCAGCGAGAAATCCTGCGGATCGCGGATGGACAGATGCGAACTGCTGTCGCTCATGAAGAGGTAGCGGCCGTCGTAGCAGAGTCCCCAGCCTTCGCCTTCATATTCGATAGCCTGCAAGGGCTCAAAACTGGCGATGTCGTAAACGAAAGCCAAGCCTGCTTTCCAGGTCAACTGGATAAGGCGGTCGCCGACGCGCTCCAGTCCCTCAGCGAAATAGTCGTCATCTATAGGCACGATGAATTCGGGAGCGCCCGTTTCAATAGCGACGCGGCGCAAACTGGATTGTCCCCAGAGACCGGTGGATTCGTAGAGGAGGCCGTCATGCCATAGCAGCCCCTGCGTGAAGGCGTCGGAGTCGTGCGGGTAGGTGTGTAGCACATGCGGTACCAGCACGGGCGTCTGCGCATAAGCAGGCAGGCAGCAAAGCGCAAGCAGAAAAATGATGTAAATCCGCTGAATCATGGGGCGCTCCCGATGGCTCCGACAGACGCCAATGATACCTGCAGCGCGCCACAAGCCAAGTATAGATGCGAGCGGCGGCAACCCCCGCGCCATTGGCGAAATCTGACAGAAAAACGGCGAGGATTTGCAAACAATTCGCTATCGCCGTTGGTGAAACTATCCAATACAATGCCCGCATCTGAACACTTGGCACGGTTCTAGCAGAAGGATGGTAAGAAATGGCTAGCTTTGTCCCCCCCGATTCCGCCAAGGAATCGCCCGCCGCGCTATTGGCATGGGCAAAAGAGAACGACATTGTAGAAATTGACTTGCGGTTCGTCGACATTCGCGGCGTGCCGCAGCACTTCAGCATGCCGCTGCAATCGGTTGATGAAGGCTCGTTTGAAGACGGCTTCGGCTTCGATGGTTCCAGCATTCAGGGCTTCCAGGCTATCAACGAATCGGACATGATTCTGCTGGCAGACCTCGACACAGCGTTGATCGATCCCTTCTTCAGCTACAAGACCCTGGCGATGTATTGCGACGCGCACGATCCAATCAGCCGCGAGCCCTATGTGCTGGATTCGCGCGGCGTCTCCAAACGCGCCGAAGCCTACCTGGCCGATCACGACCTGGCGGATGTCGCTTACTTCGGTCCCGAAGCCGAATTCTTCATGTTCGACAATGTGCAGTACAGCACATCGGAAAACAGCAGCTTCTACCGCGTCGATTCCTTTGAGGGCGACTGGAACAGCGGCAACGAAGATCCAGCGCAGGGGCATATGAACCGCATAAAGATGGGTTACTTCCCGCTGCCGCCGTTGGACAAGACGCACGATGTCCGCGCCGAGATGGTACAGACCCTGCAGGATGTCGGCATGGAAGTCGAGGTGCATCACCACGAGGTGGGCGGCGCCGGGCAAGCCGAGATCGACCTGAAGTACGCGCCGCTGCTGGAAATGGCAGACATGATGGTGACCTATAAGTATGTGGTCAAGAATGTGGCTATGGCGAATGGCTTGCACGCCACTTTCATGCCCAAGCCGCTCTTTGAAGAGAACGGTAGCGGCATGCATGTGCACCAGTCGCTGTGGAAAGACGGGCAGCCGCTCTTCGGTGGTGACATGTACGCCGGTCTGAGCCAGATGGCATTGTGGTACATCGGCGGTCTGTTGAAGCATGCGCGGGCCATCGCCGCTTTCACCAACCCCATCACCAACAGCTATCGGCGTCTGGTGCCGGGTTACGAAGCGCCCGTCAACTTGATCTATTCAGCGCGCAACCGCTCGGCTGGCATCCGCATCCCCATGTACAGCAACAACCCCAAAGCCAAGCGCGTCGAGGCTCGTTGGCCCGACCCCGCCGCCAACCCCTACCTGTGCATGCCGGCGCTGCTGATGGCTGGCATTGACGGCATCAAGAACCAGATTGATCCCGGCGCGTCTTCCGAAGCTGACCTCTACGAAGGCGAGCACGAAACGCCCGTCATGCCCGGCACCTTGGGCGAGGCGCTGCGCGAGCTGGACGCCAACCGCGGTTTCTTGCTGGAGGGCGGTGTATTCACCGACGCCTTCATCGACAACTACATCGAATACAAGCAGGTCGAGGATCAGGACGCCGTTGCCATGCGCCCGCATCCCTACGAATTCGAGCTCTACTTCAGCATCTAGGCTGAACTACGCAGTACAAAGTCCCCTTCCCCAATACGCGAATGCGCGGGAAGGGGGCTCAACTACCCACCAATTCCCGCCACATCCGCATCAGTTCCAGCGTATGTACCCCCGGCGCGCCATCGCCGATTTGGCAGTCATCCACTTGTGCGATGGGCAGGACTTCTTTGGTGGTTGATGTAATGATGATTTCGTCGGCGGAGCGAAACTCATCCAGCGTGATATCGCGCAGTTGCAAATTGTCGCCCAGCAGCTTGATGACCTCGCTGCGGGTGATGCCCAGCAGAATGCCAGTGGCCGGCGTACTCCAGCGCCCGGCCTGGCAGATGAAGATGTTGCTACGCGTGCCTTCGGTGATCTTGCCGTCCTCGCAGTAGACCGCTTCAATGGCTTGGGGATTGGCTCGGCGCGCTTTGAGTTGGGAAGTGATGCCGGGGATGTAGTTGATGGTTTTGGCTTCCGGCAGGTGACGCGTCAATTCAGTGGTGACGACAGCGGCGCCGCGCCGATAGGTCTCCGCGGGCAGAGACTGCAAGGGCGCAACGATGACCAGCAATCGCGATTCGCCCGCGGGCAGGAAGCTGTTGGGGCTGTCGCCGCCAGTGATGACGATGCGGATGCCGGCTTCAGCGAAGTCATTGCGGCGCAAGGTCCCGCTTACGATTTCCGCCAGTTCTTCGAGATCCCAGGGGCAGGCCAGTTCTATGAGTTGTGCCGAGCGTTGCAGGCGCCGCAAATGCTCCACTAAGCGGAAGGGTTCGCCCCGATAAGTACGCAGGAAGTCGAAGACTCCGTAGCCGCGCAGGACAGCCAGGTCAGTCGCGGGGATGCGCGCCTGGCTTGCCTCGACAAATTGCCCGTCAATGTAGCTGATGGCCATGCGGGAAGTATACAGGCGCAGTGCTAGCCCCGCTATGCCATGCCCCATTCACGCTGATACAATGAGCGTATGTGGCGTCTGACTGCTTTGCTAATTGCCTGCCTGTTGCTGGTGACTCGTCCCGTTGCAGCGCAGACCCTACAGGCAATGCTGAACAATTTTCGCGCGGCGCGGGGGCTGCCAACGCTGACAAGGGACGCACGCTTGGCGGCCGCGGCCCAGAATCAAGCCAACTGGATGGCCGCCAACAACAGCTGCTGCGATCATTCACAGGGCGGGACCAGCAGCGCCAGAGGGCGAGCCAATGCCCAGGGCTACAGCGCTTCGCTGGTCACCGAGATCATCTACCTGGGTGGCTCGGCAGCAGATGCCATAGCCTGGTGGCAGACTTCGCCCATTCACTTGCGCGAGCTGACACGCCCCAGCAGCGGACAAGTCGGCATCGCCAGCGCCAGCAGCAACCGCAACCGCATTGCCTGGGTCATCGTCTTCGGCTGGAACAGCGGTGCAACATCCTCCGCTGGCGGCAACAATTCTCCCGCGCAGCAGCCTGCCTATGTCCTGGGTTTGGACGAATATGGCAATATCAAGCATGAAGTGCAGCCGGGTGACGACCTGGGCACGATCGCCTGGCGCTACTACGGCTACAACTGGGATGTCATCCCTACCATCCGCGCTTTGAACAACCGCACGCAGGCTGAAGATGGCTTGCTGGCGCCGGGGGAAATCCTACTCATCCCGCCCAAAGCCGGCACCTACACGCCCGCGCCCAGCACGACCGAAGCCCAGCCAAGCCCCAGCGCCGACGCGACCCAACCAGCCACCGCAACGACCCTTGCGCCAAGTCCCACTCTAGATAGCAGGCCCTTTCCCCGCGCCACCGCCCCGCCCCGCCCGACTATTTACAGCGCGGGCGTCATCCGCATCGGCAGCCTGCCCACGCCCGTCGCCACGCCGGTAGCGCCCATCATAAGCCCTGACGACTCGGCTGCACTGCTGGAGTTAGGTTTGCTGGCGCTGGCCATCGGGACGCAAGTGCTGGTCATCGGCGGCGCTGGATTGGCGCTCTGGCGGCGCCTGTAAGTTTGTCAAAACTCGGCATACATGTGGAGGCAGAAAGCAGGCGACCCAATGGGTCGCCCCTACACGGTTCACGATTGCGGAGGTTTAGACTGGGGGGCGAATTGACAGACTTCGCAAGCTGGGCGATACTGAAGTCAGAACGAAATCGCAGCGCAGACAGTAAAAATGAGCCGATACGCGGATTGGGTGCGAGAAGCGCAAATAGGCAATGGGGGCGACAAGAACCGTGCCTTTGAGCTATTGGTGCGGGATTATCGCGGCATGGTTTACGGAATCGCCTACCAGCGGGTCAGCGACGCGCAACTGGCGGAAGATGTCGCACAGGAAGCCTTTATGACCGCCTACATGCGCATCGCACAGTTGAAAGACGCCGGCGCGTTTCCCGCCTGGCTGCGGCGCATCGTCCTGACGCAAGTCGACCGCATCAGCCGCGTCCCGCCTATGGACTCACTTGACGAGCGCGAACTAGTCGATCCCAAGGCCGGACCCGAGGCGCAGTTGGAAGCGCAAGAGGTGCGGGCGAAGGTACGGGCGGCGGTAGCGGCGCTGCCGGATACACAGCGCGCGGTGACACGCGAGTTTTACCTCGAAGGACAATCGCAGCGAGAGATTTCGGAGCGACAAGGCTTGCCGTTAGCGACGGTCAAGAAGCGCCTGCAATATGCGCGGGCGCATCTGCGTGGATTGCTGGCGGGCTTCAATGAGGGGCTGGACCGCGCCTTCGCATCCGATGCGCCGCAGGAACTCCAGCCCGTCTATGCGCGTCGCCGGCGGCGCAATCGCTCAGCCAGCGAGGCTTTCCCGAAAGACGAAACTCTCCGCTAGCTGCCGGGAACGAGTTCACAAGCGCCATTGCGCATGCAAGTCCAGGTCATATCACCGCCATCCAGGTGCAACTGTCCGTCCATGCCCTGCAAAACAGCCGCCATCGCCGCCACATACGGCGCGGAGAAGCTTGTGCCGTTCAGCGCCTTGTAGCCGTCGTCGAGGTAGATGGTGTGCACATCGCGCCCGGGCGCCCAAATATCGCCGCCCTTGTTGCTGAAGCTGCTGCGCGAGCCATTGGCGTCGATCGCGCCTACAGCCACCACGCCTTCATAACGCGCTGGATAACCAGGCAAGCTGCCGCCACTGTTGCCGGCCGAGGCGATGACGGTCACACCCTTGTCCATGGCGTAGTCTACGGCGTCCTTGGTCACTTGCGAGCCAACCATGCTGCCCAGTGACAGATTGATGATGTCCGCGCCATTGTCGGCCGCATAAACGATGCCAGCCGCCACATCCGCCATCGAGCCGCTACCGCTGGGTCCCAGCACGCGCACCGGCAAAATCGAACTGTTGGGCGCGAAGCCCGCAATGCCAATAGCGTTATCCGTATTGGCGGCGATGATGCCCGCCACCGAACAGCCATGCCCGAAGACATCCTCCGGGTCATCGTCATTGTCCACGAAGTCGTATCCGCCCGGCAGCACGCGCCCGACCAAATCTTCGTGGCTCATGCAGACGCCCGTATCGATGACGGCGACGGTGATCGGTTCAAGCTCGCCCATTTCGCTCCAGGCGGTTTCAGCCTGGATATGCGGCAGTGCCCATTGCCGGTCGTAATCGGGGTCGTTGGGCGGGATGCCGAAGTGCACACTGGTGGTGCTTATATCAGGATTGCCTGGTGTAGGGTCAACCCTGACGAAGAAATCTTGCTCGACCAACTCGACATCGCTGTCGAAATAGAAATCGCCCTCCACCAGTTCCATATCACTGCTGAAGTTCGTGTCGAAGCGCTCCGCCGCGTCCACCACCCATATTTCCAGTTGGGCGATGCGCTCGGCAATATCCCGGTCGAGGTCCGCGCCGATGCGCTGGAGGTATTCCTTCTTTTCGCTCAAGGGCGTGTCGGGGTCAAAGTGGATGACCCAGTTGCCGGTAGGGAGCGCGCCTTCAACGAGATCGATGCGCGTGCTGTCCGGTTGCTGGCTGGTCGGCTGCATGCCCGGCGGGAACTCGCTGGCGCCAACTGGAATGCACAGCAGCGTAATCATCATCAGGAGCGGTACGAGGCGTCGGATGGTAAGCATGGGGAGTCCCTTCTGTAGCGAATGGGAACGATAAGCGCATTGTAGCGCTTATGTTTCTCTTTACGCAAGCAAGAGGGCAGCGGTTGCGGTTAGTCAAGCCGGCGGCGGTTGACGGCGAAGTCAAAGACGTCGTCGCGAGCGTAATGCCCGGTCACATCCAGGGCCATCTGCTCTTCGCGGATGCGCGCCAGATTCAAGTCGGCGGTGATGATTGTTTCTTCGCCATGTGCGGGCTCGACGACATATTCGCCGTCCGGGGCGATGATGGCGCTGCCGCCATTCAACAGCAGGGCATTTTGCTGGTCGCGCAGTTCCGGCGCCAGGTCCAGCTCGGTGGGGAAATCGGCGGCGGGCATGATGCTGCCGACCGCCAGCACGAAGCAGCGTCCCTCGAAGGCATAGTGGCGGCTGGCGATCTGATGCAGGGGCTTGACCTGGGGCCAGAGGGCGATGTGGATGTCTTCACCGCTGAGATGCAGCGCTTGTCGAGCCTGCGGCATCCAGTGTTCCCAGCAGACCAAACTGCCGATGCGTCCCGCCGCCGTGTCGACCGCCCCTAAACCAGCGCCATCGCCCTGCGCCCAAAGCAGCTGCTCGGTGTAAGTGGGGCGCAATTTGCGATGGTGATTGAGGATCGCGCCATCGGCGTCAATTGTGACGATGCTGTTGTAGAGGCTGCGGCTGCCGCGACCGCTGGCGACTCGTTCGTTCAGTCCGATGACCAGCACAATGTCATGCGCTTTGGCGCAGGCTTGCAGTTGTCGCATAGCCGGGCTGTGGATGCCCAGGCTGTTTTCGACCAGGCGGGCGTAGAGCCGCTTGGTGGGCGCATGATCCCAGCGGGCGTAATCCATAGCGACATCCAGCCAGGCGGGGTAACCGGGGAAGAAAGTCTCGCCAAAGACGGCCAGCTTGGCGCCAGTGGCGGCTGCTTCGGCAATTAGCGATTCGGCTTTGGCGAGGCAGCCCGCCAGGTCGTAATAGACGGGACGCGCCTGGACCAAGGCGACGCGGATGCACTCGCTCATCAGCCGACGCCTGGCAAGACGCTGCGCACGCGGAATTGCTCGCCATCGCTCGCGGGGGCGTTGGCGACGACTTCGTCAACCGACAGCGCTTCGCCAGCTTCATCCACGCGCATGACGCTAGTCAAGGGCAAGACCGAAGAGGTCGGGTCGATGTGAGAAGTGTCCAATTCTTCCAGCTTTTGGAAGTAAGCCAGTACCGCGGATAGCTGCTGCTGATAGCGCGCGACATCGGCTTCGTCGAGTTCCAGACGCGCCAGTTCGGCAATGGCGCGGACTTCGTCTTTGGACAACTGGGCTTGCGTCATGGGTGAATCCTTTGCCGGGAATCATGAGTATGTGCAATTAGACCACTGGAATCTTCGCAATAGAAGGGTTTCAGCACAGAGACACAGAGGGCACAAAGGAATTGTAGGGGCGACCCAATGGGTCGCCCGCTTAATCGGAGACGATGTGCGCTTTTCGCCCCTACGAAATCCTTTTCTCTGTGCCCTCGTTTAACTCGGTGTCCTCGGTGGTAAGCTTTTCAAAATACATACAAGGCATGACGGCTGTGCTACAATGGCGCGCGAACTGGCGAGGGAGGATGCAGAGATGCGAGCCACGGTCACAGTAAGTGAGGCGCTGCGCCTGCTGAGAGTCGAGCATCAGGCGGTCGCGGCATTGATCGCGGCGTTGACGGACGAAGAGATGACTCGCGGCGACACCATTAAACATGGGTTGTACGCCGACCAGCGCTGCTCCTTCAAAGACTTGCTGGCGCATTTGATTTGCTACGAAGCTTTCACGCTGGCGGCTATCACTGCTTGGCAGGGCGGTCGCCGCCACTGGGTGATTGACGCCGTGCGCGACCCCGTCCAAAGCCGCGACATGCACTACGGCGGCATTGCCGAACGCGCTGGCACCAGCCTGGCGGAACAACTGGATGAATACCGTGCTGTGAGCGCCGCGCTGGAAGCGGCCATTGCCGGGCTTTCCGATGAGGATTGGCATGAGTCGCCGAAGTTCCAGTTGCCGCGGGACTACGATTTGGGCGGCATGATCGAAAGCGTGATGGTGACGCCGCCGCGCCCGATGTATCGCCATTTGCCCGTGCATGTGCCGGACACCGACCACTATATCTGGCGATTGCGTGCCGCGCCGGGGCGATAGATGCGCTTGCCTGGCTGCCTGCGGGCGATTTTAACTGTTGCATTCCTGGCGGTCTTACTGAGCCTCTGCGGATTCGGCAGCTTCGCCCTGACGCAGCAGACGGTGGTGGATTTGGGCGCGTCCGGCTTTCGCGTGGAGGATCCGCTGGGCACGTTGCGCTGCGCCGCGATGCAGCGATGCGATTCAAATTCCGCAATAGAAGCGCCGCTGCTGGTCTTGACGCCGCTGGCCCATGCCGCCACCCCTGTCGCCGAGCCAGCCGCCACCTGGACGCCCGCGCCTGACAATGCAATCGCGCCGACGTCCACGCCAGCCACGGCTATTGCCGCGCAGGCGACTTCGCTGCCGCCGGGCGATCCGCGCGCCATCACGATATTGCTGCTGGGCATCGATCAGCGCCGCGCCCTGGATGACGATGGGCCTTTCCGCACGGACACGATGATCCTGCTACATGTCAACCCGGCGCGCCGATCGGTGGGCGTGCTGTCGCTGCCGCGCGATCTATGGGTGCGCATCCCCGGTTTTGGCGAAGCGCGCATCAACACCGCCAATTTCAAGGGCGATGCTGCTGCCTACCCCGGTGGCGGACCAGCCCTGGCCATGGCGACGATATATGAGAATTTCGGCTTGCGGGTCGACAAATACTTGCTGGTCAACTTTGAAGTCTTCATCACGCTGGTCGATACGCTCGCGCCAGATGGCGTGCCAATCACAGTGACTGAATTTATTGACGACCCATATTATCCGGACGAGGCAGAAGGCTATGATCCGGTCTATTTTGAACCGGGCGAGCAGCGGCTGAATGCCGAGACTCTGTTGAAATATGCCCGCACGCGCGCTACATCCGGCGGCGACTTTGACCGGGCGCGTCGACAGCAGCAGGTCCTGGATGCTGTGCGCGCGGAAGTCTTGAGCGCTGGCGGCATCGCCAATTTCATCGGGCAAGCGCCCTATTTGTGGGGGCAGTTGCAAGACAACTTCAGCACCAATTTGGAGATGAACGACATCATCACGCTGGGGCGGCTGATGGGCGAGATCCACCGCGACGACATCCGCTACAGCGTCATCAGCAATTTGCATGTCGTGCCGGGCTTGAGCAGCGACAGTCAGCAAGTGCTGATACCCAACTTTGACGCCATCCGCGATTTGATTGTGCGCACGCTCTACCCGCCGGAATTGACGCAGGAAGAATTACTGGCGCGCGTCAAGCAGGAAGCCGCGCCAATCTACATATGGAATGGCACACAGGTCGCCAATCTGGCGCGCGACACCAAAGCATGGCTGGAGGCGCAAGGACTCCTGATCAGCGATATCGCCAGCGAGCAAAATCGCTATCGCCGGCAGACGGAGATCCGCGTCTACGGCCGCTACAACTGGACGGCGCAGTACCTAGCGGGCTTGCTGGATGTCTCGCCAGACCGCGTTTTGCCCAGCGGCGACCGGCAAATCGCCCAGGGATTGCTGGTGCTGCTGGGGACGGACGCGGCGCGCTGACTGCTGGCGCGGCTGGTTCGTCGAGGGGCGCATGCTGCGCGATATGCTACAATATCGCCATTGGCAGCAGCGCAGCAGGGCTATCCGATGGCGTCAGACAGGGGAAAACCGCTGGCCAGGCTCGTGTGGCTGGATCCATACAACGGCGACACGCGCGAACACCTTCTACATGAGGGCGACAGCTTACGCATCGGGCGCTCGGCGGACAACGACATTCGTCTGCCGGAGGCGCATATCTCGCGCGCGCATGCCATCGTCGCCTGTCAGGATGGACAATTTTCAATCGACGATGTAGGCAGCGCCAATGGCAGTTTCGTGAATGGCGTGCAGATCTACGGCAAGCACACGCTGCACATCGGCGACGAGGTGCATCTCTTTGTCTCGGCGCTGAAGCTGCTGGCGGTGGATGGCGCGTCTGAAGACGTTGGGCGCCTGGTTGCGGAAGTGGCGGGCGACCGCGCCAGCCTCCGCATCGTCAAAGGACCGCAGGCTGGGCAGGTCTTTGCGCTGTTGAAAGATGAGCTCTATGTGGGTCGGTCGACGCCCAAAGCCAATTGGGAAGTGGCGCTGCAAGACCCAACAGTGTCGCGCCCGCATGCCTTCCTGGTGCGACAAGATTCGCGCTGGAAGCTCTTTGACCTGGGCAGCATCAATGGCACGGCGGTTAATAGCGAGCCGCTGAGCGGCGGCAAAGCCATGCAACTGTACGATGGCGACCAGATCACCTTTGGCGGGACACAATCGCAATTTCGCCTGGGTTTTCCGAAGCCAGTTGAGGCTGAGTCAACGGACTAAGGACAAGTTGCGGTCTGGGCGGGCGAACTGCACGGCAGGGAGAGGCATGAGCAGGCCAAATATCATATTGATCATCGCCGATGACATGGGCTACGGCGACTTCGGCATTTTCAATAATCAGATCAGTTGCACGCCGTACCTGGACGCGCTGGTGGAAGAGAGCCTCACACTGACGCAGCATTACTCGGCGGCGCCTGTTTGCACGCCAGCTCGCGCCGCCTTGATGACCGGGCGTTATCCGCACCGCACCGGCAGCATCGACACCTTTGAGGCGCGCGGGCTTGATCGCTTGCGGCTGGACGAAACGACTATGGCGGATGTATTGCAGCATGCCGGCTACGCCACCGGCTTGGTGGGCAAATGGCACAACGGCGCGCTGGACCAGCGCTATCATCCACGTTCGCGTGGCTTTGACGAATTTGTCGGCTTCCAAGGCGGCTGGAATCCTTACTACCGCTACCGGCTGGATCGCAACGGAGTCATCGAATATGGCGACCGCGACGCTTACCTCACCGATGTATTCAGCGATGCGGCGGTCGACTTCTTAGAGCGGCATAGCCAAGATCCTTTCTTCTTGCAAGTGGCTTACAATGCGCCGCACTTCCCACTGGAAGCGCCGGACGCGATCGCGCAAAAATATACGGAGATGGGCTTCAGCCTGGGCGTCAGCTTAATCTACGCCATGATCGAGGTGATGGACGCTGGCATCGGGCGCATCAGTGAAAAACTGGCGCAGCTGGGAATCATCGACAACACCATCCTGATGTTCACCAGCGACAACGGACCAGCCCTGGGCGACTGGAACGGCTTCTCGCAGCGGCGCTGGAACTGCCAATTCAACGGCGGCAAAGGCAATACTTATGAAGGCGGCATCCGCGTGCCGATGATTCTGCGCTGGAAGGACGGCCTGGAAGGCGGCATCCGCAGCGATGCTATGGCGCATTTCACAGACTGGATGCCCACCCTGCTATCTCTGGCTGGCGTGGATTTGCCGGAGGGCAAACCGCTGGACGGCATCGACATCACGCCGGCGCTACGCAACGAAGCGAGCGGCGTTTATCCGCCGCGCTGCTGGCAGTGGAATCGCTTCAAGCCCGTGAGGACATGCAATGCCGCGATACGGGATGGCGACTGGAAGCTGGTACGCCCGCAAATCCGCGAAGCCATGGAGATCAGGCCCGTCGACACGGCGATGGACAATGCCGTCAAGTGGCGTCCTGAACTCTTCGACGACATTTGGCGCGATCCTTTGCCAGAGCGGGAAATCCCTGAGCCGCCACCAGCATTGCTCTTCAATCTCGCGAAGGACCCGCAGGAAAAAAATGATCTGGCCGCGCAGCATCCCGAACGCGCCTCGACCATGGAATCAGCTTTGGCGGACTGGTTTGCCGATGTGAATGGAATGTAGGCCTCCGCCACAGTATTGGGTTGCGGGCGCGGCTCGGATAGACTATCACCATCGGCAGGGGCACGGGAGGCAAGTGATGGCACATCCATTGCTGGACGAGCACGCGGATCTGGCAACAGCGATCGACATTCTGGATGGCTGGGCGGCGCATCAAGTATTGCGGCGGCGGCAACCCGGTTTGGCGCTGGGTGTGGTCTACAAGGACGAGCTGCTTTGGGGCGCGGGCTATGGCGTCGCCGATATTGACAGTGGCGCGCCGGTCACGCTGGATACGCGCTTCCGCATCGCCAGCATCACCAAGACATTCACCGCCACAGCCATTTTGCAGCTGCGGGACGCTGGCAAATTGCGGCTGGATGACGCGGTGAGCGAGTATCTGGATTGGTTTGACCTGTGTTATGAAGACGCGCCGCCGATTACTGTCCGCAACTTACTGACGCATACTTCGGGCTTGCCGCGCGATTCAGCCAAGGCCATGTGGACGGAATGCGAGGCGCCGGATTGGCAGCGCTTCGTCGCCGATACCCGCGCGCGAAAGCCGACGCGCGCGCCTTATGAAGCCTTCGCCTACAGCAATTTGGGCTATTCGCTGCTGGGCGGCATCATCGCGGCGGTCAGCGAGCAAAGCTGGGCGAGTTATTTGCAGGAGAATGTTCTGGATCCCCTGGGCATGAGCGAGACGCGCCCTGTCCCCAGCGCCGACGACCCGCTGCTGGCGACCGGCTACACGCGGGAGAAAGCCAGCGGCAGGCGTGATGCCCTGCCCTTCTGGCTGATGAAGGGCTTTGAAGCCTCGGCCAACTTCGCCTCCAGCGTCAAGGACCTGGTCAAGTATGCGGCCTTTCATCTGGGCTTGAGCGGTGCGGAGGTCTTGAGCCCGCACAGCCTGTTGGACATGCACCGCGTGCATTGGCTGAACGAGGGCTGGGATGGCGGCTATGGGCTGGGCGTGGGCTTACATCGCGTCAAGGACTGGGTCATCAGCGGGCATGGCGGCGGTTATCCCGGTTACTTGACGGCATTTTCCTTATGTCGCGCGCAGAGCAGCGGCGTCATCGCGCTGACCAATTCGCTGGGAAGCGATCCCCACGATTATGTCAGCCAGGCTTACAAGCTGCTGCTGCCCGAACTGGCGAAGCTGGATGCGGAAGCTGCCCAAGCCGAGGCGGACTGGTCGCGTTATGTCGGCGATTACGAAAGCGAATGGGACCGGCAGAAGGTCGTCATTCGTAATGGGCAGCTGCAAGTCCTCAGCCTGGATTGGCTGGACGAGTCGCCGACCATTTTGGAGCCTACGGACGAGCCGCATACATTCGTGCTCAAGCAGAAAGGTCAGTCCAACGAGACACTGCGCTTTGAACTGGACGAAACTGGCGCCGTGCGGCGCATGTGGGAGCGCAACGAATACGCCCGGCGATTGGACAACTAGCGTGCTGCCTTGATACTTGTTTCCCAAGACATGGCGAAGGGATGAATAATGCCAACCTTGCAAGCGGAGCCGCTTACCCGGCTAATCACCGGCATATTGACTGGTGCGGGCGCGCGGGCTGATTACGCCGATACCGTGGCGGCACATTTGGTGGCTGCCAACCTGGCCGGGCACGACTCGCATGGCGTGCTGCGGACGCCGCATTATGTGAAATCCATCGACGACGGGGTGCTCGATCCATGCGCCGAGCCGGAGATCGTCAGCCGCAGCGCGTCCCTGGCGCAGATTTGCGGCAACTGGACATTTGGACAGGTCATCGCCAAGCAAGCGACCGAACTAGCCATCGACATGGCGCGGGCGGAGGGCATCGGTCTGGTATCGATGTACCACGAAGGGCATACCGGGCGGCTGGGCACTTACGCCGAGATGGGCGCGGCAGCTGGCATGGCGAGCATGATTTGGGATGGCTGCCTGGGCGGTCCGCGCTCGGTAGTCCTGCCATTTAACGGGACGGGGCGCAAGCTGGGCGCTAATCCCATCGCCATGGGTTTTCCCGGCGGTCCACATGGCGCGCTGGTGCTGGATTTCGCCACATCCATGTCGGCGGCTGGCAAGGTCATGGTGGCGCAGGCCAAGGGTGAGCTGCTGCCGGATGAATGGATTGTCGATGGCGACTGGCAGCCAACGCGAGATCCCAGCCAGTTGTGGGCGGGCGGCGCCTTGAGACCCCTGGGCATGCCGTCGGTGGGGCACAAGGGTTACGCCCTGGCCTTTATGGTCGGCTTGTTCAGCTTGATGGCGTCCTTGCCGTCAGATGCACAGCCGCCAGAAGGCGACCGCTGGGGCACCGTCATCTTGCTGCTGGATATCGCGCGCTTCGGATCGGTCGAGGCTTTCCAGCAGCAGGTGGACGCCGTGATCGAGTACCTGAAAGCCGACCCGCTGCAGGCCGAAGTGCTGGTGCCAGGCGAGATCGAAGCGCGGACTCGGCGCGAACGGCTGGCGAATGGCATCCCTCTGCCGGACGCGACCTGGGATGAACTGCAAGCCTGCGCGGCTCGTCTCGGCGTGACGACATAGCGGCGCGCTCCAGATCAAGCCCGTTCTTGCAGATTTGAGATGGCGACCCAAGCGGAATTGGCGGCGGCATTGCGGTCGGCCGAGTCGGCTGCCAAGAAGCGAGAGTTGGCGCTGGCGCTGCTCTCGCGGACGCAGAGCCGGCAGTTGCTGGACGATTGCATCCGCGCTTTGAGTTCCCCGACGGTCATAGCAACGTTGGACGAAAGTCATCGACCGATTCTGCGGCGCAAGTACCTGGGATTTCACGAAGAACCGCGCCGTGACAAGGCTGGCTTGCTGCGCGAGGCACTGACGCGATTGCTGGTGCATATCGCGCATCCCGATGATGGCGACATCTACCGCCTGGGCGTCGAGACTTATTGCTTGCAGCCGGTCGCGGATGTAGCGCAGAACCTGCGGGCGGCGGCTTTGGCGGGTTTGGCAGCGCTGGATGCGGCGCTGGCTGGATTGCACGCGGCGCGCTTGCTGGGGGACGAGCACTCTTCCGTCTTCAACTGCGAACCAGCTATGACGGCGCTGGATGTGCTGGTGGCGAATGGGCAGTCGGCAGTCATCTACCAGTTTTTGCTGCGCAGCGGCGAGGATATGGCGCGGACGAGCCGTGGCGAATTGGCGGGCAAGGCGCTGGAATCGCTAGGCGACGATTTCCCGCTTGATCTCTATGGACAGCTCATCGAGCAATATCGGGAGATCGACCAGCCAACCGCCAGCATGGGCATCATCAATTGCGTGATCAATAAGCGGCTGGCGGCGCTCTACGACCGGCTGGAGGCGCTGATACTGGAAACGCGCGATATGGATCTGCGGCGTTATGGGCTGGTGATGATGGCGGCGGCGCGGGACGCCGAACTGGACGAGCGCTTGCTGCGGATGGCGCGATTAGCTCGGCGCGAAGATCTGCCGCTCTTCATTGACGCGCTGGATATCTGCCAGCACCAGCAGCGCGATACAACGCTGGACCTGCTGCGACGGCGTCTCTAACGGAGCTCGCGGCGGTAGATGTCGCTGAAGGCGGGCTCAATCTGCAGCGACAGGCTGTACATGATCGCACTGGGAGACGCGCCCGATTGCTGCAAGACCGCCTGCCCGAGCAGGACTTCCACAGCGACAAGGAAGCGCCCCACAGTGTAGGTTGAGCGAATTTGCCTGCCAGGCTGCCCGGCGCAAGTCGGTTTCTCGCGGATGACGATGCCGGCGCCGTCGTCGACTTGCTGGTAGCCCATACTTTCCAGCAGCGCGGCGGAAAAGGGATCGGCCAAGGCGCTGGAGGCTGCCTCGGCGCTGGCGAAGACATCCACCTGGTAGCCCAACTGGGAGAAATATATCGCCGGTTCGCAGGCGGCGTTCACGATGTCCAATGCATAGCGGTATGCCAGCGCGTGAGTCTCGGCGAATTGCGCATAATCGTCCTGCAGGTCTTCGGGGAGACTGTCGGCGATATCAGCGACGCTGAAAACGCCGGAAGTATCTGCGTTGGCGGGCAAGCTGGGCGGCATGCTGTCGCGGAAGGCTTCAAAAGCAACGACGACTTGGTTTTGGCCAGCCGGCGTCATCTCGACGACTTCGCTGTCATCAACCGCGTTCGGGTCGGTAATGATCAGCACGGTATGTAATGTTTCGCCTGGCTCGGTTGCGGTGGACGGGTCGCGCTCGCGGATGGCTTCGACGATGTCTTGCCCGACCAGCACATCACCGAAGATCGTATGTTTGTGATTGAGATGCGGCGTGGGCACGGTGGTGAGGAAGAATTGGCTGCCGTTGGTGCCTGGTCCGGCATTCGCCATGGCTAGCAATCCGGGACGATCAAAGGTCAAGAATCCGACCGGCTCATCGCGGAATTGATAACCGGGACCGCCGCGACCGCTGCCAGTGGGGTCGCCCGCCTGCGCCATGAAATTCGGGATGACGCGATGGAAGGTCGTATTGTTGTAATAGCCATGTTGCGCCAAAAAGACGAAGTTGTTGACCGTTATGGGCGTCGGCGTCTCATACAAGTCGACATAGATGGCGCCGGCGCTGGTGCAGAAGATGGCGCGATAATCCAAGCCTGCGCCCAGCACTGGGTCCGCCGCCTGGAAGCTCATCATGGATAGCGGGGCGGGCTCGGCAAGCTCGCAGTGCTCTTGCGCGGTCGGGGCTTGAGCCGCAGCCAGGGAGAAGACGCCAGCCAAGATAATCAGCGCAACTGCCATTCGTATTGCTTGCATGTTATTTTCCTTGCCAATTGAGCCAGAAGGTGGACATGACGATTGGCATTGTGCCGCAGCAGTCCAAAATTGCATAGGCGAAATCCAGCGCCGCGTTGACAGCCGCGACAAGGAAGTTACAATCGCCGACAGCAGCAGAGAAAAGGTCAGACACGCTGATGAGTGATTTCCCCGGCTTCCCGACAGAGACGCAAGCCTTCCTGCGAGATCTGCGCGAGAACAACACCCGGGAATGGTTCCGCGCCAACAAAGCGCGCTACGACGAGGCGGTCAAAGCGCCAGCACTGTCTTGGGTTGCAGCGATGGGCGAGCGCCTCCGGCAACTTGATCCCCAGATTACCGTCGATTTGCGGACGAATGGCAGCGGTTCCTTAATGCGAGCGGCGCGAGATACCCGTTTCAGCAAGGACAAATCGCCATACAAGATCAATATCGCCATGCTGTGGTGGCATGGCAGCGGCAAGAAGATGCAGCATTCCGCTTTTGGCATGCAAATCACGCCCGACGACGCCGGCCTGATGGCGGGCATGTTCCACTTCCCCAAACCGATGCTCTCCGCCTATCGCCGAGCCGTGCTGGACGACGAGTTGGGCGCTGCCTTGCTGGAAACAGCGGAGACCGTAGAAGCCAACGGATATAGAATCTCCGGGCTACATTACAAGACCATGCCGCGTGGCTACGACAAGACTCACCCGCGCGCTAAATGGCTGAAATACAACAATTTTCACGCTGGCGCGCATGACATCAGTCCTGAGCAGATCGCCTCCCCGCAGTTGATTGATATTTGCTTTGATCAATTCGCCAAACTGGCGCCGATTCATCACTGGCTGGTGGCGGTGCAGAATCGCTTTGGTGGCGTTTGAGCATGTCGAGAGCAAATTCAGCAGCAAGGGTCGCTGGCTGGTTTGCGGCTATCTTTCGTACTGACAAAGCCGAAGCAATATGCCTATAATCGCGTCGTGGCGCGCCTGCAAGTGACAGTCGAAAGAGAATGCGCTACATTTCGTGACTTGCGCGATTGCGCCCACTTCACCATTGGAGAGCTTGTGTTGAACCGACGCCTGCTGCTACTCATGTTCGCTTGCCTGCTGCTGCCCCTCAGCGTGACAGCGCAAGAGTCCGACATCACTCTCGATATCATCGGCATCGACTCGACCGACCTTGAGCAGGTAGTGATCCACGCCAGTGTATTGGATGGCAGCGGGCAACTGGTATCCGGCTTGGGTTTGGATGATTTTAGCCTGGGCGGCGCATTGGCTGACGCGGGGCGCGTGCTCAAGGTCGAGAATGTGACCGCAGATGACCTGGCTTTTGCCACAGTCCTCGTCATCGACACCAGCAGCAGCATGGCGGGGCGGCCGCTGGAGCAGACGCAAGCGGCGGCGCGCGCGTACATCAATGGCTTGGGCGAAGATGACCCGGTCGCCATCGTGCTTTTCAATTCACGGGTGCGCAATGTCGTGGGCTTCACCACCGACCGCGCCTTGTTGATGCGGCAACTGGATAATTTGGGCTATGGCGGGAAGACAGCGCTGTACGACGCGACTCTGCAAGGCATTGAACTGGCTGCAGCGTCCCCCTTGCCCAGGCGGGCTGTGGTCATCCTCAGCGATGGCGGCGAATATGGCAATGTCAGCAACAGCACTCGCGAAGAAAGCATCCACGCGGCGACAGTCAACGGCGTTCCCGTCTATGCCATTGGCTTGGGCTGGAATATCGACAGACGCTTCCTGGATGAGATCGCCAGCGTATCCAACGCGCAGTTCTATGATACGCCTGCGCCCGAGGAATTGGCGGCCATCTATAGCCAGCTTGCATTTGTCTTCCGCAGCCAGTACATCGTCACTATCAGCGTCGATGTGCCGGCCGATGGCACGCGCTACGACTTCAGCCTGAATGTACGGACCCCGCAAGGCAGCAGCAGCGCTGGCAGCGCCTTTCTGCGTGCGCCTATTCCCATTCCGCTACTCTTCCTGCCTGACGAAATTTTCATCGAGCCCATCGCCGAAGATACCCTGATCACCGTGGAAATCCGCGCCGACCAGGAAATCGAAAGCGTCGAGGTCAAGTTAGATGGTCAGTTCGTCTCGGACGAGCCCAGCTACACCATTGAACCGGTGGAATTGCAGCCAGGCGAGCACCAACTGGATGTCACCGTCGAGGATGTCGAAGGCGATGTCGGCACGCTGAGCACTGAATTTGAAGTGGCCGCGCTACCGCCGACGCTGGATGACGACTTTGTGCCTGAGCCGCAAATGGAAATCACCGAACCCGAAGTCATCGTGGTGGATGCCGGCGGGCAAACCGAAATCACGCAAGTCGAATTCATCGTCGATGGCAATGTCGTGCAGATCGACAGCGAGGCACCCTATGAATTTGACCTCGACCCCTTCGTTCTGCTGCCGGGCGAAGCACATGTCTTGAGCATCCGCGCGACCAATACCGGCGGCCAGACAACCACCGTGGACAAGCCCTTTGAAGTCGAAACGATCCCGCCGCGCCTGACTGTGGAGGGCCTCACGCCGGATACCCTGGTCAGCGATATTGTCGTTGGCAGCGTCATCGTCGAGAGCCAGTCGCCAATCGCCAGCATCAGCGTCGAGCCGCAAGTGGACGCGCTGGTTTCAGGCAATCGCGTGGACTTTGTGCTGGAGGCGGCCGCCCTGCCCCCGGGCAAGAACACGCTGGTCATCACCGCCGTGGATGAAGCCGGCGCGACGGCACAGCGTTCCTTTGATTTCCAGGTCGAAACCTTGCCGCCGACCGTCGAGCTTATTGGCGTGGCGACTGACGCCGTCATCAGCGCTCCGCAGGCTGTAGTGGTGGAGGCTGGCGGTCAAACAGCCATCCAGCGCATGGAAGTGGCTTACGATGGAGGAGAGCCGGCGCCGATCGAGGACGCAACATTCACAATCCCGGTTGAGTCGCTGGGCGATGGCGCGCATGAAGCCGAAGTGCGCGTGACCAATGCCGGTGGCGAGACGACCGCGCTGACTCTGCCTTTCAGCGTCGACCTGCCGCCGACGCCGACATTCACGCCCACGAATACCAACACGCCAACAGCCACATCAACAGCGACGCCGCTGCCAACGGATACCAATACGCCCTTGCCCACCAACACCAACACGCCAATACCGACAGACACAGCGACAGCGACTGATACGCCGACAGACACACCAATTCCAACCTTCACACCGACTGATACCTACACACCCGTGCCAACGGACACAGCGACAGCGACTGATACGCCGACAGACACACCAATTCCAACCTTCACACCGACTGATACTTACACGCCCGTGCCAACAGACACGTATACGCCCGTACCAACGAACACGCTTGTCCCGACAAACACGCCCACGGATACGCCTGTCCCAACAAACACACCGACTAATACGCCCGTCCCAACAGACACACCAATTCCAACCTTCACGCCGACTGATACTTATACGCCCTTGCCAACAGACACGAACACACCCGTACCAACGGACACAGCGATACCGACTGACACGCCGACGGACACGCCTGTCCCAACAGACACGCCTACTGATACGCCCGTCCCGACAAACACACCCACGGACACGCCCGTCCCAACAGACACGCCCACGGACACGCCCGTCCCGACAAACACACCCACTAATACGCCCGTCCCGACAGACACGCCCACGGACACGCCCGTGCCAACAGACACGCCTACAGATACGCCCGTGCCAACCGACACGCCTACAGATACGCCCGTCCCGACAAACACGCCCACGGACACGCCCGTGCCAACAGACACGCCGACGGACACGCCTGTGCCAACCGACACACCTACAGATACGCCCGTGCCAACCGACACGCCCACTGATACGCCTGTCCCAACCGACACGCCCACGGACACGCCTGTCCCAACAGACACGCCTACGGATACGCCTGTTCCGACAGACACACCCACGGACACGCCCGTCCCAACGGACACACCGACGGATACGCCCGTGCCGACAGACACACCCACGGACACGCCCGTGCCAACCGACACGCCTACGGATACGCCTGTTCCGACAGACACACCCACGGACACGCCCGTCCCAACAGACACGCCTACAGATACGCCCGTGCCGACAGACACACCCACGGACACGCCCGTGCCAACCGACACACCCACAGACACGCCCGTGCCGACAGCCACGCCCACTGATACGCCCGTGCCGACAAACACACCCACAGACACGCCTGTCCCGACAGACACGCCTACTGATACGCCCGTGCCGACAGACACGCCCACGGACACGCCTGTCCCGACAAACACGCCCACTGACACGCCTGTCCCAACAGACACGCCTACTGATACGCCTGTCCCGACAGACACACCCACGGACACGCCTGTCCCGACAGACACGCCCACGGACACACCTGTCCCGACAGACACGCCCACAGACACGCCTGTCCCAACCGACACACCGACGGACACGCCTGTCCCGACAAACACACCCACGGACACGCCCGTGCCAACCGACACGCCGACATTCACGCCAACGGTCGATATCACCGCGACTGCGCAAGCCGAAGCCAGCGTGATCGCACGACTGCAGGGGACACTGGATGCCGAAGCCACTGCCACCGCCAACTTTGAAACCGCCGTAGCGCAAACAGCCACCGCTGCCGCCACTGAAATGCTGCCAACCGCTACGGAAGCGCCCACCGAAACCGCCGTGGTTGAGCCGACAGCCCAACCCACCCTGACGCCGGTCACCATCACCGAGATTGACGCGCCGGCCGCTGACGAGCCGGATACGCGCGATGATGTGCTGGCGATTGCCGCGGTAGTCGGCGGCTTGATGCTATTGCTGCTGCTATTCCTGATTGGGCGGCGGCGGCGTTAGGGCTGCCCGGTCGTGAACTCCGGCGAGACTGAGGGCGGCGCGGATAGCGTCTGTTGGCTGAGCAGCGGTCGCTACAGCCAGCCGCTGGACAGCACCAATGCCCGCAAATGGCAGTTGCTGGCGGGCTTGCCGGGCTATGAAATTCGCGTCATCGGTTTTGCGGAATCGCTGCGACCGCGGCGATTCCGGGAGCATGTGGGCTTCCTGCTCTTGCCCCAGGCGCCACTTTCGCTGCTGCGTCATGTAACTTATTTCGCCCTGGCGCCCTGGCTGCTGGGCATGCTGGCGGCGCGCGGCAAGGCGGACATCATCGTGGCGCAGAGCCCTTTTGAAGGCGCGGTCGGCGCATTTGTGAAGCGGCTGCGGTCGCGTGGGCGCCGCCCACGCTTGATCATCGAGAATCACAACAATTTCGAAGTCGACTTGTTTTTGCAGCGGCGCGTGCCATTGTCGCGGCTATATCGCGCCATGATGCTGGCTTGCGCGCGCTATGCCTTTCGTCATGCGGATGCCCTGCGGGTGATTTCTTCGTCGACTTCCGAGCGGGCTGGGCACTTTGCGCCGGGACTTCCGCAGGTCCGCTTCATGGCTTTCAGCGATACCGATGTCTTTCGGGCGGCGCGGCGGCGCGTCCCGGTTGAGGAAGCGGTAGATCTGGTTTATGCCGGCGTGCTCATTCCACGCAAGGGCGTGCACCACTTGCTGAAAGCCTTCGCCGAGTTGGATCATCCGCACGCCAATCTGCACTTGGTCGGTGGCGCGGAGAATGTCGCTTATGCCGCGGAACTGCGCGCGCAAGCAAAAATGCTGGACATCGCTGAGCGCGTGCACTTCGCCGGCGCCGTATCGCAACGCGAACTGGCGGAATTTCTTGGCTCCGCGCGGGCGATGGTACTGCCGTCGCTGTCAGAAGGACTAGGTCGCGTGGTGGTGGAGGCGATGCTGGTGGGCACGCCGGTCATTGGCAGTCGCGTCGGTGGCATCCCGGATTTGATTGACGATGGCGTGAACAGCTTGCTCGTTGAGCCCGGCGATGAAGACGATTTGCTGCGCGCGCTGCGGGAGATTTACGCGACTGATGCTAGCGCGATGGGCGCTAGCGCCCGCGAATTTGCTCGGGATTTCTTCTCGCCGCAGAAATACGTCGCCGGCTACCAAGAACTCTTTGACATCGCGATGGGGCGATTGGGCGATCGTGGCGAGAGCGTCGCAAAGTGAGCGAAGCCAACCCCCTGCTGCATGAGCGCATCCCAAAGTTAATCCGCCAGATCGGCGTGCCCATTGGCATCGGGGTGCTTTTCAACAACTTGTTCCAGGTTGTCGATACCTTCTATGCAGGCGCGCTATCCAGAGAGGCTTTGGCGGCGCTGGCTTTGAGCTTCCCCATTTATTTCATCATCATCGGCTTGGGCAGCGGGCTGGGCACGGGCGCGTCAGCATTAATCGGCAACGCCTTGGGCGCGGGCGACCGGCAGGCAGCAGCACATTTCGCGGCGCAGGGGTTGACCTTGACGGCGTTGTTGAGCCTGGTTACGGCGATTGTTGGAATCGTCATTTCGCCGCGTCTCTTCGAGATCCTGGGTGCGCAAGGGGATGGCGTCGCCTACAACATGAGTTATATCACGCCCATTTTTCAGGGAGCGCTCTTCTTCAATCTGGTCTTCATGTTTCATGCGGCGCTGTCTGCACAGGGGGAGACGCGCCCCTTCCGCAATTTCCTGATTTTGGGCTTCGCACTGAATCTGCTGCTGGATCCCTGGTTCATCTACGGCGGATTGGGCTTGCAGGGCTGGGGCATTGCGGGCGTGGGCATCGCGACATCGCTGATTCAAGCGTTCGGCAGTCTGTACCTGGGCTGGCGGGCGGCTCGCTCGGACCTGTTCGCTGCATTTCAAGCGCGCATGCTGCTGCCGGATCTCCATCGCGCCTGGCAGATCATCAAGCAGGGGGCGCCGCCTGCGCTGGATTTGAGCACCGTATCGGTTGGCGGCTTCGTTTTGACCTATTTCATCAGCCGCTTCGGCACGGAGGCGGTGGCGGCTTATGGCATCGCCAGCCGGCTGGACGGGCTGATCTGGATACCGCTGGTGGGCTTGGATGTGGCGACGCTGGTGCTGGTAGCGCAGAACAATGGCGCGCGCCATTATCAACGCATGTGGCAAGCCTTTAACACGGCGCTGCGTTACGGATTCGTGCTGATGGTCCTCAGCGGAGTCGTAGTTTTCGTCTTCGCGCACGAGTTGGTGGGCATATTCAGCGACGAGCCCGGCATCATCCAGACGGGGGTTGATTACATCCGCATCAGCGCCTTGGCTCTTTGGTCGAAGCCGCTGGGATTCATCGGATTCGCGGCGCTACGCGGCATCAAGCGTCCCCTGCTGCCCATGGCGATCAGCATGACGCGCATGATCCTGCTGCCTGCGCTAGCCTTGTATGTGCTGGTGATCCTCCTGGATGGGGATTTACTGAGCATCTGGTGGACAATTATGTGGATCACCGTCGGCACGGGATTGCTGGCTTACGCCTGTGTGCGCCGATTGATGCCGCGCGGAGAGGCTAAGGCTGCGCAACCAGCGTAGTCGGGTTCTTGAGTTGGCGTTCCGTTTCCGCGCCGTCAGCCATGCGCAAGCGCCCGTGCGCCTGTTTGAAGGGGATGCGCTGGCAAAGTGAGGAGCACCATGAAAATCGTACGTTGCCCTTCCTGCGATGGCTACGGCTGGTTCGAAGGCGCTGACGAAGACTGCGATTGGTGCGCGGGCGCCGGTTATGTCTATCGTAGTGCTGCCGGCAGCGACTCTCCCATCCCGCCGCAGGAATATCCCCAAGTCGCCGACAAACTGGAAGAACTGGAACAGGAGCGTCTGCGCGAAATGGGCTACCAAGGCAGCGCCAAAAAACCTTGGCGACAACAAGTCCGCAAAGGCTCCCGGCTTGGTCGCAATCCTTATGCCAAAGCTGAGGAGTAATCGCGCAACTCATTTGCAAAGAAAGTCCATAATCGCTAAGCTCTGTCGCCTAGCGCAGACGAAAGCAAGATTCAGTTGGCATGACGGAGAAAATCCTCGTCATTGATGATGAGCAGTCGGGGAGCGACGGTCTGGCGGCGCTATTGACGGCGCATGGCTACCAGGCACTGCGGGCGGACACCGGGCACGAAGGATTGCGCACGGCACATCTGTGGCAGCCGGATCTGGTCGTTATAGAAGCGCTACTGCCCGACATGGATGGCTGGGAGCTTTGCCAGCGGTTGCGCGATCTGTCCGATATGCCCATCGTCTTTGTCAGTCAGCTGACGAGCCCGCGGGATATCGTGCAGGGTTTTGAGGCTGGCGCCGACGATTATGTGACCAAGCCCTACCACGAGGCTGAATTGCTGGCGCGCATCCGTACGCGACTGCAGCGCTCAACACGCCAGCGCATGAACGAAGAACTCGTCTTCAACGATGGTGAGCTGTGCATCAACTTCATCAACCGCGAAGTGCAGATCCGCGATAAAATCACGCACTTGACCCCCAAGGAGTTCAACTTGCTGGCGGCTTTGGCGCGCAATGCGGGGCGCGTCATCTCGCGGCAGGAACTGGTTACGAAAGCCTGGGGCGAGCAGTACCACGACGCCACCGACAGCCTCAAGCTCTACATTCATTATTTGCGGCGCAAGCTGGAGCGCGACCCGCAGCAGCCGGAATACATCCTCACCTCACGCGGCGTCGGTTACCGTTTCGCCAAACGCTGATTCCGCTCAAGACAGCAGCGACCGCAGCAATTCGTCCGTGGCGGAAGCTATGCTCTCCAGGCTGAACTTGTCCAATCCCGCGCCGGCATTGGCGGCAAATTCGTCGCGACGCTGGATCAACTCACGGATGCCGTCGCGCAGCGCAGCCACATCGACATGCGGCGCCAGCAAGCCGTTTTGGCCGTGTTGTACGACTTCTGGGTTGCCGCCGATATCGCTGGCCAGCACCGGCGTACCCAGGCGCAGGCTCTCCAGCAGGGTATGGGACAAGCCTTCGTAAGCGCTGTACAAGACGGTGGCATCGGCAGCTTTCATTCGGGCAGCCACTTCCGCATGCGCCAGCCGCCCCGTGAAGCGCGCGCGCCCAGCCAGTCGCGACGCCAGCGCTTCCAGGCGGGGGCGATCCGGTCCGTCGCCGACCATAACCAGGCGCAGGTCCGGCAGAGCGTCCAGCGCCATGATCAGATGATCAATGCCCTTCCAGCGCTGCAGACGCGCCACGGTCACGAGCGTCGGCGCATCGCCCCAGCCCAGCCGTGAACGGATTTCCGCGCGAGTTTCCGGTATCGGTGGCAGTGCCGGCAGCGCGTTGTAGATGACATGGACACGGGCAGGCTCGACGCCCCAGCCCAGGACCATGCGACGCAGATATTCGCTGGGCACGATGATGGCATCCTGCGCCCGCACTTGCCGCGAGCGCGACTTTTGTTGCCAGCGGACGTGCAAATCGCCACTGTGCGTTTGAAAGGCGTCGATGCCCAGTTCGGGCGGGATCCAGCCTTTGCGTTGGCAGCGTTCCCAGGCTTGATCGCCGACGATTTTCATGACGCGGGGGATGTCGCGACGCGCCCAAAGCGGCAAGTCGATGGTATGCGCGTAGACGATATCCGCTCGTGCCAGTTCGCTGCGGGCTGCCAGCGCGTACTTGGCCAAGCGCATGGGGTAACGCTGCCGGGCGATGCGTCGCACAGGATAAGGATAGTCATTTCTATGTGGCGCGCCGTAGGTTAGCACGCGGACAGCCCAGCCGCGCGCTTGCAATTCCGGCAGGATGGCGCGCAGATAAGTTGCCGGACCGCCGGCTTCGGGGTGGAAGATACCGCTGGCGATCAAGAGCCTGGGCACGATTTAGCTCACACGGGCGCGGATGAGGAGGTGGCGATTTTCGGTGGTCGCCTGCTGACTGCCCAGGCGCTGCGGATTGATCCAGTCGCGGGCGATGGGCGGGGCGCCGCGCAGCATGGCGATGAGCTCCTCAATCATGGCGTCGTCGTGCCCCTGCCGCCGCACCCAGCTTACAAAGTCATGCTGCTTGCGATAAGTTTCGCTGTATTCGATATGGAGGCCCGCGCGAGCGCAAAGCTGCGTCCATTCCACCTGGTTGAAGGCGCGGTTGTGGCTGGGATCGCGATGGCGCTCGAAGGCATCGACGAAACGCGCCGAGCGGTCATCCAGGGGCAGCAGGTGATCTTGCAGGATCAGCAGGCCGCCTGGTCGCAGCACGCGGGCGCATTCATGCAGGAAGCGCTGAGCATCCGGAAAGTGATGCGGCGCGATGCGACAGGTTGCCAAGTCAAATGTCGCTCGCTCAAAGGGCAGGTCTTCCGCATCCGCCTGGCGAAAGGAAACATTGTTCACGCCCTGCCCGGCGATATGCTTCTGCGCCGATTCCAGCATGCGCGGCGTCAGGTCGCTGGCGATGACATGGGCGACATGAGGCGCGAATTTCAGCGCGGTGTGTCCGCCGCCGGTGGCGATATCCAGCGCCTGCCAGTGGGCTTGCAACTGCGCGATGGCGAGGAGGCGGTCCAGGTCGCTGCCATGCGCGTGCGTCTCCGAAGTAACATAGCCTTCGGCGAACTGGCTGTAGCGCGCTTGCGACAGGGATTTTGAGTCGCTGCTCATACGCTTGCCTTCCATTTCGTTGCTATATGACGATTTTACCCGCAGCCCGCGCTTAGAGCAGGGAGAAAATGCGCTAGACTCGCGGCATAAGTCAGGCGACGAGGGAGGTCAAGATGTCAGAGCGGCGCACGATGCAGCCGGAAGATTTGTTTGCATTGCAATTTCTCAATGGTGGCGCGCTGTCGCCGGACGGGAGGCAGGTCGTCTACGCCGTCAATCAGATCGACGCGGACGCGGACAAGGAGTTTTCATCGCTGCACTTGTTGGACTTGGATAAGAGCCAAGCGCGGCCGCTTACCCAGGGTCAGCAAGTCAATAGCGGCGCGCGTTGGTCGCCGAGTGGCGGTGAAATCGCCTTCATCAGCGACCGCAGCGGCAAATCCCAGCTGCATTTGCTACCCACGGATGGCGGCGAAGCGCGGCAGTTGACAGATTTCGAGCGTGGCATCAACGGTTTCGCCTGGTCGCCGGATGGCAGTCGCATCGCCTTCAGCGCCAAAGCGGATGAAGAAGCGCCCGACCTCAGCGCCGAAGCTTACCGCGTCGATCGCACTGTCTATCGTTTTGACGCCATAGGCTATCTGGATGACGAAGTCAACGATATCTATGTGCTGGATGTCGCGGGCGGCGAGGTCACGCGCTTGACCGATGACCGCAGCAACAACAGCAATTTGCGCTGGGCGCCGGACGGGGGCAGCATCCTTTATGACGCCAATATGCGGCCGGATGCCGCGCGCGCCATGACGCCGGACTTGATGCGCGTCGACCTGGCGGGCAATACCACCACCGTGCTGGATGGCTGGGCGAGCATTGCCAGCGCCAACTTCACGCCGCAGGGCGATCGTATCGTCTTCATCGGACGACCCAACGACGGCAAACCTATCGGCACAAAGTCGGACTTGTATGTGCTGGACTTGGCGACTGGCGAGATTGACTGCCGTACGGCTGGCTTGGTGGAAGGCTTTGGCGGGCGGCTGTCGCTGGATATGCCGGTGGCGGGCTTGAGCGAATGGAATATCGCAGTGACGGACGATGGGCAGAGCGCTTTCGCGGCAGTGCAGGCCGGGGGCACGGTGCACATTTATCGTGTGACGCTGAGCGGGGAGGAAAACTGGCAGCCGGTCACGCAAGGCGACAGCGCTGTCTTCCCGCTGGATCTGGCTGGCGAGCGCCTACTCTATGCTGAAACCAGCATGAACGCGCCGCCCGAGCTGCATAGCATTGAGCTTGGCGACGGTTCGTCGCGGCAGTTGACGGCGCTGAACGAGGCGCATCTGGCTGGCATTGCGCTGCCGGACTGGTCGCGCCTGTTGTGGAAAAGCGTCGACGACGTCGAGGTGGAGGGCTGGTATCTGCCGCCACACGGTACGGCGCCGTACCCGACCATTCTGTACATTCACGGCGGACCGCATGCCGCTTATGGCTGCGGATTTCATTTTGATTTCCAGATGCTGGTTGGCGCAGGTTATGGCGTGCTGATTTTGAATCACCGGGCGTCGACCGGCTATGGCGATGCCTTCTCCACCGCCATCAAAGGGGATTGGGGCAATCTGGATTATCAGGATTTGATGACCGGCGTTGATCACGCGATTGCGCTGGGTTTGGCGGATGGCGAGCGACTGGGCGTCTGCGGCACCTCGGGTGGCGGCAATCTGTCCTGCTGGATCATCGGGCAGACTGATCGCTTCAAAGCCGCCATCCCACAAAATCCCGTAACCAATTGGCGCAGTTTCTACGGCACCAGCGATATCGGCATCTATTTCGGGGTTGAGCAGATGGGCGGGCACCCGCACGAAATCCCCGAGGTCTATGAGAAGTGCTCGCCGATCACCTATGCGCATCGCTGCACGACACCGACTCTGCTAGTGCAAAGCGAGCTGGATTGGCGCTGCCCGGCCGAGCAATCGGAGCAGTTCTACACTGTCCTGAAGGCGGTGGGCTGCACAGTGGAGATGCTGCGGCAGCCGGGCGGATCACATGGAGCGTCGATCAGTGGCGCGGTCAATCTAAGGCGAGCGCACAACGACGCCATGCTGGACTGGTTTGCGCGTTATGTTTGAGGCGGCTGCCAGCGCAGGGGCTTGAGCAGGCTGCGGTCAAAGACGGACAAGCCTCCCTCGCCGAGCCGCTGCAATTCCGCGCGTACGGCGTAAGAATCGCGCCGTAAAGCCGCTACATCAATGCCCTGGCATGTGTCGGGCAGCAGGTGAAGCCATTGCACGCTGCGCTGCAGCATTTTCAGCGCGCCGCGATAGTTGCCGCGCTCCAGTTGGTAATAGGCGACGCCGACCTGCAATATGGCGCGATACAAATCGCGGACGGGTCCCGCCGTGGCCACCCACTGCGCTTCAAAGAGATCGTGCTGTTGGTAGAATTCGCCGCGATTGAAGGCTTGCGCGCCAGCCACCGCCAGCCCGGGCAGCGGCTCGTCGCATTGGCAGTCCAGCAGCGCCAGCCATTCGGGGCTAGGCACTCGCGCTAGCTCGTCAAGGATGGCGGGCAATTGACGCGACAACTCCCGCCAGTTCAGGGCGCGGTCGGCGCCAGCCTGGATGGCTTCGGCACGGGCGGGCGCAGCGTCACTGACCAGCACGATGGGGATGCGGCGGGTGGCGGCGTTGGTCTTGGTGGACAGGATGAGGGCGCGGGCTGCGCTTTGGCGAGCGTCAATTAGGGATAGCGCAGCGCGATTTTCAATCAGCGCAGGCAGGTAATCGGCTGGGTCAGCAACCGATATCAATACGAAGTCTGGTATCGCAGCGAGCCGGTCGCGAAAGGCGTCGTAGGGGCTGGCGCAAACGATGGCGGCTGGCATGATTTTTTCCTCAAATACTCCCAAAATGAAAACTGGCGAAACCGCTTACATTGCGGTAGACTGCCCTTCTCGATAATGCAGGCGGCGAGCGTTTGACCATGCAACTATCCCTGCATTGTCAGTTTCTTAATGTTTAGCAACGAATTTCTTGACAAACGGGATTACGCGATTATAATGCACGAAGCGTAGAATTTGAGCTTTGAGGCGCAGGTTCTTCGGTTCACGCCTGACCTAGAGGTTCTGTCTTGGAATACCCTCATGGTAGCTATCTAAGCAAGCGGCTCCTGCGGTTTCAAGTAGGTTTCCTGCTATCAGAGGGACCCGGCAGCGTCCGCGCATTCCCGCTGGATTTCCCGCAGCGGCTGCAGATTGATGCCGAGCTTTTCGTAGAATCGCTGGCTGGCGAGTTGATTTTGACGCGCACGAAAGACGGCATCCTGCTGCAGGGACATTTGCGCATCCGCCACTTGCGCCACTGCGACCGCTGTCTGGATGCCTTCGTACATGAATTCGCGCTGGATGTCGCCGAGCTCTTCACTGCGCTGCCCGACGCCGGCAAAAGTGTCTTCAGCATTGATGGCAGTGGAGAGATCGACTTGGCGCCGCTGCTGCGGGAAGAAATTCTCATAGAAGTCAGTTACCGTGCCATCTGCCAGGCAGATTGCTATGGGCTGAACGCGGAAACAGGCGACAGACTTAACGGCTCTGACGAGCTGACGGCACAGGAAGCAGAGGCGGGCGCAATTGACCCGCGAATGGCTGTGTTGAAGCGGCTTCTGGTCTGATTGAAACGAACGTGTATCGGCGCGCAAGCGACAGGCTCTGCGCATCTGGTAGACTAAGGTAGGACAGTGGACGAGATTGAAAACAGGTACGAAACTGATATCGAGTCGATGGCCTACCTGGTTGACGACAATCCCGAAAAAGACAATTTCACCGCTCTCGTAGAAGATGCGGATACGGCGCTGTTTGAAGCCGACTTCGACGAAGAACTGGAACTTGACGAAGAAGACTTCGATCTGGGGGAAATCTCCACCAGCGACACTGTCGGTCTGTATCTCAAGGAGATGGCGCGCGTCCCGCTGCTGACGCCGGAAGAAGAAGTGCAACTGGCGATGCGGCAAGAAGCGGGCATAAAAGCGGCGCTTCAACTGGAGCAAGCCCCGGACCATGAACGCCGCGCCGAATGGCAATTCCTGGTACAGGACGGGCTGCAAGCCCGTGACCACCTCATCAAAGCCAACGGGCGGCTGGTCGTGTCTATCGCCAAGCGATATTTGCAGCGCGGCGTCCACCTGCTGGATTTGATCCAGGAAGGCAACCTGGGCTTGATTAAAGCGGTGGAGAAGTTTGACTATCATCGTGGCTACCGCTTCAGCACCTACGCCACCTGGTGGATCCGCCAGACGATCACTCGCGCCGTGGCTGACCAAGGGCGCACTATCCGTGTGCCTGTGCATATGACCGATCGCATCCGCCAGTTGTATCGCGTAGCCCGCGAATTAGAACAGCAGACCGGCTGCAAGCCCTCCATCGAAGAAATCGCCGAAGTCATGGAAACCGAACCGCGCAAAGTGCAATGGATGCTGCGCGTTTCTTGGCAGCCGCTCAGCCTAGAGCACCCGGTCGGTAAAGACGAAGACAGCGAACTGGGCGCCTTCATCGAAAATGACCGCGAGCCCAACCCGTCGGACAGCGCCTACAGCAAACTGCTCAAAGAGAAGATTGAAGAACTGCTGGATACGCTGACTCCGCGTGAAGCAAGGATTTTGCGGCTGCGCTTCGGGCTGCAGAATGGGCACAGCTACACGCTGGAAGAAGTCGGGCAGAAATTCGGCTTGACGCGCGAACGGATTCGCCAGATCGAAGGCAGAGCCTTGCGTCGCTTGCGCCACCCCCGCCGCAGCCGTAAACTCCGCGACTACCTCGACTAAGCCAACACATCGCGATTTCGCCAATTGCATCGCATTTTCCCGCGTCATGAGTCGGGCGTATTCGGCAGGCATCGCCAGCAGCGCAGGGTCAGTAGGCAGTGCAACTTATGCTAAAATCGCCGCTATGCAAGGGATTATGACGCATCTGCGGGTGGTGGCATTGCTGGCTGGGCTGCTGTTGCTGCTGCTGGCCTGCAATATGGGCGCAAGTGAAAATGCCCCGCCGACGCTGGCGCCTTTGCCAACGCTGGAGCCGCAAGCCACCCTTGGTTACAGTGCGCCGGGACCAGTGGCTCTGGTGGAAATCGGCATTACGCCAGAAGCACCACAAGTCGATGTATTGGGCGATATTCTGGCACAGGTCGAGTCCGATCGCTTGATGCAGCATGTGCGCAACCTGCAAGATTTCCAGACGCGGCACATCGCTTCGAGACAAGATTCACGAACGCAAGGCATCGGTGCAGCCCGGCAATACATCAAAGACCAGTTCGAGGCATTCCGCAGCGCGTCGGGCGGCAATCTTTACACTTTTGACCTGCGCTTTGACGCCTACATCACGCCCGACGAGCGCAGCCCGCAACACAATATTGTGGGCGCCATCAGTGGCACCGAGGTCAATGCCGGCACCATCTTGGTTGGCGCGCATTACGACAGCATCGGCGTCGAGCGTACATCGGGCACGGTCTATGCACCGGGCGCTAACGACAATGCCTCCGGCGTAGCGGCTGTGCTGGAACTGGCGCGCATCTTGAGCGCCTCAAAGTATAGAGCCACGCTGATTTTCGCGCTTTTTTCCGCCGAAGAGATTGACCGACAAGGCAGCCGCTCTTTCGCCGCCTGGATCCAGCAGAGCGATATCGACCTGGTCGCCATGATCAACCTAGATACCATCGGTAATGTGCACGATTTCAGCGGCAATATCAATGACCAGCAGCTGCGCGTGTTCTCCGCACCACCCAATTCGACATCAGCTTCACGCAAGCTGGCGCGGGAAATCAACCTGTTGGCCTACAACTACGAGCTAGACATTGAGCTGCAAGTGCAGGACGCTATCGACCGGGAGAACCGCTGGGGCGATCACTTCTCCTTCAGCGAACTGGATTACCCGGCGGTGCGTTTCATCAACGCGCATGAAGAAAAGCGCAATGCCGATCCCACGGACACCATTGAGTTTATCGAGCCGGACTACTTGCGCCGAGTCACACAAGCCTCGTTGGCGGTGCTTCTCTCGTTGGCTGATGGACCGCGCCCGCCAGCCAATATCGCCCTGCGCGAGCGAGAAGATGCCTCGCAGGAACTAGTCTGGGAGCCAGTGGCGGACGCCAGCAGTTACCTCATCGCGCTTAGGCCCCCCGGCTCGCTGATTTACGCGCAGCAGATTCAATTTGACGAACCCAAGCTGTCTTGGGACGGCTTCAACGCCTATGATTCGATCGCCATCGCCGCTATCGACGATCGCGGGCTGATCGGTCCCTTGTCCAGCGAAATCAACCCGCGTCAAGCGGGCGGCTGAGTCGCGGTGGCGGATATGCGCGTTGCCCATGTCATCAAAGTTACGCGGATAAGTGGCGCGGAACGGCACTTGCTGATCCTGCTGCGGGGGCTGCGCGAGCGTGGCGTTGACGCCCGGCTGATCATCCTGGTCGAGCGTGGCAAACCCATGGACGATATGCTGGCGGCGGCGGCGGAACGCGACATTCCGGTGACGAGCCTGCCCATCCGCGGCGATTATGACCCGCTTCTGCTGTGGCGGTTGCGGCGGGCGCTGCGCATGATTGCGCCAAACATCGTTCATAGTCATTTGATCCATGGCGACATGTATGGTTATGCAGCGGCGAAACTGGCCCGCGTAGGCGCGGTGGTCAGCAGCCGGCACAACGACGACCTATTCCGCTACCGTCCGCGTTGGCGGCGGCTGAATCGGCAATTGTGGCGGCGGCTGGACGCGGGCATCGCCATTTCCGGCGCGGTGGCGGAGTTTGCGCGGCAGATTGAAGGCGCTCCCACGGAAAAACTGCATATTGTGCGCTACGGCATGGAATACCGCTGGCTCAGCGATGAGGCTATCGAATGCGCGCGTCAAAATCTGCGCGCGGAGCTGGGCTTGCCGCCGGATACGCCGCTGCTGGGCATGGTCTGCCGGCTGGTGCAGCAAAAAGGCGTTCCCTATTCGTTGGAGGCGCTGCGCCGCATCCAAAGCGACTTCCCGCAGGCGCAGTTGGTCATCATCGGCGATGGCGAAAAAGCCGGCGAACTGCGGCAGCTGGCCACGGCGCTGGGCGTCGCCGAGCGTGTGCACTGGCTGAGCTGGCGGGAGAACGCGGTCGAGCTCATGGCGGCGCTGGATGTGCTGCTGGTTCCGAGCTTGTGGGAGGGCTTCGGACTGGTAGTGCTGGAGGCGATGTCGCGACGTGTACCGGTGATCGCCAGTCGGGTCAGCGCTTTGCCGGAAGTGGTTGTCCATGGCGAGACCGGCATTTTGATCGAAGCGCGCGATGTGGACGGGCTGGCAAGTGCGATTGCGCGTCTGCTGGGCGACCGGGCGCTGCGAAAATACATGGGCTTGCTGGGCGCTGCTCGCTTGGAAGAGTATTTCAGCGCCGAAGGCATGGTGGATGAAACGCTGGCGGTCTACGAAGGCCTGCTGGCGGCTCGTCGCTAATTCCCGTTAGGGCACGACAAAAATGACATCCGTCGCCTGCACGATTCTTTCGCCATTGTGCAGCGCCAGACGCAGCACATAGTTGCTCGGCGGCAGCGAATCGGCGTGAAGAGTCCCTAGCACGGCGTTGCTGCGCGGCTCGTAGACGGCGTGTTCCAGCTTCGTGAAATCGCCAAAGCGCCCGCCGCGAATATAAAAGTGATAATACTCGCCTTGGTTGGGGTTAAACTGGGCACTGCCGATGATGGGCAGAGGCTGACTGACCGTTTGCCAACTGCGCGGCTGGGTGATCTGCAGCAGCGCGCCAACATCCCCGTAACTTTGCTGCTGATAGACGCCATGCCAGCAGTCGATGGTCGGCAAGTAGGCCAGGTTATGTTCGCGAGCGTAGCGCTCCGCCTCGACGGAATCGGCTTGGGAAGTGGCGGGTCCAGCGATGAACCAGAGAGTCTGTGCCCCGGCGGCGACGGCTTCGTTTGTATGCTCGACGGGCACACGACAGAAATTGGGCGGGACGGGCTGCAGTTCACCGGGAGCAACGCGGAACTGGATGCCGGCGGCGATATCGGGTGGCAGCGGGTAAGCCAACGTGCTGTAGACGCCCGGCGACATCTCGTGAACTGCAGAGCCCGTTTGCGGCACTGGCGTGGGATAGCTCGGCACGACTGGTGGAATCCGCAAGTTGCCCGAGCGGTCGGGGACGCCAGCGGGACCGTCCAGCACCCACTCGTTAATCATGGCGGGGCAGTCACTTGAACCGATCGTCAGACGGCGCACATCGCAGATCTGTCGCCGGGACAACCCCGGCGGCGCGTTGATGCGGTCGCTGCGCAACTGCCCGTCTATGGCAAAGGCGCGGCGGCGGGCCTCGTTGCCGTAAATGCCGGTCAGCACGCTGTTCCAGATGGGCGCTGCGCCGGTCAAGCCGCTGGAGTCGCGCATGGGGTCGCCGTCGTTGTTGCCCACCCAAACACCAACCGCTACATTGCGCGTATAACCGACCGTCCAATTGTCCTTGACATCATCGGTCGTGCCCGTTTTGACCGCGCTGACAATGCCGTCCGTGCGCAGCGGACTGTAGGCGCCCATGGCGGGACTTCGCGCGGGGTTGTCGCCCAATATGTCGCTGATGAGAAAGGCGATGCGCGAGTCTAGCGCGCGGGTCGGCATGGCATCCTGCAGCAGTGAGTCCCCCGTGGCTTTTCCACTTGGGCAGCCGCCATCATATTCATAGACAATGCGATCGGCGCTATCCAGCACGCAGCGGATACTTGTTACGGGCACATATTCGCCGTCATTGGCGAATACCGCGAAGGCATTAGTCAGCTCAATCAAGGTAATTTCGCCACCGCCCAGAGTCAGCGACAAACCATATTGCGAGGTATCGTCGGCCAGCGTAGTGATGCCGAAGCGGCGCAGAAAATCCAGTAGATTCTCGACGCCGACCAGACGCAGGGTCTGCACGGCCGGGATGTTGTAGCTGTTGGCCAGCGCTGCCCGCATGGTCATGGGACCGTGGAAGCGATTGTCGAAGTTGCGCGGCGAATAGGCAGGCTGCCCGGGCAGGGCGATTTCGGCAGGCGTATCCCAAAGCACATCCAGCGGCGACATGCCCCGTTCCAAAGCGGCGGCGTATGTAAAGGGTTTGATGGTGCTGCCGGGTTGGCGGAAGGCGGTGCTGACATTGACACGGCCGTCAATTTCGTCATTTTCATAGTCAATGCTGCCGACCATGGCGATGATTTCGCCGGTGGCTGGCTTGGTAACGACCACGGCGGCATTGCTGACATTGCTGCGCTGCAGTTGAGCGACTTGATTGGCGGCGGCTTGCTCCGCCAAGCGATGCACGCCCAGGTCGAGCGTGGTATGGATACGCAGACCGCCGCCCAAGATGGCTTCCGGACTGTAGCTCAGCCCCAGCAGGAGCCGCTCCAGCTCGCCAAGCGCGTAGACGGTGAAGTGGGGCGCGACCAGGGAGGCGTTGCCGGGCACGAAGGACAAACCGGCGTTCAAGGTTTCCCGTACTTGCGCCTGGCTGATATAACCCTCTTCGACCATTTCCCCCAGCACCAGCCGCCAGCGCGCGTAGACAGCGGCTTGCACAGCGGGGTCGGCATTCAGCGGGTCCAGCCAGGCGGGCGCTTGCGGCAAGCCAGCCAGCAGGGCTGATTCGCCCAAATTGAGTTGGTCGATGTCTTTGCCAAAGAAGGTCTGCGCGGCTGTCTGCACGCCGTAAGCCAGATTGCCGTAATAAATCTCGTTGAGGTACATCTCCAGGATCTCGGCTTTAGACTTGGCTTGCGTCAACACCAGCGCCAGCAGAATCTCTTCCAACTTGCGTGAGACGCTGCGCTGCGTGCGCTTTTCATAATCAAAGAAGATATTGCGCACCAGTTGCTGGGTGATGGTGCTACCGCCGGGAGCAGTATCGCGCCCAGCGCCCAGGTAATTCAGCGCGGCGATGGTGGTGGCGGCGACATCAATGCCAATATTGTAGAAAAATCTGTCGTCCTCAATAGCGATGGTGGCGTGAATCAGCGATTGCGGTACGCGCTCCAGGCTGACATGCACGCGCCGGCCTTCTTCAAAGGCTTCATAAATCTCTTCGCCGTTGCGGTCGTAGATGAAGGTGCTGGCGAAGCTGCGATAATTGTCCACCTCGGCGATGCGCGCGCTCCAGGTCGCCTCAATCTTGGGCAGAATCAAGGCAGCCGCGCCAACAGTCAGCAGGGTCAGCCCGCCGCAGACGCTGAACAACATGCCAGCCAAAAGCAGCAGACAACCGCGTGAAATGCCGTAGCGACGACGGCGCTTGCGGGGTGGCAAAGGACGCATAGGTTGAGGGAACTGCAGAGGCGGACCCTTCCCAATTCTGCGCCTTTGTCCTTGCCCTGCCATTGTCCGGCCTGCCCTTCTCTCAACCTGCATTCTAACAGAATCGGCAGTAGCGCGGGCGAGAGACCGTGTATGCAGGGCAATCGCATCAAAATGATTGCGTTCAGGATCACAAAGAATCAGGCTGAATTTCTACCACCGAGTTCACCGAGACCCAGTATCTGCGGCAGCAAAAACGGCTGGGGTTTCGGCTGCCGCCTATGGTTGTAGGCAAAATTTCTCTGTGTTCTCACTTCACTCGGTGTCCTCGGTGGTAAGAAGAATTTAATGCGATTGCCCTGGCGGTGTATGAGGACTATGCCGCGCTGGCGGCTGTGCTAGACTAGACCCGTCCAGTCGGTGGAGGCAGCGTGTGAGCAGCCCAGCGCATTTGGCAACCAAGCCCGAACTCGATCTTAGCGTGGTCATCCCGATCTTCAACGAGGCGGGCAATATTGAGCGGCTGCACAAGGAGCTGACGGCGGCGCTGCGTGGTCTGGGGCGGGATTATGAAGTCATCGCCATCAATGACGGCAGCAGCGACAACAGCGCCGAGATGCTCAACGCGGTGCAGGCTCGCGACCGGCGTTGGCATATCGTGCATTTTCGGCGCAACTTCGGGCAGACGGCAGCTATGGCGGCGGGCTTTGACTCGGCGCGCGGACAAGTGGTGGTGACCATTGATGCCGACCTGCAAAATGACCCGCAGGACATCGCCAAAATCTTGGCGAAATTCGACGAGGGTTACGATATCGTCAGCGGTTGGCGCCAAAACCGCAAAGAGCCGCTTTTGCTGCGACGGTTGCCCTCAGCCATGGCCAACCGCATTATCTCGCGCAGCACCGGAATCAAGTTGCACGATTACGGCTGCACACTGAAAGCTTATGACTTCGATGTCGTAAAGGGCGTGCGGCTCTACGGCGAGCTGCATCGTTTCATTCCTGCGCTGGCCAGCCAGATGGGCGTGCGCGTGGCGGAAGTGCCGGTGAAAGATCGGGCGCGGCGCTGGGGCAGCAGCAAATATGGCTTCGGGCGCAGCTTCAAAGTCGTCCTAGATTTGATTGTGGTGGTATTCCTGCTGGGTTATTTCAATCGCCCGCTGTATGTCTTTGGCGCAGCTGGTTTCCTGGTAGGCGGCATCGGCGCTTGTCTGGGCGCCTACCTGACTGTCTTCAAGCTGCTGACCGAGAATAAAATCGGCGACCGACCCTTGCTGCAACTGGCGGCGCTACTGATGGTGCTGGGCGTGCAATTTGTCAGCACTGGCATCGTCGCCGACATGATCATGCGCACCTATCACGAATCGCAGCGCAAGCCGATCTACTTTGTGCGCGAGCGTCGCCGGGCAGAAACAGGCGAGGCAGAGCGCGCAGAAGCATTGAGGCAACGGTAGGGGACTGTCGCTAACGCGTCCCTGTTTTATTCGCCAGCCCTTGGTCTACCCCTCGGTCCTCCATATCAATGAGGGAAGGTCTCGCTGCGCATTCGCATTGACGCTGAACCGCAGCCTAATCATGAAACCCGCTTGCCTTAGCCCCCTCCCTGATGCTTCGGGGAGGGGGCGAGTGTGGGGTAGTTCTGCGGGCGAATCCTTTTGCTTGGACGGCTGCCATGCAGCGCGCGGGGCTACAAATTAATGGTTGCTGGCGGCTCAAAACTCCGCGGCGCGTCAAAGTCGCGGAAGCCAATATGCCAGCGCGACGGATCGGTCGGAGACTCCGCGAGCGTCTCCAGCATCAAGATCTCGATGCGCGCGAATCCGCCGGCGGCGCTGAGCCAAAAGTCAATCTCAACGGCAGCGCTGGGCTCAATGAAGCCGAAGAGCAAACCAGTCACGACATCGCTATCCGCCCGTGCGCGCAAATGTGTTTCACCGCCCTCATCATCGGTTGCGACGACTTCCAGCCCCTGCAGATTCGCCACCACGCGCTCAATGCCATCGTTCGCCGCCAGCAGCCGGTTGATATTAAAGTCTTCAAAAGCCGGCAGCAAAAACCAGGGCGCGCCACTGGGGAAGCTGATCCACTGACGGTCATCCAGCGAGTAGATGTCCATGTTCAGCGACAACAGGATGCGCAGGGCGGCGCTGATATGCAGCTCATTGGGGCTGATGTACTGGGCTTCGGCGCGTTCCAGCGTGGCGGGGATCATGGCGACGCCATCAAAGGACAGCGAAAGGGGATAGGGTGCGCCGCTCTGCGTGATGGATAGGCGGAAGCTGCTCGCCGATTGTAGTTGCGAGACAGCGACATCCAGCAGCGGCTTGCCGTCAGACGCAGTCTGAGACTGGGAAGGGACAATGCAGCACACAGCGACAACCAAAGCTAGGACGATGCTGTGCAGAACGGCTTCTGTTCCCTTCGCTTTCATCTTATGAGTATGTCGGCTTCCTGGGGCGAATGGCAAGTTTTGGGCGTCGGTTAGAACTCGCGCTCAATCATGTAGCGCGCCCACTGTGAGAGCAGGTCGCGGCTGGCGTTCTCTGGCAGCGCATGCAGATGCTCCAGCGCCTTATCGACATATCGCCGCGCCAAATCACGCGCGTAATCAATGGCGCCCAGTTGGCGAAAGAGTCGCAGCAGCCCGGCGATATCGTCTGCGCCGGCGGCCTGGTTGCCCAAACTCTGCATGATTGTCTCCCGCTGCGCCGAATCCGCTTGCTGCAGCGCCCGCAGCGTCAGCAATGTCGTCTTTCCCTCGCGTATGTCTGAGCCGACCGGCTTGCCCAGTTGCTGCGCATCGCCGACTATGCCCAGGATATCGTCCTGCAGCTGGAAGGCTGTGCCGCATAAACTGCAGAAGCGAGCGATGGCTTTTGCGGCTGGCTCTTGCGGGCTGGCATTATCCAGGGCGATGGCTGCGCCGGCGCGACCGGCAAATTCGTAGAGCGCGCCCGTCTTCTTCCACAGCATGTCCATGACCAGCGCTTCGCTCAGTTGGCGCGCGCTGGCGGCAAATTGCACATCCAGCGTCTCGCCCTCGACCAGCAGCGGCGTGATGCGGCTCGCCAGGTCATTCGCCAGTCGCAAGATGAGCTCGGCGCGGAGGCCAAATTCCAGGTGCGCCTCAAAGAACAGCGACCAGGACCAAGCCTGTTGCACATCACCAGCCAGCAACGCAATGGTCGTGCCATAGTGCGCGGAGTCGACTGCATCCCAGCCAAACTCGGAGCGGGCGCGAGCTGCGAAGTCGTGATGCACTGTGGGCAGACTGCGGCGGCGGTCATCGCGGTCGATGACATCATCGTGCACCAGGGTCCAAGTATGGAAGACTTCAATGGCGGCCGCAATGGGCAGAGCCTGCGCTTCGTCGCCACCCAAGGCGCTACAAGCCAGCAGCGCCACAGCCGGACGCAGCGACTTGCCGCCACCCTGGATATAGCTGTAGACGGCATCGCGCAGGTGGTCGGGGCGGAAGCGCTCTACAAAGCGCTCTTGGAGCAGATAATCCAGCAGCAACTGCTTGCGCGCGGCGACGGCATCCAGCAAGTTCGCATGGGCATTGGACATGGCGGCTCTCGCGGATAGGGCGGCTGCGCAGACAGGCTACATTCTACCCGCAGAGGGCGGCTGGGCACAGCAGCGATTGGCGCAGCGGTCAAAGCCCCGAAATTGATATATCGCGCAGAACCAGCGATTGCGGACGCTCTATCGCTAACTTGCCATGCCCGAAGTGCCCTTGCGGCGTGACGATGGCATATTGATTGTCCAGCCAGGCGACGAAGCCCAGCCGCGTTTTGGGGACATTGTCCGCCCGCAACACGACAGCGCCATCCACCGCAAAGTCTGCGCCATCCGCCCGCCAGTCGATGCTGTAAGTGTGGAAGTCCTCCAGGAGCGACGCGTCCAGCAGCGTTTCGTTTACACCTAGAGCCTTCTGCCCGATGCTCCAAAGCGCGTCGTAAATTCGTCGGCTGCGCATGAGCAGGAATCCGATGGGTGCTGCGGGCAGCAAGGTCAAAAAGCGGGGATTGCGCGCGTCAAATGTCGCCGCCTTCCAGCCATGACCTGGCAGGCTCTTTGCCAGCGCCATATTACTGGGCGGGCTGCTGTAGAAGAACCACAGCGCCTGCGGCAGACGAAAACCACGCTCGCCTGGCACATAGGCATGATTCCAAAAGCCAAAGCCGGCTGTGCCCCGCAAATCGCCACTGGCGCTCGCCCGCAGACTCAAGCGCAGAGGCGGGGCATTGCCAAAGTCGCGCCGGGCAGCGTAGTCGCTGATCTGCGCATCGTGGTATTGCGCGCCGCTGGCCGCTGGTATCGTCAGGCGGATTTCTTCAGCATGACAGCGGACTTGGCCAGCGCCCAGTTCCGTGACCTGCCAGCGCTTCATCGGACGCTGAAAGTGCAGCTCTCTGCTTCCGACTCGGTGGCCGTGCCCGGACCAAAGCGCGCATAGCCGTCGCTGATGGCTTGCTGCCAACTGACGCGGTAGTTGATTTCGTAGCTGCCAGCCGAAAGCGGACCATAGGGCACATACCAGTAGACGACATATTGGTCGCCGTCGCGGCGCGGCGTCAGGCGGTGATTGTCGAGGTCGCCGATGGGCTGGCCATTGACGCGCAAATCATGCATAGCGTTGTTGATATGCTGCCAGATATAGGCTTCGCTACTGGCGAACCAAGCCCAGAAGATTTTGATGGTCGAGCCGCGAGTCAAGCCGACGGGCGGCGGCACGCCATAGCTGCGCTTGTCACAGAAAGCGAAGACATTGACATCTCGGCGGGGCGTCGCGGCTGGAGTGGCCGCGCTGACGGGCGGAGCAGTGGGATCTACTGGAGGCCTGGCGGTGGCTTGCGCTGATTCCGCAATGGCAGTAGCGGTGGTTTGCGCGGCTGGCAGATCGACGATGGGGATTTCTAAGAGCAGGAGGTAATCGGCGGTTGGTTCCGGTGGGATGGGCGGTGGTGGTGTTTCCACCAGCAGCAGCGCGGCGCTGACCCAGCCGACACCCTCTTCGTCGTCTTCGTCCAGGCGCAGTTGCAGCCAACTTCCGTCATCATTCCGCTCAATTACGGGGGCGCCGTCGCCGGGCGCCAGGGAGCCGATGGCGGCGAATCGAGTGCTGGGACCGCTGCGCACATTGACGCGCTGGTTGACATTGACCAGGGCGTAGAGGGTCGGCGTCGGTGTGGCGGTGGGCGTATCGCTGGGGCTTGGCGTGGCGGTGGGCGTGCTGGATGGCGTCGGCGTGGCTGTCTCGGTGGGGACAAGGGTGGCGGTCGGGGTGGCAGTGGCGGTGGGCGTGGCGGTGGGACTTGGCGTGGGCGTGGCGGTGGGCGGGATGAGGCTGGGCATGCTGCACGCTGCCAGCCACGGCGCAAGACACAGCGCCACGAGCAACGCAATCAGCACAGAATTGCCAAGCCATCGACCGCTCACGATTGCCATTATAGTAGTGAAGGCAAAGCTGCGCAAAATGCCCGGCATGCGTCTGCCGATTCGCGCTTGACAAGGACAGGCGCGCCTTCTATGCTTTTTGATACTTATGTGCCTGTAGCTCAGCGGATAGAGCACTGGTCTACGGAACCAGGTGTCGGGAGTTCGAATCTCTCCAGGCACGCGGATAGGACCCCTCCCTGCGGTGGAGGGGTTTTCGATTCTGGCTGGCTCAACCGGTGTGGAAGTCGCGAAAGTTCGGGGCTTCGCCGGGCACGGGCGAATTGACAAATGCGCCGCGCGCCACGACAGCTTCTCGCCCGCCTAAAGAGTCGATGCGCCGCTGCTGATCGGCTTTTGCTCGCGCATCCACCGCTTCCGGATCGACTATCTGCCGCAGTTGTGCCTCGTAATCCGCCAGCAGAGTCTGTGTCGCCGCGTCGGGATTCTGCGCCAGATCATTAACTTCGCTCGGGTCGTCGCACAGGTCGAAGAGTTGCGGCGGCGCGTCGACATGGTAGATGTATTTACGCTGCCGGTCGCGCAGCATATAGAAGGCATTGCAACTGCCGATGGCGTGATATTCAGCGAAGATGCTGCGGTCGCGGTCGGGAGCGGCAGCCATTTCCCAAAGCGATTCGCCAGGCAGGTCGTCATCATCGGCATGGGCGGGGCACCCCAGCGCCTGAAGCGCAGTTGGGTGGCAGTCGACCAGCGAAACGGGCGTATCCACCACCTTGCCGGCCGGCACATCCGGACCCGCCAGGATCAGCGGAACGGCGGAGGCTTCTTCGTACATGGTGAATTTGCCGTAGACGCCGCGCGCGCCCAGGTGCTCGCCATGATCGGAGCTATAGATGATGCGCGTGCTTTCGCGAAGATTCAGCCCGTCCAGCGCCGCCAACACTTCCCCGATCTGCGCGTCCAAAAAGGTGCAGATGCCGTAGTAGGCAGCGTGCAAGCGGCGGATGGTCGCTTCTTCAAAGGTCTGCTCACTGCTGAAAAAGCGCCGCATATATTCGTAGGCTGGGTGGCGCGGCCAAGTCGAGTCATGCCATTGCGGTGGCAGTTCGATCTCGTCGTGGGGATAGAGTTCATAGGTGTCGGGCGGCGAAAAGAAAGGTGGGTGCGGCGTGACAAAGGACAGAAATAGCGCCCAGGGCTGCTCATCATCAGCGTGCTGCCGTAGCCAGTGGATGGCATTTTCACGGTTGCGGATGTCGTACTGCTGGTAGGTGGAGCCGCCCGGCCCCGCTTCTTCGATGCCGGGCCGCCAATCACGGCGAATCGAGCCATCGCGGATGCCGCTGGCCGGGTCGCCGATGCTGCCCACGACATGCAGCGGTTCGATTTCGTCCGTGAAGCCATGATCGCCGCCACGGAAGTGCAGCTTGCCGATGGAGTCGATGACGCTGCCATTTGCGCGCAGACGGTGCATCCAACTCGGAACAGACCCATCATAGGGCAAGCCATTGTCCCAATTGCCGATTTCGTGCACATAGCGTCCGGTGGCTAGCGAGGCGCGGGCCGGCACACAGATGGCGCAGTTGGTGTAGGCCTTGGTGAAGCGCAAGCCTTCCACCGCCAGGCTATCCAAATGCGGTGTCTGCACCAGCGGATGGCCAGCACAGCCCATGGCCGCCGCCTGGTGCTGGTCGCTCAAAATGAAGAGCAGGTTGGCAGGTTTCATGCAGGTGAGTCTAGACGAGGCGCGGCAATCACACAACAGGGTTGGTCAACGATGTAGGGGCGTCTTGCTGAGACGCCCATCAAGCCTCCTCAGTCCCCTGTCGAATCGGCGGGGACTGCAATCCATGCGAGCCGCCTATCGCAATTCCATGCGAAACCCGTAGGGGTGAGATGCCAATGCAGGTACAATCGGTGCTTTGCAGCACAGGGAAACCCTATGATGCAACCGATCCAGGCAGCGCATTTGACACAGCTTTGCAGGGACATCTTCCATGCCGCTGGCGCGCCCGCTGACATCGCCGCGGTTGTCGCCGAGTCACTGGTGGGGACCAATCTCTTCGGGCACGATTCGCATGGCGTGCTGCGCGTCAAGCAGTATATCAGCATGATGCGCGCGGGCATGATCCAGCCTGGCGAGCGTCCGCGAGTGTCAAAGCAATATGGCGCCACAGCTATGGTGACCGGCGGTTATGGATTCGGGCAGGTGACGGCGCGTTTTGCGGCGGATCTAGCACTGCAATTGGGCGCGGCGCATGGCATCGCGGCAGTGTCGCTGGGGCAGACCACGCATATCGGGCGGCTCGGCGAATATACCGCGCAGATTGCCGCTGGTGGCTTGGTCGGCATTGGCTTCACCAGCGGCACCATGTATAGTGGCTGGGTTACGCCCTATGGTGGGCGTGAGCGTGTCTTCGGCACTAATCCCATGTCTTTTGCCCTGCCCTGCGAAGGGGGCGAGTTGCTGCTGTTGGATTTCGCCACAGCTGGCGTTGCGCATGGCAAAATAGTGCTAGCGCGCGCCAAAAACCAACCGGCGCCAACGGGCATGATGCTGGATAAAGACGGCAAGCCGACCACGGACGCGCGGCTGCTGGATGAGGGCGCTGTGCTGCTGCCCATGGGCTTGCACAAGGGTTCAGGTTTGGCGATGATGATGGAGTTGATCCCCACGCTGCTAGCCGGGCACCGCCCCATCAGCGCGCCCGATTTTCACTTTGGCAATCCAACGCTGCTGCTGGCGCTCCTGCCGGAAGCCTTTGATGACGACACGGACTTCCCCGCCCAGGTGGATGCCTTGAAACGGCGCGTGAAAGCAGTAAAGCCAGCCGACGACTTTGACGAGGTGTTACTGCCGGGCGAGCCAGAAGCGCGCTCCTACGCCCTTCGCACAGCAGAAGGGATTCCCCTGCCCGATACGGTTTGGGCAGACCTCCGCCGTCTGGCCGAGGAGCTTGGCGTGGACATGCCGGCATAATCGCCTTTTCCTGTCGAATATGCCAACTGGCGTTAGAATAGATCGGTCGCAGACACTTGCAAGGAGACGCTTCCATGCTTCAGCCCAAAGCCACCAAAGGCAAAACGGATTGGTTCGTGCAGGACCGCTTCGGCATGTTCATTCACTGGGGACTATACGCCATGCCCGCCCGCCACGAGTGGGTCAAGCAGCGCGAAGAGATGACCGACGAGCAGTATGAGCCTTTCTTCCATCGCTTCAATCCGCGCCGCTTTGATCCCGGGCACTGGGCGGATCTGGCGGCCGCCGCCGGCATGAAGTACATGGTCATCACTTCCAAGCATCACGATGGCTTCTGCCTATGGGATACGCAGCAAAGCGACTACAAAGCCACCAACACGCCCTGGGGCAAGGACCTGCTGGCGGAAGTGGTGGCGGCGTTCCGCAATCGCGGGCTCAAGATCGGCTTCTATTACTCGCTGATCGACTGGCATCACCCGGATTTCACCATCGACCGCATTCACGCCCTGCGCAATCACCCAGACCGCGAGCAGCTCAATGTCGGGCGCGATATGAGCCGTTACCGCGCCTATATGAAGAACCAGGTGCGCGAGCTGCTGACGAATTTCGGCAAGATCGACATCATCTGGTACGATTTTTCCTATCCAGGCGCTGATGGCAAAGGACGCGATGATTGGGACAGCGAGGGCTTGGAAGCGCTGAGCCGCAGCTTGCAGCCGGATATCATCATCAACAACCGGCTGGACCTGCCCTCCTCAGCCGATATCTACACGCCCGAACAATTTCAGCCGCGCGAGTGGGTGCATGTCGATGGCGAGCCGGTCGTCTGGGAGACCTGCCAGACCTTCAGTGGCAGTTGGGGCTACCACCGCGATGAAATGACCTGGAAGAGCGCCGGACAACTCATTCGCATGCTGGTCAACACGGTGGCGACGGGCGGCAACCTGTTGATGAATGTGGGACCGACGGCTATGGGCGAGTTGGATGCCCGCGCCGAAGCGGCTTTGGAAGTCTACCGCGCCTGGATGTCCGGGCACAGCGAGTCGATTTACGGCTGTACGCAAAGCGCGTTCTCCGCGCCGCAAGACTGCCGCCTGACACAAAATGGCGACGCGCTCTATTGCCACATCTTCGCCTATCCCTTCAAGCATCTGTTTGTGGACGGCATCGGCGACCGTCTGGACTACGCGGAGTTCCTGCACGATGGTAGCCAGATTCATTACAGCGTGGACGAAGACAACTGCGCGCGCCTGGAATTGCCGGTCGTGCAGCCGGAGTCCGTTGTGCCGGTGGTGAAGTTGTATCTGAAGTCGAGTTGATTCAGGTTTTTGCCACAGAGACACAGTACTGTAGGGGCGTCTCGCTGAGACGCCCGTTTTCGTCATCCCTGGCTGGCGACCCGATAGGTCGTCCACAGGCAAATGTCAGACGTTTCAAAATGGGCATCTCAGCGAGACACCTCTACAATGATTCTCGTGTGGGAGCACTCAGCCGCGATAGACGATTTCCAGGAATTGATTGACCGCCACATCAGGCACGATCTCTTCCACGCCGTTGGACCAGCGCAGGCGCAGTTGATCGACCTCGTCCGTGCCCAGGCCGAAATGCAGCGCCATGTCGTTGCCCGCGCCCAGGCTGGAGCCGGCTTTAACCTCTTGCATTAGCACGCGCCCGCTCGTAGTCGTCACATAGACGCGGCTGCCGATGGCGTCGCGGTTGATATCGCCGCCGCCCTGCAAGCGGACATTCAGCCAGTGATTGCTGCTGCTGGACGCGCCCGTGTTGCGGAAGAGCCGGTAGCCTTCGTTCCAATTGCCCAGCACGAAATCCAGCCAGCCATCGCGGTCATAGTCGGCGTAAGCTAGCCCCATGCTGGGGTTCAGGTCGGTCAGCCAGCTGGATGGCGTCACATCGGCGAAGCTGCCATCGCCGCGATTCTCGAACAGGAAGTCGCGATAGTCGAACATCATGCCTTCGGGACCCGAGTAGACGTCAAACTGGACGAATTCAGTAGCCGTCAGAAAGAGATCAAGCCAGCTGTCATTGTTGTAGTCGAAGAACATCGTGCCCCAGCCGACCGCGCTGCTGGGACCGACGGCGACGCCAGCCTTGTTCGCCACATCAGCAAAGGTGCCATCGCCGCGATTTTGCAGCAGCACCATACCATTGACCATGTCGCTAAAATAGAAATCCAGGTCGAGGTCGTTGTCAAAATCGCCGACAGCCAGCCCCATGCCATGAATAAAAGTGCGCGCGCCGGCGGCAATGGACACCTCATTGAAGCACCAGAAGCCGCAGCCCGCGCCATCGTTGCGCCACAGGATATTGCCCAGCATGTTTTTGAATTGGTCGTTGACGACATAGATATCGGCATCGCCATCGTTGTCGTAATCAGCGAAGCTGGCGGTGAAGCCGCTGCCCAGCAACAAGTTGTATTCCAACAGCGCAGTTACATCCGCGAAACTGCCATCGCCGCGATTGTGATAGAGCGTGTCGCGCGCGTCATCATGTTCGCGCGTAATGTTGGGGTCGCCGCATTCGGGGAAGCATGACCAATTGACGACATACAAGTCCAAGTAGCTGTCGCCGTCGAAATCGCCCCAGGCGGCGGTGGTGCCTTTGCCGGCATCGCCGACGCCCGCCAAGGCCGTCACATCGCGGAAGCCGCGCCCACCCTCGTTATGGAACAGCGTGTTCGCGCCGTGATTCAGCACATAGAGATCGAGCCAGCCGTCATTGTCGTAATCCGCCCAGACCGCGCCGCCAGTTAGCGTATCCGCCAGCGCCACCTGCGGAGACAGCGGGGAGATCTCAAAGCTGCCATCGCCGCGATTGCGATAGAGAATGCTGGCGTGCTGATTGCCAGTTACATACAGGTCGAGCCAGCCATCGCGATCATAGTCGCCCCAGGCTTGCCCGATGCCCAGGTAACCTTCCGCGAAATCATCGTCGAAGAGCTCCCAGTCGCCGCGGTGCGTGGCCTGAATGCCGGCCGAAGCGCTGACATCGACGAAAGGCTCGAGCTTGCCTATGGCAGTAAGGATTGCGCCGCAAAGAATCAGAGCGGCAAGGCGCAGGACGGACTTCATGTGACTACAGAGGCGAATCTCTGTGCCCTCAGTGCCTCTGTCGCAAAATTAGCGCTTGACACCGGAAGTTGCGATGCCTTCCACGAAGTAGCGCTGCCCGAAGATGAAAATCAGCAGCACCGGGATGACCGCGATGGTGGCGACAGCCATCATCAAGTGCCAGTCGGTATTGCCATAGGCACCCTGATATTGCACCAGGCAGACGGGCAAGGTTTGTACTTCCGGCGTCCGCAGATAGAGCAGCGGACCGAAGAAATTGTTCCAGTTGCCGATGAAAGCGAAGATCGCCAAGGTGGCCAAAGCCGGTTTGGACAGCGGGATGAAGATTTGCAGCAAGATGCGCGCGTGTCCAGCGCCATCAATCTTGGCGGCGTCAACCAGCTCTTCCGGGATTGTCAAGAAGAACTGGCGCAGCAAGAAGATGAAGAAAGGCCAGCCGAACCAGGACGGCACCATCAGCGGCAGGTGCGTATCCAGCCAGCCCAAGCGATTAAACAGCACATACTGCGGCACCACCAGCGCCTCGGTGGGCAGCAGCATGGTCGCCAGGACGATGGCGAACCAGAAATTCTTGCCACGCGCCTTCAATCGGGCGAAAGCATACGCCGCCAAAGTGCAAGACACGAGGTTGCCGATGATATTGTTGACGGTGATTTTCAGCGAATTCCAGGTGCAGGTGGTGAAGTCGACATAGCCATAGCCATACCAGCCATCGGGGAAATTTTGCCATTGAAGTGTTTCGGGGATGAGCCGCGGCGGGAAGGCAAATACCTGATTCAGCGGTTTGAGGGCGGTCGAGACCATGACGATAAAGGGCATGACAAAAAGGATGCCGATGGGAATCAGCAATGCGAAAGTGACGATGATGCCGATGACGCGGCGTCCCTTTATGGATTTTCGCCAGGCATAGCCATCTTTGCGCTTTGCATGCGGTGCATTCTTCATCGAGCCTATACCTCGTAGAAGACCCAGCGCCTGCCCAGCCGGAATTGCAGACCAGTCAGCGCCATGAGAATGACAAACATGATCCAGGCGACGGCGGCGGCGATGCCCAATTGCAGGAAGATAAAGGAATTCTCCCACAGATACCAAATCAATACATTGCTCGATTCGCCCGGTCCGCCTTCTGTCATCACGCGGATTTCTGTGAAGTTTTGGAAGGAGCTCACCACCGATATGACGATGACGAAGAACAGCACTGGCGACAGCATGGGCAGGGTCACATGGCGGAACTTCGCCCAGTTGCCGGCGCCATCAATCTCTGCCGATTCGTACAACTCTTTGGGCACGCCCTGCAAGCCCGCCAACAAAATGATCATGTTGGGACCCACTTGGAACAGGCTCATCAAGATGAGCGACGGCTTGACCCAGGTCGAACTGTAGATCCAAGGCGGACCCGTGATGCCGATCTGCTTCAAGCTGTAATTCAGGATGCCCAGGCGCGGGTTAAAAATCCAGATCCACACCAGCGCCACCGCCACGCCCGCCGTCACCGTGGGCAGATAATAAACGGCGCGGAAGAAGGGAATGCCTGGCACCTTTTGATTGAGCAATATCGCTAGAAACAGCGCAAAGGCGGTACCAAATACGACCCTGCCGACGACAATATACAGCGTGTTGCCAACAGAAATCCAAAAGATCGGGTCATCAAAGAGTTTCGAATAGTTGTCCAAGCCGATGAATTGCAGGTTGTCCAGCGAGATGCGCCAATCGGTGAAGCTCAGTCCCAGCATGCCCAAGACGGGACCGGCATTGAAGACGACCAAGCCGATCAGCCAGGGCAAGATGAAAAGATAGAAGATGCGCTCTTCGCGGCGGGCGCTGGGCGAGATAGGACGAAGCAAGCGTCGAAACATCAATCACACTCAATTACTCGGATGGCAGAATGGAGG
>DAOUKU010000006.1:0-36290 GCA_034420985.1 Anaerolineae bacterium | reverse complement strand
GACCAAAATGCCCGCGAATTGATCCAGGCGGGGGCGGTGGCTGTGGGCATGGGCGGCTGGCTGGTGGGCGATGGCAGCTGGGGAAAGTCGCGTTTGCGCAGCCGCGCGCGCATCTTGGTGAATGCGCTGGCGGGGGCGCCGGGAGATTTGTAGTTTGCGGTAGGTTGGCAGACACCACGATTTAATGCCACAATATGTATGAACCAGTGCAAGGACAGCATTATGAGCGCCGCAAGTTTCTACCAAAACTCAAACATATCGATCTACAATGATGACTTGCTCACGACTCAAGCAATTCATCCTCGCTCAATAGATCTAATTGTCACCTCGCCTCCCTACAACGTTGACATTGAATACAATAGCAACAGTGACAACTTGACCTATGAGCAGTACCTCGCATTCTCTTACCAATGGCTGACACGATGCTATCACTGGCTTAAGGATGATGGTCGTCTTTGCCTTAATATCCCGCTTGATAAGAACAAAGGTGGCCAGCAGAGCGTTGGTGCAGACTTAACGCATGTTGCAAAATCAGTAGGGTATCAGTATCACTCAACAATCATATGGAATGAAGGAAACATATCTAGGCGCACGGCATGGGGTTCGTGGATGCGCGCGTCCGCACCATATGTAATTGCTCCGGTTGAGTTGATAGTTATTCTCTACAAATCTAAATGGAAGAAGCGTTCAGGCTCGCGCATAAGCGACATATCGAGAGATGAGTTTATGCAATGGACCAATGGCTTATGGACTTTCAATGGTGAAAGCAAAAGGCGTGTTGGGCACCCGGCGCCATTCCCTCTGGAATTGCCAACGAGGTGCATCAAATTGTTCAGCTTTGTTGGTGATACAGTGCTCGACCCGTTCGTGGGCAGCGGGACTTCGCTAATTGCGGCAATGCAAAATGATAGAAAAGGAATAGGTATTGACATTGACGCTGGGTACTGCAGTTTAGCGCAGAGTCGTGTTCAATCAGTCGAATGGGAACGAAGCGAGATGTTGATGAAGCAATACGCTCATGCTGAGGAACCATTTTGAATGCGGATGGATCGCACGACACGCTGGTCGTACAAAGTAGGAAATGAACAATGTCCTCACACAGAGTTGAAGACTTGCGGAAACTGGGTCTCCCAAATGAGTTTTACCAAGTTGTTGCTAAGTTAGATAGCGATTTGCGCGGATCGAGACTGGTTGACGAGGGATACGGCTTGTACGATTCGATGTATGACACTTCCCACGCAGGTCAGCGGAGCAAGAACGGCAGTGTCTTTGAGGGTCTGGTCGTCTACGCGCTTTATCTACAGGGGATATTCCCGATCTATTACCAGGCGTCGGTTGCATTCGTCCCACATGTGATTTATGACATCCTGCTATTCCATCCCAAGACTCCTGTCGTGCTGTCCTGCAAGACATCGTTGCGAGAAAGATGGAAACAGGCTGACCTGGAAGGCATGGCACTGAGACAGGTGTATAGGGGCGCACGAAGCATACTGTTGACACTGAGCGCCGCTGAAGGTAAGCGATTGCAACGCCAAGTAGGTAGTGGAGAGGTTCTAGGTCTAGATGAATGCATAGTCATTGAGGATGAGAAATCACGGTTTGACGAGTTAATTCGTGAACTGAGCACTACGGAGTATGTAACCGCGGAAAGTATTGTGCCAGTTACTGGTAAAGTACTTGCGCACTAGCCAGAATGCCGTAACCACGATACTTAATCTACAAGTGATGAATTGGCGCAATCCCGGTGGTAGCGGGGTTTCTCAATTAAATGCGGTAGACTGCATTGAGTAACTTGTGAAAGGCGATTCTGGCGAAAGCCGTCCTTTAGTAACGCCCACATTCAAGGCGACCTAAAGCTCGATGACTAAGGACTCCGCAGCACCCCGCTACCCCCGCGCCACCTGCTGGCTCATCGCGATGGCAGCCATTCTCATCGCTGGCGGGCTCGTCGCGCTCGCCCTCTTCCTGCCGCCCATCCGCCTGCCCGAGCGCCTGCTCGCGCTGTCCTACAGCCCCCTTTCCCGCGAATCGCCCGCCGCCGCGCTGGACGACCGCCTTATCATCGCCCTGCCTGCAGGCGCCCCCGGGGGCGACTTCGCCATCAAGCTCGACAATCGTCAAGCCGACTGGCTGCCGGGCGCCATGGGGGAGGTGCCGCCGCATTTGCGCTCCCTCGCCGCGCCCCACTTGCTGGATAGCCTCGGCGCGCCGCCAGCCTCGCTGCAAGTAGCGCTGGCGCTGCCGTCCGCTGCGCCGCCGCAGGCCGCGCTCTATGGCTGGGACGGCGCTGCCTGGCGCTTCATCCCGGCGCAACGCGACGCGGGCTGGCTGCGGGGCAGGGCGGACTTCCTGCCGCTGGCGCTGGGGGGGTTCGCGCAGGAAGCTACCACGCCTTTGCTGCTGATTTCGCAAGAACTGCCGGAGAGCATTGATCCCGCAATCCTCAGCCTCGCCGATATCCTCAGTCCGGCCGGTCTGCGTCCGACCGCGGCTGGCAAGCTGATTGGCGGTTTGGCGGCGGGCGGCCGCCTGGACGCCGACTACCTCTTCATGCCCGTTATCCGCAATTTTAGCGACCCCTCCGCCATCGACAGCGCAACCGTCGCCGCGCTGATCGCCGACCCGGCACTGCGCGCCGAACACATCCGCAATCTCGGTGATGTCGCGGGCTTCAACGGCTTTGACGGTCTCTTCATCGACTATCGCGGCTTGCCCCGCCAATTGCGCTCCGCCTATGCCGACTTTGTCCGCGACTTGGCGGATAGTCTGTCGGCTTTGGATTTGCGCTTGGGCTTAGTGCTGCCCGCGGCTGGTGACGAGCGCGAGGCTTATGACTTGGCGGCGCTAGGCAGGTCCGTGGATTTTGTGCAGCTGCGCCCCTTTCGTGACCCGCGCGCCTACCCCCGCATTGACGACAACCTGCGCGAGTTGACCGAGCAGATCCCGCGCGACAAGCTGCTCGTCGGCTTGAGCGCTAGCCCCCTGCTGGAGATGGCTGGCGAATTCACGCCGGTCGCTTGGCATGCGGCCTTCGCTGGCTTGGGCGATGTCGCGCTGCAGGCCGATGCCGTGCGCCGGGATGGCTCGCTGGCGCCGGGCGAAATCTTCCGTGCCGCCCTGGACGGCTATCCAGCCCGATGGGGGCAGGATGACGCCAGCGCCGCCAACATGCTGGAGTACCTGGACGAGACTGGCGAAGTCGCCGCTCGCGTCTGGCTGATGGATGCCGCTGCCTTGCAGCATCGTCTGGCGCAACTTCAGCCGCAGAATCTGGCCGGCATCGCCCTTGAGGGCTTGGCGACCGACGCGCAAATCCAGCGCCTGCTGCCCCTCATCCGCAGCTACCAAGCCGGGCAGCCCCCCAATGCCGCGCGCGGGCAGTTTTCCGCGCGCTGGACGATCGCGGGCCAATCCGGTGTCGTCGCCGAAATCCAGACTCGCCCCGATGTCGACCTGGTCGCCACGCTGGACGCGCCAGATGGCCTCTACGCCGTCAACTGGTCGCTGGTCGATGACATGGGGGATGCCAGCGCGCGTTCTGGCGCCGTCCTGCCGATAACCCGCGCCACCGCCACGCCCACGCCCAGTCCAACACCGCTGCCGACTTCCGTGCCGGTGGTGGTCGCCGCGCCAACGGCGGCAGCGCAAGAGCCAGCGCCAATCCGTGCCTTGCCCGTGCCAGTCGGCAATATCAGCGTTGAACTCGGCGGACAAGTCACCTCGGTGAGCAGCCCCCGCGCCATCAATGCCATGCGCCAGGCTGGCATGACCTGGTTGAAGATCCAGGTGAAATACAGCCGCGGCAGCCCGCCCGATATTCACAGCAAAATCATCGAAGCGCACAACCATGGCTTCAAAATCCTCATCAGCGCGCTCGGTTACCCGGATGAGCTGGGCCGCGGCGGACCGGGCTATGTCAGCGACTTTGCGCATTGGCTGGGGCGTGTGGCGGCTTGGGGCGCGGATGCCATTGAAGTCTGGAACGAGCCCAACCTCGACCGCGAATGGCCCCGCGGGCAAATCAGCGGCACAGCCTACGCCGACATGCTGCGAGCGGCTTATCAGTCCATCAAACGCGCCAACCCCAATGTCATGGTCATCAGCGCTGCGCCCGCTCCCACTGGCGCGGCCATTGATGGGCGCGTTGTGCCGGACAACACCTGGCTGCGCGAAGTGGCGGCGGCTGGCGGAGCCGATTACATGGATTGCGTCGGCGTCCACTACAACGAAGGCATCGTGCCGCCCAACCAGACCAGCGGCGATCCACGCGGCGACGAATACTACACGCGCTATTTCTACAGCGGCATGGTGGTCGGTTATCTGAGCATCATCCGCGATAAGCCGCTATGCTTTACGGAAATGGGCTATGTTACATCGCAAGGCTATGGTCCCTTGCCATCGGGCTTTGCTTGGGGCGCCAACACCACCGTCCAGCAGCAAGCGGAGTGGCTGGCGCAAGCGGCTGTCATCGCCTCGAACAGCGGATCGGTGCGACTCTTGATCGTCTGGAATATCGACTTTACCCGTTACGACAGCGACCCGCAGGGCGGTTATGCCATTATCCGCCCCGACGGCTCTTGCCCCGCCTGCCAAACACTGGCGGCGGCGCGCTGACCCGGCCCGGGAGCGGACATGGTCACCAACCCAACGCGCAGACAAATCCGCGGCTTCATCATCATCTGGCTGGCCATCACTATCATCATGGTCCTGGCGACCTTTCTCGCCATTTATTTCACCTACAACCCATCCGAACTGCGCCGGGAAGCTGGGGTTCCCCTGCCCTTGAGCTCGCCATCTCCCCTGGCCGAACTGGTGCTGCCCATGCTGGTGCTGCCCAGCCCTTCCCCCCATCCCACCTTTACGCCGACCGCCTTCGTGCCCAGCCCAACGCCGCCCTACCTGGAAGCCGCTATTGAGCTCGAAGCCACGCCCACAATCCAGCCCAGCCCAACGCCGCTGCCCACGCCCCTGCCAGTCGATAACCAGGCTTTCCAAGTTGGCATCTATGTGCAGCCTGCATTGGATTTCAGCGCCGATAGCCAGGACAGCTACTACAGCGCTGTTGCGCAGGAGTTGCAGTTGCCCTGGGTCAAACACCAAGTGCGCTGGGGGCAAATCGAAGCAGCGCCCGGTGAATACGACTGGACGGAGCTGGACTTCGTTATTAGCAGCGCCGCCCATTTTCAGTTGAAGCTGCTGCTGACCATCGTGGCTGCCCCGGACTGGGCTCGCGAAGAGGGCGCGGATCTCAGCCGCTACGGACCGCCAGCCGACCCGCAGACCTACGCCAAATTCGCCGCCGAGATCGTTGCCCGCTACCCGGGAAAACTGCACGCCATTGAAGTCTGGCACGAGCAGAATCTCGACCGCGGCTGGACATCGCCGCAGGGCTTGAGCGCGGCAAATTACCTAGCGCTGCTGCAAACCACCTACCAGACCATCAAAGTCATCGACCCTGGCATCGTCATCATCAGCGGCGCCTTGGCCCCTACTGGCGTCAATGACGGCGTCGCCGCCTTTGACGACATCTCTTACATGCGCCAGTTAATTGATGGCGGCTTGCTGCAATGGGCGGATTGCGTGGGCGCGCATCACACTGGCTACAATGTCAGCCCCGACTATCGCTACAATGAAATCCCCGCTGACGCCGCGGCCCACTTTCGCGGTCCTTTCCAGCGTGAATCCGAACACCCCAGTTTCAGCTTCCGCAGCACCCTGGAAGGCTACGCCAATCGCATCCGCTCGGAAGGCGCTGAGACGAAGTTGTGCGTGACCACATTCGGCTGGGCATCCGCCGAGGACCTGGGCGGCGCGCCACAAGGTTTTGAATTCGCGCTGGATAATACCCTGGAAGAACAGGCGGAATGGACATCCAAAGCTCTCAGCGCGATGGACGACTGGGGCTGGGTCTGGCTGGCTTTCATCTGGAACTTCAACGCCGGACCGCTGGCCAACTACGCGACCACCAACGACAATGTGCTCTACTCGCTGATTGGTCCCGGCGACGTCTATCGCCCCGCCTATTATCGCATTCGCGACTGGCAGCGTGACTATCTGGCGCGCGCGGACGACTAACATGCGCTGGCGAATCGCCGCTATTACCCTGCTGCTGATCATCGGGGCGGGCGCGGGGCTGGCTGGCTGGCGAACCTGGGACTCGCAGCGAGACCCCTTCCAAGCCAGCGCCATCCGCGACGCGCCTTTTCCGTCGCTGACTTATGGCGTCCAAACCTTCTTGTGGTGGGACGAGAATCACGCCGCCAAAAGCCTCGACCTGGTGCGGTTGATGTCTTTCAGCCATGTCAAGCAGGTCTTCGCCTGGCGCGATTTGGAGCCATCGCCCGGCGATTGGCGCTGGCCCAAAGCCGACCGCATCCTGGACGAAGTTGAACGGCGCGACCTGCGCTTGATCGCCCGTCTGGGGGGCGTCCCGGCCTGGGCTCGCCCCCTCTCGCATGCGCCCGAGACCGACGGTCCGCCGCAGGATCTGGCTCTATGGGCGCGTTACTGCCAGACAGTCGCCCAGCGTTATCGAGGTAAGATCGCCGCCTACCAGATTTGGAACGAGCCCAATCTCAGCCGCGAGTGGGGCGGGCAAGCGCCCGATCCAGCCGCCTATGTCGAGTTGCTGGCGGCTTGCAGCGCAGCCATCCGCCGCGCCGACCCGGAGGTTATCCTCATTTCCGCGGGCTTGGCGCCCACCGGCACACGCAGCGACTCGGCATTGCCTGACGATATCTATTTCGACCACATGTACCGCAACAGATTTCAGCAGCATATTGATGTGGTTGGCGCGCACGCGCCCGGTTACGCCGCGCCAGAAATCGGACCCGACGACCCGCAAGCGCCGCAGCGCTGGTTTACCTTCCGCCGCGTAGAAGACCTGCGCAAAATCATGCTGCGCTACGATGACGCCGCCCGCCAAATGGCTCTCCTGGAGGTTGGCTATACCACCGACCCGCACAATCCCGACTACAGTTGGTTCAGCGTGACGGAAGCCGAGCAAGCCCGCATGCTCCTCCGCGCCTACGATTATGCCATCGCCAACTGGCGTCCCTGGATCGGCTTGATGGTCTTGATCTATCTGCCCGACCCCGCCTGGCAGCCCGCCGATGAAGAGTACTGGTGGTCCCTCATTGAGCCCGACCTGGACAGACCGCGTCGCGCTTATATTGACATCGCCAATATGCGCAAGGTCTGCGGCGATTATGTAATTCCCGCGCGCTCGCCCGACAGCCCCGCCGCTCTGGGCTTGCAGCCAGCGCCACTCTGCCCTTGATGGCGCGGCATTCTCCTCGTCTAGCTAGCCTGCAATCTGTTGTATACTGCCTGTCATGTCGGGCGCTTATGAGAACCTGTCTTTTAAGGGATTGCGGTTTCTGCTGTGGAATCGCCGGCTGGGCTTCGTCCTGGCGCTGCTTATATTGCTGTTGGCGGCATTTCTGCGCTTTACGCATTTAGCCAGCCTGCCCCGCGGTCTTAGCGAGGACGAAATCATCAACATTCGCTTGGTCGACAATGTGCGCCAGGGCGATATCTTTGTCTTTTTCCCCGGCGAAGATGGCGGGCGCGAAGGCGGCTATCATATCTTCGCGACTTTCGCCACGGCGCTATTGGGCGATGGCAGCTTTGCATTCCGCATGCTTTCCGTATGGCTGAGTATGTTGTCCCTGGCGATTCTCTACACGCTGGGCAATCACCTTTTCAATCCCTTTGTTGGTTTGGCCGCGCTTTCGCTAGCGACCGTCAACATGAGTGGCATCCTGTTGGCGCGGGCGGTTTCTAGCGATGCCACCGTGGCTTTCCTGGTGTCAGCGACCATGCTGGCTTTGGCGCGCTCGCTGCCCGTCTATCGGCGGACCCGCCTGGTGACCTCCAATGTCTTTTCCTTTGCGGCGCTGGGCGGCTTGCTGGCGCTGGGTCTGTACTTGCATCCCTCGAGTTTGTTCCTCGCGGCCGGCACATTGGCTTACATCGCCCACCTGGTCTACATCCGCAATCAGATGTTTCGCCAGCGCCGCAGTTACACTGGTTTCGCCATCCTGCTCTTGCTAATCATCAGCATGCCTTATCTGATCTCGACGGGCAATTTGCCGCAGTTCTCAGGCATTCAGCGTGTTCTAACCGCCTATGACGAAAACCTGCCGCGCGCCATCCTTGCGGGCTTGCAGGGGATTGTGCTGACCGGCGATGCCGACCCCTTACACAACCTGCCAGGGCGCCCGCTGGTGGAAATGTTCAGCGGCGTCGCCATCGTCACGGGTGTCGTCGTCAGCCTGCTGCGCCGCCATCGCCCCAGATTCACGCTGCTGCTGATCATGTTCGCCTTGACATTGCCAGCCGCCCTGATCGTGCCCAATAGCCCAAACTTCGCCCGCATGTCCGTGATACTGCCGCAACTGGCGCTATTCTTCGGCATTGGCGCTTATGCCTTGTTGCGCGCGTCCATCTTTGACGATCCCTTCTTCAAACGCATGGCGGCGCTCGGCATCCTGGCATTGCTGGTGCTGAATCTGATTTCGGTCTGGCAAGATCTGGTCGTCGATTGGCGCGATAATGAAGAGGTCATGCTTGCCATCAATGGCGAACTGGGGCAGATTGCCCATTATCTGGATCGCGTCGGCGACGAACTGCCGATCGTATTCTGCAACTCAAGCTGGGAAAGCGCGCAGCCCCCGCCACATCTCAACGCCGCGCAAAAAACGCTGCTGATGATGAACCGCGACTTGCTGGCCTATCACGAAGCCGATTGCGCCAATACGCTGCTGTTGACCGATGGCGGCGCCCGCCAACGTTTGATCTATTTTGACGCCGAGATGCGCACGGCTCTGCATCCTTACTTGCAAGACTGGCTGGCGCTGGGCGAGCCTGCCGCTGGCGATTTGCCCCGCGATGCCGTCGTCGAACTGGATACGGTCGAGCGGCTGGCTGGCAAGGCCGGCGCCCTGACTACCACGGCGCCAGTGTCCTATGCGCGGGAAGTGGCTGAGCCCGAACCGATATCCCCGGCCATTCGCTTCGGGGGCAACCTAACGCTGCTCGGTTATGAGCCCGATGTCCCGCGTACATTTTTACCTGGCGATACAGTGGATGTAATCACCTATTGGCGGGTTGATGGCGAGATGCCGCCCGATGTCACGCTTTTTACGCAGATCCTGGCTGACCCGGTAACGCCCGTCGTCACTCGTCACTATATTGGCGTCAACCCCGAGCGGATGCGCGCCCGCGATATTTTCATTCAAATCACGCAGTTACACTTGCCGGCGGTGGCGCTGCCCGGCGAATACGCTATTTCTATGGGCTTGTATCGACAACGGCTTGACCAGCGCCTGCCCGTGCTCAAAGAAGGCCAAGCCCATGGCGACCGCCTCTTCCTCTACACCATTGATATCCTGCCCGCGCCCGAGACCGAAGTGAGCGACGCCTAATGTTTGAATTGGTCTTCTTGGGCACATCCGCCTCCGCGCCCTCCGTGTATCGCGGCTTGCCTGCTGTGGCGGTGCTGGCGGCCGAATCGCGATTTCTTGTGGATTGCGGCGAAGGCACACAACGCCAGATCCTGCGCAGCGGCATTGGCTTCAAGCGCCTGAATCGCATCTTCCTGACGCACGCGCACCTGGACCACATCCTGGGCTTGGGCGGCTTGCTGTCGACATTTTGCCGTTGGGAAGCCATGGACGAGATCCATATCTGGGGCGGGTTGCCAGCCCTTCAGCGCGTGCAGGCTCTGGTCTATCAAGTCATCTTCCGCCGGGAAGCGCCGCCCGTGCCCATTTATTTCAACCGCGTCCTGCCCGGCAAGTCGCTCTTCCGCGGGCGCAAGTTCAATGTGCGCGCCTTTCCCGTCAGCCATCGCGGACGTGAATGCTGTGGTTATATCTTTGAGGAAGACTCGCGCCGCCCCTTCCTGGCCGACAAAGCCGAAGCCCTTGGCATACCACACGGTCCTGAGCGCGCGCAGCTGGTCGCCGGACAGCCCATCATCCTGGATAGCGGGCGCGTCGTCGATCCCGACGAAGTGCTTGGCGAGGAAATCCGCGGGGCGAAGGTCGTCATCACTGGCGATCTGGCGCGTACCGATGACATCAAAGAAGCTGTCCACGGCGCCGACGCCCTGGTCATCGAGGCTACCTATCTGGATGCCGACGCCGAAATCGCGAGCCAGGTCGGCCATATCACGGCGCGGCAGGCCGCCGAATTAGCCCGCGAATGCCATGTCAAGTTCCTGTTTCTGACGCACATCTCGCGGCGCTATCGTGAATTCGAGGTGATCAGGGAGGCGCGGCGCTATTTCCCCCGGTCCTATGTCGTTCGTGATTTGGATCGCTTCGCCATCTTCCGCGACGCTCCGCCGCAAAAGTTGGAGTCGCAGTCAGCCGCCGACGAACTGCTGCCGGGCGTCGATTGAGGTTTCCCGCGCTCAAGGACTTAGCATGCCCTCGCCATAGATTTTCCCCGCTTCAATGACGATGGGCGCGCCGACATCCACCGTCGCCAGCAAGTCGTAGGTAGTCGCGCCGGTAATGCGGACGGGCACAATCTCGCCGCTGGGCAGTTCGCCCTCCACCAGCACATAGCCATCGATTTCTGGGGCATCGCGGTAACTGCGTCCCAAGCTGATGATGTCGCCGGTTGTTTCGCCAGATTCGTCTTCACCCATGCCATGCCCCTCAACTAGGATATCCAGCGTCCGCCCAACCAGGCTTTGATTCTTCTGCAGGCTAATGTGGCTTTGCAGCGCCATCAAACGCTCGTAGCGGTCTTGTTTGACGGCGTCATCAACCTGCCCGGTCAGGGTCGCGCTGGGCGTGCCAGGCTCGTAGCTGTAAGTGAATGCGCCGACGCGGTCAAATCGCAGGTCGCGCATCATTTGCAGCAGCGCCTCGAATTCCGCTTCGGTTTCGCCGGGGTAGCCGACGATGAATGTACTGCGCACCGCCAGCCCCGGAATCATTTCGCGCAGCCGCCCGATAGTTTCGTAAACCCATTCGACCCTGGCGGGACGGCGCATCCGTTTCAGTGTTTCGCGGTGCCCGTGCTGCAGTGGGATGTCCAGGTAGGGCAGCACTTGCGGATGGCGCGCCATGGTCTCCATCAAGCGCGGCGTAACATAGCCCGGATAGGCGTACATGATGCGCAGCCAGGGAATCTTCGGCGCGGCTTCTACAATCGCATCTAGCAACTGCGCTAAGCCATCTTTCATGCCCAGGTCATAGCCATAATCTGTGCTGTCCTGCGCGATCAACATGATTTCTTTCACGCCCATGTCTTGCAGACGCACTGCCTCCACCACGATGGATTCCAGCGGGCGGCTGACCGCAGTGCCCTTGATAGTGGGGATGGCGCAAAATGCGCAGGGACGACGACAGCCATCCGCAATCTTCAGGTAGGCGCTGGCGCCTTGCACGCTGGCGCGCAGTACGCCGCCTTCATCCAGCCCAACGACCCGCGCCTCCTCCGGCAGGTGATAGAGCGGTTGGGGATGCTTGCGCCTTCGCAGGCGGGTGATCAACTCGAAAATATCCATCCAGCGCCGCGTGCCGATGATGCCGTCCAGCCCGGGCACTTCCTGCGCCAGCGCTTCGCCATAACGCTGCGACAAGCAGCCCGCCGCGATGACCGTTTGCTCGGGGCGCTTCGCCTCAGCCAGTTCCCGCAAGGCATCGATGGACTCTTGCTTGGCGCTGTTGATGAAGCCGCAGGTGTTGACGATCAGCACTTCAGCATCGTCCGGATCTCCCATGCCGCGCATGTCTTGCTGCTCCAGCAGTTGCGCCATGCTCTCGCTGTCGACGCTGTTCTTGGAGCAGCCCAAGCTGAGCAGAAAATATTTGTCCTTGCGCGCGGGAGTAGCCATTAGAGTCCTCTGTGGGTTTGTCTAAGCGCCGACTGCCTTGCTGAGGCCATATTACGCACCCATCTTCGTCGGCGGCAAGCCCGCCTGCGTAACCCGCGGCGGCAGTATGGCGGTCGGCAGCGGCGTATTCGTGGCGGTCGGCAGCGGTGTACTCGTGGCGGCCGGCGTATTTGTTGCGGCGGGCGTTGCGCTGGGCAAGAGCCTTGCGCTTGGCGAGGGATTCGCCGCGCTTTCGATGCTTGTCGGCAGGGGGGTGGTTTTGGGGCGACTGGCGGCGGATGTCGGCACTGAGCTGGCTTTCGGACGGCTGACCGCGGCAGGCTGCGCTTGTGCGCTTGCGCTGGGCGTGGCTGTGCCAGATGAGGCTGGCAGTAGCGTAGGTTCGCCGCTCGGTCCCAGCGTCACAGTCGCTTCATCGACGGTGAAGACGATATCTGCCCGTTGCCCGCGCGCGCCAATCGTCGGCTGCTGCTGCCCATTCCAGATGACATCTAGCGCCAGCGCATTGCCCGCCGTCAGCCTCACCTCGCTCAAGGCGCTGTATTCCAGTAGCGTGCCCGGCGCCGCGATGCCGCTGTATTGCTCAATGCCGTCAATGCTGATTTGCAGCCAACTGCGCTGCGTCGCCAGCAAGCTCACGAGAACGCCGCTGCCATCGTATTGCGCGCGGTTGGATGGACTGGGGCTGGGCGGCAGGGGCGTCAAAGTTGGCAATGGAATGTCCGTAGCGGCCATCGCTGTCGGGGAGGGATTTGCCAACAATTGCTCGCCATTCTCCACATTTGCCAGCTGCAACGTCACATAGACGATCACCGCCACTGCCGCCGCGGACAGCAGCAATATCACCATACCGCGCAGCAATCGCGAGAAACCTGCCGAGCGCTGATCCGCGATTTGCAGCTCTTGCAGCGGCTGCGTGCCTGGGCGGGTTTCCTCCGCAGGCTGGGCTGGACGCCGCCGCAGACGCCGCCCCCGGCTCTTTTCCTGGGCGATGCGCATCTGGTCGTAGAGCAGCAGCATGCGCTCTTCATCCAGCGCCAGAAAGCGGGCGTAAATCCGCAGCATGCCCCGCGTCTGCACCTCGGGCAGCCCATCAATCTCAAATTCGCCCTTTTCAAAGTCCTCGAGCACCGCCCGCCGGACTCGCAGTTGCGCCACCGCATCGGTAATCTCGATTTCCTTGGCTTCGCGCGCTTCTCGCAGCATCAAGCCTAGCGAATAGCCATCCATCAGCGGCGTCCCAAATCAAATTGCCCCGTCCGCGCAAGGCAGGCGGGGAGTAACGAGGCTAGCCATGTGATTGCCCGCGGCGGAATGCGCGGTCATAGGGAAGTCTGTTAGCTAGGCGGTCGCCTCAGCGACCAATTCGGCGGCGGCTTCGCCGGGTTCTGCTTCGTCGGCATCGCTAGGCTCGCTGGGCGGCTCGGGATAACGGAAGCCCTCCACCATGATTTCTTCCGCGCTGATCTTGAAGCCGCGTTCACGCGCTGTGAGGAATTCCGCCAATTCATCTTCTGGCACAATCGTGATGACCAGCGTAGGCGAAAGCTCGTTGCCCAGCCGCACCGGCACCTCATGACTGCCCACTTCGCGCAGGGATTGCTGGCTGATGCGCCGACGGTTGATATCCACGCCTGTTACGCGGTCCAGTTCATCGGCGACTTCCTGCGTGGTCACGGAGCCGAAGAGCTTGCCAGTGGAGGCCGCCCGCCGCCCGAAGATCAATTCGACGCCATCAATTTGCCGCGCCAGGTCATTGAGCATGTCGTTGTATTGCGCACGCCGCGCCTCGACATTTTTGCGCACAGCTTCGGTCTGGCGCATGGCCGAGGGCGTGGCTTGAATCGCCATCTTGCGCGGGATCAAATAGTTGCGCGCAAAGCCATCCGCAACTTTGACCACCTCGCCTGCAACCCCGTGCTTGTACAAGTCTTGCAATAATATCACTTGCATTGCTCGTTCTCCGTCTCTGTCAACTGCGGCGCCTGGCGCGTTCCGTCCTGACTAAAGGCGTATATTATAGGGATTGCGGCGGCGATGCCAAGTGGCAATCCTGCGCCCGCAGCGCTGCCCCCATTCCCTGCGAGAGACGCGTCATGAGCAAAGCGCTGGACAACCGCCAAATCGTGGAAAAGGCGTTGATCGTCCTGATGGGCTTCGTCGCCAGCGGCTTGTTGGGCTTGATTCGCATTGCGGTGGTCGGCGCGCAATTCGGCACCGGCGCTGCGCTGGACGCCTTCTCCGCGGCTCAACAGCTGCCGGAGACGGTCTTTGTGCTGGTGGCTGGCGGCGCGCTGGGCTCCTCCTTCATCCCTGTTTACGCGCGCATCCGCGAGGCTGATCCCGAACAAGCCTGGCGACTGGCCAGCGCAGTGATGACCCTGTCGGCCGGCGCAGCGACAATCTTTGGCGCGCTGGTCGCCCTCTTCGCGCCGCAACTGGTGAGCGCGCTGCTTTGGACGGAGCGCCCGCCAGATCAACAGCAGTTGATGGTCGATATGATCCGCCTGATGATGCTGACGCCAGTTATCTTCAGCGTCAGCGGCTTAACCATGGCGATTCTGCAAGCGCATCATGCCTTCTGGCTGCCCGCTATCGCCATCAGCATGAACAATATAGGCATCATTGTCGGCGCGCTTGCCATTGCGCCCAACCTGCCGCCACACCCGGGCGTCGGTCAAGTCGGCGACTTGAATGTGTTGGGTCTAGCCTATGGCGCGGTGCTCAGTGCCCTGCTGCATCTCTTCGTGCAGCTGCCGGGCTTGTTCAAGATTCACGCGCGACTAGGTATCTCACTTCGTCTCAACCTGCCGGGCGTACTGGATGTGCTGCGCCTGATGGGACCGCGCGTGCTGGGGCTGGCGGTGGTGCAGGTCAACTTCTATGTCAATATCGTGCTGGCCAGTTGGATGGTCGAGGGCAGTTTTGTCGCCCTGCGCTATGCCTTCATGCTCTGTTTCTTCGTGCTGGGCATGATCGGGCAGAGCCACGCATCGGCGGTCTTCCCCTCGCTGGCGGCTCTGCGCGCGGCGGGCGATTACCCCGGCTTCAAAGACCGCCTGGCGCAGGCCATGCGTAATGTGCTTTTCCTGTCTTTTCCCGCCTCGGCGCTGCTGATCGTGCTGGGGCAGCCCCTGGTCAGCGCCTTGCAGCGCGGCGAATGGACTCCGGAAAGCACGCAAGCGGTCGCCTGGGCACTGGCTTTCTACGCGCTGGGGCTGGCCGGCTTTGCCCTGCTGGAAGTGCTCTCGCGGGCATTCTACGCGCTGGAAGACACCTGGACGCCGGTGTTAGCCGGCTTGGCAGCCATGTTCAGCAACATCGCGCTGAGCCTGATTTTCGTGCGGTTAATCGGCGATCCGGAGGACTTGGCGCGCGGAGCCTTTGCTGGTCTGGCGCTGGCAAATGCAGTGACCACCCTGGTCGAGGCGCTGGCGCTGTGGTGGTTGATCCGGCGCAGGCTGGTGGACGAAGGCATCGATCCCGATATTCACAATCGTGATATCCTGCGCAGCGCCGCCGGCAGCTTGCTGCTTTCCTTGGTGATGGCGGGCGTTGTGACTTGGCTGGCAGGGGCGCTGCCGCTGGCGGGCTTGCCCATGGCGCTGGCTGGCTGTCTGGTCGGCGCGCTCGTTTTCCTGGGCGTCGGCTGCCTCTTCAATCTAAGCGAGACCCGTCCCTTGGTCCGCCATGCTCTCGACCGCTTGCAGCGAGCCTTTTAGAGCCGACCCGATGGACCGCCTGCTTGGGTGGGGTAACCGCCGACCACCGGCTCGCCCGTACAACCACCGAAATACATGGGACGGTCGCGCGAGCTTAGCCTCCCCCCGACCTGTCGGGGGGACCGAGGGGATTGACGGACGACCGAGCCGCCCGCATGAAGAGCGCCTTCAAATACGCCGCCTCCGGAAAGCCAATGGGATGATCCAGCGCGTGCGTCGTGCTGTCGAAGACTTCCAGCTCCTGCCCGGCCACTGACGCCGCCCGACTAACCAGTTGCTGGAACATGGCAGGGCTGAAGCGGCTGGAGCAGGACGCCATGACCAGTACAGCATCCTCCGCCATCAGTCGCAGCGCCAACTCCACCAGTCGCCGATAAGCCAGCACCGCATTGCCCATATTGGCGCGGCGATTGGCGAAGGCTGGCGGATCCACCACCACTAACCCGAACTTGCGGCGCTTCTCGACAAGCTGGCGCAAGCTGGCGAAGGCATCTCCCATCATCACATCGATGTGATCCAGCGAGTAACCGTTCAACGCTACATTGCGCTTCAGCGCCGCCAGCGCCGGCTCGCTGACATCAAGCGCCGTGACCGAGCGCGCGCCGCCGGCCAGCGCATAGACAGAAAAGCCGCCCGTGTACGAGAACACATCCAGCATGCGCCGCCCCGCCGCCAACTCGCGCACACGCTGCCGATTCTCGCGTTGGTCGAAGAAGAAGCCGGTTTTATGCCCGCGTCGTACATCGCTCTCAAAGAGCAAGCCATTCTCCACGAATTGTGGAGTTTGCCCGCCCTCGCCGATGAGCTGCTGCCCGTCCCGCAAGCCAAAGAGCGAGGCCACATTCAGCCGGTCGGATTGCAGCGCGCGGCTCAAGCGCAGCGTCAAATTGTCAAAGACGACGGTCTCTTGCAGCGCCTCGACCAGGGCGGGCAAATGCGGTATCCAGGCGGTCGTATATAGCTTGAGGACCAGTGTATCGCCATAGCGATCGATCACCAGCGCCGGGAAACCGTCGCTTTCGCCATAGACCAGCCGGTAGCCGGTACTACCCTGGCTGATCAGCGGCTCGCGTTTGGCTTTTGCCGTCGCCAGCTTGTCCGCGAAGAATTGACGGTCGATGCGCCGCGACTGCCTGCTCTGCAAGACTTTGATGCGAATCGGCGAAAGCGGATCATAGAATCCCACTGCCAAGAAGTTGTTCTTCTCTCGGTCGTAGATCACCGCCAGGTCGCCGGCGTTGCCCAGATGACTCTGCTTGAGGATCGACTCCGCAAAGACCCAGGGATGCCCCTGCCGCAGGGCGCGTTCAGCCGCGGGTTTGACGCGTACGGCGATGTTTTTCTGCGCTGGCGCCGGCAGCTTGCTGAAATCAAACATGCTCGTTTCCCGCGTCTGTCATTCGCCCAATTCCAATTCATCGACCTGCCGGATGCGAAGCTGGGCATTTTCCAGCAGACTCTGGCAATGGGCAGAGAGCCGCTGCCCGCGTTCGTAAAGCGCCACCGCCTCTTCCAGCGACTGCTCGCCGCTTTCTAGTTGTGCCACCACCCCCTCAATTTCTTGGTAGGCGGCTTCGTAGCTCAGACTTTTGATATCGTCCCTCATTGCTCCACCCTGACCTTGATATTGTCCCGCGCCAATTTGATGTCCAGGCGCTGATCCGGGCTGACTTGCGCCGCGCTGCGGATGATGCCGCCGCGTTCGTCGATGACCAGCGCATAGCCCCGCCCCAGGATGTTCGCCGGATTGCCCGCCTGCAAGGCTCGTTTGCGACTCTCCAGCCGCTCCTGCAACCGCGCCAAATGCCCATTTGCCCCTCGCCCCAACCGCCTTTGCAATTCGCTTAGACCGCTGTCGCCAGTCTCGACCCGCTTCATGGGCGTCAGCCAGCGCAGGTGACTCGTCAATCGCTCCAGCGCCATTGCCTGATTGCCGATGGAGGTTTCCAGCCGTTCCGCCAGCCTCATGCGCAGCCGATCGAGCTCCAGCAACAGGTCATCGCGGTTGGGCGTGGCTAACTCGGTTGCTGCCGATGGCGTCGGCGCGCGCAAATCAGCCGCGAAGTCGACAATCGTGAAGTCGATTTCGTGTCCAACGCCGCTGATGACGGGGATGCGACTGCCGGCCACCGCCCGCGCCACCCCCTCGTCATTGAAGCACCACAGATCCTCCAGCGAGCCACCACCGCGCGCCACGATGATGACATCGACATCGCTGTGGTTCAGCCGCTCTATGGCGCGGACGATCTGTGGCGGCGCGTCCCGGCCCTGCACCAGGCTCGGGCTCAGGATGAGCTCCACCAGAGGCAAGCGGCGACGCAGCACCGTCTGGATGTCCTGCCAGGCTGCGGCTGTTGGTGAACAAACCACGCCAATGCGCCTGGGGAAGCCGGGGATGGCTCGCTTGCGCGTCGGGTCGAACAACCCTTCGGCGTCCAGCCGGCGCTTGAGCTCCTCGTATTGCCGGTGCAAGTCGCCAATGCCGCCAACCGTTTCAATCGCGTCCGCCACCAACTGGTACTCACCGCGCGCCATATAGACGCCGATTCTGCCATGTACGAGGATCTCAGCGCCTGCCTCCACATCAATTCTCACGCGGCTGGCAGCGCTGCGGAAGAGCACACAGCTTAACTGGGCATCGGCATCCTTAATCGTGAAATACCAGTGCCCGGAGCGCGCCTTGGTCAAGCGCGAGACCTCGCCCTGCACCCAGACATCGCGCAGCCCCCGATCCATGTCGAAGAGGTCTTTGATATAGCTGGTGATCTCGCTCACCGAGTAAGTTTGCATGGCGCTCCCGCAATCGCCCGCTTGTCGCCCACAGCAAGCACGACTACAATTATCGCAGATTCTAGCCAGAACCGCTAACGAGGAAGCCCTATGGCGATATTCAGCGAATCAGAGCGCCAAGCCTTGCTGGAAGAACTTGCCGGCATGAAGTTCAACCGCGCCAAAGGTAAGCTCGCCCGCCTGGACCCCGCCGGTCGTCTGCTCTATTACCGCAATGTCCAGCAATCCGGCGAATGGCATACCAAGTTCCTGCTGGAGGGCAAGGGCGTGGCTGTAACCCTGGTCGAGGTCAGCCACGCCGCCAATGACCAGGCGCGCAACAAGCAGAACTTCGAGTTTGTCAATGTCATCGTCGAGGCGCTGCCCAGCTGATCGCTCGCTAATGCTCTCCGTGCTGATGCAACGGACTGTGCTGATGAAAAATACCCTGCCGATGCATTAGCTGGTGCAAGCGATTGTGCGCCGCTTCCACAGACGCGCGAACTCGCCGATATTGCTGTGCCACCGGGCGCGGCGCCAGCGTGTCGATATAAGCCAGCGCGCCTTCTATCTGCTCCAGCACCGCCATAGCGTCTTCCTGCTTGAAGGGACGCGCGCCGGCTACCCGCAACTGTACGCTGCTGCTGTGCGCCGCGATATCCTCCGCCCGCCCGGCATGACTGCCGCGCACCCGCAGCGCAACCCAGGTTGACTCGGCAATAGTCACTGCGCAGCTGCCGGATGCCTTCAATGCGCCGCCGACGCTCTCTTCCTGCTGCGTGAAGCCGCCAACCACAACTTCCACCTTGTGTATGGGCAGCGCGGCAGACTCGACTCGCCAGCTGACATTGACTGTCCCGCCGCCACTAGGCAAGTCCAATTGCTGCCCAGGCTTGAAGCCCTCGACCGCTAACTCCAGCAGCGGACCGACCGTGACGAAGGTATTACCCGCCTTGACGCTGGCCATCCAATTTTCGTAGCTGAAGTCGCGCTCGCCCAAATGCGCGTAAGTGCGGATGCCGCCCAGCAAGGACGACGCCGCCATCTTGTCCGAGCCACCTAAAATCGGCAGCTGATAACCCAAATTGAGATAGCGATACCAATCCAGCAAGCCATAAGGCAGGATCTGCCAGTTATAGGGATTGAAAGTCATCATCTCGATGCCGTGCACCAGCCCCAGCACGATATCGGCAGCGCGTTCCAGTTGGGGGTTGGGTCCATGCGGCAGGACCACTAAACCGCCTTGGTCGATGCACTGCTGCGCCCATTGCGCCATGCTGACTTCCAGCGCGTCGCCAATCGCCGATTCGGATGGTCCGCCGCTGCACAATGGGTGGATCATCGCGCCGGAATAGCCCAGTAGCGAGATATGTCCCAGCACCTGCATGCGATTCTCCGTGCCTACCCGCACCAGAAACTCGCCATCCCCGCCGAAGTCCGCCGCGCCAAAAGTTGTGCGCCCGTCAAAATCGCTGACATTGCTGTACATCTCGCCCCACTGGCTGGCTAGCAAATTCACCACATTGACGCCCTCGGCCGCGCCTTCCAGCCAAGCCGTCTGCGGACTGAGAAAATGCACATGCGTATCCGCCGACACCCAGCCGCGCTCGCCCCAGTCCAGCACCTTGTCCAACGTGAAGGTGACTTCCTGCGTGTCCCTCGTCACCTGGAAGCTGCTGCGGATCGGTTTCATCTCGTAGCCGCGGCTGATCTCCACGAAGACTTCGCCAAGCGGCGCTTCCAGCTCGCAATGTCCCGGGATGTAGGCATATTGGTTCAGGCTGTTGACGAATTCGCCGTAGTTGTCCTCGAACCAGGCGCCATTGACCTTGCGATGATTGCCCCGCGGCGGCAGATACTCGCCCAGCTCGCCATGAAAATGGATTCGCGCAGCCACCTCGCGCCCCTGCTGATCAACCACCCGGACGCGCACCAGCTGCGGCACATCCTGTGCATAGACTGACGAGCTTTCAGTCGGGCTGAGTTCGAGCGCCAACCTTTCGCCATCGTCGTCCGGCAGATACAGTTTCGCCTCGGGATGCGCCACATACTCGAAGATGACTGACTCTTCAGAACGCTGCGGCTGCACATTGCTGGCCTCACTGAACCATTCTTCGCGGTCATACTCCAACTGCGCCCGCGCCGAAATCACAGTGCCCAGGTCAATGTCGACGCCGTCCAACTCGCCGATCGCATTGAAGGCCATGCCCTCAGGCAAGGTTGCCGCCAGCTTCTTGCGAGTCCGCGCTCGCAGTGGATGCGCCTCAACCTGCGTCGTGCTGATGCCGTAGACGAGCGCGCGTTCGCCTTTGCCAACCAAGCGAATTTCGCGTATGGCTTTGTCCGGTTGCGGGTTGGGCAGCGCGTAGAGCCAGATATGCTCGTCATAAGCATCAAATCCGCTTGAGTGACGTGTCTCGCCATGACCATAGCCAGCCTTCGGCATCCGCCCCATCGCCAGCGCTTCCGCGACCGTGCCGACGACGCTGTCCGACCGATGCGGCAGGGCGGCGAATGCACTGGCGCCCCAACGGACGCGCGGCTGCTGGATGGCGAAGCGGCGGCGGATGGGCGCAGTCCTGCTCTCGCTATCGCTGTAGATTAGTTGATATTCAGCCACCAAGCTGCCCAGGCTGTTGCCGTAAGAGCCCGCTTCCGCCTCCAGGTCCTGCGGAAAATCCGCCATTTCGTCAATTTCCGCTTGCGGGCGGTCTTCGACGATATGGGCGAAAACAAGGTATGTTGCCAGCCGATCGTCTACGGGGACGCGCGTCTCGTCGCCCGCCAGCAGAATGGCGTTGGCTTTGCCCGGCTCGCCCAGCGCGAAGGGAATGCCACGAAAGGCGCAGTCTCCGTAAGCCTCATCCGCGCGCAGACGCAGCCCCTCCGCCAGGGTCGTACGGTCGCAATTGAAGGCTTTGTCGAGTGGCAAGGGCGCGAACAGATCCGAGGGCGGGGCGGGCATGGGGCAGTCTCCGGCAACTTTGTTTCCGCCAGTGTAACCGTCCCTATTCCTGCATCACAAGTTCAAAGTCCGCGCCACCGAGATTGTGCCCGTTGACCTGGATTTCCAGTCGTTGCCGCCCGGGATAATAGCGGCGCGTGGAAATGGGGCGAATCGCCACTTTCTTGGTGATCGTCGCTGTCTCGCCGGCTTTCAGGCGCAGCTTCTTCAGCTTGAAGACTTTGGGCGCCGTCTTGCCATTGGCTTTGACGAAGTGCATCACAAAATCGACCATCAACGCTTGAGATGACTGGCTGCGGCTATGCAGTGAAAATGAAAATGTCAACTCACCGCCGAAGTGCAGCACAACTGGCGACAGGCGCAGATCGCGCATCTCCACCGCCGGCCGACCATAACCGAGAATCGCCAGCGCCTCTTTATCTCCCTGCTTGACTAGCGTGCGCAGCGCGTGATTGATCAGCCAGCGCCGCTCTGTTGACGCGCCTTCGCTCCATTCCCGCATCCGTTCCAGCAGCAGTTGCGGGTGATCCTTGCTGATGTCATTCCAGTGGTTGGCCACCGAACGCCGCACATAGAGAGATTTGTCGTCTTTGAGCTGCTCCAGCAGCGCCAGCGTCGGTGATGGGTCAGCGATGATTTCGCGCAGGGGTGGCGACCAGGGCAAACGCGGTCGGCTGCCTTCACTGACCAAGCGGCGCACATGCTCATTATCGTCCCGCGCCCACTCATGCAGCCGGGCGAATGTCAACTCGCGGTGATGAATGATGTAGGGGCGAATAGCGGCTTCGCAAGTGACCTGCCGCGTGATGATGTATATGGCGTCCAATGACTCTTGCGGATGTGCCAGCCCGTGCCGTTCGACAAAAGCGGGGATGGGCAGCAAGCGGAAATCCGCCCCGTCTATCGGCTCAAATCTACCAGTTTCCGCAGCCAGGATGTCCACCAAGATCGCCAGCGCCGCCGGATACTCCGCAGGCAAGTACTCGCGCAACTTGTCGGCGATGAAGGCGAAGCGCTGCTTCAACTCAAGCTCGTCCAAACCGCCAACCGTCGCTGCAACAAAGGCATCCCGCGCGAAGTCCGTCTGCACGGTGGCTATGCGATCGGCAATCTGTCCGACCAATGGCTTGTCGATGAAATTCTTCAGCAGCGGATACTCAGCCATGCCTTCTCTATCCGCCAATTCAACGAGGGCGGCTGTAGGGGGGTTAGCCTCCCCCTATCCCGATGGGGGAACTGAGGGGGGTTTAGCCTCCCCCATCCCGATGGGGGGACTGAGGGGGTTAACCCGGATTCGCGCTCTGCCAAAGAGCCATGCGATTACCGGTGGGGTCGATGAATATGCCAAAACTGCCAAAACCCGGCACCTCCTGCCGCGGCAATACCACCTGCGCCCCCAATTCTTCGGCCCGCGCCATATCCGCATCCAGATCGTCGCTGCCGATATAGAGCATCACATCGCCCGGCTGGTTGTCCTCGCCCACCGGTGAAAACGCCAGCGCCTGTTCGCCAAAGTCGAACATGGTGTAGGTAAAGTCGGGACCCATAGGGATGTGCATGGCGCTCCAGCCGCAGAGCTCGCTATAGAAAGCTTCCGCCTGCGGGTCATCGGACGATGGCAACTCGATATGTACGATCTTGCGCATGTTTCGTCCTCCAATGTGTCGTCTGCCAACTGCCGCCTAGTCTGACCAATCGCCGCGTCCTTGTCAAGCCACTGCCGGTACGGGACATCGCGACGCTACTTTCCCAGCCAGCGCGCGTATACTGCTATGGAAATTGGCGGACAATACAATCAGCTTTGAGGTGGATCCATGCGCGTGATTGTGCATACCGGCAAGGGCGGCGTAGGCAAGACCAGCATCTCGGCGGCGACGGCGCTGCGCTGCGCTGAACTCGGGCTGAAGACCATCGTCGTCAGCACCGATACCGCGCACAGCCTCGGCGACGCCCTGGATGTCGAAATCGGCCCCGAGCCCCTGCAAATCGCCGAGAACCTCTGGGCGCAGGAAATCGACACCCGCTATTCCATGCAGAAGTACTGGGGCAGGATCCAGGAGTATCTGGGCGCATTCTTCAATCGCGAGGGTATCGCCAAGGTCAACGCGGCGGAAGTCACCATCATCCCAGGCTTGGAAGAAGGCGCGCAGCTGCTATGGATCAGCGAGTACTTCCAGGCGGGCGATTATGATGTGCTGATCGTGGATGCCGCGCCCACCGCCGAGACCATCCGCCTGCTCAGCCTGCCCGATGTAACGCGCTGGTGGGTCGAGCGCCTGATGCGCATTGCTCGCGGGCTGGACAGCGTCATCCGTCCCGTGCAACGTCTCTTCAATCGCGGCAAGAAAAACGACCTCGGCATCGATATCGCCGAGAACGCCTGGGATCAAGTGCAGTTGCTCTTCGATACCCTGGACGGCGTGCGCGAGCTGCTCACCGACCCCGAACACGCCAGTATCCGCCTGGTCACCAATGCCGAACGCATGGTCATCCGCGAGACGCAGCGCACCTACACCTACCTGAATCTCTACGACTACGCCACGGACGCCATCTTGGTCAACCGCGTCTTCCCTGATACGATCCGCGATCCCTTCTTCAATACCTGGAAGCAGCGTCAAGCCAAAAACATCGAATTCGTTGGTGAAGCCTTTGGCAGCTTGCCCTTGCTGACTGCACCGCTATTCGGCGAAGAGATGGGTGGCTTGGAGATGCTGCGCCGGCTGGCGGATGAGCTCTATGGCGACCGCAACCCGGCCGAGCGCATGTTTGACGGCGTCGTGCACAAGCTGGAACGGCTGGATGACGATGCCAGTTGGATGCTGCGCGTGCCCATCGGGTTTGCACGCAAAGAACAACTGGATCTCTTCCGCTCACGCGACGAAATCACCCTGAGCGTCGGACCCTATCGGCGCAACATTGTGCTGCCGGATGAATTGCAAGAATTAGAAATCACCAGCGCCAAATTCGAGGAACATTTCCTCAACATTCGCTTCGAGCAGCAGGCATCGTAGGGGCGACACTTGTGTCGCCCACTCGCTGTACTCGCTGGTAGGTTCTTTACTACTTACTGGGCTTGATTCTTCCCCGCGATTGCAGCGCTCGCTGCTGCGCTAATCATCCAATTCGACGCGGATTTTGCGGCTGGAGCCACTGGCTGCGCTTGAGCCGTCTTCATCGGCAGCCAGGTTGGCCTGCGCCTGGCGCTCCTGTTCGGCGGCTTGGCGGGCGTCGGGGTCTTCCATCTCACTGGCTTTTTTGATCTCGTCAATGGCGGCATCAATCAGCACGCGGAAACCATTCGCGAATTCGTTGCCAGCCGCCTGCGTGTGCTCGCGGAAACCCGGCGGCAGCAGCGACTCCATCGCCTTGCCAAACTCTTCCAAGCCCCGGCGCTGATGATAGATGAACTGCTCCAGCGGGGTCGTTTCTGTCTCCTCCGCCGGCTCCTCTGGCAAGGGATTCATGTCTTCGCTCATCGCGTCCCTCCTGGTTCGCGCAATCCAATTACCATTCTATACGCCCGCGCGCCATGTCGGTTGCGCAAGCCTAGCTTATGAGGCTTGTCCCTCCGCCTGTTTCTGCAACTGCTCAATCAGGGCCAGGTCTTTGCGAAGGTTGCGCCCGCGCCAGAGGAAACTGCCGGCCAGCGCCGCCAATATCAGCAAGCTGATCGCGAGTCCCAAGCCCAGATAGAGCGAATTGTCCGGCGTGATGAAAAAGCCCAGCAGCGTGCTTTGCCAAGCATCCGCCAACGCCGTAAGATCGCCCAGTGCGCCTTCTTGCAGCGCAATGTAGCTGTCGTTGCCGAAGATGCTGCCAGCCGCCTGCGCCGTTCCGCTTTGGAAGACCAGCCAGTCGCCGCCGGGCAGCGCGGAAGTGCCGGCCGCTTCCAGGTCGTCCAACCGCAGTTGCGTCAATTGCCCCAGCGCGCCGTCCATCTCGGGCTCGGGCGTATCCAGCATCTCGTCCGCCTGCGCAATAACCAGCATCCATGTGCGGGATGTGGGTTCGCTCTCCAAGAAGCTGATGACGATGACCCGCTCACCAGCCCGCCGCGCCATGACCGATGCCGTAGTTGACTCGTCAATGTCGTATGCCAGTACTCGCCAGGTGCCGTCCGCCAGATTCACCTTGCCGCTGTAGACGGGGACGCCTGGATTTGTGCCCAACCAACTCGTCAAATCAGCTTCTGCCCCAGCTTGCGCGTCAGATGCCGACGCCATGGCGGTGCGGATAGTCGCCTGCGCCGCCGGCCAGTGAAATTGTGCAGCGCCCTCCGCGCTTTGATCCTGCCAACCTGCCAGAATGGGTACATTGAACGCCGCCGACTGATAATAAGCCACTTCGTCCTGAGCAACAGCCCAGCTGCCGCCAATCAGCGCCAGCAGCAGCGCTGCAAGCCATTTCGCCCGCCGCATCATCACGCCCCCAGCGCTTGCAGTTTCAAGCGGTCGACAGCTTCTTGTCGTAGCGCCAGCCGGTAGCGATGCCACATCAGCGTGATCGGCATCAGCGTCAACCACAGCAGCAAACTTGGCACGAGCGCGATGACAACCCCGCTGGTCGCCTCAAAACTTCCCTGCGCGTTCTGTGGGCTCGCGCCGACGATGACCGGGTGAATGGTCTCCGGCACTATGCGGATGATGAAAAGCGTCAGCAGCACGCTTGTGAAGGCGAAGATGCCGTAGACCGACATCAAGGCTCGCCGCCGACTCGGATTCTCGATGCCCGCCCGCAGCACCAGGTAGGCTGCATAAGTCAGGCACATCACCGCCGCCGAAGTCAGTCGCGGGTCCCATGTCCACCAGGTATTCCAGATCGGTCGCGCCCAAATCGCGCCGGTCAGCAGGTTGATCAGCGCGAATGCCAAGCCGACCTCCACGCCCGCCAGCGCGATGCGGTCCCAAGCTTCGTTGCCGCGCCACAAATAGATGATGCCGCCCAGCACCGTCGCGCCGAATGCCGTGAATGCACCAAAAAACGAGGGCATGTGAATGTAGAAGATGCGCTGCACCTGCCCCTGCTGGATGTCTGTGCCCGCCACGAAGAGCCCCAGAACCAGCGTGCTGGCCAAGCCCAGCGCGGTCAGTGCCGTCAGCCCCTTCAGCAAGCGCGGCTGCGGGCTGGCGCGTAGATGGGAATGCGTCGTTGATTCACTCATTTTTTCCACCCATCCTTATTAGGATTTTGCAGAATTGTAGCCAGGCAAGCTCATTCTTCAAGTACAAATCTATACAGCAACAGACATAGCGCGAGATAGATGACGGTGATGCCCGCCAACAGCTGCAGCCAAACCTGCCACTCGGATTGCGGCGCACCGCCGAGCATACCTTTGGTCGCGCGCACCGCCGTCAACAGGAAGGGCAAACACACTGGAAGCAGGGCTATCGGCAGCAGCGCCTCACGAGACCGCGTCTGCACAGCCAGCGTCGCCAACAGCGTGCCAATGGCGCTGAAACCGAAGATGCCTAGCACGGTCGTCAGCAGCAGCCAGCCATCCAGCGTCCACACACCATACAGCGCCCACATCAAAGGCAGCAGCGCCAGCGCCACCAACAGTGTGAACAGAAAATTGCCCAGCAGCTTGCCCACAAAAATGGCTGACCGCGACACCGGCGCCAGCAGCAGCGCGTCCAAATTGCCCTGGTCATGCTCCAGTGACAGGCTGCGGTTGTAGCCCAGCAGGCTGGCGAAAATCAGCGTAACCCACAGCACGCCGCTGACGGCTTCCGCCCGCGCGCTCTTGTCCAGCTCGAGTGCGAAACTGAAGACCAGCACGCTCAACAAGGCGAAAAGCGCCATGGCCGACAGCAACTCGCGGGAGCGAAGCTCAGCGCGCAAATCCTTGCTGAGTATGGCGCGCACTGCTGTTGCAAAGGGCGTCCTCATGCTGGATCGGTGGCCCGCCGGTACTGCGCTTCCAGGCTGTCATCGGCGAGCCCATCGAAAGCCAGCGAGCCGCCCGCCAGTATCAACGCGCGTTTGGCAAGCGTCGGTCTGCGAGCCAGGTCGTGCGTGCTCATGATGATGGTGCAGCCGCGCGCATTCGCCCCCGCCAAGAGCTCGTCCAGCATGTCGCAGGCAGCGTTGTCCAAGCCTGTTTGCGGCTCATCCAGGAAGAGCAGGTCGGGCTGGTGCAGCATGGCGCGGGCTAAACTCAGCCGCTGCTGCATCCCGCGCGAGAAACTCCGCACTAGCTCATCAGCGCGCGCCAGCAAGCCCACCTTTCGCAGCAAATCGTCGCCGCGCAGCTTGCGTTCCTCTGCGGCAATTCCATAGAGCGCCCCAAAAAAGTCGAGGTTCTCCCGCGCCGTCAAGTTGCCGTAGAGCAACGGACGATGCGCCAGCAAGCCGATATTCGCGCGCAGAGCCTCCGCCTCTTGCGGCAGCGACCAGCCGCCTATGCGAATCGCGCCGGTGCTTGCCTTGCTCAAACCGCAGAGCAATCGCAGCAAAGTCGATTTGCCGCTGCCATTCGCGCCTAACAGCAGCAGGAATTCCCCGCGCTGCACTTGCAAATCCAGCCCGCGCAGCACCGGCAGCCAACCGTAATTCTTGCTTAGTTTCTCTACTTCAATGAGGGCGCTGTCGCTCATGAGTTGTCGCTCTGCAGCGCCGCTAGACGGTCGCGCAACTCCCGCCGCCGATGATGATACAGATCGTGATTGATGCGCCCCTGGTCGTGCTCGACTTCCAGTTGCGCCAGCGCTTGCGACACTTGGTCGATTTCGCTGCCGGCCTTGTTCTGCCGCCATATCAGCCCGGCGACTACAAAAAACACCATTCCCAGCGCCGCGCCAAACAGCAAGGGCAAAAGCGCCTCGCTGGTGATGACTCCTCCATCATCGCTGCTGGTGGCGAAGGGATCGCCGCTGATGCTGAAGCGCAATTCTGGCTGCGCATCCATGGCCAGCACCCCGGCATAGTGGCGAAAATCGCCACTTTCATCGATCAGTTGCAACGCGCCCTCCAACTGCAGCGATCGCGGCAGCCGGACAGTAACTTCGGCATCCAGCAGATTGTTGAAAGCCTGCTCGATTTGCAGCGCGCCAGCATAAGGCAAGAAATAACTCAGTCTGACCTCATGCGCGTCCCCCGGCGGCACAGGCAGCGTATCAATCAAGGAATCTGGCAGGTCAGCCATGTCTTCAATCGTGACATAGCGCCCTGCATTCGCCCCGCTCATCAGGCGCGCTCCTCGCGGCAGCTGCACTAACAGACTGGCTTCCCGCCCATCATCGAAGCCGCGCCCGCTGGTATAGATGCGGTCCGAACTGTTGTGGATGCCGATAACCTGCTCGACGACCAGCCCCGCGCCCAAGTCATTCAGGCGAATGGCGTCGACTAGCATGTCAATCCGCGCCACCTTGATGACGCGCGGGTCATTAGTGGCTTCGTATATCTTCAGATTGTGCTCGTCCGCCAGCCCTTGGGCGGGCAAGCGCAAGCTGAACAAACGCCCCTCATAGGCAGCGCCAAGCATATAAATGAAGTCCTGCCCGCGCGGGATGCCCTCAAAGCGGAATCGCCCCTCGGCATCGACCGCGCTTTCGGCGGATTGGTAGCCGCCCTCGGCATTGCCATACTCCAACTGGACGATGGCATTTGCCGGCAGACCCCCGCCCGCCGTGCCATTCTTCAGAAGACCCCGTACTGTGACCGTGGGCGCTTGCAGGCTGCGCATGCGCAGATAGGCAGTGATTGCAGCGCGCTCATCGTCCGCGGGCGACTCGCCAAAATCCAGTTGCGCGCCATATTCCGCATCGCTGTACAGCGGCGGGATTTGCGCAGGCGCCGGGCAGTCCGCGCATAGTTGACGCCACAGCTGCTCGCCATCCGCCAGCAGCGCTTCATCGTAGCCCAGCGTGTAGCTGTAGAGCGCGACATCCCAACGTTCCGCCTCGCTCAGGGCATCCCGCCAGGGCGGCATCAGCTTGTCGAGGTTGCCGGTCGTGATGATGTCGTAGAAAGCCAGTGGGGACTTAAGGGACACTTTGTCGCGGTCGGTCAAGTCCATTGGCGCAGGCACGCTGTCCGCAAGCACTAAGTTGCCGCGCCCGTCGCCCGTCTCGCCATGGCAGTCTGTACAGCGCTCGGCGAAGATGCGCGCGCCATTGGCGACATCGGGCCGCCAACTAGACTCGGCAACTTGTGGCGCCAGCGTGGCGATGATCTCCGGCTCGCCACTGAGATTCGTGCAAGCCGCCAAGCATAAAGTCAGCAGCAACAAAAGGAGTCTCATGCGTCGGTCGCTCCCGCTTGCTGGTCGCGCAGCCGCAGCAACTCGATCCCGCGTTGCAGCCAGACTTCCCGCTCGCTACGGTAATCCGCGCCATCCAGCTTGCCCGTGGCATAGTCCTCGTCCAGGTCGCGGATATTGACCAGGACGCGCTCGTATTTGGCCTCCAGTTCGCGATTGTGGCTTCGCGCCGCCGCTGTCGAATGCTGCCGCAGCAGGGGATAAACCACAATCACCAGCGTCAGCAGCGTCAGCAGCAGGACGATTAACAAACCGGCGATGCTCATGCTGCCTCCACCAGCAGATTCTCGATCTTTGCGCGAGCGCTGTCGTATGTCAGGCTGCCAATGAAGACCCAGCGCACCTGCCCGCGCCTGTCGATGAGGTAGCTTTCCGGCGGCGCTTCCACGCGATACTGCCGGGCGATTGTCTGCCCGATGTCTTCGCCATTGGCGTAAGTGATTCCTAGCTCGCGGAGGAAGGCTTTGGCTTTGGCGGGCGAGCTTTCCAGCATATTCACGCCGATGACGCGCAAACCGGCCTCCGCGTAATCTGAATGCAGCGCTTGCAAATCAGGTGCTTCGGCGCGGCAGGGCGGGCACCAACTCGCCCAAAAGTTGAGTAGCAAGACCTTCCCGCGCAGATCAGCAAGGCTGATATCGCCCCCGTCAAAGAGCCGCAACTCAAAGTTGGGCGCCGGTCCGCTGGTGGGTCTGCCGCGATTGCGTTCCGCCAGTTGCGCGCCCACAATCAGAGTCGCCAGGATCACGCCCAGCAGCAACACCGCCCAGCCCAGACGCGCCAGCTTGCGTGGTGGCTTGTGCAAGTCACCGCTCATGGCAGGTCAGCGCCGCGCCCGCGCATCGGCTTCCACTTGCAGGCGGTAGGCTTCGTCCGTTCGCGCCCCGCCAGCAGTAGCGACCCGCTGCGTTTTGCCTGCCGAGAAGCGCCGAAATGTCGCGACCCCCAGTCCCAGCGCCAGCGCCGTCGCCAGCAGCGGCATGGCAATCGTCAAGGCGCGCAGCAAGGGGTCCTGCGGCACGCCCACTACATGATCGCCGAAGCGCGCCACAAAACTGTCTATGATGTCGCTCTCGCTTTTTCCTGCCGCCAGCTGCAGGCGGATCTCTTCTTTCCATTCCAGGCAGGCGCTGGTCTGGCACTCGTCCAGGGGGATGTTCTCGCAGACGGGGCAGTACATGCGCTGCGCCACCTGGTTAACCGCGTTGTCCGAAGCCTGCGCGGATGCAACCGAGGCATAGCTGAGCAGAAAAAATGGGCAGAAGAACGACCAAATAAGTAATTGAGCTATAGAGAGCGCGGAGATTCGGAAGTCGCCGAAGGGGCGTCGCGCTGAGACTCCCAAAGTCCGCCCGTGCAGAACTGCGTAGGGGCGACACTTGTGTCGCCCGCATAACACTCTTTTAATTTCCCCCGTGAACGGGGTGAGCCCCCGGCTCGCCCGTACGGTTTTGGATGCTACCGTTGCTATTGGCTTTTGCATGATTGACTCGATTAAATCTCTGTGCCCTCTGTGTTGCCTCGTTTCCTCTGTGCTAAGGTTCTGGCCTCTCATTGCGGTCTCACCTTGGGATACGCGGCGACCACCGTGCCCAATATCAGCAGCAAGCCGCCCCACCAGACCAGATTCACCAGCGGATTGATGTAGATGCGGAAGGTGGCGCGCTCGCGGTCGCCCCGTATCAGCAACACATAAAAATCGTTTTCCAACGTGCTGTGCGCGCCGGCGATGGTCATGGGCATTTGCGGGTAGTCGTCAATCCGCGGGCGGATATTGGTGATCTCTTCGCCATGACGCAGCACCGTCAAGGACGCGATATGCAGCAGCCGGCCATCGACCGCTTGGGCGCGTACAAAATCATCATAGCGCAGCGCATAATCCCGCACTTCTATCGTCTCGCCGCGCGACAGCGTATGCTGCACCTCGGTCTGGAAAACCGTGCTGCCGATGACGCCGATGCCGATGACTGTGACGCCCAAATGCACGATGTAGCCGCCGTAGCGCCGCTGGTTGCGCCCGAATAGCGCCAGCAACGCTCGCAAAGGACTTTCGCCCAAGGTCCGCCGCCTGCCCGCTGCCCCGCGCCATATCTCCACCAGCGCCACAAAAGCCGCAAACAGCGCCACGCCGTAGCCCAGCGCAGCCACCAGCAAGCTAGTTCCCATTGCCGTCAGCGCCAGCACGCTTAGCGCCGTCAACAGCAGCGGCAGCCGCAGCATCCCACCCAGCCGCGCCGCCTTCATCCCGCCCCAGGCCGCCAGCGGCGCCACGCCCATCAATAGATACATGGCGATGAACAGCGGCACGACATAGAACTCAAAGGTCTCCGCGCCGATGGTCACTTCTTTGCCCAGGAAGAGCTCAGATGTAATCGGCAATCCGAAACTGCCCCAAAATATCGCCGCGAAGAGCGCGATGAAAATGACATTGTTCAGCACAAACAGTGATTCGCGACTCAACAAGGACGCGAATTGCCGCTCGTCGCGCAGCGCGCCCTGCCGCCAGCGCAGCGCCAGCAAGCCCAGCGCGATCAGAGTCAACGCAGCCCAACAAGCCAGCATGGGGAAGCCCACCTCGCTGCGAGCGAAGCTGTGCACGCTGTCGATGACGCCGCTGCGCGTGGCGAATGTGCCGAACATCACCGCCGAAAACGCCGCGATCACCAGCAGCATATTCCACAGCTTTAGCATGCCGCGCTTTTCCTGAATCATCGCGCTGTGGATGAAAGCCGTGCCCACCAGCCAAGGTAGAAATGCCGCATTTTCGACTGGATCCCAGCCCCAATAGCCGCCCCAGCCCAGCACATCGTATGCCCAGCGCCCACCCAAAATCAGCCCCAGGCTTAAAAACAGCCAGGCGATCAAAGACCAGCGCCGCGTCGCTTGAATCCAGCCGCTGGACAACTCTCCTGACGCCAGCGCCGCCAAGGCAAAAGCGAAGGGAATGGTGAAACCGACGAAGCCCAGATAGAGCATGGGCGGATGGATCACCATGCCGAAGTGTCGCAATAGCGGGTTCATGCCCTCGGCGCCAGCGCGCAAACTGGCTTCGCTCGGCGCAAGGGCGCGCGGCGGGATCAGCGCGCTGGACAGGACCTGCCGCTCAACCGGCGCATCCGTCAGGATCCACCAGCGCTCGAAAGGGTTTTCGATGAATAGCGACAAGCCCAGAAAAAAAGCCAGCGTCGCCATCATCGCCGGGATGGCATAGGGCATGAGCCGCTTTTCGCCCCGCCAATTCAAGGCGATCGCGCCGCAAGTGAACGCGCTCATCAGCAGCGACCAGAACAGCAGCGAGCCCCGTTGCGCGCCCCACAGCGCCGTGAAACGATACAGCGCCGGCGTGCCCGGGTCGGTGACTTCGTAGACATAGCTGATTTGATACTGCTCGCTCAGCAAGGCGATGACCAGCGAGCCAGTCGCCAGCAGCAGGGCAGGGCAGGTCAATAGCGCGGCATTGCGACCGCTGCGCAGCCAGCCCTCGCCACCATGGCGCGCGCTCAGCAGGCAAGCGAATATCGCGTAGACCGCGCAGGCAAATGCCAGTGTAAGCGCCGCCAGCCCAATCTCGGCCAACATCAGTTGTGTTCCGGTATGCGGTCCAGAGCTTCAGGCGGGCTGCTCTCTTCAAAGCGGCTGGGGCATTTCAGCAGCAGCTCGCTGGCGTGAAAGATGCCATCATTCTGCAGCGCGCCGGTCAAAATAGCCTGCGCCTCGTGCTGCAGCAGGTCGGGTATGGCGGCGTCCTCGACGATGATTTTCATGCGCGGCGCTTCGGGGTCAGCCAAAGCCTCGTGCAGGGCGCGCGCCAGGTCCTCATAATGGCTGGGGATGTTGACGATCTCAAAGCGGATGATGGCTCTCTCGCTGTCGTACTCAATGCTTTCGCCAGCGACCGCGCCGGATACGCGCACCGTCCGCCCACGATGGGCTGGATCCTCCAGCACCTCGGCCACCGTGATGAAATAGCGCGCGCCTTGCAGCGTGCCAGAAACCAGCAAGTAGAGCAGACACACCAAAATCACTACGCCAGCAGTCAAAAACTGCATCCGCTGCGAACGCTTGCGTTTCAGTTGCCCCTTGGGCTTTTCCCAGTTGTACTCTGCCATGCGACCAAGCTATGTGGCTATCCCTTACCAACCTCAATTATAGCGGATTTGCGCATTTTGTCACGATGCGCTCTGCGGTGAGAGTTACGACTTGTGCGCCTATCAATCCCCCTCGCTTCCCCCATCGAGTCGGGGGGAAGCGCGCCTCGTGCGACCGTTGTGGGGGCGACCCATTGGATCGCCCGCCTCAGCCCTTACGATCCCTCCCGCGGATCCAGCAGCGCCAGCAATCCCATAAGTCCCACATTGCAGAAAAGCAGCGGCGCCAGCAAGGGCGAGCCGCGCAAGAATCGCTCCGCCACAATTAGCCCGGCCGAAGTCAAACTCGCCTCGCTATGCAGCACAAAGCCGACAGTGCCAGTCGCTGTCAGCAGCAGCATCGCGACCGCATGCGCAGTGATGTCTCCGCGACTTGGCGTTTTGACTATGCCAATGAAGAGGCTGGTTGTGAACCCGAAGAGTGCCGCCGCCACTGGCAGCCACACCCAGACATTGTCAAAGTGAAATCGCGCATGATCCAGCACGCTGCTGATCAGTGTCGCCAGGATGAAGACCGCCGTAATGAGCATGTAGGCGCGCGTCTTGCTGTAGGGCATCTGCACAATGCGCCCGCCCGGCAAACGCAGGCAACCGCTGTCAACTGGCGCTTCCACCCAGGCGGCGCTGATGCCCAGCGCGCTGATGAGTATGAAGAAGAGCGGTCCGATCACCGGTGGCGACCAGATTAAGATGCTGACGGCTTCGCCGCTGAACAAACCGCTACCCAGCAGCACTGTCCGATTCAAGTGGAAGTAAGCGCCGAGCGCGCCAATGACGATACCCACAAGAAAAACCAGCGTTGCCAGCCGCGCCGCCAGCGGGCGATTGCCCAGCGCTATCAGCCCCGCCAGCAGCAACGCGACCCCCGCCAGCCCGCCATAAATGATGGGTATCCATTCATTGACTTTGAGCGTGCCATTGATGCTATGTGCGAGGTAAATGTCCAGGGCGATGAAGACTTGATTGAAAGCCGCCAACAGCAGGAAGAGTTGATCGCGGCTTAATGGCAATGACATTCGCCGGAAGCGCGGCATCGCCTCCGCCAGCAGAAACATCGCTAGCTTCCCTCTGGCTCATCGGGATTGTCGAGTCCCGCCTCTGCCAGCAATTCCCTGACGATCTCTTCAAGTTCGGCTTGATCGCGCAGTATCTCGTAAGCGCCATGCCACTGCACATAATCGGGACCGCCCATCCAGGCGCCAAACTTCGCCGTCCGCCCCCAGTGATGCCACAGGTCGAAGTGGATGAAGTCGATGGGCTGGTCGAAGGGTTCATCAGTGAGCAAGCCCGCTTCCCGCGCTGGCGCAATCGTCTCGTTGCTGATTTGCACGCGCCGGTTGATCTCCTCAACCAGGGCATCCGCGTCGCGGTAAAAGTCCTCAATGAAAGCGCCGTTGTGGCATTCTGCGCAGACCGCCTGCATCCGCGTCATGTTTTCTTCCCAGTTGGGACGGCGCTGGCTCTGCGGCGCAAACAGATACCAGGTCAGGCGGTCGCCGACATCATGCGTCGTGCTCGCCCCGCCGAAACCGCTGATATGACAGGTCGCGCAGGTCGGCGCCGGGAAGTCGCTGACTGTCAACGTGCCCGGCTCGGCATCCCAATTCCAACTGTCGCCACCGGTCAGGTAGGCGATGCCGTGATAAGACTCGATGTAAATCTCGTACTGCGGGTGATCGGGACCAATATGGCAGTGATTGCAGGTCTCTGGTTTGCGCGCTTGCGCCAGGCTGAACTCATGCCGCAGGTGGCAATCCTGGCATTGCCCAACCGAACCGTCAGCCGCTGGCGCGCCGATATCATGACAGCCCGCGCAGGCGAACTTCGTAATTGCCGGCCCCTCTATCTCGAAGAGGGCGTTGCGCATCCGGTCGGGATTGAAACTCCCCTCCTCTATGGATTCATAAAGCGCCAGGTGCTCCGCGCTCAAGCCGCCTGTACCCCACATTGCGATATAGGCGGGCAGACCATGCCGGCTGCGGTTCATCTGCGCCGCTTCCGCTTCGTGACAGGTCGCGCACTTGGCTGTCGTCGGCACGGTCAAGATCGCCCTGCCGTGATGCTCCTTGGAGCCTGGATAACCCGCTTCGACTTCGTGGCAATTCTGGCAAGTTACATGCGCGGCCGCCATGCTGCTGCGGCTGTACTGCTCGACGATACCTGGCGTCGTACGCTGATGGCAGCTCACACAAGCGTTGCCGCTGTCCAGCGCGACCGGCTGCCCTTCGCCCGCTTCGCCCGAGACGCTCTTGCCAATCGCTGCGATTACAAAAGCCAGCGCCGGCACAATTATGACTACCAGCAAGCCGATAATCACCAATCGGAAAGAAGTCAGCCAACTCTCACTGCGTTCTTCGACTGCCACAGCGCGACTCCTGACTCCAAGCCCTGCCGATGTCTTTAATATATTCCAAATGCGCGCGGTCAGTCAAATCGGGCGCGTCAAGTGCCAGGGCGATCCACCGGCTCGCCCCTACAACTCTCTGAACATGGCGATATGCCCTAAGGATTAGCCTCCCCCCAATGCTTCGGGGGGGGGGGGGGGGGGGGGGGGGGGGACCAGGTTGTG
>DAOUKU010000005.1:0-18131 GCA_034420985.1 Anaerolineae bacterium | reverse complement strand
ATTTCCCTCTTCGCCATGCCGCACAGCAGCACGAAGAACTGGCAGCGGCTGGAGACGCATGTGCTGAAGAGCATGGTGCTGACGAAGTACGACATCGATGGTCCCGCCACGCTGATCGGTCAAGAGGGCCGCGGGCTGGAGATCTTGCAGCGGATGGCGCTGCCTTCAAAGTACCACTGCGCCTACATGGGCGTGAAGATGGTGGACGATTCGCTGCCGGCGGCGATCGAGCACTTGTCGCGCAAGACCATTTTTAGCAGCAATCCCATTCAGTTCAGCAATGTTTTTCGCCAATTGTACAATTTGACGCAGCAAGCGGCGCTGATCAATTTCGCATTCTTCCGCGCGCTGGCTTTCAGCGATAGTCCTTTCTTGCAATTTCATGGCATCATGCTGAAATCCTGGCTGCTGCTGAAGTGCAACGAGATATTGTCGCAGAATCTGCTGGTGACGGGCAGCAAAGGCTTCCTCAAGCAATCCAATATCGGCGGCAACGCCATCGATTCTTTTGTCTATCCCGTCTTCGATGGGCATTACACGCTCAACACGCTGCTGACCTACAAGCATACGCGCCGCTACCTGACGGCGAAGGCGCAGGGCGATATCGACGCGCGCATCCAGACCCTGCGCGAGAATGCCTACCTGCCCCGCGAAGGCAAGCAGATCCTCAACAACAGCCGCGAGACGCGTCACCCGCCGTTTTTTGATTATGCCGATTACATTGAGCGCTGCGGGCTGCCCATCCCGCTGGATGCGGGCCGCCTGGTCGCTGCCAGTCGCGGCATTTTGGACGCCATCGCCGAGCGCGGCGATTCCAACGAACCCGAATATCGCTACAAGGTCGGCATGCTGGTGCACAACCTGGAGGCGCTGCTGGCGGCGGTGGAGCTGTGCAAAGCGACCGACAACGATGAATACCTGAATGCCGCGCTGATGCAGTACAACGAAGTCGGCAAGCTGCTGAACCGCATCATCAGCGAAGGCGCTTTTGAGATCGCCTTCATCCCACCGCTGCGCCAACTGCCGCTGCCCAAGCCGGCTGATCCGCAGGCTTTCCTGCTGCGTCTGCTGGATGTGAAGGGGCAGGTGCGCGCAAGCCCCCTCGGTCCTCCCGACGGGTCGGGGGGAGGCTGAAATCCATGCGGAATCCCCAGCAGAAATCGAAATCTGCAGGGCTTCTTTGGGCGATGGGGCGAGCCGGTGGCTCGCCCGCACAGGATTCGGTATTGGATGGGGGGCGTTGAGGCGGGCGGCTCAACTCCAGAGGTGATCCCAGTTCAGCGCTTCATGGTCCCAGGCGTCGGTCGGCTCGAAGTAGCCAGTCGCTTTGCCCGAACGGGTATCCAGGCGCGCGCGGATGGCTTCTTCGTTCAAGTCGCCAAAGCCCAGCCCCGGCGCTTCCGGCACGGGCGCGTAGCCATCCACCACCAGCGGTTTGTCGATGCCGTCGATGAAATCTTCCCACCAGGGCAAGTCCACCGAATGGTGCTCCAGCACATAGAAGTTTTCGGTGGCGGCGGCGCAATGGATGTTGGCCAGGAAGGATACGGGCGAACCGGCGAAGTGCATGGCCATCGCCACGCCGTAGTCCTGCGCCAAATCACCGATTTTCTTGGTCTCCATGATGCCGCCGGCGGTGGCCAGGTCGGGATGAAGGACCGACAGCGCGCCGGCTTGCAGCAAGGATAGGAAGCCCTCTTTCAAGTAGATATCCTCGCCAGTGCAGAGCGGCGTGCGCAGCCGCTGCTTGAGTTGCCGATACTGCTCGGTCAGCTGCCAGGGGAGCATGTCTTCCAGCCAGGCGAGGCTGAAGGGATCCAGAGCCTGCCCCAGCCGGATGCAGGATTCCAGGGTGATGGATCCAAAATGGTCGACCGCCAGCGGGATTTCGTAGCCGATGACATCGCGGACTTGGCGGACATAGTCGGCCATGAAGTCAATACCGCGCTGCGTGATTTGGATGCCTTTGAGTGGATGCATGACGCGCTGCAAATCGTGCATGTGCGGGGCGGAGGCGATGGCGCCGGGCATGTCTTTCAGCAAGCCGATGCCCAAGTCCATTTTGAGGAACTTGAAGCCGGCCTCCATACGCTGCCGCAGCCGCTCGCCCATTTGCTGCCCGTCCGGCACGCTTTCGGTATCGCAGTAGATCAGCACCTTGTCGCGGAATTTGCCGCCGGCCAGTTGATAAGCCGGCACGCCATAAGCTTTGCCCGCCAGATCGAAGAGCGCCATTTCCACGCCGCTGACGCCGCCGCCCTGCCGCCCGTGGTAGCCATATTGCTTGATTCTGCGGAAGAGCTTGTCGATGTTGCAGGGGTTTTCGCCCAGCAAGCGCGATTTCAGCAGCAGGGCGAAGGTCGCGCTGGCGCCGTCGCGGACCTCGCCGTAGCCGCTGATGCCCTGGTTGGTGTCCAGCCGCAGCAGGGTCACATTGAAGGGCAGGGCGCGCAAGTTGACGATGCGCAGGTCAGTGATGCGCAGAGCGCTGGGTCGCGAATGGGCGTTGATATGGTCTTCCGGAGCGGGGCTGATCATTGGCGTCTCCCTGTGTTTGGCTGGCGCAATGTTCTAAGTAAGTCCAAGTTAGTCGTGAGAAAACCGGCCACAGAGCTCAAGGAATGCATTGAGTTTCGTTCAGCGGGCGAGACAAGCGTCGCCCCTACGGAGTCCTTTTCTCTGTGCTCTCTTTAAGACTCGCTGTCCTCGGTGGTTAGTTTTTGCATTATTTACTTGGCACTACTTAGCCCGGGTCGCGGCGCAGGAGATGGCGCTCGCGGTAGACTCCCGCAGCCTCGCGGATGAAGGCGGCATTTTCATGCGCGTCGTAGGTCGCTTCCAGGTAGTCAGCCAGGCGCAGCAGCTCGTCGTAACTGGCGCGTTCGGGGCGCAGGGTCTCGTAGATGCGCAGCAGCTCCTCATTGGGCACATCGGTGAGTTCAGCAGCGCGCAACAGGTTCTGCGCCAGTTGAGGATAGCCGCCCGCGCGCGCGATTTCAGCTTGCGCGCGCAGGGTATCGGCATGCGCGCGCAGGTCTGCGCCGACCAACTCGCCGGCGCTTACCGCCTCGGGCGTGATTTCGCGCAAGGGGCGTCCGCTGTGGGCGCGCAGGCTGTCGGGCTGGGTCTGGCGCAAGGGATAGCGGCTCACAGGGCTGGCTCCCAGTCGTAAGCCAATTCCTGCGGCGGGATGTCGGGGCGGACTTCGTCGGTTTCGCGGCGATGCAGCAAGGCGGTTTTGACGATCAGCCGCAAGCGCGCGCCGTTATCGATTTCGACGGCGACTGGCTGGGCGGGCTTGCCGAGTGCATAACGCGCCGCGTTGCGCCCGATCTGCTCATAGGTCTCCAGGGTCAGGCTGGGCGACTGCGGGAAGAGCTCCAGGTTGTTCAGGGGCGCCAGGTCGCGTTGGTGGATGACGGCTGTGCCACGGGATTGAAGACCGATGCCAATGCCGCTACCGCTGAGCCGCGCGCCGACATAGCCGATGGCCGCGCAATCCGACGAGTGATAAACGCGCAGGATCCGCGCCACGATGCCTTCGCTCGCGATGCCCGTCAACAAGGCTTGCAGAACTTGCTCATGCGGCAGCCCAGCGATGGTGAAGCCCAGCGCCCGCCCGAAAGCCGGTCCCAGCGCCAGCGCGACTTCCATTTGGCTGCCCTTCGCCGCCGGACCCAACTCCACCAGCTGGCGCAATGGCGGGGCGACATGTGGCTGCACAAAGCCTTCAGGCGATTGCGCCTGGGGGATGGCTTGCATCTCAGACCAGCGCTGTCCCTGGACGCGGTAGCCGCTGCCCGGACCGGTGTAATCATTAGCGTCATTGATGGCGCTGCGCACGCGGAAGTCATCGTCAAAGATGGCGGAGGGCTGCAAATAGTCGCCGGCGATGCGCTGCCGCCCCACCTCCAGTATGTTGTCGGCGATATCGCTGTAGCCGGTAGTTTGCAAGGCGCGGATCACTGTCAGGAAGTCGCTTTCGCCATGCAGAAAGTCGTCAGCCGCTTGCAGGTCGGGCAGGAGTTCGCGTTCGGGCATGTCATCGCTGCCATGGGCAATCACGGCCGCGTCCACTTCGGCATCGGTGATAGCCGGCAAGCCCAATTCGCCATAGACCGCCTGGATGGCGCGGGCAGCCTTGTGACGCACGGTCAGCGCCTCAGCCTCGGCGATGGGTTTCACGCCGCCGTCAATTTGCATATCGCGCTGCAGGACATTGTAATCATCGAAATCCTCGGCATCGAAGTTGCCGCCGCCGAAGAGATTGTCGCGCTTGGGGATGGCGCTGTAGCCGCTGAAGATGAAATCCGCGCCGGGGATGAATTGCAGCATCAATTTGGCGGTTTTGCGGATGCTGGAGTGGGAAGCCAGGGCGTCATTGCCAGCTGCCACTTCCAAGCCCAGCATGGAGGCCAGCAGGTTTTCCGCCAGGACAGCGCGGACGCCGCCGGGCAGCGCCTCCGGCAGGGCAATGCAAGAGATGGAGCCATTCTGCACGCCTTGGCTGCCCGCGCCTTTGACCAGGAGCAGGCAGCGCGCTTCCAGATAGAGCATGGATTTTTGTTCGGCGCGCCCCATCAGGGCTTCGCTGCCGGTGCCGCTGGTGAAGCGGATCTTGACGCCGCGCGAGGCATAGGCAGAAGCCAGGAAGGCTTTCGACCAGGGACTGTCATCGCCATCGGTGAAGGTCATCTCGGTGCCGTAGACGGACAGGGTCTCTGCGTAGCTGGTCAGCCCCTTCATAGCCAGGCGCAAGCCCAGCGCCTCCTCGACTGAGCACTGGGTCAGCACGCCGCCGCGCCCGGTCTGCGTGCCCACGAGGATGGCCAGCGCGCACAAGGGGGCAGAACGCGCCACCCGCACTGTAGTTTCGACTTCGGCAAAGCCCCGCAAGGCCGCTTCGGCCGCGTCCGCTGCCAAGAGAGCCGGGTGCTCGCGCCAGTTGGTGACATGAGCCTGGTTGGCTGGTTTGCGGCGGATGCGCATCTTCGCCAAGCCCATCATCATCTCCAGCACATTCATGTGGCGGATGATGTCGCAGAGTTTGGCGGGCGTGCAGCCAGCCACCAGCCTGGCGATATCGCCGCGCGGCACATTGATATCGGCCAGCATGCGCGCGTAGGCTTGGGCGGGCAGAGCCATTGCCTCGTCCGCGATAGCCAGGTCCAGGGCATGCGCCACGATGAAGCGGTCCAGGGCGTCGAAATCGTCGCGGGGCACCCCGTCCATCTCCAGCACGCAGCCATCGCGAAGGGTCAAGCTGGGGGCGGGGTCGTAGGGGCTGTCGGCGACCATCAAACCAGCTTCCGGCCAGGGTTGGACGAAGGTCTCTTTGTTGATGTCGCGCTGCGCCAGCAAGTCAAAGCGTTTGGAACGCGGCATGGCGAAATCCCAGTGAATTACCGAGCACAGAGAGTAACCCCCTTCAGTCCCCCCGACAAGTCGGGGGAGGCTAATCCCGCGCTAGCGTCCTATGTATTTCGGTGGTTGTAGGAGCGGTCCTGCGGGTCGCCCGTGTTTGGAATGGGCTTGTAAGCGGCGACTCAATGGGCCGCACCTACACGGTTCAAATGAGCTGAGAAGGTTAAGCCTCCGCTAACAGCGCGTCCAGCTCCTCGCGCGAGAATTGCGCATGCAGCGCCCAAAGCACGCCGCGGGCTGCGATGTAGCCCGATATCGAGAGCGTGAGAATCAAGGCGAAGGCGATGGGCAGGAAGAGGCTGGCCAGCAGGGGCAGCAGCGCCGCGATTGTGAAAGCCAGGCTGCGCCAGGGCTGGCTCAAGACCAGGAAGAGGCTCAAGCGGATGGTGGCGCGCAGGGACAGCCGCAGCAGCGAGAGCAGCGACCAGGCGTAGAGATTGGCCATCACAAGGACTACAGTCACGCAGAGGGTCATGGTCAGCGACAGGATGGTCAGGAAGTTATGCAGCGTCATGGCCGGATATATGCTGATGTTGAAGGCGATCAGCCCGCCCACCAGCAAATCAATGAAGCCTAGCAGCAATGCCGCCCGCCAGCGACGCCGCAGCGCCCCCAAATAGACGCGGAAGAATTCTGGCTGCCGCCCCTGCGCCCATTCGTTCATGACGGCGAACATGCCCAGCAGACCCAGTGGCGCGCCGAAGCCCGTCATCAGCAAGAAGGCGCTGATCAGGTTGGTGAGCAGAAATGTGCCGATGCGCTCGGCGTTGGCGTAGAAGCCGCTATCCAGCACGGGCGTTAAACCAGCCTTTCAAGCCGGCGGTCGAGGGACCTTCCAATCCAGAAAGTTGGAAGACTTTAACGATAACAAAGGCGGGCAGCAGCAGCAACGCCGATATGGCGAGGGCGGCATCCCAATCGGTTCGTTCGCGGCGGAGAATATGCGCGCCTTTTTCAGAACCTTGTCAGACTTTGTGAAGAAATGTACAATTAAATCATCGCATGCTTGTTTTCCACTTCCCAGCCAGGGGTGGCTGTCGATGACCAACAAGGCTGCGGCGGAGACATCGGAAATTGTCTTCATCGTCTGCGCGCTGGGCACGGCGGCGCTGACTTGGGGGCTGATCGTGTTTGGCGCGTTGGTGCGCGTCACCGATTCGGGCTTGGGCTGCGGCAACGATTGGCCCCTGTGCAATGGCACGATATTCCCGCCCCTGGACAATATCACCGCCTGGATCGAATGGCTGCATCGGCTATTTGCGTTGCTGATCGGCTTTTGCGGCGCGGCCAGCCTGGTACTGGCCTGGCGTGGCTATCGCAGGCGCGACAGGCGAGTCCTGCGGCTGACGGCGCTGGCGGCTTTCTTCTTCGTATTGCAGAGTGCGCTGGGGGCGCTGGTCGTCTTCCTGGATTTGCCGCCCACCTTCGTGACTTTGCATCTGGGCGTGGCCATGCTGCTGCTGGCGGCGCTGCTGGCGGCGGGATTGACCGCCTGGCATAAGCCGCGGCCTGTGGCGCTCCGGGCTTCGTCGTTGGCGCTGGCGCAGATCAACGGAGCCTTCGCCCTGCTGATCATCCTGAGCGGCGCCTTGGTGCGTGGCAGCGGCGCGACCTTGGCCTGTGTGGAGTTTCCCTTATGCACTGCCGGCGTCCTGTTGCCTTTCGAGCAGGGGCAGCTGGCGCTAATCAACATGCTGCATCGCTTCGCGGTGGCGGCTATGGGGCTGAGCCTGCTGATTCTGCTGCGGCAGGTGTGGCGGGGGCGTCGCGACGCGCTGGTGCGGCGCATCACTGTGGCGGCGGCGCTGGCTTACGCGCTGCAGATCGGCGTTGGGGCGGCTTTCGTGTTTAGCGCGGCGGGACCTGCCTGGGGCGCGGCACATGTGGGCTTGGCGGCGGCAGTCTGGGGCTTGCTGATTAGCCTGGTCGTCATCGAACGCGGCAACCAGGTCGTGGGCATGCCAGGCAAGGCGAGCGCGCTATGACGCGGGCGCTGCGCATAAATCCGCGGGCGCGAGCCTACCTGGAGTTGACCAAGCCACGCATCGCGCTGCTGCTTGTCTTCACCTGCTTCACCAGCATGGTGGTAGCTGGGGGCGCCATGCCGCACCTGGATACACTTTTTTTCACTGTGCTGGGCGGGCTGCTGGCGGCGGGGGGTTCCAGCGCGGTCAATCAGGTGGCCGACCGCGAGATGGATGCCAAGATGGCGCGCACGGCGGGGCGGCCCATCCCGTCCGGGCGGCTAAGCGCGGGGCGAGCGCTGGCATTTGGCTTGTCGCTGGTGGGGCTGGCTGGGCTGTCGCTGGCGCTCTTTGTCAATTGGCAGGCGGCGCTGCTGGCTTTGGCGGGCGCATTCTATTATGTGGTCATTTATACACTGCTGCTGAAGCGCAACACCGTCGTCAACATCCTCATCGGCGGCGGAGCGGGCGCTATGCCGGTGCTGGTGGGCTGGGCGGCGGTCAGCGGCGGGCTGGAGCTGCAAGCCTTCATTCTCTTCGCCATCGTGTTTTATTGGACTCCGCCGCATTCCTGGGCGCTGGCCATCTTGGTCAACAAGGATTATGCCGCAGCCAACATACCGATGATGCCGGTGGCGCGGGGCGAGCGCGTAACGCGTTATCAGATTCTCTTCTATTCTCTACAACTGCTGCTCATCAGCCTGACGCCGGGCTTGCTGCTGATGCTGCCGGGCGCGCCACATATGCTGGGCGGCTTCTATTTGCTGTCGGCGGTTTGCCTGGGTTTGCTGCTGAACTGGCGGGCGCTGCAGCTCATCCGCCGCGCCGACAAAGCGACTGCCCGCGCGCTCTACAAGTATTCGTCGCTCTATCTGGCGCTGCTCTTCCTGGCGATGATCATCGATCGGCTGCTGTGAGAGGATGCCGCCCTTGCCAGCCGAAGACACTGCCCAGCGCAGGGCGGTCAAACTGGCGGCGCTGCTGCTGACGGTCTGCGCGCTAGTTTTGGCGGTCGCCTTCGTCGCCCTCAGTTCGCCCAGCCAAGCCGCACCCGATTCAACGCGCCGGCCGGATTACGCCGAGGCAGTGGCTGCCGCGCTGGCTGGCGCATCGCCTGAGCAGGGGAAGCAGCTGATTGACGAGCATACTTGCGCCGTCTGTCATGTGGCGGGGGCGGGACGGGTCGCGCCGGGCTTCGCGGGGATTGCTGAACGCGCCGCATCCAGGCGCCCGCCCCTGCCGGCAGCGCAATACCTCTACGAGTCTATTGTAGCGCCGGGCGCATTCCTGGCGGAGGGCTACGCCAAGTCCATGCCCGCCAATTTTGCCCAGCGCTTGTCGCCGGCGGAGATCGGGCATATTGTCGCCTACCTGCTCAGTATGACTGGAGAGAATGCGGCTAGTGCAGGGGCAGGGCGACCCACCGGGTAGCCCCGCCACGGTTCTTTAAGGGTGGAGGGATTGATTAGCAGCCCAAACAGTAAATTATGGGGCAAGCCTTCTCGACTAGCCTTTCAAGCCAGTGGTGGAGATGCCTTCCACCAGGTAGCGCTGGAAGGAGACGAAGATGACGAAGACGGGCAGGAGCGACAATGCTGACATGGCGAAGATAGCGCCCCAGTCGGTCTGTCCGGAGGGATCGGAGAAGGTGCGCAGCGCCAGCGACACCAGGTAGAGCTCGGGGCTGTTCAGGTAGATCAACGGGACGAGGAATTCATCCCAGGTCCAGTAGAAAGAAAATATGGCGGCGGTGATGATGGCGGGGGTCAGCTGGGGCAGAATGACGCGCAGGAAGATACTGACTTTGCTGGCGCCGTCGATCATGGCCGCTTCGTCCAGGTCGATGGGGATGCTGCGGATGAACTGGATGATCATGAAGATGAAAAATGCCGAGCCGCCAATGCGCGGCAGCAACAGCGGATAAAAGGTATTCAGCCAGCCCAACTGCTTGAAAACGATGTACTGCGGGATGATTTGCACCTGGGTCGGCAGCATCAAGGTCAGCAGCATGATGGCGAACCAGAGGCGTCGCCCGCGGAAGCGCACCCGGGCGAAGCCATAGGCGACCACCGCCGAGGCGCTGACGCTGAGGATGGTGCCCAGCGTGGCGTAGAAGAGCGAGTTGCGATAGAAGGTGGCGAAGCTGATGCCGCCGAAGCCCGCCCAGCCATTGGGATAATTCTGCGGATAGGGCTCGATCGGCAAAATCGCCGTTTGGTTCGTCCAGATTTCGTCCGCCGGCTTGAAGGAACTGCCGACCAGCCACAAGATTGGATAGAGCATAATCAGCGCGGCGGTCGCCACCAAGCCATGATAGAGCAGCGAACGCGCGACAGGATGCTTGTACCAGGGCACGGTCGGTCGCAGGACGCGGACGGGGGAATCAATAGCGGCCATCAGGCTGGTCCATCATCCGATTCGTAATGCACCCAGTAGCTCGATGAGCGGAAGACCAGCCCCGTCAGCAGCGCAATGACCATCAGCATGACCCAAGCCATGGCGGAGGCGTAGCCCATCTCGTTGAGCTCAAAGGCGCGGCGGTAGACATAGAGCGCGTAGAAGAGGGTCGTGTCTAGGGGTCTGCCCTGCGTAACGATGAAGGCTTGCGTGAAGACCATGAAGCCGGAAATCAGCTGCATGATGAGGTTGAAAAAGATTATGGGCGTGAGCATGGGCAGGGTGATGCGCAGGAAGCGCTGGAAGGCGTTGGCGCCATCAATTTCGGCTGATTCGTAGAGGTGCTTGGGGATATTTTTCAAGCCAGCCAGGAAGATCAACATCGGCGAGCCGAACTGCCAGGCGGCCAGGATGATCAATGTCCAGATGGCTGTTTCCGGTCTGCCCAGCCAGTTGGGACCTTCGATGCCCAGCAGGTTGAGGGTGAAGTTGACCAAGCCGTCGTTGCCGAAGATCTCCCGCCACATAACCGCCACGGCGATGCTGCCGCCGACGATGGAAGGCGCATAGAAAGCCGCGCGATAGATGCCGACGCCGCGCCGCCAGGTATTCAGCAGCATAGCCACGCCCAGCGCGAAAACCAGCCGCAGCGGCACCGCAAAGACGACATATTTCAGCGTGGCGTTTACCGAGCGGGCATAGCGCCGGTCTTCAAAGAACATGCGCTGGAAATTGTCCAGCCCAATGAAGTCACCGCTGTTGGACAGCACATTGTAGTCGGTGAAAGACAGAGCCAGCGAAACCGTAATCGGGATGAGCGTGAAGAGGAAGAAGGCCGCCAGCCAGGGACCGATGAAGAGGTAGCCGACCAGGTTGTCTTGCCCAAAGTTGGAGCGTTTGCGGCGTTTGGCTTTGGTCAGCGTCGCGGCGGCCATCCACTCTTCGCCTCAATGATATGGCTCAATCGCAAAGAGAATGTAGGGGCGACCCAATGGGTCGCCCACAATTTGCAGTCAGTCGCGCGCCCTTCCCCAGCGGGAAGAAGGGCGCGCGAATGCAATAGCCTACTGCGCGGCCAGGATGCGGTTGGCTTCCTCGCGCAGGTAGGGCGCGGCTTCTTCGGGCGTGATCATGCCGTACATGACCGGCTCGACGAATTCCGGACTGAAGACGCTACCGATGACATCGGCGTGAGCGGCTGGGTCGGCCGGGCGGATGGGGCTGTTGTCATTCTCGATGATGCCCAGGTAGTTGAACATCTCCGTCTGGGCGGGACCCAAGTCAGGCAACATCGATTCGCGGACGACCGACGATATCGGAACGCCGCGCTCGGCTTCCAGGATTTCATTGGCTTCCACCGAATTGACGAACCAATTGATGAAGGCAGCTGCTTCGTCAGGATTATCTCCCTGCGAGGTGATGGAGAAGAACATGGAAGGCTTGATGTAATTCTGCGACTGACCGCCTTCCGGGCGCGGGATGGGGTACATGACGAAGTTGCGTTCGGCGCCGGAGGCATTCCACACGGCCACGATCTGGTTGCTCCAGTGGTAGGCCATGGCGGCTTCCTGGCTGACGATCAACTGCGCTTCCACGCCTTGATCGCCGCGCGCCACGGAATCTTCGTAGCTCTGCATGCCGCCGCTTCCCTGCAAGCGCAGCAGCATATTGTAGTAGTCGATCAGGGGCTGGTCGTCTTCGTAGCCCAGGGACATGCCATCAGCCGCATATGCCCATTGATCGCAGCAGCCCATGTATTGCGATTTCCACAGTTGGTCGCTGGTCAAAACGCCGATGCCATGGATGCCCAGCGCCTCATTGATTTGGTTGGCGATGGCTTCGAAAGAAGTCCAGGTCCAGTCCAGCGCCGGCAAGTCGATGCCGGCGGCGGCGAAGGCGTCGGTATCCAGCGTGAAGACCTCGGAGTTGTTGCCCAGGTTGATGCCGTACATCTGGCCGTCGACCATGCCACCGGCGAGGGATGAGTCGGCGATATAGGTGGTGTCGATGACGCCGCTTTCCATGTAGCCGTCCAGCGGCATCAGCAAGCCATTGGCGACCCACTCTTCAATGCGCGCGTAGTCGTGCTGCATGATATCCGGTAATTCACCGCCAGCCGCCTGCGTCGACAGCTTGGTCCAGTGATCGCCCCAACCCTGGAATTCGTAAACGATGTCGATATCGGGGTTGAGCTCTTCGTAAAGCTCAATGGCAGCGATGGTGCGGTCGTGGCGATTCTGCGAGCCCCACCAGGAAATGCGCACGATGGTCTGATCCTGCGCCGCCGCCAGGAGCGTGGGCAGCACGAGCAGAGCGATCGATGCCAGGATGAAAATGAGTTTTTTGTGCTTCATAGCTCTTCCTTTCCGAAAGGATAGAATGGATGCCGTTGACGCTGGAAACGCTACCAGGGACACAGAGACAAGGTGTCTTTGCGTTTCCCGCGCCGAGCAACTATTGTACAGGTGAATCCCGGCTTGTAAACGCGGAATGTGGCTGGGCGAACCAGCGGAGTGGAGACAATGAGCATTCGTTTTGCCGCTGTCGGCTTTGAACACGGGCATATCTACGGGCAAGTCGCCATCATGCTGGCGGCTGGCGCGGAGTTGGTCGCTTTTCACGATGTCAATGAAGCACGCGTCACCCGCTTCCGGGAGCGCTTCCCCATGGGGCGGCGGGCTGAAAGCATCGCGCAGGTCCTGGAAGATGAAAGCATTGACCTGGTGGTCAGCGCCGCTGTGCCCAACCAGCGCGCTGAGCTGGGCATCGCCGTCATGCGCCACGGCAAGGATTACATGTCGGACAAGCCCGCCTTCACCGATTTCGACCAGTTGGAACGGGCGCGGCAAGTCCAAGCGGAGACCGGGCGTATCTATTCGATCAACTTCAGCGAGCATCTGACACAGAAAGCGACGCTCAAAGCGGGGGAACTGGTGGAGGCGGGCGCCATCGGGCAGGTTGTGCAAACTAGCGGTTTTGGTCCCCATCGGCTCTTCGGGCATGTGCAGCGCCCGGACTGGACTTTCGACCGGCGCTATTTTGGTGGCATCATCAACGACTTGGCCAGCCACCAGATTGAGCAGTTTCTTTACTTCACAGGGAGCGACGAGGCGGAGGTGATCGCGGCGACTGTCGGCAATTTTCGTTTCCGGCAATATCCGCGCATGCAGGACTTCGGCGATTTGACGCTGCGCAGCGCCCATGCTGTCGGGCATATCCGCGTTGACTGGCTGACGCCGGCGGGACTGCCGGTCTGGGGGGATGTGCGCCTGTTCATCGTCGGGACGGAAGGCACGATTGAGCTGCGCAAGAATATCGATATCGCCGGGCGCAGCGGCGAGAGTCATCTCTTCCTGGTCGACCAGCAAGGCACGCGCTATATCGATTGCCGCGATACGGAAATCACCTATGGGCGCGACCTGATCGATGATATCCGCGAGCGGAGGGACAGCGCCATCCCGCAGGCGCGCTGTTTCTTGGCGTCCGAGCTGGCGCTGCGGGCGGAAGCGCTGGCGGTGGATTTGACGGTGATTTAACAGTGTCTTCGCATTGCCAGCCTTGCGCAGCCCCCGCAACGCTGACACAATGACGCCCATTCGCATGCACAACAGGAGCAAGGCAAAAGAATGAGTCTCAACGATATCGCCCGGCGGCTGGTGCGTCCTGGCGCGGGCATCATGGCGGCCGACCGCCCCTCGCCCGCCTTTAACGAATTGCTGGCAGCCGGCGGCAGCACAGTCGACGAGCACAGCTACCGCAATTGGTCGCAGTTGCTGTTCACGACACCGGGGCTGAACGAGTATGTCAGCGGCATCATCATGACCGACGAGCAGACGCGCCTGCGCGATGACGCGGGGGAGTCGCTGCTGGAGCAGGTGCTGGAGCGCGGCATGATCCCCGGCATTTCGCCATTTATGGGTATGGTCAGGCTGGCGAATACCGATGGGGAGACGGTCGGCAGCGGGCTGGACGGCTTGCGGGAGCGGCTGGCTGAATATGCGGCTATGGGGGTCGGCTTCACCAAGTGGCGGGCAGCGTTCCGCATTGGACGCGGCAAGCCCAGCGATTACGCCATTGCCGCCAACGTCTATGTGATGGCGCAGGTGGCCGCCCTGTCACAAGAAGCGGGCCTCGTGCCCATCGTCGAGCCGGAGGTCGAGCTTTGGGGCGACCATAGTATTGAGACCTGCTTCGAGATTAGCGAGCGGGTGCTGGCGCGTACCTTCGAGGCGCTGTACTTGCATCGCGTGGCGCTGGAAGGCACGTTGGTCAAAGCCAGCATGGTGCTTGCCGGCGACCAATGCCCTGTGCAAGCCGATGTCGACAGCGTGGCTGAGCAGACGGTCAAGGTCTTTCGCCGGCAGATTCCAGCGGCGATACCGGGCATCGTTTTCCTGTCTGGCGGGCAAAGCGATTACCTGGCGACTGCGCATCTGAACGCCATGAACGCGGGGTACGAGCTGCCCTGGGCGCTGAGTTTCTCGTACGCGCGCGCCTTGCAGCGCGAGCCCATGTCCCTCTGGCGCAACTGCCGCGAGAATGTGCCGGCGGCACAGGCGGCTTTGCATCACCGCGCCAAGATGAACGGGCTAGCGTCCCTGGGCTTGTGGATGGACGCGCTGGAAAACGAAGCGGCCTAAACTCCCCTCAGTCCCCCCATAGCGATGGGGGAGGCTGAACCGAAGTGTTGAATCCGCTTACCCAGCGACCAAATCCGCACGCTTAGCCTCCTCCTGGCATATCAGAAAAAAAAGGTTACTGCGCCAGCTTGCCGAAGAAATCGCGGAAGATGGCGTCGCGGTTGATATCCAGCGCCTCGCGGATGGGGTGGCGGGGCTCGCCATGCCGCTGCCAGCGACAATCCGCGCTCAGATAAGGCGCGTCGATGATGTAGGAAGGCAGCCAGCCCGGCTGCAGCAGCCAAGCGATATTGACCAGATCCCAGATGATCCAAGTGCGGGCGAAATGCCCGCTGATGCCTTGCAAGGGGAAATGCGGGTTGTGCGTGTAGAGCCAGTGCAGATAGTCGCCCATGGCGCCAGTGCCGCGCACCCAGGCTTCCATCTCGGGCAGGGACAGGCTCAACTGCGCGCCGACATGAAAGCCGGGCAGGTAGACCAGGGGAACGCCGCTGTCAAAAAGCAACTGCGAGGCAAGGATGTCCTGTTCCATGTTGAACGAGGGCTGCCAGGTGTCCATGACCGTGGTGGGGTAGCCAGCCGTCCAGACGACCACAATACGGTCGCGGATTGTCGGCGCCAGCAGCAGCGCCGAGGCCACATTGGTAAGCGCGCCGATGGCCAGCACATAGAGCGGCTCGTCTGTGGATGCCGTGTTTGCCTGCGCGATGAGATGCCGCGCCGCCTCGCTTTCGACGGGCGCATCCAGGCTGTCCAGGTAGCGCGCCGAACCGCGAAAGACTATGTCGGCGCAGTCCATGCCCAGCTTCTCGCAGACCAGCAAGATTTCGTGATAGCTGAGCTCCATGCCGCGTCCGGGCTCGACCAGGGTCAGGCTTTGGGGATCGATCTGCGCGGGGTCGTAAATGTCTGTGCCGGCGGCATACAGGCGATCCAACTGGGCGGCGTATTTCGCCAGTAGAGAGCGGTCTTCGTCGGTGGCCGCCGCTGGATTCTGGCGAGTCTTGTCGGCGGCGCGCAATTCATCCCAGCGCATTAGGAAAGAATAAGGCGCGGCGTATATCCCCTCAATTTGCAGGGCATCCTGTGACAGCAGCGCCCAAGCCAGCGCGAACTGGTCGTCGATTTCGTTGCGAGTGTCGGTATCGATGACGCAGCGTACGCGCCCGGACGGCAAGCGCAGCAAGGTTTCGTATTGGGCGGGCGACAAGGGCGGGAAGCGCGCGCTCATGCCAGCACTCCTTCGTTGCGCAGGTCAGCGATGGCGGCCTTGTCATAGCCCAGCTCAGCGGCGACTTCATCGCTGTGTTCGCCCAGTCGCGGCGGGTGCCGGCGGTAGACCAGGGGCGTATCGCTGAGGTGCACGGGCGTGGCTAGCGATTTGACGATGCCCAGGGCTGGATGCTCCAGCTCGACAATCATACCGCGTTCCAGCACATGGGGGTCGCTAAGGGCTTCGGCTACTGTGTTGATGCGCCCGCAAGGCACGCCCGCCGCCCGCAGCTCGTCCAGCCATTGGTCACTGGATTTAGCGCGGATGATGGCGCGGACGATGGGGAGCAGCGCCTCGTAATTGGCGATGCGGTCGGCATTGGTAGCGAAGCGCGGGTCGGAGGCCAGTTCATCGCGAGCGACATGGCTGCAGAAGGCGCGCCAGACATTATCCGAGCCGACGCCGAGGATGAACCAACTGCCGTCGGCGCCTTGCACGGCTTCGTAAGGCACGACCTGGGGGTGTCGGTTGCCGCGGCGGGGCGGGTCTTGCCCGTCGGCAAAGTATTCGCCGGCGTAATTTTCCAGCCAGGTCATCTGTCCCTCTTGCAGCGACATGTCGATGAACTGCCCTGCCCCGCTGCGAGCGCGGGCCTGCAAGGAGGCCAAAATGCCGATGACGGTGAACAAGCCGCAGGTCATATCGGCGATGGGCGTGGGGAAGCGCATCGGCGCGCCATCAACCTCGCCCGTCAGCGCCACCGTGCCCGATTCCGCCTGTGACACCAGATCATAACCCGGCTGCCCCGCTCGCGGACCGCTGCGCCCGTATCCGCTGATCGAAACATAAACCAGCCCAGGATTGAGCGCGCGCAAGGTGTCGTAATCGATGCCATGCCGCTGCAGCGCTTCGCTCGTGCGCAGATTGGTCAGGAATATATCGGCGTCAGCCGCCAGCTTGTGCAGGAAATCACGCCCGCGGTCGGCGCGAATATCCAGGGCGATGCCGCGTTTGTTGCGGTTGACCGCCAGATAGTAGCAGCTTTGATCGCCGATGTATGGCGGCGCCCACTGCCGCGAATTGTCGCCGATGCCGGGCTTCTCGATCTTGATGACATCGGCGCCCAGGTCGCCCAGTATCATCGTCGTATACGGGCCGGCCAGCGCTTGCGTCTGATCCACCACTTTGATGCCGCTGAGGGGCGCGTTGTCGTTCATGGAATTAGGGCGACCCAATGGCTCGCCCCTACATTGTCTTGTTTATGAAGCGCTATTATAGCATCTCTTCGTCTCGCAGAAGATTACTTATGCCACGGCGTCTTTGGCTTCTTCAATCAGTCGATTGCGCCAGATCAGCCAGGAAGCGAGCAAAAGCAGAAGGCCCCACAATCCAAAGACCGCGCTCCAGCCGCTGAGCTCCACCAGGCCGCCAATGCTAAAGCCAGCCATGCCGCCAAAAAAAGTCGACATCATATTGACCGCGCCCGTGGTTGATGAAGCCCGTCCCGCCCGCGCCAGCAGCAAGGGCATTGAACTCACCGTCAAGCCAAATGCGCCATTCAAAGCCAGCAGGGCAAAGGCGACCGCAAGGATGCCCAAGACGCCGGTCGTTAGCGTAAGCAGCAGAAAAGCAGCAGCGGCGGCTGTGAACATGATCACGGCGGTGATGAATACCTGGTTGCTGCGCACCACAAAGTAGCGCGCCAGCAGCAGACCCGCAATCGCGATCGCTTGCGTCAACGCGGCGACAGCGCCCACCAGGTTTTCGGCAATCAAGCCCGTGTCGAAAATATATGAGGGCAGCCAGATGATCGTGCCATTGAAGACGAAGCCGCTCAGCGCCGCCGCCAGCATGACAAAGGCAATCTCGCGCGACTCGCTGACGATAACCGACAGGCGGATGCCGGGCGACTTCGACTTTGGCGCGTCAATGCCCGCTTTGCGCCAAAATACCAAAACCAGCAGCAGCAGGAGACCCGGCAGCCAGAAAGCGATGCGCCAGTTCTCGCCGGTCGCCACCGCTCCAATCAACACCCAGGTGATCGCCGTGCCAATGACGTAACTGAAGGGCATGACGGTCGATACCCGTTTGATATGAATGCGGTCGAGGCGCTCCGCCAGGATGCGGAACATCGGCGACCAGCCGCCCGATTGGGCAACGCCGTTGAGCCCCCACAAGATCAGCATGATGATCAGCGACGACTGAAAGGCGAAGACCAGATTTATGATGGCGCTGGCCAGCAAGCCCAAACTGACGAGTCGAAAGGGGCTGACGTGGCTGCCAATCTCGCCGCTGATGAAATGAAAGATGCCGTATACCCAGAAGAAAATCGTGCCCAGCGCCCCGACCTCGGCGCGGCTGACGCCCAGGTCCAGCGCCAGCGCCGGCAAGACCAGGCTGATGTTCACCCGCCCTAGATAAAGCAAGGCGGAGGTGACCAGCAAGGTGCCCACCATCATGTTCTGCTGTCTGCTTATCGATGTCTGCAAGGGT
>DAOUKU010000004.1:0-5279 GCA_034420985.1 Anaerolineae bacterium | reverse complement strand
AAATTGATGCCTTGTCGAGATGACACCCAATCCGATAAAACCTGTCCTGTGCTCAGAAGGCATAAGGGAGGGGAGCGAAGGCAGCAGCGAGCTAAGCCCAGAAAGCCTTTTCGAGATCAGTGAACTCGGAGGGCGGACCCTCAAACTTGTTGCGCCCAAGCTCCAGCACGTAGACGTAATCGGCGATCTTCAGCGCTTCACGGATTTCCTGATCGACCAGCAGGATGGTCAAACCTTCTTCATCGCGCAAAGCGACAAGCATCTCGTACACTTCTTCGCTGAGCAGCTTCGCCAAGCCCGCCGTCGGTTCGTCCACCAGGATGACCTCGGGGTCGGTCATCAGCGTGCGACCGATCTCCACCATGCGCTGCTGCCCGCCGGAGAGGCTGCCGGCGTGGTCATGCTGTTTTTCGCGCAGGATGGGAAAGCGATTGAAGTTGTCTTCGATCTTGCTCTCGATGCGCTTCTTGTCTTTCTGGAAGGTCCAGGCGCCCAACATGAGGTTTTCGCGCACGCTCATATGCTTGAAGACGCCGGGTTGCTGTGGGATATAACTGATGCCGAGATCGATTAAGCGATGCGTCGGCGTGCCGGTGACATCGTCTCCATTCAGCAGCACTCGCCCGCTATGAGGTTTGAGAAAGCCGTAGACTGCCTTCAGCAGCGTGGATTTGCCGACGCCGTTGGCGCCGAGGATGGTGGTCAGTTTGCCGGTCTGCGCTGTCAGGCTCAGCCCGCGCAGGATATGCAGGTCTTCATAGTAGCCGACGTAGAGGTCGTTGATTTCGAGCATTTAGTCGTCCTCGTCGTGGCCCAGATAAGCGTCAATCACGGCGGGATCGTTCCGCACTGCGCCCGGCTCGCCATCGGCGATGACGGCGCCATGATGCAGCACGATAAGTCGCTCGCTCAGTTCGAAGACGGCGCCCATGTTGTGGCTGATGAATATGATCGCCTTGCCATCTTCATGAACGCGATGAATGTAGTTGGTTATCGTATCCTGCAAGCGTGGGTGCACGCCGGCGAAGGGCTCGTCCAGGATGATGACAGCCGGATCCAGCATCAGCAGCCTGCCCAGTTCCAGCAGTTTGCGCTGCCCGCCACTCAAAGCGCGGCTTAGCTCGTTGGTCAGGTGGTCGATGGTCAGCATATCCAGGATTTCGTGGGCGCGCGCTTCAATGTCTGCCCGGCGAGCCCGTGGACGGATAGCCAAGCCCGGCACCATCATATTTTCCATCACGGTCATCCTGCCCAAGGCGCGTGTGATCTGGAAGGTGCGTCCCAGCCCGGCGCGAGTTACATCGTAAGGCGGGTGGCCATCAATCCGCCTGCCATTGAGATAAATCGTGCCATTGGTCGGCTTGAGCATGCCGCTCATCACATTGGTCAGCGTCGTCTTGCCAGCGCCATTGGGTCCGATCATGCCGATGAGTTCTGGCTTGGTGACGTTGAAGGAGACATGGTCAACTGCCTGGTTGCCACCGAAGCGCATGACGATGGAGTTCAGCTCCAGGTTGATCTCACTCATCGTCGACCTCCAGACGCGCTGTGTGGGTTTCGTCGCTCTCGCGTTTGGCGACGGTCTCCCTGATAGCCAGGTCACGCCCGCTGAACCAGGTGATGATGGGGTAGAGCAAGCCATTGCGCATGAATCGCAGCGTCAAAACCATGACCACGCCGAAGAGCGCGTACCGCCATGCGCCCGGCTCCCACACGAAGGCATCCGAGCCGTCCGCCATCGTCAAGCCAAATGGCAGGGAGATGACGACTTCGCGAGTTGCTTCTAGCAAATAGCGCGCGATGAAAGCGCCAGCCGCCGCGCCAATCAAGCTCTCCATGCCACCAATCACGGCGTAGGCGATGATCAGCGACATCTGCAGAATCTCAAGCTGCTCGGGGATAATGCGTTCCGAGCCGACATCGCTGTAGAAGATTGCGCCTGCCAAGCCGACGATCATGCTAGTGAATACAAAGACCAGAATCTTGTAGCGCACGACATTCACGCCCAGCGCGGAGGCGGCGTCTTCGTCTTCGCGCATTGCCCGCAAAAACAGCCCAACCTGCGAATTCGCCACGCCATACAGCGCCAGCAAGCACACGATCAGTAGCGCGAACATCAGATAATATTCGACCTGGCGGGCCATATCGACATCGGCGATCTGCAGCAGCGGGCGCAGCGATAAGCCGTTGGAGCCGCCGGTGTAGTCGTATTCGGTGAGCATCATGATGCGGAAGAGCTCTGAAAAGGCGATGGTGAAGAGCGCCAGATAGGCTGAGCGCAAACGCAGCAGTAACCAGCCAATTACCAACCCGACTGCGCCAGCCACCAGCGTGCCCATGAAAATCGCGCCAACCGCCGATATCGACTCCGCGGTCAGGAACAATATGCCATCCCGCGCCACCAGCCCGGCGACATAAGCGCCGATGCCCATGAAAGCCATGTGCCCGAAGGAGAACTGCCCGGCGATGCCCGCCAGCAGCGCCCAACTGGAGGCCATAATCGCGTAGAAGAAGCCGCTGATGAAGACGGTCTTGGCGTAATTTGATTGCGACGTGTCGTTGGGGAACCACAGAAAGAAGATGATAATCAGCGCCAGCAAACCATAACCCAGCCTGCGCCGACCGATGCCAGCATCCACCGATGCCTCAAAACGCCGGAAGAGTGCCATTAGTGTTGCTCCCTTCCGAAGAGTCCAGTGGGCTTGAGGAGCAAGACCAGCGCGAAAATCACCAGCGCAAAGGCTTCTTTGTAGGCTGCGCCACGGCTGGGGTCCGGGTGACAGCCCGCGCCCAGCGCCTCCACAATGCCGACGATGATGCCGCCGACCAGCGCCCCCGGCACCGAGCCCAAGCCGCCCAGGACCACAATCACATAAGAGCGCCCGACCATCTCGGCGCCCACCCAGGGCACCCAGGCGAAAATTGGGATCAGCGCCGCACCGGACATCGCCGCCAGCATCGAGCCCAGCCCAAAGGACAGCGTATTCATATTAGTCGGGTTGATGCCGGTAACCGCCGCAGCCTGCCGGTCCTGGCTGGTGGCGCGCAATGCACGCCCCGTCCAGGAGCGTTGCAAAAAGTAAAGCAGCGCAAATATCAGCACAACGCCGACCACCATGGCGAATGCGCGGTCGCCGATGATATTGATGGGACCGAAGGAGAATTCTTCCGTGATTTTCGTGCGCGGCAGGGTGAAGCGCCGCACTTCAATGAAGCGGTCGGTGCGCTGTGGGAAGGGTCCGGCGATCGCCAGCGTGGTATATTCAACCACGAAGCCAAAACCGAAGGTGATAAGAATTGCGTATTCGGAGACCCGCTCAATCAACCCTTCGTGCATGGGTTTGAGGAAGATTCGCTCGAAGACCGCGCCCATCACAAAGACGATCAGAGCCGCTACCGGAATGCCCCAAATCGGGTTAATGCTGATTTCCGCCCCAGTCAAGTCGCTGAGCAAATTGGAGCCGTGAATTAAAAAGTAGAAGGAAAAATAGCCGCCAACCATATAGAGTTGACCATGCGCGAAACTGACGATGCCCTGCACTGAATAAATCAGCGTCAAGCCCACTGCCATCAGCGAATAGATGCAGCCGATGACGACGCCATTGGCGGTCTGCTGGGCAAGATAAGTGATGTGATAGGGCGCGGCCACGCAGAGATTGTCGGCGTTGTGCACGGCGAAAAGGGTATAGATCTGCCAAGCGCCCAGCGAGCCCAAGGCGATCATCCAGTCGCGACTGATCTTGGGACTGTGCCGCCACATCAAGCCGAAAATCAAGGGACCTATGGCGAAACCGCCCAATGCCGCCGCCGTCAGCACATTGCGGTCGTCAGCTTCAGCTTCCCGGTAGCGGCGCGGCATGAAATAAGCTGCCAGTGCTGCCCACAGAGGACCAGCCAAAATCAACCAGAGCCCGGTCGGCAGGTTGGGATCTTCCACACGCACCAGTGCTTGGGACGAGATGAAGACGGCGATGAAGAGGCCAAGCGTCAGAGTCGCCCGCCGGATCAACTGGGGCGCGAGATAGAAAATGCCGATGCCCAGCGGACCGAGGGCGAAACCGCCCACGACGCCGGCGATCTGTAACGAGGCCAGGCTAATCTCGGCATCGCGCTTGCGCTTTTCGCCGATGCGCGGCAGAAAATACAAACCGATGGCAGCCCAGACAGGTCCAGCCAGCAGAAGCCATTGCGCGAAGGCGTCATTCATATGCTTGCTCCTGGTAGCGGTTCAAGACTTGAAAATAGGGCTGGGGCAGGCTTATTGCCCACCCCAACTCGATTGCGTATTGCTGAGATCTTACCGGTGTCGCTTGTGCTTAGGGCGAAGTGCCCGGCACGACATAGGAAGTGCCATGCGTTTGGTAGACCTCGGGATAAACGACCGCGGCATCCAGCGAGCTTTGATCTTGCTCGAAGTATTGCATGACGGTCACGATCGGGTCGGGCCACTGATGCCACATGAAGTCCGGCATGCCATCATCGCCAGGCAGGCTTTCATTGTGGGCGCCATAGGTGAAGTAGTAGCGCCCCTGCGACAGCGCGATGTCTGAGGCTTCAATGGCGGCCACAATGGCATCGGCGTCTTCGTATGTGCCGGCGCGTTCCATCGCGTCCTTCATGATGAAGACCGCATCGTAGGAAGCCATGCCGAAGCTGGGCACGATATCGCCGAATTCCGCTTCGTACATCGTATTGAGTTCAATGGCAGCGTCATTGAACAGGCTGGGGATGATGCCTACGCGGTTGAAGGCGCAGTAGTTGCCATCCGGGACGGTCGCCCAGTATTGCACATTCTGGAAGGCGATCTGGTTGGTGACGCAGATGGTGTCTTCTGTCGGCGCGATGCCCAGTTCTGCCATTTGCTGCGTCAGGTTGAACGAGGTTTCGCCCGTTACGACGATACGCACGGCGTCGGGCGCGGGACCCGCCTGGATGCGGCTCAAGATGGGGACGAAGTCCTCTGTGCCCAGCTCGACATCGATCTGTGAGACGCTGACGCCGGCGGCTTCCAGGCGCGCCTGCTCATCTGCGGCGGCCGGCTGCCCGTAGTCCGTGTTCTCGACGATCAGCACGACGCTTTCAACGCCCAGCGAAATCAGCCAGTCGGTGACAACGCTGCCCACCATGGAGCTGGCTGGCGAGATGCGGAAGATGTAGTCGATGCCGTCATCCATGCGCGGCGGACGACCCTCGTATTCGCGGATGCCGTTGGCGCTTACATTGTCGTTCCAGGGCTCGGAGAATACCGTCGGGATGTCGTTCTCCTGCATGATGCTCAT
>DAOUKU010000003.1:0-10837 GCA_034420985.1 Anaerolineae bacterium | reverse complement strand
GACGTCCCGCTCATGCGCGCGTCGGAGATGCGGACCATATCGCGCACCCCTTGTTTGAGCAGCTTCTGCGGGATGGGCAGGTTGCCGATCTCGGGCATGCCCGGTCCGCCGATGGGCCCGCCGTTCTGCAGCACCAGCACATGATCGGGCGTCACCTCCAGCGCGGGGTCGTCGATGCGCGCCTTCAGGTCTTCGATATCTTTTAAGACGAGAGCCGGTCCGCGGTGGTTGCAAAGCGCGGGTGTGGCGGCGGCGTGTTTGATGACCGCGCCATCGGGCGCCAGGTTGCCACGCAGGGTGCTCAAGCCGCCCTCCGGCGCCAGTGGATTGTCGAGCGAGCGAATGACGTCCGAATTGCTGACCTTGGCGTCGGCGACGTTTTGCGCCAGCGTGCGCCCGGTAACGGTGAGGGCGTCGCCATGCAGCAGCGGCAGCAGTTGTTTCAACACAGCCGGGATGCCGCCAGCGTAGAAGAGGTCTTCCATTTGATATTCGCCGGCGGGGCGCATATTGGCGATCAGGGGCGTGCGGCGGCTGATCTCATCGAAGCGCGCGAGCGGCAAATCGACGCCGGCGCGCCCGGCGATGGCGGGCAGGTGCACGATGGCGTTGGTGCTGCCGCCGACGGCGTTGAGCAGGGTGATGGCGTTGTCGAAGGCGGCGGCGCTGAGAATCTGCGAGGGGCGGATGTCGCGCTCGACTAGCTGGACGATCTGCCGGCCGGCCGCCTGCGCCAAGTGCAAACGCCGCGAATCGGAAGCGGGTATCGCGCCATTGCCCGGCAGCGCCATGCCCAGCGCTTCCATCAGCGAGTTCATGGTTGAAGCCGTGCCCATCACCATGCAATGCCCGGCGCTGCGCACCAGGTTGCGCTCGATGCCTTGGTAGGTCTCGGCGCTGATCGCCCCCGCTTCGTATTCGGCGGAGTATCGGCGGCAATCGGTGCAGGCGCCGAGGACCTCGCCTTGGTAATGCCCGTTGAGCATGGGACCGCCGCTGACCATGATGGTCGGCAGGTCGGCGCTGGCGGCGCCCATGAGCGCGGCGGGCGTGGTCTTGTCGCAATTGGTGAGCAGCACGACGCCACTCAGCGGATTGCCGCGGATCATCTCCTCGGTGTCCATCGCCGCCAGGTTGCGCCACAGCATCGAGGTCGGGCTCAGGTGAATCTCCCCCAGCGAGATGGTCGGGAATTCCAGCGGCAGGCCCCCCGCTTGCAGCACGCCGCGCTTGACCGCCTCCGCCAGGGCGCGCAAGCCGCTGTTGCAGGGGTTGAGCTCGCTGAAAGTGCTGCAGATGCCGATGAGCGGGCGCGCCATGTCGGCGCTGTCGTAGCCCATGCCAGCCGTGAAGGCGCGGTGGGTCAAGCCCGCCACGCCCGATTCGCTGAAAAAGGCTTGTGAGCGAGTTTGGGTCATATTGATTCACCACAGAGGCGTAGAGTCGTTTTGACAGGGTTGTCAGGCGCGATTATACTGGATGCGTACACGGAGGAGAAACGCGACAGCCGATATACGATTCAAGCGCATGAAACGCGAATATGACACCCTGCACGACACGCAGGACGAAACGCTGGACAAGGTCGACAGTATTGAAGCGGCGCTCTTGGGTTTGACGCAGGCGGTGGTGGAAAACGCGCGGCAAATCGCAGAGTTGCATAACAAGGTTGACGCGATTATGCGGCATCAGAAAGTACCCTACAAACCGCCGATGGGCTTCATGAAGGACGACGCGCCCGTTGACTGAGCAGGACTATCAAAGCGTGAGTAAGACACAAGACACGCTGATGCAGCACATCGACGCGTGCCAAGAGGCGATTCTAGATCTAAACCAATTGATCGTGGCCAACCAAGAGAGAAACGAGCGGCAGTTCGCGGAAATCCGGGCGATGCTTCAAGCCATCATTAAAGACCAGAATGTGCCCTACAAGCCGCCGATGGGATTCATAAAGGACGAGTGACGGTTCGCTGTCTGCTACGGAGGTCGCTACTGATTTAATCAAAAGACATTAACAGATGCCACTATCGCTCACCAACTGCACCACTCTCAAGAGCACGGACCCGCTCCAAGTCCACTGCAATCCCGTCAATTACTTCCCTCTCCTCAGACGTCGCTTCTTCCGCCTTCAAGTAATCTTCATGGCTGCTCAAAGCCCTATCTATGACTTCTCGGTATGTCAACCATCTGACACCTTCAACATCCAAGACCCTCCGCGCCGCAGTCGTCAACTTCCGCCTACCGGTCAGTGCTATAGTCACAATTGGCGCATTCTTCAATTTGTCAGGACCATTCTCCAATTCAGTCTCTAGCCCCTCGCGATACTTTGAAAGTTGCTCACACAACCTATATACATTTACTTTGGGTGCGTCTGGACGCTTAAGCTCCACAATCACATTAATACCAGATACAGTCTGATAGCGGATATCGATCCTTCCGGTCTTCTCTCTTTTACTGGCCCTACCAGAAAGTTTCGAGAACCGGAGGTTTACTGTCTCTTCCATGCTGCTGAAGCCAGGGGTTCGCACCCATGCTGGATCCAACAGCCACAAGTTGTCGAATATGTGTTCCTGTATGAATTTCTCATACTCATTGGATGATACGAGATCCTTCAATACCCGAATGGCATCTACTCGAACATTTGCGATGTCATAATACTGAACTCTTGCTAGCTCTGTAACATTACCGAATATACGCGACAGCAACTCCAACTCTTCGGTAGTCTCAATGTCCTCAAAGATGCTTAACTGCTTAGTAATGGAAAATCGTCTAAACGCAAAGATAAACGCTTTGTAAAGTTCAAGTCTCGCTGAGTGATCCAGCTCATCATTAGATCCAATCACTCCGATCATTGTCTTAGCTGATTTCTTCTCGTCTCCCTTCAAACGATCATACCAACGCTTTATGCTCGGAAGATTGCCAAGCGCCCAATCGGACCCAGAATCTATTCGTAGCCTTTGCCAGTTTGTAGTAATCCTAGCGATAACACCGTTTAGCAGAAACGCCTTTAGCAATTCGAATCTCGGATCATCTTCCTTCAGGCTCTGTCGATCGCTGGTGATGATATCTTCCTTTGTGCTGTCGTCGTCCATAAACTCGGCGTCAATTTCTCCGACTACATATTTGGTCCACATTCCACCTTTTTGCAAGTTTTCAAGCAAGTTGTCATGAACTACTTTCCCTCTGGCAAAGATGGCGATGCCAATGGTGTCTTGTGGAATTTCCTTTGTTGATTTTATGGTTCCTATCCAGCCAGAAATGGCATATTGGTTTTGATCACCAAACGCACAATCTTCTGATGTCATGTGTTTTGCGTTCGGAAATCGCGCGCTGACAACGTTCGCGTCACCGCCGAAATACCAGACATATTCAATTTGTCTCTGATACTCCCTATCTTTTGCAGAGATTCTGTCACCGTTTATTGAAACATAGAAATTGTCTGACCCAAGGATGGTGAATTTTCTCGCCAAGCGCCGTCTAAGCACGGAGACGGATGGCATTCGTAGGTTACGGAGATTGGACAGAGCAATGCGTGTTCCTTTTTCGATACTGATTTGCTCAGGAGGTAACCCAGTAGGATGGTATGGCGAGTTCGGAGCAGTTTCTATCTGCGTTTGAATGTCATTATAGTCCATTCTAAAGGCGTTTCGATCATCACCCCGAATCGTGAAAACCTCGACAGTGTTCGCGATAGCGAAAGCGGAGAGTTTGCCAATGCCTTTTCTGCCCATCGGTTTGCGTCCACGCGGTGTTGCGACGGCGTAATCCACGTCCGCGCGCTTCTGATAGCCAATATTGAGAAACCGTCTGTTGATGTCGTCCAGAGTCATTCCAAAGCCGTCGTCGGTGATGACTATTGTCTTGTCGTCGCTGTTGATGCTGATATCTACGTTTTCCGCATCCGCATCCCAAGCATTTGCAACAACTTCAGAGAGCACTGCCGGCACGTTGCTGTAAAGACCTCGACCCAAGTGATCCAATACACTCAAGCTAATGGTCATCTTGTACTTGTGGTCGTTACTTTGAGTAGCCATGCTCTTCCAGATGCCTCTCAATACTTTCAGCAATACGCTCAGCCAGCAGCACAGGCACAGCATTGCCCATCAGCTTGCCCATGCCTGTGAACGAGATGTCGCCTTCGGGACGCTGAAATTCGTAGTCCTCGGGAAAGGTCTGCAACAACGCCATTTCACGCAATGTCAGCGCTCTGTCCTGCTTCGGATGCCCAAAGCGCCCCGTTCCATAGCTGTAGGCCTGCGTGGTTATGGTCGGGGCTGGCTTGTCATACTGCATTCGACCATACACGGAAGAATATGTGCGGCCTGACTCTTTCCTGTGGCATGGCGCGAGAAGTTCCTCATCCCAGTCTCGCCAACTGCCGCCTGGCATGGACTGTTGGATCCGCATCATGTTGAGCGGCGATAGCCCCTGCGCGCGGTGCAGCGTGTCGCTGTCGCAGACTTTTCCCGCGGCAACTTCCGGCAGGTGTCCCACAGTGTCATGGACGCTTACGTATTCGTTTGAACTGTGAGTCCTTTCCATCAGGCTAATTGAACCGAATCTGGAGCCGAGCACGACCAACCGCTTGCGCATCTGTGGAACGCCATAGTCTGCCGTGCGAACTATCTGCCACCAGATATCATCGCCATAATGAGGCTCAAGCGTACGGATGAACCGCTCAAAAACTTCACCACCTTTGTAGCGGACAAGCGCTGGGACATTCTCCATTGAGAATATGTCTGGCTGCACCTTGATAATCAGTTGGGCGAAATCGTCAATTAGCTGCCACTTGTCCGTATATTCGTGCTTGTAGGTGTAGCTGGAAAATGGCTGGCAAGGCGCGCAGCCTATCAGGATTTTGGGCTTACCGGGAACAAAGAGCGCGTCCACCTCGTCAGGACCCAACTCGCTTACAGATTTGTGGATGAACCGCGCGCCGTTGTTCTTCTCGTATGGATACTCGCACGCTGCATCTACATCAATGCCAGCGACGACATTGAATCCTTGCCGCACGAATCCATGCGTCAGCCCGCCCGCGCCGCAGAATACATCAACTACAGAAGCCATCGCTGCCCCCAAGCAATGAACGGGATAGGTCCGCCGCCGCCATTATACACGGAATCAGCTTGCGATGAACCATGCTCACCCACCCTCAACAACCCCCACCTCCTCCTCACTCAACCCATACAACTCATACACCACCTCATCAACAGACCGCTCCCTTCTCGCAATCAACGCCTCAATCACCCCACGCTGCACATCCGAAGCGCCGACCAACTGCCGATGCAATTCCAGCAGGTCATCGACCAATGCAACCATCCTGTCGTGTAAGTCGACATCAGTGGGATTGTCAAAGTCAATGACGCGGATAGGCAACTGCGCCAGGTACATCGGCTTGTATTCAAAGTAACCGCCTTGCTTTGTTGACGCGATCTGGTGCATGCAGAAGTCCAGAACCTTTGAGTTCAGCAAGCCCAAGAGGTACTTGCTCTTTGAGACAATGATAGTGGTCTTGTCGTTTGAGAAATGGCCAACTGTATCAAGTTGATAAGCTGCGGACTTGATGATGGAAGGAAGGACTATCTTTGCAGAAGCAAATTCTTCGTGGTAGTCGATGGTATCCTGTATTTCATACCAGGCGTATTTTCCCGCCTTGCGCCCGTGCCAAACTCCACTCCAATTGGGCGGCCGCGGCTCTAGCTCTTGTCTATATTGCTTAAGGTGGGCTTTGATTGCGGGATACTGCTCAATGTCTATACCTCTCCTGGTGAAAATCAAGTAACTCTCGGAAGTAGGTACTTCATAGCGCCGTACATCGCGTCCTAAAAGAAATGGCTTAATGACTTCCGCGCTTGATTCGTCCTCTTCAATGAGGCGATTTCTCGTGTCTATGTCGATGACGAAAGCACTATTTTTTCCGGTAACGACTCCCCGATACATCCGTCCGCCAACAAAGTCGTTCAACGATTCGCCTATGCTGAATAGCTTGTCCGCGAGCCGCTGCACCTCTTCCCGCGCCAACGACCACCCGCCATCATCCAGCATCGTCCTGTCCACCGCATAGCGCAGCGACCCCACATGCTCGCGCAGGCTGGCGAACTCCAGCGTGTCCACCTGCGCCGCGGCGAAGGTTTTTTCACCCCCACCCCAAACCCCTCCCCCATCAAGAGGGAGGGGCTTTTCGTCGTCTTTGGCGGGTTCGTCAGTAAACATTTGGCGGATAGCATTGAGCGAAGCTTCCAAGTTGTGTTCAACTTCTGCATTTGTAAGTCGGACGAAGCGAATGCCAAGCGACTCGATGAGTTCCTGGCGGATTTGGTCGGCTTCTCGCTGATTCTCGTGTATTGGACCATCAACTTCGACAGCCAGCCGCTCGGATGAGCAATAAAAGTCGACGACAAATGCGCCGATGGCAACCTGGCGGCGGAACTTTCGCTCATCGAGCTGCCTCCTGCGGATTGCCTGCCAAAGCTTGTCTTCCGCGACAGTTGGATTTTTGCGCAACTCGCGGGCTATCGCTTGCATCCGTCGCTCCAATTCCGGCGGGATATCCCATTTTGCACGGGCTGACTCCCCCTCCCTCATTTTGGGAGCTTGGAGGTAAGCGGCATTCTCCCCCTCCCTCATTTTGGGAGCTTGGAGGTAAGCGACATTCTCCCCCTCCCTCATTTTGGGAGCTTGGGGGTAAGCGGCATTCTCCCCCTCCCTCATTTTGGGAGCTTGGGGGTAAGCGGCGGCATTCTCCCCCTCCCTCATTTTGGGGGAGGGGGCCGGGGGGTGGGGGCTTGGGGCTTGAATCGTCAATATGCAGGGATAAGTCGTCGCCTGCTGGAAGACGGGCAAATCGCCGAAGTCGACGATTTCGCGGATGGCTTGCTTTTTCAGCCATTGGCGCAGCGGCTTGCCATAACGCGCCCGCAGCCACTTGTTGGCGACGATGATGCCGAAGAGCCCGCCGGCCTTGAGCAGCTTCACGCCCCGCTCGATGAAGTAGGTATACAGGTCGGCGGTGCCGGCGTAGGTCTCGTATTTTGTCTTGGCGTAGGCTTTGAACTCCCGCCCCAAAGTCTCTTGCCGCACATAAGGCGGATTCCCGATCACCGCGTCGAACCCGCCCGCCGCCATGATTTCGCCGAAGCCGGCCCCGCTGTCCCAATCGAAGGCTTTGACGCGCTGCAGCTCTTCGTCCGCCAGGTCCCCCACATCCGCCCCGTCATAAAAATCGCTGCCCACCAGCGAATTGCCCCATTTGATGTTGCCGCCCAGGTCGGGCAGCAGCGGACCATTGGCATCCAGCCCGCCCGTCGCCTCGTCTTCATGCTCCAGCATTTTCAGCAGCAGCGACAATTTGCTGACCTCGACGGCATTTTGATCCAGGTCGACGCCGTAGATATTGTTGGTCAGGATGCGCCGCTTCTCGACCAGGTTGAGGATATAGCCATCGCCGCGGCGGCTGATGCGATTTTTGTAGCGCTCGGGCTGGCGCGCGTACTGCCGCAGATGCCAGTCCAGCAGGAATTGATAAGCGCCGGTCAGGAAGGAGCCGCTGCCGCAGGCCGGGTCGAGGATGCGCACTTGCGCCGCCCCCTCGGGACTCGCTCCCTCCAGCAGCGCGCCGACCGTGTTCTCGACGATGTAGTCGACGATGTAGCTGGGCGTGTAATAGACGCCGCCGGCTTTGCGGACCTCTGGCTTTTCCCGCACGGCCACGGTCGTTTCGTATTTGCCGCTGCGCACTTCGATGACATTGCCCAAAAAGCGCTCATAAGCCTGCCCCAATATATCGGCGGCGATGACCGAAAATTGATAGCGGCTCTTGGGCGGGTACAAATCCAGGATGATGGGGCGCAAAACGCTGTCGGGAATGAAAATTTCCATGGACAGCCTGTCGGGCTTCGGGCGGCGGCTGTCGCCGGCCGCAAAGTGAAACAAACCCGAATTGTATTTGCGGTCGGCTCCTATGTAGAGGTCCTTGAGTTTCTTGTAGACGCCCTGGCCCTGCGCCGCCCGTTCCAGCTGATCTTCGGGCTCCAGGCTGCGGTCCTCGGCGATGCGCAGGAAGACGATGCGGTCGATCGTCTGCTGCACCAGCAGGTTCAGCTCGCGCTCGCTGAGTTCGCGGTCGATGAAATGCCCCTGCTTGTGCAGCTCCCGCGCCAGGTCCCGCCGCCAGCGCTCCATATCCTGCAGGAAGGCTTCGTCCACCGGCAGCACATTCTTGGGCGCTTCGTCCAGCAGCTCGCGATGTCTGCCCTGCTGCGCGGCTTCGCGGGAGAAGGCGCTATGCAGCAGCGCCCATTCGTCCAGGTACTGCCCGCAGTCCAGATGCAGCAAGCGGGCCGTGTCGGGCGAGTCGCCCTGCTGCGGCTGGATGCGGCAGTCGTAAACCGCCAATTCGGCGAAGTTGGTGAGGATGCCGACCGCCGTATTGCCCGACCAGCCATAAGAGCGCAGTTGCTGCGCCGGCTCGATGTTCTCGCCGATGTCGATGGCTGGCTTCTTGGTCTCCACATAGAAGACCCGCCGCGCCCCCGCCAGGAAGCTGTAATCCGGGTGCCGGACGCTGCGCCCGCTGCGCAGGCTGGCTTCGTGCAGCACCTGGCGGCTGTTGCCCACATCCCAGCCCAGCGCCTCGAAGAAGGGATTGACGAATTCCTGCCGCAGTTGCGTCTCGTTGTAGTCCGGCTGCAGGAACGCGCTCCTGCCCCGCTGGAACTTGTCGACCAGTTGATGGAGGCTGTCAGGCGCTTTGGTGACTATCATGCGCGGGATTGTAGCATACGCGGCAAGCCCCTCGGTCCCCCCGCAGCATCGGCGGCGGCTGAAATCTGCCTGCCCGTTCTTCGGAGAACGCCCTGGGCGCGACGCTTGTCTCGCCCGCCGCGCTGCCCTCTGTGTACTCTCGTTACTCGCTGCCCTCGGCGGTGGCTGAAATCTGCCTGCCCGTTCTTGGAGAACGCCCTGGGCGGGACGCTTGTCTCGCCCGCTGCGCTGCCCTCTGTGTACTCTCGTTACTCGCTGCCCTCGCTGCTAAGAATAATTTGCTGCGATTGCCTTGCATTGCAGGCGCGACCATGCGCTCGCCGCCCGCCTCGCCATCCCTGCTACCCTGCCTTCACGCCCGCCTTGACAATGGCTTGCCCGCGACCTCGTATTGGCGCAAAAAACATTTGCCCCTTTTGGCGGCATTGCTGCAAATCCACCGCATTCCGCCATATCCGCCCCGGAATGCGCCATAAACCCCCAAATCCGCGCCGTAAACCTGCCCCCTCCGCCGCAAAATCCGCCACAACCCGGCGCGACCAGGCAAATTGCGACGCTAACGCGAGGCCTGCCTCCCCCCATTTCAATGGGGGGACCGAGGGGGGTTTAATACGAGGGGGGTTCAATACGAGGCATACCGAAGGGGGTTCAATGCGAGGCCTGCCTCCCCCCATTTCAATGGGGGGACCGAGGGGGGTTTAATACGAGGGGGGTTCAATACGAGGCATACCGAAGGGGGTTCAATACGAGGCCTGCCTCCCCCCATTTCAATGGGGGGACCGAGGGGGGTTACGAGGCGCTCACAAAGCCGCGAAAGCCGCTTGCCGCGCCTGCGCCGCTGCCAGCTGCCGCGCCTGCAATTCCCGCGTCAACGCCGCCATGTCCGCCGCGATGGGCATGAGGTCGATGCGGTTGGCTTCATTGATCTGCTGCACCCAGTCGCTGCGCAGCGCGTCGATGCCATGCAACGCCCCGGCGATCGCCCCGCCCATGCCGGCGATAGAGTCGTTGTCGCGCCCGTAATTCGTCCCGCCGCAGATTGTGCCTTCGAAGTCCCCATCCGTGACTATCAGGAATCCCAGCGCGATGGGCACTTCTTCAATGGCGTGCTCGTGGCTGGCTGTCCAGGCGTTGCTTTGGTCGCCGCGCCGGCTCTTGGCGTCATCCGGCGAGGTGTCGTATTTGCGCATGACCTCGCGCAGCGGGGCGATGGCTTCGCGCCAGTCGCTGAGCGTGGCCGCTCGGTCGGCGATGGCTTCGATGCAGTCGCGCGTGCCTTCTTTGGCGTGGCGCAGCGCCGCGTCAATGATGGAACTGACCGTGGCGTCAGGCGCGAAAGCCTCGGCCACGCAGACGGCCATGACAGCCGCCGCTTCCAGCCCGAAGCTGTGCTGGTGCGCGCTGAAGATATCGATGCCCTCCGCATAGGCGCTGGCTGGGTCGCAAGCGTTGATGATGCCCACCGGCGCGGCATACATGGCTGCCCCGCAGTTGACCATATTGCCCACGCCGGCGTTGCGCGGGTCGGCATTGGCCAGCCAGCGGTTGAAAAGCCACTTTTCAGGATAGAAGAGCCGCTGCACCAGCGGCATCTCCCGCCCGAACTCGGGTATCCAGCGGTCTTCCAGCGCCATTTTGGGCACCATGCGACGGAAGAACTCATGCGCATCCAGGTGGTCGCTATGTTCGATGTAACACTGACAGAGCAGCTGCACCATGTGACTGTCGTCGGTGTAGCGCCCGTGTCCGCGTCCGCGCGTATCCTCTTCGTCCCAGGCTTCGACCAGGTCGGTGATGTAGCCGTAGCGTTTGCGGATTTCCTCGGCGCTGCGCCATTCGGCTGGCGCGCCCATGGCGTCGCCGATCGCGCCGCCATACAAGCAGCCCTGCGTCTTCTGCAGCAGTTGGTCTGTCGTCATGTCTCTCGCCTCGCCTGTGGATGCATGGCGGATAGATTACCATGTTCTCAATAATTCGGCGGTTCTAAGGCTTGTCTGCTAGTGGCCTACCCCTCTCGGTCCCCATATCAATGGGGGGGGGGGGGGGGGGGAAAACAAGGGGGGGGGCTATCCCCAGC
>DAOUKU010000002.1:0-15709 GCA_034420985.1 Anaerolineae bacterium | reverse complement strand
GGAAACCAAGCACGGGGGGGGGGGGGGGGGGGGGGTAGACCGTGTGCGGGCGAATAAAACAGGGGCATCTCAGCGAGACGCTCGTTTTACTCGCTGCGTTCTCCGTGCCCTCTGTAGTTAGCTTTTCTGTTGGGCACATTTTCTATATCCATGCGCCTCAAAACCGCGGATAATACAGTCACTATGTTCCTCGATGCCATCGCCAGCCATTGCCAGGCGCAACCGCAGAAAACCGCCCTGCAGTTCCTTGGCGACGAGCCAATACGCTACGCGCGACTGGCGGAAACGACCAATCGCACGGCGCATTATCTGCACAGCCTGGGCGTCGAGCGCGGCGACCGCATTGCTGTACAACTGCCCAAGTGCCTACCATTCATTTATTTGCACCTGGCGGCGCTGCAAATTGGCGCGGTCTTCCTGCCGCTGAATCCCGCTTATCCGCCCGCCGAACTGCAGTACTTCCTGGCCGATTCTGGCGCCAGCTTGCTGATTGCGGAGAATGCCAAACAAGGCAGCATTGAAACCATCATCCCTAATCTTCCCGACATGCGGCGGACGCTTTTCATCAATCCCGAAGCGCCCTGGAACAGCCACGTGGCAGCCTTCTCGCCCAGCCGCGACGACGAACTGCCAAGCGACCCAAATCAGATCGCCATGATGCTCTACACCAGCGGCACGACCAGCCGTCCCAAAGGCGCGCTGATCACGCATGGCAACCTGACCGCCAATATCGAAGCGCTGCACAGGGCTTGGGGCTGGCGCAAAGATGATACGCTGCTGCATTGTCTGCCCGTCTTTCATGTGCACGGGCTGGTGGTGGCGCTGCACGGGGCGCTGCATGCCGGTGCGACGGCAACGCTGATGCCGGCTTTCGACGCCGCTGCGACGCTGAGCCTGCTGCGTAGTAAGCGCTTTTCGGTCTTCATGGGCGTGCCGACCATGCACCGGCGGCTCTATCAACAGGCGGAGGGGCAGCGCATCGACCTCAGCCACATGCGCTTGCTGACATCGGGCAGCGACCGCCTGCCAGACGATCTCTTCTTCGGTTATCAGCGCGTTTTTGGCGTCACCCTGCTGGAGCGCTACGGCATGACGGAAACGGGCATGAACCTGTCCAATCCGCTGCGTGGCGAACGGCGCGTTGGCTCGGTGGGCAGGCCGCTGCCAGGCGTGCAAGCGCGGATTGCCGATGTGGAGACCGGAGCGCTGCTGCCCGATGGCGAAGTGGGCGAGGTGCAGATCAAAGGCGCGCATGTCTTCGCTGGCTACTGGAAGCAGCTGCAAAAGACGGCTGAAGCCTTCACTGTTGATGGCTGGCTGCGCACGGGGGATTTGGGCATGCGCGAGCCCGATGGCTATTTCACGCTCAAGGGACGCGCTAAAGACCTGATCATCAGCGGCGGCTTGAATATCTATCCGCCGGAAGTGGAGCTGGCGCTGATGACGCATGACGGCTTGGCAGCCTGCGCGGTCATCGGCTGCCCGGACGCGGAATGGGGCGAGACGGTCGTGGCAGTCATCGTGCCCAAGCCGGGCGCTGCGCTGAACGCGGACGAGATCTGCGCGCACTGTCGAGAGCAACTGGCTGCCTACAAAACTCCGCGGCGGGTAATTTTCCTCGACGAGCTGCCGCGCAATGCCCTGGGCAAGGTGCAGAAAGCCCGCCTGCGCGCTGACTGCTGCGGCCTGACATAGCAAACCTCCTCCAATCGACGATCCGTGTAGGGGCGAGGCGGCGACTCGCCCCTAGGGCGCACTTCTACCCCTCCCCCGGCGGACGACTCTTCGGGTCGCGCCTACAACGATTCATCGGGATCGCGACTCCGTCAGGGCATTGGTGTTTATGCGAATGCTCGGCGAAACCTTCCCCCCTGATGCTTCGGGGAGACCGAGGGGGGCAATGTTGCGGGATGCTCAAGCTGGCGATACACTTGACTCGTATGCAAGTCCTCAATGGCTCTTCATCCACTACAAAAGGAGTTTCGCCATGAACCAAAGACTGAAAGACTTCTACACGCGCCTGACTGGCGAAGAGAAAGCCCGTATCGCGGAAGAGCACCGCCGCGCCTACGACTATGACCCGCGCGACCCGCTCTTCGGCTTGAGCAAGGACGAGCTGAGCGGACCCAAGCTGAGCCGGCGTTCTTTTCTCCGGCTAGTGGCGGCCTCGGGCGGCTCGATCTCGCTTTCGCATCTGCTGGGCGCGGCCGGCATCGCCTTGCCAACAGCTGCGCGCGCCTTCGCCCAAAGCGGCGGACATTTGATCTGCGGTTGGGCTGGCACAGCCGAAATCACAACGCTGGATCCAGCCGTCATCAATGCCGTGCTGCAATTCCAGGTGGCTTCCAATGTGATGAGCGGCTTGACGCATATCAATGCCGAGCTGGTCGCGGAAGGCGACCTGGCCACCGACTGGACCGTGTCCGACGATGGCCTGGTCTGGACCTTCAACCTGCGTGAAGGCGTCACCTGGCACAATGGCGATTCCTTCTCCGCTGCCGATGTCGTCTATACCTACAACCGCTCCAAGAACCCGGAGAATTCCATCCATTCCGGCAACCTTGTCAATGTGCTCGATGTCGTGGCGCTGGATGATTACACCGTAGAGCTGACGCTGGCCAGACCCCAGGCATCGCTGCTGGTCAAGACTCTTGAGCGCTCCAGCGGGCGCGCCATGACCATCGTCAACGGCAATGCCATTGAAACGCTCGGCTTGCAGGAATATGGCTTGAAGCCCATCGGCACCGGTCCCTTCCGCGTGACCGAGCATCAGCTAGGCCAGGGCGTCGTGCTGGAGCGCTTCGATGACTACTATGATCCCGAGCGCCCGGTCGTGGACAAGGTCACCATCATTCCCATCACGGAGAATGAGCCGCTGGCGGCCGCCATCGAAACCGGCGATATCCACTTGATTGGCGGCAACGCTGTCGCCGCGGAGTTGATCGACCGTTTCCTGGCCAACCCGGACCTGGTGGTGGACGAAATCGCGGGCAACGGCTTCCAATCCCTCTTCGTCAATCCCTGGCGCGAGCCGATGGTGGTCGAAAGCTTCGACCCGTCGGTCGACGAGTTGAAGCAGCAGAACGGCTTCAAGGTGCGGCTAGCGCTGGCCAAAGCTTTCGACCGCGAACGCTTCATTCAGCGGGCGCTCTTCGGGCGCGGCGTGCCTGGGTTCGGCACTATCAACCCGGCGATGGGTTTCTACTTCGATACCGGCATCAACGAGACCAGCGAACAGCGCTTTGATGTCGAAGCGGCGCAGGCTTTGCTGGCGGAAGCCGGCTACCCCAATGGCGAGGGCTTCCCCACGCTGAAGCTGTTGACGACACCTGCGGGCAGACGCGCCGCCGAGGTCATGGTCGATATCTATCGCAACAACCTCAACATTGAACTCGAGTTGGATGTGAAAGACTTCACTGTGCTGATCGAAGACGCCTTCCGTATGGAGTACGATTTGATGGCGCTGGGCAGCGGCGGCGATTTCGACCCCGATGATGGCTTGGTCGACTGGATGCAGACCACTTCCCGCTTCAATGGTCCTAATCGCAACGACGCCGACCTGGTGGAAAAATACGGCGAGCGACCCTTCGGCTCCTTCTCCGATGCCCGCGTGGACGAACTCATCGACGAGCAGGCGGTCACGGCCGATCCCGCAACCCGCAAGGTCCTGGTGCAGGAGGCTAATCAGATCACATCGGACAAGGTCGCCTCGATTTTCACCCACCATCTTACGGAGATCTTGGTGCATCGCGCTGAGGTCATTTATCCGCCCGAGAGCCGCATCGTCGGCTTGCGCGATTTGGACAGGGTCAGCTTCAGCTAAGGCTGGGCTTTGGGCGACGGTAGCGGCGTTTCGTTGGAACGCCCAATTGACAAAGGTACAGATGCGCGCGGGAACTGTAGGGGCGACTTTGTAAGTCGCCCATCGGACGCAGTTTGTGATAGCGGGCGACCCAGTGGGTCGCCCCTACACGGTTCAATAGGGACTTGATGTTCCACTAATTGAGGCAAGTTGATGCGCTATTTTGTCGCGCGGGTGATACAAGCGCTGGTCGTCGTTTGGGCGGTCGGCACGCTAGTCTTTTTCATGCTGCGGGCGGTGCCGGGCGATCCCATCCAGGCGCTGCTGGCTGATGTCGACCCCACCGTTGCCGATACCATCCGCGCCAAATTGGGCTTGGATCAGCCGGTGCTGGTGCAATACCTTTTCTGGATGCGCAATACGCTGGCTGGCGACCTGGGGCAGTCGCTGTATGGCAGCCATCAAGCGGTCAGCGTGCAAATTGCCGAAGCCATCCCGCGCACCGTCTCACTGGCGCTGGTGGCCTTCCTGGTGTCCTTCACGCTGGGCTTGGCGGCCGGCGTCATCTCGGCAGTGAAGAAAGACACCATCCTTGATTACGGTTTCAATCTCGCGGCCTTCCTGGGCATCAGCATGCCCTCATTCTGGATCGGCATCGTGCTGATCATCGTCTTTGCGGTCAATTTGCGCATGTTCCCAGCCATTGGCTATAAGCCCATGAGCGCCGGGCTGGACCAGTGGCTGCGCTACTTGGTGCTGCCGGGTTTGGCGGTGGGTTTGCCATTTTCAGCGTCCATCGCCCGCTTGACGCGCAGCGCCATGCTGGAGGTGCTGGGGCAGGATTACATCACGCTGGCGCGCAGCAAGGGACTGAACGAAACGCGCGTGATCTTCCGCCATGCCCTGCGCAACGCCTTGATCCCGGTCGTCACCGTCATGGGCATCTCGCTGGCGCTGCTCTTTTCCGGCTCGGTGGTGGTGGAGAATGTCTTCGCCATCAAGGGGTTGGGGCGGGTGCTGATTCAAAGCATTCTTAATCGCGATTATCCGGTCGTGCAAGGTAGCATCCTGCTGGTGGCGGTCTTGCTGGTCTTCATGAATTTGGCGGTGGATATGCTCTATCTGCTTATTGACCCGCGTATCAACTATGACTGAGAACCCCGCTCGGTCCCCCCAACAAGTCAGGGAGAGGCAAGCCCCTGTCGCCCACCTGCGCGGCATTGAGCAGCCGAGCCTGCCGCAGCGCCCCCGCGTCTGGCAGCAGCTGCTGCGGGACAAACGCGCCATGGCTAGCATCATTTTGCTGACGGTCATCATCTTCAGCACGGTCTTCTCGTCTTTCATCTCCCCTTACGACCCGCTCTCGCAAGAATTCGACATCCTGCAGCCGCCATCCAGCGCGCATTTGCTGGGTACGGACGATTTGGGGCGCGACCTGTTCACGCGCATATTGATTGGCGCACGCGTATCGCTCTTCGTTGGCGTCGTGGCTGTGACGATTTCGATGCTGCTGGGCGTGGCCATGGGCGTGCTTTCCGGCTACTACGGCGGCTGGATCGACACTATCTTCATGCGCTATATCGACTTGCAATGGGCATTCCCCAACTTCATCATCGCGGTGTATCTGGTGGCCGTCTTCGGCACGGGGCTGGAAAATGTCATTGTGGCGATCGTGCTGGCTTTCCTGGACGATTTCGCTCGCATCACGCGCGGCATGGTGCTGTCGATCCGCGAGGAAGACTATGTGCTGGCGGCGCGTTCCTTGGGCGCTTCGGACCGGCGCATCATGCTGCTGCATATCCTGCCCAACGCCATCGCGCCCATCATCGTGCAAGCGACGCTCAGCGTGTCTTTCGCCATCCTGGCGGAAGCGGCTTTGTCCTTCCTGGGCTTGGGCGTCAAGCCGTCTACGCCGACCTGGGGGTTGATCATCAGCGATGCGCGCAGTTTCTTCTCGCGGGCTTGGTGGCTGGGCATCTATCCGGGCTTGGCGATCATGATTACGGTGCTGAGCATCAACTTCCTGGGCGACGCCCTCCGCGATGTGCTGGATGTGCGCGGGGAATAGGCTGAGGCGGGGAATGCAGTGCGCCCGGTTGTAATTGAGCCGACCCCTCGCGCAGACTACTTGTTTACAGCCCGCCGACTGGCGGGCTTTTTGCTTTAATCCCGGGTTCCTCCAAACTGCCGCGTTTTCCCCGCAATTTTCGCGCTGATTTGGGATAATCCGCGTTCGCCCCGCTCTTTGAGCACGATTTTCTTGACATACCAACATATCAGTGGTAAAGTACATTCACGACCTGGATCAAGGAGATCATGGTGAAAGGCCTGCTTTTGCACTCTGCCCTGCTCGCCGCGCGGAAGCTCCTGCCATTTTCCCCCCCCCCCCCCCCCCGTAATATCCAGTATTAATACCGCCTTACCAGAATTCTCTTTCCCCTTCTCCATCAGATCCATATTTGTCGCGCTGAGTTTCCTGCTGCCGCTTTGGCGCAATTCTCGATTGCCGCCGACGTCATCACAGAGTTAAACCTGCCTTTCTTCCGACTGACATAATTGACAAGGAGACCAACATGAAACGCCTATCGCTGCTATTTGCCCTGCTCACCCTGCTTGTGGGTCCCGCCGCCGCCAACAAACCCGCCAAGACGATAACCGGCTTTTGGGCCTACGCCCCGCCGAACTTCTACACGCGCCACGCCACCGGATTTGACTACCTTGATCAAAACGGAGCATCCTGCGTAGCAGACGGCGCGTATCTACGCTCTTTCGATATCCGCTTCCGCCAACCCGAAAAACAGCCTGAAACCTACCTCATCCGCTGGACAGGCCGCAAAAACGGTACATTCCGCTCCATGGAGAAAAGCAATGGCAAGCTCTCTGGCCACATGCGCATCAAGCACCGGCATACAAACTGGTGGGGCAGCGAGCGCAACCGCATCGCAGGCGTCGGGCATCCATTTGGCCCACAACTCGCCGTCCCTGCCGGACAGCCCATCAAAGTCAAAATTCGCGCCCTCTACGCTGACGGCTCCAAAGGCCCGTACCACAAAATCGTCATCAACACGCAAGCAGACATCGACTCGGAATTCCTCGACCAGGACACGTACTGCAACGCATAACTCCCCAATCACGCGATCAAAGCCCGCCACTCGGTGGGCTTTGTGTTTTAGGCCCGGGTTCCTCCCAAGTTTCCGCATTTCCCCCTCAATAGCCGCCACGCGAGTTGTTGACAATCTGTCTTCTATTGTTAGACTCTCTCTACTGATCTGCTGGCTTAGGTCTGCCTTGGTCCGCAAGCGAGGAGCTTACGGACATGTCCTTGACCCTTGCGTCGATGCTCCAGACGATTCGCAAGCCGGGAGTATTCTGTTTACTGAAATGACTGCCATTGGAGGAAGAGGAGCAAATGCAAGCACTTTACGAAAGCAAGAACGCAGGTCTGGAAGACGCGCTGCTGGAATCCCTGGCGCCAGACGAGCCTTGGTCGCTGATCGAGCGCTACACCAGCCTGGTGCGCGAATCCTCATCGGATGACGAGCGCGCCGCCTTCGCCTACATCGCCGATCGCCTGGAAGCGCTGGGCATTTCATACAAGATGCACATGCCGGAGTTGTTTTTGAGCGTGCCAGTGCGGGCATCGCTGGTGGCGGGCAGCAAGTCCTACCGCGCCAAGACGCCGGCTTTTTCCATCAGCACGCCAGCCGGCGGCGTCACGGGCGAGACTGTGCGCATTGAAGACTTCGCGGCCGGGCGCAGCGTCGATTTCTTTGACTTCACGCCCGCTACGGAAGTCGATGTCCGCGGCAAGGTGGTGGTGGTCGATGGCTTTGGCGGTCCGCCGCCGGTTTGGTACTTCCAGAACAAGGGCGCGATTGGCGCGATCTTCATCAACCCCGGCGTCGATATCCACTGGGGCATCTGCACGACAATTTGGGGCGCCCCCGACCTGGACAATTACGAACGCCAGCCGACCATCCCCGTCCTGTCCATCAATCGACCCGATGGCGAAGACCTGCTGGCGAAAATGGCGGATGGCGCGCTGGAAGTCACCCTGCACACGCAGCTCAAAGAGGGCTGGTTCGAGTGCCCCTGCCTGGTGGCGGAAATCGAAGGCGCGATTGAGCCGGAACGCTTTGTGCTTGTGCACGGGCATGTCGACAGCTGGGATGTGGGCATCGGCGATAATGCGGTGGGCAACGCGACCCTGCTGGAACTGGCGCGGGTCTTCCACGCCCAGCGCGACAATCTGGCGCGGACCCTGCGGGTGGCTTGGTGGTCGGGGCATTCCACCGGGCGCTATGGCGCGTCGACCTGGTATGCCGACAAATTCGGCCTGGAGCTGGCGCGTGATTGCCTGGCGCAGATGAATATCGACTCGCCGGGCTGTCGCTGGGCGACCGAATATCGCGGCGTGACCATCATGAGCGAGGCGCATGACTTCGCCAAGCAAGCCGTCCTTGACTCGACCGGGCTGGGCTTCACTGGCGAGCGCCCGCACCAGGCTGGCGATTATTCTTTCAACAACATCGGCATCTCCAGCTTGTTCATGCTGCTGTCGTCCATGCCGCTGTCCAAAGCCGAGGAGATGGGTTATTACGCGGTGGGCGGTTGCGGCGCGAATATCGCCTGGCATACCGAAAACGACACCCTGGAAATCGCTGACAAAGACAATCTCATGCGCGACCTGCGCGTCTACGCGGCTTCCTTGCAGCGCCTGCTCAACAATCCGCTGCATCCTTATGACTTCCGTGCCTTGATCGCCGAATTCGCGGATACGCTTGCTCGCTATGCCGCGGCGGCTGGTGATGACGCGGACTTCTCGCCAGCCACAGATGCGCTGGCCGACCTAGACGCGGCGCTGGACGCGCTCTATGCGGCGGCGGAAGGACTGACGGAAGGCGCGGTGAACGATGCCTCCGTACGCGTCATCAACGACGCCCTGTTAGCCATGGCTCGCGAGCTGGTGCTGATCAACTTTACGCGGCGCGGTCGCTTCCGCACGGAGCCGGCTGTACGCGTGCCGCAACTGCCGGATTTGGCGCCGGCGCTGGAGCTGGACGGGGCGGACGCGCACATGCGGCGGGTCACGCGGACGCACTTGCTGCGCGGGGTCAATCGCGTGGCTTGGGCATTTGAAAGCGCCGCCAACATCGCGCGGGCTGCCACGGCGAAAATCTAGCTACGAAGCGTACAGAAGCGCGCCAGGGTTAGTCCTGTTTTATTCGCGAGCTCAAGGTCTACTCCCTCGGTCCCCTCATATCAATGGGGGCATTCGCATGAACGCTGAATCGCCTGCTGTGTCATGACTCCGCTGTTCTTAGCTCCCCTCCCCGATGATTCGGGGAGGGGTAGTGCTGCGGGCGAATACTTTTGCTTGGGCGGCTGCCTTGCAGCGCGCGGGGCTACAACCATCTCTGTATCCTCTATAGTCTCTGTGGTAAAATCTTTTCTTGGAGATACTAAGACAGTGGGTTAATGACAAAGGAGAAACCGCGTTTATGAAACTTATCTATCTCGTATCCGGTCCGATGGGGCGAACCCCCGAAGGACAAGCCGAACTCGCCAGGCGCCGCGAGTACCTCCAGCGTCATGCCGCGCCCGACACCGATGTCGATATCACCGACATTCCCGCCGGACCTGGTTCCATTGAAAGCCTGTACGAAGAATATTTGTCCATCCCCGAGACGGTGCAGCGCGCGCATGAATTGCAGGCTGAGGGCTGGGACGGCATCCTACTGGGCTGTTATGGCGATCCCGGCTTGGGCGCATTGCGCGAGATCGTCGATATCCCCGTGGTTGGCGCGGGCCAGGCGACCGCGCTGATGGCATCAGCAGTAGGGCGCCGTTACAGCGTCATCACCGTGACCGACAGTGTCATTGGTCCGCTGGAAGAGACCCTGCGCAACAGCGGTGGCGGCGACAAACTGGCCAGCGTCCGCGCCGTCAACATCCCGGTGCTGGATCTGCATCATGACCGCGAATTAGCGATTGAAGTAACGCTGGAAGAAGGCAAGAAAGCCATACAGGAAGACAGGGCAGACACGCTCGTCGTCGGCTGCATGAGCATGGGCTTTCTGGAGATCCCCGAAGCTTGCCAGCAGGAGCTCGGCGTGCCCTTTTTGAACCCGGCGCGGGTGCAACTGAAGTTCTTGGAAGCTATGCTGGGCGCGGGCATCAGCCATTCCAAGCGCGCCTACATGACGCCGCCCAAGCTGGCTGCGGGCTTGGCATCGAGCCCAGCCGACTTGTACCACAGCGTCAATTAGGCGCGCTGATGGGGAATAGCCCGGCTGTCTTTACTTCGCTAACCCCAACGCACATCGCTGCAGTATTGCTCTATCTCATAGTCAGTTTGACCGGCTTTCGTTTTCTTTTTCCTCACCTGTCACCGTGGTTTAAACGGCTGTCCATCATTGTGCTTGGGGCACATGGTATAACGCTTGTGATGTCGACTGGCGTATTGTCGTCATCCACTTTTGACCTTTGGCTTTGGCACTTGGACTCAGAATGGAATATACCTTCCACGCTGGCATCGGCGCAGTTGGCTCTGGTTGGATTTGTGGCCATGGCAACAGCCGGTGTCTCTGTGACGCGATCAGTGTGGCATCGACTGTATCTTTTTGGTATCGGACTGTTGTTTGTGTTTTTCGCCTGCGACGAATTCTTCCTTATCCACGAATCCATGGGGAATTGGTCCGAATACTACATCATTCTCGGCGCAGTTGTGGCAGTGGTGACAACAGTCGTAGCCTTGCATTCGCCGAGGCATTCCTGGATGTGGCACGGGTGCCTAATACTTGGGCTTGCACTCAGCGCGCTAGGCGCCACACACTTCGAAGGCTATTCGTATTTGCCAGAATGCCGCGGCTGGCAGGTCGCGCCGCTCTTCGGCGTATGCAGCAGCACCCTTATTATCGAGGAATCTCTCGAGCTGCTAGGTATCTGGCTGGCGCTCCTGGCCATCGCTGGTCAGTTCTCAGACGCGTCAGCGAAACCGTCTCGCGCTGTGATATTGGTGCTGTGCCTGTCACCGCTGCTTTGGAGTGTGCTGCTTACACAGAGCGGAGCAATCAAACCGATCGGCAGGCAAACGACTGCCGAAGGAGCGGCCATCGCCTTTGAATCGAGGGTAGAATTGCATGGTTTTCAAATAGACAGGCACAAGCACGATCGATTCTTGGATGTCCATCTCTATTTGTCCCTCCCCGACCGCAACCCGCTGGGGGACTATGCGGGCGCAGGCTATGGGCTCATTCTGCTGGACAGAGCCAACTTGGAAGCCATCATCAGCCGCGACGCGCATGCGAGTATTGATAAGCAGTTCTGGTTGGCGCCCGGTTATGTGCCGGTGTATCGCCAGTGGGCAAGACTAGACATTCCGCCGGATACGCCAAAGAACCGCGCCCTGCTTATCTTGTTTTCCCTGTGGCGCGAGCAGAACAGCGCCTTCAAGCCCCAGCGCGTGCTGTCAAGCGATCTCCCGGTGATTAGTGACTACCAAGTGATTCTGGAGGAATTCACGCTCCAGGACGAGGCGCGGGCGCGACCTGCCTCCCCTCTGGCGGTCTTCGAAAATGAGTTTGTCTTGGACGCTGCTTCGCCCCCGCTCAGAGCCCAACTCGGCGAGAACCTTGAAATCTCGTTCACTTGGAGCGCCGAGCGGGCAAGCGACGAGAATATAATCCAATTCCTGCACTTCATTCACGAAGACAGTGGCCAATGGTGGGGTTTTGACCAGCCGCCGCTTGGAGCGCGATTGCCGACGCGACTCTGGTACCGAGGCATGACCGATAGCGAGACCTGGCATCTGCGCTTGCCTGCCGACCTGCCGACAGGGCGATACAATCTGTACACAGGTCTATACCCTGCGGGAGGCCAGCAGCGCGTGCCAGCAGAAACCGCGGAGGGCATCCCCTTTCCCGACGCGCGTATCCCGCTTGACAGCTTGCTTGTCGAGGCTTCAAAATCAATCAATAGCGAGTAGGAGGAATAAATGAATTTTGTACTTCGCGGCGCGACACTCATTGACGGTTCTGGCGGCGAGCCTATGGCGAATGCCGCGGTGCATATTGAAGGCGAGCGCATCGCCTGGGTCGGTGCAGCCGCCGACATGCCAGCCGATGCCCAAGCCGCAGACCAAGTCGATGTCAGCGGCAAATGGCTGCTGCCGGGCTTGATCGACGCTCATATTCACATCTGTTACAACGGCGCGGACAGCGTCTTCACCCTGCTGGAGAAGCCGCGCGATGCCCTGGTGCTGGAGGCGGTGGAGATCTGCCGCCGCACCTTGGCGCAGGGCGTAACCACCATCCGCGATGTTGGGGGCGAAAAGTTCATCGAAATGTCCTTGCGCGATGCCATCAACCGCGGCTGGATCCAGGGACCGCGCATGAAGCTGTCCGGGCGCGTCATCAGTATGACTGGCGGGCACGCCCACTTCATCGCCCGAGAAGCCGATGGTCCGGATGAAATGCGCAAAGCCGCCCGCGAGCAAATCAAAGCTGGCGCGGATCTGGTCAAGCTGATGGCCACCGGCGGCAGCGCCACGCCCGGGCAAGACATTCACGCCAGCCAACTCACGGTCGAAGAAATCGCCGCGGTTTGCGAAGTGGCGCACATGATGGGGCGCACGGTGGCGGCGCATTGCCATGGCACGGGCGGCATTCGCAATTGCATGCTGGGTGGCGTCGATTCCATTGAACATGGCACCTACCTGGACGATGAGACCGCCGACATGATGGTGGAGCGCGACGCCTCGCTGGTGCTGACCGTCGGCGTGGGCAACCCGGATCTGGAGAGTTATCCGCTGTCCCCCGTGCAGCAGGGGGATGCCGCGCGGCGCAAACCCATGATTGAGCAGGGCGTCAAGCAGATCCGCCAGACCATCGCCCTGGCGCGCAGCAAAGGCGTCTTCCTGGGCTGTGGTACGGACGCCGGCGGCAACCCGCTGGCGCCGCACAACTTTGCTATGGCGCGCGAAGTTGAGTTGATTGTCGACAACGATGTGCCGGAGATGGAAGCCATCTGCATCGCTACGCGCAACAATGCCAAAATCCTGCGCTGGGATGACGAAATCGGCACGGTTGAAACTGGCAAATATGCCGATTTGCTGCTGCTGAACAGCGACCCCTTGGCCGACATCCGCGCTCTGCGGGATATCGCCGCGGTTTACAAAGGCGGCGAAAGAGTATAGAGTATGTCTACCCCCATCGGTCCCCCCGAATCATCGAGGGGAATGTTTCCCGGAGCCCAGTTCCGGGTGGCGAAAGCCCAGGCAAATATCCTGACTCCGCTGGTTTTAGCTCCCCTCCCCGTTGATACGGTGCGTGTAGACACAGCCTACGGGAGGGGCCGGGGGAGAGGTAGACGAACGATATGCCCACAATAGCCCTGGTCGGCGACTTGTTTTTGCAGCAACCCCTGCCGGACAGTCCTGGACTGGCGGAGGTTGGCGAGGCACTGCGAAAGGCCGATATCGCCTTCGGCAATTTGGAAGCGCCGGTCAGCGCGCGCGGCGCGCCCATCGAAAAGTGGATCAATATGCGTATGCCGCCGCCGCTGCTGGACGAGATCAAGCGGCTGGGCTTCGGCATACTGACGTTGGCCAATAACCACCTCTTCGACTATGGCGAACTGGCGTTCTTCGATACGCTGCGACACTTGCGCGCTGCCGAGATTCGCTTCGTCGGCGCGGGCGAGAATTTGGATGCAGCCTGGCGCACGGAAATCATTGAGCTGGAGGGCAGGCGCATCGCCTTCCTGGGCGGGACATCCACGCTGGGACCGGGCTCGGCAGCCACGGCAGAACGTCCCGGCGTCGCGCCGATCCATGTCGCCGAGGCCTACCATGTCGATCCAGCCGCCAGCATGGAGCAGCCGGGCAGCGCGCCCTATGTACATACCCGCGCCTGGCAGGAAGACCTGCAACATGCCTGTCAAGCCGTGAAGGAGGCCCGCGAGGCGGCTGATTGCGTCATCGTGGCGCTGCATTGGGGCGTGCCGCCTGCCTGGCGACCGCGCTTTCAGGACGGATTGGCGGATTACCAGGCGGAAGTCGGGCATGCGCTGGTGGAGGCTGGCGCGGGCCTCATCGTTGGCGCGCACCCGCATTCCTTGCAGGAAGTTGAGATCTATCGCGGCGCGCCCATCTTCTACAGCCTAGGCAACTTTGTCTTTCATCACAATCGCGGACCCGTGCACGACAGTCCCGTCAGCCGCCATTCGCCCTACCGGCTGAACATCAAGCGACGCAACCGTACCTGGTCAGAGACGGTAATTGTGTTGGCGGAACTGACTGCTGACGGATTACAATGCAAGCTGCTCCCCGCGCTGCTGGATGCCGAGGGCAACCCGTTGCTGCTTGCCGGTGAAGAAGCGCGGACGGTCATTGAACGGTTGGATGCAATGTCGCCAAGGTCCGAGATTCGCTACAGCGGCGGAGTGGGGCGTTTGCAGTTTTGCCAGCATAAAAGCTATACTTGATGACTGTCTGAAATTGACAGGTCATTTGTATAAGGAGGTGGGTTAGAATCAGCAGAGCTTCAAGCGCAAAACCTTTTCGTTACTCTCGCCATGTGAATTGTAAGGAGAACAGCAAACCATGAGCAGAAAACTTGTAAGTCTAGCTGTCCTGGCGATGATGATGCTGGTACTCGCGTTGCCGGCAACATCGCAGTCAATGGGCGAAATGGTACCGTCGATCATCGTGCATTCGGTGACGCAGGCGGAGCGCCCCATCGAATATGAGACGACACGCCTGGTCGTCGAGAATATGCGCGAGTTGGGGCTGGAGGTCGAACACCGCGCCATCCCCTGGGCGCAGTTGATCGATGAGATCTGGTACAGCCGCGTCGAAGGTGAAGGTCGCGCCGAGCGTCCCTTCCAGATGACGCACTGGCGTATGGTCGGCCGCCCCGAGCGTTCCGACCCGGACGAGTTCACCTACAACCTCTTCCATTCCAGCGTGCGCGATGGCGGTTACAACTTCATCGGCTACAACAACCCCGAATATGATGCCCTGGCAGAAGCGCAGCGCGTCGAAGTGGCGGATAAAGAAGCGCGGCTGGATATCATCTGCGAGGCGCAGACGATCATCCGCAACGATATGGTGAATGCCTACTTCATTCACCCGCTGACGCCGCAAGTGGTCAATACCTCTGCCTTCAATCCGGATAGTATCACGACGCAAGCCGGCATCGGTGTGCACAATTTCTGGACCTGGATTGGCATCGAGCCCACCGGTGATGACAAGACGCTGATCACCTCGACCACATCTTTCCTGAACAACTTCAACCCGCTGGAAATCGCTGGCGACGCGCCCAGCCGCGTAACCGAGATGACCTGGGACCGGCTGATGCGCATCAACCCGATTGGCGTCGCCGAGCCCTGGGCCGCGGAAAGCGTCGAATGGGAAGACCCGCTGAATGTGGTCGTAACCTTGCGCGCCGGTATGAAGTGGCATGATGGCGAGGATGTGCAGTCGGATGACGCCGCCTACTCCTTTGAAGCGGCGCTGGCTGGCACCACCCAGACCGACGAAGACGGCAACGAGAGCTTCCGCGCCGAAGCGCCGGACTATTACCCCTTCGCCCGCAATGTCGATAGTATCGAGATCATCGACGACCTGTCGCTGCGTTTCACGCTGAAGACGCCCTCAGCCGCCTTTGAGACCAGCTCGCTGGCTAAGCTGAACTTGATCCCCAAGCACATCTGGGAACCGATCATCAATGACCTGCTGGAGCAGGATGACGCCGATGTCAATTCGATTCAGGAAGAGATTCCGATCGGTTCCGGCCCCTTCAAGTATGTCGCCTATGATGTCAACGAGTTCGTCTTGCTCGAGGCTTTCGATGATCACTGGGCGCGGCCGAAGATCGATACCTGGTTGATGAATGTGTTGCCCAA
>DAOUKU010000001.1:0-50936 GCA_034420985.1 Anaerolineae bacterium | reverse complement strand
CAGAGCCTGAGCGGCTGCATGGTGACATTGACCGACATGCTCAACTTCCGCGCCAGCCCCGGCGGCGAAGTCATGAAAGTGCTGCCCGCCTTCGCGAAGCTGACGGCGCTGGAACGGACGGCTGGCTGGTTCAAGGTGGATTATCACGGCGCGCGGGGCTGGATCAGCGCCGCGCATGTCGAGCCAGAGGGCAATTGCGGATAAAAAGCGCGCGTCAAAAGCGGCAGGCAACTGATGGGGGAAGGGCGCAGCTTCCCCCCATCAACAAAAGGCTTGCTTGTGTCGACTAGGCTTCAAACGGATACCGCAAGCCCCATTGGGCGCGCAGACGATCCAGCGTCTGCATGATGGCCAGGGTTTCGTCCAGCGGCATGATGTCGCTTTCCGTCTTGCCCGCGCGGATGCAGTCGCCGACCGCCGCCGCCTGATGGTTGTAGCCATTGCCAACATTATCGAATCGCAAGGTCTCGGCTTCACCGCGGCTGCGGACGATGGTCAGCTCGCTGGGCACCCACCAATTGCTGGGGATGGCGATATAGCCCTCCGTACCCAGGATGCGCGCTTCCTGCGGCGTATTGAGGCGGATGGCGGCGGTGATGGTCGCCATTTGGTAGTCGCTGTACTTGAAGACGGATACCGACAGCTCGTCAACGCCGGTTTCGCCAAGCGTAGCCTGGGAACTGATGTCGCGGGGCTGCTTGCCGTAGACCATGGAAGCCAGCTGCACGCAATAGGAGCCGACATCCAGCAGCGCGCCGCCAGCCAGGTCCGGGTTGTAAAGGCGGCTGTGCGGGTCAATGCCGGGGGTGCGATAGCCGAAGTCCGCCTGCACCAGCATGACATCGCCGATTGCGCCCTCCGCCAATAGCCCCCGCAGTTTGGCCATAGCCGGGAAGAAGCGCGTCCAGAAGGCGTCCATCAGGAAGCGGCCATTTGCGCGCGCGCAGTCGATCATGGCTTTTGCCTCGCCCGCGTTGACAGCGAAGGGCTTCTCGCAGAGCACATGCTTGCCCGCGTTGAGGTAGAGCAGCGTGTTGGGCATGTGATAGTTGTGCGGCGTGCCGATATAGACGACATCGACATTCGGGTCGGCCGCCAGCGCTTCGTAACTGCCATAACAGCGGCGCGCGCCGAATTCCGCGCCGAAGGCATCGGCTTTATCTTGAGTGCGCGAGGCGACGGCATAAATCTCCGCATCGGGCAAGAAGCCCAGCCCGGTGGCGAACTTGCGGGATATGCTGCCCAGCCCGACCAATCCCCATCTGATTTTGTCACTCATGCGGGCTTGTCCTCCGTCTTCAGTTCCAGCCAGGCGATTTCATCGGCGCTAAGCTGGATCTCGGCCGCGCTGGCATTTTCCAGGATTTGTTCCTCTTCCCAGTTGGCGATGATGGCGTGATAACGGGCGTTATTGCTAAGCACATAGGCGACGCTGATTTGCGCTGGGCTGGCGCCTTTGTCGGAGGCCAGTTCCAGCACGCGGTCCAGCCGCTCAAAATTGCCTTCGTAGGCATAAGCGCCGATGGGGTTGGTATCCCAGTAATTGTCGAAGTCGTCCAGGTTGGCACGCGTAAATTTGCCGGTCATAAAACCGCCGGCCAGGCTCGACCAGGTGAAGAGCGAAATCTTGTTGTCATCGTAGAAGCGCCGATCCGCCTCGCCCTGTTGGCCGCTGACGCTGATGCAGCCCGCCCAGGGCGGCTTGACCATCTCGGCGACGCTGAATTGCGGGCTGCTGACGGTAAAGGGCGATTTACCATTGGCAGCCGCATAATCGTTGGCCGCCGCCACACGATCCCCCAGCCAGTTCGAGCCGCCATAGACGCCGATATGCCCCTTCTGCTGGTATTCATACAGCACATCGACGATCTCGCCAACGGGAGTGTCGCGGCTGTCGCGGTGCAGCAAGTAGAGCTCAACATAGTCGGTTTGCAGGCGTTCCAGCGATTCTTCCAGGTCCTGGCGGATGCAATGTGGCTTGACGCGGTCGGGTTCGCCTTCATAAGGGTGCGCGCCTTTTGTGAGGATGACCGCCTGGTCGCGGATGCCACGCGCGGCGATCCAGGCGCCCAATTCCCGCTCGCATGCGCCGCCGCCGTAGCCATGCGCAGTGTCGAAACTGTTGAAGCCGTTTTCCAGGCAGGCGTCCAGCAGGCGGAAGTTGTCGTCGCGGGACTCCGCGGTCAGCATGACGGTGCCTTGCAGCAGGCGCGCCACCGGTTTGCCCAGGCCGGGCAGAGTCGCATATTTCATAGGGCAATGTCCTTTCGCGTTTGGCAAGTGTCCCTAGTGTACCCACACAAGGCGGCTCAAAACAGATGCGCGCAGTATGTTGCCGTGACCTTGGGATAGCTGCAGGGGCGGCCCGATGGGTCGCCCAAGCCCCTGCCGAGTCCTTGTCTCAGTAAGTTCAATGAAATCCTGCGACAACTAATGACAATGTTGCAGTTAAAGGGCTACGAGCCCGTCGGTGGCTCGCCCCTTTTCTAATAGCGAGAATACAGCATTTGCGGGCGACACAAGGGTCGCCCCTACGGCCGACTTTTCTCGGCGTTCTCGTCTCACTCAGTGTCCTCGGCGGTAAAGATATGTTGACTGGCGCTCACTGGGGCGGCAGCACATCGCGCGGCTTGGAGCTGCCCTCTTTGGCGGGTCCGACCACACCACGCTCTTCCAGCATGTCCATCAAGCGCGCCGCCCGTCCATAGCCGATGCGCATTTTGCGCTGCAGCAGGGATATCGAGGCTTTTTCCAGCCGCCGCACCATCTCCACAGCCGTCTGATAGAGTTCATCTTCGTCTGGCTTGGCTTGACTGCTGCCGCCCGGCTTGGGCATCTCCCAGAATGCGCCTTGCTCGCCCGGTTGCGGCGCGGGAGAGGCTGGCGGAGCTGCGGGCGCGGCAAGCTGTGGCGGCGGGATGGGGTCAATCGCCTCAATGCCTGCGCTGCGCATGCGCCAGTATTTGTCGATGCGGCGGATTTCGTCTTCCGACACGAAAACGCCTTGCATGCGGCGCGGGGCGGGCGCATCGCCGGACAGATAGAGCATGTCGCCCTTGCCCAGCAGCCTCTCCGCACCGGGGCTGCCCAAGATAACGCGGCTGTCGACGCCACTGGCGACCGTGAAGGCGATGCGGGCTGGGCAATTCGCCTTGATGACGCCGGTGACCACATCCACCGACGGTCGCTGGGTGGCCAAAATCAGGTGAATGCCGGTCGCGCGCGCCACCGCTACGATGCGCCGGATGATCAGCTCGATGTCTTTGGGCGCGAGCATCATCAAGTCGGCCAGCTCGTCGATGATGACCACGATATAGGGCATTGGCGCCAGGTCGGGGTCGAGGATGCGGTTGTAATCAAGGATATTGCGCGAGCCAGCCCGATTCAGTGCCTGGTAGCGTTTCTCCATCTCGGCGGTGACCCAGCGCAGCAAGCCAACCGCGCGCTCAAGCTCCACCACCACGGGCGCGACTAAATGCGGCAAGCCGTTGTAACTGGTTAGCTCGACGCGCTTGGGGTCAATCATGATGAATTTGACTGTTTCCGGCGAGTTGCGCAGCAATATGCTGTTGATGATGGCATTGATGCAAATGGACTTGCCGGCGCCGGTCGCCCCTGCGATGAGCAAATGCGGCATCTGCGCCAGGTCAGCAGCGACCGGACTGCCGTCAACGGTCATGCCCAAGGCAATCGCCAACGGCGAATCCAGCTTGCGATAATTGTCGGATTCCATGACATCGCGCAGGCTGACGCGCGCCGACAGCGGGTTGGGCACCTCGATGCCGACATAGCCTTTGCCCGGCACTGGCGCTTCCATGCGGATGGATTTCGCGCCCAAAGCCAATTGCAGGTCTTTATCCAGTTTGGCGATATCGCCGACCTTGACGCGGCTGCGCTTGCCATTGTTGGCGGTCTGGTATTGTGGCTCCACGCCATATTGCGTGATGACGGGTCCGCTGTTGATTTCCACGACGCGCCCCGGCGCGCCAAAAGCCGCTAATGTTTCTTCGATAACCTGCGCCTGCTGCAAGAGAGGACCTTGTTCCAGGTCGCTGGCGCTGCCGTAGTCAAGCAGCTCGCGATAATCTGGCAGCGTCCAGGGGATGCGCGGGCGTGGTGGATTGGCGGGCGCGGGCTTCTGTTGGATTGGCGGCGCGGGCTCTTGCGGGGGCGGCGGAGCTAGAGGCTCGGTTGGTTGTGGGCGCGGTGGAGCTGGCTGCACGCGTCGTATCGGCGTAGCTCGTGCGGACGGCGCGGGCAGGGTGTCGCCCAGGTTGAGGAAGCGTTCTAGCGCACCAGAACGCTGCGCAGGCACTTGTGTTGGCGGCGATACGCTTGCGACCCCCGGTGGCGGAGCAGATTGTTCTCGTTGGATTGACCTTATCGGTCTGCCTGCCGTCGCGCTTGCTGAGGCTGGCACTGGCACGGGCTCGGCTTGGACTTCGGTTTCTGGCGCAACTGCTTTACTGCGACGGCTGAAGAGGGCGCGCAAGCGGTCAGGAATGGGCATCCAGTCGGCGCGCGGGGCTGGCAGAGCGGGCGCGGCTTGCGTTTGTCCGGCCAGGCGTGGCGCTTGCGGCTTGCGGACATGACCGGGCGCTCCCCCCGTTGCCAGGGGCATCTGCTGCTGCGCCTGCATGTGGGCTGCGCGGCGGGCTGCGGCGTACTGCCCAACTCGCGTGCCAGCGCCCCGCCACAAACTGATCGCTGCCATGGCCAATTCTGTCGTGCTGGAGCGTGTGATGAGCATTGCGCCAACGGTCAGCATCAATGCCAGACCCACTAAGCCGCCCAGTTCGGTCAAAGTGTTGACCAAGACGCTGTAGAGCCAGCCGCCGATGAGGCCGCCGCCGCGCGCGCTCTGATAAGAGACTTGAACAAGCGCTTCGACGCAAGCTGGCGAGGCGGCATCGCGGCAAGCGGGAATGGCGGGCATGAAAGCGGTATAGCCCAGGCTATCCAGATACTGCAGCAGCGCCAAAGCGCCCAGGAAAGCCAGCGCTGCGCCCGTCATGCGCAGGGGGTCGATAGTAGGCGGCTCGTCGCCGAAGTGCCGCACGATCAGCCACAGGCCGACAGCGAACATGGCGATCGGCACGGCAACCGCGCCCCAGCCCAGCAACTGCCCGATCAACTGGTGCAGCGCGCCGATCACCGCCCGTTCCGCTGACAGCGCGCTGATGGTCAGCAGGATAGCGCCGAAAACCAGCGCCACGCCCAACAGGTCGAGCTTGCGGTCGAGGTCTAGCCAGCCGCTGGATTCGATCTTGGGTCGGCGGCTGCGGCGCTGGCTTGGCTCTGCCTGGCGCGGCGGGGGATTTGGTCTGTCGTTGTCGGATTTTGCGCGCCCGCCCAAGCGAGATCGCAAGCCCCTGCCAATTGCTTTGAAGCGCGATTGTCCCCCGCTGCTGGCGGGTTTGCCGCCGCGGCGGAAGCGAGCGCGCAGTTTGCCAAAACGAGGGACCTTGCGCGGAGAGTTGCTCTCTGCCGGCGGCTGCTCCTCCCGGTTCTCAGAACTTCGCGAGCTTTGCGGGTTGTGCTTGCCGGCCAGACGCGCGCGCCGCTCTTGACTGTCCGTTACTTCGGGCGGCGATTGGCGTGGCTTGGCTGCGCGGCGGGAACTGCCGGCTTGCCTGGTCCCGCCATAGTCTTCCGGCGGCTGAGGAAGATCGCGCGACTGTCGCGTGCCGCTGCCGCCCAATACTCGTGAGCGCCCGCTTGCCGAGTCTGGGTCGAAGAAATCATCGTCATCAATATATTCGGGCTCGTCATCGCGCCGATACGACATAAGCAAGACCTGTTCGCGGAGAGTCCAGGCAGTCTACAGGATAGCACAAGTCGCGAAATCGGTTGTTCGCTGGCGGCTAGAACAAATTATCGCAAAGAACTGCATATCACAGCTTCAGCACGATTTTGCCCATTGCCCGCCGCTCCATCAGCATGCGCAGCGCCTTCGCCGCCTGGTCAAGCGGGAAACTTCGCTGGATATGCGGCTTGAGCAGCCCATCCGCGTGCCAGGCTTGCAACTGCAGCAGCGACTGTCTGAAGACGGCCGGATCGCGATCCAGGTATGCGCCCCAGTAGACGCCGACCAGCGAGGCATTCTTCAGCAGCGCGATATTGGCCCCCAGGGACGGGATGCGCCCGCTGGCGAAACCAATGACCAGATAGCGCCCTTCCCAGGCCAGGCGCCGCACTGCCTGATCGAAGAGGTCGCCGCCGACCGGGTCGAAAATGACATCCGCGCCATGTCCCTCAGTCAGCGCAATGATGCGCTCGCGGAGCGCCTCGTGGCTGTAGTTGATGATGTCGTCCGCGCCATAGCGCTGCGCCAGCGCCAGTTTCTCATCCGTGCTGGCTCCGGCAATCACGCGCGCGCCCATGAGCCTGCCCAGTTCCACCGCTGCCAAGCCGACTCCACCGGCCGCGCCTAACACCAGCAGAGTCTCGCCCGCTTGCAGCTGCCCGCGATGGGCTAGAGCCACATGCGCCGTGCCATAGACCAGCGCCAGGCTCGCGCCAACTTCATAGCTCATGGAGTCCGGCATGGGCAGGGGGCGCGCTGCCGGCAGGACAAGCTCTTCCGCGAAGCCGCCATAAGGCAGCACCGCCATCACGCGCTCGCCCACTTGTAGCGAATTCACGCCAGCGCCAACTTCTATCACATCACCGGCGACTTCCAAGCCAGGGCTGAAGGGCAGGGGCGGCTTGATCTGATACAAGCCTTGCACGAGCAGCGCGTCCGGGAAGTTGACTCCAGCCGCTCGCACGCGAATCTTCACTTCGTTCGCGCCAACCGGGGGAGAGGGCAGATCGGCGACGACCAGCCCTTCCGGCGCGCCAAAGGCGGTGCATTGCAGGGCGCGCACGCTAAATCTCGATGGGATTGGCCAGCAAGCCCGCCAGCAAATCAATGCAAGCACGGACATCGCCGATATCGACGGTCTCGCTGGTGGTATGCAGGAAGCGCGTCGGGATGGAAATGCAGCCGCTGGGCACGCCGGCATCGGTCAGTTGGATGGCGGAGGCGTCGGTCGTGCCGCCAGCCAACAACTCCAACTGGTAGGGAATGCCATCCGCCCGGCAGCGCTCCATCATCCAGTTCTTGATGGCGACTGGCACCACCAAGCCCGGATCATGCACTTTGATGGCTGCGCCGCCGCCCAATTTGACCTGCATTTTGCGTCCGCGGACCTGGTCGCCGCTGCCGGTGACATCGATGGCGATGCCGATATCCGGCTGCACGCCCTGCGCCGCGGTCTTGGCGCCCCGCAAGCCCACTTCCTCTTGTACGGTGAAGGCGAAATAGCATTCGTTGGGCGCGCTGCCTTTGAGTTTCCGCATGGCTTCCAGCGCTACCACACAGCCGATGCGGTCATCCAGGGACTTGGCGACGATGCGCTGGCCCCGCACTTGCATCTCGCGCATGAAGCCGGCCGGCTGCCCGACTCGCGTCGCGCTGCCATTGCCATCTTGCACATCAATGTAGAAGTCGCTCAGTTGCTTGCCGCCGCCCTCATGCACCGCGATGACGCCGACTGTGCCGTCTTCAAAGAGCACGCGGTTGCCGTTGAGTGTGTCATTGCGCAAGCCGCCCAGGGGGCTGAAGCGCAGATAGCCGCTTTCTGGCTCTTGATAATTGGCCATCAAGCCGATCTCGTCCATGTGCGCTGCGACCAGCACCTTCTTGCCGGCGCTGCCCATCCGACAGATCAAATTGCCCAAGCCGTCCGTCCAAATCTCGTCCGCCAATTCGCTGGCTTCGGCGCGGATCAATTCGCGGATGCGGTGTTCGTAGCCAGGGGGTCCCCAGCATTCGACCAGTTTCTTCGTCAATGCGCATAGGTCCGCGCGGTCCTGCGCCTGCGGTGATACTGCGATTTCTTCCCTTTGCTTTTTCGCGTCGCGAATTTGTATATGTAAAGCCCATAGATCGACGCCTGCCAATTCTTCGAGCCGCGCGTCTGCATCTGGCATCAAGCCCCAGATTCCCCGTCTGGGATGCGACACGATGCCCGCGCTTTTCAGGGCAGTGCGGAAAGAACTGAGCTGAATATGAGCGGAGCGCTTGTACCTGTCGCCGAGAATGTCTATGACTTGCTGATCAAATTGGCGGGTCGAAATGGGCTCGCCAGCCTCGCGCAGTATCCGGACGATGAGCTCAATGTGTCGGTGAGTCGTTAGAACGGGCATGACTTTCCTCTCATATCAATGCAGCGCGCTGGCTTCTGGGGCAGTTGCTGTGCAAGTTGCCCGCTTCTCCAGGCGCATGGGCAAACCATCGCGCGGGAACATAGTGATCAAGGCGGCTGGTTTGATCTCGACGCCGTCGATCAAGCGCAGCCGGTAGCGTTGCGCAATCGTCGCCAAAAGCAGGTTGGCCTCCATAATGGCGAAGCTGTTGCCGATGCAGATGCGCGGTCCGCCGGCGAATGGCAGGTAGGCGTATTTGTGTAGATTCTTGATCTCGGGTTGCAGCCAGCGCTCGGGGATGAAGGCTTTGGGCTGCGTCCAATGCTCGGGATGGCGGTGCAATAGATAGATCATGACTTGCGCCGTCGTCCCCTTTGGCATGGGGTACCCGCAGACCTCCGTATCTTCCGCCGCCGTTCGGCTGACCGACCATACAGCAGGCATCAGGCGCAGCGCTTCTTTGATGACGATGTCGGTGTAAGGCAGCTGGCGCAGATCTTCAAGCTTTGGCGGGCGCCCGCCCAGCGTCGCGTCCAGCTCGGCGTGCAGCTTGGCTTCGACCTCCGGGTGCTGCGCCAGCAGCCACCAGGTCCAATTCAAGGTGTTGGCGGTGGTTTCATGCCCGGCCAGGAAGAGCGTCACCGCCTCATCCCGCGCTTGCAAGTCGGTCATGCGCTCGCCATCCTCATCTTCCGCCAGCAGCAGCATCGACAGCAGGTCGCCGCGATCTTCGCCAGTTTTGCGCCGCTGGTTGATGAAGCCGTAGACGATATTGTCAAGCGCTTTGTTGGCTCGCCACGAGCGCAAGCGCAGCGGCGTCGGCAGCCAATGCGGCAGGATGCTGGCTGTATTGTTGGCTTTCTGCACGACTGCGACAGCCTTCTTGACCTGGCTCACTGTGCTCGAGGCGTCGGCATCGAAGAGCGTCCGCGCGACGATCGTCAGCGTGAGCTCCATCATCTCTTCGTCGACATCGACCACTGCGCCATCGCTCCAAGCCGCCAGCCGTTTTACGGTGTAATCAACCATCGTGTCCGCGTAAGCATGCACACGAATCGCATGGAAAGCCGGCGCCACCAGACGCCGCTGCCGCTTCCAAAAGTCGCCATTGCTTGTTACCAGCCCCTCGCCCATAAAACGCGCCAAGCCACTCTTCCTGCTGGTATAAGCTGGCCCCTTGATAAAGCGCCGGGCTTGGCGCACGAAGAGCTCGTAGATGACATCGGGATTGGCGACCGAATAATTGTGCATATCGCCGACCATGAAATGCCAGATATCGCCGTAGGTCTCCATCCAGCGGGTGACATGGCTCAACGGGTCTTTGAAAAAGCGACGGTAAAACAGATAATTCTGCCAGACGCCTTCGCCCATCTCCGTGGGACCAGGCGGGAAGGCGCGGGCTGAGGCCGTTCCCCCGTTTTCGCTCGCTGTTGGCTTCACCGCATGCTCCTGTCGTTCATGTTCCTATCCCTAATCCTAGCCCAAAACACCGCCGATGGCTACGCCTGCAGCGCTAGCGATTTGCCATGCGCGCTGGAATCCGCCATACTCCCGCCAGTTAGCGAGGGAGCGACAGGCGCGCCTATGTACACCATCGGTTTGGATTTTGGAACGTTGTCGGGGCGGGCGGTGTTGGTCGACACTCGCAACGGCGACGAAATCGCCGAGGCGGTCTATGACTATCCGCATGGCGTCATGGATAGCCAGCTGCCCTCAGGCTTGACGCTGCCACCAGATTGGGCGCTGCAGCACCCGCAGGATTATATCGATGTCTTCGCTAATGCTGTGCCGGCCGTGCTGCGGGGTAGCGGCATCGATCCCGCCGATGTGGCCGGCATCGCCATTGATTTCACCGCCAGCACGCCCATGCCCACCACCAGCGATGGAATGCCCCTGTGCTTCCTGCCTGACTTGCAGGACGAGCCGCACGCCTATATCAAGCTATGGAAGCATCACGCCGCCCAGCGCCAAGCCGACCAAATCAACGAGACCGCGCGTCAAATGGGCGAAAGCTGGCTGCCGCGCTACGGCGGGAAAATCTCCTCCGAGTGGTTCTTCAGCAAATTGCTGCAAATCCTGCAGGAGCGCCCGGACATCTATGCCCAGACCGAACGCTTTGTGGAAGCCGCCGACTGGGTCATCTGGCAGCTGACGGGCAATCTGGCGCGCAACACTTGCACAGCCGGTTACAAAGCCATGCTGCAAGATGGCGACTTCCCCAGCGATGCTTATTTCAAGGCTCTCGACCCGGCATTTGAAAATGTCGTCGACGACAAGGTCGGGCGCGAATTCTACGAACTGGGCGACAAAGCCGGCGAGCTCACCGCCGAAATGGCGGCATTGACGGGCTTGCGGGCGGGCATCGCTGTGGCCGTCGCCAATGTGGACGCCCATGTCAGCGCGCCAGCTGTGAAAGCTTGCGACCCCGGCATCATGGTCATGGTGATGGGCACTTCCTGTTGCCATATTCTGTCGGGCAGGCAGCTCAAGGTCGTGGATGGCATGTGCGGTGTGGTCAAGGGCGGCATCATTCCCGGGCTCTATGGCTACGAAGCGGGTCAAAGCGCGGTCGGCGACATCTTCGCCTGGTATGTGGATCACGCTGTGCCGCCGGAATACCACGCGGCAGCCACGAAGGTCGGTATCAACCTGCATGCCTACCTTGAGCGCGAGGCGGCAAAGCAATCGGTGGGACAACATGGCTTGATCGCCCTGGATTGGTGGAATGGCAACCGCAGCACCTTAGTCGATGTGGATTTGACGGGCATGCTGCTGGGTATGAATTTGGCGACGCGCGCGCCCGATATCTACCGCGCATTGATTGAAGCCACAGCCTACGGCACGCGCGAGATCATCGAGGCATTTGACGCGCAGGATATTGAAGTCAATGAACTGGTAGCCGCTGGCGGCTTGCCGGAGAAGAACGCGCTGCTCTGCCAGATCTTCGCCGATGTCACTGGGCGCCCGTTGAAATTGGCTGGCTCGGCACAGGCGCCGGCTCTGGGCGCGGCCATGCACGCCGCTGTCGCCGCTGGCATCTACCCTGATATCCAGGCGGCCGCCGAGAAAATGGGCAAGCTCAAAGGCGAAGTCGTCAAGCCTATCGCCGCCAACCAGCGAACCTACGACAAGCTCTTCGCCGAGTACAAGACGCTCTACGATTACTTCGGGCGCGGGGTCAACGATGTGATGAAGCGGCTGAAAGCTATCAAATACGCCGTTCTCTAGCTCAAAACGCGCACTGAAAAGGTACTTGCGCGCTTGCAACAATTTTCATGGTAGAATTGTACAAAGGCGGTGCGCGCATGCGGATGATGTAGCGCTGACCAGCGTCCGGATGTCGCCAGAATCTCACCGAATCGCCGCTTAACAGGCGGACTTTGGCAGATTTCACTAAAACAATTCCCGCAATTTGGGATAGAATTGTGCTAACAGCCGTAAATCCCCTGCCATAAACTTCGTCTCAGTTGCAGCAATTAGCGATCGCGTCTTGCGGAGGTAGAACATGAATAAACGCAAATTCCTCTACCGGCTGATTTCCATCTTTCTCGGGCTGGCTATTCTCTACAGCTTCGGCTTTGGCACAATCGCACAAGACGATCCGCCTGCCGAAGAGGCGGCGGCGGTTTCGATGGAGATGGACGCCGCAATGGAAGCGGTCGCGGCTGTGCAGAACAACCTCGATTACACCTGGATTTTGCTGGCCGGTTTCCTGGTCTTCTTCATGCAGGCCGGCTTCGCCATGCTGGAAGGCGGCATGATCCGTGAGACGGGCGTGGTCAACTCGCTGGCGGAAAATTTCATGGACGCCTGCGTCACTGGCATTGTCTTCTTCATCGTCGGTTATGGCATCGCCTTTGGCGCATATGATGCGGAGGCTGGCATTGGCAGTTCGATTTTGGGCGAAATTGAGCTTTTGCTCGGCGGCGCTACTGGCGCGGGCGAAGGCGACGGGGAACTATTTGTCAACTTCTTCTTCCAATTCGCCTTTGCTGGCGCTGCAGCGACCATCGCCACGGGCGCTATGGCGGAACGGACGAATTTCGTCGGCAAGTTGATTTACAGCGCGATTCTGGGCGCGATTATCTACCCGGTGGTCGTCTTCTGGACCTGGGGTGGCGGCTGGATCACCGAGGCTGGGTTCAAGGACTTTGCCGGTTCGACCATTGTTCACATGACCGGCGGCGTCGTGGCGCTGATGGGCGCCTATATGTTGGGACCCCGCGCTGGTCGCGTATTTGGTCGCCCGCCCGCAGCCTCCAATCTGGCGATCGCGTCTCTGGGTACTTTCATCCTCTGGGTAGGTTGGTACGGCTTCAATGTCGGTTCCACGCTGGCCGCGAGCGATCTCAACCAGATGGGGTTGGTGGCCGTAAACACGACGCTGGCGGCTGCCGCTGGCGCGCTGGGCGCGATGTTCCATACATACTTCGTCACCAAGACTTGGAATGTCAGTTTCATTCTGAACGGTTCGCTGGCGGGCTTGGTTGGCATCACGGCTGGTTGCGCCTTTGTTACGCCGATAAATGCGGTGATCATCGGTGCGTTATCTGGCGTGGTGCTGGTGATTTCGATCGGCGTCGTTGAGTCGATGAAGATTGATGATGCGGTTGGCGCCTTCTCGGTTCACGGCGCTTGCGGCGCCTTTGGCACGCTTATGATCGGCATTGTGGGATCGGAGGCGCTAGGCGCGCCGAGCCTCCTTGACGGCGGTTCGCTTGACTTGCTGGGATCGCAAGTGGTTGGCGTCGTTGGCGTAGCGATATGGGTAGGCGTCACCAGTTTCATCATGTTTAGGGTATTGAACGGCATTGATGTATTGCATGTCGACCCCGAAGCCGACCGCATCGGCATCGACGCCTACGAGCATCATGCTTCGGTGTGGCCCAATGTGCTGCCGCTGCGTGAAGAGGACGAGGACTAAACGGCTACATCGCCAAGACAGAGCCAATCAAAGGGCGATTCGCAATGGGTCGCCAATCTACCCCTCCCCATATCAATGGGGGAGGGGTAGAGCCATAAAACGGCAAGCAAATCGCAGTATCGGACAAGCCCCTACAAAGATCGCTTGGCGCTGGCTTTACAGACGCTCGCTATCCAGCCAGATGGTCACGGGACCATCGTTGTGAATCGTCACCTGCATGTGCGCGCCGAAGATACCATGCCGCACATGCCTCAGTCCCGCTTGCGACAGACAATCCGCGAAATGGCGCACGAGCGGCTCGGCAAGATCAGGCGCTGCGGCGGAGACATAGCTAGGGCGGCGTCCCTTGCGCGCGTCGGCATAGAGGGTAAATTGCGATACCACTAGCGCCCCGCCATCCACATCCAGCAGCGAGAGATTCATCTTGCCTTGCGCATCGCTGAAAATGCGCAAGTTGGCGGTCTTCTGCGCCAGTCGCATGGCGGTCTCTTCGCTGTCGCCATGGGTTAGGCCGACCAGCGCCACCACGCCGCCTTCTATCGCGCCAACTACTTCACCGGCGACCGTCACCGAGGCGCTGCTGACTCGCTGCAAGAGCACGCGCATGGGTCCTCCTTCGCTATCTGCGTTGGTTGAGAATCTGCATCACGCGCAGCAGGAAGGCTTGGCAGCAGGTATCGACATGGTACTGCAAGTCCATCTGCTCGGTTTCGCGGTCATAGACGCCGTGGATGGTGAAACGGGGCGCGGCGTCATGCTCTTCGCATATCACAGTTTGGAACTTCCGCCGCAGCCCACCTCCAACCGAATGCCGCGTGCTATCAAACATCAGCTCCAATTCGCTGGCATCCAGGAAGGCGTCGGGCAGCTCGCGCCCGTCGGCACGCAGGTCGAAATTGATCTGTAGCATGTCAGTCGATCATTTTCTCGCGGCGTTCCACGAGCTGGATGACATGCCCCCAGGGGTCGCGCAGGAAAGCCAGCCGGTCGCCAGCGGGCGTATTGTCAATCTCGCCATCCTGTGTCGCGCCGACCGCCATCAGTTCTTCTCGCTTGGATTCGATCTGGTCGACTGCGAATGCCAGGTGGAAGGCGGTCGGGTGATTCTCGGCGTGATTGATGCCCTCGCCCAGTGGATTGCTGTAGACCTCGATCATGCTCTTACCGGCGCTGTCCGCCAGGAAGGTCATGTAAGGCGGCTCATCAACAGCGCGCACAACCTGCATATCCAGGTGGGCGACATACCAGTCGGCTAAGGCTTTCACATCCGGCACATTGAAGGCGATATGTTCCATACGCATTGTTGTCTCGCTTTCCGCCCGTCCGCGAGCGGCTACTCCAATTCAAAATGTTCGCTATCAGGCTCAAGCGGCTTGACGGTCATCTCCTCATCGTCTTCAATCTGCTGGCTGCGCAGCCAACTGACGCCCATCATGCCCAGGAAGACGACAGCGATGCCCAGAAAGATGATTTCGTCAAAGGGTCCCAGCGCGCCATGCGCCAAAATCGGAGGCATAGGCACTTTCCGCTTGCCGGCGAACGGGGGCATTATAGGCGCAAAAGCCGCAAATGGCAGGGGCGCGCTCGCGCCGCTTGCCTCTGTGAAGTCCGCGTCCCATATGGTTAAATCGAAAGCCGCCGCTAATCACGAGAATCGCAATGACGAAAGAGATCCTGCGCGTCAGCCAGCTGCAGAAGTATTACGGCGCCAAGCTCATCCTGGACAATGTCAGTTTGGGGCTGAATCGCGGTGATCGGGCGGCGCTGGTTGGCGAAAATGGCGTCGGCAAGTCGACATTGGCGCGGCTTATCCTGGGGCAGGAGGAAGCGGATCGCGGCCATGTCTGGCTGATGCCCGGCGCGCAAGCAGCCTACCTGCCGCAAGAAATTCAAGCCGAAGACGACGCTACCGTCTCACAGTACATTGAAACGCGGGTCGGCGAACTGCATAAAATCCGCGCTCGCTTGGGGGAACTGGAAACGCAAATGGGGCAGGGCGCCCCGCTGGCGGATCTGCTGGACGAGTACGGGCGCTTGCAGGAGCTCTACGAAGCGCGCGGCGGTTACACGCTGGAAAGCCGACTGGAGCAAATCTTCGCTGGCTTGGGCATCCAGCACATCCAGCCGCAGCGCAGCATGCGGTCGCTGAGCGGCGGCGAGAAAACGCGCGTCGGCTTGGCGGCGCTGCTATTGCAAGCTCCCGATCTACTGATCCTGGACGAGCCGACCAACCACCTGGATTTTGACGGCCTGGCTTGGCTGGAAATCTACCTGCGCGACTATCCGCATGCCCTGTTGATGATCACGCATGACCGGCGCTTTATTAACGCGCTGGCGACCTGCATCCTGGATTTGTCCGCCGTCACGCGCAGCCTGACTGCTTACCACGGCAATTATGACGACTACCTGGCGCAGCGGGAAGCGCAGTATCAGGGCGAGGTCGATGCTTATCACGCGCAGCGCAACCAGATGAAAGCCTTGCGCCAGCGCATGAAAAAAGAGACCCACGGCCACCGCCGTCCCAAACGCCCCGACGATGGCGACAAGTGGATCAAGTTCACGGCGCGCCAGCAGGTTGCGCGCACTGTGGGCAAAGCTGTCCGCAGCGCCAAGACACAATTGCAGCAGTTGGAAGACAAGGCGCTGGACAATCCCCGCCATGTCTGGCAGATCCAATTTGACTTTGACCCCCTGCCTATGACTAGCCAGGAACCGCTGCGCCTGAACGACCTGGCGATGAGTTTCGGCGCGCAGCCACTCTTCCATAGTGCGAATGCCGTGCTGCGCAAGGGGGAGCGCGTCGCCCTGGTTGCGCCCAATGGCGGTGGCAAGACCAGCCTGCTGCGGTTGATTATGGGTGAGCTGCAGCCGACGCATGGCGATATCACATTGATGCCGGGCGCGACAGTCGGCTATTTGGATCAGACCGGCGAGTCCTTCGACGAGAAACGCAACATCATTGAAGTGCTGGGCGAAATCAGCAGCGACAGTCCCGACAACCTGTTGACATTGTTGCACCGCAGCGGTCTCTTCCGCGATGCGCACCTGGCGGGAAAATCCGTGCGCGAATTGAGCCTGGGGCAACGCCGCAAGCTGGGCATCGCCTGCCTGATTCACAGCCGCGCCAACCTGCTGCTGCTGGACGAGCCGACCAATCACCTTGACCTGCTCAGCCTGGAAGCGCTGGAAAAAGCCTTGCTGACATTTCCCGGCGCCATCCTGGCCGCCACGCACGATCGCGCCTTCATTGAGCGAGTCGCCACTGCCGTCTGGCGTCTGCGCGATGGCCAGCTGATTATCGACGCTGTCTAGTCGTCGATGGGGATTTTGAAGGCGGCTGCCGAGTCCGGTCTGTTGTCTTCCGCAGTGTCGTCTGAGCCGCTGATATCGATCCGCACGGCTTTTTTGCCCAGCTGCGGCACGATGCGACGGCGGCGTTTTTCGCTTGGCTCGCGCACAGTGACTTCGACATCAAAATCGGATTCGGCGTCAGCCTCCACCAGCGCAATAGGGGCGGCAGCGCTTTTCTGTGGCGGGGAATCAGCTTGCGCGGGCATCTCGTCATTTGCGGGCGGGATTGTCGGCGCAGCGCGCTCAATATCCAGCCGGGCGCGCATCTGCCGTACAATCTGCTTGATGTCGTCCTCAAAGACATCCCATCGTGACGGCGCCAGCGACTCAAGCATTAACTCCAGCGCATCCAGCACTGCCATTTCTGGCTTGCCAGCCGCCTCCAGCGCGAAGATTCGCCAAGCCCGCAAGGGCCGATAGCTTGGATGCAGGCCTAAGCCCATTTCGATGATATCCAGCGCCTGTTCGGTTTCTTCAAGCTGAAACAAGGTCGCGCCCAACTGGGTGTACAAGCGCGGCATATCTCTGGGCGGCAAGGCATTGGCTTTGGGCAGCGCCAGCAATTCACGATAGTGTGGCAGCGCTTGTTCTGGCACGCCGAAAGCCAGCCAGCAATTCGCCAGTTCGTAGCGGATGCGGGCATTCTCGGGGTAGGTGGCCTGGAGTTGGCGAAAGTGCTCGATAGCCCCGCGCAGATTGTCCCTCCGCTTCAGCCGCAAGCCGCTTTCGATCAGTTCGTTGATGACCGCCATGACTGCTACCCTTCGCTAGCTTGCGCTCAGTATAGCATTCGCCTGCAAGGCTACTCGGCCGCTGCGCCAATGATGGGCACGATATAGCCCTCGTCCAGCCAGTGACGCAATGCTTCCGCGGAGGCTGCTGCGCCAGGGAAACCACTTGGCATGTCCTTCGCCAGTTGCAGCAGCGCCTCGTCATGCGCGTAATCGGCGCGGAAGTCATGGAAGATCCCGCGCGTCGGTGAAACAAAACACCAGGGCGCCAATCGATAGCAACTGTTCTCGTTCAGGCTTGGCATGTGATAGGTCAGGGGAGGTCTCTTGCGCGCGTTCAGGATGACATCCGCATAACGCGAGACCATGGCTGCCTGCGAAAAATGTTGTTTTAGGTAAGCATGGGTGGCGGGGGAGACGCGACGGCGCGAACGCAGTATCTCGTCGGCGCAAGCGGCCGCGGCTGTGATGTCGCCGTAATTGACGCGGTCAATGTGGTTGTCCGGCAGCAGATCGCGGTAGGTGGCCACGCGCGCGGCGATGACCGGTGTGCCGCAGCCCAGCGACTCGAAGACCGTGTTGCCGAAGGTCTCCACGCAACTACCGATGCACAGGGTCGCGTCAGCCAAGCTGTAATACTGGGCGATATGCGCTTCTTTGATCCAATCGTGAAAGACGAAATTGTCATCCAGACCAGCGCTGTGAATTGTAGCGCGCAGCTTGGCGTAATAGTCGCGATTTTCCGGCGCGGCATCCGCATCCAGCCAACGCGGCACCAATACGCGCAGATCCTGCCAGCCGTATTCCTGCGCCAGCGTTCGTGCCACTTTCACAACTTCATATATGCCCTTGTTGGCTTCCGGGCGATGCGGGAAGAGCAGTGTGGGATGCCGAGCGGTCTGACGCGGGATGATGTCGTGGATGCTGTCTGGCTGCGTGTATTTGAAGAAATCCCAATCGAAACCATTGTGAATGGCGTGCATGCGTTCGCCGACTTCGGGTGCGAATTGGGCGACTGCGGCGTGGTAACTGTTCCGGGTATGCGCCGAAGGCAAAATCCATTCATCACCCTGGAAGAGCAGGGCGCATTGCAGCGTCTCGGGATAAATGATGCTGCGCAGGGAAATCACGGTCGGCTTGCTTTGATATACATAGGGGAAGATCAAACCGCCGTCGTGACTGTAATGCACATCGGCGGACTGTATGGCGTCGCCGACATAACGCATGGCGTTGGCGATGTGATAAAGCGGTGTGAAATATGGCTCGGGATAGGGCTGTTTGAAGCGCAGGATGGGCAGGATCTGGACATTGTCGTGCCATTGGAAGGGCGAACGCGAGCCTTCTCGCTGCGTCGACAATATCGTTAGTTGATGCCCCAACTCGCCCAGGTGCAACGCGACTTTTTTGAGCTGCGCCTGCCCGCCGCCCATCACAAATTCCGGGAAGAGCGGCGTCATTGAGAAGACGGCTATGCGTTTGCCTTGCGCCATGCCTGGTTCTCGCGCGGCTAATCGTAGATCAGTGTGCCGACGCTGGCATCCCCGCACAGCGCCTTGACCAAATCGGCGGGATTCCAGAAATTGAGCACGATGATGGGCATGCTGTTTTCTTGGCAGAGCGTGAAGGCGGTGCTATCCATGACGCGCAGCTGTCGGTCCAGCACATCCTGGTGGCGCAGGCGGCTGAAGCGCTCGGCATCGGGGATTTGCAGGGGGTCAGCCGCATAGACGCCATCGACTTTGGTGGCTTTGACGATGACATCGGCATGAATCTCGCTGGCGCGCAGGGCTGCCGCCGAGTCAGTGGTGAAGTAGGGGCTGCCGATGCCGCCGCTGAGGATGACCACGCGCCCTTTTTCCATATGGCGGATGGCGCGCAGGCGAATATAAGGCTCGGCGACGGAGTTCATCTCCACAGCTGTCTGCACGCGAGTGACGATACCCAGTCGCTCAATGGCGTCTTGCAGCGCCAAGCCATTCATGACGGTGGCGATCATGCCCATGTGGTCGGCGGTGCTGCGGTCCATGCCCAGGCGCGCGGCGGGCTCGCCACGCCAAAGGTTGCCGCCGCCAATGACGATGGCCACTTGCATGCCCAGGTCATAGACCTCGCGCACACGCTGAGCGATATAGGCGGTTTTGTCCGGGTCAATGCCGGTACCGCTATCCCCCGCCAGCGCCTCCCCGCTCAGCTTGAGCAATATGCGTCGGTAGGGCAGGGCGTCTTTTTCGCTCATGCGCTCTCCTCATTGATTTGTGGCCAATCTAGCCATAGCAAATACGCGTTTCTAGTACAGAGGTCGCAGAGAGCGCGGAGAAAAGAATGGGCATCTAGCGAGACGCCCCTACAGCTACTCGCGAAGCTCTGTGCCCTCTGTGTTGCCTCGTTTCCTCTGTGGTAAAGCATTACTGATTGGCTTTCAGCATTCTTCCGTAGTCTGCCAAAAGTCGCTGCGCAAGCCCAAGTCGTGGAAGATAGCGACTGCCCCTTGCGCCGTGCGTCCGCGGAAGTCCAGCGACATGCGGTCGGTATACCAGCGCTGCGCCAAGTCCCAAACTTGCCCCAGGCTCAACACCGCGCCGCGCGCCAGGCGCTTCCGCTTGCGCCAAGCATCAATCTCGTCTTCCGACCGAAAGAGCAAGATACCCGCTCAGGTTTCTACAATATCGTCATACCAATTGCGAAATGGCTGGGCGAAATGCACAAGGTAGCCATCCGCGCCGCACAGTCGCTCGTTCTCAATCGCGTACTGAATGGTCTCCCGCGTGGTGGGATGCCGCGCTTCGATTTGCGCATCACCCCCCAGCATGGCCGGGATGCCCAGCGAGTCCCAGGCGCAGTTGGCATAGTACCAGCGTCCGCCCGCAAAGGCGCGATAGTCGGTTTCCACCGCCGACAGCGGATTCGCCATCAGCACATCGCCAGCTTCATCCAGCACCAGGGCATGCGCGTCGTGCAGGCGTTGCAAAGCTGCCTGCGCCTGGGCGGGCTGCATGGCAAATTGCGCGGCGATGTCGCGCATATCGGGCGCGCGCCCCGTTGCGACCAGACGCGCATAAACGAAGGAGCGGATCTGCCAATCCACTTCAGTCGGGTTCATGGCGCTGTGGCTGCCTGCGGCAGTGTTGGCTCAGCCCTGGTCGCCGATGGCGAAGCGCTGGAAACGGCCGATGTGGATGGTCTCGCCGACCTCGGCGACTGTTTCTTGCAGGTATTGGCTGATGGTCTTATCGTCGTCCTTGATGAAGGCTTGCTCCAGCAGGACGATATCTTCGTACCATTTGTTCATGCGCCCGGCCACCATTTTCTCGGCGATGTGGGGCGGTTTGCCTTCGTCCAGGGCGCGCTCCAGTTGGGCGTCCGCCTCTTTGGCGACTTCGTCGGCGGGCACATCTTCGCGCTTGACATAGCGCGGGTTCATATTGGCGATGTGCATGGCGATGTTTTTGGCGAAGGCTTTGAAGGGTGCGGTGGCGGCGACGAAATCGGTCTCGCAGTTGACCTCGACAATGACCGCCAGCCGGTTGTCAAAATGCACATAATTGCCGATGACGCCCTCGTTGGCGCTGCGGCCCTTGCCTTGCAGCTTGATGCCGTCTTTCAGCGCCTTGTCGCGCAGATAGACGGCCGAGGCTTCAATATCCCCATCGTGCATGACCAGCGCATTTTTGCAATCCAGCGGTCCCGCGCCGGTGATGTCCCGCAGTTGCTTGACTTGCTTTGCCGTTACTGCCATTTCCGCTATTGTCTCCTTGGGTTCTGCGCTATCTCGGGCTGCTGGCGAGTGGCTGCCTCAAGCTTGGGCGGGCTCTTCCGCGGGGCTTTCTTCGCTCTCGGCGCTTTCGCTATCCTCATCGTCGAAGAGGTTGGCATCGCGCAATTTCGCCAGGGTCGATTCGCCCAGCAGCTCTTCATCGGACAGGTCGTCGGCGTAGACATCGCTGACTTGCGGTTCTTCTTCATCTTCAATGCCAGCCGATTGCCGCAGGTTGTGCCCTTCCATCACGGCGTCAGCCAGCGCGCCGATCAACAGGCGGATTGAGCGCATGGCGTCATCGTTGGCGGGCAGGATGTGGTCGACCAGGTCGGGGTTGGCATTGGTATCCACCAGCGCCAGCACGGGGATTTTGAGGATGTTGGCTTCTTTGACCGCGGTATGTTCGCGCTCGGCGTCGACCACGATGAGCAGATCGGGCGTGCGTTTCATTTCGCGGATGCCGCCCAGGCGCAGTTGCAATTTGGCGATCTTGCGCTGCAGCACCAAGCCTTCCTTTTTGGTGAGCCGGTCGAATTCACCAGCGTCGCGGCGCTTTTCCAACTGCGTGAGCGTGTCGATGCGACTGCGGATGGTCTTCCAGTTGGTGAGCGTGCCGCCCAGCCAGCGGTAGTTGACATAGGGCATGCCGCAGCGTCCGGCTTCGCGCTGGATGATTTCCTGCGCCTGGCGCTTGGTGCCCACGAAGAGCACGCTGCCGCCGCCCGCCACTTTTTCCGCGATCATGTCGTGAAAGCTGTTGAGGTTCTTGAGCGTGATCTGCAAGTCGATGATGTGAATCCCGTTGCGCTTGGTGAAGATGAACTCGTCCATCTTGGGATTCCACTTGTTGGTGCGATGCCCGAAGTGCACGCCCGTTTCGAGCAAGGTTCGCATTCGTACTGCTGAAGGCATTTGAGAACTCCTGTTTGTGGTGTTTGTGTCTCGCACATCAATCAACCTCCGGCGCGAATCCACCTGTGCGGACAACACCCGCCGCGAGTCCTGATGTGTGTGATTTTGGCAACTTGCCGCGCGGCAGTGTAGCAGAAAGGGCGGAGGCAGGCAATGCCGCGTTTTCGCCGCCTAGCCGAGGATCTCCGCCAGCGTTTGGATGAAAGCCTGGTTCATGTTGCGCGTGCCCAGGCTGACGCGCATGGCGTAAGGTAAACCTATGCCGGTCTGCGCTCGCAGCAGGAATCCCCGCTTCAGCAGTTGCTGATTAAGCTCATCGGCGGGCAGTTTGGTCTCGAAGAGGACGAAGTTGGCCGCTGGCTTCCAGTAGCGGATGTCCAGCCGGTCAAATTGCTCGCAGAGCCAGCGTGCCTCCCCCTGCAGGAATGCCACCGCCCTCTGCAGCTGTGCTTGATCCTCGCAAGCCGCGATGCCCGCCGCCAGCGCGATTTTGTTTTGATGGAATCCGCGATGCAAGCCCGCGATGTAATTGGCGATTTCCGGCTTGGCGATGCCATAGCCCAGCCGCATGCCCGCCATGCCATACGCTTTGGAGAAGCTGTGCACGATGACAATATTGCGCCCGTCCAAGACATATTGCAGCGTATCCGGGTAGTCGGCATCGGCGACAAAATGGTGATAGACCTCGTCGGCGACCACCAGCGCATGCTCGGGCAGACCGCGCATCAGTTCTTCCATGGCATCCGCGCTGATGATGGTGCCAGTGGGGTTATTGGGGTTGCAGACCATTATCAGGCGCGTCTTGTCCGTAATGGCGGCCAGCACCGCGTCCGCGCGATAGCGGAAAGTTTCCGGTTCCAGCGGCACATCAATCACACGAGCGCCCAGGGGCAGGGTAACTTTCTGGTAAGCGCCGCTGAAGGTCGGCGACGACAGAATGAGCTCATCGCCCGGCTGCAGGAAAGCCCGCGCCAGCAATTCCAGCGCTTCAAAGCCGCTGCAGCCGGTGTAGAGATGCGCCGGGGTCAGCCCGCGCCCCAGCGCATCCACGATTGCCTGCCGCAAGCCGATATCCGACCAGGTCGGATAACTGTTGAGGGTCGGCGCTGCCTTGGCGATGGCTTCCACGACGCGCGGCGATGGACCCAGCGGGTTCTCGTTATTCGCCATTTGATAGACGCGCGGCGAGCCTTGCAGCGCGCGAGTTGGACGGACGCCGTCGCCTTCATCCGCTCGCGCGAAGGGCTGGATATTGGGGTTGAGGCGCAAGCTCTGGCTGCTCAAGTGCAAAGTCTCCCTGTGTTGTTCGCCAGCCTTTAGTCTACTCCCCTCGGTCCCCCCGTATCAACGGGGGCAGGTTTCGCCGCGCTTCGTGTGCTGAGGCGCAAAGGGAGGCGCGATACCGCTTTGCCTCCCCTTCCCGATGTTCGGGGAGGGGTAATCTAGCGGGCAATTCCCTTTGCCTGGGCGGCTGCCACGCAGCGCGCGGAGCACAACATTTCTAAACCCTCTGCGCCCTCTGTATTGCCTCATTTCCTCTATGGTGAAACTTTCCAAGATACGGATTCAGAAGCGGTTGTCCCGCAGCATGGAAGCGCAAGCCTTCTCGCTGAAGCCGAACATACCATAGAACGAGACCAGCTCGGCATCGCAATCCAGCATGACCTGCTCGATATGCTCCAGGCGCTTCAGCAGCTTGTCCAGCATATGCGAGGCGATACCGCGATGGCGATAGTCACTGTCCACGACCACATCGTCAATCAGCGCGCGGTAGCGGTCGTCCGTGATCACGCGCGCAAAGGCGATCAAACGCTCCTCGTCCCAGACGCCCAGGGTCAGATGGCTGTGGTCAAGCATCTGCTGGATGTCCAGGGGTCCGCGCGCATTCGCCCAGTCGGTCTGCTGAAAAAGGCGATGCAGGTCTTCGGGATTGATCGGCTCGCCAAAGGAGTAGATATAGCGTGTGGGCATGGATCGCTCCTTTCGCCTTTTGCTCCGCTGACAGCTTATCATAACGCAAGCTAGCCAAGCCCGCGCGTTTCACCCCCTCGCGCCGCCCCTTGTGCCACCTCTTGGCGGGGGGAGGCAATGCCTCGCCCTTACAAGTCTCTATCTCTGTGCGCTCCGGGTCTTCTATAGCTCAATCTCTTTATTGGGATTACTCTTTTCGCTCAGTTTTTTTGATTGGTTTAGCTTTGCTACAATGTCTCTGCGCTGTTGATGGCGGGAAGGCTGTGCGTTGCCAGTTCACCGGTGGAAATCCTTCATCCAGTTCTTGTGCGAAGTCTACCAGACGCCTGCGCCGCAGCGACAGGATCTGGCGGACGAGTTGCTGTCCAGCGTTGGCGGCTTCCCCTGGGTGGAGCGCAACAAAGCCACCTTCGTCTACGAATCGATGAGCGCCCAAAGCGTCGCGCTCAATATCGACATCGTCAACCGCGACCCGCCCTTTGAGACCATGGTGCGCCTGGACGGCACTTCGCTATGGTATTTCCAACGTTTCTTTGAGCGCGATGCCTTGATCGACTATATGTTCGCGGTCGACGATCCGGGCACGCCCCTGGCGCAAGAGATTGACCTGATGCAGCGAGTCGGGCGTCATTGGCAGGCGGATCCACGGAATGCGTTGTCCATCCAAGCCCAGCAGGTCAGCACCTCCATCTTACAGATGCCGCGCGCGCGTCCCGTGCCCAACTGGCGATCCATGCCGGCTGTGCCACGTGGCGCCATCTATCGGCATCACTTCAGTTCCGCCCAACTCAATTTCAGCAATCGCAGCCTATGGGTGTATACGCCGCCCGGTTACGCGCCTGACGACGCGCAGAGCTACCGCCTGCTGATCTTGCTGGACGGGCAGTGGGCGCTGAACGCGCTGGAAGTCCCGTATATTGCGGACGCGCTGATCAAGCACGGGCGCATGCAGCCCATCATCATCGCTATGCTGGCTGGCGGCACGCAGGCCGAGCGCCTGGACGAATACATCGGCAACGACAAGCTCTATGCCATGCTGGCGGCCGAGCTGCTGCCTTACCTGCAGGCTGAACATCGCATTGAGCCGCTGAATCTGGGCTTGGGTGGCGTCGGGGAAGGCGCGCTGGCGGCTGTGCACGCGGCTCTAAAAAACCCGGCCATCTTCGGGCATCTGATTATGATTTCGCCACCGCTGGGGCGGGCGCCAGCCGTGCAGCTGCTGAAAGAATACATCGAGCGCTTCCGCGACCTGCCCATTCTGCCCAACCGCATCTTTCATTCGGTGGGGCGCTACGAACATGACATGCGCTATTATCAGCCGGCGCTGGTTTTGCGCGGCATCCTGGAAGGGCGCATGCGGCACGACCCGGACTTGCGCTACCGATTCGTCGAGTTGGGCAGCGGACACAGCCTGGCTGCCTTTAAGAGCGCCCTCCCGGAAGCGCTGGCGCATGCCTTCCCTTCGCGAGGCGCCTAGACATGGGCAGTCTTTACATCGTGCCCACGCCGATAGGCAATCTGGAAGACATGACCCTCCGCGGGCTGCGAGTCTTGCGGGAAGTCTCGCTGATTGCCGCGGAGGACACCCGCACATCCCGCGTGTTGACTCGCCATTTCGATATCGACATTCCCATGACCAGCTATCACGAGCACAACAAGCTGACGAAGCTGGATGCAGTCTTCGCGGCGCTGGACAAGGGCGATGTGGCGCTGATCTCGGACGCTGGCACGCCAGGAATCTCTGACCCGGGCTTGGAACTGATCCAGGCGGCCATCAAGCGCGGATACCCGGTTGTGCCGCTGCCCGGCGCTTGCGCATTGACGACGGCGCTGGCGGGCGCGGGCTTGCCGACTGACCGCTTCCTCTATCTGGGTTTCCTGCCGCGCAAAGCCAAAGCCCTGCACGAGCTGCTGCAAAGTCTGCGCAATCGTCAGGAAACGCTGGTCGCCTATGAAAGCCCCTATCGGCTGGGCGCTGCGTTGGCGGCCATCGTCGAAGCGCTGGGGGAGGATCGGCAGGTCTGCGTGGCGCGCGAACTCAGCAAGAAGTTCGAGCAGTTTTATCGTGGCAGGGCGGACGAGCTCTACCAGCTTTTCACCAATGAAAAACCGCGCGGCGAAGTGACGCTAGTGATCGCCGGCGCCGATGTCAGCCATGCGACCTGGACGCTGCAGCAGGTGGAAGAGGCGCTGGCTGAGCGCTTGGCTGCCGGCGAGTCTTTGTCGCGGGCTGCGCGTGAACTCGCCAAGCTGTCCGGCTGGAAGAAAAGCGCCGTCTATCAACTGGGCATCGACGAGCGCTAGTCGCTCCCCGCATTCAGCCGCGAGATATCAACTTCAATGCCATCTTCAGCCAGGCGTTCGCGCAGTTGCCCCCACTGGTCGGCGCGCACGACGCAAGCCATCTGCCCTAAACGCGAGCCCAAAAACCGGCGATAGGCGGGGAAGGCGAAAACCTTGTCCATTTCTTCCGGCGAGGTTGTGCGCAGGACGATATGCGTTTCCAGCGTGACGCTCGTCTTGGCGACCGTCCCCCAATCGCGCAGCAGCTTGATGATTGACAGGGGCAGCGCGCCGCCGGGCAACTGCTTGCTCAGGAAGGTGTGAATCTGCTGCCGGCTGATGCTTTGTGTCTGCGCCCGCTGCATACTCGCGCCATCAATGGCGTAGACATAGGGGTCAGCGGCGGCCAGACAAGTAGCGAAACGCGCCAGCTGGAAACGTTCAAAGCGGCTGCAGCGCCGCGACACTAGCAGGGCGCCATCATCGCTGGCGGTAAAGGGCACTGGCGGCTCGGACATGGGGGGCCAGTCGCGGTGCCCTAGGAAGGCGCGCCCATAGGCGGTCAACCGCAGCAGGTCATCGGCAATATCGACCAGCCCCAGCCAGTGCATGGGTCCGACAATCAGGTATTCAATCAATGCGCCTTCGACCGCGTCCCAGCTTTCAAAGCCGCGCAGGAATTCACCTTCGTCATTGCGGATATACCAGCTGTCGTAATCACCGTCGGGGCGCTGGAAGTCCGGCTCGGTTTCTTTGATCAACTCTATCAGCTCACTTAGGGAGACCCAGCCCTGCGCCGGCAGCAAGTCGGCGAGCAGGCTCAAGACGGTATTGCGAGCCACGGCGGCATCGTATGCCCAGCCAGAGTCATCCGGATGCAAGCCCTCAATATGCCACATATCGCGCCAGGTGGGGCTGCTGCGCCAGTCTTCAGCCAGAGCGCGGATTTGTCCGGCGCGGGTCGCCGCCAGCCATTTGCGGGCTTCCTGCCGGCGTGGTTTGGCGATTCCCTCGTCAATCGCGATGAGCTTGCTGATGCCGATGCCCAGCAGGAAGCTCAGTCGGTCTTGGTCGGTGCGCAGCAAGATGGGCAGGATGGCGTCCAGGCTCGATTCTGCGAATTTCATGTCCTGCGCGGGCAGCTTGCCCGCCTGCAGCAGCGCCAGCAGGCTGGTCATGTCATCGACGATGCTGGTATCAGCAGCCTGGATGGCGTCGGCTGGCACGTCTGCCAGCGCCTCCAGCGCCATGGGATCGTCAGCGGGCAGGTCGCCAGGTTCATCCAGGTCGTCGTAACTGGTTTTCTGCAGAGGCAAGCAGGCCGCCAGGTCGCTGGGCACATAAACAACGCTGATGATATTGCCGGCGACTTTGTCATGCGCCTCGCCGATGAAGCCGCGGTAATAGAGCGTCTCGGCGATGGTCTCCCCCTCGATATGCGGTCGCAAGCGGGCGATTTGCGCTCTGCCCAACTTGCGGATTTTGCCGTTGCCGGTATGCGCGAAGAGGCTGCTGGTAATCCGTCCCTGGGCGCTGCCAGCCAGGGTGCGCAAGGCTCCGCGCGCCTGGTCGCCCAGCTTGTCCCAGATCGCTTGCGCCGCGTCCGCGTCCAGCATGCGCCTTTGCAGCGCCGCGATCAACTCGTCATCCTGGAGCCGCTTGCTATCCACGCCCCAGACATCAGCCAAGGCCGGCAGCATGCCCGGATCGTAATCATGCAGGGTTGCCAGCAGATTCTTCATCAGCGGTTTTTCCCCCCGCCCACCAATGCGGCGTAAATGTCGAAATGGCAGGTCGGCGCCTGGCTGTCGCTCGCGCTATAGATGATGCGGGTTGGCGCGCGGCAACTGGGGCAGTGGAAATCAATGCAATCGCTGGCCTCTAAATTGGGAGTCAAATCATCAAAGACGCGCTGCAGCCTGCGTTTGAAAGGGCTATTGCCAGTCGCGTGATAAAAGCTGCGCCAGCGGAAGCGGATGCGATGCCCACAGCGCGGACAGCCGTACAGGCAGCTGCCGCCGACGCGATTGCTGTACTCCGCACTTTGCAGCAAACCGCGGAATACCGAGCGCGCCCCAAAATGCTCGATGACGCTGCGCCGCCTCAACATAGCGAGAGTGTAGCATATTTCGTCGCTGCGCCCGCCTCAGTCCAGCAGCAGTCTCAGGGCAATCACATTCTCCGTGATATGTCTTCTGTGCCGTCCGTGGGTACAATAGCAGGTGGCGTCGCGGATCTACGAGCGCCGCTTCGCGGACTGAGGGAACAGGGGTCAACTATGCATCAAAGCGTGTTGGACAAATTGCGGGCTTACGACAGCGCCACCATCTGCAATGTCATTGAGCTCTTTGAAGTGCGACCGCGCAACCGTGGCTATATGAATCAGCGCGTACGGGCGGGATTCCCGGAGCTGCCGCCCATGGTGGGCTTCGCGTCCACAGCTGCATGCCGTACTTTCACCAGCCCGCCCAGCCGCAATGTGCCAGCCGTGCCCGATTTGATCAGTCGCTGGGACAAACTCTCTGGACCGGCTGTGGTCGTCATGCAGAACCTTGACAGTCATGGCGCGGCAGCCATCTTCGGCGATGTGCTCTGCAATTCCTTCGCGGCATTTGGCGCCGTCGGGCTGGTAACTGATGGGCAGGGCAGAGATTTCGCTGGCATCGCGTCCTTGAACTTCCCAGTCTTTTGCGACGGCGTGATTGCCTCGCACGGCTATATGCACATGCTGACCTTGCACGAGGCGGTACAAGTCGGCGGCATCGCCATTGAGCCGGATACCCTGCTGCACGGCGACGCCAACGGCGTAACCACTATCCCCAGCGATATTGCCGCGGATGTGGCCGATGCTTGCGCCGACTACGCCGCTGCCGAAGCGGTGGTCATCAATACTGCGCAATCGGGAAAAGCCAGCCTGGCTGGCCTGCGCGATGCTTATGAAGAAATGAAGAACCAGATCGCGGCTTTGAACCAGCGCCTGCGCCGGCAATGAGCCATCTGCGCAAGCCCAATACAATTAGGAGACGACTATGCGATTGTATATCACTGGCGGCACCGGACTGGTGGGCAGCAACATCATTCGGCTGGCGCGTCCGCGGGGCATGGAAATCATCGCGGCGCAATATGGTCCCGCGCCCGAATGGTCCGTCGATTATGAGCTAGATCCTTTCGACCTGGCTGATCACGAGGGCGTTCGCGAGTCCATCCGCAAATACCGACCCGATGTGGTCATTCACGCTGCCGCCATCCTCGATCACGCCTTTATGGAGGCCAATCGCGAGATTACCTGGAAAATCACCGTCGGCGGTACGCGAGCGCTGGCGGAAGCCTGCCGGGAAGTTGGCGCGCGCCTGGTCTTCGTGTCATCCGATTGGGTTTTTGATGGCTTGGTCGACCTGGTGGACGAGACATCCGCGCCCAATCCGGTCAACTTTTACGGTGTTATGAAAGTCGCTTGCGAGCGCGAACTAATGGCGATGGACGGGCTGAATGCGGCAGTCGGTCGCCTGGCGGGCATCTACGGCTTGAATTACGCAGCCCCATCTCTGACGCGCAAGGAAAATGGTCTGGGCTTCGACTTTTCCATGTATGTAACCCATCGCTTGGTGAAAGGCTTGCCGGCGGCGGTCTGGACGGGTCCCAAAGTGAATGACGCGGCGCACCCCACGCTGGCCTCCGACTGTGCGGACTTGTTGCTGCGGCTGGCGGAGCATGAGGGGCGGGGCATCTTCCATTGCTTCGGCAGCGAGGCCATCGGCCGCATGGACTTGGCATACAAGATCGCGGCAGCTTTCGACAAAGACCCGGCGCTGATCTATCCGACGACGACTGACGAGGCGGTGCTGGACGAGATGCGACATGTGCGCATCCCCTACCGCACTGTCGCCAGCACGGAACGCAGTGCCGCGGCGCTGGGCAGACGGGCATGCAATGTCGACGAGGGCTTGGCTTCCTTCCGCGAGCAGTGGGATGCCTGGCAGGCCGGGGCATAGCGCATTTCGTCTAAATGAAATGGGCCTAACTGGCAGCACCATATCGTAAGGAGTTGGGAAATGCCAAAAGCCATGATTTTCATGCTGTGTTTGCTTTTGCTGGTGAAAGGGCGCAACGAGGACGGCTCCTGGCTGGAAATCGTCTTCGGCTGGATACCGGCTGAGCATGTCCAAACTGATGGCGACATCATGAGCCTGCCAGTCACCGGCTAGGCATACGCAAAGACGACAAACGCCATGATGCCCAAACCCAATGTCCTCTTCCTGCTGACCGACCAATGGCGGCTGCAAGCGCTGGGCTACGCCGGCAACAGTCAAGTGCATACGCCAAATATCGACCGGCTGGCGGGCGAAAGCGTCAATTTCAAGCATGCCATCTCCGGCTATTCGGTCTGCTGTCCCTGGCGCGCCAGCTTCCTGACCGGTCAGTATCCGCTGACGCACGGCGTGATCGTCAACGATGTGCCCATCAACAGTGCCCCGGTCGGCTTGGGCGAGGCTTTCAAGCGCGAAGGCTATCACACGGCTTTCATCGGCAAGTGGCATGTCGATGGCCGCGGGCGCAGCAGCTATATTCCGCCGCAACGCCGCCTGGGTTTCGAAACTTTCAAAGCGCTGGAATGCACGCATGACTACAACCATTCCGCCTATTATGCGGGCGACGATCCCAGGAAGCGCGTTTGGGAAGGCTACGATGTCTTCGCGCAGACGGCAGATGCCCAGCGCTACATCCAGGCGCAGGCTGGCGATGAGCCTTTCCTGCTGGTCTTGAGCTGGGGTCCGCCGCACAATCCTTATGAGACGGCGCCGGCCGAGTTTCGCGCCCTGTATGACCCTGCCGATATCCAACTGCGCCCGAATGTGCCGCCGCAGATGGCTGATGAAGCGCGAGAGTGGCTGGCCGGCTACTACGCGCATTGCAGCGCCATTGATCACAGCGTCGGGTCGCTTCTGCGGACGCTGGAGGACTTGTCGCTGGCGGAGGACACCGTGCTGGTCTTTGCCTCGGATCACGGCGATATGCTGGGTTCGCAGGGCACAGTCCGCAAGCAGAAGCCTTGGGAGGAGTCGATTCGCGTGCCCTTTCTGCTGCGCTATCCAGCGAAGTATGGACGCGAGGCGCGGGAAGTCGCGCCCTTCCTCAACGCGCACGACATCATGCCGACTCTGCTGAGCCTCTGCGGCTTGCCCATCCCTGCCAGCGTCGAAGGTCGCGACTTTTCCCCCGCGCTTGATGGCGAGTCGGTCGAAAGCGATGGCGCCTTGCTGGCTTGCTTTCATCCCTTCGGCGAATGGTCTCGTCCGCTAGGCGGCGTCGAGTATCGGGGCTTGCGAACAGCGCGCTACACCTATTGCTGCAGGTTGGACGGTCCTTGGCTTCTTTATGACAACAAGATCGATCCCTGGCAGTTGGACAATCTCGTCAACCGCGATGAAGTTGCCGATATCCAAGCAAAGTTGGAAGCGCTGCTGCAGCGTGAATTGGCTGCGATCGGCGACGATTTCCTGCCCGGCCTGGATTACATCAAGCGCTGGGGCTACCCCCTGGACGACACCGGCACTGTACCCTTCCACCGCTAAGGCCTGCTAAGCTCAGCAACCCCATGCTAGTCGCTAGACAGCTGGCCTCAGAGCGCAAGGAGTTTGGTTCAGCGGGCGAGGCATTGCCTCGCCCCTACGGAATCCTGTTCTCTGTGCCCTCGTTAGTCTCGGTGTCCTCGGTGCTAAGCTTTTGCATTACTTACTTGGCACTACATCTGTGATAAATCAGCGGCGTCTGCACGTCGTTGTCGATGACATCCCCGAGTTGGTAGCTTTCGTAGATCTCCAGCGGCAGGATGTTGCGCTGCCCGTTGAAGGTGCTGCCATCGGGCATGTAGGCACAGGTCATGGCTCGACGGTGATATGGCGTCATGTTCGGGCCGGCTCCATGCGCCACCAAGCCATTGTGAAATGAGCAGCTGCCGGCTTTCATCTCGACCGCGACCGCTTCCCGCTCGTGCCATTGCGGATAGGCATTGAAGAGATCGCCGATATTGCTGCCGATGCCGACATTGTCATAAGTGGCGCTAAGGTGCGAACCGGGCAGGAAGTAGAGGCAGCCATTGTCGCGGGTGACATCGTCCAGCGCCACCCAAATGCTGATGGCGTCCCGCGAATAGAATGACCAGTAGGGGTTATCCAGGTGCCAGGCGGTGGGGTTGCCCCAGGGCGGTTTGATGAGTGCCTGGTCATGCCAGATGCGGATGCCATCGACGCCCGCCAGCCGCGCCGCCATCTCGCCAAGTCGCGCGTCCAGCATCAACTCGCGCATGCCAGCGTGATCCGTCCACAGGTTGATGCGCTGGGCGAATACGCGGGCGTAATAATTATCGTCTTCCATCATGCTGCCGTCAGCCAGTTTGCGTTTGCCGCGGCTTGCCACTGCCTCGCCGACATAGTCGCGCCAGGTTTCCAGTTCGTCCGCGTCCAAAAAATCGTCGATGGCAACAAAGCCATTTTCCTGATAGAAGGCAATTTGCTCGTCCGACACAGTGTGATTCATCCGCTTTCCTCCAATAACGGGCGAGTTACCGCCTCGCCCCTACAGTTGCCTACCAATTTTCGGCGATATGCTCGGCGGTGCGCCAAGCCAGCGCCATGATGGTTTGGGCAGGGTTGAAGCCGCCATTGGTCACATGCGGCGAGCCATCGGCGATGAACAGATTGGCCTGGCTGTGCACACGGCAGCTGCTGTCGACCACGGAAAGGGCTGGATCATCGCCCATGCGGCAGGTGCCGGCTTGATGCTGCCCGCCGGACAGGTATTGCTGCGGCGTCCGCCCCCAGATTTTGACCGCGCCGGAAGCCCGCAGCCACTCGATTGCCCGCTCGCGCATGAAGGTTGCTGTTCGCACGGTTTCCGGATGGCTGGTGCCGGACAGATGCGCCACGGGGATGCCGTAACGGTCGCGAAGCGACGGGTTGACTTGTACGCGAGCCTCAGGATTGGGAATCTCTTGCACAGGACCCTTGATGTCGTTGGTGTGGCGGTAATTGTCGCGCATGAATTGCTTGGCGGCCAGCCCCCAGCGCGGCAGATCCGGCGGATAGTCGCGCTTAAAGAAGGTCACCGGCGTGAAAATGTCTTCATCAGCCAGCATGCCCCCGCCGATGATGCCGTCGTTGCCGTGGTTAAACTCGCATGTTGCGATTGAGCAGCCTGGTCCTAGTCCGTCATAGAGTGCTTCCGGGAAGATGCCGACCGCGCCAGGATAATAATGCCCCTGCAGATGCCGCCCCACCTGGTCGCTCCCATTGCCGATGCCATGCGGTTCTTGCGCAGTCGCCGAGTTGAGCAGCAGGCGCGCCGTTTCCACCGCGCCACAGCTCAGCAGGATGACATCCGCGCTGACAGTTTCGCGTCTTCCGTCTGCCGTCAGCAGATGCACGCCTTTGACTGCGCCGCCAGCGCTGCAAGCCAATTTCTCGACCATGATTTCCGCGCGCAAAGTGCAATTGCCCGTTCGCAGCGCCCGCGGGATGCCGGTGTTGTGACTGCCGTTTTTGGCATCCACCGGGCAGGCAAAACCGACGCAATGCTGGCAGTGAATGCAGGCGGGACGATCGTTGTAAGAGACGGAATTGATGAGCCGCGGCACGCGCAAGCTCTGCCAGCCCAGCGTCTCCAGCCCGCGCAGATGCACGCTAGATTTGTAGGGCAGCGGCAAGGCGGGCATGGGGTAGGGCTTGTCGTAAGTAGGCAAGTGAGTCATCGTGCGGTGATCGCCGCAGATGCCGATCTCCCACTCCACCTTTTCGTAGTATGGCGCCAGGTCTTCATAGCGAATTGGCCAATCAGCCAAGGAACTGCCCGCCGGCACGCCATACTCGGATGCCATGCGGAAGTCCTGCGGCATGTAGCGCCAGGCTTGCCCAGCGTAAACGCGGGTGCCACTGCCGACGCAAGCGGCGTTGTTCTGGTAGCCGGGCTCGTGCGGTCGCAAAACGCGATGCTCGCCCAGCATTTCGCCGACTGGAATAGGAAAGGAGGCTGGGTCGATTGTGCGTGGATTGCCTTTGAGGTCGGGTCCCGCGTTATGCCCGTGGATGGGCAGGCGCTGGTTGCGCAAGTGATCGCGCCCGACCTGCTCAGTTGTGAGCGCGCGTCCCCGCTCCAGCAGCAGCACGCGTTTGCCCGCCTCCGCCAGCACAGCCGCCGCCACGCCACCGCCAGCGCCCGAACCAACGACAATTGCGTCATAGTCGCTCATCCGCGCACTTCGAATCCGACCATCTGCCAGGCGATGCCATCGCGGTTGCCGCCATTGCCTGGGTCGCTGTAATAGCCTTCGCCGCAGTGTTCGATGATTTGCCGGAAGAAGCTGGCCGGCTCAATCGTCCAGCTTGTCGCCACTTCGCCGTTTTCGACTTTGCCCAGCAAGCCCGTCCGCGCATCAAGGGACAAGTCGCAGAAGTCACCTCCATGCAAAGCGCGAGTTTCAGCATTCAGGCAGCGCAGAAAGTCGCCGTAGCCGTCGGCCAAATCCGCTAGGTCGCCCTGCAGTTGGCGCATCAGATAGTCACCGACGCCGGCTTCCCAAGCGCCCGGATAATCATCTGCTGGAATGAGCGTATCCAGTAATGCTTGCAAGCAGCGCATTTCTCCTTCGTCAAAACAGTGGCTCATTGTTGCGTCCATGGCATCGGCCTCGAATGGCTAATTGTAGCTGCATTTTGGGAAAAGGACGCATCAGGCATCGCGCACAATCTCGCGCCACAGTAGCGCAATCGCCAGCTCGCGCTGCAGCAGGAAAAGCCCAAATACCAGCCAAGGACGCGGCGCATGCAGCAGGATCGCCCCAGCAATTGCTACGGCGAAGGACAGCGCCTGCAGCAAAACGAAGGCGGCGAAGGCTGCGCTGGCGGGTTCGATTGCGCCGGGCGTCCCCGTCCCAAAACGAATGCCCAGCAGACAAGCCACGACCGCCGACTGCATGCCCTCCAGCAGGATCACCAGCGCCAGCAGTAACAGATCCAGCAGCAGCGCGCCCAATTCGGCCGCGTCCAGCCCGCCCAACTGCGAAAAAGCAATGCACAGCGCCAGCATCAGCATCAGCAGCGCCATGCCCGTCAGGGCTCGCCGCAGCAGACCCAGCCAGTAAGCGGCATCGTTTTCACTGACGATCAACTGGCAGACCGTGATGTGCAGAAAGTGCTTGCCCGCCGGGATCAGGCTGAGTTCGTCCAGCGTGCCAGCGCTTGAGAGCCGCGACAGCATGGTCGCAATCCGCGTCATCCATAAAGCGCTGGGGAAGAGGCTCAGCAGCATCAGCCACAACGGCAGCGACCAGACCAGCCCCACGCCGATACGGTTGTATGTGAGCGCGGCGGCGCAGAGGACGAGCAGCATCCAGAGCAGGGAGATGGTCAGCGCATGCAGACGATGCGGGGAGCGGTTTTGACGCGCCAACTGCCTGGCGATGGGATTGCGCGGGCGCTTGCTCAACTCCTTGTATAGGGCGATTCCTGGCTGGTATTGCCTTGCCACCGGCAGCCAGCCTTGGCGCTTAGTGCGGGGCACGCGCGGCAATCAGCCCGCCGCAGGACTTGCCGTGGTTTTCCGGGCGGGCGGGATATCGTCTTCGTAGAGGAAGCATTTCACGCTGCGCCCCTGGTGCTGGACGCTGGGCGGGATGTTGTCGTGGCAGATGTCCATCACAGCCGGGCAGCGTCCGGCGAACTTGCAGCCGGTGCGCGTATATTCGTCAGTTTCGATGACCGCCAGGTCGATTTTCTCATTCCAGGCTTCGCTGGTGCGGATGCTGGGGATGGATGTCTTGAGGTTCTGCGTATAAGGGTGCAGCGGGTTGCCCAGCACTTGCTCGGTACTGCCCATTTCGACAATCCAGCCGCGCAGCATGACAGCGATGCGGTCGCCGGCGTAGTAGGCGGTCGCCAGATCATGCGTGATGTAGATGACGCTGACTTCGCTATCGTCCTTCAGCTTGCGGAACATATTGACGATCGACATGCGCAGCGAGGCGTCCAGCATGGACACGGGTTCATCGGCGACAATCAGCGAGGGTTTGGTGATGAGGGCGCGGGCGATGGCGACGCGCTGCGCTTGGCCCCCGGATAGCTCATTGGGGTAGCGCCCGGCAATCTCGGCCAGCGTCAAACCGACTTCACTGAGCACCTCGTTGATATAGCGTGGCGCTTCCTTCTTGTCCTTCACCATCTTGTAATTCTTGGCGGTCTCAAACAGGTAACTGTCGATTTTTTTGAGGGGGCTGAAGGCGGCGAAGGGATCCTGAAAGACCGGCTGCACTTCGCGGTAAAACCAGGTCTTCATTTCCTTTCTGCTGATGTCGTTGATCACGCGGTTCTTGTAGCGCAGGATGCCTTCGGAAGAAGATTCCATGCCCAGCACCATCTTGGCCAAGGTAGTCTTGCCGCTGCCGCTTTCGCCCACAACGGCGAAGATCTCCGGCTTGTCCGAGTCGATGATGATCGAGGCATTATCGACCGCGTGGAAATCCTGCGAGGCGAAACCCTGGCGGATGTGAAAGACTTTCGTCAGATTCTCAATCTGAAGGAGTGGCGCGTCGAGACTGCCATCATGCGGCTCAGACTGCTTCACGGCTCAGCTCCTCCTCGACAACGTGACAGGCGGTGAAATGCTTCGGCTCAATTTGGATCAACTGCGGTTCGATCGTCTTGCAGACTTCTTTCGCCAGGGGGCAGCGTTCGTGGAAGCGGCAGCCGCTCGGCGGTCGATCCAGCGCCGGCGGCCGGCCGGGAATGGCCATGCGCTCTTCGCGCGAATCCAGGCTAGGGAGCGACTCGATCAAATATCGCGTGTAAGGATGGCGCGGATTCTCCAAAATCGTCTCCGTCGACGCCTCTTCCACCAGCTTGCCCGCGTACAGAATGCCAATGCGATCGGCCAGGTTGGCGTGTACCCCGATGTCATGCGTGATCAAAACCAGCGTACTGCCTTCCTTTTGCTGCACATCCTTCAACATCTGAATCACGCCGCGCTGCACAACCACATCGAGCGCTGTAGTCGGCTCGTCCGCGAATACCAGTTTCGGCCAAAGTATCGTCGCCAGCGCGATGGTCACACGCTGCCGCATACCACCGGAGAGCTGATGGGGATAGGACGCCATCACCTTTTCCGGCAAGCCCAGGTCGCGCAGGTAATCAGCCGTCATCTGGAACGATTCGGACTTGGTCACATCGCGATGCGCGCTGATGAAATCGTGAAACGTATCGCGAATGCGCCGCACCGGATTCAGCACATGCATTGACCCTTGCGGGATATACGAAATCGTGCGCCATTTCAGGTCGCGCTGCTGCTCCTCGCTCATATCGGCCGCGTTCATCTCCTCGCCATCGAGATGATAAATGACCTCGCCACCGACCACCGTCAGCGGCGGCTGATAGGCGCCCAGCAGAATCCGCAGCAAGGTCGACTTGCCGCAGCCTGATTCGCCGGCGATGCCATAGACCTCGCCCTCCTGAATCCGCAGCGTGATATCGTCGACCGCCTTGACCGTGCGCTCGACGCCGTAGGCTTTGGTGATGTAATAGGCGCGCAGGTTGTTGGTTTCGATTATGGTGCCCATGCGTCGTCCTTCTCTTTGCGCGGATCGTCATCCTCCGCCTCTTCGCCCGCCTGCGCCGTCAGACGTACCAGGCGCTTGCGCGGATCGAGGTACTCGCCCAAGCCGACTGACATTAAGTAGAAGCCCAGCACCATAAGAATCGCGGTGACCATCGGCACGACCATCACCCAGGGCCTGCCCGCGGGAATCGACTGGTAGTAATTGCCCCAATAAATCATGGTGCCGATGGTTGGACTGTCAAGATTGGCCAAGCCGAGATAAGACAGCGTCACCTCAATGCCAATTGAGAAGAGAAAGCCGCTGATGACATCCGCCAGTAGGAAGGGAATGATGAAGGGCAGGTGCTCGCGAATCACAATCTTGAGGGTGCCCATGCCGCTGAACACGGCCGTATGCGTGAAATCGCGCTCGCGCAAGCTCAAGACCTGCGCGCGATAGCGTTTTGAGGGATACGCCCAATCGAGTATTCCGATGAGAATGCCCAGCGTAAACATCGTCAGGCTGCCGCGCAGGATGGAACCGATCAATATGAGCAAAGGTAATCGCGGTACGACGATCACACTCTCGACGATGGACTGCGCCATGCGGTCGAAAACCCCGCCCAAATAGCCGGAAATCATGCCGAGCGTCACGCCGATGCCACGACCGATCAAGACCGCGATGCTGGAAATAATGAGCGTATTGCGTATGGCGAAAGTCAGCGCCCAGAAGACGTCTTGCCCCTGTGATGTCGTGCCGAATACGAAATCGGCCGATGGCGCTTGGTTCCGCTTCACCTTGCGGCGCAGCCTGTCTTCCTCATAGGGGGAAAAGACCGACAAGATCACAAAGGCGGCAACGACCAATAGAATCAACGAGCCGAAGCGAAATGACGGGCTGAATCGGAATAAATCGCGAATCGTGGTTAGCACGGCGAATCCCTATCTCAAGCGCACGCGTGGATCGAAGATCGGATAGAGCAAATCAATGAGCAGCGACGCGGTAGCGATGCCGGCGATCGACAAGAGCGTGATACCCATGATGATGTTGTAGTCGGCGTTGTAGATCGCGTTGTAAAGCACGAAACCCAAGCCCGGATAAGCGAATAAGACCTCGGTGATCAGCGCGCCTTCAAAAAGCGCGCCGAGCGAAAGCGCCAAATCCGTCACTTGCGGCAGCATGGTGTTGCGCGCGACATAGAACAGAATGATCTTGCGCTTGGGCACGGCCGCCAATTCGGCGTATTGCACATAATCGCTGGCGATCTCGGTCGTCGTCAAGGACTTCGCCATGATGAAGCGGAAGGCGGTGGAGCCAATGACGATCGAAAGCGCAGGCAGAAAGCCAAAATAGAGCAGCGTACTGATATAGTCCCAGGTGAGCGCCGGCTGCCCGCGCGAACCGCCCACCAGCGGGAACCACTTCAGCCACCAGGCGAATACAAAAATGAGGACAAACGCGATGATAAGGTAGGGAATGGGATAGACAACAACAACGACGCGCTCGAGGACTTGCGCCCAACGCTGGTCATGGAAGTAGCCTGCTAGCGCGCCTAGAAATACGCCCGAAACCCAGGAAATCAAGATGGCTATGCTCAATAGACCAATCGTCCAGGGCAAGCCAGCAGCGATGATATCCGAGACCGGGCGAGGGAAATTGCCAAAAGATACGCCAAGATCCCCTGTAAGCAGACGCGCCCAAAACCGGCCATACTGCTCAAGCAATGTACCTTCTAGGCCAAAGAGCGCCGTTGCCGATTCGCGCATACTGACAACCGCATGGGGGTCGATTGACGCAAACGCGGTCATGCGCCCGATCATTTCATCAACTGGATTAATCGGCGATAAGCGCGGAATGAGAAACGTGGCTGAGATGCCGACAAAGATGACAAGTGCCCATTGGAGGATGCGTGGCAAAATGTAGGTGCGCAGCAGATTCATCAAGTGTCCCTAATATCGAAGGTGTAGGGGCGAGCCGGCGGCTCGCCCGTACACACTTGCAAAAACTCGGTTCGCCGGTATTAAAACCGTAGGGGCGACCCTGTGAGTCGCCCGCACACTAACTCAAGTTACGACGTCGAAGTCAAGCCCTGGATGGCGTACTTGCCGCCCTGGAACCAGTACAATGGCATAGCAAACGGATTCTCAGCGGTCGGGAATCCAGTCCAGTACTTCTCGTCCCAAGTTACCAGCTTCTTGAAGGCGATGCAGGTGATGTCGAGCATGTTCTCGACCCAATGTTTGATGAACTCAATGTTCAAGGCGATATTTTGATCGGCTTGTCCAACCGGATCTACCCCTTCCATCGCATCGAGCAATTCATCAATCTTGGGATCCACCAGGCGCCGCACGCCATTGCCGCCCAAGGGACGGTAGTCTTCGCCGGCTGGAGCATAGAAGTTCGAATGCATGCCGTTGATGCGCGGCCAGAAGTCGCCGGCCGGCAGCGCAAAGGACTGCCAGGGTGTGCTGACCTCGAAAGCGCCAACGTAGTGGTTCTGCGACCAGGCGCCGCGATCAAGCGTGATGAAGTTGACGTCAATGCCGAAGTCCTGCCACATATCGGCAGCCGCCTGTCCCATGCGGTAGGCGTCGTTCTCGCTCGGGTCGGACTGCAGGTCGAGGGTCCAGATTTCGCCATCGGGCGTCAGCCAGTTGCCACCGCCATCGCGGCTCAAGCCGGCTTTTATCAGCAGCTTCTCGGCCGCGTCGGGCGCGAACTTCCACCATCCGGTGCCGAATATCTCGGCTGGCGTTCCTGGCACTTCATGACCCTGCGCCATCGCCCATTCGTTCAGCTGATCGGGAACGGTCGGGTCATAAACGGAGAACATCTCGCCATCGCCCAGATCAATCTGCAACTCGTTGAGCCAGGGTTCCAGCGCCTCATGATATACCCCCACCATGGTCGAGGTCGGCGGAACAGCAAAGGTGGTAACCTTGGCGAGCCCGCCGATATAATCGCCCGCCAGCTCAACGTTGTTGATGGCCAGCGCCAAAGCCCAGCGGACGTCCTTGTTTTGCAACAGGGGATCGCCTTCGTAGTTGAAGGCCAATTGACGCGTGCTGTACTCATTGGGGAAAGCCCAGGGGAAGTCCTTGTACCAGCTACGCGCGGTCGGCGTGGTATCCAGCGTCGTCTCGAAGGACTCGATGTCGACATCGAAGTAGACATCCAGCTCGCCGCGAGACATCGCGATCGCCTTCTTGATGTTCTCGTTGCCGTAAAAGATGCTCATGACGTAAGGCGCGCCAGAACCACCGGTGATGATGCCGGCTACCGAATTTTCCGGATCATCGCGGCGTTTGAACAGCTCCCAATAACCGTTGGGATCGACCTGCATCGGCAGGTAGTTGCCCAGCACGATGACATCTTCGGCTTCCCAATGCCAATCAGCAAGGGTCTCGCCATCAGCCAGGTTCGCTTCCACCTCGGAAACGTAGTGACTCGGCATCATGTAAAGGCCCGCCCAGCGCGATTCAAACACAGTGTGCAAACGCGGGTTTGACAGCGTGGTGAATTTAACGCTGAATTCGCCGGTCTTTTCGACGCCGACGTCAAATTTGTTCAGCTGCGCGTGCCAGCCCTGTTGGGTCAGACCCGGGTTGGCTTTGACCGTCTCAACGGTGTAGACCACATCATCGGCGTTGAATTCTTCACCATCGGTCCACATTACGCCTTCGCGCAGGTCGACCGTCATCTCGGTGAAGTCCTCATTGTACACGGGACCGGAAATTGCCAGCGCATTAATGTTTTCGCCGGTCTCCTGATCGCCGTTCCAGAATGTCTCCAGCATCAGCGCATGGTGGTGCGGGGTATTGCCGCCGGTGCGCCAAACATTAAAGTTGCCTACAGAGCCCCAACGGAAGATCTGGTCGAAGACAAAAAGATTCGCCCGCCCGCCGGGTACTTCGACCGGCAGACCTTGCGGCTCCTGGGCGACGCCAACAAGCGTCGGCACCACGAGCAGCGCCAACAAAAGTAACAGTACAAGTTTCCTTGCCATAGGTAAAACTCCTTAACTGAATGGAACGGAATGCTCAGGAGCGCGCACGTCGCGCCCCGGCTTGCCCAAAACGGACAATCGCAGGCATATAGTAACGCAGAATCGAGACTTTGCAAGTAACCGGTTTCCAGAACTTGCAATATCCGTCCAAAATGGCTAACTTAATGGCTTGTTGTCGAATCTGTAGCGTCGACTAAGCGCCTATGGTAGACTTCCCCGCGATAGAAGGAGCGCAGCCTATGCCTGATAAACCAAATATTCTGCTAATCGCCATTGATTCCATCCGCGCCGACCACATGTCTTGTTACGGGTACGACCGCCTCACCACCCCTCACATCGACCGCTTCGCGCAATCCGGCGTCCTCTTTGAAAACACCTTCAGCCCCCACATCCCGACCACGCCCGCCTACGCCTCAATGCTCACCGGGCTCGATTGCTTCGGCACCCAAGTCGTCGCGCTACGCCATCAGGGACCGTTGCGGCCCGAAGCGCCAACAGCGGCTGAGATCTTCCGCCAATATGGCTATAACACAACTTCTGTTGGCTTCAAAGGCAATCCCAGTTCCCGCGGCTTCGACAACTATATCGAATTTGCCGGTTGGGGAAGTTATGCGACGGGACGCAGCCCCAAGGCGCAGAACCTCAACGATGTGACGATACCCGAATTGGAACGGCTCAATGCCGAGGGCGAACCCTGGTTCGTCACGCTACGCCACATGGATCCGCACGCGCCTTACCTGCCGCCGGAACCCTACGAGCGCATGTTTTACCACGGCGATGAATGCGATCCCTCCAATCGTTCGATGGACCCCGTGCTGAGTTTCAAGCCCTTCTGCGACTTTTTCAAATCCTGGATGCCGCCAGGGATCACGGACAAAGATTACGTCATTGCGCAATACGATGGCGCCATCGCCTATATGGACGCCTGCATTCAATCGCTATTCGAAGCGCTGGATAGCATGGGCATCCTCGATAATACGATTATCGCCCTCAATGGCGACCACGGCGAAACACTCTACGATCATGAACTTTGGTTCGATCACCACGGCATTTTTGACAACGTTTTGCATGTGCCGCTGATCATCCGCTATCCGTCAAGGGTGCCGCAGGGTCAGCGAATCGCGGGATACAACCAGCATAAGGATCTGCTGCCCACCTTGCTCGACCTGGCGGGACTGTCCGAAAACGCCGCCGACGATGGGCACAGCTTCGACGGCGAAAGCCTGATGTCCATGGTGGACGGAGAAGTCACATCCTTTGACAGCGAATTCTACATCAGCGAATGCACCTGGATGCGCAAGCACGGTTGGCGCACGCCCGGCTGGAAACTGATGATTGCCCTTGAGCCGGATTTCCATTCCAAGCCGCCTGTCGAGCTTTACAACCTGGTCGAGGATCCGGAAGAGAACATCAATCTGGCTGACGAGCGGCCCGATGTCGTGGAGTCGCTGCGCGGCCGCATGGAAGCCTGGATCGCCAAGCGAGAAGCAGAAACCGGCTTTACCAACCCCATGCTCACGCAAGGCGACTGGCATGGAAAGGAAGGCATCGGCGCATTCAAAACGTCGCAACAGGCTTATGAGACGCTCTACATCGGCGACCTGGACGAGGCAATCCGCTTGCAAGCGGAATCGCGCAAAGAAGAATAGCAAGGGCGAATACGTGTAGCGTGACCTATCAAGTCGCCCGAGTCAAGCGAAAATTGTAGGGGCGTTTCGCTGAAACGCCCGCATTTGAAAAGGAGACCCAAATATGACTCTGCGCGTAGCCATCGTCGGCATGGGCGGCATCGGCAACAACCACGGCCGCTGCTACACCAATCATCCGGAGGCGGAAGTCGTCGCCGTCTGCGACATTATTCAGGAGCGGTCGGACAAGGCAGCGGAGGATTTTGCTTGCCAGGGCTTTTACTCCGTGCAAGCGCTGCTCGAAAGCGGCGTCGAATTTGACGCCGCCAGCGTCACGACCGCGGGCACAGAAAACGGCGGCGACCACTACGCGCCGACCATGCAACTCTTAGGTGCTGGTTATCCGGTCCTGGGCGAAAAGCCGATCTCAAACCGCGTCCCGGAAGCCGAGGAGATGGTCGCGCTCGCCCGTGAGAACAACCTGCGCTACGGCATCAACCTCAATCACCGCTTCACGCCCGCCGCCGCGCTGGCCAAAGAATGGATGCTGCGCGGCCGCCTGGGCGAAGTCAATATGATCGACATGACGATGTGGATCAACAACCCCAACGAGACATCGCCGCACTTCCACATGCGCGCGCTGCACCCCCATTCCCTTGATGTCATGCGCTATTTCGCGGGCTCGGACGTGAGCCAGGTCCACGCGATTTTCAAGAAGGGCGAAGGACGCAAGATCTGGTCCAACGTGCAAGTGAACCTGCTCTACCAGAACGGCATCATCGGCCACCTGCGCGGCAGCTACGACGGCAACTGGGGCCACACCAGCATGGGCGGCGGCTCCTACGGGTTGGAGACGCTTGACGTCTTCGGCTCGGACGGGCGCTTCTTCCTCAGAGACGCCTGCGAAGAACTCATCTATTATCCCCGCTTCGAGGGCTCGCTCGAGCGTCACGAGAACTATGGCGGCATGAGCCACTTCGGCGAGACTTTCCAAACCCGCATCAACCATTGGATCGATCAAAATCTCGCCGGCGTCGCGCCGGACAAGATCGACGCCTCAGGCGCCGACGCGCTGCACGTCCAACGCATCATTGAAGCGGCCATCGAGTCCTGGGATACCAAGCAGGTGGTTTCGCTGTGATAACGGTCATCGGCCGCGGTCACAGCGGCACGCGGACGATTTCACATACGCTCTATTCATCCGGCGTCTACATGGGGCAGACTCTCAACCCTTCCGGTGATCTGGTCCCGGGACTTCATATGTACGACGCCTGCCGGGTCTTCGCGCGCTATGTCAAGTGGAATGGCGACCTGACTTGGGATTTCAGCCGCGCGCATTCGGCGGATATTCCACCGGTCTTCACGCGTCTCTTGGGCGAATATCTCTCGTCCGTGTTGAAACACGGCGGCGAGTTCAAGGGCTGGAAGATTCCCGAAACCACCCTGGTTTACCCCTGGCTGGCGCGGATGTACCCGGAAATCCACTACATATTCTGGATTCGCAATCCGCGCGATTGCATCATCGGCCGGCACAAGACCGATGATCTGCGCGATTTCGGCATCCAGTATCCCACGCCCCCCGAAGAACCGGGAGAAGCGCAAGAAAATGAGCGCCTGCGCCGCGCCATCTCCTGGAAGTATCAATACGATCTGGTCAAGTCGACGCCCAAGCCCGAACGCTGGATCGAAGTCCGTTTTGAGGACTTCGTATTAAAGCAGGAAGAAACCCTGGAACGACTGGAAGACTTCCTGGGCATACCGCTGGCGCGCGTCGTCATGCGCAAGGACACGATTAATCGCTGGCAGCGCGATGACGGTATCAATTATTTCGATTTCTTCGAACCGGCTATGCGCGAATACAACTACGAGATTCCGTCGACCGTATTCGCCGCCGCGCCCGCCAGGAGCGCCGTTGAATGACGCTGAGAGTCGCTGTCATCGGCTTGGGACCCATCGGCAACCGCCACGCCAAGCTCTATCGGCAGGACCCGCTGGCCGAGCTAGTCGCGGTTTGCGACGTGATTGAGGAAAGAGCCGACCAAGCCTCCTGCGCATATCACGCCCCCGCCTATTATGACATGGAAAAGATGCTGCGGGAGTTGGCGCCGGATGTCGTCAGCGTCACCACGGGCGGCTTCGAGAACAGCAGCGATCACTACGAACCGACCATGCTGGCGCTGTCCGCCGGCTGTCATGTCTTGGGCGAAAAGCCAATCTCCAACGAGATCGCGCCCGCCGAAGAGATGGTCGCCAAAGCCAAAGAAATAGGCCTCTGCTATGGCATCAACCTCAACCACCGTTTCACGCCCGCGGCGCGCCTGGCGCGAACCTGGCTCGACCAAGGACGGCTCGGCCATCTGCTCTTTGTCAATATGGCGATGTGGATCATGAATCCGGCCGAGACCTCGCCCTATTACCATATCAAGTCATTGCACCCCCATACCGTCGATGTCATGCGCTATTTCTGCGGAGATATATCAGCGGTGCATTGCTTTGCCACCAAGGCGCCCGGTCGTCAGATTTGGTCGACTGCGCAATTCAGTTTCCGTTTTGCCAACGGCGCCGTCGGCGCATTGACCGGCAGCTACGATATCGAACGCGGCCATCCCATGGAGCGCTGCGAAGTGGCCGGCACCGGCGGACGCTTCGTGCTCGACGATATGTGGCGCGAACTCACGTTTTACCCGGCCGGCGACCTGGAAAAGACCGTCTATACCGATCCGCTCTTCGGCGGCTTCCACAATTTCGAAAACACCTTCCGCGAGCGCATCCATTGTTTCTTGCGGCAAGTGACAGACGGCGTCGCGCCCGAAGACATTGACGGCAGCGGCGCGGATGGCTTGGCGGCGCAGAAAGTCCTGGCGGCGGCCATAGAGTCGCTCGAGACGGAGTCGGTTGTTTATCTGGACAATTGAAGCTTTGAAAGAATTCGGGAAAAGGAAAAAGTCATGAAACTTGGCGCAAATTCACTTCTATTCGGCAGTTGGGACATGGAGACCGCCTTCAAGTACCTGAAGATGGCCGGCTACGACGGCATTGAAATGTCCGCCATCGACGCCATGAGCCAGCATCTGGTCTTGTCGCGTTGGCAGGAATGCGCGCCCGAGATTGTGCGCCTGTCCAAAGAATACGACCTCGAGCTGCTGGCGATGGAACAATCCTCGCGCGATCCCGACCTGATGGAGCGGGCGATGCAGGCGGCGGTCGAGACTGGCATCCCCATCATCAACGTCGGTCCCGGCGGAAAAACGGACGATGAGTCCACCTATCAGCAAGTGCTGGATGAGCTGGGCGCGCTGGTGCAGCAAGCGGAGCATTATGGCGTCATGCTTTGCGTTAAGGCTCATGTCGGCAATTATGTCTACAATACGCCGACCAGTCTTAAAGTCTTAAAGGATATCACCTCGCCCAATTTCGGCCTCGATATGGATCCGTCGCATATCCATCGCGCCGGCGAAAATCCGGTCGAAGCGATCGCGGCGGTCATCGACCGCATCAAGCATGTGCACATTCGCGATTGCAAGGGAAGCCAACAGGGACCCGGCGCGCCGGAAGATCAAGCCAATGGCCGCGGCGATATCGACCTGGTCGGCTACATTCGCGTCCTCCACGAGCATGGCTACACGGGCCCGCTGAATCTGGAAGTGATCGGCACCAAGAGGCTTGGGCACAGTCTCGAGCAATGCATCACCATCGGCGCCGAAGCGCGCGGTCACATGCAAGCCTGCCTGCAAGCCGCCGGCGCGCGCTAGACTGCATAAATTCGTGTAGGGGCGAGCGACCTCCTAGCAGGTGTCTACGCGCAGCGGTGGCTCGCCAGCAGAAGGAAAGAACGAAACATGAGCTTTCAACCCAGCGACAAACAGATCAACTCGGCCTACGACATCGCGCGCGAGCGCTACGCCGCCTTTGGCGTCGACGTATCCGCGGCGACCGAGACGCTCAAGACCGTGCCCATCAGCCTGCACTGCTGGCAAGGCGATGACGTAGGCGGATTCGAAGACCCCGACCGCGGTCTCAGCGGCGGCATCATGGCCACGGGCAATTACCCTGGCAAGGCCACCAATATCGACGAACTGCGGAGCGATCTTGACAAAGCCTACAGCTTGATACCCGGCGACCATCGTCTTGCGCTGCACGGCTCCTATCTCGATAGTCCCACCAAAGTGCCGCGCGACGAACTGAAGCCGGAGCATTTCCAATCCTGGGTCGATTGGGCGAAAGCCAACAATCACGGCTTGGATTTCAATCCGACGCTGTTTTCTCATGACCTGGCTGACGACGGCTTCACCCTTTCGCACGCCGATGATAGCATCCGCCAATTCTGGATCGACCATTGCATCGCCACGCGCGAAATCAGCGCTTCTTTTGGCGCCGCCTTGGGTACGCCATCGGTCAATAACATCTGGATTCCCGATGGCTACAAGGACCAGCCCGCTGATCGACTCGCCCCGCGGCAGCGCTTGATTGACGCGCTTGATGCCATCTTCGAAAAAGAGCTCGATCCAGCGCACAATCTGGACGCCGTCGAGTGCAAGCTCTTTGGCTTGGGCTCCGAGAGCTACGTCGTCGGCTCGCACGAGTTTTATCTCGGATACGCCGCGTCACGACAAAAACTGCTCTGCCTCGACGCCGGCCACTTCCATCCCACAGAAACCATCGCCGACAAACTGTCTTCTATTCTGTTCTACGTGCCGGAGATCCTGCTGCACGTCAGCCGCGGCGTGCGCTGGGACAGCGACCACGTTGTCACGCTGACCGACGACCTGCAAGCGATCATGCAAGAGATCGTCCGCTGCGACGCCCTGGATCGCATCCACATCGGGCTCGACTTTTTTGATGCCAGCATCAACCGGGTTGGCGCCTGGGCCATCGGTACCCGCAACGCCTGCCGCGCCTTGTTGATGGCGCTCCTGGAGCCGCGCGATTTGTTGCGCGCTTACGAAAACGATGGGAACTTCACCGCTCGGCTCGCGCTGCTGGAGGAACTCAAAGGATTGCCTTTCGGCGCGGTCTGGGATCATTACTGCCTGTCACAGAACGCGCCAGTCGGCATGGCTTTTATGGACGAGATCAGCGCCTACGAAAAAACTGTCTTGTCGCAACGCGCTTGAACGACGCGCGGATCTTGAGTAGTACCAGGTTAATCGCGAAAAATCAGAGATCAAGTCGACTGTAGGGGCGACACTTGTGTCGCCCGAAACTTGTAAACAAATTGTTCTCGAAATTCTCATTACTTGCCTGGTGCTACCTAATAACACCGAGAAAGCAATGATATTAACTGCCGTAAGAAAGAAATTGACAAAATAATCGAAAATTGTACGAGCGAGCGACCTGCAGTGTCTACGCGCAGCGGTGGCTCGCCCACTCTTGCATATATTTCCAATCAATTTTCTCATGACTAACCTGGTACTATTTTGCTTATCGACACAAAGACGCGATTAACCAGAGCTCCTAAAAGCAGCGAGGCAATAGAGGTGGTCCAATGCAACTCTTCAAGCCCGATGAATACCGATTCGTGAATTACCTTTGGGACGACAAGCGCGCCGACTCGCTTGATGCCGTAGATCGCCTGGTCTATCGCTCAAATCTGCTCGGTGAAGACCAACGCATAACCAACACCGGCGGCGGCAATACCTCCAGCAAGATTATGCAAGTGGACCCCTTGACCGGCGACCAAGTCGACGTCATGTTCGTCAAGGGCTCGGGCGGCGATCTCCGGACCGCAAAACGCGCCAATTTCGCTTCGCTCTATATGGACAAGCTATTGCAGTTGCCGGGAGTTTATCATGCGGCGGAGTTGAAGGGCGTCAAAACGCCGATTGAGGACGAGATGGTAGGCATGTATCCGCACTGTGTCTTCAATCTGAACCCTCGCGCCAGTTCCATCGACACGCCCCTGCACGCCTTCATACCGTACCGCCATGTTGATCACAGTCATCCCAACGCGGTTATCGCCATCGCCGCCTGCAGCAACGGCGAGCAACTAACGCGCGAGATCTATGGAGACGAAGTTGTCTGGGTCGATTGGCAGCGCCCCGGTTTTGACTTGGGTTTGCGATTGCAAGAGACAATAGCTGCCAATCCCGGCATTGTCGGCATCGTCCTCGGCGGGCACGGGCTTATCAACTGGGCGGACGACGATAAAGAAACTTATGAACTGTCGCTGACGCTGATCGAAAAAGCCGCGCGCCACCTTAGTCGCAACGACATGGGCGCTGATACCTTCGGCGGCGCCAAATTCGAGTCGCTGCCTCCCGGCGAGCGCGATGCTGTTCTGGTCAAGATATTGCCCCAGCTGCGGAGAATGGTTTCGACGAAAGACCGCTTCATCGCGACGATTCAACACGATGCTGATATCCTCACATTCGTGAACAGCAAGGAAGCGCGGCGCCTCGCCGACTTGGGCACATCTTGCCCGGACCATTTCTTGCGCACCAAGATCAAACCGCTCTACGTGGACTGGGACCCACAACGCGAGGACGGCGCGGCGCTGTTGCAAAAACTGAGCGATGGGGTCGCGCAGTATCGCGAGCAATACACTGCGTACTACGAAGGATGCAAACATCCGGACAGCCCGGCCATCCGCGATGCCAATCCGCGTGTGATATTGATTCCGGGTATCGGCATGATCGCCTACGGCAAGAATAAAAGCGAATCGCGCGTGACCGCCGAGTTCTACAATTGCGCGATTGCCGTCATGCGCGGCGCCGAAGCCGTCGGCGAGTACGTCGCCCTGCCCTGGCAAGAAGCCTTTGACATCGAGTACTGGGCATTGGAAGAGGCCAAGCTGCAACGCATGCCGCCCGAACGCCCCCTGGAGCGCAAAGTGGTGCTCGTCGTGGGAGCGGGCAGCGGAATCGGCGTAGCCGCAGCCAAACGCGTCGCTGAAGAAGGCGCGCACGTGGTCTGCGCGGACTTGAATCTCGAGGCAGCGCAAGCCACAGCCAGGGAATTGACAGAGAAATACGGCGCCGGTATCGGCGTGGCTGGCTCCGGCCTATCCAACTGCGGGCAAGCCATCGCCCTGCCGGTCAATATCACGACGCACGAAAGCGTGCGCGCATTCTTGAATCAAGTCTTGCTGGCTTATGGCGGCATCGACGACATCATCGTCACAGCTGGCGTCTTCTTCGCCCCGGACAAGACCGGTCATATCCCCGACGACAAGTGGCGCTTCACCTTTGACGTCAATGTCCTCGGCGGCTATATCGTCGCGGACAGCGCGGAACCGATTTGGCAAACGCAGGGCTTGCCGGCGGCGCTCGTATTGACGACCAGCGTCAATGCCGTCGTCTCCAAAAAAGGATCCGTGGCATACGATACCAGCAAAGCCGCCGCCAATCACCTGGTCAGAGAGATGGCCATCGAGTTGGCGCCCTTGGTGCGCGTGAACGGCTTGGCGCCGGCGACGGTCGTCAAGGGCAGCAGCATGTTCCCGCGCGATCGCGTCATCAGTTCGCTGAAGAAGTACGAGATCGACTATTGCGAGGACGAATCAACGCCGGACTTGCGCGACCGACTTGCTACATTTTATGCCCAGCGCACTTTGACCAAATGCGCCATCACGCCGGAAGACGAGGCTGAGGTCGCCTATCT